>CAWGUH010000021.1:0-379269 GCA_963825715.1 uncultured Alphaproteobacteria bacterium | reverse complement strand
ACCCCAGCCGCTCACCGAGATCGGGATCAGCATGGTCAGGAGGATGAGCGGCACCAGCGCGAAGATGCCCACCAGCGGCAGAGGGGCGCCGATGGCAATGGCGCAGAACGCGAAGGCGGCGAGGTTGCAGGCCGCCGTCGCGAAGCTGAGCGCGGCCTGCCGGGGCAGCACGCTGCGCGAGAGAAGGGCGGCGTCGAGGGCGTCGTGGAGACCGGTGACGAGCCGGCCCGCCGCTCCCGGGAGCCGCGCCCCGGCCCAGATTGCGGCGATCGCCCCGGCCCCGCCGGCGATCAGGAGACCGACCGTGACCGCGACCCAGTGCGGCCAGTCGAGGCCGCCCGGCGCCCACCAGGTCACGAAGAAGGCACAGGTCATCATCAGGAAGAGTGCGACCTGCCCCGCCAGCCGCTCGAAGATCACGGCCTGTCCGGAACGGACCAGACCTGCCTGACCCCTGGCGCGGACGGCCCGGCCGGCATCGCCGACCATGCCGCCGGGCAGCGACTGGTTCACGACCTGCGACAGGTAGGCAACGGCGCACCGCATGGCCGACATCGAAGGTGATACCGAGGCGGCTCGCCGTCAGACGCCAGCGCAGCGCCGAGAGCACGGTCTGGAGCGTGAGCGCGGCGAAGGCCGCCATCAGCCAGAGCGGCTGGGGCGCCGGCGAGTTCGCGCAGGGCCGCGCGGCCGTCGATGAGATCGAACAGAAGCACGATCACGGAGACGGCGACGGCGATCTGGGTCGCGCGGATCAGCCAGGCCCGGGCCCTCGGCGAGAGCGCCATCAGCCGGCCCCTCCGGCGGCGTCGTGGTCGCTGTCGGTGAAGGCGTCGAGGAACATGTCGCGCAGGCGGTCCATGCGGAGCACGGCGCCGTCCGGGTCCGGCACGAGGCCTTCGGTCCAGCCGCAGGCCTCGGCGCGCGCGACGAGATGCGCGGGGCCGATGAGCACATGGACGGGACATCGGGGCGTTCGTCGAGGTGATGAAGCCCGCGGCCTGACGATCGCCGACCACGAGGATCAGCGGCGGGTCGGCGGCATGGCGGGCGGCGTAGTCGGCGACCGTGCGCAGCGCATAGTCGATGGCGAGGCGATACTGGAAGCGTACCCGGTCACGGTCGCGCCAGACGGTTCCGGGGCTGCCGCCGCAGGTCGCCATCGCGTCGAAGACCTCGTCGTCGCCCCGGCTGTCCCAGTCGAGCAGTTCGGGGACTGGGACCCAGGGGGCGTGGGGAAGGACGAGGCAACCTGCGCGAAGAGAGGGCGTGGATCGGACGCGCTGCGCAGCTCGCGGTCGAGGGCTTCGAGCGTGGGCCGGTCGGGCATCGTGACCCAGTCGAAGGGCTTGCCGCGATACCCGAGACGGCAGCGGCCAACACCGTGTCGAAGCCGATCGCGGCCGATTCCGGCCAGTCCATGGTGATCGTGGGGATCACGGCGGCGGTCCGGAAGCCCGAGCGGGCAGCGATGTGAAGAGAGCCAGTCGCGGCCGCTGGCCAGCGCCGCGCCATGGGTGGCCGGCTGTCGACCCGAGGCCGTCGGCGAGGTCGCATGGGCGAGCCAGTCTGGCCGCCGCGGGTGGGCGAGGCGATAAGCCCGAGCGCATCGCGAGGCCGAGGTCGTCGAGGCGGGTTTCGGCCGGCGAGGCTGGCTTGGCGACCTCGGCGTAAACGGCGTGTCGAAGCTGGGCGCGCCGTAGCCCTCGACGACGATGCACCAGCACGTCGCGGTCGAGCGCGTCGAGGAGACTCGACCCGGTCGCGGAGGGATCGCTGGCCGTGGCGAGACGGGAATGCGCGCAGACGCTCGACGGTGCGCAGCGCCATCCCGACGCGCCGAGGCCGATCCGGGCGGTGAAAGCCGTGCCGGGTGGCGCGACCGGAAGCTCCCAGCGGCCGCTGCGCGACCGACGTCGGCCGCCGTGAGGCCGGCGGCGAGGAATGCGCCGGCGCAGCGCAGCGCGCAGAACGCGGAGCGGGCAGGTCGAGGCGCAGCGAGATCTCCGGTCGCCCACCAGAGAAGCGCGGCCAGAAGGGCGATGGCGAGAAAGCCGCCGAGGACGGCGAGCATCGCGAGCACCGGCCCGACCGCGCCGGTGAGCAAGCTCTCATCAGCGCGGCGACGAGGGGCAGGGTCGGCATACCGGGTCGAAGCCGCGGCCGAGTGCCGTGAACATCGCGAAATCGGCGGCCTGGCGACGGCGATCACCGTCAGCACCGAGACGGTCAGGATGCGCAGGGTCGTCCGCGATCCGGCCGGGTCCGGCGGCGGCGAGGCCGAGCAGGCACGACCGCAGTTCGAGGGGGAAGAGGAGCAGCGTGTCCCAGGCGAACGCGGCGGGGTGGTTCGGCTGATCAGAACCAGATGGAGAATGGCCGCCGAGACGACCAGTGAGAGGGCGGCGCGCCAGGTCATGCGCGCGACCGTCGGAGCGAGAGGATGTCGTGCCGAACGACCAGAGAACGGCGGCAGCGGCGATGGAGATCACCAAAACGGTCGAGAGCGGCGGTAGCGACGAAGGGAAGTCTGCAGCGCGATCAGGGCGAGGAGTCGCAGACGAAACCGCCTCGCGGCTGAACCGTTCCGGGAGGGGGCCGTTCAGCCAGGGCAGCGTGAGCCCCGCAAGACATAGACATAGCGCACAAGGCCGAGGAGAGACGATCGGCCCGGCGCTGCCGTCGATCAGCGCGTGGACCGTGAGGATCAGGGCGAAGGCTGAATTCACCTCGACGTCAAAGCGCGCGCCGAAACCGGATACAAGATTGCTGCGCCGGGCGAGCCATCCATCGACGCCGTCCAAAGCGAGCACGACAGCGGAAAGTCCGACGACGAGCCATGCCGAGGCCCCGTCGAAGAAGAGCGGCGTCACGAGGGCCGAGACGAGGACAAGCCGGCCGAGGGTCACGACATTGCAGAGGCCCAGCACGGCGTGCGGATAAGTCGCGCTCAGGAGGCCGCCGAAAAGCACTGTCATCACTGTGTAAAACACTGCAGATATGAAGACGGCCACGTCGGTGGCTTCAGGCATCAGTAGCGATTGTGCGTAGAGAAGCGCACCAAGCCCGCCCAGGGCGGTCAGCACATAAGCCCGGAGCGGTGACACCCTGGAACCGGGCGCCGCGAGCCGCCCCTCGCGGCGCCGGAAATCCGACTGAAAAGAGGCCATTGCGCTAATGATAGCGTCGCGGGTCCGCCGTCAAGAGGCCGGTCCTGCCTGCTTGAAGCGATCGGGCGCGAAGCTACCTCTCGGGCTCGGGGAGGATCAAGCATGACCGAACGTATCGACGGTTTCCGGACACCCGCCCGCATCTTTCACTGGGCCACGGTTGTGTTGGTCCTCTTGATGATCCCTGCCGGCCTCGTCATGGTGCAGGACGGACTTGACCGCAGTGTTCAGAACGCACTCTTCATCTTTCACAAGAATGTCGGCGTCGTTGTTCTTCTGCTTGTCCTGGCGCGGCTCGCCTATCGCCTCGCTGTACCGCCCCCGCCTCTGCCGGACAGTTTGCCCGCCTGGCAGCACAGGGTCTCCGGCCTAACGCACGGACTGCTCTACGCGCTGCTGATCGCCATGCCTATCGCGGGCTACGTTCGCGTCAGGGCGGGTGGTTTTCCGATCGAGGCGCTCGACGCGCTTGGCGTTCCAACGCTCGTTCCGCGATCAGAATCACTGGCAGAACTCGCGAAAATGCTGCATTGGCTCGGCGGCTTCGCGCTCGCAGCACTCATCGCCCTGCATGTTGCCGCTGCATTGTTTCACGCCACTGTGAAACAAGATGGCGTGTTTTCACGCATTTGGCCGCTCAAATCACCGAATTGAAGGCAAATTTCCGCCGGATGGGAACCCGTCAGCGACTTGCCCTGTTGATCTTCCGTTGCTGCGGCGCGAAACGAGAGCGCTTGCCCTGAATCCGAGTTGTGCATTTTGTCTTTCCTCGATACCCGCGCGCTGCCACTACGCCTGTCCGCCTTGCCTCAGGCCATGCGGCCGAATGCCCGCCAGGTGCTTGGCGGGCTGACGGCCGTATTCACGATCGCCGTCGTCGCGACCTTCGCCTTCGCACTCGAGTCCCGCTCGCTGCCATCGCTGGTCACACTGGTTCTGGTCACTGCCAGCGTTATCTGGATTGCCGGCGGTGCGGCGACCTCTCTCGTCGGCCTGTTCATGACGCCGAAGATCCCGCTTCCGCCACCGGTTGGCTGGAGTCCACAGGGGCGAACAGCAATCCTCGTCACGCTTTGCGGTGAACCTCCACTGCCTCTCGCGGTGCATCTTGCGAATCTTGCACGGGCCTTCGGCCGTGAAGGTCTGAGCGAGACCTGCGAGATCTTCGTGCTGTCCGACACGTCCGGGGCGCAAGCGATCGCGGTGGAAGAGGCCGTGATGGCGCCTCTCGTCGCGGCAGGCATCGTGCGATACCGCAGACGGCTTGCGAATACGGGACGGAAACCCGGAAACATCACGGAATGGCTCGACAGGGCAGGTCCGGATTTCGAGTACATGCTCGTACTCGATGTCGACAGTCGCATGAGCGCGGACCGCATCGGGCGCATGATCCATCACATCGAGACCCGGCCCGGGATAGGCCTCCTGCAGGCCGGGATCGCGCTCGTGCCGGCCGAGACGCGCTTCGGCAGGCTCCAGAGGATCACCGGGCGGCTCGTCGGTCCGGCCTTCGTGCGCGGTTTCGCGGCGTGGACCGGCAAGACAGGCAATTACTGGGGTCACAATGCGCTGATCCGGACGCGGGCGTTCCGCGAAGCGGCTCGCTTGCCGGAGCTGCGCGGCAAGGCCCCGCTTGGCGGCAGCATCCTGAGCCACGACATCGTCGAGGCGGCATGGATCCGTCGCGCCGGCTGGGCCGTGGTGGTGGATGCGAGCCCGGGCGGCAGCGCCGAGGACGGGCCGCAGACACTCGAGGCCTTTCATCGCCGCGACCGGCGCTGGTGTCAGGGCAACCTCCAGCATCTCCTGATCGTCGGCGCGCCGGGGCTGCATTCGACAAGCCGGATCCATATGGTTTCGGGCATATTCGCCTATCTTGCAGCGCCGTTGTGGCTCGGGCTGGTGCTTCTGATGGCAACCGGCGCGGCCGCCGTCGAAAGCGCCCTTCCCTTCGCGCTGATCCTCGCCCTCCTGATGGTACCGAAGCTTGCAGGGCTCGCCGCCATGCTGCGCCGGCGCATGAGTTCGGCGCGGCTCCGGATCGTTCTGAGGGCCTTCGGCTCGGAGCTTGCCCTTTCGGCGCTGATCGCCCCCCTGATGATGGTTCGCCAGACCTGGTCGGTCCTCGAGGTTCTCGCAGGACGCGATTGCGGCTGGAAATCGCCACGCGGTCGCGGACCCCGATTGCCACGCGGCGGGCCGGAGGTGCTGTCCGGTGGCGGGCTGGCGCTGGTGGCAATGGCGTCCGGAGCATCGGCGACCGTCTGGATCCTGCCGATCGTCCTGCCGCTGCTGGCTGCACCGTTTCTCATCGACTGGCTGGAGAAGACCGCGTGATCCGTCGACATTTCCTCGCATCGGCGGCAGCCATGCTCGCAGCACCCGCCTTGCGGCTTTCGGCGCAGGAGGCCAGCGGATCGCTGCTGGATGTCGCCCGCGCCACCGCTGCCCGCCCCTACGTTCCGAACACGACACCGCTGCCGCCACCCTTCGCCGACCTGACCTACGACGCCTTTCGCGGGATCCGTCCGATCGCCGGCAAGGCGGCCATGCTGCCGGTCGGGCCGGATTACGCGGTCGATCTCCTGCCTCCGGGCCTCGACTTCCCCGACCCGGTCACGTTCGAACTGGTGGATTTCGGACGGGACGATCCGGACCGTTCCGTTTTCGCCGGCATCGTTCACCTTCGAGCCCGCGGTACTTCGACGAGATCCCGGAGACCGCGCCCGGAGCGGGGTTCACGGGTCTCCGGCTGCGGCATCCGCTGAACACGCCCGACGTGATGGACGAGTTCATGGTCATGCAGGGCGCGAGCTATTTTCGCGCCATCGGCCGGGCCATGGGCTACGGGCTTTCGGCCCGGGCGGTCGCCCTCGGAACCGGCGGGCCGGAACCGGAGGAGTTCCCGCGCTTCACGCAGGTTCAGGCTGCATCCGCCCGACGCGCAAGGCGCGCGGATCGAGGCCGTCCTCGACGGTCCCTCGCTGGCGGGATACATGGATCTGCATGTCGTGCCGGGCACGGACACGGTCGTGCGATCGAGATCACGCTTCTCCCACGGACCGAGATTGCCCGGATGTCGGGGTCGGCTCCCCTCACCTCGATGTTCCTCAAGGGACCGCTGCGCGCGGCCACCTCGGACGATTTCCGGCCGCGGGTCCATGACAGCGACGTCCCTGTTCATCGAAAACGGCTCCGGCGAACGGCTCTGGCGTCCGATCAGCAATCCGGCGCAGATCGAGACGTCGGCTTTCGAGACGTGAATGCCCCGCGGCTTCGGGCTCTTCCAGACAGCCCGGGATTTCGAGGCTTTCCAGGATGCCGAGGCGAATTATCACGGCAGGCCCTCCGCCATGGTCCGACCGCGGGGCGACTGGGGCGCCGGCGCGGTGGTCCTCGTCGAGATTTCGACCGGTGACGAGTTCATGGACAACATCGTGGCCTTCTGGCGCCCCGAGGACCCCTGCTGCGGCAGCGAGCACCGCTTCGACTACGATCCGACCTGGACAACGGCTCCGCCGGAGCAGGAGGCGCGGCGCGCGGATCCTCCAGTCGCGCAGCGGGCGCGAGCATGACCGTCCGGGACGCTGCGCTATGTCATCGACTTCTCGGGCAGCGCCGAGGGGCTGGTGCCGGAGATCGACGTTGCGGGGAAGGGCCGAGTTTCGGGCGCGAGCCTGGTGCAATTGCCGGATGACCATGGCACCCGCCTGACCTTCCGGCTGACGCCGAACACCGCTCCAAGTGCGGAAGTGCGGGTCATGCTGCGGGACACGTCCGGAGCGCCGGTCAGCCCCGTCTGGCTGCACCGCTGGACGCCGGCGCGGGACGGCGGCGTGTAGGCCGACCCGCCTGCCCTTGCCAAGTGCCGCGACGGACGCACTTCCGGGCACTGTCGCTGCTGCTCACTCCTCGACGGTCATCGACCCTTCGGCGCTGACCGTATCGTCGGTGCCGCGTCAGGTCCTGGGGCGAAACCCGAAGGTCCGGCCGAAGCGCCGGCCTTTCGGGGCGGTCTGGTGGCGGCTCTTCTTCGAGCACGCGCTCGCCCGCTACGTCGTCGCACTCGCGCCGTTTCCGGTCGCCATGGTGATCTGGCCGCATCTGGCGCTGCCCATCAGCCAGGCGCCCGTGCTGATGTTCGGGATCGTGCTCTTCATCGAATCGAACGTGCTGTCCGTTCCGACCCCGACACGGCGCCGGGCCCTGATCAGCGAGGCCGATGCCGGTCGGGGGCTCGATCTCTTGACGGTCCGGGCGCGGGCCGCACTCACGCGGATCGCCGCCGGGCGCGATCTTTCCGGTGCAACACTGCATCTCGTTGTCGAGCAGTCGGCGATGGCGCGGGTCGAGCCGCTGACCTTCGTCTCCGTTCAGAGCGAGGGCACGGTGAAGGCGTTTCTCGAACTCGACGAGGCGGAGCGATCATTCCTGCGCGAAACCCTGTTCGTCGAACCGTTCGACGAACGCACCCTGCTGAAGATCAATCTTGCCGAAAACAGGTTCCTGCGCAGCATCGCTCTGGAGCCCGGGAGCGTGTCGGCCCATGCGAGGCTGGCCGCCCTGGGCCGCAACCGGGAGCTTGCCGGAACGGGCTGACGGCGGATGTCACCGCTCGAGGCCGATCACCCGACCGAAAGGTGGCTTGCGGGCCGGACTGCCGTCGGGCACCGCCCAGATCACCGGAACGCAGCGCGGGGCAGGGCCGAAAGGTCCGTCGAGGTCGGTAAGCACGACGATGGCCGAGGGATCGAGACGGACGGCCTCGTCGATGACCTCGACAAAGGAGGTGCCACCGTCGCGGGCGAAGGCGATACGGGCAATCTCGCTCTCCCAGTGGTTTCCCTGCATCCGGCTGCGCGACCGCAGGCCGTCGTCGAAGACCAGAACATGGATCTCCGCCCCGGTACGCCGGCCGATCCCGGCAATCTGGGCGGCAAAAAGGCCGAGACGCGCGGTGTCGACCGAGCCGGAACTGTCGATGCAGACGGCGATACGCGGAACCTCGACGCTGCGTTGCGTGGCGGGCTGGAAACCGGGGGTTGCGCCGCCGTGCTGCCGGGCCTCGGCATCGCGAGCAATCCAGCGGCGGGCCGGGCGGTTCCAGGCCGGATGCGACGCGTCGATCAGCGCCTTGGTGACGAGACCGCGCAGCGTGACCTCCCATGCGAACCCGGAGCGCGGGAGGTCGAGGGTGCCGGTCCGCAGCATGCCGATACCACGTCCGGCCCGGCGGCCGGCCTCGAGCGCCCGGGCCATCAAGTGCGCCCAGTCGGTATCCTCGAGAGCTTCGGTTCCCTCCGGGTCTCCAGGTCCCCTGGCATCGATATCGACGGCGAATTCATTGCGGCGGGCATAGTCCTGCGCACGGTCGGTATCGGAGGGGCCAGCGGCACTGGCGGACCGACCGGTCTCCTGCCGATCGCGCCCGGGACTCCGCTCCGCGGCCCGAGAGGCAAGGCGGACGTAGAGCTTTTCGGCATCCCAGGTCGAGAGCGCCTGTGCGGCCGGGCGTTCCTCGCCGAGGACTTCCGTCAGGAGAGCCATGAGCTCCACCCGGGGCCAGGGCAGGGTGTGGCCGGCAAGCAGCAGGGTATGGTTGAGAATTGCATCCGTGGCGAGGTTGAAGAGCCTCGCGTCGAACCGATCCCCGAAGCGGGTTTCCATCGAACGGGCGCGGCCCGGATGCCTCAGGGCGACATGGAGGATCTGATGGGCCGCGACACCCGCCTGTTCATGCGGCGCCAGGTTCTCGAAAGCCGGGCCGTAGCTGATCGTGACGCCATCGGTCCAGGCCGGAGCCGCGGCGTCGCCGGGAGGGCCGGGCGCATCGCGATGCCGGCACCAATGCGACAGCGCCCCGAAGGCCGGATCGGTTTCGCTCAGCCGCTGCAGCGCCGCCGTGGCCCGCCGCGAATGGCGCTCGCGCTGCTGCCGGCTCACTCGAGCCCCAGTGCCTGACGCTCCGCGGCATGGGCCCGGTAGGCGCCCGACGCGAGAAAGGCTTCGCCGAGGCCGAGATCGAGACCCTTTCGGATCAGCATCTCGAAGCCGTAGGTCGTGAGCTCGGCAAGCGGCATCCGGGCGAATTCGGGCTCGGGGCGGGTATCGGCAAGCTTGCGGATGCCCGACATGATGTCGATCACATCGGCCGCGTTTCGAGCGTCGAGAATGCCCACGAGCCCCGAGACGAGCGCATTCAGGCCATGCATCGTCGCAGGATACATCGCGATGCGCGACCGGGGGTCCTGCGCGAGCATCTCGGTGACCTGCACGGTTGCGGCTATGTCGTCGGCGATCAGCACGAATTCCGCCGCAACCGCCTCACCGAGCGAGCCCGCGACCATGACATCGCGCATGCGCCTCTCGGGAACGACATGAAGGATCTCGCTGACGCGCTCCCACGAGCGCGGTGTCGCGGCGATCATGTGCCCCCGTTCGAGCGCCGTTTCGGTCGTTTCGAGGAGATCGGGACGTGTGCGGATGAAGCCGACGACCGCCGGATGAAGGCCCCGGGGGATGGCGTAATTGTCCAGCCAGTCGGCAGCGCTCACTTCCAGTCGCATGTGAATGAGGCGATCGGACAGGGCAGTACCCATCTCGTAGGCGATCGCACCATCCTCGACCATGTTGCCTGCGGCGACGACGAAAACCCCCTCCGGCAGAACGTGCGGCCCGACGCGGCGTTCCTGCAGCAACCCGTAAACCGCCGGCTGGAGCATCGGCGCGGCAGCCGTCAGCTCGTCGAGGAAAAGGATCGCCGGGCGCGCCGGATCGTCGGGCAGATCCTCGGGGCGGTACCACAGCGTGCGCCGGGTTTCATGATCATAATAGGGCAGGCCCCGAAGATCCTGCGGCTCGATTGTCGTCAGTCTCAGATCGTAGAGCCTTGCTCCATGGGCGTCGGCCAGTTGGCGGACGATCTGGGTCTTGCCGACGCCGGGCCGGCCATGAAGCATCCACGAAGCGGTCAAGCCCCCGGTGGCCTGCGCTTGCCAGCCGGCGCTCAACACGCCGAGCGCTTCACCGGTGCTCACCGGCATGGCGTTGACCGGCAAAAGAAAATCCTCCCTGCTTGACGAGCCTTGATGCGCCGGAGCGGTCGATCCAGCCAAGGGGGAGGTGGTCTCGCTGCTGGCGGAGTCCAGCCCCCGGATACTGCGCCATGAACGGCCGGATCGTTGACGCGATCATGGTGGAGGCGCACCCTCCGCGACTGACTCAGGCCGTGACGGGCGATGGCCTTCCCGAAGGCTGAAAGCCTCGACCCACCCGGTAGGGCAATCGCGAAGGGCACCGGACGTTCAAGCGCGGCCCGAAGCCCCATTTCCAGCGTCCCAAGCGCCGCGACAAACCAAAACGTGCGTCAAGTCCCCATAGCAATTCCCGCGCAACGTCAAAGCACGCTCTCGGATACCGCGCCCGCACTCCAATCGTTTCTGTGTCTGAATACCAGACAAGGGACCCGGACCACCGGCCCCGCGTGCAGACGAGGACATCGGCGTGTCCACTGGGAACATGGCCCATGATCGGCAAAGTAGACACCGATCGAAGGTTCGTGGCGTCCCGAACTGTCGCGCACGCCTCGATCAGAGGGACTTGCCAAGACCTGAATGGCGACCGGCGCCCGAGCGAACCGTCCGGCCGGACGGGACACCGTTTGCCTTCACAGGCGTTCGCTGCGGGCCTCAACCAGTCGCACATTGTCTCGCGGGAGAAGTTGGTGGGCTCGGAAGGATTCGAACCTTCGACCAATTGATTAAGAGTCAACTGCTCTACCACTGAGCTACGAGCCCGCGCGCTTCGGTGCCTTGGTGAGCCCGACAGGATTCGAACCTGTGACCCACTGATTAAAAGTCAGTTGCTCTACCAACTGAGCTACGGGCCCAAAGCGCGGGCAGACCTATGCCGGGGGGCCAGCCGGGTCAAGCGCGAATCGGCCGCACTGCGCGCCGGCTCTCGCCATGCGCGCGTCGCTCGATTATATGGCCGGCATGGATGGCGATTCCGGCACACAGCCGGCCGGTGACTTGAGATTTCTCAAGATGCACGGTCTGGGCAACGACTTCGTGGTGATCGACGCACGCGGCAAGGCTGCGCCGGTGACGGCGGGGCTGGCGCGTGCGCTCGGGGACCGTCATCGCGGCGTGGGATTCGACCAGCTCGCGGTGCTGCGCGACGATGCGGCGGCCGATGTTGCGGTGGAGTTCTGGAATTCGGACGGCACGCGGGCCGATGCCTGCGGCAATGCGAGCCGCTGCGTGGCGCGGCTGCTGGCGGAGGAAACCGGCCGGGATCGATTTGCGCTCCGGACCGGGCGCGGCGTCCTGGCGACGGAGAGTGCGGGAAACGGACGGTTTCGGGTGAACATGGGACCGCCTGTGCTGGACTGGGCGGGCATCCCGCTGGCCGAGGATATCCCGCGGGATCCGCTTCCGATCGAGGGGGAGCCGGCGGCGGTGGGCATGGGCAATCCGCATTGCGTCTTCGTGGTCACGGATATGGAGGCGATCGATCTGGCTGGTCGCGGTGCCGAGATCGAGCGCCACCCGCTGTTTCCGGAACGCACGAATGTCGAGTTCGTAGAGGTGCTCGATCGCGGCACCCTGCGCATGCGGGTCTGGGAGCGCGGCGGCATGGTCACGCTCGCCTGCGGGTCGGGCGCCTGTGCGGCGGTGGTCGTTACGGCGTCACGCGGCCTGACCGAGCGGTGCGTCACTGTGCGGCTCGATGGCGGCGATCTGGAGATCGACTGGCGCGATGACGGGGTCTGGATGACCGGGCCGGCATCGCGGGTCTTCGAGGGCACCCTGAGTACCGAATTCCTCGCAGGTCTGGCATGAGCGGCGGTCCGGATTTCACCACCTTCGGCTGTCGGCTGAATGCCTACGAGACCGAGGTGATGCGCAAGCTCTCGCGAGATGCCGGGCTCGGCGACACGGTGGTGATCAACAGCTGCGCCGTCACCGGCGAGGCGGTTCGGCAGGCGCGCCAGCAGATCCGGCGGTCGCGGCGGGCCAATCCGAAGGCGCGGCTCGTCGTGACCGGCTGCGCGGCGCAGACCGACCCCGACACCTTTGCGGCGATGCCCGAGGTGGACGTCGTGCTCGGCAATGCCGAGAAGCTGCGTCCCGAAGCGTGGAATGCGCTGGGCCGCGGCGAGACGTCCCCCGTTGCGGTCGGCGACATCATGGCGGAGACGCGGGCGCCGGCACCGCTGATCGACGGGCTCGGAAGCCGTGCCCGGGCGTATGTGCAGGTCCAGACCGGCTGCGACCATCGCTGCACCTTCTGCATCATCCCCTTCGGGCGCGGCAATTCGCGCAGCGTTCCCAGCGACCGGGTTGTCGAGCAGGTCGGCCGTCTGGTGGATCGCGGCTTCAACGAGGTGGTCCTGACCGGCGTCGACATGACGAGCTGGGGGGCCGATCTCGATGGCACGCCGAAGCTGGGCGAACTCGTCGATGCCGTGCTGCGGCGCGTGCCGGGTCTGCGACGGCTCAGGATCTCTTCCATCGACTCGATCGAGGCCGATCCGCTTCTCGTGGACCTGATTGGCGGAGAAGCCCGGCTCATGCCGCATCTTCACCTCTCGCTCCAGCATGGCGATGACATGATCCTGAAACGCATGAAGCGCCGGCACCTTCGCGACGATGCAATCGAATTCTGCGAGGCGGTTCGGGCGCGGCGACCGGACATCGTGTTCGGCGCCGACATCATCGCAGGCTTTCCAACCGAGACCGAGGCGATGTTCGAAAACTCGCTGCGGCTGGTGGGGGAATGCGGGCTGACCTGGCTCCATGTATTTCCATTCAGCCCGCGGCAGGGGACCCCGGCGGCGCGGATGCCGCAGATCGACGGCCCGACAATCCGGGCCCGGGCTGCCCGGCTTCGCGAAGTGGGTTCGGCGCGGGTGGCAGCGCATCTGGCGGCGATGCAGGGCCGACAGGCGCAGATCCTGCTGGAGAAGCCGGGGCTGGGGCGGACGGAAGGGTTCGCGCTGGCGCGGTTGCGAGGCGACTACGCGCCGGGCGACATCGTCCCGGCGCGGATCACCGGTCAGGTCGACGGCCAGTTGACTGCCGAAGCCGCCTGACGAAGGACAGATCCTCGCATGGGCTGCGATCAGGCGGTGTTCGGCCGCTCCGCTCCGGCATTTGTATCCGTGGATGTCTCTCGAACGGCTCGGTGCGGGTTTGCTGGTCGACGGCGACGCGCCACCCGGTTCTCCTGCCCGCAAGCGCGACCTCTTTGCGATAGCCGGCGAGTGCCTATATGATGTCCTCGAATGCGCTGCCCCTGTCGTGCCGGCGCAGCAAGGGAGGACAAGGATGCCTGCACCGATTGCCTTCTCGCCGCTCGCCTGGACGGCGTTGCGTCTCGGTGCCGTTGCCGCCGTGTCGCTCTATGCCGCGCGAAGCCGAACGTCTTCGCCCAAGGATCCGCGCCACGAGACGGTCCTCGACGACCTGCCGGAAGGCCATGCGGTCGAGTCCCACAAGGCCGAGTCCGAGAACGCGATGCACGGCCGCAGCCGGTTCCGCCGCGTTGTACGACTTCGACCGAACGGACCGGGCTTGGAAATCGACGCGGCCGCCCTCGGCAGGGTCCGCTTCCGGCGGGTCGACTGAGCTTGAAACTCTATCATGCAAAGGCCTCGCCCTTCGTGCGCATGGTCAGGGTGGTGCTTCATGAGGCCGGCATGGCCGATGAGGTCGAGCTGGTTCAATCCGAAGGAAGTGCAATCGATCCGGGAACCATGCCCACAGGCCGAAATCCCTTGGGCAAGATCCCGACGCTCGAACGTGCCGATGGCGTGGCTCTCTATGACAGCCGGGTGATCTGTCGCTATCTCGACGATCTCGGCGCGTGCCACCTTTACCCGGCGAAACCGCGACTGTGGGAGACGCTGACACTTGAAGCCACGGCACACGGGATTTGTGATGCGGCGATCCTCATGGTCTACGAGGAGAGGATCCGCCCGAAAGCCCATCGGCATCCACCCTGGGTAGAAGGGCAGTGGGCGAAGGTGAGCCGCGCGCTGGATGCGCTGGAAGGGCGCTGGATGTCCCATCTGGCGGGCCCGCTGGACATCGGTCAGATCGCCACGGGATGCGCGCTCGGTTACCTCGATTTCCGCCACGGCGCCCGCGACTGGCGTGCCGGCCGGCCCGCTCTCGCCGAATGGAGCGATGCATTCGGACAGCGCCCGTCGTTGCAGGCAACGAGACCGGACGCCGCCTGAATCGAGCCTGCCCGGGGCATGCGGTCGGCCAATGCCCGTCCCATGCCCCGGCTGACGGGTCCCGCCAGGAGCCTTTACGAAGTCGGCCTTTAGCACTTTCGGCCAGGCACCGAACTGCAATAAGGTCTCGCTGGGGTATCGTCTGGCGATGCAGGGGCTGATTGAGTGGATACGTGTCCGTGACCGGTTCCGACGAAAAACCGCCCGGGAAGGTTGCCGAGAACTGGAGCCGGAGCGACCACATTCGCGCGGGCTCCGTATCCGGTCCGTGGCGCAGCGTGCCGCGCGAAGAATCCGGGGCGCGTCCCGTTCCGCCGGCCTCGGCCCGCAAGCGCCCGGCATCGACCTCCGGAAATCCGCTTCCCCTCGACTGGATGCGGAAAGGCGAACGGAGTCCGATAACACGTCACGCGAGCACTCCGGCAATCGAGGATCCAGCACGGAGTCCGGCCGTCGAGGCCCCGCCCGAGGTTCTCGTGCTTCAGGAGCAGGCGGCACCCGGTCCATTCGACGCATCGCATGCAACCGGGCCGAATCCCAGGCTTTCGGCCCCGACCGGCACATCGAAACCGAATCGGCCACCACAGCCTGCGGACCGTCGAACGGCGCACGTCACGCCGATGCCACGATCGACCATGGCACCCGTGATCGCCGCGGCCGTCTTCGTTGCGGTGGCGATCGTCGTCGCGGCGACCCTGCTCCGGCCTGATGCGCCGGGTTCGCGCAGCACCGTCCTTCCGGAGACCGAAGATACCGCCACGGCAGCGATCGACCTGCCGACAATGCGGCTTCGTGTCGGACCGGGGTTTCCGCCCGAACGTCAGGCCGAGATCATGACCCTCCTGACCGACGCAGGACATGACGACGTTCTCGTGGAACGCATACCGTTCAGCATCGCGGTGTCGCGCGTGGGCTATTATCGCCCGGAAGATCGCGCTGCCGCGACGGAGCTGGCGCGGCTGGTCTCATCCGTGCTCGACGAACCCACGGGGAGCATTGCAGTCCGCGATTACGCCGAGCTCATTCCCGACGCCGTACCCGGCCGGCTCGACCTCTGGATCGGAGACAGGGAGGGACGATGATTTCTGAAATCGATTGCCCGACCATCTTTCCGTGTCCATTTCGGCCTGTCGTTCTGTGCCTGCTGCTGTTGGCAGCCCCGGTCGCGGCGCAACAATCGGGCGCGGAAACGCCCGAGACGCTGCCCGTCGCCGTCCCGGTCGAGGGCGTCGAGGCGCTCGCCGTTCTTCAGGCCGAGATCTCCGAACTCGATGCCCGGCGCCAGCAGATCGAGGACACCATCGCCACGGCCGCCGCCGAGGCGGCGAGTCTGCGGGAAACCCTGACGCGGCTCGAAGCGGACCGATCGACGGCAGAACAGGGTCTTGCGATGGCAACGGCCGAATTCGAGGAACGGCGCACGGCGCTCGAAAGTGCCATCGCGGAAATGGACCGGCGTCTTTCGGATCTCGGGGCAGAGCGAGACGCCTCCGAGGCTTCGGCAAGGGAACTCCGCTCCGAAATCGCCGCTCTGACGGCTCGGAAGGAAGGGCTCGACGCGGAACTGCAGGCCGCCGCGGAACTGCAGGCGGGAACGGCACAGGCGCTTGAAAGCAACGCCGACCGGCTCGATGCGACCGAACGGGAGCTGTCCGCACTCGAATCCCGCCTTGCCTCGATGCGATCGGAGGCCGAGATCGCCGCTGCGGATCTCGCCGCGGATCTCGCCGCCCGGGACGAAGCGCGCGCGGAAGCGGCCAGTCTCGACGCCCGGCTCACGGAACGCCGCGCGATGGAAGCGGAGCTGGAGACGCGGATCGCAGCCCGCGAAGCTGATCTCGCCGACCTCGACCGGCAGATCGCGGCGCGCACCGAAAGCGCCGCGGACCTGACCCGTCGGATCGCCGAAGCGGAAGCGGAACTCGCAACGCTTCGCGAGACCGTCGCGGCTGCGCAGGCGGCGCCGGAGCAGGAGCTCACGGAACTGCAGGACGAGCTCGAGGCGGTCCGGGCGGAACTGGCGATCATGGAAGTCAGCCTTGCCTCGCGGCAGGCAGCCTTGCGGACCGTCGAAGCCCGACTTGCAGCGGCGCCAGAGAGTCCGACCGGTCCGGCCGGGGAGCCGACCACCACCGCTGCCGGCCCTGAGGCCGGGCGGCGCGCGCCGCAGGCGGTGGCGGCGGCCGTCGCGGCGGCACCGGGGCTCGCGGGCGCCAATGCGGATCAGATCTCGGCACTCGTCACGGAGCTCGAAGCCGGGGCCTGCATCACCGATGCGCTCACCGCAACCATCGGCAGCATCAACAGGCTGACGGCGGCGGCCCTCATTCGCGGGCTCGGCGATTGCTGAAGCCGTTCCGGAAAGGAAACCTGATGATCCTGCTGCGCTCCGCCCTCGCCGCAACTCTTGTCGCCCTCTCGGTGCCGGCCATGGCGCCGGCACAGCCCGTCGAAATGAACATCATGACCGGCGGGCCGCAGGGCACCTATTTCCGCTTCGGCCAGGATATCGCCGATCTCGGCGCAAGCTGCGGGCTCTCGATCGGCGTTCAGCAGAGCGCGGGCTCGGTCGAGAACGTGTTCGCGGTCCGCGACCGCCCGGTGACCCAGTTCGGGATCGTCCAGAGCGATGTCCTCGAGTATTTCCGGACCTACGAGAACGAGGACCCGGCACTTCGACGCGCGGCGCAGGGTCTGCGCATCGCCTTCCCGCTCTACAACGAGGAGGTTCACATCCTCGCACGCCGCGAGATTGCCGATCTGGGCGCACTCGCGGGGCAGCGTGTATCGGTCGGTGCCGATGGCAGCGGAACGGCGCTGACAGCCCGCCTCGTGCTCGACCTCGCCGAGATCGCGCCGGGAGAGACCCGCACCGATCTCGGAACCTCCGAAGCGCTCGACGCACTGCTCGACGGCGAGATCGACGCCCTGTTCTACGTGGTTGGTGCCCCTGCCGTGCTCTTCGACGATCCGCGGATCGATCCGGAGCGGTTCCATCTGGTGCCGGTCGCAGACCCGGTCCTCGAAACCGTCTACAGCCCGGCAATGGTGTCAGCCGGAACCTACCCCTTCGTCACCGAAGACGTGAGAGCGATCGCGGTCAAGGCTGTCCTGATGACGTTCGATTTCGACAGGACCCGCAACGCCTATCACGGAGCGAGTTGCGACTCGGTCGCCGACACGGCGCATCTGCTGCTGAGCCGGTTCCAAACGCTCCGCGAAACGGGGCACCCCAAATGGCAATCGGTGGACATGATCGCGATTCCCCCGGGCTGGGAAGTCTCGGACTGCGTGCTGGAGGGCCTCGATCCGGCCCATGACTTCACATGCGTCTCACCCGACGGGACCGTCGCGGAAGCGCCTGTCGCGGTGCTGCCCGAAGGCAACCAGCTCTTCATCGAAAGGGTCTGCGCCCGGATCGGCTGCTGATACCCGCAGGGAGTGTCCCCACCCGAATGACCACTGGCGTCGGCTGCGCGCGACCGAACCCGGAAACGCCTGCCGCGAAGTCTAGAGAGCCAGCTGCGCCCGAAGGGACGCCACGTCGCGGACCCGCTGCGCCGCAGCCATCGCGTTTTCCGCCGGGGCTTCGGCAAGCGCCTTGTCGGCGTCCCCGGTCAGCGCGTCGAGCATCGCTGCATCGACCTCGGCCCTCGGAACGGCACGCTCCGCGAGGATAGACGTTGCTGCCGGCGAGATTTCCGCGAAACCGCCCGTCACGACGTATTCCGAGACCGTGCCGCCCGCCTCGACCCGGACGATGCCCGGACGCAGCGTCGTGAGGAGCGGGGCATGTTCGGGCATTGCCGTGAGGTCGCCCTCCATGCCCGGGATCTGCACCGAACTCGCCTCCATCGAGGCGAGCTTGCGCTCGGGGCTGACCAGATCGAACTGCAGCGTATCGGCCATTGCTTGTCCCCGCTCAGGCCGCTTCCGCGGCCATCTTCTCGGCCTTGGCGACCACTTCCTCGATCCCGCCGACCATGTAGAAGGCCGCTTCCGGGAGGTGATCGAACTCTCCGGCCACCACGCGCTTGAAGCTGTCGATCGTGTCCTCGAGAGGCACCTGCACACCGGGAGAGCCGGTGAAGACTTCCGCCACGTCGAAGGGCTGCGACAGGAAGCGCTGGATCTTCCGGGCGCGCGCGACGGTCAGCTTGTCCTCTTCGGAAAGCTCATCCATGCCGAGAATGGCGATGATGTCCTGAAGCGACTTGTAGCGCTGCAGGATGCCCTGCACGTCGCGCGCCACCTGATAGTGATCATCGCCCACCACCTGCGGATCGAGCACGCGAGAGGTTGAATCGAGCGGATCGACCGCCGGATAGATCCCGAGCTCGGAAATGGCGCGGCTCAGAACCGTCGTCGCATCGAGGTGGGCGAACGAGGTCGCGGGCGCCGGGTCGGTAAGGTCGTCGGCCGGCACGTAGATGGCCTGAACGGAGGTGATCGAGCCGTTGCGGGTCGAGGAGATGCGCTCCTGCATCTGGCCCATATCGGTGGCGAGCGTCGGCTGGTAGCCCACGGCGGAGGGGATACGTCCCAGCAGCGCCGACACCTCGGAACCCGCCTGGGTGAAGCGGAAGATGTTGTCGACGAAGAACAGCACGTCCGTTCCCGACTGGTCGCGGAACTGCTCGGCAAGGGTCAGACCCGACAGGGCGACGCGCATGCGCGCACCCGGCGGCTCGTTCATCTGGCCGTAGACCAGCGCCACCTTGGACTTCGACTTGTCCTCGGCGTTGATGACGCCGGATTCGATGAATTCGTGGTAGAGGTCGTTGCCCTCGCGGGTGCGCTCGCCGACTCCGGCGAACACCGAATAGCCCGAATGCACCTTCGCGATGTTGTTGATCAGTTCCTGGATCAGCACCGTCTTGCCGACGCCGGCCCCGCCGAACAGGCCGATCTTGCCGCCCTTGGAGTAGGGCGCGAGCAGATCGATCACCTTGATGCCGGTCACGAGAATTTCGGATTCGGTCGACTGGGCGGCAAAGTCCGGCGCCTGGGCGTGGATCGGGCGATATTCCGTGGCCTCGACCGGCCCCTGCTCGTCAACCGGGTCGCCTACGACGTTGAGGATGCGGCCAAGCGTGCAATCGCCCACAGGAACCTGGATCGGCCTGCCGGTATCGGTCACCTTCGCACCGCGCACCAGCCCCTCGGTCGCATCCATCGCCACCGCGCGCACGGTCGACTCGCCCAGATGCTGGGCCACTTCGAGTACCAGCCGCTGACCGTTGTTGTCGGTCTCGAGCGCGTTCAGAATCTCGGGCAGGGCATCCTCGAACTGCACGTCGACGACTGCGCCGATGACCTGCGTGACCTTGCCGACAGCCTGGTTTGCCATTGCGGTATTCTCCGTCCTTCTAGAGCGCCTCGGCGCCCGAAATGATCTCGATGAGTTCGCTGGTGATCGCCTGCTGGCGCGAGCGGTTGTACTGGATGGTGAGCTTGTCGATCATCTCGCCGGCATTGCGCGTGGCGTTGTCCATCGCACTCATGCGGGCACCCTGTTCGGATGCGCCGTTCTCGAGGAGCGCCGTGAAGACCTGCGTCGCCACACCCCGCGGCAGCAGGTCGGCGAGGATCGCGCCTTCCTCCGGCTCGTACTCGTACTGGACGCTGCTGCCCGATGCGGCGTCTCCGCCGTCGGTCGGCTCGAAGGTTGCCGGGATCAACTGCCGCTCGGTCGGAATCTGGCTGATCACCGACTGGAAGCGGCTGTAGAACACCGTACAGACGTCGAATTCTCCCTCGTTGAAGCGATGGAGCAGATCGCGTGCCACCCCGGACGCATCCTCGTAGCCGACCCGCTTCACGGCCGTCATGTCGACATGGCCGACAAGCAGGCCCGAATAGTCGCGCCGGAGCTGGTCGCGACCCTTCTTGCCGACGGTCAGGATCTTGACGGTCTTGCCCTCGGCGCGCAGTCGCTCGATGCGCAGTTTCGCGAGCTTGACGATCGAGCTGTTGAAGCCGCCGCAGAGGCCGCGCTCGGACGTGGCCACCACAAGGAGATGCGTCTGGTCTCCGCCGGTGCCCGCCAGGAGCCTTGGCGCGGACGGGCTGCCTTCGACGCCGGATGCGAGGTTGCCGAGCACGGCTTCCATGCGTTCGGCATAGGGCCGCGCGTTTTCCGCCGCTTCCTGCGCCCGGCGCAGCTTCGCCGCCGCGACCATCTGCATGGCCTTGGTGATCTTGCGCGTCGACTTGACGCTCTCGATCCGGATCTTGAGGTCCTTAAGGCTCGGCATGACCCGCGCTCCCTATTCTCTGTCCGGTCAGGCGAAGGTCTTCGAGTAGGAATCCAGCACGGCGACGATCTTGTCCTCGATCTCGCCCGCGATCTTCTGATCCTGGGTGTCGATCGTTCTCAGCAGATCGGCGTGGTCGTTGCGCATGTGCTTCAGAAGGCCGCTCTCGAAGCGCCCGACATCCCGCACCGGCAGCTTGTCGAGGTAGCCCTTGGTTCCGGCATAGATCACGACGACCTGCTCGGCATTGGTGAGCGGCGAATATTGCGGCTGCTTCAGAAGCTCGACCAGGCGGGCGCCGCGATTGAGCAGGCGCTGGGTCGAGGCGTCGAGGTCGGAGCCGAACTGCGCGAAGGCCGCCATTTCGCGGTACTGCGCAAGCTCGAGCTTGATCGAGCCCGCCACCGACTTCATCGCCTTGGTCTGGGCCGAGGAGCCCACGCGGCTCACCGAGAGGCCGACGTTCACCGCCGGGCGGATGCCCTGGTAGAACAGCTCGCTCTCGAGGAAGATCTGGCCGTCGGTGATCGAGATCACGTTGGTCGGGATATAGGCGGACACGTCGCCGGCCTGGGTCTCGATGACCGGAAGCGCGGTGAGCGAGCCCGAACCGTGGTCGGAGTTGAGCTTCGCCGCGCGCTCGAGCAGGCGCGAGTGCAGATAGAACACGTCGCCGGGATAGGCTTCGCGGCCGGGCGGGCGGCGCAGCAGCAGCGACATCTGGCGATAGGCGACGGCCTGCTTGGAGAGGTCATCGTAGATGATGAGGCCGTGCATGCCGTTGTCGCGGAAGTACTCCGCCATCGCGCAGGCCGAATAGGGGGCGAGATACTGCATCGGCGCCGGCTCGGAAGCGGTCGAGGCGACCACGATCGAATAGGCCATGGCGCCGGTTTCCTCGAGCTTGCGCACGAGCTGGGCAACCGTCGAGCGCTTCTGGCCGATCGCGACGTAGACGCAGTAGAGCTTCTTCGACTTGTCCTCGCCGGCGGCGTCGTTGTAGACCTTCTGGTTCAGGATCGCGTCGAGCGCCACGGCGGTCTTGCCGGTCTGGCGGTCGCCGATGATCAGCTCGCGCTGGCCGCGGCCGATCGGGATCAGCGCGTCGATGGCCTTGAGGCCGGTGGCCATAGGCTCGTGCACCGAGCGGCGCGGGATGATGCCGGGCGCCTTGACGTCGGCGACGGCGCGCTCGGTCGTCTCGATGGCGCCCTTGCCGTCGATCGGGTTGCCGAGCGCGTCCACGACGCGGCCGAGCAGCGCCTTGCCGACGGGCACGTCCACGATCGACTTCGTGCGCTTGACGACGTCGCCTTCCTTGATGTCGCGGTCGGAGCCGAAGATCACGACGCCGACATTGTCGATCTCGAGGTTCAGCGCCATGCCCCGGATGCCGCCGGGAAACTCGACCATCTCGCCGGCCTGCACGTTGTCGAGACCGAAGACGCGGGCGATCCCGTCGCCGACCGACAGCACGCGACCGACCTCGGCGACCTGGGCCTCCTGACCGAAGTTCTTGATCTGCTCCTTGAGGATCGCGGAGATTTCAGCGGCTTGGATCGTCATTATCCGACCTCTTTCATGATATTCTGGAGATTGGCGAGCTTGGAGCGGATCGAGGTGTCGATCATGCGGGAGCCCACCCGGACCACAAGGCCGCCGATCAGGCTCTCATCGACCTTGACATTCATCTTGATATCCTTGCCCGCGCCCTTGGCGATGGTCTCGGACAGCGCCTTGACCTGCGCATCGGAGAGCGCCACGGCGGATGTGACTTCCGCGGACACTTCGCCCCGATCATCCGCGATCAGCGCCCTGATCTGGTCGATCATTGCCGGCACGACGAAGAGCCGCCGGTTGTGCGCCATCAGCCCGAGCGTGTTCGAGGTCTGCTGGCCCAGTCCCAGCTTTTCGGCGATGGCACCGATCGCCGCGGCCTGCTGCTCGCGGGTGTAGATCGGTGACGAAATCATGTCGCGAAGGTCGGAACTGGCCTCAAGTGCGGCCGAAAGGGCGTCCAGATCTGCCTCGAGGGCATCTAAAGTCTTGGCTTCCCTGGCGATCTCGAAAAGGGCGGTGGCATAACGTCCAGCCACTCCCGAGGTCAAAGATGCGGAGCTGGACACGAACACCCTTTCGATTGAGCAAAGCCCGCCTTGGCGGCGGGCCGCGTTTGTCCCCCGGCGCAGGCTGCTCCCCCGCCAAAACCGGCGCGGTGATAGCAGAGGGAATGGTGCATGGCAATACGCAGGGGGGCGATGATCCGAGCCTCGGCGTCAGCGCGGTCGCGACCCCGAAAACAAGGGCATTTCGGAGGGATCGGCCGCCACGACACCGCGCCCGCGAACCGGCTCGTGCACCGGCCCGGCAAGCCCCTCGAGCATGTCCAGCGGACCCGGAACGGTCAGCCTCGGCCTGCGGGATTCGGGCCGGGCGAACACCTGCTTGGAGGCCTCCACCACCAGGGCGCCGGCACCGAACAGCGGACGGAACCGCCGGCCGTAACCCTCCCAGAAATGCGCGGTCTGATGCCAGAACCGGCGATGCGACGGCGGGGCATAGAGCGCCGTCGCGTGGCGCTCGGCCACGAAGCGGTTGCCCGAGAGAAGCGTCTCGAGCTGGCCGATGCTGTAGGGTCTGCCGAAGCCGAAGGGCGTGGCATCGCGCTGCGCCCAGAGACCGCTGCGATTGGGAACCACGAAGAGCACGCGGCCGCCCGGAGACAGCACCCGCCAGATCTCGTCGAGGAGCGCATCGGGGCGATCGCAGGTCTCGAGACCATGGAGCACGATGATGCGATCGAGGATCCCCGCCTCGATCGGCCAGTCCGTCTCCTCGACCAGCGCGCAGAGATTGTCCCCGCCCGCGGGCCACGGCATGACGCCCTGCTGTGCGGGCATCAGATTGATGACGGCCCGGCTGTCGCGCAGGAATGGTCGCATCACCGGCGCCGCGAAGCCGTAGCCCGCGACGATCAGGCCGTGCGTGTCGGACCAGAGACCGCCGATCGCAGCCTGAAGTGCACGCTGCGCCGAGCGCCCGAGGCGCGTCTGATAGTAGAACCCACGCAAGTCACGCACATCCAGATGCATTGCGTGACTCTAGCCGATCCGACAGACTGCAGCCAAGCGCATCGCATCAGGAGGAACCCATGACGCTCGAGATCGTCACCGTCCCGTGTCGCAGCGACAACTACGCCTACCTCCTGCGCGACGGTGCGACCGGTGCCGTCGGCCTTGTCGACGCCCCCGAGGCTGCGCCGATAGAGGCCGCTCTCGACGAGCGTGGCTGGGGGCTCGACACCATCCTGATCACCCATCACCACGGCGACCATGTCGAAGGCGTCGAGCGCCTGCGCGAGAGGTACGGGTCCAGCGTCGTCGGCGCCGCGGCGGACAGTCACCGTCTCCCGCCGCTGGATACCGCGCTGGCTCCGGGCGACACGGTCCGGATCGGCGAAGCCGTCGCCGAGGTGATCGACGTGCCCGGGCACACCGTCGGCCACATCGCCTATCATTTCGCCGACGATCACGCGCTCTTTTCCGCTGACAGCCTCATGACCATGGGTTGCGGACGGCTTTTCGAGGGCAGCGCCGCCCAGATGTGGGACAGCCTGAGCCGGATGGCCGCACTTCCCGACAACACCGATGTCTTCACGGGGCATGAATACACCGAGTTCGAATTTGCGCTTTGCGCTCTCCATCGACGATGCAAATCCCGCACTGCGCGAACGTGCGGCAGAGATAGCCGCCCTGCGCCGCGTCGGCCGCCCGACCGTCCCGTCGAAACTCGGCGTCGAGCGGGCGACAAACCCGTTCCTGCGCGCCGGTGACCCCGACCTGAAGGCCCGCCTCGGCATGGCCGGAGAGGATGATGCCGCAGTTTTCGCCGAGATACGGCGCAGAAAGGACGCTTTCTGAGCATGCGCCGCATTTTCCGGAAGAAGGCAGCCTTCCTTCAACGAAACGTTTTGCCCTCTTTCTGAACCGCAGGCATAATCGCCCTTGAAGAATGGCGAACAAAACCGAAGTTTAACGGGTAGCGGGTAGGACTGGAGACATCTTGCCCAGGCCGGCCTCCCCGGGGTCGGCAGGTTCAGACCGGAAGGACGCAGAGAATGCCCTCTTTCTCGAGTACCCTCGAAGCCGCCATCCACAACGCGCTCGGCCACGCCAATCAGCGCAAGCACGAACTTGCGACCCTCGAGCACCTGCTGCTTGCCCTGATTGACGAGCCGGATGCGGCGCGGGTGATGAAAGCCTGCGGGGTGGACGTCGAGACACTTCGCAAGACGATCGTCGCCTTTCTCGACGACGAACTCGACGCGCTCGTCTCCGACATCGAGGGCTCCGAGGCCGCGCCGACCACCGGTTTCCAGCGGGTGATCCAGCGCGCCGCGATCCATGTCCAGAGCTCGAACCGCGCCGAGGTGACCGGCGCCAACGTGCTCGTCGCGATCTTCGCCGAGCGCGAGAGCCACGCGGCCTATTTCCTGCAGGAACAGGACATGACCCGCTACGACGCGGTCAACTACATCAGCCATGGCGTCGCCAAGGATCCGGCCTTCGGCGAACCGCGCCCGGTGAAGGGCGCCGAGGCGACGGCCGCCGAGCCGAAGGCCGCCAAGGAGGGCGGCAAGGAGTCCGACGAATCCGCGTTGCAGAAGTACTGTGTAGATCTCAACGCCAAGGCCGAGATCGGCGATGTCGATCCGCTGATCGGACGCGAGCACGAGGTCGAGCGCTGCATCCAGGTGCTGTGCCGCCGTCGCAAGAACAATCCGCTCCTCGTGGGCGATCCCGGCGTCGGCAAGACGGCGATCGCCGAAGGTCTCGCCCGCAAGATCGTTGACGGCGAGACCCCCAACGTCCTGTCCGACACCACCATCTTCTCGCTCGACATGGGTGCCCTGCTCGCCGGAACCCGCTATCGCGGCGATTTCGAGGAGCGCCTCAAGGCGGTCATGAAGGAACTCGAGGCGCATCCCGACGCCATCCTCTTCATCGACGAGATCCATACCGTGATCGGCGCCGGTGCGACCAGCGGCGGCGCGATGGACGCGTCGAACCTGCTCAAGCCCGCGCTCCAGTCCGGCAGCCTGCGCTGCATGGGCTCGACCACCTACAAGGAATACCGCCAGCACTTCGAGAAGGACCGTGCCCTCAGCCGCCGGTTCCAGAAGATCGACGTGAACGAGCCCTCGGTCGAGGATGCCTTCAAGATCCTCAAGGGCCTCAAGCCCTATTTCGAGGAGCATCACGACATCCGCTACACCCTTGACGCGATCAAGACCGCTGTCGATCTCTCCGCGCGCTACATCCATGACCGCAAGCTGCCCGACAAGGCGATCGACGTGATCGACGAGGCGGGCGCCGCGCAGCACCTGCTGCCCGAGAGCAAGCGGCGCAAGACCATCGGCACCAAGGAGATCGAGGCCGTCGTCGCAAAGATCGCCCGCATCCCGCCGAAGAACGTCTCCAAGGACGACGCCGAGGTGCTCAAGGATCTCGAAGGGGCGCTCAAGCGGGTCGTCTTCGGCCAGGACAAGGCGATCGAGGCGCTCAGCTCGGCGATCAAGCTCAGCCGCGCCGGCCTGCGCGAACCCGAGAAGCCGATCGGCAACTACCTCTTCACCGGCCCCACCGGTGTCGGCAAGACCGAGGTGGCCAAGCAGCTCGCCAGCACGCTCGGCGTCGAACTGCTGCGCTTCGACATGTCCGAGTACATGGAGAAGCACACGGTCAGCCGCCTGATCGGCGCGCCGCCGGGCTATGTCGGCTTCGACCAGGGCGGCCTCCTGACCGACGGCGTCGACCAGCACCCGCATTGCGTCCTCCTGCTCGACGAGATGGAAAAGGCGCATCCGGACGTCTACAACATCCTCCTGCAGGTGATGGACAACGGCAAGCTGACCGACCACAACGGCCGGACGGTGGACTTCCGCAACGTCGTTCTCATCATGACGTCGAATGCCGGCGCGCAGGAACAGGCCAAGGCGGCGCTGGGCTTCGGCCGCGACCGGCGCGAGGGCGAGGACACCGCCGCCGTCGAGCGGATGTTCACGCCGGAATTCCGCAACCGTCTCGATGCGATCATCAGCTTCGCGCCGCTGCCGAAGGAGATCATCGTCCAGGTCGTCGAGAAGTTCGTCCTGCAGCTCGAAGCCCAGCTGCTGGACCGCAACGTCCATATCGAGCTCTCGCCGGAAGCCGCCGACTGGCTCGCGGAAAAGGGCTACGACGACAAGATGGGCGCACGTCCGCTCGGCCGCGTCATCCAGGAGAACATCAAGAAGCCGCTCGCCGAGGAACTGCTGTTCGGCAAGCTCGCCAAGGGTGGTCTCGTGCGGGTCATGGTCGCCGACGACCGCCTCGATCTCAAGATCGAGCCCGCCGCGGCACCCCGGATCACCGCGAAGAAACCGCCGCTCCTGACCGCCGAATAGGCACCGCAGGACGGCCGGAGACCGGGCCCGCTTCCGCAAGGAGGCGGGCCTTTCCGGTTCCGGAAAGGCTGTCGCAAGTCAGACCGGGCGGATCAGCTTCCTGTCCAGCACCCTGAGCACCGCGCGCAGATCGGCGCCGCGCTTCAGGATGCGGCCGTCCATGCCGATCACCGCGTACTGGCCCTGCCTTCCGGCAAGCTTCGGGCGCTTCTCGATCCGGTAGACAGGGTGTTCCGCCGTGTGCCGGAACACCGAGAACACCGCCACGTCCTTCAGCATCGAGATGCCGTAATCGCGCCAGTGCCCGGCGGCGACCATGCGGCCGTAGAGCCCGAGGATCACCGCAAGCTCGGTGCGATGAAAGCTGACCCGGTCGGCTTTGACGGGAAACGGCGTGATCTCGGCGGACTGAACCATGGCCGTCAGTGTGAAGACGGCCTGCCGTTTTGGCAAGCACCGCCGTTGGCGATTGCCTAACCCGCGCCGAAGGGTATTCATGCGGGCAACGCCCCCCAGGAGCCCGACCCGATGCGCGATCTGCACAAACCCGGCCGATCCCCCGTACTCTCGCTGAACGGCATGTGCGCCACCTCGCATCCGCTGGCAGCGCAGACGGCGATCCGCATCCTTCAGGATGGCGGCAACGCCGTCGATGCGGCGATCGCCGCGGCGGTGCTGCTCGGGCTCTGCGAACCGGCGATGACCGGGCTCGGCGGCGATGCCTTCGTGATGCTCAAGCCCGCAGGCGAGGAACGGATCGTCGGGCTGAACGGCTCGGGCCGTGCGCCGGCCGCGCTCGACGCGGCCAGGCTTCGCGCGGCAGGACATGCGACCATGCCGCTCTACACGCCCGATGCGGTCACGGTTCCCGGCGCGGTCGATGCCTTCGTGCGCCTCTCGGAGGATTGGGGGCGGATCGGTCTCGCGGCCTGCCTCGCCCCGGCGATCCACCACGCCGAGGCCGGCATTCCGGTGGCGCCGCGGGTGGCCTTCGACTGGGAACGGCACTGGCAGGCGCTGCAGGGCGATGCGAAGCGCTTCTACCTTCACGACGGCAAGCCGCTGCCCGTCGGGGCGCTCTTTCGGGCGCCCGGACAGGCGGAGGTGCTGCGGCGGATCGCGGCAGAGGGGCGCGCCGGGTTCTACGCGGGCGAGGTGGCCGAGGACATGGTCGGCTCGCTGCGGGCGCTCGGGGGTTGCCACACGCTCGATGATTTCGCCGCAACCGCCTGCACCTATGTCGAGCCGATCTCGGGGCCCTACCGCGACCACGAGATCGTCGAGCTTCCGCCGAACGGCCACGGGGCGACGGCGCTCCTGATGGCGAAGATCCTGTCGCACTTCGACGTGGCCGGCCTCGACCCGCTCGGGGCCGCGCGCATCCATCTCGAGGCCGAGGCGGCGACGCTGGCCTATGATGCGCGCAACCGGTTCATCGCCGATCCGGAGGCCGGGCCACTCCGCCTCGATCACATGCTCTCGGACGACACCGCGCGCCGCCTTGCCGGGCTGATCGACCCGAAACGCCGGGTGGCGGAGCTTCCCGCGCAGGCCGAGGCGGTGCACAAGGAGACGGTCTATCTGACCGTGGTGGACCGCGACCGGATGGCGGTCTCGCTGATCTATTCGGTATTCAAGGATTTCGGCTCGGGGCTCGCCTCGTCGCAATTCGGCATCAACTTCCAGAACCGCGGGGCCGGGTTCAACCTCACGGAAGGCCATCCGAACGAGGCGGCTGGCGGCAAGCGGCCGATGCACACGATCATCCCGGCGATGCTGCGCCACGAGGGCAGGCTCGTGATGCCCTTCGGCGTGATGGGCGGCGCCTATCAGCCGGCCGGGCATGTGCGGCTCGTGAGCAACCTGCTCGATTTCGGCATGGACCCGCAGGAAGCCATCGACACGCCGCGGGCGTTCCGGGACGTCGACGGGCTGCGGCTGGAGACCGGTTATTCCGACGCGATCGCGGCCGAACTGACGGCGATGGGCCACGATATCGTCCGTCCCGAGACACCGATCGGCGGGGCGCAGGCGATCCGCATCGAGCCGCAGACCGGCGTGCTGATCGGGGCGAGCGACCCCCGCAAGGACGGCTGCGCGATCGGCTATTGAAGTGTCGGTGCCGCCAGAAACACCGGCCTCGACGAGGCCCGGAGGCAACACCCTGATTCGGAAAGGTATTTTTCAGACCGCTCCGGAAGGACACGCGTCCCGGCAGAGGCCCCGTATTCGCGCGGGGCGATCCGGTGGCCCCGTCCGCCGTCGCGGATCGGGTCGATCCGGTTTGCTGGCTGGCCGAGCCGCAATCGCCGCCGGGTAAGGCGGGACGAGCGCCTGTCGGCGCGAGACCGCTCCGGCGCCCTCGTAATTTCAGTGCAGGTGGCTGTCGACCTCGTAGCGGCCGCCCTCGCGGAGATTGCCGAACATCTCGGCGACCTCGGGGTGATCGACCGGCTCGCCGCTGTCGTCGCGCACGAGGTTCTGCTCCGAGACATAGGCCACGTAATACGATGTCTCGTTCTCGGCGAGCAGGTGGTAGAAGGGCTGGTCCTTGTTCGGCCGGTTCTCTTCGGGGATCGATTCCCACCATTCGTCGGTGTTGTTGAACGACGGGTCGACATCGAAGACAACACCGCGGAAGGGATGGATCCTGTGCCGGACCACCTGCCCCAGACCGAATTTCGCAGAAGACTTCATCATGTCGTCGTCGGGTCCGAATTTACCGTGCCGCACTGCATCATACAGATCGGTTGACTTTTTGTCCACATCGCGGGAGAGACGCGCTCCCGGCTTGTGCGCTTATCGTTAACCCCCGGACCTGTCCATGGATCTCGT
The DNA here is from genome assembly GCA_963825715.1 of uncultured Alphaproteobacteria bacterium. Lineage (GTDB taxonomy): Bacteria > Pseudomonadota > Alphaproteobacteria > Rhodobacterales > Rhodobacteraceae > Amaricoccus. Next base: position 349,317 of record CAWGUH010000021.1, on the reverse strand, counting down.
GTTTCAGGTGCTGCAGATCGTGGCGCCGGTGTTCTTCCTTGCGCTGATCGGGTTTTACTGGGTTCGCCTCGGCTGGGCCTACGACGTCGAGTTCGTCACCCGCCTGTCGATGACCGTCTCGATCCCCTGCCTGATCTTCATGGCGCTGACCCGCTCGGAGGTCGACCCGCTGGTGCTGCGCGACACCGTGGTCGCGGCCATCGTCGCCTATCTCTCGGTCGGCGCGGTGATGTGGGGGCTGGTACGGCTGCTCGGCCTCGACATGCCGACCTTCTGGGCGCCGCTGACCTTCGGCAATACCGGCAATATCGGCCTGCCGATCGCGCTCTTCGCCTTCGGCCAGACCGGCTTCGACGTCGCCGTGGTGGTCTTCGCGGTGATGGCGGTGTTCTCCTTCACCTTCGGTGTCTGGGTGGTGTCTGGCGGCGGCTCGCCGGTCTCGGCGTTCAAGGAACCGCTGGTCTGGGGCACGGTCCTCGGCAGCATCTTTCTCGTGATGGGCTGGCAGGTACCGGACTGGGCCGGGGCCTCGCTCGATCTGGTCGGGCAGATGGCGATCCCGCTGATGCTGGTCACGCTGGGCGTCGCGATCTTCCGGCTCCAGCCGCAATCCCTCGGCCGCGCGACCTGGCTCTGCCTGCTGAAATTCGCGATCTGCGTCGCCATCCCGTTGTTCGTGGGGGAGTATTTCGGCCTGCCGCCAGTGGCGCTGGCGGTTCTCGTGCTGCAGGTGGCGACGCCGGTCGCGGTCACGTCCTACATGCTGGCGGCGAAGTACAAGGCCCGCGCCGACGACGTTGCGGGACTTGTCGTCGTCTCGACGCTGATGTCCGTAGCCGCCATTCCGGCCCTTCTGGCATATTTTATCTGAGTTTTGCTTGTGTCGCCGCAGATTTGTGGCATTTTAGGACCTGACGTGCATCAAGACACGCGAGCAGGTACATGATGACAGGCAAGAAACGAGCCGGGAAACTGGCGCTTCTCGTTGCGGTTCTCGCACTCGCTGCGTGCAGCAACAACAAACCACCCTCCTCGGTCACCGATGCGTGCCGCATGAAGTCGGAACGCCCGCACTGGTTCGATGCGATGGAGCGCACCGAAGCCAAGTGGGGCATCCCGGTTTCGGTGCAGATGGCGACCATCGCCCGCGAATTCGAGCTTCGTGCATGATGCGCGGCCGATGAAGAAGGTCGGCAGCGGCATCTTCTCGCGCAAGGTTCCGCGCTCCTCGGCGCTCGGCTATTCCCAGGCCATCGACGGGACCTGGGCGATGTATCTCAAGGAGACCGGGCGCGGCCGGGCCGATCGCACCAATTTCAACGACGCCTCGGACTTCATCGGCTGGTACATGAGCCGCAATGCCCAGGTGAACGGCGTGGCGCATTACGACGCCTACAACCAGTACCTCGCCTATCACGAGGGTTTCGCCGGCTTCTCGCGCGGCACCTACAACCGCAAGAGCTGGTTGCCGGGCGTGGCCCGCGACGTGCAGAACTGGGCGGTCCGCTACGACAGGCAGTTGCGCTCCTGTTCGTGACCGGCGGCAATTGACCTCGCACGCACCGGCGTTGTAGTTTCTAAAAAAGAAACAGTCGGGGCGGAGCAGGATGGACCGTCTGTCGGAAATGGAGGCTTTCGTGCAGGTCGTCGATTGCGGCGGCTTCACGGAGGCCGCGCGCAAGCTCGGCGTCTCCAAGTCCGCCGTGTCGAAATCGGTCTCCTCGCTCGAGACCCGCCTCGGGGTGCGACTCCTGACCCGCACCACCCGCAGGGTGAATCCAACCGATCTCGGCCTTGCGTATTACGATCGCTCCCGCACCGTCCTCAAGGATGCCGCCGACGCCGACGAGATGGTCACCTCGATGCAGGCCAGCCCGCGCGGCTCGCTCAGGATTTCGGTGCCCGTGAGCTTCGGCGTCAAGCATGTCTCGCCGGCGGTCGCAGGCTTTCTCTGCAGATACCCCGAAGTCGCGATCAACATGGTGCTCGACGACCGCTTCGTGGAACTGGTCGCCGAGAACTTCGATCTCGCGATCCGGATCGGCGTGCTGGAGGACAGCTCGCTCCGCGCCCGCAAGCTCGCCGAGGCGCGGATGCGTCTGGTGGCCTCGGAGGATTATGTCGCGCGGCACGGCCTGCCGTCGGCGATCGACGATCTCGCGCAGCACACGCTCCTGCACTATTCCAACCTCGCCACCGGCAATTTCTGGCGCCTGCGCACCGCCTCGGGCGAGGAGCGGCAGGTGCGGGTCGGCGGGCGCCTCACGGCGAACAACGGCGAGGCGCTGATGATGGCGGTCGAGGCCGGGCTGGGGATCGTGCTGGTGCCGAGCTTCATCACCGGCGGCGATCTCGCGGCCCGCGGGCTCGTCGAGTTGCTGCCGGGCGCCGCCCCCGAGGCGCTCGGAATCTACGCGGTGTTTCCCGAGGGGCCGTTTCCGCAGCCGAAGCTGCGCGCCTTCGTCGATTATCTGGTGGCGCATTTCCGCGAGGTCGGCCCGGACGACTGGCCGGCCTGAGCCGCCGCTCAGCGCGCCTGCGCATGATACTCCGCGTTCGGCACCATGGCCACGGCACTCGCCATCCGGTTCGACATGTTGAAGAAGCTCGCCACGGCGGCGATGTCCCAGATGTCGCGCTCCGAAAAACCCGCATCGCGCAGCGCCTGCCGGTCGCCCTCCCCGATCGTCGCGCTCGCCGTCGTCACCAGCACCGCGAAGTCGAGCATGGCGCGCTGGCGGGCATCGAGGGGCGCCACGCGATAGTTCATCGCGATCATCTCCCCCAGCGCCGGATCACCCGACAGCGTGCGGAGCGCCGCACCGTGGGCGACGAGGCAGTAGAAGCACCGGTTCTCCGCCGAGACCGCCACGGCGATCATCTCGCGCTCGAGCTTCGAGAGCCCGCTCTCGCCGAGCATCAGCTCGTTGTAGAAGGCGCTGAAGGCTTCGAGCTTGGGGATGTCGAAGGCATAGGCCCGCAGCACGTTCGGCACGAGGCCGAGCTTCTCCCGGCAGATCTCGAAATAGCGCCGGATCTCGTCGGGCAGCGGATCGACCTCCGCGAGATCGAGGGCTGTCGGCTTGTCCATCCCGGCTTTCTCCCGCTGCTCAGGGCGCCACCCGGTAGTGATAGCGCGAGATCTCCGCCATGCCCAAGCCCTCGTAGAGCGCGCGGGCCGGGGCATTGGCCGCCGTCACGGCGAGGGCGAGGCGGGTCGCCCCCCGGCGCGCCCCGAAGGTCGCCGCCGCCCGGGTCAGGCGCGCCCCGAGGCCGTTGCGGCGGGCGGCGGGATCGATCTCGAGCGCGTGGAGCATCGCGGTATCGCCGGCGAGCGCCACGAAGGCGCAGCCCGAGGGCCGGTCGCCGAGCCGCCCCATCAGCCAGGTCTTCGGGCCGGTCGCCCGGGCCATCACCGCAAGGCGTTCGGGGCCGATGCCCCCGGCCGACCAGATCGCCGCCATCACCGCGAGCGGGCCGTCGCAGAAGATGGTGCGCTCGTCGCAGGCGGGGAGCGCGAGGGCGGCGATCTCCGTCTCGAGGATCACGGTCGGGTCGTGCGGGCGGTAGCCGCGCGCGCCGAGCGCCGCCGCGAGATCGTCCTGGCCGGGGAGGACCTGAAAGAGCGGTGCCTGCCCCAGCGCCGCCATCCCGCGCTCGGCCACCGCCACATCGGCCTCCGGCGCCAGCCGCCGCGCCGCCGAGACCCGCTGGCCCCCGCCATCGCCGCGCCGGATCAGCCAGCCGTCGAGGATACGCGTCTCCGCGGCGGGCCAGGTGGCGTCGAGCGCCGCGAAGACCTCCATCAGATCACGGCGGTTTCGCGGGGTGCCGCCGGACCGGCCAGCCGCGCGAAGCCGAGGGAATCGAGGTCGAGGCTGATCCATCGGCCATGGGCGATCCATTCCGCGAGGCCGCGCCCGATCCCGGCGGCCTGCTGCAGGCCGTGGCCGGAATACCCGTTGGCGAAGAGGAAGTTCGGCACCTCCGGATGCGGTCCGACGATCACGTTGGCATCGACGGTGTTCATGTCGTAATGGCCGGCCCAGAACCCCGAGAGCCGCAGCGCCTCGAAATGCCGCGAGCGCGCCGCGAGCGCGGGCCAGACCACCGATTCCCAGAGCCCGTGGTCCGGCTCGAAATCGTCGGCCCCGACGGCCCGGTCCGGCGCCGGCGGGCCGCCGGCGATGAAGCGGCCGCCCTCCGGCCGGAACCAGATGCCCGTCGGGTCGATCACGAGCGGCAGCGGACCGCGCGGCGGTCTTGCGGCGTCGAAGCAGAACACCGTGCGCTTGCGCCGCTCGACCGGCAGCGCGATCCCTGCCATCTTCGCCACATCGGCACCCGCACCGCCCGAGGCATTGACGAAGACCCCGCAGGCGATGCGGTCGCCCGAGGCAAGACGCGCCGCGGCGACCCGCCCGCCGGTCCGCTCGAGACCCGTCACCCGGTCGGCGAGATAGCGCACGCCCCGGTTCCGGCTGCGGTCGCGAAAGGCCTGCATCATCCCGACGCCGTCGAACCAGCCCTCGCCGGAGAGCCCGAGCGCCGCGAGCAGGATCCCGCCGGTCTCAAGGGAAGGGAAGCGCGCGGCGAGATCGTCGGGCGCGAGCAGCACCACATCGGCCCCCTCGGCGCGCTGCGCGGCATGCCGCGCCCGGAGATGCGCCGCCTGCGCCTCGGTTCCGGCGAGATAGAGATAGCCGGCTTCGGTGAAGTCGAGCCCGAAATCGCGGATCACGCTGAGCCCGAAGGCCGAGAGCCGGATGTTGAGCGGCGTCGAGAATTGCTGCCGGATCCCGCTCGCCGACAGCGCCGTCGCCGCGCGGGCGTGGGTCGGATCGGCCTCGATCACCGTGACCGAGCCGTCGAAACCGGAGTCGGTCAGGTAGTGCGCCACGGCGCAGCCGGTGACCGCCCCACCGCAGATCAGGACGTCAGTGCTTGTCATCCGGATGACCCGTTGTCGCGAAACCGCCGCCCACCACCTTCGAGACCAGCCCGGTCGGATCGGGCCGTTCGGTCCCGGCCCGCACTGCCGCCGCGAAGCCGTCCGCACTGTCCCGCGGCCGGAAGCCGATATGGCTCGCGCGGGCGTTCGAGACCCCCTTCTGCGCGTTGTCCGAGGTGCCGTAGATCACCGAGAAGCCGACACGCGGTGCGGTGAGGGCCGCCTCGGTCAGCCGCACGCAGTCCGCGAAGGACAGCCACGACCAGAGCATCCGCCGGTCCGCCGGCTCGGGAAAGCACGAGCAGATGCGCAGGCAGACGCATTCCAGCCCGAACTTGTCCCAGTAGAGGCTGGCAAGATCCTCTGTGAAGGTCTTGGTCAGGCCGTAGAACGTGTCGGGCCGATGTCGCACCTCGGTATCGGGCACCGCATCGACGTCGTGAAAGCCCACCGCATGGATCGAGCTTGCATAGACCACGCGCTTCACCCCGAAGCGCCGCGACGCCTCGAAGACGTTGTAGGCGGCCGGCAGCGTATCCGCGAGGATCTCGTCGAAGCTCTGCTCGCGGGGGTGTCCGGCGAAGTGCAGCACCGCATCGCAGCCCTCCACCGCGGCAAACGCAGCCTCACGGTCCGCCAGATCGACCTCGACGAGTTCCTCCTGCGCCGCCGCCTTTCCCATCGGCCGGATATCGGCCAGCCGGAGCGTGCCTGCGAGGTGCGCAAGGCCCGTGCGCAGATGGCCGCCGAGGCTGCCCGCCGCCCCGGTGATCAGGATCCTGTCGTACTCGGCCATCGCGCGCCCTCCCCGGTTCCGTCCCCCCGGAAGCTTCGCGGATTCCGCGCCGATGGCAAGGCCCGGAAGACGCCGGCCGGCGCAGGTCAGTGCAGGTCGAGCACCACGCGCCCGTCGATCTGCCCCGCCCGCATCCGGTCGAACACCCCGTTGACGTTGTCGAGCTTGTCCCAGCTGAAATGCGCCGCCACCTTTCCCTCGCCGGCGAAGGCCAGCGCCTCGGTCAGGTCGAGCCGCGTGCCGACGATCGAGCCGCGGATCGTCAGCCGCTTCAGCACCACCTCGAAGATCGGCGTCGGAAAGGTCCCCGGCGGCAGCCCGACCAGCGACAGCGTGCCGTGACGGCGCAGCATCCCGATCGCCTGGTGGAAGGCCTCGGTGCTGACGGCCGTCACCAGCGCGCCGTGCACGCCGCCGATCTCGCGGGTGATCCAGTCGACCGGATCGGCGGTGCGCGCATTCACCACCGCCTCGGCGCCGAGGCTCCGGGCGAGGGCAAGCTTGTCGTCGGCCACGTCGACCGCGACGACCCGCATCCCCATCGCCAGGGCATACTGGACCGCCATGTGGCCCAGCCCGCCGATGCCGGAGATCGCCACCCACTGGCCGGGCTTGACCTCGGTCTCCTTCAGGCCCTTGTAGACCGTCACCCCGGCGCAGAGCACCGGGGCGGCACCGCCGAAATCGAGCTTGTCGGGCAGGTGGCCGACGAAATCGGGATCGGCCAGCACGTAATCCGCGAAACCGCCGTTCACCGAATAGCCGGTGTTCTGCTGGCTCTCGCACAGCGTCTCCCAGCCGCCGACGCAATGCTCGCAATGCCCGCAGGCGGTGTAGAGCCAGGGCACGCCGACCCGGTCGCCCTCCTTCACGCCCACGACGCCCGCACCCACCGCCGCGACCTCGCCCACGCCTTCGTGGCCGGGAATGAAGGGCGGCGTGGGCTTCACCGGCCAGTCGCCGCTCACCGCGTGCAGGTCGGTGTGACAGACGCCCGAGGCCATCACCCGCACGAGGATCTGCCCCGGCCCCGGTTCGGGGCGGTCGATCTCGCGGATGTCGAGGGGCTTGCCGAGCTCGGTGACGACGGCGGCGCGCATAGTCTTGTGCATGTCGGTGACTTTCCCTCCGGTCCGGCGGGCGGGTTGCCCGCAACGTCACGAAAATGCCACGGATTCGTGACGGCGTAATGACCCGGATCAATTCAGGATCGCGCGAGCGTCCTCAGCGCGGGCGCGCCGCATGCTCGACCGTGCGGATGAAGACATCGTTGTCGGCGCAGAGCCGCACGATGCTCTTCGGTGGCGTCACGTCGGTGAAGAAGCCGTCGAGATCGGCGAGGCTCGCGATCCGCACCGGGGCGGCCATGTTGAACTTGGTCGAATCGGCCACGAGATAGCTCTTGCGGGCATTCTTGATCAGCGCCTGCGCGACCCGCACCTCGCGGAAATCGTAGTCGAGCAGGCTGCCGTCCGGATCGACCGCCGCCGAGCCGATGACAGCGTAGTCCACCTTGAACTGGCCGATGAACTCGGCCGTCACGTCCCCCACCAGCGCCCCGTCCGACCGCCGCAGGATGCCGCCCGCCACGATCACCTCGCAATTGGGCGAGGTGGCGAGGATGTTCGCGACATTGAGGTTGTTGGTCACCACCATCAGGTTGCGGTGCTTGAGGAGTGCCCGCGCCACCGCCTCGGTGGTCGTGCCGATGTTCATGAAGATCGACACCCCGTCGGGGATCTGCGCCGCCACCATCCGCGCCATCGCGTCCTTCTCGGCCGAGGCGAGGCTGCGGCGATCCTCGTAGCCGAGCGCGATCACCCCCGAGGGGATCGTCGCCCCCCCGTGCACCCGCGCCAGCTGCCCGATGTCGCAAAGCTCGGTCAGGTCGCGCCGGATCGTCTGGGCGGTGACGCCGAACTTCGCCGCCAGATCCTCGACCGTGACCTTGCCGGTCTGCCGCGCGAGGGTCAGGATCTCGGAATGACGGAAGTTCTGGGCCATGAATACCTGGAGGCGGCGACGCGAAACCCTAGCCCCCGCGCGGTTTGCTGACAAGAATGCAGCGCGCGGCCCCCCGACCCGGCGCGGGCAGGTGACGCCGCGACCACGGGCGGCTAAACCGGACCCAAACGCCGCGCCAGCCGGCGAGCCAGCGGAGGAGACCCCATGAGCCACATTCTCGCCATCGACCAGGGCACCACCTCGAGCCGGGCGATCGTCTTCGACGCCGATCTCGCCATCCGCGCCTCCGCCCAGGAGGAATTCCCGCAGCACTTCCCCCGCTCCGGCTGGGTCGAGCACGATCCCGCCGACATCTGGTCCACCACCGCCGCCACCTGCCGCGCCGCCATCGAGCGCGCCGCCCTCCGGCCCGGCGACATCGCCGCCATCGGCATCACCAACCAGCGCGAGACCACCCTCGTCTGGGACGCGAAGACCGGCCAGCCGCTCCACAACGCCATCGTCTGGCAGGACCGCCGCACCGCCGAGATCTGCGCGAGCCTGCGCGCCGCCGGCCATGAGCCGATGGTCACCGAGCGCACCGGCCTCATCCTCGACCCCTACTTCTCCGGCACCAAGCTCAAATGGATCCTCGACCAGGCCGAGGGCGCCCGCGAAAGGGCCGCCCGCGGCGAGCTTCTCTTCGGCACCGTCGACAGCTACCTCGTCTGGAAGCTCACCGGCGGCGCCTCCCACGTCACCGACGCCACCAACGCCGCCCGCACGCTGCTCTACAACATCCGCGAGGGCCGCTGGGACGAAGACATCTGCGCCCTCCTCGACATCCCCCTCGCCATGCTTCCGGAAGTCCGCGACAGCGCGTCGGAGTTCGGCATGACCCGCGCCGACCTCTTCGGCCGCGAGATCCCCATCCTCGGCATCGCCGGCGACCAGCAGGCGGCCACCGTCGGCCAGGCCTGCTTCGAGCCGGGCATGCTCAAATCCACCTACGGCACCGGCTGCTTCGCGCTGCTGAACACCGGCGACACCCTTGTCACCAGCCGCAACCGCCTGCTCGGCACCATCGCCTACCAGCTCGACGGCAAGCCCACCTACGCGCTCGAAGGCTCGATCTTCATCGCCGGCGCCGTGGTGCAATGGCTGCGCGACGGCCTGAAGATCATCCGCCACGCCAGCGAGACGCAAGCCCTCGCCGAACAGGCCGACCCCGACCAGCAGATCTACCTCGTCCCGGCCTTCACCGGCCTCGGCGCGCCCTGGTGGGATGCCGAGGCCCGCGGCGCCATCTACGGCCTCAGCCGCGGCACCGGTCCGGCGGAATTCGCCCGCGCCGCCCTCGAGAGCGTCGCCTTCCAGACCCGCGATCTCTACGAGGCGATGCGCGACGACTGGGCCGCGACCGGCGCCGATATCGGCGACGCCACGCTCCGCGTCGACGGCGGCATGAGCGCGTCCGACTGGACGATGCAGAGCCTCGCCGACATCCTCGGCGCCCCCGTCGACCGCCCGAAGGTGCTCGAGACCACGGCGCTGGGCGCCGCCTGGCTCGCCGGCATGCGCGCCGGCCTCTATCCCCCGCCGCGCGGACTTCGCCCGAACCTGGTCCCTCGACCGCCGCTTCGAGCCGGCGATGGACGAGGGCCGCCGCGCCGCCAAATACGCCGGCTGGCAGGACGCCGTGGGCCGGACCCTCAGCCGCCCCAAACCGGCCTGACCCGGCTCCGACCCGCACCACCGACCCGGCCCCGGAAAAAAACCGCCCCACCCACACCCCCGGATCGCCCCAGCGGGGCACCGCCCCGCGCGATCCGGTCGCCCGAAGCGCGCGAGCGCGGAGGGCGAGGGGCCCCAAGCCTTCCCGACGGCTCCGTAATCGGTGCGCGCCTGCCTGGCGGGCGCGTCTCGCGCCGCCGGGGCAGGCAGGCGCGCACCGATTTGTCGACGGACAAATCAGTGAGGGGGGAGCGGCGATCACTTGCGCCAAACTCGGAGGACTCAAACCAACTTCAAGGCCATCGGCTGGAGCCCTGTCGATCTTCGCAAGTGGGCGAGAACCAGACGTCCGTTGCTCAAAGTTTCGGCGCCTGCTGTGCGGACAAAGCGATTGTTCGTAGCAGCACCGAGGAGCTTCAAGAACGGCACTTCTCCGGTTCCTACAGTGGCCTGGGATTCATTCGCAAGCTTCCCCAGAACCCGCATTCCTACAAGTCGCAGAAAGTGATCCGTTGCATGAACAAATGTCTGGCAGTGCGGCGCATTGCGGGTTCGGCGCACAGGGTTGCGGCGCGCCACGGCCGAGCCCACCACCCTCGCTGGGAGATCTGAAACTGAACTTATCAGTCTTGATCCAGATCAACCTCGGTGTACGAAAATATGTAATATGACACAAGATCTGTAGAGCGGCAGCGCCACTTCTTCTGGTTGCCCTCTGCATGTGCAGGCTTTTCGACATACCTCGTGGAGGAACCGAAATGGATGCCATGCCTAGCTTTCCGCGCACCGCATTGATCGCAATAGTGCTTTCCCTGTTGCCATATGGCACGGGTCGCTCTGCAGGCGCGGCGTCGCCAAATGCTGCATCAACCGCCATGACGGCGATGCTCCAAGCACAGACAGCCGCGAAGTTTGGCGGAACACGCCCCAGTTCAGTTTACATCGCCAGAACTGAAGAGACAAAGGATGGGGACGTACTCCACGGTTGGACCGCGGCGCGGCGCATTCAACCGATGACGATACAGGGAAAAGAAAATCGAGGCGCTTTCGACGGCCAATTCAAGGTATTTTTCTTGCCGGCTTGACAAATCTGTAAGATTTTTCGGGCCGATAGAATTTCTTAAGGAAGGTTCCGGTCTCGAAGTGCCATGATCAGTCGAATTTTCAAAAACTGGCCGTCGCGGGTGCTCGCTATACTGGTTCTGTGCGTCTCTATCATCTTCGTGAAGGAGAAACTCGACAACCGCGTCTACATAGGCAATGTCGCTGAGACCGAAGTTCCGCTAGCCCTGAACGGCGATCTCGCCCTCGCGAACAGCTTCGGGACCTACTTCGTGCACGATGCTTCCACGGGCACGACGGCTTCGCTGCCGGACATCCGGATGCCGAGCGAGATCTACATGCCGGTCCCGACCTGCGCCGCCGGAGATGAGATCATCCTCGAGAGAGCGACGAAGGAGCCATACGCGCGCTCCTTCTTGCTCATACGGGGGTTGATCTTCGACCGATTCCGCTGGTCGCGTTCGGGACTTGAACTGATCGTCCCCGACGAGTTCTCCGGAACCGAAGAATGGCTTAAACTTGATCCGTGGACCTGCGTGACCGGCCCGGATGTACTGCCGGGTTTGGCAGATATCAGCGGAACCGGATCAGAACGCCATCTCGAATTGACCGGCGAATACCCCCCCATCAAGCTTCCTCCGATAGGCGGAGCGGACAAGGACCAAAAAGAGCAGAGGTTCATGTGGTCGCTGAGCGTCGAACCGGCTGCGGAGCCGGATCGGTTTCTGGTCTCCGACAGGCGTCGGCGTCACGGCCTACAATGGCCGCACGTCATAATCCTTGACCGCACCTTCACCGAAGCGCGTGAGATCATCCTGCCGGACTACCGCTGGATGTCGGATCCGGTCGAGGATACGGACTCTTGCTCGCTCTTCGATCCCTGCAGTTTCTTTCGCAATTATGACTTCAAGCTGGCGGGAGATCATCTCTTTGCGATCCTCACCGGAGAAAGGATGTTTGTACGGGACGCGGGGATTTACCGCCTGAATTTGACCGATCTCGAGGCAGGCTGGACACATCTGCTTGCCGCTGGAATCAACCGGTCCGTCGCGTTTTCACAGGATGCATGCCACGCCGCTGTATCGGACGGCAGAGTCCGGATCGTTGATTTATGCGATTGACGGCCTTGGCGCGGAGCTGCGAGCGGAAGCAGCGGTTCACGTCCAGCGACTGCTGCCAAATCTGCATGCACTTTCAGCAGGTCGGGAATGGCATGCGCCGCTTAAAGTGCGGTGCTGGCTCGGCGACCGTATTGAATGTGGCCAGGACTCACCCCGCTTGTCTTTGAGCGCCACTCCGCGATGCGTGTCGAACATTGCGCTCAGAACCAGCGGCAGCAAAGGGCTCAAAGCGGAAGGTCAGGCAGCAAAAGGAACTGCCCGCTTTGGCCCAAAAAGCGGACATCTGACCAGAACGGAGGCCCCCCTCAAATCAGATCCCCCTTCCAGTCCCGGTCCCCCTGCCGCTCGATCTCCTTCGCGATCACCGCATGCATGTAGACCCGCAGCACCGCGTTCATCCGCGCCTGGTAGCCCTCCCCGAGGCCGCGGTACCAGCGGGCCACGTCCGCATCGTAGGCCGCGGTGATCCGCACCTTCTTCGGCCGGGTCGGCGTCGTGGTCTCCAGCCCGCGCCAGCCGGGCGGGATCATCCGCTCCCTCAGCTTGCGGTCCTCGTTCCAGGCTTCGAGTTCGTGCAGGTCGCGCAGCATCGCGCCATAGCTGCGCTCCTCGGCCTTGGTGCGCCGTCGGTCGGTCATGGGTCTCTCCGGGATTGATCCGGCCACTTTGCCACATCGTGGTTAAGGCCGGCTTATCCCCCGGAGACCCTGCATATGCCCCGTGCATGGCTTGTGCATGGCCCGTGCATCCGGAATTCCGAGCCTTTCCAGCCCCTTCGCCCCCCGTCCCGCGGGCTTCCGCGAGTCCCCGGCTTCGCATCCGTGCATGGCTTGCGGGAACCCGCCCGGCCCTGTATCCGGTACCCGTCGAAGTCGCGCCGCCCGCAAGGGGCCGGCCTCCGCCGCTCACCGAAGGGCGGTCCTGAACCAGGTAGGGGGAACCACCATGACCGTGAAAGTCGCCATCAACGGCTTCGGCCGCATCGGCCGTAACATCCTGCGGGCCATCATAGAATCCGGCCGCACCGATATCGAGGTGGTCGCCGTCAACGATCTCGGCCCGGTCGAGACCAACGCGCATCTGCTGCGCTACGACAGCGTCCACGGCCGCTTCCCCGCCAGGGTGACCGTCTCCGGCGACAGCATCGACGTCGGCCGCGGCCCGATCCGCGTGACCGCCGAGCGCGACCCCAAGGCCCTGCCCTGGAGCGACGTCGACATCGCCCTCGAATGCACCGGCATCTTCAACGACAAGGCCAAGGCCGAGGCGCATTTGTCCAATGGTTCCAAGCGCGTACTCGTCTCCGCCCCCGCCGGCGGCGCCGACAAGACCATCGTCTACGGCGTCAACCACGACGTGCTCTCGAAGGACGATCTCGTGGTCTCGAACGCGTCCTGCACCACCAATTGTCTCGCTCCGGTGGCCTATGTGCTGAACAACGCCATCGGGATCGAGAAGGGTTTCATGACCACGATCCACTCCTACACCGGTGATCAGCCCACCCTCGACACCATGCACAAGGATCTCTACCGCGCCCGCGCCGCCGCCCTGTCGATGATCCCGACCTCGACCGGCGCCGCCAAGGCCGTCGGCCTCGTGCTGCCCGAACTCAACGGCAAGCTCGACGGCGTGGCGATCCGCGTGCCCACCCCGAACGTCTCGGTGGTCGACCTCACCTTCATCGCCAGCAAGCCGACCTCGGCCGATGCGATCAACGCCGCCATCCGCGAGGCCGCCGATGGCCCGCTCAAGGGCGTGCTGGGCTACACCGACGAGAAGCTGGTCTCCACCGACTTCAACCACGACCCGCATTCCTCGGTGTTCCACATGGACCAGACCAAGGTGATGGACGGCACGATGTGCCGCATCCTGACCTGGTACGACAACGAATGGGGCTTCTCGAACCGCATGGCCGATACCGCCGTGGCGATGGGCAAGCTGATCTGAGTTCGCGCGGGCGGGACCGGTCGCGGCCGGACCCGCCCCGGGGCCTCCCGGTCCCGCGGCGATCTGCGCATCGGCAATGTCATTTGACTCCGCCGGTCCTCCGGCATTTCCTTTCGGCCCGGATTCAAGGCACGGAGATTCCCGATGATGAACCCTCCCCTGCGCGGCGCATTCCTCGCCCTCGCCGCGGCGCTCTGGCTCGGCGGCACCCCGGAGGCGGCACGCGCCGACATGATGGTAGCCTGCAGCGCGGAGATCGCCACCCATTGCGGCGATGTCACACGCGGGCGCGGCCGGATCTCGGCCTGCCTCGTCGGCCAGACCGACCAGCTCGGAGCGGGCTGCCGGGGCGAGGTGCAGGCCGTGGCGCAGAGCGGGCAGAACAACGTGCTGGTGCCGCGCAACGTCCGACGGATGCTGTCGCCGGATTTCCGGGGCAACGTCCCGGCCTCGTGCGGCGGGGATATCGGCCGTTTCTGCAATGGCGTCGCGGCTGGCGACTCGCGCCAGTTTGCCTGCCTCTATGCCCGGCTCGACAAGGTCGATCCGACCTGCCGCTCGGAAGCCGAGGCGGCGATGGCCAACTGAGCCGCCCGCCGGTCCCGAACGACGCCTTTCCGGTTTTCCGGGGGTCGATCTGCGACCAAGGTCTGTACCGGAAGGGGGCCGGGACCAGTTGATCGCGACGCGAATTGCCGTCACGGTTACGGTTCCGAACCCACAAGAATCAACCGGAGGAACTTGAATGGCCTGGACCAAGCCCGCACTGCGCGAAGTCAGCTGTGGAATGGAAATCAACATGTACGGCCCCGCCGAGGGCGACGATCACGGCGTGCTGTTCTGATCTAGCGCGCGCGGAGGACGATATGGTGCTCCGCGCGCGTATTCTCGGAGCCGCGGCCGGAGGCGGCCTGCCCCAGTGGAACTGCGGCTGCGAGAATTGCAGGCTGGCTAGGGAGGGGCGCATTCCGTCCCTGACGCAATCCTCTCTGGCGGTGACCGGCAACGGTCGCCACTGGGCGATTCTCAACGCCTCGCCCGACATACGCAGCCAGCTCGCGGCGACACCGGAGTTGCATCCGACCGGGCCGCGCGACGTACCGCTCGTCTCGGTGCTGCTCACCAACGGCGATATCGATCATGTTGCGGGCCTGCTCTGCCTGCGCGAACGCCAGCCCTTCGCACTCTTTGCCACTGGAGAGATCCATGCGGTGCTGGCGGCGAATCCGATCTTCTCGGCCGTCGCGGCCGATCTGGTCCCGCGGGTGAATGTCGGTATCGGGCGAGCCGTGACGCTGGCTGAGGGGCTGGAGGCGGAACTCTTCGCGGTGCCGGGCAAGGTGCCGCTCTACATGGAGGGTGCAGAGGTGCGAACCGATCTCGAGGGGGAGCAGACCGTGGGGGTGCATCTGCGCGCCGGCGACGACGACATGTTCTACATCCCCGGCTGCGCGCTGGTGACGCCGGCGCTGGCCGAGCGGCTGCGCGGCGCAGCGGTCGTATTTTTTGACGGCACGCTCTGGCGCGACGACGAGATGCTGACCACCGGGGTCGGCAACAAGACCGGGCGGCGCATGGGTCATATCTCCATGAGCGGCGACGACGGGTCGATGGCGGCGCTGGCCGGGCTCGGGATCCGGAGGAAGGTCTATGTTCACATGAACAACACCAATCCGGTTCTGCGCCCGGGCGGTCCCGAGCGCGCGCAGGCCGAGGCTGCCGGCTGGACCATCGGACAGGACGGCCTGGAGATCGCGGCATGAGCGTCCTGTCGCGCAGCGACTTCGAGGCCCGCCTGCGGCGGATCGGCGCCGAGCGCTACCACGACCGCCACCCGTTCCACGCCCGGCTGCATGGCGGGAACTGCACGCCAGACCAGGTCCGGGCGTGGGTGATCAACCGCTTCTACTACCAGTCTCGCATCCCGATGAAGGACGCGGCCTTCATGAGCCGGGTAGAGGATCCCGACCTGCGCCGCGCCTGGCGCTCGCGGATCGAGGACCACGACGGCACCGCCGACAACGAGGGCGGCATCCGCCGCTGGCTGCGGCTGGCCGCGGCGGTCGGGCTCGACCCCGATTATGTCGCGAGCACCGCGGGCGTGCTGCCGGCAACGCGCTTCGCGGTGGATGCCTATGTGCGCTTCGTACGCGAGGAATCGCTGCTCGAGGCCGTCGCCGCCTCGCTGACCGAGCTCTTCGCGCCGGCGATCCACGCCGCGCGCATCGAGGGACTGCTGGCGAATTACGCGTTCGCCGACGACCAGAGCCTCTCGTATTTCCGCAACCGCCTGACCGAGGCACCGAAGGATGTGGCCTTTGGGCTGGCCTGGGTGCTCGACCGCGCCAATACCGCCGAGAAGCAGGACGCCGCCGCAGCAGCGCTCACCTTCAAGACCGACGTGCTCTGGACGCAGCTCGATGCGCTCGATGCGGCCTATGTCGCGCCGGGCCGCATCCCACCGGGAGCCTGGCAGCCCGGCGAAGGCCTCGCCGAGGCCAGGGCTGCGCAATGAGCCTTTCGCCGGAAGCCGTGCCGGTGATGCCACGCGGCGTTCGGCTGCATTTCGACCGGGTCCGCGGCAGCTGGGTGCTCCTCGCTCCCGAGCGCGCGGTGCAGCTCGACGCGATCGGGCACGCGATCCTGTCGGAGGTGGACGGCGCGAAGCCTTTCGCGAAGATCGTCGACACGCTCGCCGCGCGCTACGCGGCGCCCGCGGCCGAGATCGACGGCGATTGCAACGCCTTCCTCTCCGGCCTTGTAGAGAAGCGCTTCCTGGACCTCGGCCCGTGACCTCGCGCCCGCCGATCGCGATGCTGGCCGAGTTGACGCATCGCTGCCCGCTGTCCTGCCCCTATTGCTCGAACCCGGTCGAGCTGGCGCGCCGGGACGCCGAGCTCGACACCGACACCTGGATCGACGTGTTCCGGCAGGCTGCCGATCTCGGCGTACTGCAGCTTCACATATCCGGCGGCGAGCCGGCCTCGCGGCGCGACCTGGTGGCGCTGGTGACCGGCGCGCGCGAGGCCGGGCTCTACACCAACCTCATCACTTCCGGCATCGGGCTGACCGAAAGGCGCATTGGCGAACTGGACGCCGCCGGACTGGATCACGTTCAGCTCTCGCTGCAGGGCACCGACGGCGCGATGGCCGACCGGATCGGCGGCTACAGGGGTGGTTTCGACCGCAAGATGCAGGTCGCCGACTGGCTTGCGAAAGCCGGGATGCCGATCACGCTCAACTTCGTCGTGCACCGTCAGAACATGCACCAGATCCCCGAGGCTTTGGAGATGGCGCAGGCGATGGGCGCGCGCCGCATCGAGATCGCCACAGTGCAGTTCCACGGATGGGCAATGCAAAACCGCGCCGCTTTGATGCCGACGCTCGAACAGGCTCGCGAGGCCGGGCAACAGGTGGTAGCGGCGCGCGAGCGGCTGCGCGGCAGGCTGGTGATCGACTACGTCACCGCCGACTACCACGCGAGCTACCCCAAGCCCTGCATGAACGGCTGGGGCAGCACCGGGCTCAACGTCACCCCGGACGGGCTGGTGCTGCCCTGCCACGCGGCGCAGACCATCCCGCACCTGACCTTCGAGAACGTCCATGACCGGCGCCTCGCGGACATCTGGACCGACAGCGCCGCGTTCAACGCCTATCGCGGCACCGACTGGATGGCCGAGCCCTGCCGGTCCTGCGAGCGCAAGACCATCGATTTCGGCGGCTGCCGCTGTCAGGCGATGGCGGTGGCGGGGGATGCGGGCGCGACCGATCCGGTCTGCGTGAAGTCGCCCGATCATGCCCGGATGCAGGCGCTTGCCAGCGATTTCGCCGGCGGGGACGCCGCCTCCCTCGTCTGGCGCGTTGGCCCCAGCTAAGGCTCGATGCAGCGGCAACCTTGCCGCAGGGCCGGCGTTGTGATCCTGTCACGCCAATTCACAACGACCGTCAATGGAGCCTGCGATGCTCGACCACACCGACCTCAAGTCCCGCCTGTCAGACGCCGACCTGCTGCGCGACCGTGCTTTCGTGGCCGGCGACTGGATCGCCGCTGATGATGGCGGAAGCTTCGACGTGACCAATCCCGCCCGCGGCGACGTGATCTGCACCGTGCCCGATCTGGGCGTGACCGAGATCACCCGCGCCATCGAGGCCGCCCACACCGCCCAGAAGGACTGGGCCGCGAAGACCGGCAAGGAGCGCGCCGCGGTGCTGCGCCGCTGGTACGAGCTGATGGTCGAGCATGCCGACGATCTCGCGGCCATCCTGACCGCCGAGATGGGCAAGCCGCTGGCGGAAGCGAAGGGCGAGGTGCTCTACGGCGCCTCGTTCATCGAGTGGTTCGGCGAGGAAGCAAAGCGCGTCTACGGGGAAACCGTACCGGGGCACCTGCCCGACAAGCGCATCATCGTCCTGAAGCAGCCGATCGGCGTTGCCGCCTCGATCACGCCCTGGAACTTTCCGAACGCGATGATCGCCCGGAAGGCCGGGCCCGCACTCGCCGTGGGCTGCGCCTTCGTCGCCAAGCCGGCGGGCGAGACGCCGCTGTCTGCGCTTGCGATGGCCGTGCTGGCCGAGCGGGCCGGCGTGCCGAAGGGAGTGCTGAGCGTCGTCACCTCGAAGTCTTCGTCGAAGGTCGGCAAGCTCTTCTGCGCACATCCGATGATCCGCAAGCTCACCTTCACGGGCTCGACCGAGGTGGGCCGCATCCTGCTCGCTCAGGGCGCCGAGCAGGTGCTGAAGATGTCGATGGAGCTCGGCGGCAACGCGCCCTTCATCGTCTTCGACGATGCGGATCTCGATGCGGCAGTCGAAGGTGCGATGATATCGAAATACCGCAACAACGGCCAGACCTGCGTCTGCGCCAACCGGATCTACGTGCAGGACGCGGTCTACGACGCCTTCGCGGAGAAGCTCGCCGCGAGGGTCGCCGACATGAAGGTCGGTGACGGCTTCGGCGAAGGTGTGAATGCCGGTCCGCTGATTTCGAAAGATGCGGTCGAAAAGGTCGAGGAACATATCCGTGACGCCACCTCGAAAGGAGCGAAGATCGTCATCGGCGGCGACAGGCACGCACTTGGCGGCACCTTCTTCCAGCCCACCGTGCTGACCGGCGTGACCCGCGAGATGATGGTCGCGCAGGACGAAACCTTCGGGCCGGTCGCACCGCTCTTCCGCTTTTCCGATGAGGCAGATGTGATCGAGCAGGCCAATGACACGATCTACGGCCTCGCCTCGTATTTCTACGCCCGCGATCTGGGCCGGGTCTGGCGGGTGGCCGAAGCGCTCGAATACGGCATGGTCGGGATAAATACCGGGCTGATCTCGACAGAACTCGCGCCCTTCGGCGGCGTGAAGCAGTCCGGGCTCGGGCGCGAGGGCTCCAGGCACGGGGTCGAGGACTTTCTGGAAATGAAATATCTCTGCATGAGCCTGTGACTCACCTGGCAGGCTCGAAAGCATTGTCCGGAGCACGATTTTCGCGCTAGGAGTAGCTCTTCGGCACTGATCGGGGGACGGCGCGGAAGATGGGGGCAGCATCGCGGCGAGCCGGCGAAGGGGTCTTGGAACTCTGCGCCCATCTCGGCGCGGCGGGCGGGCCCGATGGTCCGCTCGGCCCAGCGCTCTGTCGGCTCGACTTCGTTGCGGCCCTGCCCAACGCCGCGGCGCCGCCCTATGTCTACTTCGCCGGAAGCTGCCTCGGCACGGCCGTCGGCGGCGGGGGTGTCACCGCGCTCGAGGCGGCAGGCCGCCTCGCCGGCGAGGTGGCGGAAGTGCTTGCGCTCGCCGGCGATGCGCCCGCGACCTCCGGAAACGATGGCGACGGGCATCTGCAAGCGGTCGATCTCGTGTCGCACGCGTTCGCATCCGTGCCGCGGGATCAAGTGTTGCCCGGGGCCGCTGCCAACCCGGCTGCGGTCCCGTTCAGTCTCGGGCTCGCGGCCGGACCCGATCGTGACGCCGCGCGCCGTGCGGGGCTTCTGGAGCTCGTCGAACGGGACGCCGCAGCCCGATGGTGGTGCGACGGCATCCAGCCGCGCCAGCCGGATGCCGCAACGTTGGGGCCAGCTGCGGAGACACTGTCGATACTGCGCGGTGCGGCCCCGGGGCGCTCCACGACGCTCCTCGCTCTCGACGGGGCCGCTGGAATTCCGGTGCTGTGTGCGATGTCCTCCGGGGCCGGTGGCAGCGATCTGGCGTTCGGCCTGAAGGCCGCGACCGATCCCGCAATCGCCGCCCGCGGAGCCGTAATCGAATGCCTGCAAATGGAAATCGCCCTCGATCTCGCCCGACTGCGCGCCGACAGGAGCGCGCCCGCCGGGGCGGATGCCGACGTGTTGATGCGGGCCGGACTCAATACCGACGCCTTTGCGGCCTTCACAGGCCATCCCGCGCGGTCGGCAGCCGCGGTCTGTGACGGCCTTGAAGCGCTGGTCGCCCGTCTGGCGGATGCCGGTCACCGGCCCGTGGCGATCGATCTGCCTGACGCGCCCCCGGGCTTCGCGGTCGCACGCGTCCTCGCACCGACGCTCCGTCCGCTGCCCGGCGGTGCGCCGGCACGGCCGGGCACTCCTGGCTCCGTGGCGAAGCTGATGTGATGGGCGAACTCACGACCAGCCCGAAGATCCTGCTGTCGGCCGCCGGCACGATGCGCCTGACCGTCGATGGCGAGGACGTGGCATTCTCCAGCCGCAAGGCCCTTGCGATCCTCGTCTATCTCGCCCTTCAGCCCGGGCGTTCGGAAAGCCGCGAGCGCGTCGCGGCGCTTCTCTGGAGCGATTCGGGCGGCGAGCAATCGCGCGGAGCACTTCGCCAGACCCTCCGCCGGATGAAGCAGGATCTCGGCCCCGCCGAAGACCTGATCGACGCCGACCGGACCATGCTGCGGCTCAAGCATCCGGTGCGGCTCGACATCCTCGATGCGATCGAGGCTGCCGGACGCAGCGAGACGCTCGCGGCCTTCGGTTCCGAGGAGGCCGGGCTCGACCGGCTCTTCGTCGATCTCGAGGATCTCGATCCGGACTTCAATCTCTGGATCACCGTGCAACGAGAGCGGCTGGGCGCGACCCTTGTAGAACGTCTGGAAACGGCGCTGAAGGCCAGTGCAGACGATACCGCGCGCCTCTCCGTCGCCGAAGCGCTCCTGCGCACCGATCCGACTCATGAGGGCGCCTGTCGCGCGGCAATGCAGGCGCACCTTGCTCTTGGCGATACCGCCCAGGCGATGCGGTGTTACGAGCGACTCTGGCGGGTGCTCGAGGACGAGCTCGACGTCGAACCCTCGGAGAGGACGCAGGCGCTCTACGTCGCCATCAAGCAGGGTCAGGTGCGCCCGGCGGCGCCGCGCGAGAGCCAGCCGGAAGCGCCCGATCTGCTGGCGCCGATCGCGATCATCGTCGAGCCCACCGCGGCCCAGCTTCCCGTCGAACTCGACTATTTCGGCGAGGTGTTCCGTGACGAGATGATCGCGGCGCTCTCGCGCTTCCGCGACTGGCTGGTGGTCGATGGCGAACGCGGCGGCCCGACCCCGCCTACATACCGCGCCTATGCCCTGCGCATCCTGCTCCACGGCCGCGACGGCGGGGTGATGGTGGCCCTCAGGCTCATCGACCAGTCCGACAGCCACACGATCTGGGCCGAGCGCTTCTCCATCACTCTCGACGGCATGGCGGCGCTGCATCGCACGGCGCTGCGGCAGCTCGCGCTCGCACTCAACGTCCATCTCTCGACCCCTCGGCTCCAGAATGTGCGCGATGCCAGCCCGATGGGACGGAAATACGAACTGTGGATGCAGGCGCAGGTGCTCGGAGGCGAATGGCGGCCGGATTCCGATGCACGGGCCCAGAAGATCCTGCGCGAACTGATCACGACGACGCCGGACTTCGCCCCGGCGATGGTCGCGCTCGCCCAACTCATCAACGCGACGCCGATTGTCTACCCCGGCAAGCTGCGAAACCGGCGGGACCTCGATGAATGCCTCGAACTGACCGCCCGTGCAGTAAACCTTGATCCGCTGGACTCGCGCACGCATCTCTGCCGGGCCTGGGCGCATTCCATCGCCGGGGCGCATGGCGCGGCCCTCAGCCATCTAGATCTGGCGCTGGATCTCAACGAAAACGATCCCTGGACGATCATTTCCGCCGGCCTCGGCTACGCCTTCGCCGGAGAACTCTCGCGCGCGCGCAAGCTGGTTTCACAGGCACAGAGCTTCGGAATGCGGCATTCGAGGGCTGCGCAGGGCTATGTCGCAACCGCTTCCTACCTGATCGGCGACTACGAGGCCTCGGTCGCCGCGGCGGAAGTCGCGGGCGATGCAATCATCAACCTGCCCGCCTGGCAGGCGGCGAGCCTGATGCATCTGCGTCGACCCCTTGAGGCTGCACTTGCCATAGATCGTTTCCTGAGCCTCGCCCGACCCGCATGGATCGGAGAGGCCGACCCTGAAGACGGCGAGATCCTCGACTGGTTCATGGGCTGCTTCCCGATCCGCGCCGACGAAGTCCGCGCCGATCTGCGCGACAGCCTTGACGACGCCATGCGCGAAAGGAGCAAACGCCGTGGCTGACCGGACGGGCTACTTGCACTGGGCGATCGTGTAGTCGCCGACCCGCGCCAGCAGCGTCTCGAGCGGCGTCATCACTGGACCGAAACCGGGCTTGTAGACGTCGGCGTAGAATTGCGGGAACGGGTAGGACGCCTCGGCCATCGGATCGGTCATGTTGACGTAGCTCTCTTCGATCATCTCCGGCACCGGCAGGCGCAGCACGAGCTTTTCGAGCGTACCCTGGCAGAATTCGATCTCCTTGATCCGGTCGGGCACTTCGGCGATGCCGTCGAGCTGGCGCTTCAGGCCGGCAACATCGGTGGGACGTGAGTCCGGATCGCGGACCCACTGATGAACGAGGCGGCCCATTTCGATGTAATCCGCCACCTCTATCCGCGGAATGGGCGAGCTGTGATCACGGTTCTGGGTGTCGAGCATCTTCTGGTCTCCGGAATGTTTGCGGGAGCGGGCGGGAGCGGATGATGGCTGTGCCGAGACCGGATGCAGGCGTGCACCCTCGGCGAATCGATAGTGGGACTGCAGGAAGGTGACGATGTCGGCCAGGCAGACGGGAGTCTTTCCGCCAAAGACCTCGGAATCGACCATGTCGATATCGGCGCCTGTGGCGGCTTCCGGAAGGGCGGCGGCCAGCGTCTCGCCCATCAGGATCGATCCGAGCGCGCCGAGGGTCCGGCCCCCGGTATCGGCCTCCGCCTCGAGCATCAGGAAGAGCACCAGGGGCGGGTCGACCGCGAGACGATCGGACAGCGGTCCGGACAAGCCTTCTTCCGCCTTCAACCAATCGGCGACAGCCGCCTGCCAGCGCGCGGGATCGGCAGCGAAGGAACCTTCGGGAAGCAGTTCGCCGGCCCATTCCACAAGTGCCGCGATCGAGCGCAGGCGGCCCGAGGTGCAGGCTTCCAGATCTCGCCGGATCAGCGGCGCCAGCGCCATGCCTTCCTGGTGTGCGAAGGCTCGAGCCACATGCGGCCCGAGCGCACGGGCGTGCTGCGGTTTCGAGCCCTCGACCGAGACGAAACGCGAGAAATCGACCAGCCAGTCCTCGGTCAGCGGCATGTTGTGCGGTCGACCCGTGCCTGTATGGCGGATCAGGTTGCGCAGACCCACCACGGGCATCTGCGGTCCAAGTGCGTAGATCTCGCGCACGAGGCCGTGGCCGAGCCGGCCCACGCCCTTGAGAAACTCGGGAGGCGTGCCGGGAAGCCGCCCCCCGGCCGGAGACCGCGCGCGTCCACCCCCGTAAACCGCGCGCAGTTCCGGCATCAGCCAGACATTCAGAACATCTGCCCGGATGGCTTGGGCATAGATGTTCCGGCAGACCCGCTGTGCGAGACGGAACGCATCCCGCACTGCGTCCGCCGGACGGCCGTTGTAAGCCTCCCGAGCGGAAAGGATCGGCAGTATCTGTCCGGCGATGGCATTGTGGAGCAGCATCCAGAGCGTCTGGACCTGACCCAGCAGGAGGTTCGAATCCGAGAACCGGTTCGGCACCAGAACTTCGGTCTTGGCCTCGGCGGCGTGGGCGTCGAGATGCGGACACCCGATGCGCGGCAGGTCCCGCGCAGCCCCCCAGGCCGGTGACGTCGGCGTGGGCCGACTCCGCCCGATCCGGAGAAGATGCCGCGGCATGCCCGGGCGCGACGGCACTTGGTAGCAGGTCGCATCATGGCCAGGCCCGTCACCATAGATCAGGGCGAGATCGAGCCGGATGGGACCCGCCCGGTCGTCCGGTCCGCGGAAATCGAGATCATGGATAACGAACTGGGCGAAATAGGTCGATCCGGCCGGGATATCCGATTCCGCTCCCGGCTTGCGAGCAGAGCCGATCCGCGCGGCGATCACGTCCAGCGCTGACTCCGCCTCGTCGGCCGCGAAGCCGTCGAAGGCGGCAAAGATCGAGCCCACGGGTGGCTCTTCGGAGAGGCTCGGACGAAGCATCGGATCGGATTGAGCGGTCTCGGGCATGGCGTCTGGGCTCCGGTTCAGTGTTCACAACTGTTTAACCATGCCCCCCGTTACGCCAGCGTGACACGGTATCTTGTAGATAATTCCGATAGTTATCAAAGGGACAGGCCGAACGCCGCCGAGCCGATCAGAAAGCTTGCCGCTGATGAACCGATCGGGGAAACTGAGCGTTGTCCCGCGTGAGGCATCCGGAAGGCCGTCCCCGGCCGAGGCCGGCATATCGCCCGGGCAACGAACAGGAGACACTCCACCATGAGTATCCGCGATCTTGCGCGCGCGCTTGATCTGTCGATCGGAACCGTTTCCCGGGCGTTGAACGATCGTCCGGACGTGAACGCGGAGACGCGGGCCCGGGTGAAGGAGGCGGCACGGCGCATGGGCTACCAGCCCGACCAGTCGGGTCGGAGCCTGCGCAAGGGATCGACCGGACTTGTCGCCGCGATGCTGCCAACCGGACCGGACTCCTCGGCGGATGGCGGATTGCTGCGGCTTCTTGAGGGCGCGCGGCGGGTCCTGCTGCGGGAGGATATCGATCTGATCGTGATGCTGCAGGGGCCGGAGCAGCACCCGCTCGAGCATCTGCGCCGCGTGGTGACGCGGCACATCGCCGATGCGCTGATCATTTCCCACACCATTCCGGCTGATCCGCGGCTCAGGTTCCTGGGCGAGGCCGGCGTGCGTCATGTCGTGCTAGGGCGCAGCGAGGGGATCGGAGCGGGGAGCTTCGTGGATTTCGACGTCGAGAGCGTGGCTGCAGATGCGGCGACGCGCTTCGCCGGGCAGGGGCACCGGCGAATCGCCCTCCTGACACGGGATGCCCGGATGAACTTCGAGGAACTCATGGCCCGCACCTTCCGCCGTGCGGCGGTCCGGGCGGGGCTCGAGGCCCGCGAGGTGCATCTGCTCGACTGCGAGAACAGTCACCTGGGCGCCGAGGGGCGGGCCCTCATGGCCGATCCGGTGCGGCGCCCGACGGCGATCCTGACCACGCATGAATCGCTCGCGGCTGCTCTCTACCGCGATATCCGGTCGTTCGGGCTCGAGGTCGGACGCGAGGTCGCGCTGATCTCCACGTCTCCGACCGTCGATCACGATGCGCTGGCGCCCCGGCTCTCGCACTTCAATGCCGATCTCGCGGCGGCCGGCCGGGCCATCGGCGAGCGACTATTGCTGCAGATCCGAAGCGGTCCGGAGGCAGCGGCCGGCACGCTGCTGGTGCCGATGACGTTCGTGCCGCTCGAGAGCCATCAAGTCGACCTGCCGCGCGTCGCCTCGGATGTCACGATCTGAGCGGCGGGCCGACGGGCGGCGCATCCGCGGCGCTATCCTCAACATGAAGCATGGATCGAATACCTGATAGAATTGATATTCCTGGTGTGGTTCAGGCGTGTTTACTTCCGGTGAGCGCTCGGGCCGGCGCGCATTCAGTGATTGTCGCGCGGGATGCCCCGGGTCTGGGCAATGCGCTGATATTTCACCGCCCCTTCGAGCACGCCGCCGGCTTCGAGCTCGCCGACGAGGCCGCGCTGGATTTCCTGCCACGGTGTCTGGTGGTCGGGATAGCGATAGCCACCCGCCGCTTCCAGCTCCGTGCGCCGCGCGCCAAGCTCGGCTTCATCGACCAGAAGGTCGAGCCGTCCGGCGCGGAGGTCAAGCCTGACGCGGTCTCCGGACTTCAGGAGCGCGAGCCCGCCGCCGGAGGCTGCTTCGGGGCTCGCGTTCAGGATCGAGGGCGAGCCGGAGGTGCCTGACTGGCGGCCGTCGCCAACGCAGACCAGCGACTGGACGCCCCGCTTCAGCAGGTAATCCGGTGCCCGCATGTTCACGACCTCGGCGCCACCCGGATAGCCCTTCGGCCCGACGCCGCGGATGAAGAGGATGGTGAATTCGTCGATGCCGAGCGCGGGATCGTCGATGCGCGCATGGTATTCCTCCGGCCCGTCGAACACCACGCAGCGCCCCTCGAACATCTCGGGATGGTCGGGGTTCGAAAGGTAGCGGTCGCGGAATTCGGGGCTGATCACGCTCATCTTCATCACGGCGGAATTGAAGATGTTGCCGGTCAGCACTCGGAAGCCGGCGCGCTCCTTGAGCGGCCGGTCGAAGGGGCGGATGACGTTCTCATCGATGATCGGCGCGCCGCGATAGGTCTCCCCGACCGAGCCGCCGCCGACGGTGCGCACGGTCTCGTCGATCAGTCCCTGTCCGATGAGTTGGCCCATCACCGCCGGTACGCCGCCGGCATGGTAGTAATCCTCGCCGAGATACTCGCCGGCCGGCTGGAGGTTCACGAGGAGCGGGATGTCCTCGCCGTGGGTCTGCCAGTCGGAGAGCTCGAGCTCGACATCGAGATGTCGCGCGATGGCCTGCAGATGGATCGGCGCGTTCGACGAGCCGCCGATGGCCGAGTTGACCTTTATCGCGTTCAGGAAGGCGCCGCGGGTCATGATGTCAGAGGGCTTGAGATCTTCGTGTACGATCTCGACCGCGCGCTTGCCGGTGCGCCAGGCCATTTCCTGACGGTCGCGATAGGGCGCCGGGATCGCGGCGCCGCCGGCGAGCTGCATGCCGAGCGCCTCGGCCAGCGAGTTCATCGTGGTCGCCGTGCCCATGGTGTTGCAATAGCCGGTCGAGGGCGCGGAGGACGCCACCAGATCGAGGAAACCGGCATAGTCGATCTCGCCCTTCGCCATCATCTCGCGGGCCTTCCAGATGATGGTGCCCGAGCCGGTCCGCTCGCCGCGGAACCAGCCGTTCAGCATCGGCCCGACCGAGAGGGCGATGGAAGGCAGGTTGACCGTCGCCGCGGCCATCAGGAGCGCCGGCGTGGTCTTGTCGCAGCCGATGGTCAGCACG
Organism: uncultured Alphaproteobacteria bacterium; assembly: GCA_963825715.1. Lineage (GTDB taxonomy): Bacteria > Pseudomonadota > Alphaproteobacteria > Rhodobacterales > Rhodobacteraceae > Amaricoccus. The sequence goes on along the minus strand of CAWGUH010000021.1, from coordinate 322,378 downwards.
ACCCCGTCGATCGGATAGCCGTAGAGCACCTCGACGAGGCCGAGATAGCTCAGGTTGCGGTCGAGGGCTGCGGTCGGGCGCTTGCCGGTCTCCTGGATCGGATGCACCGGAAACTCGATGGCGATGCCGCCCGCATCGCGGATGCCGTCGCGCACACGCTTGGCCAGTTCGATATGGTGGCGGTTGCACGGTGAGAGATCCGAGCCGGTCTGGGCGATGCCGATGATCGGCTTGCCCGATTGCAGTTCCTCGCGGCTCAGTCCGAAATTCAGGTAGCGCTCCAGATAGAGCGCGGTCATGTCCGGATTGTCCGGATTGTCGAACCAGGCGCGCGAGCGCAGTCTGTTGCCGGAAGTGTCGGTCATTCGGTCGCCCTCCCCAGACGTTAAGGGAGGTATGGGCCCGATCGCGGCACCGTGGCAAGCGCCGCCGCGTTCAGACCAGCACCGGCTCGAAGTGCTGCGCGCCGATCTCGAACACCCGCTTGTAGCGCGCGATCTCGTCCGCCGGTCCCATCGCCTTGGCCGGGTTGTCGCTGAGCTTGACCGTGGGTCGGCCGTTCGCCGCCACCGCCTTGCAGACGAGGCTGAACGGCGCGAGCGAATCATGCGGGGCAAGGCCGCGGAAATCGTTGGTCAGCAGCGTGCCCCAGCCGAAACCGATCTTCACCCGGTCGTGGAAGCGGCCGTAGAGCATCTCGATCTTCTCGACATCGAGACCGTCGGAGAAGATCACCAGCTTCTCCGACGGGTCCTGCCCTCGGGCAATCCACCAGGCGATCGCAGCTTCCGCGCCCTCGACCGGATCGCCCGAATCGATGCGGATGCCGGTCCAGGCCGAGAGCCAGTCGGGCGCATGCGCGAGGAAGCCCGACATGCCGTAGGTATCGGGCAGGATGATCCGCAGATTGCCGTCATAATCACGGTGCCAGTTCTCGAGCACCCGGTACGGCGCCTCGCGCAGGTCTTCGTCGGTTTCGGCGAGGGCCGCAAACACCATCGGCAATTCGTGGGCGTTGGTACCGATTGCCTCGATGTCGCGGCGCATTGCGATGTGGCAGTTGGACGAGCCGGTGAAGCTGGACCCCAGCCCCTCGATCATCGCCTGCACGCACCAGTCCTGCCAGAGAAAGCTGTGGCGGCGGCGCGTGCCGAAATCCGAAATCCTGAGATCGGGAAGCTTGCGCAGGCGTTCGATCTTCTCCCAGACCCGGGTCATCGCGCGGGCATAGAGCACCTGCAGCTCGAACTTGCCCATGCCGTTCAGGACAGCCCGCGAGCGCAGTTCCATCAGCACGGCGAGGGCGGGGATTTCCCACATCATGACCTCGGGCCATGAACCGCGGAAGGTGAGCTCGTACTGGTCACCCTTGCGTTCGAGTTCGTAGGGCGGCAGCCGGAAGCCCTCGAGCCAGGCCATGAAGTCCGGAGAGAACATTTGGCGCTTGCCGTAGAAGGTGTTGCCGCGCAGCCAGGTGCTCTCCCCGCGCGTCAGCCGCAGGCTCCGCGCATGATCCAGCTGCGCGCGCAGGTCGGCCTCGTCGATCAGCGCGGCGAGCGGCACGTCCTTCGAGCGGTTGATCAGGCTGAATGTCACCTCGACATCGGCATGCCGGCGATAGACCGTCTGCAGCATCAGCAGCTTGTAGAAATCTGTGTCGAGCACCGAGCGGATGATCGGGTCGATCCGCCAAGCGTGATCGTAGACGCGTTTCGCGATGTCGGTCATGGGGCCTCCTCAGACCGCCAGATCGGCGGCGCGGGCCATCTTCACCCCGGCCTCCGCCATGCCGCGCCGGGCAGCGTCGAGCGAGCCGTCGAGATCGATGGCCCGGGCGGCGTCCTCGAGCAGCGTCGCGCGGAAGCCGGAGCGGACCGCATCGAGCGCCGACCAGGCGACGCAGAAATCCGTGGCGAGGCCGGCGAGCCAGACCTCCCCGACGCCGCGGTCGCGCAGGTAGCCGGCGAGGCCGGTCGCGGTGGTGCGGTCATTCTCGAAGAAGGCCGAGTAGCTGTCGATCTCGCGGCGGAAGCCCTTGCGGATCACGAGATCGGCGCGGTCGGTCTCGAGGGCGGGGTGGAAGGCGGCGCCGTCCGTTCCCTGCACGCAATGCACCGGCCAGAGAACCTGGGGGCCGTAGGGCATCTCGGTCATCGAATAGGGTTCTGCCCCGGGATGCGCCGCGGCGAAGGAAAGATGATCGGCCGGGTGCCAGTCCTGGGTCAGCACCCGCACGCCGAAGGCCGGCAGGAGCCGGTTGACCGGGGCGACCACCGCATCGCCTTCGGCGACGGCGAGGGCGCCGCCGGGGCAGAAATCGTTCTGCACGTCGATGACGAGCAGCGCCGCATCCGTCGGCGGCCTCAAGGTCTGGCCCATGGCCGCATCCTCCCCCGCGCAGATCGCGCGCACCGGAGGCGGAGACTGCCAGCCGCCGGCACCGAGATCAATACCGGCGGCGGCGCGGGTTCATCGCTTGAGCGCAGGCGGCGTGAAGACGTCGGTCATCTTCATCATGCGCTTGGCGGCAGCGGAATAATCCTCCATCGCATTCTGGAAGAAGGTCTTCTGAACTGCCTGCAGGTCCTCGAGGTTGCGGCAGCTCATGAGCTTGGCCTGGACCTCCATGTCCTTGCGCAGCCGCTCGGTGACGAACTCGGTCATCTGCTGCTGGATCTCGGCCGCGCCCTCGAAGGCGGCCGAGCCGGCGAGATCGGTTCCCGATAAACCGGGCAGGTTGGGCATTCCGGGGATGTTCGGCAACTTCGGCGTCATCGCGCGGGCCATGGCGTTTTCGGCTTCTTCGACCGCGTTGCGGGTTCGCGACTGCAGGGCGGCGACGGCCTCCTCTGCGGCCTTGACCCGCTCCTCGAGCAGCTTGTGCACGCGCGCCATGGCCTTCTCCATCGCCGCTTCGATCGAGGCGGTGTGCTGGGCGCTCTGCTCGGTGACGGCGGTGACCAGCCCCGAGACCCGCTCGGAGGCCTGCTCGGCGGCGCTCTCTATGGCGGCGGTGTTCGAGGCGGTGCGCTCGGTGGCGCTGGCGACGAGCGCCTCGGTGCGCGCCTCCAGGGCTTTCATCTGCTCGGCCATGCGGGCGGGCAGGTCGTCGAGCATCTTGCGGGCATTGGCCTGTGCGGCCTCGAGCTGGGCGAGCACCTGCTTGCCGGCCTTCTCGGCGGCCTCCTCGGTCGAGCGGATCGACGAGGACATCAGGTCGTTGAGCTGGCGCGTCGCGCGCTCGGTCGCGTCCTGGGCGGTGCGGATGCCGGCGGTGATCTGCGCGTTGATCTCGGCGGCGGCCTCGCGGGTCATGGCGAGATTGGCCGCGGCGATCTCGGCGGGCTGGATCGGGGCGACCGTGGGAGCGGCCACGGGCTCGGGCGCTGGGGCGGACGGTTTGGCGGCGGCCGGCTTGCGGCCGGTCGCGGGTGCCTTGGGCTTCGCCGGGGGCTTCGGGGCCGCCTTGCGCGTCGGGGCCTTGCGGGCGGCGGGCTTGCGGGCGGGTGTCTTGGGCTCGTCTTCGGGCATGGATGCTATCCTCGTGTTCTGTCCGGAGGCCTGCATGCAGACCGTGCGCGCTTCATACTGCACTGCAGCAAAAACTGAAAGAGCGGAAAAGGCCGCGCCGAAGCGTGGCGGATGTCCCGACGGGCCCGCCTTGATCCGGATCAAGCGCCGCCCGGCGCCAGGAAGACCAGATCGGCGATGGGCGGGCCAAGCCCGGGCGGCTGCAAGCCCGCCGCGTCGGGCAGCGCGACGCAGACCGGACCGAGGCCGAGATCGGCAAGCTGGGCCGGGGTGCCGTGGCCGAATTCCAGATGGCCGCGGCCGATGATGCCGACGGCAAGGGCATCGGGTCGGTCGTCGAGGGCTTCGGCCAGCGCGCAGGCAAAGGCCCGGTCCCAGACCTGCTGGGCGCGGACGAAGCGGTCGAAGGCCGGATCCTCGGCGCTCCCGGCTTTGCGGTCGGGCCGGGCACCACCGGTCACCTCGAAGAGGTAGCGGCGGTAGTCCGGGGTCGCCGGGGCAGCTTCGGTGAGCCAGTCGCGATCGGCCGGCGGCACGGCGTCCCAGCCGTCCCGACCCACCGCACTCACCACCGGACGGTCGACATTGAGAGCGATCATCGGCAGCCGCAGGTCGCGACAGAGGTCGAGGAGCGGAAGGTAGAGGCCGGCGTCGAAGCCCCAGACCGTGCGCCAGTCGCTGGCCTCGAGAAAGGCCTCTTGCGTGGATTCTCCTGACACCCAGCCGTCGAGCGCGGGCTGGCACCGACGCGGGAACATCTCGAGGCCGACCACGATCTCGCGCCGCAGCGCCGCAAGGCCCGCGAGCACCGTCGCCTGCCAGCGATGATCCTCCGCCCGGTCGTGCCGCTCGCCGAGCAGCACGACGCGCGCTGCGGCCATCCGGGCCAGGGCGGCGACATGCGGCAGCGACAGCCCGGTCGCGCCGTCGATCCAGACCCCCATCGGGTTCATGCAGCGACCAGCGCGGCCAATCGGCGGCGTGACGTGACCTGCCCGTCGCCCGCCGCCGCAATCCGCGCGACTGCGCCGTCGAATGGCTCGCACACCACCGCCATGTGCGTTGCGTTGGCGTGGAGCAGTGTCATCGCATCGACGAGGATGCCGACATGGCCCTTCCAGAACACCAAATCGCCGCGCTGCCCCGGCACATCGGCCGGCAGTGCGCGGCCGAGCAGGGCTTCCTGCATGTCCGAATCGCGCGGCGCCTCGAGGCCGGCGGCGACCATCGCGAGCTGCACCAGCGCCGAGCAGTCGAGCCCGTCGGCACTGCGCCCGCCCCAGAGATAGGGCACGCCCCGGAACCGCAGCGCGTGATCGACCAGATCGCCCGCCAAAGGGGCCAGATGCGGCGCCGGGACGAACCCGCCCGGGACGGCGACGAACCCGCCTTCGTGCGCTCCGGCGACGATATCGGCAAGGAAGGGCAGCGCGCCCTTCACCCGCGCCTTGAGGGTGGGGGCACCGTAGACATGGCTCCTCAGCGCCGTGATCCGCATTCCGTCTTCCCGCGCCGGGCCGAGGGCGGCGGTCGGCACGTAGCCGACATAGCCGTCGCGCCCGGACTGGCCCCAGCTCAGCCCGTCGGGCCGGGCCTCGTAGACGGTAAAGGGCTCGCCGGCGATCAGCTGCGTCGCGAGCATTGCCCCCGGGTCCGGCATGAGGGTGAGATCGGCAAGCGACGCAGTCACCCGCATTGGCGTGCCCTTGACGAAGCGAGGTGCATCGACCTCGTCGCGCAGATGCGCCGCCGCGAGATCGGCGCGCGCCGGCACCAGCCGGGACCCGAAGCGGCTCAGATCGGGCGACATAGCCGGGTCTCCAGAAGGTCGAGCAGCGCCCGCGCGCCCTGACACGCCCCACCCTTCGGCCGTCCGGGTTTCTCCACCGGCGTCCAGCCGTAGAGATCGACGTGGAGATAGGCCCGCGCCGCGCCGGTAAAGCGCCGCAGAAAGAGTGCCGCGGTGATCGCCCCCGCCATGCCGCCCGACGGCGCGTTGTCGAGATCGGCGATGCCGGGCTCGATCAGCGGCTCGTAGGGATCCCAGAACGGCATCCGCCAGAGCGGATCGGCAACGCGGGCAGCCGAGGCGGCAAGCTCCACGGCGAGCGCGTCGTCATCGGTGAAGAACGGCGGCACGTCCGGGCCGAGCGCCACCCGCGCCGCCCCGGTGAGCGTGGCAAGGCTCACCATCAGGTCGGGCGCTTCCTCGTCGCCGAGGGCGAGCGCATCTGCCAGCACGAGGCGGCCTTCGGCGTCGGTGTTGTTGACCTCGACGCTCAGGCCCTTGCGGCTCTTCAGGATGTCGCCCGGCCGCATCGCCGGCGCCGAGATGCTGTTCTCCACCGCCGGGATCAGAACCCGCAGACGCAGATCAAGACCGTTTTCCATGATCATCCGCGCCAGCGCCAGCGTGGTCGCGGCACCGCCCATGTCCTTCTTCATGAGACCCATCGAGGAACCCGGCTTGATGTTGAGCCCGCCGGTGTCGAAACAGACCCCCTTGCCCACCAGCGTGACCTTCGGCGCATCGGCCCGGCCCCAGACGAAATCGATCAGCCTCGGTTCCTGAGCGGCGGCGGCCCCGACCGCGGCGATCATCGGGAAATTCGCCTCTTCGAGCGCCGCGACGCCGCGGATCACCGTGACCTGCGCGCCTTGCGTCTCAGCGAGTTCGGTCGCCGCGGCCTTCCAGCGCGTCGGGCCCCATGTCGCGGGCCGGCGTGTCGATCAGCTCGCGGCCGAAGCACTCCGCCGCTGCGATGGCACTCAGCCGCTCCGGCCCGGCCTCGGCCGGCACGAGCAGCACCCGCGGCGCGGTCTCCTTCGGCGTGCGGTAGCGCTCGAAGCGATATTCCGACAGCAGCCAACCGAGGGCTTCCTGCTCCGTATCGAACGCTACGCCGGTTTCTGCCAGAACGTAGCGTCCTGGCGGCAGGTCGGCGCGCACCTTCGCGAGGTGAAACCGGTCGCGCCCGCGCGCCAGCGCGTCGCCCCAGCCCACGAGAACGCCGCGTCATCGTGCCGTCCGGCCCGGGCAGCAGGCAGGTCTGGCCGAGCCCGGCCTTGAAGCCGCACAGGGTCACCCAGGACCGCACCGCCTCGGATCGGCCGGCGAGCCAGCCGGGCAGGGCATCGGCATCGACAAGGTGGAGCGCCACCGCATCGGTGTCGGATTCGGTACGTGTTGCCAGCGGCATCGGGCCTCCCGGATAGTAGCGAGGCCGAACCCTAGAGCAAAAACGGATCGAACTGAAACAGGTCGATTCGGCTCCGCCGGATCGACCTGTGCGACACGCCCGGCGAAGGCCTGTCCACGGTGAGCCGGTCCACAAGCGGCGCGGGGGAGAGGGCGAGCGGAGAGGGAATATCTGCTATCAGGAGACGCCCCAGATAGACGGGAACGCCCAGAGTGGCAGCCGCGCGTCGGGCGCCTTCGGCTTGAGGCCAGGGCTGGGGAATTCCGCCGGACTTTAGGGAAACGGGCCGCGCCCGCCCTAAAGGGCCGACTGCTCGGCGTAGCGCATCACCGAATAGAGCGAATCCTCGCCCAGCCGGATCAGCCGAGCCGAAACCGCGGCCATCGCCACCGGGTCCATCGCCGAGATCACCGCGCAGAGATCGCGCGACACGCGGGCGAAATCCGCCAGCCCGACCTGCTCGCTCAAACTCGCCATCCGCGTGGCGAGGCGCTCTATCTCCATCCAATCGTCGGCCTCGATCGCCTGACTCAGAAGCGCCAGTCGATCGGCGACGTGGAACACGACCTCCTCGATCACCTCGCGGCAGCGCTGATCGCCCAAGGACTGGCGCAGAACGTTCAGCCGTGCCGTATCCAGCGCCGCCGGCTCATGCGACGCGATCTCGTAGACAAAAGCAGTCATGGCATGCCCCCACATCACCCGCCGCCAACCTGCACATCTCGCGTGAAGCTTTCGTTAAATCCTGCTCTTGCGGTGCAGCAAGAAGCCGATAAAAGTCCGGGGACTTTGATGAAAAGGCGCCCGGCCCATGGAATTCGCGAGCCCCCTTCCCGATTTCATGATCGATCGCCACCGCGCCTGGCGGGAGACCCTGGCCCGGGAGGACCGCGACACGCTGGCCCGGCTCGCCGAGGAGGGCCAGTCGCCGCGGGCCATGATCATCGCCTGCTGCGACAGCCGGCTGATGGCCACCGAGCTGTTCGGCTCGGCGGCTGGCGAGTTCTTCGTCCACCGCAACATCGCCAATCTGGTGCCGCGCTTCGACGCGCCGGGCGGGCAGCGCGGCACCTCGGCCACCATCGAATTCGCCGTCGAGACGCTGAAGGTCGGTCATATCGTCGTGCTCGGCCATTACGGCTGCGGCGGCGTGAAGGAATGCCTCGCCCAGGCGACCGGCTGCGCGCCGGACCATGGGTCCGACACGTCGAGCTTCGTCACCCGCTGGCTGGAGATCCTCGCGCCGCAGGTGCCCGGCATCCTCGCTCGCCACCTCGACCGCGACGCCACCCTGCGCGCCCTCGAGCACGAGACCATTCTGCTGAGCCTGGGCAACCTGATGACGTTTCCCTTCGTGCGCGACGCGGTCCTGAGCGGCACCCTTCAACTCCACGGCACCTGGAACGACATCCGCGAGGCCGTGCTCGAGGTCTACGACCCCGCCACCGCCGCCTTTCACAAGCTCTGAAGAGGAGCCCGGGCCCCGATGGACATCTTCGCACTCGCCGCCCAGAACCTTGGCTCTCCCATGGTGCTCAGCTTCGCGCTGGGCCTCATCGCGGCCTTCGCCCGCTCCGACCTGAGCGTGCCCGAAGCCGCCGCCAAGCTGCTGTCGCTCTACCTGCTGTTCGCGATCGGCTTCAAGGGCGGGGTCAGCGTCAACGAAAGCGGCCTCACCGCCAGCCTCGCCTTCGCGCTGCTCGCCGGCATCGTGCTCTCCGCGCTGATCCCGCTCGTCGCCTACACCCTCCTGCGCACCGTCTCGCAACTCGGCATCGTCGACGCCGCCGCCGTCGCCGCCCATTACGGCTCGATCTCCATCGTCACCTTCGTCGCCGCCTCGGCCGCACTCACCTCGATGGGCATGACCTCCGAGGGCTACATGGTCGCCGTCGCCGCGGCGATGGAGGCCCCGGCCATCCTCGTCGCGCTCTGGATCGTCGGCCGGGCGCGCAAGACCGACGGCATCGGCGCGGGCGAAGAGATGGACAGCGGCCTCTGGCGCGAGATCCTGCTCAACGGCTCGATCGTGCTCCTGGTGGGCGCCTTCGCCATCGGCTGGATCACCGGCCCCGACGGCCGCGCCGAGATCACCGCCTTCATCGACGCGCCCTTCAAGGGCATCCTGTGCCTCTTCCTGCTGGACATGGGCCTCGTCGCCGGCCGCGGCCTGCGCCAGGCCTCGAAACTCCTCTCGGCCCCGGTCATCGTCTTCGGCATGGCCATGCCGCTGGTCGGCGGCACGATGGGCGCGCTGGCCGCGCTCCTCCTCGGCCTCTCGCCCGGCGGCGCGGCGCTCCTGATCACCCTCTCGGCCTCCGCGAGCTACATCGCCGTGCCCGCCGCGATGCGCGTGGCCCTGCCCGAAGCCAACCCCTCGATCTATCTCACGCTGTCGCTCGGCGTCACCTTTCCCTTCAATCTCGTGCTCGGCATCCCGATCTACATCGCGGCCGCCCGCGCGATCACCGGCTGACGGAGGCACCCCATGCACGAGACCCACCAGGCCAAGCGCGTCGAGATCATCATCGAGGCCCCGATGCGCTCGCGGCTCTCCGACGCCCTCGAACGCGCCGGGGTGACCGGCTACACCATCCTGCCGGTCTTCGGCGGCAACGGCCGCACCGGCCGCTGGTCGCGCGACGAGCAGTTCACCGGCGCGGGCGGCATGATCGCCGTGGTGTGCATCGTGGCACCGGACCGCAAGGACGCCCTGCTCGACGCCGCCTTCGAGGTGCTCGACCGCCATATCGGCGTGGTCTCGGTCTGCGACTGCGAGGTGCTGCGGGCCGAGCGTTTCTGATCCGGCAACGGCCCGTTCACAGGATTGCGACCCAACGGCCCCGAACTTTGTGCGACCCTCGCCTCATCGACCCATCGGCACCGGCGTCAGGCCGGCCGCCACACCAACTGGAGGGACAACATGAAGAAGCTTCTCGTCATCGCCGGCACGCTGGCCGCCCTGACCGTTCCGGCCTTCGCCACCGAGGAGGCCCTCGCGGCGCGCAAGGCGCTGATGCAGAGCGTGGGTGCGGCCGCCGGCGTCACCGGCGGCGTGATGAAGGACGAGATCGCCTATAACCCGGCCATGGGCAAGGCGGCGATCGCCGCGATGCACGCCACGGCAACGGTCTACGGCAATTACTTCCCCGAAGGCTCCGACATGGACCCGGACACCTCCGCCAGCCCGAAGATCTGGGAGGACATGGACGGATTCCTCGCCAAGCTCGGCGAGTTCCAGACCACGACCGCCGCCGCGGTGCAGGCGTCCGGCAAGGACGGCCCGGCCGATGCCGAGGCCTTCAAGGCCGCGATGGGCCCGGTGATGCAGACCTGCAAGGGCTGCCACGAGACCTACCGTATCGAGAACTAGGCAGCCGTCATGCGCCGCGCCTTCGGTGTGCTGGTATTGCTCGGCCTCGCCGGCGCGCTCGGTTTCTTCGTTCTGACCATCCCGCGCGGCCTGCCGGCGGCGACGCTCGCAACCCTGCCCGAAGGCGACGCCGCCCGCGGCGAGACCTGGTTCTGGGCCGGCGGCTGCGGCTCCTGCCATGCCGCCGACAAGGCCAAGGGCGACGACAAGTTCCTGCTCGGCGGCGGCCTGGAGCTCGTCACCGAATTCGGCACCTTCGTCGCCCCCAACATCTCGCCGCATCCCGAGGACGGCATCGGCGACTGGAACGCCGCCGAATTCGCCAATGCGATGAAGCGCGGCATCTCGCCGGACGGCCGGCACTACTATCCGGCCTTTCCATATGCGTCCTATGCAAGGATGGAGTTGGCCGACATCGCCGACCTCTGGGCGTTCCTGCAGACGCTGCCGCCGGTCGAAGGCCGCGCACCCGACAGTGACCTGCGCTTTCCGTACAGCATCCGCCGCGGCCTCGGCCTCTGGAAACTCGCCTTCCTCGACGACGCGCCGGTGATCGAGATCGATACCGCCGATCCGGTGCTCGCGCGCGGCCGGGACCTCGTCGAGGGGGCCGGGCATTGCGCCGAATGCCACAGCCCGCGCAATTTCGGCGGGGCCATCGACACCGCACTCTGGCTTTCCGGCGCCCCCGCCGCCGACGGCCCGGGCCGCATCCCCAATATCACCCCGGGTGCGGGCGGCATCGGCGGCTGGTCGCCCGGCGATCTCGCCTATTACTTCGAGACCGGCTTCACCCCCGACTTCGATTCCGTCGGCGGCTCGATGGTCTCGGTGCAGGACAACCTCAGCCGTCTCGACCCCGCCGATCGCTCCGCCATCGCCGCCTATCTCCACGCGGTGCCGCCGTACGACACGGCGCCCCCCGCCGCACCCTGACACGCGCCATCGCGTCCCGACCCGCCGTGGCGCGGCGCCCCGGCGCCAGCATCACGACAGCGCGCCGCTGGGGCCGGCGCCATTTCCCGAATCACCTCGGAGGCGAGCCCAGAGCGCGCTCGGAAGGGCCAACCGACTGATTTTTTGATTGTTTCTATCCGTAACGGTCACGTCACGCACCATGCTATTATCTAAGCGCAGGACAACGACGGCGCCTTCGGATTACCGACCGGCGGATTGCGATTACCGGGACGGACCTCCGGAGCAGATCATCGACCCCTGCCGGACCCGTGACCCCTGGAGGAAACACAGATGCCCTGCAACAATCGACATATCATCCGCAGCGCCGCCTTCCTTTTCGTCGGCGGCCTGCTCTTTGGACCAGCCCTCGCCGACCCCGACACCGTCACCGGCGACCCCAATCACCGGACCTTCGGCAAGACGGTATCCGTGTCCGCCGGGATCGCGCCAGGCTCGCAGAATTCGCGACGGCTCGGCATCACGCCCACTGTCGACGGCAGCGGCGTCACCGGGATGGATTTCGCGATCCGCGAGATCACCGAACACGGCTTTACGGACGTCACGCTGCTCGGCCAGCAAGGCCGCAACTTCGCGGCACTTGACGGTCAGGGACGCGAAATGGTGATCCGTTACGACCCCTACCGCAGCATGATCACGGAAATCGTGCCGCGCCGCGAGATCCGCGCCCGACGGATGGCGGGCAACTGACCCGGCTCTGCGGGAGACCTCGACCGCCTGCGCTCGGAACGGTGGCGAATCGGGCGCGGGTGCTTCAGCCTTTCTCCCTCCGGAGCGGCGGAGGAGGGCCGAGATGCATTTGCGACCTGCCACGCTTGCCGACGCCCCGCTGCTGCGACGATGGGACGAGGCGCCCCATGTGAGCGCTGCATCGGGCGACGACGACGGCTGGGACTGGGAGACCGAACTCACCACGCCGCTGCCCGGTTACGAGATGCTGATCGCCGAGGAAGACGGCCGCCCGGTCGGCTTCATGCAGATCCTCGATCCGCACCGCGATCCGACCCGGTACTGGGGCGTGATGCCGCCGGGCTTTCGCGCCATCGACATCTGGATCGGTCCCGCGGAGTGTCTCGGACGGGGCTTCGGAACGACGATGATGCGGGCGGCGATCGCCCGCTGTTTCGCGGAGCCGGAGGTGACAGCGATCGTGATCGATCCGCTCGCCACCAACACCCGGGCGATCCGATTCTACCGACGCATGGGGTTTCGCGACATCGGCCCCCGCCGCTTCGGAAAAGACGAATGCCTCGTGATGCGCCTCGACCGGCCCGCGAAGGGCATCGCGCAACCCTGAGCCGAGCGGGCCATGCCCCAAATTGCCTCGGATAGGACCGGCGATCAGCCCTTCTTCAGCACCCGTCGCCCGAGCAATTCTGCGATCTGGACCGCGTTCAGCGCGGCGCCCTTGCGGAGGTTGTCGGACACCACCCAGATGTTCAGCCCGTTGTCGATCGTGCTGTCGTCACGAATGCGGCTCACATAGGTCGCGTATTCGCCGACGCATTCGACCGGGGTGATGTAGCCACCCGGCTCGCGCTTGTCGATCACCAGCACCCCGGGGCTCTCACGCAGGATCTCGCGGGCCTCGTCGGCGTCGAGAGGCTCGGCGAACTCGATGTTGATCGCCTCCGAGTGACCGACGAAGACCGGCACCCGCACGCAGGTCGCCGTGACCTTGATTGCGGGATCCATGATCTTCTTGGTCTCGGCGACCATCTTCCATTCTTCCTTGGTCTCGCCCGAGTCGAGGAAGACGTCGATATGCGGGATCACGTTGAAGGCGATCTGTTTGGGGTAGACCTTGGGCTCGACCTCCTGACCCGGCACGAAGATGCCCTTGGTCTGCAGCCAGAGCTCGTCCATCGCTTCCTTGCCCGAGCCGGACACCGACTGGTAGGTCGAGACCACCACGCGCCGGATCGTCGCCCGGTCGTGCAGCGGCTTCAGCGCCACCACCATCTGCGCCGTCGAGCAGTTGGGATTTGCGATGATGTTCTTCTTTCCGTAGCCCATCACCGCGTCCGGGTTCACCTCCGGAACGATCAGCGGCACGTCCCTGTCGTAGCGGTAGAGCGACGAATTGTCGATCACCACGCAGCCGGCAGCCGCGGCAACGGGGGCGTATTTCTTCGTCGCATCCGAGCCGATGGCGAAGAGCGCGATGTCCCAGCCGGCGAAGTCGAAGGTATCGAGATCGAGCGTGCCGAGGGTCTTCTCGCCGAAGGAACACTCGGTGCCGAGGCTGCGGCGCGAGGCCAGTGCGACGATCTCGTCGACGGGAAACTCCCGCTCGGCGAGGATGTTCAGCATTTCGCGGCCCACATTGCCCGTGGCACCGACGACGGCGATCCGATAACCCATGTTCTTCTCCAGTGTGACGCGGTGCTTCTGGACGTTGGCGCGGCAAATGTAAATCGGCCGCCGGCGCGGTTCAGCCGCCTTCCGGATACCAGCAGCTCCGCGGCATGCGCCACACGGTGATCTCCCGGGTGACGTAGCCGAGCTCCGGCGTCCAGCGCGCCACCGGCTCGATCACCGCCTCCGGATCGGCGCAGTCGGGCACCCGCGAGCGTGAATGCACGAAGAGCACGGTGCCTGCGCCCGGCGGCAGCGGATGCTTCTGGGCATAGTGATGCGGCGGAAAGCCCGCGACCGGGGCTGCGTAGATCGCGAGCCCGGACTCGCGCAGCGTGAAGAACATGTCCGCCAGCAGGCCGCGGTTGTCCGCCACCACCGTGTCGGCACCCTCGCTGGCGGCGATCTCGGCGATCCGGCGGCTGATCGCGGCCTGACCGACATGCCGTTCCAGCGCGAGGTTGTCGCCCAGCATCCAGCGATCCGCGAAGATCGTCGCCACGGGCAGCGCCGCGCTGATCGCGAGGTTGATCGCAAGCCCCGCGACCAGCCAGACGCGCCGGTCAGCCAGCACCGAGGCCGCCACCAGAACTGCGCCGACATGCCCGGCGGCCGCCCAGTTCGCGTTCGCCCCCGAGACCAGCGCCTGCACCGTCACGATGACGAAGACCGGCAGCGACATCAGCGCGAGCCAGGCGATGTCGGGCCGGCGCCGGACGGCGCCGAGCCCCGCGAGATAGGCGCCGAAGAACACCGGCCCCGCCACCGCGAACTGCCCGGCGACGAATTCCGCAAGCTTGGCGAAATCGAGGGTGAGCCCGCGCTCGAGATCGGTGTTGTCGGCGGTATGCTGGAGGGTGGCGAAGTCGTTCGCGGCGTTCCAGGCCAGGTTCGGCGCGATCAGCGCCAGGGCCACCGCCGCCGCGACCAGGGCATCGCGGGGTGCGATCCGGGCCGATGGCAACACCAGAGCGGCGATCCCGGCCGAGATCGGGAAGTAGATCATCGCGTATTTCGACAGCAGCCCCACGCCGATCGCCCCGCCCATCACCACCGCCCAGCCGAACGACCGGTCCTTGCGCAGGTGATCGAAGGCCAGCAGGGCCAGCGCGAAGCAGAACAGCATCGGCGTATCGGTCGAGACGAGGAGACTGCCCAGGGCCACCGCCGGCAGGCAGACGAAGCCGAAGCCCGCAATCGCGCCGATCCGGGCGCCGAAGAGCCGCCGGCCGAGCAGCGCCACGAGCACGGCGGTGCCGGCGTGGATGAGCGGCAGCGGCAGGCGCACCCAGAACGGCGTGACCTCCCCGAGCTCGGTAGACGCCCGCAGCAGCCAGCCGATCAGCGGCGGCTTGGAGTAGTAGCCCCAGGCGAGCTCCTGCCCCCAGAACCAGTACTGCGATTCGTCGACGAAGAGATCGGTCGTGTTGAACGGCAGGAGGGCCACGCGCCAGAGCGTGACGAGCGCAATGCCGACCAGCGCGAGTGCGAAGACGTTCCGCCGGTCAGGCGCGCTGCTTGTCGGCATGGATCAGCCAGAGATTGCGGCCATAGATCAGGAGCCCGGTCGCCTGGCCGAGAATGAAGACCGGATCGCGCCGATAGATCGCATAGGCCAGCAGGATGAGGCCGCCGGCCAGCGAGAAGTACCAGAAGGCCACCGGCATCACCGATTTGCGCGCCCGCTCTGAGGACAGCCACTGGATGATGAAGCGCATCGAGAACATCAGCTGGCCGCTGAGCCCGACCATGACCCACCAGAACTCGCCCCAGTGGTCCACCCGGAAGATTTCGAAGAGCTTTTCCATCATTCGGCCGGATATTCCACCTCGGCGCCCCGAGCCTTCTTGCGGCGCCGGATCAGCCACATCACGCCGTTGAGGTCGCTGAACCCGACCATGGCGCGGCCCAGATTGGCGTATTTCGACTTTCCGGCATGGCGCTCGGCATGGGCGACATCGACGTGCAGGGTCGTCCAGCCGTCCCGTCCCACGATGGCCGGCAGGTAGCGGTGCATGTGATCGAAATAGGGCAGCGTGAGGAACACGTCGCGCGGAAAGAGCTTCAGGCCGCAGCCGGTGTCACGGGTGCCGTCCTTCAGGAGCCGCACGCGCAGGCTGTTGGCGGCCTTCGAGGCCCAGCGCTTCGAGACGGTATCCTGCCGCCCCACGCGCTCCCCGGCCACGAGGCCGACCCCGGGCGGAAAGGCACGGCCATCGAGGCGGGCCAGCAGCTTGGGAACCTCGCCAGGCGGGTTCTGACCGTCGCCATCGAGGGTGCAGATCGCGTGGCCCCGGGCGAACTGGACCCCCGAATGCACCGCCGCCGACTGGCCGGCACTCACGGGATGGCGGATCAGGCGCACGAAGGGATACTTTTCGCGCTGGGCGAGCACGGTCTGCGCGGTGGCATCATCGGAGCCGTCATCCACGAAGAGGATCTCGAAGGGCGCGAAGGGCGCGCAGGCCTCGGCGAGCCCGTCGGCCATGAGGGCGACGTTCTCCGCCTCGTTCTTCATCGGAATGACAATGGAGAGCCAGGGGCCTTCGGTGTTGTCGTCCGGCATGGGCGGCTCGCCTCTCCCTCGCCTCCGCCGCGCGCCGAGATCGGGCCGTTGGGCGGCCGGCGTCGGGGCCGGTTCAAGCGTCGCTGGTCGGAGTGAGAGGATTCGAACCTCCGACCCCCTGCTCCCGAAGCAGGTGCGCTACCAGGCTGCGCTACACTCCGACACGCGCCGGTTCTTAATCGGGTTGCCGGGACAAGGCAACGTCGATTGTCGGCGTCAACGCGCGCGATCGTGATCGCGTCCGGAAGTCCGGCATGTCAGGCTCGGTCCATGAAAATGCTCGCTTCGACACTGCTGCTCGCACTCCTTTCGTTGCCCGTATCGGCAGGCGAGGCGCGGGTCACCGGGGTCGAGGCACGTCTGGATGGCGATGGCTGGCGTTTCGACGTGACGGTGGCGCATGGCGACACCGGTTGGGATCATTACGCCGACGCCTGGCAGGTGCTCGCCCCCGACGGAACCGTGCTCGGCACCCGAGAGCTCCTGCATCCCCATGTCGACGAGCAGCCTTTCACCCGGTCGCTTGACAATGTCGCGGTCCCTGCCGACCTCGACCGGGTGATGGTGCGGGCACGCGACAGCGTGCACGGCTGGGGCGCGGCCTTCGAGGGTGTGCTGCCGCGCTGAGCCATAGGTCAGTCTTTCGGCTTCAACATGTCACGCAGCGCCCCGATGCGCGGCAAAACCCCGTAGACGTAGCGTGAGCGTGTCTGCAATACCGGCGCGGTCGTCGAACCGATCCGGTCTTCGCGCAGCACGATGTAGACGCCCGAGAGGATGATGATCGCCGCTCCGAGCGCCGTGCTCGCCGAGGGGGTCTCACCGAACAGCAGCGTCCCGAACACTGCCGCCCAGAGGATCTGCGAGTACTGCATCGGGGCCACGATGGCGGCGCGCGCCGAACGGTAGGCCGCAATGTGGAAGAGTGCGGCGACGAAGCCCATCACCGCGATCAGGCCGGTCCCCGCGAGATGCAGGGCAGGCATCGGGACATAGACCAGCGGCAGGAGCGCGCCCATCGTCACGAAGTTCGCGAGCATCGGGTAGAGGATCAGCACGGCAGAGCGTTCCTCGGCGCCGATCTTGCGGATGAGCACCGAGGCGCCCGCCGAGCCGAAGGCGGCGGCCAGCGCCGCGAGATGGCCCGCCTCGAGCGGTGTCGCTCCGGGCTGGAGCACGACCAGCACCCCGCAGAGCCCGACCAGTACGGCAAGGGCCCGGCGCCAGCCCACTGTCTCTCCGAGAACCGGGATCGCGAGCACGGTGATCAGCAGGGGCGCTGCGAAGATGATCGCGTAGGTCTGCGCCATCGGCAGCACCGAGAAGGCATAGAAGGCCGAGACCACCGTGATGACTGAGAGCGCCGTGCGCACCAGCACGAGCCAGGGGTGGCGCGGGCGCAGATTGCCGTCCGACTTGTCGCGGATCAGCATGAGGGTGACCACGGGAAACCCGAACAACGTGGAGAAGAAGATGATCTGAACCGGCGAATACGTGCCGCCGAGCGCCTTCACCACGACGTCATGCGTCGAGTAGATGGCGAAAGCCACCAGTGCGAGCATTGCGCCGCGCAGGTCGGGCGGGCGGGAGGGCACGTGAGCATTCCTCGGTGCAGGGATTGCGACCGGGCGGGCGGCGCCCTAAATCCCGGCCATGTTTCAGAGCACCATGATAGCCACCTGCTGCTATTGCGGCAACCGCACCCGGCTGGACCTGGCGAGCGGCAAACGATCCGAACTGGCCTGCGCCGCCTGCTCGGCGCCCCTGCGCAACATGAAGCCGCTCAAGGTCCACGAACACGCCCAGACCATGCCGCCCGCCGAGCGCGCCGGCCCACCGCAGAAGTTGCGCGGAAGCGAGAAACACGCGGCGAAACGCAAGAAGAAGCGCAAGAGCGCGGCCAAGCGGTTCTTCGACATCGCCGAGGAGATCCTCGACATCCTCGACTGAGCCCGCTCCCCGCGTCGCGGCTCAGACCATCGCCTCCAGCGCCGCTACGGCCGCGTCCATGTCCGGGAGCGCCGCGATCTCCGCTGCGACCGTCCGGGAGCTCTCCCCGAACCGCGCCTCCGACAGGACCTGCGCCAGCGCGGCATTCATCGCTCCGGCGTCGGTCGCGGCGGCCACCAGCCCGCACCCGAGCGCCGCCGTGACCGCCGCATTGTCGGGCTGATCCGCGAAGAGCGGTGCCACCACCAGCGGAAGCCCGGCCGCCAGCACGCCGAGCAGCGTCCCCGACCCGCCGTGGCAGAGCACCGCCGCGGCCTCGCCCAGAACCTCCGCCTGCGGCACGAAGGCTGCCACCGTCACGTTGTCCGGCACGGGGCCGAGCGCATCCGGGTCCAGATGCGGTCCGGTGGTCAGCAGCGCCTCGACATCAAGCCCGGCCAGCGCCGTCGAGCGCGGCCCTGTAGACGGCGAGGCTCTTGCTGTCCGCGACCGTGCCGAAGGTGGCGTAGACGAAGGGCCGCCCTTGCATCCGGCGCCAGGGCGGCGGATGCGCCGCATCGGCAGCCAGGGGAGGTGCCGTACGAACCCGGAACCGCTGCGGGCTTTCGGCCGCGCGCCTGGTTCCGCGTCCATCGCGGCGGGAAAAGCGGTAAATCCCGGCTGCCGGAACAGGGCCGCCCCGTCATCGCGCACAAGTCCGGCCTCGGCACGCAGATCGTCGAGGCGCGGCGCTGCAAGCCGATGCAGCAGCACCTCCGTCGGTCCGTTATGCACCTCCACCACAGCACTCGGCAGCCCGTGGATCTCGGCCGCGATCACCGACGCGAACTCCGCGGAGTCGCGCAACAGGAGATCCGGACGCCAGTTCTCGATCTCAGAAAGGATGCCCGGAAGGGCGAGCCGCGCGCTCGACCACACGAACCGCTCCGGTATGGCGATCGCGAGCATCTCGTCGTTGGTGATCTTGCCCAGCCCGGCCCAAAAGGCCGCCTGCTCCGCATCGCTGGCCCGCGCGGTCACCACATGATGCACCCCCGCCTCGGCGAGCGCTCCCGCAGCATCCGCCGGCGTCGCCAGCCGCACCTCGTGGCCCTGATCCGTCAGCGCCTTCGCATAGGTCAGAAGCGGGCGCACATGTCCGCTGCCCCTGATCGCCGTGAGCAGCACGCGCATCCGCATCATCCCTTTCTTTGCTGGAACCGGCCCAGCCCCGAGCCGTCAAGCCGGCCGCATCCTCGAAATCGTTCGGGAACCCTAGCAGAAAAACGGCTGGAGCGGTTCACATCCCGCTCTCCGGCTGTTCCTCACGCCCGAGCCGCCTTCCGGCGCAATCTATGCGGTTCCCGGCCGCCAGTCGATTGCGCCGCGCCCCTGCGCTTCGAGCCAGGCATTCGCCGCCGAGAAATGCCGGCAGCCGAAGAAACCGCGCCGCGCCGAAAGCGGCGAGGGATGCGGCGCGGTCAGCACCAGATGGCGGCTTCCGTCGATCAGCCCCGCCTTCTCCTGCGCGTGCCGGCCCCAGAGCAGGAACGCCACTGGCGCAGGCCCGGCCGACACCGCCTCGATGATCGCATCGGTCACCGCCTGCCAGCCCCAGCCCGCATGGGAATTCGCCGCGCCCTCGGTCACCGTGAGCACGCTGTTCAGCATCAGCACCCCCTGCGCCGCCCATGCGCCGAGATCCCCGGACTCCGGAATCGCCAAGCCCAGATCGCCTTCGAGCTCGCGATAGATGTTGCGCAGCGACCGCGGCACCGCCACGCCGGGCCGCACCGAAAAGCACAGCCCGTCCGCATGGCCCGGCGTGGGGTAGGGGTCCTGCCCGAGGATCACCGCCCGGACGTCCCGCGGCGCCACCGCCTCCAGCGCCCGGAACTCGCGCCCGGCTCCCGGCGCGATCGCCACGCCCGCCGCTCGCGCGGTTCGGACCCGCTCCATCAGCGCCCCCGCAGCCTCCCGCGCCGGCGCATCCAGGAGCGCGTCCCAGCCGGTGCCGTTCACAGGCTCGCGTCGAGCGCCCGGATGATCGCGTCGCCCATCTCGACCGTCGTGACCGGCGTGCCGCCGTCCGGCCCCAGAAGGTCCGGCGTGCGCGCACCCTCGGCCAGCACCGTCTCGATGGCCTCCTCCAGCCGCGTCGCCTCGTCGCCCTTGTCGAACGAATACCGCAGCGCCATGGCGAAACTCAGGATACAGGCGATCGGGTTCGCCTTGCCCTGCCCGGCGATGTCCGGCGCGCTTCCGTGCACCGGCTCGTAGAGCGCCTTCGGCCGGCCGTTCGCCATCGGCGCGCCGAGGCTGGCCGAAGGCAGCATTCCGAGCGAGCCGGTCAGCATCGCCGCCGCATCCGACAGCAGATCGCCGAACAGGTTGTCGGTGACGATCACGTCGAACTGCTTGGGCCAGCGGCAGAGCTGCATCGCCCCGGCATCGGCGTACATGTGGGAAAGCTCGACGTCCGGATATTCGGCCGCATGGACTTCCGTCACGACCTGCCGCCAGAGCACACCCGATTCCATCACATTGGCCTTCTCCATCGAGCAGACCTTGTTGGAGCGCTTGCGGGCCAGTTCGAAGGCCGAGCGCGCGACGCGGGCGATCTCGCCCTCGGTGTAGCGCTGGGTGTTGATCCCCACCCGCTCGTTGCCCTCGGTGATGATGCCGCGCGGCTCGCCGAAATAGATCCCGCTCGTCAGCTCGCGCACGATCATGATGTCGAGACCGGCGACCACGTCGCGCTTGAGCGAGGAGAAATCCGCCAGCGCGTCGAAACACTGGGCGGGGCGCAGATTGGCGTAGAGGTCCATCTCCTTGCGCAGCCGCAAGAGGCCCCGCTCTGGCTTCACGGAGAAGTCGAGCACATCGTACTTCGGTCCGCCCACCGCTCCGAGCAGCACCGCATCGGCGCGCTGGGCGCGCTCCATCGTGGCGTCGGTGAGCGGCGTTCCATGAACGTCGTAAGCCGCTCCCCCGACCAGATCTTCCTCGACCTCGAAGTGCAGACCCCGATTCTCGCCGAACCAGCCGATGATCCGTCGAACCTCCGCCATGACCTCGGGGCCGATGCCGTCTCCGGGCAGGATCAGAAGGGTCGGGGCGGTCATGGGGTTGTCCTCGCGCACGGGTTTCGGAATTGCGCGTTGCGGTAGCCGCTGGCCGCCGGCGGGTCAAGCTGCTGGCCGGACCCGGCCGCGGCCCGCGGGTGTCGATCTGCCCGTGCGAACGGCGACCATGACGGCACCCCGGGCCCCCGATCGCCACACCGAAAGGCCGCGAGAGGTGCCCCTCGCGGCCCGCTTCGCTCAGGGTCGGGCGATCAGAGGTAGAAGTCGCCCGCCCAGTAGTCGGAGGCATCGGTTCCGGCCCCGTCCCGGATCACGACCGTAAACTCGGCGGCCACGTCATTGTCGGTGTTGCCGTGCAGATAGGTATCGCTTCCGGAATCGTGAACCCAGAGCGTTCCGGGCGCCTTGAGCGTGGCATCCGAGGCGACACCGATGAAGTTGAAGGCCTGATTGCCTCCGGCCCCGGCGCTCGTGTTGGCGTCGATGCCTCTCAGGTCGATCCGGTCCTCCTGCGGAGTGATGCCAGGCCAGTAGAAGTTCAGCCCGGCGCCATCGAAGCCGTAGATCGTGTCGATGTTTCCACCCGAGGACTCCGACACGCTGTTGAAGTCGAAAACATCGGATCCGGCGTTGCCATAGAGCGAGTCGGCCCCCGTTCCGCCCCGAAGGGTGTCGTTGCCGGTCCCGGCAATGATCACATCGTTGCCGCCGTTGCCGATCACCGTGTCGTTGCCGGCGCCCGACTCCATCCGGTTCGCGCCCGAGGTTCCGGTCAGCGTATCGTTGCCGTTGCCGGTCCGGATATTCTCGAACTGGGTGAAGCTCTCGCCGGCGTAGTTCGTCGCACCGGAGGTCATGTTGATGGTGTAGTCGGAGTTCCAGTGCGTCGTGTCGAGCGTATCCACTCCGGATCCGCCCCGCAGGGTTTCCGGCAGGCCATTGGCCGCGTAGATCGTGTCGTTTCCGGCACCGCCATCGTAGGTGCCCCGACCGCTCGAATAGATCACATCGTTGCCGTCGTCGCCGTAAATGGTGTTGGTGCCGCTGTTGCCGCGGAGCGTGTCGTTGCCCGCGCCGCCGCGGATGTAGTCGTCGCCGTTGCCGCCCTCGATGATGTCATTGCCGGCTTCACCGTAAAGACTGTCGTTGCCGTCCCCTCCGAAGACGCTGTCGTTGCCGGCCCCCGCCTCGATCCGGTTGTTGCCCGCGGTTCCGGTCAGCGTGTCGTTGCCATTGCCGGCCCGGAGGTTTTCGAACTGGGTGAAGCTCTCGCCGGCCCAGTTGGTCGCACCGGTGGTCATGTTGATGGTGTAATCGGAGTTCCAGTGCGTCGTGTCGAGCGTGTCGATACCGGACCCGCCCCGCAGGGTTTCCGGGTTGCCGGCCGCGGCGTAGATCGTGTCGTTTCCGGCGCCGCCGTCATAGGTGCCCCGACCGGTCGAGTAGATCACGTCGTTGCCGTCGTCGCCGTAGATGGTGTCGACGCCGCTGGTCCCGCGGAGCGTGTCGTTGCCCGAGCCGCCGCGAATGTAGTCGTCGCCGCTGCCGCCCTCGATGTAATCGTTGCCGGCCTCACCGTAGAGGATGTCGTTTCCGAAACCTCCGTAGACACGGTCGTTGCCGCCACGCGCATAGACGCGGTCATCGCCGTTGAACGCATTGATGACATCGTCGAAGCCGGTTCCGTAGAGAACGTTGTTCAGATTGTTTCCATTGATAATTGCCATGACGAAGACCCCTTTCAGAAGAGCTTTCCAAGAACCCTGCGGCACGTTCCGCAGTGGTTTCAGAAAGCATTACTTCCGTCAGCCCGTCGTGAGCCGCCCGTCACCCCACCGTGACGGGGTCGTGTCGCAGGGCGTCGTCGCCTGCGATCACACCACAAACCCTGTTACGGAACGCCCCGCAGCTGCCTGATGTGACCGGCCTCAGGGCAGCTCGATATCGACCCAGACCAGCCGATGCGTTGTCGCGCCGGCAAGGCCCGCGAGCGGATCGCCTGCCTCCGGCCAGAGCACTCCGGAGTCCTGCACCGCGAGCCGCGCATCGGGCAGCACGTAGTCGACGCGCAGGTTGCCCGGCCCGTCCGGCCCCTCACGCCAGTCGGCAGTGTCGCGTTCCGGAGGGCCGGCATGGTCCCGATCGGCAGCGGCGGCGGCCCCGCGGCTTTGCGGCCTCGGGTCCCGAAGACGCGGATGCGAAAGCAGACCCGTGATGCCGTCCTTGAAACCCGCTCCGTCCACCGGATCGGCGTTGAGATTGCCGAGCACGACGACCGGGGCTTCCGGCGCCGCGGCGCTGGTGCCGCTATCGTCAGGGAACGGGATGCCGTCGAGATAAAGGCTCCAGAAGCGGATCTCGTCGCGGTTGCGAAGCCGGTTCAGCGCCTCGTCGCCGTCAAAGAGCGGCGGCGTCGGATTGCTGGCCAGCAGGTGGAGGCGCTCCCCGTCGGAAAGGATCACCGGCACGTCCCAGTGCGACCGGGAGGAGAGGCGGAAGGCGGCTGCGGCGTCCGGGTCGGGCCAGGCCTTGCCGTCGGGATGTGCAGGGAGCGAGGCCCCGGGCAGGTCCTCCCAACGCAACTCGCGGAAGGTCCGGGCGGCCCCGGCGTCGAGCGGCAGCCGCGAGAGGATCGCCATCCCGCCGTGACCGGGATACTTGCCCCAGCCGAACGCGTCGTTCCAGCCCGAGACGAGGCCGTCCCCGTCGAGATCGAGCCCGGACGGGACCCCGGCATTGACCGGAGCGTGGAAGCTGTGCGGGTAGTCCACGCCGTCCGCGCCGTCCCGCAGCAGGGCGATGAAGGCCGCGAGGGCGCGGCCGCGCGGATCGTGATCGAAGCGGGTCAGGAGGAGCACGTCGGGGCGGGCGGCGCGGATCACGGCGAGGGCAGCTTCGATGTCGGGATCGGGATCGCCCGCGAGATCGCCGAGCAGCACGCCGGCGCCGTCGCGGGACAGGCCGGGCTCGAAGGTGGCGATCCGCAGCGTCTCTGCGCGGAGCGGCACGGCGAGGAGAACGAGAAGGGCGAAGATGCAGCGCATGGCTGCAGCTTGCACAGCCATGGTTAGCAGATGCTGAACAATGCTCAGCCGGCGCGCAGCCAGGGAGCGGTCGCGTCCATGCGGGCCTCGAATGCGTCGATGGCGTCGGCCTTCTCGAGCGTCAGACCGATATCGTCGAGGCCGTTCAGGAGGCAGTGTCGACGGTGAGGGTCGATTTCGAAGGAGATCGTGCCGCCGTCCGGGCCGCTGATGGTCTGGGTCTCCAGATCGACGGTGACGACGGCATTGGCTCCGCGTTCAGCGTCGTCCATCAGCTTGTCCACGTCCTCCTGCGGAAGGACGATCGGCAGGATGCCGTTCTTGAAGCAGTTGTTGTAGAAGATGTCCGCGAAGGATGTGGCCACGATGCAGCGGATGCCGAAATCCATCAGCGCCCAGGGCGCGTGCTCGCGGGATGAGCCGCAGCCGAAGTTCTCGCCGGCAATCAGGATCTTGGTCTCGCGGTAGGCGGGCTTGTTGAGCAGGAAATGGGCGATCTCCTCGCCCTCGTCATCATAGCGCATCTCGTGAAAGAGATGCTTGCCGAGCCCGGTGCGCTTGATCGTCTTGAGGAACTGTTTCGGGATGATCATGTCGGTATCGACGTTGATGTGCGGCAGCGGCGCCGCGACTCCGCTCAGCTTGGTGAACTTGTACATGATCGGCCTCCGGACAGAACGGCTCGGAGATAGCGCAGCCGCCGGGGCGGCACAAGCGCGGCCCGCGCCCGTTCGGGTGCCTGCGCGACGTGTCATCGCTTCGGCGGCCATTTCAGCCAATGCAGGTTCACGGCAATGGGGGCGCATTTCCCGAGGAGGCATGCCGGCCGCAAGCGTGTCGCGGGTGGCAACGTCCCGGCACGGATGAAGCCTGCCCGCTGGTCTGCCGGTTCGGCTCTGCGGTCGAGGCGCGTCGCGGAAACCCGCGGGAATCCGGAAGCTCCGGAAACAGACGGCAACCGGAGCCGGCGCGATCGGCGAAGGTCAGAAATCCGCCGCGATCCGAAGCTCGCGGAGCGGGCGCACGGCGGCCGTTGCCTCTTCGTAGATCGGGTCGGCGCGGTAGGCGTCGAGGGCTTCGGGGCTGGCGAATTCGGCATAGACCACCACGTCGATCTCGTCGGACCAGATGTCGGTGCCGGTGTTGCGGCGGACCTCGAAAACCTGCGCATGAGGGATGCGTGCGAGGCTCTCTAGGCCGGCGACGATCCGCGGGATGTCGGCCTTGTCGCGGGCACTGAAGAACACGACGTGGCGCAGGGCGGGTCTTTCGGTCAAGGCGGCGGTCTTTCCTGTCTTCCGGTGCGGCGGGGAGACCATGCAACCCAATCGGCGCGGAGGGCAAGCGAGCCCGGGTGCGGCCTTTTTCACCGGACGAATGGGCACCCGACAGCTGCCGCCGGAGTCCGGGTCGCCGGGTCGCCGGGTCGATGGGTGGCGCTGGCATCTGCCCGTTCCGGTCGGGCACTCCGTCGATCAATGGGCCGGTTGCCTCACGGTCGACGGTGCGGAGAATTCGGCCGTCGCGGAGCGGATTGCGGGGCCTGGATCGAGGGCGTCGTTGGCCCCATCGGTGGTCGGGAACACGCCGGCGTCACGGGCGATCACGGCGATACGGCGCTTCTTTCAGGGCGTGAGGCCGGCGCGGATCTCGTTTTCCACGACCATGGCGGCGAAGGCAGCCGGGATCGAGAAGGGCTGGCGCAGCAAGGCGGGAATGGCTTCGAACCTCTCCGGCGTTGGCTGCCCTGGCATAGGGCTTGGAACGCGGTGAGTTAGCGGTGGCCGGAGATCAGCGCGTAGCGCAGCGGGGCGTCGGCCCTGCCGTAATCGGCGGCGAAAACCTCGATCGGCATCCGCAGATCATTGCGGGAGTTGGAAGTCTGCAATTCGAGGAGGGCGGCTTTGTCCGTGCCCGTTCCTCGCGCAGGAGGAGTTCGGCGGCGATCAGGTCGAGCGGCACGAGGCGGATTTTGGGGGCGGTCTCGGGCATGGGGCGGGCTCCGGCGGCTCTCCGGGTCAGACCGGGAAATTCACTCGAGTTCGGGTCTCGTTTCGAGACGGGTGAATTGCGCGCACGGCCCTGCGAGGGCCGCCGCATGGCGGGCAGGATGAGGGTTCGTCATGCCAGCCGGTGCAGCGAGGGGCGAAGCCGGATATCAGTCCGGAACCGGCCGAACGCAACGGCCACCGCCCCGTCCGTCAGGCCAGAAGCACGACTTACCGGAATTGCACGCTCCGATGCGATGCCGGGCGGGCTGCCGCGCGCCCGGCATGTCGGCTCCGGCTGGCTCGCACCAGCCGGAGCCGGTGCTCAGATCTCTCCCTTCGCCATCATGTCGGCGATGGTGTCGGCCTGCCGGATGGCGAGCGCGACGATCGTCAGCGTGGGGTTCTCGGCGGCCCCCGTGGTGAACTGGGACCCATCCGAGACGAAGAGGTTCGCGATGTCGTGGGTCTGGCCGAAGCGGTTCACCACGCCATCCTCCGGCCGCTCCGACATCCGGTTGGTGCCGAGATTGTGGGTCGAGGGGTAGGGTGGCGTCGGCAGGGTGCGCGTGGCGCCGACCGCCCTGTAGATCGCCTGGCCGCGGTCATAGGCGTGGTTGCGCATCGCGATGTCGTTGGGGTGGTCGGAGAAGTGGACATTGACGACCGGTAGTCCGAAACGGTCGGTGACGTCCGGGTTGAGGGTGACGCGATTGTCGGCCTGCGGCATGTCCTCGCCGACGATCCACATGCCGGCCATGTTCTCGTAGGAATTGAGGGCGGTGGTGAATTCGCGGCCCCAGGCGCCGGGATCGAGGAAGGCCGCCATGAACGGGATGCCAAGCGCGAGGGTCTCCAGTTCGTAGCCCCCGACAAAGCCGCGGGACGGGTCGTGGCGCGACTCGTCGGTGACGATGCCCGCCATGGTGGTGCCGCGCCACATCCGGACCGGCTCGGGGAAAGTCGCGTAGACCGAGCCGGTCATGTGACGCATGTAGTTCCGGCCGACCATGCCCGACGAATTGGCGAGACCGTCCGGGAACATCGCCGAGGCGGAATTGAGCAAGAGCCGCGGGCTCTCGAAGGAGTTGCCGGCGACGCAGACCGCGCGGGCGGCCTGCATCTGCAGCGCACCGTCCGCGTCGAAATACTCCACTCCGGTGACCTTGCCGGCGTCGTCGTGGAGGATGCGCGCGGCATGGGCGTTCTCGCGGACCTCGAGGTTTCCGGTGGCCTCGCCGGCGGGGATGTCGGTGTAGGCGGCCGACCACTTGGCGCCCCACTTGCAGCCCTGGAAGCAGAAACCGGTCTGCTGGCAGGCCATGCGGCCGTCGCGCTCCTCGCTGTTGATCGCCATGTGCCCGGTGCTGACGCCCGTATAGCCCAGCGCCTTCGCGCCGGCCTCGAACACCTTGTAGTTGTTGTTGCCGGGCAGGCCGGGGATGTCGTTGGTGCGCGTGACGCCGAGCTTGTTCTCGGCCTTGTCGTAGTAGGGCGCCATCTCCGCGCCGTCGATCGGCCAGTCGAGCAGGCTCGCGCCCTCGACCGCGCCGTAGGTGGTGAGCGCCTTCCATTCGTGGTCCTGGAAGCGCAGCGAGGCGCCGGCCCAGTGGGTGGTCGTGCCGCCCACCGCCTTCACGATCCAGGCGGGCAGGCCGGAGAAGTCCTTCGCCACGCGCCAGTCGCCGCTGGTGGTCCGGGGATCGACCCAGGCGAGCTGGCCGAAACTCTCCCATTCGTCATTGACATAGTCCTCCGGCAGGTAGCGGCCGCCGGCCTCTAGGGCGACGACGGAGACGCCCTTCTGCGCAAGCTCGTTGGCGAGCACGCCGCCGCCGGCGCCGGTTCCGATGATGACGACGACGCTGTCGTCGGTGAGATCGAAAGGTGCGGTCATGGCTGCGATCCCCCCTCAGAGCCAGCTGATGTCGTCGAAACCGCGGTCGATGTAACCGCCCATGGAGTAGGATTCGCCCTCGTAGCCGAAGACCGGCCAGACGGCCTTCTGGTTGTAGAGGCCGGTCACGAGGCCACCGCGGACAGTCTGGAAGAAGGCGGTGTCCTCGATCTGCCGGAGGAGCTCGACGCGGTCTGCCTCCCAGCCGGTGCCGAGATAGTCGGACGCGCCGGCTTCGACCGCCAGCGCGTCGAGCGCGGCGATACCCTCGGCGACCATGTCCTTCGTCTCGGCGCTGTCATAGCCCTTCACCGCGATGGCGTAGAATTCGTTGCCGATCCGGTCGTGCGGATAGATGTCGCGCGCCATCTGGATCAGCGTCGCCATCTCGTGTTCGGAGATCTCGGTGACCTCCATCGCCCAGGCCGCATCCGGCGCCGCGACGAAGCCGGCGCCGATCGCCACCAGCGCCCCGGCCGAGACCGTGCGCTTCAGCAGGTCGCGGCGGGTCAGTCCTACTCTGTTGTCGAGCATGTCGTTTCCACCCTTGTTGTTTTCTTGTAAGCCGTGCGTTCAGCGGTAGCGCCCCTTGCGCTGCATTACCTCGATCTCGTAGCCGTCGGGGTCCTTCACGAAGAAGAAGCGTGCGAGCAGCACGTCGTCCTTCCGGAAATCCACCAGCTTGCGAGGCGCGTAGCCGGCCGCCTCGAAGCGGGCGTGCTCGGCGTCGACATCGTCCACGACGAAGGCGAGATGGCCGTAGCCGTTGCCCAGATCGTAGGGCGTGGTCGTGCCCTTGTTGACGGTGAGCTCGAGCTCCATGTCGTTCTCGGAATTGCGCAGATAGATCAGCGTGAAGCCGTCGAAATCGAAGCGGTCCGCCACGTCGAGCCCGAAGGCCTCGCGGTAGAACGCCACCGACCGATCTTCTTCGAGCACACGGATCATCGCGTGAACCAGTTTCGCCACCAGGCTCCTCCCCTCGCGTGTTCGGACACGGGAAGAGCCTAGGGGACCGGCCCGGGGCAGTGGTAGTATTCCGATACTACGCCGGGCCGCTATTCCGCCGCGATGCCGGACCGTTCGTCGCGCTCGTACTCGCCCAGATGGATCAGGCAGGCACAGCGCAGGAGCGAGGTGAAGTTCGGGGCCTCGCCGCGCTTCTCGAGCACCTCGCTGTGAAGCCGCGAGATGAATTGCGGCGTGGTGAAGCCCTCCCGCGCCGCCAGCGCATCGACGATGTTCCAGAACGCGTTCTCGAGGCGAATGCTGGTGCTCTGGCCGTTGAGCCGGATGCGCCGCGTCGTCGATTCGTAACGGTCAGGCACCTGACCGGCAAAGATGTCGCACATTGTTTTTTCCTCCCGTGCGCGGAGTATTCCACAGCCCGCCGGGTTTGGGCACTTAGCAATTGGTCACAACCGCCGGTTCATCACGCCCCCCGCCCGAGCAGCCAGATCCCCGCGAGCATCAGCGCCATGCCGGCGATGTTGGCGCCGGTGATCGGGGTGCCGAAGGCGCGCCAGGCAATGAGGGCGGACCAGATGAAGGTGGTGGCATAGACCGGGTAGAGCACGGTCATGCGGCCGCCGATCCGGAAGCCCGCCATGAACAGCAGCATCACCGCGATGTAGCACAGCACCCCGAGAGCCAGGCGCGGATTGAGGAGCCAGCCGGCGATGCCGCCACCGGCCGCGCCCTCGACGCCTGTCTTGTAGAGAAACTGGCCGATGGCGCCGGCGAGAGCGGCGACGGCGAAGCAGAGGATCGCGGCGAAGGGTGTGTGGGTCATGGCGGGCTCTCCTCGGGGAAGACGCCCGTCGCGAAGAAATGCGCCGCCGCGGCGAGCAGGTCTTCGGCGCGGTAGGCGTCGTCGTGGGAGTGCGGCGTGCGGAGCACCGATCCGGCCTTCGGGGCGAGACGCGCGGGACTCCAGGCCTCCGGCGGCAGCGCGGCGGCGGCGAGCCCGAAGCGGGCCGCAAGCACCGAGACGCCCTCCTCGATGATCAGCCCCTGCGCGCCCCGGCTCTCGGGGAAGGGTGCGGCCTCGCCGCGACGGGCTGCGAGGTCGAGCACCATGCGGCCGAGGCGGAGCCAGGCTACGAGGCGGGTGTAGCGGCGGATCAGGGCGGCGGGCAGCTCTTCCTGCACCGGTCCGCGCAGCCAGAGCACGCGGCCGAGGGGTGGCATCGTGCCGGCTGCGGCCGCGGCGCGCAGGATGAAGCCACCCGAAATGTAGGCCATCACGTCGAGCGGCGTCTCCGGGTCGATGCGCCCGGCAAGCCAGCGGGGAAGCCGCCGCGCGCAAGCCGCGAGCCCCCACCTCTGGGGCAGGTCCGGCACGAGCACCGGGCGCCCCGTGAGGGCCTCCAGCCGGGCGCCGACATGGGCGCGGTCCGCGGCGCCGGCAGTGATGCCGACGAGCACGAGGAGCGGCTGAACAGGCGGCACGGAGCGCGTCATGGCAGAGTTTCGCCCGACGGATGCATCCCGGGCCATGATCGAGGTCAAGCGGACCCTCGCCAAGCGCGCTGCGGAGGGATAGAGCGCGCGGATGATCGCCTTCCTCCGTGACAATGCCCGCTGGCTGGGCGCCGGATTTCTGCTCACGCTGGCCGGCTCGTTCGGCCAGACCTGGTTCATTTCGCTCTTCGCCGGAGAGATCCGGGCGGTGCACGGGCTGAGCGACGGCCAGTGGGGCAGCCTCTACACGGTCGCCACCCTCGCCTCCGCCGCCCTGCTTTTCCTCCGCGGCGCGCTGGCCGATACCGTGCGGCCCGGAATGCTGGCGCCGCTGATCGCGCTCGCCTTCGCCGCCGCCTGTCTGGGGCTCGCCTTCGCCCCGAATGTTGCGGTGCTCGGTCTCGCGCTCTTCGGCCTGCGGTTCTGCGGGCAGGGCATGTTCGGGCATATCGCCCTGACCGCGATGGGGCGATGGTTCCGCGCGACGCGCGGCCGGGCGGTGGCGATCGCCGCCTTCGGGCATTCGGCGGGCGAGGTGATCTGGCCGCTGCCGGCGATCCTGCTCGCTGGCCTTTTGGGCTGGCAGGCCGTCTGGATCGGCGTGGCCGCGCTGCTGGCCCTCGGCGTGGCGCCGGTGATCGCGCGACTGCTGGCAAAGGGCCGCGTTCCCCAGGGCGCAGATGCCGCGGAGGCCGGGCAGGCCGGGATCGGCGGGCGCCACTGGACCCGGCGCGACGTGCTGGGCCACGGGCTGTTCCTCGCGCTGCTGCCGATCCTGCTCACGCCGGGCTTCATCGGCACGGTGGTGTTCTTCCATCAGGTGCATGTCGCCGGGGTGAAGGGCTGGACCCTGGCGCAGATGGCGCCGGGATATGCCGCCTTCGCCTCGCTCACGGTGCTGTCGAGCTTTGCTGCCGGCTGGGCCGCGGATCGCTTCGGACCGGCGCGTCTCCTGCCGGTGCTGCTTGCTGCCGATGGGAGCGGGGATCGCGCTGCTCGGCCCGGTGAGCGCGGTGAGCGGCTGGTTCGTCGTACTCGGCCTGATCGGGCTCACCCAGGGCATGACCGGCGCGCTCTGGGGCACCCTCCTGCCGGCGATCTACGGCACGCAGCATCTCGGCGCGGTGCGTTCGCTCGCGACCACGGTGATGGTGGTGTCGACGGCGATCGGGCCGGGGATGACCGGGCTTCTGATCGATTCCGGCGTGACCTTCCCTCGGCAGGGGCTGGCCCTCGGGCTGTGGTGCTTCGGGCTTTCGGGACTCGGCTGGGTGATTTCGCGGCGGATCGTCGGTGCAATGACCCACGAAGCGGCTTGACCGGAAAAATTACCGGCATATACCGGCTTCATGGAACAGACGACATGCATCTGCGCACGCCTGCGCCGCGCCAGCCGCCGGGTTTCCCGCATCTACGACGATGCCCTGGCCGGGACCGGGCTCAACGTCGCGCAGTTCTCGCTGCTGCGCGCCATCGAGCGCAGCGGCCGCCCGAGCCTCACGGAACTCGCCGAAGCGACCGGCCTCGATGCAAGCACGCTGGGCCGCAACGTGCGCGTCCTCGAGAAGGCCGACCTCGCGCGCTTCAGCCCCGGTACGGACAAGCGCACGCGCGTGATCGATCTGACCGAAACGGGCTCCGCGCGCCTCGCAGGTGCCGTCGCGCGCTGGAATGCCGCGCAGTCCGATCTCGACGCGCGTCTCGGCCCGGGCGGCCGCGACAGACTCTTCGCGATGCTCGATGCCGTCGAAGCCGCCCCACAGGATGCGCAGCAATGACCACCGACAGCCGAGTTGCCTGGCGCACGGCCCGGCTGATCCTCGTAGCCGGCTCGCTCATCATCGCCGTCTCGCTGGGTGTGCGGCACAGCTTCGGGCTGTTCCTCCAGCCCATCAGCATGGCGAATGGCTGGGGTCGCGAGACCTTCGCCTTCGCCATCGCCCTGCAGAACCTCGTCTGGGGCGCGGCACAGCCTGTTGCCGGCATGCTCTCGGACCGCGTCGGCGCGATGCGGGTGATCCTTGCCGGGGCAGTCCTCTACATCGCCGGCCTCGTCCTGATGTCGACGCCGCTCGACGCGCCGGCCTTCGTTCTGGCCGCCGGCATCCTGATCGGCCTCGGCCTGAGCGGCACGACGTTTCCGGTGATCTTCGGCGCGATCAGCCGCGTCGTGCCGGCCGAGAAACGCAGCCTCGCTCTCGGCGTCTCGATGTCGGTGGGCTCGTTCGGCCAGTTCGCCATGCTGCCCCTGGCACTCGGCCTGATCGACGGCATCGGCTGGGCCGGCGCGCTGCTGGCCCTCTCCGGCGTCGCGGCTCTGATCATCCCCCTCGCCCTCGCGCTGCGATCGGATGGTGCGGCGGACCGCGTGCGTCCGACCGGCCTCGCCGCCGGCCCGGCGCTGCGGCAGGCGCTCGATACCCGAGATTTCTGGCTCCTCTCGCTCGGCTTCTTCGTCTGCGGCTTTCAGGTGGTGTTCATCGCCATCCACCTGCCGGCCTTCCTCTCGGACGAGGGCGTGGCGCCGGGTGTCGCCACGATCGTGCTTGCGCTGATCGGGCTGGTGAACATCGCGGGGACCTATTTCGCCGGGCTGTGGGGCGGCACGCGCTCGAAGCCCCACCTGCTCGCCTGGATCTATCTCGGCCGCGCCGTCGCCATCACCGCCTTCATCGTCCTGCCGGTCACGGCCTGGACCGCCTATGCCTTCGGCATCGCCATGGGGCTCTTCTGGCTCTCCACCGTGCCGCTCACCAACGGCATCGTCGCAAGCGTGTTCGGGGTGAAGAACATGGCGATGCTCGGTGGTTTGGTGTTCTTCGCCCATCAGGTCGGCTCGTTCCTCGGCGGCTGGCTCGGCGGCGTGATCTATGATCGCACAGGCTCCTACGATCTGATCTGGTGGATCGCCATCGGGCTCAGTCTCGTTGCGGCGGGCCTCAACATGCCGATCCGGGAGACGCCCGTTTCCGAGCGGACCGCGACATGAGCCGGACCGCCCTCGCCCTGAGCCTTGGCGCTGCAGCGCTGTGCGGGCTGGTGACGGCGCTGCTGTTCGCCGTCTACGCCACGCCCGCAATGACCCTTGCGCTCGACGCACTCGCACTCTGCTTCTAGGCATTCCGGCCCTTCGGTCCGGGCATCTTCCGGACCGGACGAATTAACCTCCGCGTAACCCTTTCGTTGACCGGGGGCGGCCGTGGCAGGCATCAAGGAGAGCAGGCGAGCGAGGGGGTAGGGAAAATGCACAGAGGCTTTCTGCTAGCTGCAGCCCTGATGCTGTCGGCCTGTGCGCAGGATACCCGCGTTGTCCAGCCGGTGCAGGACGGCGGCAACCGTGCGGACGGGATCGTGACGATGTCGTCCAGCACCTCGATCTACCAGCCCGTCGTGCCCGATCTGCTCAAGACGGCAGCGGAGGCCGGCGCGCAATGCGCGGCCTGGGGGCTCGGCAACCGGGCGACCTTTGCCGGATCGAAGGAATTCTGCCCGGTCTACGATGGCTGGGGACGGTGCTCCCAGACGATCGTGACGCGTTACTACGCCTGCGGCAGCTGACATCAGGACGGTCGGAGTTCCGGCGGAGGGATCGGCCGAACTGACCCGGGCAGGCTTGCTGTCACGGCAGGAACCGTAGCTCCGTGACGTCGACGACGTAGAACGGGAAGTAGTCTTCCGTACCGATCAGATTGCCGCCCTCGACCTGGAACGGCACCCGGAAGCCCGCAACATCGCGGAAATCCGACAGGTCGCCGCCGAAGGGCTGCACGCGCCAGACCTTCTCGGGATTGGCGTTGCTCCAGCGCGGGATCGTCACGCGCCTCGGCTGGCCGTCCGCGGCGAGGCTGATCTCGACCGGCTGCTCCAGATCGCCGCGGGTCACGACGGCCCGCGCGGTGTCCGGTCCCGCCGCCTCCCAGCGGACCCCCGGCCCGGGCATCAGGGCCGCCGGCGTCCAGATCGCCGCCTCCGCCACCACCCGCCCGAAGGCCGAGCGGCGGTGGTCGGCGCCGCCGGCGCGTACGACCGGCACCAGGCCGAAAAGCCGGAAGCGGGTCCAGGATGCGGCCTCGGTCAACCCGTCCGACCCCGAAAGCGCCCCGGATTCGAGCCGCCAGACCAGCCCGTGCGGCGCCGCGAGGATCTGCCGGGCCGCCATCGCCCGGTAGCCGGGCCTGGCCTTGGTGCCCATGCCGATCCGCCCGGCCATGCCGATCTCGGCGACGGCCCGGAGCGGCGTGCCGGGCCGGATCGCGAAGCCGAGGAATCGCCGCGCGGGCTCGGGCAGATCGGCGATCACCGCGGGATCGAACCGGGCGGGCGCCGGGTCGGCTGTCGCCGCCAGCGCGCTCCAGGCCCGCCCGTCGCGCCCCAGATCGGCAAGACGCAGCGCCCAGAGCGCCATCAGGCCGAGGAACAGCAGGATGCCCAGTCCGGTCAGCATTTCACGCATTCCGAGTATTGCATTCGTATCTCCGAATATGTATGCTGCTTCCAGCATATGAATCGGGAGACAGCCATGTCCATGCCGCACGATCTGGGCGAACGCTATTCGCCACTGCATTTCCTCGCCGCCCTCGGGGCCGGCGGGATCGTCGTCACCTTCTTCATGTATCTGATGTTCTGGGTGCCGCATCCCGGCCGCCCGGTGCCGATCTTCGAGGACATCGCCGCCGCCTTCGCCACCGGCGGGCTCGCCACGCAGGCGATGATCGCCGCGGCCCTCGCCGGCATCGCGGTGTTCTCCGCCCTCAACATCCGCCTCACGCTCTGGAACCTGCGCGAACTGGCCGGCTTCCGCCGCACCGACGCCTATGCGGCGCTGCGCGCCGGCAATGCAGAAACCCAGCTCCTCGCCGGCCCGCTGGCGCTGGCGATGACCGTCAACGCGCTCTTCATCCTCGGCCTCGTCTTCGTCCCGGGCCTCTGGAGCATCGTCGAATACCTGTTCCCGGCCGCGATGCTGGCCTTCGCCGGCCTGGGCATCTGGGCGCTCCGACTCCTCGGCGACTTCTTCGGCCGGGTCTTCACCAAGGGCGGCTTCGACTGCGCGAAGAACAACAGCTTCGCCCAGATGCTGCCGGCCTTCGCCCTGGCGATGATCGGCGTCGGCATGGCGGCCCCCGCCGCGATGAGCACCGTGCCGCTCACGGCCGGCATCAGCTACATCCTCTCGACCCTCTTCATCGTCGCGGCGCTGATCCTCGGCACCGTCGCGCTGATCCTCGGTTTCCGGGCGATGATGGAGCACGGCGCCGATGTCGCGGGTGCTCCGACCTTCTGGGTGGCGATCCCGATCATCACCGTGACCTCGATCGCGCTCCTGCGGCAGGAACATGGCCTCCACCAGCACTTCAACGCCCACGGCGCGGCCAATTCGCTGCCGATGCTCACCCAGCTCCTCGCGGTGCAGCTGGTCTTCGGACTGCTCGGGGCCGTCGTGCTCCGGCGGATGGGCTATTTCGGCCGCTTCGTCACCGGCCCGGAGACCTCCCCCGGCTCCTGGGCGCTGGTCTGCCCGGCGGTGGCGCTGAGCGTGATGACCCAGTTCTGGATCAACAAGGGGCTGGTCGCCTCGGGCCTGATCGCGAAGTTCGGCGCCGCCTACTGGAGCCTGACCGCCATCGCCATCGCCCTGCAGATCGCCGCGATCTGGCTGGTCTGGACGCTCTCGGCGAAGCACTTCGGAGCACGGCCCGTCCGGGAGGCGGTTCCGGCCGAGTGACCCGCCCCCGAAATCCCACCGGGGGAACCCGCGCCGCACCGCGCGGGTTTCCCGTCTCCGACAGGAGGATCAATCCATGCCCGACCCCATCAAGATCACCACCGGAACCTGGATCGTCGTCGCCGACGGCGAGAAGGCGCTGTTCCTCGAGAACGAGGGCGACGACCGGGACTACAACTTCCGCGTCCGCCGCATCGAGGAGCAGGACAACCCTCCCGCCCGCGACCAGGCCACCGACGCGCCCGGCCGCCGCAGCGACGGACCCTCAGGGCATTACTCCGCGATGGAGCCGACCGACTGGCACGAGATCGCGAAGGACCGCTTCGCCCGGGACCTCGCCGACATCCTCTACGCCCAGGCCCATCGCGGCCGCTACGATCGCCTGGTGATCGTCGCCGGCCCGCACATCCTCGGCGAGATGCGCGACCACCTCCACAAGGAAGTCCGGAGCCGCCTCGTCGGCGAGATCCCCAAGACTTTGACCAACCACCATCTCGACGAGGTCGAGAAGATCGTGCGCGCCGAATTCGGACCTGAACCCGAGACGTTCACGATCCGCTAGTCAAGGAATGGTGTCTTGTCCGGAGATGAAGGCGTGTCCTGTTGGGGACATGCCACGTCCGACCTGCGCGTGTCTCTCAGCTCAACTCGCGCATATCCGTCCGCCGACCCGCAAGTGCCGGAGCCATGCCGGGCAACAGCAGACGCCTGCCGCGGGCAAGGGACGGCAGGCGTCCCGTGATCCGCTGCGCTTGCCGTCGATCCGGTTCGCCGAAAGGCCTGCTCCGGGGACCGCGCCCGGTCGCGCCCTGGCCTGGCAAGTGGCAAGCCATATTCCAGCCGCTTTCCAGCCCGTTTCCAGCCAGGGCAGATCGTTGATCCCAAAGCGAAAACCGGGATCGCCGCCGACCCCGTCGGCAAACCCCCCGGATCAGCTCAACTCGCGCACATCCGTCAGCCGGCCGGTCACCGCCGCGGCCGCCGCCATGCCTGGCGACAGCAGATGCGTGCGCCCGCCGCGGCCCTGGCGGCCCTCGAAATTTCGGTTCGAGGTCGAGGCGCAGCGCTCGCCCGGCGCGAGCTGGTCGGGGTTCATCGCGAGGCACATCGAGCAGCCCGCCATGCGCCATTCGAATCCGGCGTCGATCAGCTGCTGCGCGATGCCCTCCTCCTCGGCCTGGGCCCGCACGAGGCCGGAGCCCGGAACGATCATCGCCCGCAGGCCTTCCTTGACCTTGCGGCCCGCCATCACCTTCGCGACCTCGCGCAGATCCTCGATCCGCCCGTTGGTGCACGACCCGATGAACACCGTGTCGATCTCGATATCCGAAAGCTTCGTCCCCGGCGTGAGGCCCATGTAATCAAGCGACCGACGCGCCGCCTCGACCTTGCCGCCGGTGAAGTCCTCGGGCGCAGGAACCACGCCGGTGATCGGCAGCACGTCCTCTGGGCTGGTGCCCCAGGTGACCACCGGCGCGATGTCGGCGGCATCGAGTTCGACCACCTTGTCGTAATGCGCGCCCGGATCGGAGCGGAGCGTCTGCCAGAACGCCAGCGCCGCCTCCCAGGCCGCTCCCTTCGGCGCATGGGGCCGGCCCATCACGTAGGCGAAGGTCTTGGCATCGGGGGCGATGAGCCCCGCGCGCGCGCCGCCCTCGATCGCCATGTTGCAGACCGTCATGCGGCCTTCCATCGACAGCTCCTCGATGGCCTGCCCGGCATATTCGATGACGTAGCCGGTGCCGCCTGCCGTGCCGGTCTCGCCGATGATCGACAGCGTGATGTCCTTCGCGGTGACGCCCGGCCGCAGCGAGCCGTTCACCTTCACCAGCATGTTCTTCGACTTCTTCTGGATCAGCGTCTGGGTCGCCAGCACATGCTCGACCTCCGAGGTGCCGATGCCGTGCGCCAGCGCCCCGAAGGCGCCGTGGGTCGCGGTGTGGCTGTCGCCGCAGACGATGGTCATGCCCGGCTGCGTCCAGCCCTGCTCGGGGCCGATGATGTGCACGATGCCCTGCCGGATGTCGTTCACGCCGTAATAGGTGATGCCGTTCTCGCGGGCGTTGCGCTCGAGCGCCTCGACCTGGATGCGGCTTTCCTCGTTGGCGATGATCCCCGAGGCGCGGTCGGCGGTGGTCGGCACGTTGTGGTCCGGCACCGCGACGGTCTTGCCCGGTGCGCGCACCTTGCGGCCGGCCATGCGCAGCCCCTCGAAGGCCTGCGGGCTGGTGACCTCGTGGACGAGGTGGCGGTCGATGTAGATCAGCGAGGTGCCGTCGTCGGCCTCGTGCACGAGGTGGGCATCCCAGATCTTGTCGTAGAGGGTTTTCGGAGCGGACATGGCTGTCTCCCGCGCGAGAAGGTGTTGAACGGTCGGTGCGGCCGGGCGGGCGCCTCAGCCCGGCACGACGCACCGCCCGTGCCGCCCGTGGAAGCGCCAGGGCAGCCGCGCGTGATCGTCCATGTCCAGCACCGTGTTCATCGCCCGGTCTGTAGCGCCAATCGCCCCGCCCGGCAAGAAGTCGCCCGCCCCCGCGACAAACCGGGCCGGTCCGGATAGGGTAGGGGCGTCAAACGGAGGATGAGCATGTACAAACGTATCATGGTGCCCGTCGATCTCGCCCATGCCGCGGCACTCGACAAGGCGATCCAGACCGCGGCCGATCTGGCCCGGCACTACGGAGGGGCGCTGGTCCTGGTGGGCGCGACCGGCTCGGAGCCGAGTTCCGTCGCCCGCTCGCCGCAGGAATTCGCCGCCCGGCTCGCCGACTTCGCCAAGGGCATCGGCGACCGCTTCGGGGTGCCCGCCAGCTCGGACGCGCTGCATCTCCACGACGTGACGATCGATCTCGACCCGAAGCTCGCCGGACATGCAGACAAGATCGGCGCCGATCTCATCGTGATGGCGTCGCATGTGCCGGGCGTCGCCGACTACCTTTTCGGATCGAATGCCGGCAAGCTCGCGCAGCATGCGAAGATGTCGGTGATGGTCGTGCGGCCCTGACCTGCCCGGCGCCGGGGCGGCGGGCGGTGAGACCTTTCGCGCGAGGCGCGGGGTGTCAGATCTCGCGCTCGCCGGGCTGGCGGTAGCCGCAGCTCCAGCGGGTGATCCGGTGATCGGGATGGGTTTCCGACCATTCCGCGAGCCGGCGGGGCGCGGTGAAGAGGCAGCTCATCAGGCTGACTTCCGGCAGTTGCGCGATGGTGCGCTCCTCGCAGATCGGCTCGGAAAGCCCGAGGCAGGCAATGAACATCAGTTCCATCATGGTGCGACGTCCCTTCGCAGGATCGCGCGGGCCGTCCCGCTCCGCGCTTCGGAAAGGGTAACATGGCGCGCGGACGGCGCCTGTCACCTCCGGGGAAGCCTACACGCTTTCGGCCCGTCGCCCCAGCCTTCGGGTGATCAGAGCGCCGCGCCGCCCGCGTGGAAGGCCGCGGCGGGCCGTATCGCGCCGGTGACCATCCCGGCGGCATTGACGATTGCGCCGTCGAGGCGGCGCTGGGCCGCAGGATGCGCCGGATCGAGCACGCCGAGCCGCACCAGCAGGCTGGCCACCGCGCATTCGCAGGCTCGTAGCGCCCCGTCGGACACCTTGAGTGCAAGCCCCAGCCTGCGATCGGGCAGGATCGCGGTGTAGAGCCCCTCGGCACCGAACTTGATCGCCGCGCGACCCGCCATCGCCGCCATCAGCTCCGAACATGTGCGGCCCGGTCCGGCCACAAGCAGCGGATGAGCCGTCACCGCCGCGACCAGCCGCCGCGCGGCCGCCGCACGCACCGCCCCGAGACCGGAAGGATCGGCCAGCCGCGCCATCGCCGTCGCAACACCCTCGAGTGTCATCGCGAAATTCGGTGCCGAACAGCCGTCCACCGCCCAGCCCGGAGTCTCGGCGCCGCCCATCTCCTCGACGGCACCGCGCACCGCGCGCTGCACGGGGTGATCGATCTCGACATATTCAGGTCCGGCCCCGAGATGCGCGGCCAGCGTCAGGAACCCGGCATGCTTGCCCGAGCACTGGTGGTGGATCTGTCCGGGGACGGCACCGGCGCGGATCATGGCGATCCGACTGTCATGATCGAGCGGCAGCGCCGTCCCGCATCGCAGGTCGTCGTCGCCGAGACCGAGATCGGCGAGCCAGTCCGTGACGCGACGGACATGCATCGGGGCGGCCTGGTGCGAGGAGCAGGCAAGCGCGAGTTCTTCCGGCCCGAGCCGGGCGGCGGCGCCGCTCTCCACCAGCGGCAGCGCCTGCAGCATCTTGATCGACGAGCGCGGCAGCCGCACCGCCCGCGGATCGCCCCATTCCCAGATCACGTCGCCCGCCGCATCGCAGATCACCGCGTGCCCGGCATGGCAGGATTCCGCGAAGTCGCCGCGCCAGACCTCGACCATCACGCCGGAGTCAGCCATCGGTCAGGTCCTCCATCAGGTCCTCGCCGAGCACGCCGCGCAGGTTGCGGAACGCGAGCCGGATGCGCGACTTAACGGTTCCGAGCGGCAGGTCGAGCCGCTCGGCGATCTCGCCATGGCTCAAGCCCGTCGTAGAACGATGCCATCAGCACCTGCCGCTGCTCCGGCGGAAGCCCGGCCAGCCCGGCACGCACGAGATCGGCCCGCTCGGCCGCACTCACGATGTCGGCGCCGTCCGGTTCGGGATCGGGCTGGAAGAGCGGATCGAGGGGATCGGGCTCAGGGCGCTTCAGGCGGCGGATCATGTCGATGCGACGGTTGCGGGCGATCGTGAAGATCCACGTCGATACGGCTGCGCGCTCGGGATCAAAGGTGCCGGCACGGCGCCAGATCGACACCATCACCTCCTGAACGACCTCCTCGGCATCGGTGGCACTTGCGCCTGAACTCAGCATGAAGGCCTTCACCCGACCGGCATACCGGTCGAAGAGAGCCACGAAGGCGGTCCTGTCCTGAGCGGCGACCGCGAGGATCAGGTCCACGTCGCTGGGCGCGGGAGGCTCGTCCTGCGATGCGGCGGGCATGTACCGGTGCCTTGTCCTCTCGCTGCAGCCCGGCGGGCCTGCGTTGCGTAACGCCTGAGTGAAATCGGGCGCAAGGGGCTGGCAAATCACCCTTCCCTCACGGTAGAGTACGAACTAAGAGACGCCAAATACAAGCTTGACCATGCGCATCGGACCTGTCAAAAGGCACGGGCGAGGACACAAGCTGGTGATCGAGCAGGAGACACGCGCATATGAATTTCTCGCCGTGGAAACCGATTGTAACGGCAGTGGCGATAGCCCTTGCCGGCCCCGCCCTTGCGCAGAATGCCGAGCGCGTCGCCGCCCACACCGACTGGGCCGTGTTCGTCGCCGGCAGCCCGAAGGAATGCTACATCGTCTCGCCTCCGACCACCTCGACGGCCCGTCGCGACGGCCAGACCGTCGAGGTGAACCGAGGCGACATCCGGCTCTTCGTCGCCTTCCGTCCCGGCGAGGGCGTCTCCAACGAGGTGAGTTTCACCGGTGGCTACCCGTTCCAGTCCGGCAGCACCGTGACACTCAAGGTCGGCGCCAGCACCTTCGCCATGACGCCCGGAAGCGGAGAGGCAGGCGAATGGGCGTGGACCTCGCCCTCCGACGATGCGAGCGCGGTCGCGGCACTGCGCGGCGGCGCGACCGCGGAAATCACCGGCGTCTCGTCGCGCGGCACCACCACCATCGATACCTTCTCCCTGATGGGATTCACCGCTGCGGTCAGCGACGCCGACGCGCGCTGCCGGTAAGCGCCCGGCTGGCGAAGCCGGCGAAATCTGCTATGTCTCGCCCCCGACGCGCCCGGGTTCCGCCCGCCGGCGCGACGCACCCGTTTTCGCTCCGAGGTTTCGACCGTGCCCGTCTCCGCCCCGATCACCCAGGATCTGCTGACGATCCCCCGCCACGACGGCGCCCCCGCGCGACCCGGTCTCGTCGGCCTGACGCGCGAGGCCATGCGCGTGGCGCTGATCGACGCCGGTACGCCGGAGGCGCAGGCGAAGATGCGGGTGGGGCAGATCTGGAACTGGATCTACCACAAGGGCGCGCGTGACTTCGAGGCGATGACCAATCTCGCGCGGCCCTATCGCGCGCTCCTTGCCGCGCAATTCGACATCGCCCGCCCCGAGATCGTCACCCGCCAGGTCTCGGAGGACGGCACGCGGAAATACCTGCTCAGGATCGCCGGCGGCCACGAGATCGAGACGGTCTACATCCCCGAGACCGATCGCGGCACGCTCTGCATCTCGAGCCAGGTCGGCTGCACGCTGACCTGTTCGTTCTGCCACACCGGCACGCAGAAGCTGGTGCGCAACCTGACGCCCGGGGAGATCGTCGGCCAGATCATGGTGGCCCGCGACGACCTCGGTGACTGGGCGCGCGGCCCCGACGAGAAGCGTCTGATCTCGAACATCGTGCTGATGGGCATGGGCGAGCCGCTCTACAACACCGACGCAGTGCGCGACGCCATGCTGATCGCGATGGACGGCGAGGGCATCGCGCTGTCGCGCCGCCGGATCACGCTCTCGACGAGCGGCGTGGTGCCGGAGATCGCGCGCGTGGGCGAGGAGATCAACTGCCTCCTGGCGATCTCGTTTCACGCCACCACCGACGCGGTCCGCGACACGCTCGTGCCGATCAACAGGAAGTGGAACATCGCGGCCCTGCTCGACGCCTGCCGGGCCTATCCGCGCCTGTCGAACTCCGAGCGCATCACCTTCGAGTACGTGATGCTCAAGGGCGTCAACGACAGCGACGCGGATGCCCGCCGGCTGGTGAAGCTGATCGCCGGCATCCCGGCCAAGATAAACCTGATCCCCTTCAACCCCTGGCCCGGCGCGCCATATGAGCGCTCCGACCCCGACCGCATCGAGGCCTTCGCGGCCATCGTCAACAAGGCAGGATATTCGAGCCCGGTCCGGCGTCCACGCGGCGAGGACATCATGGCGGCCTGCGGCCAGCTGAAATCGGCTTCAGAGCGGGCGCGGCGCGAACGCCCGGCACCGGCGCATCCCCCGGAGGCCCGAACGCAGCGGAGCGGCACAGACGCGCCTGGAGTCATGACGGGGCATACCCCCTAAGTTTCGATCGCCGCCATCGCCGCCACCAGCGCATCGGCATCCGCCGGGCCGACATCGAGATGGGTGACGATGCGCAGCCGGCGCGAGCCCACGACCGTCACCGTCACCTGCCGCTCCCGCAGCCGGCGCGCGGTTTCGCGCGCATCGGGCGCCCCAGCGGCGAGGTCGAGGATCACGATGTTGGTGTCGACCGGCAGCACCCGTTTCACGACCGGCAGCGCCGCCAATCGGTCCCCGATCGAGCGAGCCAGCGCGTGGTCCTCCGCCAGCCGGTCGACATGGTGGTCGAGCGCGTAGAGGCACATCGCCGTGAGCACCCCGGTCTGGCGCATGGCACCACCCCAGCGCCGCTTGAGAAGCCAGGCCTCGGCGATGAAGTCGCGCGAGCCGGCCAGCACAGCGCCGAC
The DNA here is from genome assembly GCA_963825715.1 of uncultured Alphaproteobacteria bacterium. GTDB lineage: Bacteria > Pseudomonadota > Alphaproteobacteria > Rhodobacterales > Rhodobacteraceae > Amaricoccus. The sequence goes on along the minus strand of CAWGUH010000021.1, from coordinate 278,769 downwards.
CGGGCAGCCGAGACCCTTGGTGAAGGCGATCCAGGCGCTGTCGAAATCGCGGGCATAGTCGGCGGCGGGCACCCCGGTCGCGACCTGGGCGTTGAGGAGCCGCGCACCGTCGAGATGGGTGGCGAGCCCGGCGGCCTTCGCCTCGGCGGCCACGGCGTTGAGCTGTGCGAGCGGCCAGACCGCGCCACCTGCGAGATTCGCGGTCTGCTCGGCCACCAGCAGTCGACTGCGCGGCGCATGGGCCGAGGCGGGTCGGACGTAGTCACCGATCTGTCCGGGCTCGAGCATGCCGCGCACGCCGTCCACAGGGCACATCATCACCCCCGAGAGCGCGGCTGGACCGCCGCTTTCGGCGAAGATGATGTGGCTCTCGCGGGTGCAGATCACCTCGTCGCCGGGGCGGGTATGCACCGCGATAGCGATCTCGTTGCACATGGTCCCCGACGGCAGGAACACCGCCGCCTCCATACGCAGCATGTCCGCCACACGGGCGCAGAGTTCGGTGGTCGGCGGATCGGCGTCGTGGCGCTCGTCGCCCACGGGAGCATCGAGAGCCGCGTCGCGCATGGCGCGGGTCGGCCGGGTCTGAGTGTCGGAATAGAACTCGTGCATGGTTCGGGAACTCCGCCGCTCGACCGATCAGTTAGCCCGCCATGCTCCTCGGTCGAGGCTGACCATTCAGGCACGCGCATCCTTCGGCGAGCCCATCACCACATAGGAGGTGATCGCGCTCACCTGCGGCAGCACGCCCAGCACGTCGGTATGGAACACCTTGTAGGCCGCGAGATCGCGGGCCTCGACCCGCAGCAGATACTCGAAGGCGCCGGTGATGTTGTGGCATTCGACCACTTCCGGCGCGCGCGAGATCGCCCGCTCGAAGGCTTCCTGCGACGCCTTGGTGTGGCTCGACAGGCCCACGGCGACATAGGCGGTGAAGCCGATGCCGCGCGCCGCCGGATCGAGCACTGCCCGGTAACCGGCGATCACCCCCGTCCGCTCGAGGTCCTGCACCCGGCGCAGGCAGGCCGAGGGGGACAGACCGACCCGCTCGGCGAGATCGACATTGCTGATCCGCCCGTCCGATGCCAGCACGCGCAATATATGATCGTCGATCCGATCCATTTCCGGATTTTGTTGCACAAACCGCGCAAAGTCACGCGCGAACGCAATGAAACGCCGCACGCCCCGGCATATCGTTGCGCCATGACCACCGACCTCTTCCTCGCCCTCGCCGGCTTCGCCTTCGTCACCTCGATCACCCCGGGGCCGAACAACCTGATGCTGATGGCCTCGGGCGCCAATTTCGGCTTCCGTCGCACGATCCCGCACATGCTCGGCATCAGCATCGGCTTCGTCCTGCTCGCCATTACCGCCGGCGCGGGGCTCGCCCAAGCCTTCGAGACCTTTCCCGCGCTTCGCACCACGCTCAAGGTGCTCGGCACCGCCTACATGCTCTGGCTCGCCTGGAAGATCGCCCATGCGGCCCCGCCGGACGCCACCGAACCGACCGGCCGGCCCTTCGGCTTCCTGCAGGCCGCCGCCTTCCAGTGGGTCAACCCGAAGGCCTGGGCGATGGCGATCACCGCCGTCACCGTCTACACGCCCGACGACCGGCTCGCGAGCGCCGTGCTGATCGCGGTGCTGTTCGGTATGGTGAACCTGCCCTCGGTCGGGGTCTGGACCCTCCTCGGCCTGCACCTGCGAAAGCTTCTCACCAATCCGCGCCGGCTGCGCACGTTCAACGTTACCATGGCGCTGCTGCTCGTCGCCTCGCTCTGGCCGGTGCTCGCGACCTGACGTCGCGTGCGCGTGCCTTGCATCTGCCGTTCGCCGGTCGCACCGTGGGGGCGCAATACCCCAAGGGAGACCCCGCCATGACCGACACCCTCACGCGGATCGTCCTCGCCGCCCGTCCGCAGGGCGCTCCGATTCCGGCCGATTTCCGCATCGAGACCGCGCCGATTCCCGCCCTCGGACCGGACCGGATCCTCGTGCGCACGATCTGGCTCTCGCTCGATCCCTACATGCGCGGCCGCATGGATGCCGGGAAATCCTACGCCGATCCAGTCGAGATCGGCGAGACCATGGAGGCCGGCGGCGTCGGCGAGGTGATCGCCTCGAACGCAGCGGGCTTCGCGCCAGGCGATTTCGTGGTCGGGCGCACAGGCTGGGCCAGCCATGCCGTGCTCGACGCGGCCGCGGCGCGGAAGGTGGATCCCGGGATCGCGCCGCTCTCCACCGCCCTCGGCGTGCTCGGCATGCCGGGCCTCACCGCCTGGGTCGGCCTCACCGACATCCTGGAGATGCGATCCGGCGAGACCGTGGTGATCTCGGCAGCCACCGGCGCGGTCGGCAGCGTTGCGGTGCAGATCGCCAAGGCGCGCGGCCTGCGGGTGATCGGCGTGGCCGGCGGGGCCAAGAAATGCGCGCATGCGGTGGAGATGCTCGGCGCCGATGCCTGCCTCGATCACCGGCTCGCTCTCGACGCCCGCGCGCTCTCGGACCAGATCGGCCTCGCCGCCCCCGACGGCGTCCACGGCTATTTCGAGAACGTCGGCGGCAAGACCCTGCAGGCGGTGCTGCCGCGCCTGAACGAGGGTGGCCGGATCGCGGTCTGCGGCATGATCGCCTGGTATTCGGGGCAGGGGATCGCCGAGGCCATGCCGCTGCCGGCGGTCTGGCGCACGATCCTCGTGAAGCGCCTGCGCGTGCGGGGCTTCATCGTCTTCGACCACGCGGACCGCCAGCCGGCCTTTCTAGCCGAGGTCGCCCCGATGCTGCGCGACGGCCGGCTGCACTACCGCGAGAGCGTCGAGGAGGGGCTCGAGAACGCCCCGAAAGCCTTCATCGGCATGCTCGCCGGGGAGAATTTCGGCAAGCAACTGGTGCGGGTCGGCCATGGTCCGGCTTGAATCGGCGGGAATCCGCCGGAAACCATTCCCAGACGCCGCAATTAGCAGTATATCAACCAGATGAGGAAAGAAACGAGCATGCCGAAAAGGCAGCACGAGCAAAACAAAAGAGCAGGCAGATGACAACGCGCACCCGGTTTCACTTCGACACCCCCCTTCCGACCGAATTCGACGAATCAGCCGAAGCTCAGGGCTTCAGCGAGGCCGACCGCCTGTGGACCCGCCGCAGCGCGCTGGCCCTCACGGCTGGCTTCCTCGCCGCCGGCACCGCCCCCGCCTCGGCGCGCTTCGTCCAGACGCCACGGCAGACGGCGAACCACGTGGTGATCTCCAAACGCAACCGGGTGATGGAACTCAAGCGCGGCGAAACCACGCTCAAACGCTACCGGATCAGCCTCGGCTTCACGCCGGACGGCCACAAGGGGCGCTCCGGCGACGGCCGCACTCCCGAGGGCCAATACTGGATCGACCGGCGCAACCCGCGCTCGAACTATTATCTCAGCCTCGGCATCAGCTACCCCAACGCGCAGGACATCGCCCGCGCCAAGGCGATGGGCGTCGATCCGGGCGGCGACATCTTCATCCACGGCGGCCCGCGGCGCGACAGCGAGCGCGGCAAGCGCGACTGGACGGCCGGCTGCATCGCCGTGACCGATCGCGAGATGGAAGAAATATGGACGCTGGTCCCGACCGGCATTCCGGTCACGATCTTCGGTTGATTTCCGCAATCCGGCGGCCGGCGCACCTCCAGGCGGCGCCGGCCTGCCCTAGGCCGCTGCGCGATGCGACGTCACGTGAGAGCCGGACCGGCTGCGGGTCGCGTATCAGTATCCGATCAACTGCACCCACCAGGTCTTGCCGGAGGTGTCCTGATACCAGCCCAGTCCCACGCCGCGCGCCAGCGGATCGAGAATGATCCCGCGGCTGTCGCTGAAATTCAACCAGTTGCTCAGCACGGTCAGGTCGCTGTCGGAGCCCTCGGCGATGTTCTCACCTGCCAGCTCGCCGCGATATCCGGCACGGAACGCCCGCTCCCGGAAACTCGTGAGGTCCGAGCCGGTATGCCAGGCGCGGTTCTGAACCGACATGTCGCGGGCATGGGTCTCCGAAGCGGCGGTCAGCTCGGCCGAAAGCTGGAGCGGCGGCAAACCTGCCTGCGCGCGTGCTGCGTTGACACCGTCGACATGCCGCAGCCGGATCCCGTCGGCATCGCCAGGACTGATCTGACCGCTACCACCGCCGGTGCCACCGGTGCTGCAGGCGCCGAGAGCGAGAACAAGGGCAAGGACGGCGACGAAAGGGCGGAACATGAAGCGGATCCATTTACGGTTGATCTTCGAGTTGCGGATGCTTACCCGCTTTCCATGTCTCGGGCAAATTCAATCCCGTAGCTGCGCTAGCCGAACTGTGAATTGCGGCAGAACTCCAACACTCGCTATACTGTGATCGATATCGAAACCCTGAAAGGAGAAGGGGTCCCATGAGCAGCTCGACCTCCAAGGATCTTTCCCGCCGGGCCTTCGCCCGTCTCGCCGCCGGCAGCGCGCTGGCCTTGGCCGGCACCGGCGCCTTCGCAACGACCCGCGAGGACGCGTTGACGGATTTCGTCCCGGATTCGCGCGATCCGATGCGCATCAGCCGGCGGATCTCGGCACAGCGCGCCCGCCGCTGGCAGGATCATTTCGACTCGGTCGCCAACGACGCCATCCTCTGCGACATGAACGATCGCGTGCTGCACTACTGGGGCGCCGACGGCTTCTACCGGATCTACCCGACCTCGGTGCCGCTCAACGGCGACCTCACCCGCCGCGGGCGCACGACGATCACCCTCAAGCGTCCGGCGCCCGAATGGCGTCCGACCGAGAACATGCTCGCGCGCAATCCGAACCTGCCGACCTATGTCGGCCCCGGCCCCGACAATCCGCTCGGCGTGCGCGCGCTCAACCTCGGGTTTCCGGGCGCCTACCGAATCCACGGCACCAACGATATCCGCAAGATCGGCCGCCAGTCCTCCAACGGCTGCATCGGTCTGTTCAACGAGCATATCATCGAGGTCTACGACCGCGCGCAGGTCGGGACTCCGGTGTTGCTAATTTGACAACACATGTGATTTACTCGAAACCGCCGCTTTCGACGATTGATAATACGAGGGAAAGTTGGTTAGGTTCCACCTATTAGCTCGTCCGATCGCAGGTCCGGGTGAGCTAGCAGTTTCGCAGACCCGCACTCTCTGAGGAGGACAACAATGAAGTTCATCGTGACCACGGCGGCCGCTCTTCTGCTCGCCAATTCGGCTTTTGCCGGCAACCTGGTGTTCGAAGCTCCCGAGGAGCCGATCGTCGTCGCCGAGCCCGAGCCGATGGGCGGTTCCAACGCTGCCTGGCTCATCCCGGTGATCGGCCTCGCCGCCATCGCGTACGCCATCACCAACGACGACTCCTGATCGTCTTGCGATCCTGAGTTGCGGGGTGGCGACCCAAGGACCAACGGTCCCGTAGGTCGCTCATAAAATCGGGCAGTGCTTCGGCACTGCCCTTTTTCTTTGGTGTAGGGGCATCTTGCCACCCGACAGACCATCGCCGGATCCCGGCTGCAGCCGACATTGCGGCGCCCGCCACGGGGGGCCGCGAAGACCGGTACACTGTCGGAGAGCCCTCAGGCCGGGGGATCAGCGCCCGGTATAGGGCAGCACGATTTCCAGATCGACGAGCCCCTGCTGGGGCCCGGTCCATTGCAGACTGCGCCAGACCTGCCCGGTCGCGGCTTCGGCGAAGTGCAGGTTTTCGAAGCTGCCCTCGTCATTGCTGCAGGTCTCGCTCATCTCAATGCCCTGATGCCGCTGCTGCAGGATCACGAATTCCCGCGCCGCACCCGCGCTCGAATCGGCATGTGTAGGTGACGATTCGCCCTGAAGGCGAATCAGACGGGAACTCGTAGCTGCGGGTGACCTCGGACGGCCATCGCGTCACCGGGCATCGCCTGTGAAAGCGGATCGGGCGACGAAGCCGTCGAGGACAGGAGGTCCCAGCCCAGCCCGCGGGTCGCCGTCACCCGCGATCCGCGCAGCGTCATGGTCTGCCGAAGCTGCGACGCGAAGGTGATGTAGCCGCCGTTGTTGCTCGCTGCGAGCAGATAGGTCGGGCTCTCGTCGTCGACCAGCCGGGCGCGGATCATCGCCACGTCAGCCCGCACCACCGCCTCGCGCGTGATCGGCGGGCCCGCCGGCGTCTCGGCCGGCGTCTCGTCGTCGAAGGGATTCACCTGATCCACGGCTGCCACGACGATCGGGTTGAAACCGTTGTTGGTACAGGCCCCGAGCGCCAGGACGAGCGAAGCCGCGATCAACCGCATCATTGCCAGAACGTCCCCCAGCTGCGTCCAAGATGGTAGCGATCGTAGTCGCGGATCGTCGGCCAGAGCCGGTTCGACACGTTGAGATTGGCGCCGCCATCGCGCGAGACCGAGGTGAGCCCGATCGAGTTGTTGGTCTTGGTCTCGAACGGCACCGTCCAGCGGAACGGGATCTCGAGGGTCACGCCCTTGTCGAAGCTGCCCTCGCCGAAATCCTCCTCCGTCACGTCGGTCAGCGTGAAATAGGCACCCACCGCCCAGCCGTTGGGGAAGCGCCGCGTGACATTGACCGTGCCGCCGTAATCGCCCGCCAGATACCGCCCGGCCGAGAACTGCGCCTCGAGGCCGTAGAACCCGGTCTCCCAGTAGAGCGAGGCCAGCCCCATCACCACGTCGTAATCGTAGAAGTCGAAGCCGAACGGATCGTCGAAATCGCGCTGCATGACGTAGTTCAGCTCCGCGCCGAGCCCCCAGTTCTGGTCCACCGGTTTCCACAGGATCTCGCCGCTCACCCCGCCGAACATCCGTTCGATCAGCCCGACCGTCGCGCGGCCGTAGGTATCGCGGTTGAGCTTGAACAGGTAATCGGCCGTCAGCTGCGTCAGCTTGGGATCATAGCCCGCGAAATAGCGGGCCTGGTCGCTGCGCACCGGCTGCAGCGCCGATTCCGACGGACCCGGATCGTCCGGCACGTTGATCAGCGGCTGGCTGATATTGGCCGTCGCCGAGAGTCCCGCGCGCGAGGTTCAACCGGAAGCCGAGGTCGATGTTCACCCCGAGCCGGATCGGATCCTCCGGCGTCAGCAGCACCAGATAGGGCGCGGGCAGCAGGGACCAGTCGACCGAAGGGTAGGCGTCGCGCACCCAGGATTCGACCCCGAAGGACGGTGTCGCGCCCTCGATCACCGCCGATTGCCAGCTGGCCTCGGTCGCACCGGGGCGATCGACCTGCGCCTCGAAGTCGCTGCGATCGATGCTGATCGTCGTGGTCACCAGATCGTCTTCCATCATGGTGATCCGGAAGACCTCCACCGAGGCCGGCATCCCCGCCGCAAGCACGCGGGCCGTGCGGCCGATCGCCTGGGGCGCCTCGTTGAAGCGCAGATTGGTGATGACGACATCGACGGTGTAGCCGTCGGAAGCGAATTCCTCGAGCCGCATGCCCTCGGCGCTCAGCACCTCGGCCAGCGCTTCCGAGAGCTGGTCGCGCGAATCCGGGTTGGACGCCCAGCCGATCCTGGTCGGCGCGCCCGCCATGCGGGCATTGACCGGCAGCGGACCGGTCCCGAAATCCTGCGGCGTCAGCGGCCGGTTCGGGTTGCCGGAGATCGCCACGTTGAAGCCGACCTCCGAGCCGTACATGTAGTAGGCCCCGAGCGTGACCCCCTCGAACCAGCGGTACTCCGCACCGAAATTCAGGTTCGTCTTCGGGTCGAAGGTCGCGGAGGGGCTTTGCTGCTCGCGCGTATAGGCGTCCGAAGACACTTCGGCCTTCAGGGTGAATTGCGGCGTCGCCCGCCACTCGATACCGCCGAAGAACCCGACATCCTCGCCGCGGAACCAGGTGTCGGTGCTGGGCTTGCCGCCCTCGCCGAAATCGTTTTCCCGGTCGCAGGCCGCATCCGAGATCGCACAGAACGGGTTCTTCGCGGTGTTCTCCCCGGCGAGCCGGCCCCAGCCGACGCCCCCGGTCACGGTGAAATCCTCGGCGATCGTCTTGGTCGCGACGAAATACTCCGCCGAATAGACCCCGGTGCCGAGAAAGTCGCGCATTCCGAAGGCCAGCGACGGAACCCAGCCGTCGCGATCCTCATTCAGCAAGCTGCAATTGCAGGTCGAAGCTGCGGTCATAGAGATCGTAATCGGGGTCGAAAACCCCGTCGTCGTCGCGCTGGCCCCAGTTCTTGATCGTCGAATAGCGCAGCGTTCCCGACAGCCGCGGCAGCACCTGGAAGGTGAAGTTGCGCCGCGAGAAATCGCCGAACTGGCTGTAGCTCAGGCTGATCTGACCGTCCGGCTGCGCCTGGGCACTCGGCATGTCGATGAGCCCGGTGGTGCCGTAGAGGTTCAGGCTCGGCCGCGGCACCACCTGCTGCTCCTGCGCCGGCGCGATATGCCCGACGCCCAGCGCCGCCGCTGCCGCCAGCGCAATGATCGCAGTTCCCGCCCGAAGACGCCCTCGTGACATCCCACCTACCTCAGCGCGGTGCATCCGGCCCGCGTTATCCGGTTTTGTTCATCTTTGGACGATCGCGGGCGCGAATTCCAGAGCGCATCCCGCATCGGGCACGGTTTTGCCGGTCCTGTTGCCGCCCTGCCGGTCAGAACCCGAGGGCAAGGATCGCCCGAAGTCCCGCCCGGTAATCCGGATAGGCCGGTTCCACCCCAAGCTCCTCGCGCATCCGCCTGTTCGAGACCCGCTTCGACTCGCCGTAGAACGACCGCGCCATCGGCGTCATCTCCGCCGTCTCGAAATCCTCGTCCGGCGGCACCGGCAGCCCAAGCAGCTCGGCGGCGAAGGCGATCACGTCCTGCGGTGGCGCCGGTTCGTTGTCCGCAACGTTGTAGGCCCGCCCGGGCCGTGGCGCCGCCATCGAGGCCGCGAGCGCCCGCGCCAGATCCTCCACATGAATGCGGCTGAAAACCTGCCCCGGCTTGATGATCCGCCGCGCCGAGCCGCGTCGAACCCGGTCGAGCGGCGAGCGACCCGGCCCGTAGATCCCCGGCAGCCGGAAGATGTGCAGCGGGACCCCCGTCGCCGCCCAGGCCGCTTCCGCCGCCACCCGCGCCGCCCCGCGCCGGCCCACCGGGTCGAGCGGGCTCTCCTCGTCCACCCACTCGCCGCCCCGGTCGCCGTAAACCCCGGTCGTCGAGAGATACCCGACCCAGCGAAGCCCCTCCGCCGCCTTCAGCGCCGCCGCGCAGCGCAGCAGTGCCGGATCGCCCTCGGGCCCCGGCGGCATCGAGGCCAGCACATGGGTCGCGCCCATGAGCGCCTCGTCCACCGCCGCCGCATCGTCCCAGATCAGCGGCGTCACGCCCGCCCGCGCCATCCCATCCGCAGTCTCCGCGCTGCGAGTCGTGCCGGCCACCCGCCAGCCCGGCGGCAGGCTTGCCGCGAGCGCCGCCGCCGAGTAGCCATGCCCCAGTATCACCAGATCGCGGTCGTCCATCGCGGCTCTCCCCGTTTCGCCCCGGTCATAAGGAACCCGCCCGCCGATGCGAAGGCTCTTCCTCGCCGCAACCCTCGCGCTCGGCGCCGGCGCGGCGCTCGCCGAAATCACCTCGGTCGAAACCTGCCGCGCCGCCATCGCCGCCGATCCGGGCAGCGCCCGCGAGGATGCCGCCCTCTGGACCCGCTCGGGCGGCGGCATCCCGGCCCGGCTCTGCGAGGCCGCCGCCCTCGAGGCCCTCGGCGCCACCGCCACCGCCGCGCGGATGCTCACCGAACTCGGCGAGGACACCGCCCGGTCCATGCCCGCCGATCTGCGCGCCACCATCCTCACCGATGCCGCCCGGCTCTGGCTCGAGGCCGGCCAGCCCGGCATCGCCGCCGAGGCCCTGGCCCGCGCCGACACGCTCACCCCGCCCGATCCCGAACGCCGTCTCCTCGCGGCCCGAACCGCCGCCGCACTGGGCGACTGGGCGTCGGCCCTCACCGAACTCGACGCGGCGCTCGCCGCCGATCCCGCCGACGCCCGCGCCCGCGCGCTGCGCGCCGCCGCCCTGCGCAACAAAGGGGCGCCTGCCGAGGCGCTGGCCGAGGCCGAAACCGCCCTCGCCGCATCGCCCGACCTGCCCGAAGCGCTGTTCGAGGCCGGCGCGGCCAATGCCGAGCTTGGCGCCCCCGACCTCGCCGCCGCCTACTGGCTCATGCTGACCGAAAGGCACCCGGAACATTCGCTGGCCGAGCTGGCCCGGCGCAATCTCGCCAATGCCGCCGCGCCCGCCGCCGCCCGACGCCGTCACTCCGCCGCCGCCCCCGTCCCGGGACACGCCGCCAGCCGCGCCACGGCCCATGCCCCGGCCTCGCTGACCACCGGATCGGCATCGCCGGCCAAGAGCCGCGCAGATGCCATCAGCCCCGGCTCCCCGGAATTGCCGATCGCATAGGCCACGTTGCGCACGAAGCGGTTGCGCCCGATCCGCTTGATCGGCGAGCCGGAAAACACCTGCCGGAAGGCCGCATCGTCGAGGGCGGCCAGATGGGCCAGCTTCGGCGCCTGCAGCTCGATCCGCGCGAAATAGGCCGCCTCCCGCGCCTCCGCCGCGAACTTGTTCCACGGACAGACCGCAAGGCAGTCGTCGCAGCCATAGATCCGGTTGCCCATCAGCGCCCGCAATTCCATATCCACCGGCCCGTCATGCTCGATCGTCAGATACGAGATGCAGCGCCGCGCATCGAGCCGGTAGGGCGCGGGAAAGGCATTCGTCGGGCAGATGTCGAGACAGGCCGTGCACGAGCCGCAAAGATCCACTCCCGGCACATCGCGCTCCAGCTCCAGCGTGGTGAACACGGCCCCGAGAAAGAACCAGTTCCCCAGATCGCGCCCCAGCAGGTTGGTGTGCTTGCCCTGCCAGCCGAGCCCCGCAGCGGCGGCCAGCGGCTTCTCCATCACCGGCGCGGTATCGACGAAGACCTTGATCTCCGCGCCGGTCTCCGCCACCAGCCAGCGCCCGAACCGCTTCAGCCGCTTCTTGACCACGTCGTGATAGTCGCTGCCCCTTGCATAGACGCTGATCGATCCGCGCTCGGGCATCTCCAGCAAGGCCAGCGGATCGCCCGCCGGCGTGTAGGGCTCCGCGAGCATGATCACCGACCGCGCCTCCGGCCAGAGCGCCGTCGGATCGCCCCGCCAGCCTGCGCGCTCCGCCATCCAGCCCATCTGCCCGTGATATCCGGCCGCGAGGAACGCCGCGAGCCGCCCCGCGGCTTCGGGGATCGCCTCGGGCGCACAGATGCCGGCCGCGGCGAAGCCCTCGGCCTTGGCACGCTCCTTGATCCGGGCGGTCAGCGCGGCGCGCTCCGCCCCCGGCACCTCAGAAGTCCAGATCGGCGTAATGCTGCGGCGGCGTGAAGCCCGGCACGAGATCGGCAAGGATAGAGCGGAAGGCCGGGCGCGACTTGATCTTGGAATACCATTCCTGCAGCCCGGCATTCCGGCTCCAGTCCACATCGCCCACATAGTCGAGGCAGGAGAGATGCGCCGCGGCGGTGAAATCCGCGATCGTCATCTCGTCGCCCGCGAGCCAGCGGCGGTTGTCCATCAGCCAGCCGATATAGTCGAGATGATACTTGATGTTGCGCATCCCGGCCTTGATCTTCTCGCTGTCCGGATGCCCCGACCGCGCCAGCCGCTTGTTCACCCGCTCGTAGAGCAGGTTGGCGGTCACCTCGTTGTGGAACTTGTCGTCGAACCAGCCGACCAGCCGGCGCGCCTCGGCCCGTGCCGCCGGCCGCTTCGGCAGCAGCGGCGGATCGGGCATCGTCTCCTCGAGATACTCGAAGATCGCGTTCGAATCCGCCAGAACGAGGTCATCGACCTTCAGCACCGGCACCTTGCCCGCAGGGTTCATGCGCATGAAATCCATGCGCTTCTCCCAGGTCTTCTCCTCGACCAGATCGACCTCGATCTTCTTCTCCGCAAGGACCAGCCGGATCTTGCGGCAGAACGGAGACAGCGGCTGGTGGAACAGACGATACATGAAGACGCCCTGCTTCTGCGACGGACTGCCCCCTTATCGGGAAGCGGGGGCAGGTTTTCAACCCGTCCTGCCGCCGTTGCCGGCATTCCGGCGCCCGTTCGCCCGAAATAGCGCCGCCGCTACCGGCCCGGCCCTTCAAAACGCGGCCACGATCCGTTAACCCGCCCCGACGGATCGAGGAACACGCGCATGCTGCCATGGCTCCCGCTGGCCACCGCCACAACGCCGGAAGGCGGCACGCTCCGGCTGCTGCGCCGCGGCGACGAATTCTCGATCCGCCTCGCGGACGGCAACGAACTGATGAACAGCCGGCTCGGCGGCTCCGAGGAGGCGCTGGCGAGGCTCGCTTTCGAGCGGCTCGAAGGCCTCCCGGCGCCGCGCATCCTGATCGGCGGCCTCGGCATGGGCTTCACCCTGCGCGCCGCCCTCGCCGTCGCGCCGCCCGAAGCGCAGGTCGTCGTCTCCGAAATCGTGCCCGACATGATCGACTGGGCAACAGGCGAAATGGCCCCGGTCTTCGGCGACTGCCTCGCCGACCCGCGCGTCGAGATCCGCACCGGCGATGTCACCGCCGAGATCCGCTCGGGCCCGCAGCCCTTCGACGCCATCCTGCTCGACGTCGACAACGGTCCCGACGGCCTGACCCGTGCGGGCAACGACGCGCTCTATTCCGAGACCGGCCTCGATGCCGCGCGGCGCGCCCTCACTCCGGGCGGTGTCCTCGCCATCTGGTCCGCCGCCCCCGACCCCGCCTTCACCAGACGCCTCTCGCGCTGCGGCTTCGCCGTCGATGCCCGGACCGTGCGCGCCGGCCGCAGCCGCCGCGGCGCGCGCCACACGATCTGGATCGCCGTCACGCCCGCCCGCTGAGACCTCCGGGCGCAAAGCCTGGGCGCGCGATCACTTCGAGACCAGCTCGATCTCGCCGGGCCGCCATGTCTGGTCGAACCAGGGCTCCAGCGGTCCGTAGAGACGCAGGATCATGAACCAGCCCTTGCCGGGGATGGTCTGCACCCAGTTGTTCTCCATGCCCTCCGGCGCCTCCGGCCCGAAATACACGTCGACGGAGCCGTCCTCGTTCACCTTGACGCCCTCGTTCTGGCTGCTCACGCTCGGGAAGCGCTGGTCGGTCTGCAGCATCGAGCGGGTCTGGGTGTCGTAGACGATGGCCGACCAGAAGCGCTTGGCCGGGATGTCCTTCGGAAGCGTCAGCCGGTAGGTCTTGCCACCGTCGAAGGGATTGCCGTCGGCATCGAGCGCCGTCCAGGGATACTGCGAGCCCTCGCCGACCATCTCCTCGGCCATGGCCGGCGTGACACCCGTGGCGAGGAAGTAGAAGAAGGCCGCGCCGTCGAGATTGGCCACGCCCGGCGAGACCTCGAACTTGTAGCCGCCGAAGAACGGCTTGCGCCAATAGCCCTCCGAATAGATGAAGCCGTCCCGCTCGCGCATCCGGTAGCCGAGGGTGCGGGCCGTCGCCGCGCCGATATTCGCCGCATCGGCGAGGATCTTCTTCATCCGCTCGTCCGGCGCGAAGGGCTTGCCCTTCTCGATGCCGATCGACGCGAACAGCCCCAGCGTCGTCGGATCGGAGCCGGTGGGCGGCTCCTCCTGGATCGCCTGGTTCAGAAGCTCCCAGAACGCGTAGTCCTGCGGCGCGACGAAGTTCGAGGGCACGCCCGAGAGGTTCACGAAGGTCATCTCGGGCGGGTTGTCCGCGTCGGCGAGACGATGGATCTTCAGCGTCTCCTTGACCTTCTCGACGCCCGGCTTGGGATCGCCTTCCGCGTTCAGGAAGGACCGGAACGGCATCCAGTTGCCGTAGGTCGTCGGACGGACCACGAAATAGCCGTCCGGCACGTCGCCGGTGTAGCCGGGGGGCAGGATCAGGTACTTGCCGCCCTTGCCCTTGTCCTCGCCGGTGATCCCGACATCGGCGACCCAGCGGTACCACATGTCGTCGATCAGCCCGAGCACATCCGGCGGGATCTCGACCACCAGCGGCCCGTCGGTCGTGTCGAGCCAGATGAAGCTGTAGACAACATTGTCGTTGGCCGTCAGCTCGACGGTCTTCGAATCAACGAGGTCTTCCCAGATCACGTTCGTCGTGTTGACGGGCCCGTATGTCTCGAGCGTGTTGCGCATCGAGACCTGGTTCACGATGGGAATGCCCAGAAGATACGCCTGCAGCGCGCGCGACCGATCGAGGTTGTCGTAGATCCTGTCCGAGGACCATTCCGTGGGAACGCCGTCCTCCAGCCGGAGCAATCCGATCGAGGTTTCAAGGAATTCGGGACTCGCGACGCCCGGCGCGACGGGCGTCGTCATCTTGTAGTCTTCGGCCACAACCGGCGTGATCGCCACCGCCGCGGCCAGAAAGGTCGATGCGAGGAGCAGTCTTCGGGTCATCAGCATGAGAAATCCTCTGTTCATGTGGTCGGCGGCGGGCCAGCGGCGTCAATCGGACGCCCGCTCCCGCCGATGGCGGCAGCAGCGGGCGTCCCCGGATGGGCGCGCTAGTCGCTCGCCGCCTTCATCGCCGCTTCGAGCGCGGCCTTGTCGGCCTCCGAAAGTTCCGGACGGTCGACCTTCAGCGTCAGCTTCTCCAGCGTGCCGGTGAAGGCGAAGGGCGGCGTGTAGTCCGCGTCGTTCACCCCGGTCAGGCTGTCGGAGCCGATATCGAAGCTCTCGTCCCATTGCAGGATCATCGGCAGCGTCTTCTCCATCTTCTTCGTGTCGACCACCGTGCCGTCCACCTTCAGCGTGCCGGTGCCGGACTGGCCGAGACCGCTGAAGCTGTTGAAGGCCAGCGTGCCTACACCCTTGCCGTCATAGACGAAGTCGAACTCCACCACATGCTTGCCCGGGGTCAGCGCGTCCGCCCCGCGCCACTCGATGCGCTCGAGGTTGAGCATGTTCCACACGAAGACCGGCTTGCTCTCCTTGAGATAGAAGCCGTAGCCGCCGAAGCGCCCGCCCGAGGTCAGCATCATGCCCTCGGCCCCGCCCTCCGGCACGTCGACCTCCGCTGTGATCGTGTAGGAGGTGTTCAGCAGCAGCGGCGAGTCGCCCTGCGGCAGCCCGACCATCGGATGGGTATAGACGAACTCCGACCGGCCCGCGGTGATGTTCGGACGCGGCGCGATCACCCGCGCGGCCACCGAGGCGTCCATCGGGAAGACGCCGAACTTCCGCGCCTCCACGATGAAGAGGTCCTTCATCTCCTTGACCTTGTCCGGATTCGCCGCGGCGATATCGGTCGTCTGGTTGTAATCGGTGGTCAGGTCGTAGAGCTCGAGCACCTGGTTGTTGAGCGGATCGGTATTCGCCGCCCCGAAGGCGTCCCAGGGCGCGCGATCCACCTTGGTGCTCAGGAGCCAGCCCTCGTTGTAGAGCGCCCACTGGCCCATCATCTCGAAATACTGGGTCCTGTGCCGCGAGGGCTCGGTGGCATTGGCCGCGTCGAAGGTATAGGCGAAGCTCGTCCCCTCGATCGGCGCCTGGGGGATGCCGTCCACCGTGGTCGGCGCCGGGATCCCGGTCACCTCGAGCAGCGTCGGCACCACGTCGATCACATGCATGAACTGCTCGCGCAGCGCGCCCTTGTCGGTGATCCGCGCCGGCCAGGAGACGGCCATGTTCTGCCGGATGCCGCCGAGCTTGGAGGCGTTCTGCTTGAACCAGGTGAAGGGCGAATCGAAGGCCCAGGACCAGCCCGCCGACATGTGGTTGTAGGTCTCCTCGGTGCCCCAGACATCGTACCACTTCATCTGGGTGTCGACCGGCACGCTCACGCCGTTGAAGAACGCCACCTCGTTGGGTGTCCCGAGCGGGCCGCCCTCCGCGCTCGTGCCGTTGTCGCCGTTGATGTAGAGGATCAGCGTGTCGTCGAGCTTGCCCATCGCCTCGATCGTGTCGACGATGCGGCCGATCTCGTGGTCGCTGTAGGCGGCATAGGCCGCGAAGACCTCGACCTGCTTGATGTAGAGCTTCTGCTCCTCGGCGGTCAGGTCGTCCCAGTTCTTCAGGATGTCCGTCGGCCAGGGCGAAAGCTCGGTATCGGCCGGAATGATGCCGAGCTTCTTCTGGTTCTCGAAGATCGTCTTCTGCAGCTCGTTCCAGCCGCCGTCGAAGAGGTTCATCGCCTCGATCTTCTCGACCCATTCCTTGGTCGGGTGATGCGGCGCATGGGTCGCCCCCGGCGCGTATTTCACGAAGAACGGCTTGTCGGGCATCGTCTGGTTGAGGCGGTTGAGATAGTCGATCGCATCATCGGCCATGCCGGTGATCAGGTTCCACTCGCCCTCCTGCCCGTCGAAGGGATAGATCTGCGTGGTGTTGCGGAAGAGGTTCGGCTGCCACTGGTTGGCATCCCCGCCGACGAAACCGTAGAAATACTCGAAGCCCATGCCGGTCGGCCACTGGTCGAAGGGCCCCGCCTGGCTCGCGGCGAAGGCGGGCGTGTTGTGGTCCTTGCCGAACCACGAGGTCGCATAGCCGTTGTCGAGCAGGATCCGCCCGATCGTCGCCTTGTCCTCGGGAATGATCGAGTTGTAGCCCGGAAAGCCGGTCGACTGCTCCGAGATCACGCCGAAGCCCACCGAATGGTGGTTGCGCCCGGTGATCAGCGCCGCCCGCGTCGGCGAGCAGAGCGCCGTGGAATGGATGTTGGTGTAGCGCAGCCCCTCCTCGGCGATCCGGTCCATCGTCGGCGTCGGGATCACGCCCCCGAAGGTGCTCGGCACCCCGAAGCCCGCATCGTCGGTGATGATCAGCAGGATGTTCGGCGCCTCGGCCGGCGGCACGATCCGCGGCGCCCACCAGGGCGTCGACGACAGCGCATCATCCTTGATCTCGCCCCCGAAGGCGGGATTGGGTGCCGGAAGCTGGCTCCCCTCGATGGTTGTCGTCGCGCTGGGCGACCCCAGCGTCCCGGTAACGGTCTGGGCCGTTGCCAGCCCCGCCGGCACCAGCGCCACCAGCGCCAGCGCAAGGGCCGTGAGGCGTCCCGGATATTTCATTCCCTGCATGTCATTTCCCTCGCCAATTCACAATTCGCGGAACCCTACCGCCGGCTGCCTGAATCAGTTTGACATCGCGCGCCACCTTGGCAGACCGTCAAATGCTTCCGAAATCGGTATCCCATGACCAGCCCCGTTCCCCTCGTCCGTGCCGCCGCCCTGGCACCCTTCCTGCTCTGGATGCGCGAGCACGGCCTCAGCTGGGAGGTCCGGTTGGGGGAGGCCGGCCTGCCGAGCACGCTTCTCGACGAGCCCGAACGGCCGATTGCCCTCCGAGCCGGCATCCGCTTCCTGGCTTCGGCCGGCGAAACCGAAGGCCCGGATATCGGCTGCCGCGTCGTGTCCGACACCTCGGTCGCGAAACTCGCGAGCTTCGGACGGGCCGCGCTCGGCGCCCGCACACCCCGCGAGGCGTTGGGCCGGTTGATGCGCGCCTATCCGCACCATTCCTCCCACGAGCAGTTCATCGTCAGTTCCGCCGGCGGCGGCCTCACGATCCGGCACTGGTTCATCACCGAGATCGACGACGCAGCCCTCCACACCTGCCACCAATACATCGCCGCCATGGTGCGCGCTGTCACTTTCGGATGCGGCGCGACCGGCCCGCGCCTCTCGGAGGTGCGCCTCGTCCCGCACCCCGAGGCCGGCCTCGCTCATCTCGGATCCTGGCTCGACGGCACGCCGAAGCCCGCCACCGATCAGACCCTGACACTCACGCTCCCCGCCGCCGTCGTCGACCGGCCCTATCTCAGGCCGACGCGCGACCGCGGCCCACACCATCTCAGCCCGATCCGTGGCGACGGCACGCTGACCGGCTCGCTGCGGCAGATCCTGCCCGGCATCCTCGAGGAGCGCCCGGCCCGCATCCCGGAGATCGCCGAACTCGCCGGCACCAGCCCGCGCACCCTCCAGCGCCGGCTCGCGGCCGAAAACACCTCGCTCTCAGAAATCGTCGACGGTCTGCGCCGCGAACAGGCCGTGATCCGCCTGACCCGGAGTCGCGACGCAGTCTCCAGCATCGCCGCCGATCTCGGCTATTCCAACCAGTCGAGCCTCACCCGCGCCATGCGCCGCTGGTCCGATGTGCCCCCGAGCCGCCTGCGGCGCGCCGACGGCTGACCGCCCTCACATCACGCAGGCCCCGCGCCCGTCCGCCGCCAGCGTCTCCGCCCCGCTGCGGATCGCGGCACCGCGCCGCGCGATCCAGCCCGACCCGCTCACCGGCGAGCGCGCCTTCGGGGCCGGCAGCACCGCCATCAGCCGGGCCGCGCGCTGCGGGCCAAGCTCCGCTGCCCCGATCCCCCAGTAGTGCCGTGCCGCCGCCTCGACACCGAACACGCCCTCGCCGAATTCTGCATGGTTGAGATAGACCTCCATGATCCGCCGCTTCGGCCAGGCCAGCTCGATCACCACGGCGAAGCCCGCCTCGAGGCCCTTCCGGAGCCATGTCCGCCCCTGCCAGAGGAACACGTTCTTCGCCACCTGCTGGCTGATCGTCGAGCCGCCCCGAAGCCGGTCCCGGTCGGCCAGCGCAGCCCGAATGCCCTCGATATCGAAGCCCCGATGCCCGCAGAACCCGGCATCCTCCGCGGCCATCGCCGAGAGCGGCACGCGGTCGGGCAGGGTGGCGAGATCGACCCAATCGCGCTCGATCCCGCCGAGCCGGCGCCATTCCGAGAGCATGTAGAAGGTCGGGGGCGGGTTCACCCAGCGCAGGAGCACGACGATCCCCGCGGCGACCAGCGCCAGGACCACCAGTCCCCGCAGCACCCGGCGCAGGAACCGCCGCAACAGCCGGGAGGAGGACCGCACAACCATGGCGTGTCAATGGCGCCATTCGCGCCGCCACGCAAGCGCGCAGGCCTCCCCGGCGGCCGCAGGCCGCGCGGGTCTCAGAACTGGAACGCCGCCCCGATCAGCGGCCCGTACAGATCGACGTCGACATCCCGCCCGTCGATCTCCTTCTCGACGCTCATGTCGCGATAGCCGAACCGCGCCGCCCAGCGCGCGTCGAAGCGGTAGCCGACGGTCCCGACCGCCTGCCACGTCGCGCTGTCATCGGTGATGAAGCCGCCGGCATCTGCGTAGGGCGTCGCGAACCATTTCTCGCCGAAGGGCGCGATCACCCGCGCGGCCAGCACCGGATCGACCCAGCTCGCACTCTGGCTGACCCCGCGATCCTCCACGCGGTCCGACGCCGCGTTCAACCCGGTGTCGACGTCGATCGCCACCGCCTCCGTCTCGTGAACCCGATCGGTGGCATAGTCGGTGAAGGCGGTCATCTTCATGCCGATCTCGACATCCCCGAATCGCGTCTCCACCGAGACACCCATCGCCGGCACCCAGCCGCCGAGGACCAGGTTGTAGCTCCAGGACATCCCCTGTGCCCCCGCAGCCCCGGCGGCGAGGCTGGCCCCGACCAGCACGGCCGCAAATCGCGTCAATCCCGTATCCGTCTCCTGAAGCCCCGGCCGCAGCCCTTCGGGCAGTGTCTCGCAAGAAACCCATGCGCCGACCTGTCCCTGCGCTCCGGAATTCGCCCGGCTCAGCCCCCCGTCCGGCCCGGTGGCGGCGACAGCCGCGCGCGGATGCGCCGGCGGACTTCCTCCGGCTCCTCGGCCAGCGCATCCCCGAGCACCCGCAGCCGGTCGCGCAGCCCGTGCACCTGGTCGACCAGCGACAGCACCAGCGCCGCGGCCTCCTCGTCGAGTTCGAAGTCCTCCGCAAGCTCGGCCAGCAGCCGCAGCCGCGCGACATCCGCCTCGCCGAAGGCCAGCCGCCCGCCGCGCTCCGCCGGGGCCACGCAATTCGCCGCGACGAAGCTCCGGAGCCGCGCCACCGTCAGCCCGTCCACGCTCGCCACCACCTCGGTCTCGCTGTAGAAATGCGCCATCACACCATCCCCTTTCCGCGGATCGTGGCCGTGCTGTCCGCGCCATCCGCGCATGAACTCGGCCAGTTCCTCGTCGATCTCGGGCGGGGCGACGATCTTCAGCGACACCAGCTGATCGCCGGCCTTGCCCTTCGCCTTCACCCCGCGCCCGCGCAGCCGCAGCACCTGCCCGCTGGTCGCCCCCTTCGGCACCGACAGGTTCACCGGCCCGTCGATGGTCGGCGTCGCGACCTTCGCGCCGAGCACCGCCTCGTCGAAGGAGATCGGCAGCTCCACGAGGATGTCGGCGCCGTCGCGGCCGAACACCGGATGCGCGCCGACGCTCACCGTCACCAGCGCGTCCCCGGCCTCGCCGCCGCCGATCCCGGCCCCGCCCTTGCCGCGCAGCCGCAGCACCTGCCCGTCGGCCAGCCCCTCGGGGATCTTCACGTCGAGCGTGCCGCCGCCGGGCAGGGTGATCCGCTTGGTGGCCCCCTTCGCCGCGTCGAGAAACCCGACCTCGAGGCTGTAATGCGCATCCGGCCCGCGCATGCGGAACCCACCCTGCGCACCGCCGCCCGGCCGGCCGCGCCGCGCCCCGAACAGGTCCTCGAACACGTCGGAATAGCCCTGGAAATCCTCGTAGCCGCGGCTCGTGTGATAGGTTGCCTCCGGCCCTTCGGCGTATTCCCGGTAGAACCGCCGCTCCGCCGTCTCCTGCCCGGATGCGTCGATCTCGCCGCGGTCGAACCGCCCGCGCTTCTCGGGATCCTTCAGCAATTCCCAGGCCGAGGCCGCCGCCTTGAACCGCGCCTCGGCGGCCGGATCGCCCGGATTGAGGTCCGGATGGCTCTCGCGGGCGATCTTCTTGTACGCCTTCCTGATCTCGTCCTGCGGCGCGGTCTTCGCCACGCCGAGCGCCGCATATGGATCGCCGCTCATCCCGTCCCCCTCGTCTGGCTCGGGGCAGAGACTTCCCCGCCGGACGCATATTGTCAACGCGGCCCAAGCCGCGCGATCGTCCCGCCAACGCCGCAACCGCATGACCGATAGAAAAAACCTTTCGTCAGACGCAATGCCGCCGAACTGGTCGCTTCCCGGACGAACGCATACCTCCGGTCCGGACCGGCGACGAGGCCGGCGATCTCGCTGAAGGACAGGAGGCAAACATGCGGGAGATCATCGGCACTTCGGGGAACGACACCCTCAGGGGCACGTTCGGGCCGGGACGAAATCGAGGGACGGCGACGGCGACGACCGGCTGTTCGGTCTCGCCGGCAACGACGAACTCTACGGCGGCCCGGGCAATGACCGGCTCGACGGCGGCGCCGGCGACGACGAGCTGAACGGCGGCCCCGGCGGCGTCGACGTCTTCGTCTATTCCTCCGGCCGCGACGAGATCGAGCGCTTCGGCACCGGCGACACCATCGAGCTTGCCTCCAGCCTCGGCGTCTCCAGCTTCGCGGCCCTGCGCGATCTCGGCCGGTCGGTCGACGGCGGCGACGACACACTGTTCGATTTCGGCGGCGGCAACACCCTGCTGCTGGAAGACGTCCGCTTCGGCAGCCTCACCGCCGACATGTTCGGCTTCTCCGACACCGACACCGGCAGCGGCGGCGGCAGCCGGCAGCAGCACCGGCGGCGTGATCCGCGGCACCGCCGGCGACGACGAATTGCGCGGCACCTCGGGCGACGACACCATCCTCGGCCGCGGCGGCAATGACGACATCTACGGCCGCGGCGGCGACGACGTGCTCAGGGGCAACTCCGGCCGAGACGACATTGAAGCCGGCGCCGGCAACGACCGCGTGTTCGGCGGAAGCGGGAACGACGACCTCGACGGCGGCTCCGGCCGCGACCGGCTCCACGGCGGCAATGGCAACGACGACATGGATGGCGGCCGCGGTTCGGACGTCTTCATCTTCGATTCGGGTCGCGACAAGATCGGTGACTTCGGCGGCGCCGACCGGATCAAGATCGCGGCCTCGCTCGACGTTGCCTCGTTCGACGAACTGAACTTCGTCGCCCGCGACGGCGGCGACGACACGCTGATCCGCTTCGGCGACGGCAACAGCCTGCTGATCGAGGATGTGCGCATCGCCGAGCTGAATTCCGGCGATTTCATTTTCGCCTGATCCGGTGCAGGGCTGGCCGGGTCCTCGGATCCCGGTCAGCCCTCGCAGGCCCCCGGCCAGCGCGAAATCGAGCCCGTCCTCCATCCCGGCGAGACACACCGAGTCGAAGCGCCCCGCCACCAGCACTACCACCACCGCGACAGTCACCCCCCAGCACCACCGCCGGCAGGGTGAAGCCGATCCAGGCGGCCAGCCCGCCATTCCAGCCGCGCCCGCGCACAGGCCAGCGTCGGCTCCCGGGCCAAAATCTGCTATCGAGGGCGTGACGAAGAGCGGAGGTCGTCATGAAGGCAGTCCCGCCCAGAAGCGCTCGGTCGCGGGAGTGGCTGCAGACCGCGGCACTTCTGCTTCTCTGCCTCGCCCTCGCGCCGTTCGGTGTTTACGCGCTCCGGGTCGCCGCATCGGCCTTCACCGGCGCGGCGGTTGGCGCGCCCTATCTTTTTGAAACCGGCGCGTCGTGGAGCAATGCCGGGATGCTGGTCCATGTGACGGCCGGGGCAGTGCTCACCTGTCTGATCCCGCTGCAACTCGTGGGCCGGCTGCGCCGGCGCCACACGGCGCTGCACCGCGCCACCGGCGTGCTTCTGGTGGCGATGGCGGTGCCGGCGGCGCTCGGCGGACTGGTCTACATCGCGCTGCGCGGCACGGTCGGCGGGCCGGCGATGTCGACCGGTTTCGCGCTCTACGGCGTCTGCGTCCTTGTCGCGGCGGTGCAGGTTGCGCGCAGCGCAGCGCGCCGCGACCGCGACGCGCACTGGCAATGGGCACTGCGGCTCTTCTGGCTCGCCATCGCCTCGTGGCTCTACCGGGTGCACTACGGCCTCTGGTATCTCGCGACCGGGGGCGCCGCCTCGAACCCGGATTTCACCGGAGCCTTCGACAGGGTTCAGAACTTCGCGTTCTTCGTCCCCTACCTCATCCTCGTGCAGATCTGGATCGCGTACCGGAGCCCCCGGCGCGCCGCAGCGCCGTCACGCTGAGGGCCGCGCCGGGCGGGCATCGGGGCCCGCCCGGCCACGGCGATCAGGCCCGTGCCGCCTCCGCCGCGTCGCTCAGCGGATGCGCGAGCCGCGAAAGCATCTCCTTCGGCACGATCTGGCGGAAATTCGGCAGCTCCTCGTCCCAGTGCCGAAGGATATCGTCGGCCCGCGGGCTTCCGGTCTCCGGCACGATGCCGCTCGATCAGCCCGCGCAGCTGCGCGATCCAGGCCGCTCCCGCCACCGGAACGACGATGACGTTCTCGGGGTTCAGCCGGTTCTCGATCTCCTCCTCGGGATCGTAGAGGAACGCCATCCCCCCGGTCATCCCGGCGCCGAAATTGTCGCCGAACCCGCCGAGGATCACCGCTACCCCGCCGGTCATGTATTCGCAGCCGTTCGAGCCGCAGCCCTCGACCACCACCTGCGCCCCGGAATTGCGCACGCAGAACCGCTCGCCGGCCCGCCCGTTGGCGAAGAGATAGCCGTCGGTCGCGCCGTAGAGCACCGTGTTTCCGATGATCGCGTTCTCGTGGGCCACCAGCGGGCTCCCGAACGGCGGGCGCACCACGATGGTCGCGCCCGACAGCCCCTTGCCGACATAGTCGTTCGCCTCGCCCATCACCTCGATCTTCAGCCCCGGCGCCCCGAAGGCCCCGAGCGACTGCCCGGCCGAGCCGGCGAGCTTGATCGTCAGATGGTCCGCCTGCAGGCTGTTGCGCATGCCGAACCGTCCGACGATATGGCTCGACACCCGCGTCCCGATCGAGCGCAGCGTGTTCTGCACCGCATAGCTCAGCTGCATCTTCTCGCCGTCCTTGAAGAACGGCCCGGCGTCCGCGACGATCTGCGCGTCCAGCGTGTCCGGCACCGCCTGCCGCTGCAACGCCCGGTGGAAGGTGACCTCCGCCCCCTCGTTCACGTTGATCAGGAGCGGGTTGAGATCGAGATCGTCGAGATGCTCCGCCCCGCGGCTCACCTGGGCGAGCAGATCCGCCCGGCCGATCACCTCGTCGAGCCGGGTCGCCCCCACGCTCGCCAGCACCTCGCGCACCTCCTGCGCGTAGAAGCTGATCAGGTTCACCACCTTGTCCGCGGTGCCGGTGAACTTCGCCCGCAAGGCCTCGTCCTGGGTGCAGACCCCCACCGGGCACGTGTTCGACTGGCACTGCCGCACCATGATACAGCCCATCGAGATCAGCGCCGCCGTGCCGACGCCGAATTCCTGCGCCCCGAGCATCGCCGCCATCACGATGTCGCGGCCCGTGCGCAGCCCGCCATCCGTGCGCAGGATCACCCGGTCGCGCAGGTTGTTGATCGTCAGAACCTGATGCGCCTCCGACAGCCCCATCTCCCAGGGCAGCCCGGCGAACTTGATCGAGGTCTGGGGGCTCGCCCCCGTCCCGCCATTATGCCCGGAGATCAGGATCACGTCGGCCTTTGCCTTCGCAACGCCGGCCGCGATCGTGCCCACCCCCGACTGCGACACCAGCTTCACGCAGACCTTCGCCCGCGGATTGATCTGCTTGAGGTCGTAGATCAGCTGCGCGAGATCCTCGATCGAATAGATGTCGTGGTGCGGCGGCGGCGAGATCAGCGTCACCCCCGGCGTCGAGTGCCGCAGGCGCGCGATCAGCTCGGTCACCTTCATCCCCGGCAGCTGCCCGCCCTCGCCGGGCTTCGCACCCTGGGCGATCTTGATCTCGAGTTCCTCGCACTGGTTGAGATATTCCGCCGTCACCCCGAAGCGCCCCGACGCCACCTGCTTGATCTTCGCGCTCGGATTGTCGCCGTTCGGCTCGGGATGGAAATGCGCCGGATCCTCGCCGCCCTCGCCGGAATCGGACTTCGCCCCGATCCGGTTCATCGCCACGTTCAGCGTCTTGTGCGCCTCCGGGCTCAGCGCGCCGAGGCTCATCCCCGGTGTCACGAAACGCTTGCGGAGCGCCGTGATGCTCTCGACCTTGTCGAGCGGCACCGGCCCGCGATCCGGCGCGAAATCCAGCAGGTCGCGCAGCTGGATCGGCGGCCGCGACCGCAGCATGCGGCTGTATTGCTGCCAGAGCTCGTAGGACCCCCGGTCGCAGGCCGATTGCAGGACGTGCATCACCTGCGCTTCCCAGGCGTGGGTCTCGCCCGAACGCCGCGCCTTGTAGAAGCCGCCGATCGGCAGCACCGCGTCGCCCCGTCGCCATCCCAAGCTGTGCACCTTCTCGACCTGCCGCTGCACGCCGGTCACGCCGATCCCCGAGATCCGGCTCGACATGCCGGGGAAATACTCCGCCACCATCGCCCGGCTCAGGCCCACCGCTTCGAAGTTCAGCCCGCCGCGATAGGAGGAGATCACCGAGATCCCCATCTTCGACATGATCTTCAGGAGACCCTGGTCGATCGCCTCGCGGAACCGCGTGATCGCCTCGTCGAGCGACACGTCGAGCAGCCCGCGCGCCACCCGGTCCGCCAGGCTGTCCTCGGCGAGATAGGCGTTCACCGTCGTCGCCCCGCAGCCCACCAGCACCGCGAAGTAATGCGGGTCGATGCATTCCGCCGAGCGGACATTGAGCGAGGTGAAGGTCCGCAGCCCCTTCTTGGTCAGCCAGGAATGCACCGCCGAGGTGGCGAGGATCATCGGCATCCCGACGCGGCTCTCGCCCTGGTGATGATCGGTCATCACGATATGGTTCGCGCCGGCGCGCACGGCCTCTTCGGCCTGCTGGCGGATGCTCTCCAGCGCATCGCCGAGCGCATTCGGCCCGGCGCCGACCGGGAAGGTGCAATCGAGCTCGACCGCATCGTCGCCTGCGCGCTCCGCGAGATAGGCGAAGCGCGCATTCGACAGGAACGGGCTCTCCAGCGTGAAGATCTCGGTCTGCGAATTGTCCTCGTCGAGCACGTTCTTGAGGTTGCCGAACCGCGTCTTGAGGCTCATCACCCGATGCTCGCGCAGGCTGTCGATCGGCGGATTGGTCACCTGGCTGAAATTCTGCCGGAAATAATGGCTCAGCGGCCGGTAGCGCTCCGAGAGCACCGCAGGCGGCGTGTCGTCGCCCATCGAGCCGATGGCCTCCTTGCCGTCCTCGGCCATCGCCGCGAGCGTCACCTCCAGCTCTTCGATCGAATAGCCCGCCGCGATCTGCCGGCGCCGCAACTCGTTCCCCTGGAACAGCGGCTTCTCGACGAAGCCCTGCGTCTCGTTCTCGAGATCGACCACAGAGGCGATCCACTCGCTGAACGGCAGCGCCGCAGAGAGCCGGTCCTTCAGCTCGGCGTCGTGGTAGAGCCGGCCCTCGGCCATATCCACGGCGATCATCTGGCCCGGCCCGAGCGCGCCCTTCTCGATCACCGTCTTCTCGTCGACCTGCACCATGCCGGCCTCGGAGCCGGCGATCACCAGCCCGTCGCCGGTCACCACGTAGCGCATGGGGCGCAGGCCATTGCGGTCGAGCCCGGCGCAGACCCAGCGTCCGTCGGTCATCGCCAGCGCCGCCGGCCCGTCCCAGGGCTCCATCACCGCGTTGGAATAGGCGTACATGTCGAGCCAGGCCTGCGGCATCTTGGTCGCCACCTTCGACCAGGCCTCGGGCACCAGCATGGTCTTGGCCATCGGCGCCGACCGACCGGCCCGCACCAGAACCTCGAACACCGAATCGAGCGCCGCCGAATCCGAGCTGCCGGGCGCGACGATCGGCTTGATGTCCTCGGCCAGCTCGCCGAAATGCTCGCTCGACATCCGGATCTCGTGGCTCTTGAGCCAGTTCAGATTGCCCTTCAGCGTGTTGATCTCGCCGTTATGCGCCAGCATCCGGAACGGCTGGGCCAGCCACCAGCGCGGGAAGGTGTTGGTGGAATACCGCTGGTGGTAGATCGCGAAGGCGCTCTCGAAGCGCTCGTCCATCAGGTCGGGGTAGAAGGTGGCGACATCCTGCGCCAGCATCATGCCCTTGTAGATCACCGAGCGGCACGACATCGACGCGATGTAGAGATCGCGGATGCCCGTCCCGGCCTTCTCGATCCGCCGCCGGATCACGTAGAGTTCGCGCTCGAAGGTCTCCTCGTCGACGCCCTTGGCGTTCGAGATCAGGATCTGCTCGATCTCGGGCCGCGTCGCGTTGGCCTTCTCGCCGAGGCAGGTGATGTCCACCGGCACGTGCCGCCAGCCGTAGATGTAGTAGCCCATCCGCAGGACTTCGGTCTCGACGATGGTCCGCGCCGCCTCCTGCGCGCCGAAATCCGAGCGCGGCAGGAAGATCATGCCCACCGCCAGCCGCTCGCCCTTCGGCTCGTGACCGGTCCGCCGCACCTGCTCCTCGAAGAACGGCACCGGGATCTGGACGTGGATGCCCGCCCCGTCCCCGGTCTTGCCGTCGGCATCGACCGCGCCGCGATGCCAGATCGCCTGGAGCGCGGTGATCCCCGCCGCGACCACCTGCCGGCGCGGCTTGCCGTCCTGCGTCACCACCAGCCCGACGCCGCAGGACGAATGCTCGTCCTCGGCGCGGTAGAGCCCCTCGGCCTCGAGCCGCGCGAATTCGGCTTCCTTGCGCGCCACCCAGTCGGAATCGAAACGTGTCATCGTGCATCTCCTTCAACGGTGGCGTTGCGCGCCGCATACTCCGCGGCGGTCAGTCTCGGATGATCGCCGGCGAGCCGGACATGGGCCGGCGCCTGATCGACATAAATCTCGGATCGCAGCGGGAAACCCGCCGCCCCCCGGAACAGCCCGGGCATCAACTCGTAGCTTGCGCCTTCGGCGTGATTGCGCATCCAGAGGTTGCTCCCGCAGACCGGGCAGAACGCCCGCTCCGAAAGCGCCGACGAGCGGTAGCGCGTCACCTCCCCCGACACCGTGACCGCCCCGGCCGCCGCATCGAAGGTGCCGAACAGCAAACCGCTCCAGGTCTGGCACATGTGGCAGTGACACACCCCGACCGCCGCCTCGTGCTCCCCTTCGACATCGATCCGCACCGCCCCGCAGAGACAATGCCCGGTCAGCGTCCCGCGCCGCAGGTACTCCTTGCTCTCGGTCATGCCGCACCGTCCGTCGGCAGGAAGTCGGAGAACATCGCCTCGCCGTCCGCCATGGTCAGCCGCGCATGGTCCCCCGCGAAGGCGTAGCCATTGGGCTTGCGGTCGATATCGATCTCCGACACCAGCGGCACACCGTCCGGCGTGTCGAACAGTCCGAGCGGGATCGCGAAGGACCCCTGCATCGGACCATCGAGCGTGGTCCGGTAGTCTAGCCCTTCGCCGCAGCCGTCGCGCCAGGCCCGCTCCGCCCAGTCCGACGAGCGGAACGTGGGGATGTGGTCGCGATCCTCGAAGCAGATCGCCGCCCCGGGGACTGCCACGTAGACCAGCGCAGCCCCGGTCTGGCGTTGGCACATCCTGCAATGGCAGGCATGGGCCTCGTGCTTGGGCGGCGTGGCCTCGAAGGTCACCGCCCCGCATAGACAATCTCCGCGCATCACCGACATGTCCGCCAGCTCCGCGCTCACCGGCCGTGCTCCAGGTTGCCTCGAAGGGTCAGCTGGCCTGTCCAACCCGTCGGACCGCCATTAACCATTGTACGTACAGCTTCCGTACGGGAGGCGTACAGAACGCTGACAGCCATTTCCGGCCCCGAACCCAAGCCGTCACTCCGCCGCGATTGACGCGGCACCGGCGTCGAAGCGCGCCAGAATGGCCTCCGCCGCCTCGCGCCCGTCGCGGATCGCCCAGACCACGAGGCTCGCGCCCCGCACGATGTCGCCCACCGCATAGACCCCGTCCAGCGCCGTCGCATGGGTGCGGAAATCCGCCTTGATCGTGCCCCAGCGGGTGACGTCGAGCCCCTCGACGCCCCAGAGTTTCGGCAGGTCCTCGGGCTCGAAGCCAAGCGCCTTGATCACAAGATCGGCCTTCTCGACATAATCCGCGCCAGGGATCTCTTCCGGGCTCTGGCGCCCGCTCGCATCCGGGGCGCCGAGCCGCATCCGGCTCACCATCACCCCGGTCACGCTTTCCTCGCCGGTGAAGCCCTTCGGCGCGGTAAGCCAGGCGAATTGCACGCCTTCCTCCTCGGCATTGGCCACTTCACGCTGGCTGCCGGGCATGTTCGCCCGGTCGCGGCGGTAGAGGCAGGTCACGCTCACCGCATCCTGCCGGATCGCCGTGCGCACGCAATCCATCGCCGTGTCGCCGCCGCCGATCACCACCACCCGCTTGCCGGCGGCGTTCAGCGCCCCGCTGTCGTAATCGGGCACCGCATCGCCGAAGCCCTGCCGGTTCGAGACCGTGAGGTAGTCGATCGCCCGCACGATGCCGTCGAGCCCGGCGCCCGGACCGCCGAGGTCGCGCGACTTGTAGACCCCGGTCGCGATAAGCACCGCATCGTGGCTGCCGCGGATTGCGTCGAAGGTGATGTCCTCGCCGACATTGCAGTTGAGCCGGAACTGCACACCGCCATCCTCGAGTTGCGCATTGCGGCGCATCACTACGTCCTTCTCGAGCTTGAAGCCCGGAATGCCGTAAACCATCAGCCCGCCGCCACGATCGTATCGATCATAGACGGTTACCTGCACGCCGGCACGCCGCAGCATGTCTGCAGCCGCCAGCCCGCCAGGCCCCGCGCCGATGATGCCGACGCTCTCGGGCCGCTCGGCATGGGGCCGGATCGGCTGCACCCAACCCTCCTCGAAAGCGGTGTCGGTGATGTATTTCTCCACCGCCCCGATCGTCACCGTGCCGTGGCCCGATTGCTCGATGACGCAATTGCCCTCGCAGAGCCGGTCCTGCGGACAGATCCTCCCGCAGATCTCGGGGAAGGTGTTGGTCGCCTGGCTCAGCTCGTACGCCTCGCGCAGCCGCCCCTCGGCGGTCAGCTTCAGCCAGTCGGGTATGTTGTTGTGCAGCGGACAGTGGGTCTGGCAGTAGGGCACGCCGCATTGCGAGCAGCGCGCCGCCTGCTCCGCGGCCTTCGCGTCGATGAATTCGCGGTATATCTCGTGAAAGTCCTCGCGCCGTTCCTCCGCGCCCCGCTTCACCGGCATGTCGCGCGCCACGTCCACGAACTTCAACATCCGCTGCTTCGCCATCGCGAACTCCCGCCAGACCTTCCGAAAACCCGGAACCCGCTTCTTAATCCAATCGCAATCAGGTTAAAAGTCAGGGATGCTGACCTTGTTTCGACTTTCGCCGCCACGGCCGGTGGAGGTCGAGCCCGGAACGCCGATGAATAGGACCGCTGTATGACCTAATTGCCCGACTTACTCTTGCCAGATGCCGGCGATAATCTCGCCCTGAAGATGATTCGCGTATCCGGCGAGGCTGCATGTCCCTGTTCCACCTTGCCATTCTCGCGATCGTTCAGGGTATCACCGAGTTCCTGCCGGTTTCGTCCTCGGGTCACCTCATCCTGCTACCGAAATTGCTCGGAACCGTCGATCAGGGCCTCGCCCTCGACGTCGCCGTCCATGTCGGCACCCTCGGGGCGGTCATGCTGTTCTTCCGCACCGACGTGGCGCGTATGTGGCGGGGCGCTGGCGACATCATCCGCGGCCGCTTCGCGACTCAAGATGCACGCCTCGCGCTTCTTCTCGCCCTCGCCACGATCCCGGTGATTGTCGCCGGCTTTGTCCTCAAGGTCACCGGCCTCGCCGATGCCATGCGCTCAATCGCCGTTATCGGTTGGACCATGCTCGGCTTCGGCCTCTTTCTCTACTGGGCAGACCAGACCGGGCCGACCGAAAAGATTGCCGCGGACTGGAACCTTCGGGACGCACTCGTCATGGGTCTTTGGCAGGCAGTCGCCCTCGTTCCCGGCACATCCCGCTCTGGCATCACCATCACCGCCAGCCGGATCCTCGGCTACACCCGGGAGGACGGAGCGCGCATCGCCATGCTGATGTCGATCCCGACGATCCTCGCCTCTGGCGGATTGCTCGCACTCGACGTGATCGGGGAAGCCGACTGGCAGACCGCCCGAGATGCGGCCATCGGCGCCGCTCTGGCATTCGTGGCCGCCTATCTGGCGCTGGCGATCATGATGCGGCTCCTGCGCAGCGTCAGCTTCACGCCTTACGTGATCTACCGCGTCATCCTCGGGATCGTGCTGCTAGCAATAGCCTACACCTGAGTACGTGGCTCAGTCGCGCAGGTTCTCCGCCGACGCGGTAATCGCATCGTACTGACCGTGCGGGCGATGGGCATAGAGGTAGCTCTCCAGCACGGCATCCATCGCGGTCGGCTCGATTCCGAGCTCTGCAAAGCCCCGGGAATTGCCAGCGACAACATTGTCGCGCTGGAGCAGCGCGACCTGATCGGCGGTCAGCAGCGAATTAGTCCAGATACCGAAACTCGCTTTCTGGAGAAAGTCGAAAAGCCTTCCCTGGATGCGGGCGATTCCGGTCGGCACCGCCACTACGAAGCGCCGCCGATCGATCACCTCCAGCAACCGGTCCATCAGCCCGCGGAATGACACCGCCTCCGGCCCGCCGAGCTCGTAGATCCCCGGAGCCACGTCGCCGGTCACCGCCTTCGCCGCCGCCGCGGCCACGTCGTCGACATAAACCGGCTGAAACTTGGTGTCCGGCCCGATCACCGGCAGAATTGGCGAGAACCGCGTCATGCTGGCGAAACGGTTGAAGAACTCGTCCTCGGTTCCGAAGACGATCGAGGGCCGCAGGATCACCGCACCCGGAAACACCGCCTGGATATCGCGCTCCGCTGCGGCCTTGCTGCGGGCATAGACGCTCTCGCTGTCCGGATCCGCCCCGATCGCAGAGACATGTACCAGCCGGCGCACGCCTTCTTCCGCCGCGATCCGGGCAATCCGCGCAGCACCTTCGGCAACCACGGTCTCGAACTGCTGCTTGCCGGACGCCACCAAAATTCCGACACAATTCACCACCGCGTCGGCCCCGGCGATCGCCCGGCGCGTAGAAGCCTCGTCACGGATGTTCGCCTGGATCGGCTCGACCTGCCCGACGGTGCCGTAGGGCCGGACGAACCCTGCCTCGTCGGGGCGCCGCACCGCGACCCGCACCCGCCAGCCGGCCCGGGCCATGCGCTGGGCCACGTATCGCCCGATGAACCCGGAACCGCCGAAGATGGTCACGATTGGAACAGGATTGGTCATGCACGATTCTCCGCTTCCGGCTCCTTAGGGACATAGAAGCAACGCGCCGGCGGGACAAGCGCAACAGGGGCCGCCCGCGCCCAGCCGGTCTCCCTCCGAGCAGTCGAGATCGCCGGCGGAAGTCTGCCGGAAAAGCGTTGCACGGCAGCTCGCCGAGTGTGGCCGGTCGCCATTGACAGCCCCGTGGGCCCGCGTATACATCGCGCCGGTCGGCACCTGCCCAGGTGGCGGAATTGGTAGACGCGCTGGCTTCAGGTGCCAGTTTCCGAAAGGAAGTGGAAGTTCGAGTCTTCTCCTGGGCACCATCGGCTCCGCGCAGGCCCGCCCCCACCCCGACCCGGAGCGCGGTACAGCGACCTGACGGAGCCTGGAATGACCATCCATCTTCATGACGGCGACTTGCCCGACGGTCTCGACCTCGGCCCCGAAATCGCCGTCGACTGCGAGACCATGGGTCTCCAGCCGCACCGCGACAGACTCTGCCTTGTACAGCTCTCGTCAGGCAACGGGAACGCCCATCTCGTGCAGATCGGCCGGGATCAGACACGCGCACCGAACCTCGTGCGCCAGCTCGGCGACCTCGACCGGCTCAAGCTCTTCCATTTCGGCCGCTTCGACATCGCGGTCCTGCTCCACAGGTTCCGCGTCGTCACGGCACCGGTCTACTGCACCAAGATCGCCTCGAAGCTCGTCCGGACCTATACCGACCGCCACGGCCTGCGGGACCTGGCCCGCGACCTGATCGATGTCGACATCTCCAAGCAGCAGCAGTCGAGCGACTGGGGAGCCGCGACCCTGACCACAGCGCAGTGCGAGTATGCCGCCTCGGACGTGCTCCACCTGCATCGTATGAGGGCCGAGCTCGACATACGCCTCGCGCGCGAGGGCCGCACTGCGATCGCACAGGCCTGCTTCGACTTCCTTCCCCACCGCGCAGCCCTCGACCTCGCGGGCTGGGAGGAGCAGGACATCTTCGCTCACAGCTGAGGCGCCGCACCGATGAACAACGTCGATACAGGCCTCGATCGCGAAAAGATCATCGCCACGGGGCGCCGGGTCGTCGAGACCGAGGCTGCGGCGTTGATGACACTGGCAGATGAGCTTGGCGCGAGCTTCGGTGCGGCGGTGGCCCTGATGCATGCAGCATCCGGGCGAGTGATCGTGTCTGGAATGGGTAAGTCGGGCCATGTCGCGCGCAAGATCGCCGCAACGCTGGCCTCGACCGGAACGCCGGCGATGTTCGTGCATCCCGCCGAGGCGAGCCACGGCGATCTCGGGATGATCACCGGGGCCGACGTTGTGCTGCTGCTTTCCAATTCGGGAGAGACCGCCGAGCTTGCCGATCTGATCGCGTATACCCGCCGCTGGAAGATCCCGCTCATCGGCATGGCGAGCCGCGCCGACAGCACGCTGATCCGGCAGTCCGATCTTGGCCTCGTGCTGCCAGCCGAGCCCGAGGCCTGCTCCGTAGGGCTGGCGCCGACCACCTCCACCACCATGAGCCTCGCGCTGGGGGATGCACTCGCCGTCGCCCTGATGGAGCACCGAAACTTCTCTCCGGCGGACTTTCATGAGTTCCATCCGGGCGGGCGTCTCGGCGCACGTCTCGCGACCGTCGCGCATCTCATGCATTCCGGCGACGAGACCCCGCTGATCGGGCCCGATGCGCCGATGTCGGAGGCCCTGATCGAGATGACCCGCAAGGGCTTCGGCGTCGTCGGCGTCGTCGACGCGAGCGGGACGCTGGTCGGGATCGTCACCGACGGCGACTTGCGACGAAACATGGAGGGGCTTCTGAGCCGCACGGTCGGCGAGGTCATGACCCGCAAGCCAACCACGGTATCCGAGGCCGCCCTGGCCTCGGAGGCACTCGGCATCATGAACGGGCGCAAGATCACCGTACTCTTCGGCATGCAGGCAGATGCACCGGAACGCCCGGCCGGAATCATCCATATCCACGATTGCCTGCGGGCCGGCGTCTCCTGAGCAATGCCGACGGCCACCGATCCCTATTCGCGGCTCGTCACGATCCTGAAGATTCTGCTCCCGCTGATCGCCATCGGTCTGCTGTCGAGCCTCTTTCTGGTCCAGAACGACGGCGGCGCCGGAGGAGAGATCGTGTTCGGCTCCGGCGACCTGGAGGAACTCGGCACGGGCCTCAGGATCAGCAACCCCGTATTCTCCGGCTCGAGCCGCTATGCCGACCGATTCAGCTTCCAGGCAGACCTGGTGGTACCCGACGCGGTGCCCCCGCAGAGGGCCGACATTTCGGAACTCGCTGGCGAGGTGATCTTCGCCGATGGCGGACGGATCGAGATCATCTCCCGCAGCGGGGCGCTCGACGTCCCGCTTCAGACGCTGGATCTCGAGGGGTCGGTCCGGATCGACACCTCGGACGGCTACCGGATGGAGACCGAAGCCCTCCGCATCGAACTGGGCGGCGGAAGCCTGTCCACCTCCGTCCCGGTGAAGATCACCGGGGGAACAGGACGGATCGAGGCCGGCAACCTGTCCGTGACATCGACAGGCAGGCGGAACGAGACCCGGCGTTTTCTGTTCGGCAACGGGGTCCGCGTGCTGTACGCTCCGCCGGACTCCGAAAGCCAGAGCTTGCCCTGATGCGACCGCTTCGCCCGCTTGAACCTTCTTGTGTCTGCCCTGATTGCGCTGGCCGTCCCGGAAGGCGTCGCTTGCGCACAGGGCACAGACATCGCCTTCGGCGCCTCGCGCCACGACGCCAGCCTGCCGGTGGAGATCACCGCCGACAGCCTCGAACTCGATCAGGGCGCAGCCACGGCGGTGTTCATCGGCGAGGTGAGGGTGGGCCAGGGCGCGCTGCGGCTGGCAGCCGATCGGGTCGAGGTCTTCTACGACGAAGGAGCCGATGGCGGTCAGGGCGCCGTGGAACGTCTCGAAGCCCTTGGCAACGTGACGCTGGCCAACGGCGAACAGGCCGCCGAATTGGAAACCGCGCGCTACGACGTCGCATCGGGCATCGTCGAAATGTCGGGTGACGTCATTCTGACGCAGGGGCAGAATGCCCTGTCCGGTCAGTCGCTGCGGATCGATCTGGGCGCGGGAACCGGCACCTTCGAAGGACGGGTACGGACCATCTTCGCACCGGGCGCGGCGCAGTGAGCCGCAAGCCCGATCTGCGTGTGGCCGAGGGCGGTCCCGGCCTCGAAGTGTCGAACGTGGCCAAGAGCTACAAGCGGCGACCGGTTCTGCGCGACGTGTCACTGAGCCTGCGGCGAGGGGAGGTCGCCGCCCTTCTGGGGCCGAACGGTGCCGGAAAAACCACCTGCTTCTACACGATCGCCGGCCTCATCCCGCCCGACTCCGGTCGTATCCTCGTCGACGGTCAGGATGTCACCTGGCTCCCGATGTACCGGCGTGCGCGTCTCGGGATCGGCTACCTGC
Organism: uncultured Alphaproteobacteria bacterium; assembly: GCA_963825715.1. Taxonomy (GTDB): domain Bacteria; phylum Pseudomonadota; class Alphaproteobacteria; order Rhodobacterales; family Rhodobacteraceae; genus Amaricoccus. The sequence continues at coordinate 243,259 of CAWGUH010000021.1, read as the reverse complement.
CCCAGGAAGCATCGATCTTCCGCGGCCTGACGGTGGCCGACAATATCCGCGCGATCCTCGAAGTGAGCGTCAGCGATCCTGACAAGCGGCACGAGATGCTCGACGAGTTACTCGGAGAATTCTCCATAACCCATTTGCGTCGTACGCCGGCGATTGCGCTCTCGGGCGGCGAGCGTCGTCGGGTCGAGATCGCCCGCTGTCTCGCAACGCAACCCAACTACGTCCTTCTGGACGAGCCCTTCGCCGGCGTGGACCCTCTCGCCGTCAAGGACATCCGGGATCTGGTCTCCCATCTCAAGGATCGCGGGATCGGTGTGCTGATCACCGACCACAATGTCCGCGAAACCCTGGAAATCGTAGACAGGGCCTATATCCTGCACGGCGGTACGGTGCTGATGTCGGGAACTCCCGCGGAAGTTGTGCGTGACGACAATGTGCGCCGCGTCTATCTTGGCGAGGGCTTCAGGATCTGAGCCACGCAACACGGAAGTCCCGATGGCCCTGACTCCCCGCATCGAACTGCGACAGAGCCAGACGCTGGTGATGACGCCGCAGCTTCAGCAGGCGATCATGCTTCTGAAGATGTCGAGCGGCGCGCTTTCGGAGTATGTCACCGCAGAAGTCGAGAAGAACCCGCTTCTCGATCTTGCTCCGCCCGCTCGCTTCCGAAGGCGGGCCTGTCCTGCGCGCCTCCGGCATCACTGCAGCGACAGCAGGCGAGGACGACATCTTCCAGCGGATCGCAGCCCGCAAGACACTCTGGGACCATCTGCGCGATCAGATCGGTGCCATGCGCATCGGAGCGGATGTCGCGGAAATCGCCCTCGTTCTCGTGGATGAACTCGAGGATGATGGCTACTTGCGCGTTGCGCTCAACGAAGTTGCCGAACGGCATCGGTTATCCGCGCCTGACCTGCGACGCGCCCTTGCCGTGGTGCAGTCCTGCGATCCGTCGGGCATAGGTGCCCGCAGTCTTGAGGAATGCCTCGCACTGCAGCTGCGAGAACGCGATCGGCTCGATCCGGCGATGCAGGCTCTTCTGGCCAATCTGCACCTGAGCGTCAGGGGCCCGAGCCGGGAACTGCAGGAGATCTGCGGGGTCGATGCCGAGGATCTCGTCGAAATGTTGGCCGAACTTCGCGCACTCGACCCACGGCCCGGTCTGCAATTCGCCACGGAACAACTGCAGATCGCCGTGCCGGACGTCTATGTGGTCCGCGGCGATGACGGAGGGCTGAAAGTCGAACTGAATACCGAGACCCTTCCTCGTGTGCTTATGGACAACATCTATTCAGCAGAGCTTGCTTCCCATGACGCCAAGGCAAAGGCGTTCGTCTCCGAGTGCAGGTCGAGCGGAAGCTGGCTCATCAAGGCTCTCGAGCAAAGGGCGCGCACCATCCTGTTGGTCGCCACGGAAATCGTCCTGCAACAGGAACGGTTCTTTTCCGACGGGGTCCTCGCAATGCAGCCGCTGACGCAACGCATGATCGCCGACAGGATCAAGGTTCACGAATCAACCGTAAGCCGCGCGACCGCCGGCAAATACCTCGCCTGCGAGCAGGGCGTTTTCGAACTGCGCTACTTCTTCGGATCTTCGATTCAGGCGACTGATGGCGGCGAGGTGTTCTCGGCCGCAGCTGTTCAGAGCCGGATCCGCAGCCTTATCGAAGCCGAGCCGCCCGGACGGACAGTTTCGGACGACCGCATCGTGAAGGCCCTCCGGCTCCAGGGGATTGATATTGCGCGCCGGACCGTTGCGAAATACCGTGAAGGTATGGGGATTCCGTCATCCGTCGAACGTCGTCGGCACAAGGCGCGCCTTGCCGGGTTGTAAAGGATTTCCCGGTAAGAGCACCGCAGCCGCGGTGTTGACAAGCTGGTGATGCCCGTCCATAGCGGCCGCCCGTTCCGGGGCGGAAAAGCCGGAAAACGGCATCCCACCGATCGGGGGAAAAAGGCAGCAAATGCGCATTCAGGTCAGCGGCAAACAGATCGACACGGGTGAAGCTCTTCGGAGCCATGTCGAAGAGCGCCTCGTGGAGGCGGTCGGTAAATATTTCGACCGGCCCGTCGAAGCCATGGTGATCTTCTCGAAGGATCGTCATGAGTTCGTCACCGACGCCTCGGTGCATCTTACGACCGGCATGACCGTGCAGGCCAAGGGCCGTGCGAACGAAATCTACGCGGCGTTCGAAAATGCCGTGGACCGGATGGAAAAGCAGCTCCGCCGCTACAAGCGGCGGCTTAAAGATCATCACCGCGCGAGGGAACTACCGATCGAGGCGATGGACGCACCTTCCTACATACTTGCCGGGGGTGGCGGCGAGGAGGATGCGGAGCCGGAAACACTGCAGCCGGTGATCATTGCAGAAATGGAAACCCGGGTGCCGAATCTCTCGGTTGGCGAAGCGGTCATGCAAATGGAACTCGCGGGCGCGCGACTCCTTGTGTTTCGCAACGAGAAGCATGGCGGCGTCAACGTCGTCTACACCCGCGACGATGGCAACATCGGCTGGATCGATCCGCGCCATCTGCCGCAATAGACCCAGATCGAACCGACAAGGGGCCCCTTATGGAGCTTTCCGACATCCTCCGCATCGAAGGAGTGCGAGCGCCTCTGCGAGCCACGAGTAAGAAGCGGCTCCTGCAGGACCTCGCTGATATGGGCGAATCGGTCTACGGCCTGCCGTCTGGGGATGTCTACAAGGCCCTGATGGAGCGTGAGGCGCTTGGCCCGACCGGCGTCGGTCGGGGTGTCGCCATTCCGCACGCCCGGTTCGGTGGCGCCGAGAAGCTCGCCGGCGTGTTCGTTCGGCTCGAGAAACCCGTGGATTTCGAGTCGATCGACCGCCAGCCGGTCGATCTGGTCTTCGGTCTTTTCGCCCCGGAATCCGCGGGCGCCGAGCATCTCAAGGCCCTCGCGCGCGTTTCGCGCATACTCCGCAGTGAAGCAGTGTGCAGCAAGCTTCGTTCGACCTTCGATCCTTCAGCGATCTACGCGATCCTGACCGAAGGCAAGGCCGAGCAGGCCGCCTGAAACAGATCCGTGCCCGCCAGAACGACGTGCCGCCGGTCAGTCGGCCGGGACCGACGACAGTTCTGGTGCGAAATCGGTCAGGTAGGCGCGCAGGAAATCAAGGAACTCGCCGCGCAACTCCTGTCGCGCAAGTCCGAACGACACCGTGGCTTGGAGATATCCCGCCTTGGTCCCGCAGTCGTAGCGTGTTCCGTTGAAACGGTAGGCATGCACGTTGTCGAGCGCAGCGATGTCGGCTGCGATCGCATCGGTCAACTGGATCTCTCCACCCGCTCCGGCCTTTAGCGTGTCGAGATGTGAAAGTACGGTCGGGGCAAGAATGTACCGACCAATGACCGCAAGGCTGGAAGGCGCCCTCGCCGCATCGGGCTTTTCGACCATGCCCCGGACACGCATGCAAGGTCCGCTCTGATCGGCCACGTCGAGGATCCCATAGGAGGAAACGCTTTCGCGCGGAACCTCCATGGTCGCTACCATGTTGCCCCCGGTTTCCGCATACGCATCGACCATCTGCTTGAGGCAGGGCACGCCAGCGTCAATAACGTCGTCCGGCAGCATCACCGCGAACGGCTCCTCGCCGATCAGCCGCCGGGCGCACCATACCGCATGCCCAAGGCCGAGGCGTTCTTGTTGACGGACATAGGCAACCGCGCCGCTTTCCATATCGGTCTGCCGGAGAGCGTCAATCAGATGTTCCTTGCGCCCGTCCTGCAGGGCAGCTTCGAGTTCCGGTGCACTGTCGAAATAGTCTTCGAGCGCGCTCTTGCCGCGCGAGGTGACGAAGATGAATTCCTTGATCCCGGCGGCACGCGCCTCGTCGATGGCGTACTGGATCAGCGGCCTGTCGACGAGCGGCATGATCTCCTTGGGCACCGATTTTGTTGCCGGCAGAAATCGCGTCCCAAACCCCGCGACCGGAAAAACTGCCTTCGTGACCCTCTTTGACATCCTAACTCCACACAACATCCGCAACGCGGGCTCGGTTGCGTATAGCCTGCAAAGCGTCGATTCCGCCAGAGACTTTGCCGCAGGAACGAATTGTTGCCGCGCGAGAGCGCGATCGCACGACCCCTAATCCATCCCGAGTTGCGACAGCATCGCTTCCAGCCGTGCAACGTCCGAAGGATTGTTCAGTTCCCAGAACCCCCTCCCGCGTCCGTCCACTTCGACGCAACGCACCGAAATTCCATGTTCCATGAAACGAAGTTGCTCGAGACCTTCCCAGAGTTCCAGCGGCCTTGGCTCGAGACTGGCGTAATCCGCGAGCACTGCCCGGCGATAGGCGTAAACCCCGACATGATGAAACACCGGTATCTGCTCTCCGGACCGGACGGGTCGCCCTGTATAGGGTAGAACCTCCTTGGAGAAGTAGAGCGCACGGCGGTCGGCATCAAAAACGGCGGTAGTGCCACCGACACGCCCAGCCGCACGATCCTGCAAAAAACCAGCCAGGGCTGGAGCGTCGCACCGCAGAACAGGCGTGGCAACGGGCGTCTCAGGATTCCGTTCCATGTCTGCGATCAGGGCGGAAACGAACCACGGTGGCGTGAGCGGCGCATCGCCTTGCAGATTGACGATCAGGTCATGCTCGGGACCAAGCATTGAGGCAACTGCGGCGCAGCGCTCGGTGCCGTTCCTGCACGTCTCCGGAGTCATCGCTACTTCGGCACCGAAGTCGCGGGCGGCGGCGGCGATCCGCTGGTCGTCCGTCGCCACGATCACTCGACCGGCTTCGGGAACGGCCATCGCCGCTTCCCAGCTGCGCCGGATCAGACTGCGCTTCTCCCCGGATGCCCCCCGCAACTCGACGAGCGGTTTGCCCGGATACCGGGTCGAGGCAAAACGCGCCGGAATGACGATCGTTGCTGGCCCGGGCATAGCCGCAATCAGGCCGGAACGAGATCCACGCCCGGGGCGTGGGCAATGAAGAACGGATTCTCGAATCCGTTCTTGCCGTAGCCGAGCGGGCTGTGATCGTCGAACCGGACCACGCATCCGCCGGCGCCGAGCAGAACGGCCTGGCCGGCACCGGTATCCCATTCCATGGTGCGACCCAGCCGCGGATAGAGATCGGCCTCGCCGGCCGCCACGAGGCAGAATTTCAGCGAGGAGCCCGCTGAGCGGAAATCGCCCACCGCGTATCGGGCGATGTACTCATCCGTTGCCTGGTCGCGATGCGACTTCGACGCCACCACGACAAGAGCTGCCGGATCGGGCGTCGCGACCCGCAGATGAGTTATGGTCCCCACTTCCTCGGGGTTATGATCGCCGGTTTCCTCGACGCTCTGGCCATTTCCGCCGGTGTAGAACAATCGGCCCTTCGCCGGAGCATAGACGACACCCCGGGTTGGCACGCCGTCTTCGATGAGCGCGATGTTCACCGTGAAGTCCCCCCGGCGCTGGACGAATTCCTTCGTTCCGTCGAGCGGATCGACAAGGAAGAAGCTCGTCGCGGTTTCGCCATGGCTGTCAGACTGCTCCTCGGTCACGATTGCAATCTCGGGAAATGCTTCGGCGAGCCCGCGTGCGATGATCGCATCGGCACGTTCATCCGCTTCCGTGACCGGGGATTCATCCGACTTGGTCCGAACATCGAAATGGGGTCCCTCATAGACCTCCATGATCGCGGCCCCGGCCTCGATCGCGAGTCTTCGCATGGTACGGACGATTTTCGCGTATTCCATTTCCGCCCAACCCCGGCTGGTCTCTAGACAAACGCCTCTCTCGAAGCGGTTTTCTATGGACCAGCAGGGCAGCATTTGCAAACTGTCCGCGTCGGCGCGGTAAATGCTTTTGCTGGCCCGGCATGATGAAGAGGTCCAGGATGTCCAACCCGGCCACAGAACAGGAACCACGCGGCGCGCTGACACTGCAGACCATCGCGATGCCGGCCGATACGAACGCCAACGGGGATATCTTCGGCGGATGGCTGATGGCACAGATGGACCTCGGCTCGTCGGTCCTGGCCCGCGCAAGAGCGCGGGGGCGCGTGGCGACGGTCGCGGTCAAGGAAATGGAGTTCCATTCTCCGGTGACTGTCGGCGACGTCGTATCGATCCATTCCCGCATCGAAGGTGAAGGCACGACCTCGATGACAGTCGGCATCGAGGTCTGGATCACCCGACAACCGACAGGCGAACGGCGCCACGTGGCCGGAGCTCGCTTCGTTTTCGTGGCGGTGGACGAGGACAGTCGCAAGAGACCGCTGCCGACCCTTGCCGCATGAGACTGGTCGCAATCGCCGTTGTCCTTTGCTGCACGCTCAGCGCCACGTCCTTTGCCCACACCGTGCTTCCGACCCTTTTCGCCGGTGACGGCGTCTCCAACGGCGATGTTATCGACATCCATGCCGATCCCGACGATGATTCGCCGATCATCGCGCATATTCCCTCCAATTCCCGGGACATCGAGGTGGTGGCCTTCGACACGTCCCAGAAATGGGGTCGCGTCAATCACGCCGAGGCAAGTGGCTGGCTGCCCCTTTCGCGCATTACCGAGCAGAGGGACGTCTGGAAGACCGGGGAACTGCCTCAAGGTACGGCCTGCTACGGCACCGAGCCCTTCTGGTCGCTCCAGACCGGAGCCGGCCAGGCGATCTTTTCGACCTTCGGAGAGGATCCCAGAACTCTGCCCCTCACGGGAATTCTCGACAGTGGTCGAAGCAGTGACCGGCGCCGCGTCGCGGTCTACGAGGATGGCGCGCTCAGGCTCACTCTCTTCGCAACTCCCGGTCTCTGCTCGGACAACATGTCGGACCGCGGCTTCGGCCTTACCGCGCATATGATCCGCGAGGCGGGGTCGCTGCCCGAGCTCCTGCGCGGCTGCTGCTCGATCGCGCCCTAGCCGACCACCCGCAAGGTCATGTTGAGGCGGCCGCCAGAGGGCAGCAGCCTGCTCGAGCCGAACCGGATCCGGTCGATCCCGTGATAGGCGAGCCGGGCTTCGCCGCCCATGACGACCACGTCACCGCTTTCGAGAAGCACCGATGTCGTGGGATCGCTGCGCTGAACGCCACCAATGCGGAACCGTGCGCTGTCTCCGAGACTGATGGAAACCACCGGCCAGGAGAAATCGGTCTCGTCCGCATCCCGATGCAGTCCCATCCGGGCCTCCGAGCCGTAATAGTTCAAGAGACAGCAATCCGGCATGCGGGAGCCTCCGACAATCCTTTCCCAGACCGCAAGAACCGGCGCGGGGATGGGCGGCCATGCAGAGCCGGAGGGATGTCGATCCGCGTATCGGTAGCCATCGCGATCACTGATCCAGCCGCAGCGGCCCGCCGAGGTCATGCGAACGCTCATCTTTCGTCCGCCCGGGGTAACGGGAGCGACGAAGGGCGCATCCAGGGCGACCTCACGGGCAGCCGCGACGATCCGTGTACAATCGTCGCTGTCAAGAAAGCCCCGATGGATGGCAAATCCGTTCACCATGTCCGGTTTCGATGTCACGCGGCCAAAAAAGCCTCCTCGCTCGGGTTTGCGGCGGTTGCAGGTGTATTTTTCCGAACCTATATACCCAGCCAAATCCGGGCTCGCACAACTCTGTGAGGGTCAGTCAGGGATGCGTGACGGGGGCCTTTCGCGGACCCGCATCGCAACATCGCCGCACGAAAGGAAGAATTGAATGTCGAAAGTAATCGGTATCGACCTCGGGACCACCAACTCCTGCGTAGCGATCATGGACGGAAGCCAGCCCCGGGTCATCGAGAACTCGGAAGGGGCCCGCACCACGCCATCGATCGTGGCCTTCACCGATGACGAGCGCCTTGTCGGTCAGTCCGCCAAGCGTCAGGCCGTCACGAATTCGGAGAACACGCTCTTCGCGATCAAGCGCCTGATCGGCCGTCGCTACGACGATCCGGTCACCGCGAAGGACAAGGACATGGTCCCCTACAAGATCGTGCCGGGCTCCAACGGCGACGCGTGGGTGGAAGCCCGCGGCGAGAAGTATTCACCGAGCCAGATTTCCGCCTTCATCCTGCAGAAGATGAAGGAAACCGCCGAGAGCTATCTGGGCGAAAACGTGACCCAGGCCGTCATCACTGTTCCCGCCTACTTCAATGACGCCCAGCGTCAGGCCACCAAGGATGCCGGCAAGATCGCCGGGCTGGAAGTGCTGCGCATCATCAACGAACCGACGGCTGCGGCGCTTGCCTACGGGCTCGACAAGGCCGGGTCGAAGACGATTGCGGTCTACGACCTCGGCGGCGGTACCTTCGACATATCGATCCTCGAGATCGACGAGGGGCTTTTCGAGGTGAAATCCACCAACGGCGACACCTTCCTCGGCGGTGAAGACTTCGACATGCGGATCGTCGAATACCTCGCGGGCGAGTTCAAGAAAGAGCATGGCGTCGACCTGACCAAGGACAAGATGGCGCTTCAGCGTCTCAAGGAAGCCGCCGAAAAGGCCAAGATCGAGCTTTCGTCTTCGACGCAGACCGAGATCAACCAGCCGTTCATCTCGATGGACCCGAAGACCCATCAGCCGCTCCACTTGGTGATGAAGCTGACTCGTGCGAAGCTCGAGAGCCTGGTCGGTGACCTGATCGCGCGCTCGATGAAACCTTGCGGCGCCGCGCTCAAGGATGCGGGCGTCTCGAAGGCCGAGATCGACGAAGTGGTTCTGGTCGGCGGCATGTCACGCATGCCGAAGGTCATCGAGGAAGTGACCAAGTTCTTCGGCAAGGAGCCGCACAAGGGCGTCAACCCGGACGAGGTGGTTGCGCTCGGCGCGGCGATCCAGGCCGGCGTCCTGCAGGGTGACGTCAAGGACGTCGTGCTGCTCGACGTGACGCCGCTCTCGCTCGGCATCGAGACGCTGGGGGGCGTGTTCACCCGGCTGATCGACCGCAACACCACCATCCCGACAAAGAAGAGCCAGGTGTTCTCCACCGCGGAGGACAACCAGAACGCCGTCACGATCCGGGTGTTCCAGGGCGAGCGCGAGATGGCGGCCGACAACAAGATCCTCGGCCAGTTCAATCTCGAGCAGATCCCGCCCGCACCGCGCGGCGTGCCGCAGATCGAAGTGACCTTTGACATCGACGCGAACGGTATCGTCAGCGTGTCCGCCAAGGACAAGGGGACCAACAAGGAGCAGAAGATCACCATCCAGGCCTCCGGCGGTCTCAGCGACGACGATATCGAGAAGATGGTCAAGGAAGCCGAGGAGAATGCCGAGGCCGACAAGGCCCGTCGCGAACTCGTCGAGGCGCGCAATCAGGGCGAGAGCCTGATCCATGGTACTGAGAAGTCCGTGGAGGAGCATGGCGACAAGGTCGATCCGACCACCGTCGAGGTGATCGAGATGTCGATCAAGACCTTGAAGGAAGCGATGGAAGGCGAAGACACGGAAGCGATCAAGGCCCGCATCCAGGATCTGACTGAAGCCGCGATGAAACTTGGCGAAGCGATCTACAAGGCGCAGGCAGAAGAGGCCGGTGCGCAAGCGGAAGCCGGGTCGGATGCGCGCGAGGATGCAGGGCAGGACGACGACGTGGTCGATGCCGATTTCGAGGATATCGGCAAGGACGACAGCAAGTCCTGATCCGGTGTGACACCCCGTAATGGCCCTCCTGCACTCCAGGAGGGCCATTCGCGTTTGAAGGAATCCAGCGCGCATGGCGAAACGCGACTACTATGACGTTCTGGGCGTGTCCAAAGGCGCCTCCGAAGCCGACATCAAGAAGGCATTCCGCAAGAAGGCGATGGAACTGCATCCCGACCGCAACCAGGATCGGGCCGATGCGGAGGCGATGTTCAAGGAAGCCAACGAGGCCTATGACGTCCTGAAGGACGGCCAGAAGAAGGCAGCCTATGACCGGTTCGGCCATGCGGCCTTCGAGAATGGCGGCGGCGGCGGATTCCGCGGTGGCCCCCAGGGCAATCCCGATTTCGCCTCGGCCTTCTCCGATGTATTCGACGATCTCTTCGGCGATTTCATGGGCGGTGGCGGCGGACGGGCGCGCGGCCAGCGCGCAGCGCGGGGCTCGGACCTGCGCTACAATCTGCGCCTCAAGCTCGACGAGGCCTATCGCGGCAAGCAGGCGACGATCAGCGTGCCCGGCAGCGTGGCCTGCGATGTCTGCAACGGCACCGGCGCCGAGGGTGGGGCGGAGCCGGCGACCTGTCCGACCTGCGCCGGCCAGGGCAAGGTCCGCGCCCAGCAGGGCTTCTTCACGGTGGAGCGGACCTGCCCGACCTGTTCGGGCCGCGGCCAGATCATCAAGAACCCGTGCAAGTCCTGCGCCGGCGCCGGGCGGGTCGCGAAGGATCGCACCCTCAACGTCAACATCCCGGCCGGTGTCGAGACCGGAACCCGGATCCGGCTGGCCGGCGAGGGCGAGGCGGGGCTGCGCGGCGGTCCGACGGGCGATCTCTACATCTTCATCGAGGTCGAGAGCCATCCGATCTTCGAGCGCGACAACCAGAACCTGTTCTGCCGGATCCCGGTCAGCATGACGACGGCCGCGCTGGGCGGCGAGATCGAGGCACCGACGCTGGACGGCGGGCGGACCCGGGTGAAGGTGCCGGCGGGCGTCCAGTCGGGCAAGCAGCTGCGGCTGCGCGGAAAGGGGATGCCGGCGCTGCGCGGGGCGGGATCGGGAGATCTCTATATCGAGTTGCATGTCGAGACACCGGTCAACCTGACCGCCCGGCAGAGGGAACTGCTGCGCGAGTTCGAGGATCTGGGCAGCAACAGCAATCATCCCGAGAGCCACGACTTCTTCAGCCGGGTGAAACATTTCTGGGATGGCGTGAAGGGCTCGAACTGAAATCCCCGGCATGGCCGCCAGGCGACAGGAAGGACCCGCCATGTTCAGCTTTCTCGACGGCCTCGGCCTGCCGCTGAAATTCGCCGTGATCGGCTTCGTCGCCGGGGTTCTCTGGCTCGGCATCGCGGCGATGATCGGCTACGAGAGCGACAGCTCGCCGCTGGCGATGCTCGGGGCCTTCACGGGGGGCGGGCTGGTGGGCGGCTACCTGCGCCAGCGAAGCGGCAGATCGGACTAGGTCCGGCCTGCCGGTGGTTCGAATTGAGCCCCGAACGCGTGGTCCTGGCTTAGACCGAAAAACAATCCTCTGTTTTCAAAAGATAAAAGTGTTGACCCGGTCGTGGTGCCCGTGGCGGGCGCCACGTTCGCAGCGCCTGCGCCTGTCACTACGGGTTTCGGAGGGGTTTCGGGGCGGACGAGGGTTGACAGGGACTCGCTGCCCGGAGAAAAACGCATTCAGGAATTAATTGTGATCCGACGGGAGGCTCTCGTGTTCGGCACACTGAAACCGTTTCTGGTGGTTCTCTCCATCCTCGCGGCCGGCGGCGCTCTCGCCCAGAGCCAGGAGCGGGTGAATTTCACTTCTGGCAACGACAATGCCGCGGTCGAGGGCAGCGTGACCGGAAACGGTTACGTCGACTATGTGCTCGGCGCGGCCGAGGGCCAGCAAATGGCCGTCTCGCTGATCACCGATGGGACGGCGTACTTCAATATTTTGCCGCCGGGCAGTACCGGCGAGGCAATCTACATCGGCTCGACATCCGGTAACGATGCAACCGGCGTCGTGCTGCCAGCGGACGGCGATTATACGATCCGCGTCTATCTGATGGGCAATGACAAGGATACCGGCCAGACCGTGCCGTTCACCCTGTCCATGACAATCATGTGAGCCGGAGCGGGTCGATGAAGCATCTGACGGTTTTCGCGGCGGCCCTCCTCGTCGCCGCGACCACGATGACGACGCCGCTCCGGGCCGACGAGACAAGCGAGCAGGAAGCGGCGATCGCCGCGGCCCTGCTGCTGTTCGGCGCGGCCGCGCTGGCGCATCACGAGGATCATCACAAGGACGGCAAGCACCACACTCAGGTCGACCAGATCGCCGATTTCGAGCGCGGATACCGGGACGGACTCCACCACGCGGATTACGACCATCGCCACGACAGCCCGGACTACAACGACGGCTTCGCGGCGGGCCACAAGGAGCGGCACAACCGGCTGGCACATCGCCACGCCACCGAAGGAGGCGGGCCGAATGCTCCGACTCTGGCGATGCGGGCCTGCGTGGGGCAGGCCTCGGCCGAGTGGGGCCGCGATCCGCGCGACATCCATGTGGTGAAATCGCGCCAGGCGGGCGCGGACGATTTCTACGTCGAGGTCGCCGCCGGCCATCGGCACGGCAATTGCGAAGTGAACAGTACCGGGAGGATCTACTTGTTCCGGAAGGGTCATATCTGAACAGCCGGGCCCGGCCCGAAGGGTCGACGAAGCTCCATCGCGGTGACGGCCCCGGAGAGTTCGGCCGCACCGGAGTTCGGCCGAGAGAAAAAAGGGAGACCGACATGACAGTTTCGAAAACCGCGCGGATTTCGATCATTTCAGCCGCTATGGGGCTTGCGCTCCTGTCGGGCTGCGATGCGCCCGAACCGGTTTCGGTCGCACCCGCGGACGGCGGCGATGCCTTCGCGGCAATGACCGGCCCCTGCATCGATCAGGCGGCGCGGCTGACCGGCCTTTCCGCGGGTGCGATCTCGGTCAGCGACAACATCCAGACCGGCGGCGGGCCTCTGCTTGTCCTCAACGCCGCCGGAACGCCCTACAGCTGCCGTCGCGAGGATGACGGATCGGTTACCGTGTTCAGCGAGTTTGCCGGATGATACCGCACGCGCGCCCGGCGCGTCGCGGCCTGACGGGGATGTTTGCGATCGCGATCGCGGCTGGGGTTCCCGCAGCGACGCATGCGGAAGCGGACGGCCCCGACTTCTACCGGGTCGTCGGCGTCGCGGCGGATGACATGCTGAACCTGCGGCGGGGCCCCGGCATGCAATTCGAAACCATCGTGGGTCTTCCGGCTGGCCGGGAGGTGAATCTGCTCTCGCGCGAGACCTACGGCACGACGGACTGGTGCCTGATTGCGCTGCGCGAAACCCCCGATCTGCAGGGTTTCGTCGCCTGTCGGTTCATCGGCGAATAGGCGGTGGGTCCCGCGGGAGTTGCATTGCCGCCGCGCTCGCCTTACCCGGATGCGGCTGAAAAAACGAAAACCATGGGTAAACGAGGATGAAATCGGGATCTGCACTTGCGCGCAGAGGCTTTGCCGCTTTCGGTCTCCCGGCCTGCGATGATGCGGCGATGGTGACGGATGCGCCGATGACCGGGACGCCGACGATCCAGGAACAGGCCTGCCTCGCGGCGGTCTCGAACGAAACCGACAACGGGGATGTCGCGGTGCTGAGTTCGGAGTTCTCCGGAGCGAACAGCGTGGTGATGATCGGCGTCGGTGCGGACCGGGCGGCGAGGCGCTGCTGGTCTCGAACGACGGTGAAGTGGCCGAAGTGTCGTTCAGCGGCAGCGAGGGCTTCCTCTGAGCCGCGCGGCGGGGTCCGTCGGCATGGCGCCCCTCCGGAGCACCAATAGGGACGACCGGGGATGAACAGCCTCTGCCGGTTCGTCGTGATCGCATTCCTGCTCCTCTACGGGCTGGCGCTTGCCGCCCTGCTGGTCGGCACCTTCGGGCTGTTCGGAACGCCGGAAGATCCGCTGTCGGGGGTCTTCGTGGTGCTGCTCGGCCTGCCCTGGAGCCGGCTGGTCGATGTCGCGCCCGAGCCGGCATGGCCCTGGCTCGCGGCGCTCGCACCGCTGGTCAATCTCGCGATCCTGCGCATGATGTGCCTGCTGATCCGCTAGAGCCGGCGCGCGGCCCGGCGAAGCGCCGCGGGGTTGCGGCATTCGGGCTTTGCACGGCCTGTCGGCGCGGCTAAAGCCGGGGTTCGGGAGGGGCCGGCCGTGTCGAGCAATGCCAATGTGACGCCGATGATGGCGCAGTATCTGGAGATCAAGGCCGGGCATGCCGATGCCCTGCTGTTCTACCGGATGGGTGATTTCTACGAGCTGTTCTTCGACGATGCGGTGGCGGCGAGTGCGGCGCTCGACATCGCGCTGACCCGGCGCGGCAAGCATCTGGGCGACGACATCCCGATGTGCGGCGTGCCGGTGCATTCCGCCGAGGGCTACCTGCTGACGCTGATCCGCAAGGGGTTTCGCGTCGCGGTCTGCGAGCAGACCGAGGACCCGGCCGAGGCGAAGAAGCGCGGCTCGAAATCGGTGGTGCGGCGCGAGGTGGTGCGGCTGGTCACCCCCGGCACGCTGACCGAGGACAGCCTGCTCGAGGCGCGGCGGCACAACTTTCTCGCGGCCTATGGCGAGATCCGCGGCGCCGGGGCCTTCGCCTGGGTCGACGTCTCGACCGGCGATCTGACGGTGACGCGCTGCCCGCGGGCGCGGCTCGCGCCGCTGCTCGGGCGGCTCCTGCCGCGCGAGGTACTGGTGCCGGAGACGCTGGAGGCCGAGCTGCGCGATGTCGTGGCCGAAGCCGGTGCCGCGCTCACGCCGCTGGCGCGGGCGAGCTTCGATTCGACGCTGGCGGCCGGTCGGGTGGCCGCGGCCTATGGGGTGAGCGATCTCGACGGGTTCGGCGAGTTCGACCGCGCGGAGACCGGCGCGCTCGGGGCGATCATCGACTATCTCGAGATGACCCAGCGCGGGCGGCTGCCCTTCCTCGCCGCGCCGGTGCGCGAGGCCGCCGGCGGGCTGATGCAGATCGACGCGGCGACCCGGCGCAATCTCGAACTGACCCGCAGCCTGTCGGGCAGTCGCGAGGGCTCGCTGCTGGCGGCGGTCGACCGGACGCTCACCGGGGCGGGAGCGCGGCTCCTGGAAGCGCGGATTGCCGCGCCCTCGACCGACACCGCCGAGATCGTCGGGCGGCAGGATGCGGTGGCGGTACTGGTGGAGGATGCGGGGCTCGGGCGCGACCTGCGCGACATCCTGCGGCGCACCCCCGATCTGGAGCGCGCGCTGTCAAGGCTCGCGCTCGACAGGGGCGGGCCGCGCGATCTGGCGGCGATCCGCGACGGGCTCGACGCCGCCGGCCGTATCGCCGGGCGGCTCGCCGGGATGGCGGCCCCGCTCCTGCAGCGGGCGGCGGCGACCTGCACGGGGCATGACGGGCTGATCGGGCTTCTGGACGCAGCGCTGGTGGCGGAGCCGCCGACCCTGGCGCGCGATGGCGGTTTCGTGGCGGCAGGCTTCGACACGGAGCTCGACGAGACGCGGAAGCTGCGCGACGAAGGTCGGAGCGTGGTGGCCGGCTTGCAGGCGGATTACGTCGCGGAGACGGGAATCGGCGCGTTGAAGATCAAGCACAACAATGTGCTGGGCTATTTCATCGAGACCTCGGCAGCGCATGCGGAGAAGATGATGCGCCCGCCGCTCTCGGAGCGCTTTGTGCACCGACAGACCACGGCGAATGCGGTGCGATTCACGACGCTGGCCCTGTCGGAGACCGAGACCCGCATCCTGAACGCCGGCGGCCACGCGCTTGGCATCGAGAAGGCCATCTTCGAGCGGCTGCGCGGCGCGGTGATCGAGGAGGCCGGGGCGATCGGCGCGGCTGCGAAGGCGCTGGCGGAGATCGACCTTGCCGCGAGCCTGGGTGACCTGGCACGGGGGTCGGACTGGATCCGGCCGCGGATCGGCGAGGGGCGGGCGTTCCGGATCGTCGCCGGGCGGCATCCAGTGGTCGAAACAGCCCTCTTGCGCGACGGCGGCAGCTTCGTCGCCAATGATTGCGACCTTTCTGCGGAGGGCGATGCGGCGCGGCCGCTCTGGCTCGTGACCGGGCCGAACATGGCGGGCAAATCGACCTTCCTGCGGCAGAACGCGCTGATCGCGATCCTCGCGCAGATCGGCGCCTTCGTGCCGGCGGGCGAAGCGGAGATCGGCGTGGTGGACCAGCTCTTCAGCCGGGTGGGCGCGGCGGATGACCTCGCGCGCGGGCGGTCGACCTTCATGGTCGAGATGGTCGAAACCGCGGCGATCCTCAACCAGGCCGGCGAGCGGGCGCTGGTGATCCTCGACGAGATAGGCCGCGGCACGGCGACCTATGACGGGCTGTCGATCGCCTGGGCGGTGCTCGAGCATCTGCAGGCGCGCAATCGCTGCCGGGCGCTGTTCGCCACGCATTACCACGAACTGACGAAGCTCGCCGGGACACTGCCGGGCCTCCACAACGTCACCGTCGCGGTGCGCGAATGGGAGGGCGAGGTGATCTTCCTGCACGAGGTGCGCAGTGGCGCGGCAGACCGGTCCTACGGAGTGCAGGTCGCGCGGCTCGCCGGGCTGCCGCAAAGCGTCGTCGACCGGGCGCGGATCATCCTCGACAAGCTGGAGCGGAGCGACGTGGATCGGGACCGGGCGAGCGTGCTGATAGACGATCTGCCGCTCTTCAGCCGTGTTCCGGCCGCGCCGGTTCCGCAGCCGGAAGGGGCAAGTCCCTCGGCGGTCGAAATGCGGCTCGGAAGCGTCGCGCCCGACGATCTCAGCCCGCGCGAGGCGCTCGCCCTGCTCTACGAGCTGAAGGGGCTGGCGGAGAGCTGATCGATCTCAGTCTTCGGACGGCGCCGCCACGGCCGGACCGCCGGACGAAACCCCGACCTGTGCAGGGCGCAGGAGACGCTCGCCGATGGTGAAACCGGCATTCATCACCTGGATGATCTCGCCGGCCTTCGTGCCCGGTACCGGCGCCTCGAACATCGCCTGATGGAGCTTCGGGTCGAAGCGCTCGCCGATTTCGGGCTCGATCCGGGCGATCTTGTGCTTCTCGAAGGCCGAGAGAAGGTCGCGCCGCGTGAGCTCGATGCCCTCCACGAGGCCGGGCGCCGCGGTGCGCAGATCGTCGGTGATGGTGTCGAGGGCGCGCTCGAAATTGTCGTGCACCGACAGGAGGTCGCGGGCAAAACGCGTGGCGCCGTAAAGCTCGGCATCGCGCCGGTCGCGCTCGGCGCGCTTGCGGGTGTTCTCGTGATCGGCGAGCGACCGCAGGAGCCGGTCCTTGAGATCGGCGATCTCGACCTGAAGCGCGGTGTTCTCGTCCGCCTCGGCGGCCTCCGCGCTGATTTCCTCGTCTTCGGGAAGCTCCGCTTCGGGGTCGTCGAGGAACATGTCCTCCTCGAGGTCGCCGTGCTTGTTTTCGTTTGCCATGTGATTCGTCCTAGTCCTGGTTCCGGCCGGAAACCAGACGGCCGACCAGTTGCGCGGTGTAATCGACGATCGGAACGATGCGGGCGTAGTTGAGCCTGGTGGGGCCGATCACGCCCACCGCACCGATGATCTTGCGATCCGCATTCATATAGGGAGACACCACCAGAGAGGAACCGGAAAGTGAGAAAAGCTTGTTCTCCGAACCGATGAACACCCGCACGCCATCGCCGACCTCGGTGAGTTCCAGAAGCTGCGCGAGATCGCGCTTGCGCTCGAGATCGTCGAACAATGTACGGATGAGCTCCAGCCGCTCCGCATCGCCCGTGGCTTCGAGGAGGTTCGCCCGGCCGCGCACGATGAGACGGCTGCGACCCTCGCCGGGACCATCGGACCAGATCGCGAGGCCGCTTTCGATGAACTCCTGCGAGAGCGCATCGAGTTCGGCGCGGCGGCGGGTGATCTCGGCCAGCACCACGTCGCGCATCTCCGGGAGGGTCCGGCCGCGCAGAATTGTGTTGAGGAAATTGGCCGCCGCCTGCATGGCCGAAGGGGTAAGGCCGAGGGGCGGCGTGAAGAGACGGTTTTCGACGTGGCCGTCAGCAGTGACGAGGACCACGAGCGCACGATCCGGGGCAAGCGTGACGAACTCGATGTGGCGGATCGGTGCCTCGGCCTTGGGCGCGAGGACGAGGCTCGCGCCGTGGGTGAGGCCCGAGAGGATATCACCGGCCCGGTCGAGCACACCGGCAATATCGCTGGTGGCGCCACCGAGCGAGCGCTCGATCTCGCTGCGCTCGCTGCCGGAGACCGAACCGATCTCGAGAATTCCGTCCACGAAGAGCCGGAGGCCCATCTCGGTGGGGATACGACCGGCTGACGCATGGGGCGAGTCGAGCAGACCCAGATGTTCGAGATCCTGCATGACATTGCGGATCGTGGCGGCCGAGACCCCTTCGGCGAGTTCCCGCGACAGCGTGCGCGAGCCGACGGGCTCGCCCGTCTCCAGATAGGTCTCGACCAGCCGGCGAAACACTTCGCGACTGCGGTTGTTGAGATCGCGGAGCGGAAGGGATTGTTCCTTCACCCGGAAACCTGCCTGAATGCCATCTGCAAGATTTAGGAGTGCTCGGTGCCGCGGTCAATCTCCGGACCTTGCTCCCGGCCCCGGCATGACTGGACGCGCGCGTGCCGGGCGGATATGCCCTCGGTCGGAAATCCAAGTCATTCCGGGAGATACCCATGCGCCCCTCCGGCCGCTCCGCCGACGCCCTGCGAGACGTTACCATCGAGACCGGCATCTCGCGCCATGCCGAGGGCTCGTGCCTGATCCGCATGGGCGAAACCCATGTCCTGTGCACGGCCAGTCTCGAAGAGAACGTCCCGCCTTTCCTACGGAAATCCGGGCTCGGCTGGGTCACCGCGGAATACGGCATGCTCCCGCGCGCCACGACCACCCGCAATCGCCGCGAGGCCAGTGCGGGCAAGCAGCAGGGGCGCACCGTCGAGATCCAGCGCCTGATCGGCCGGAGCCTGCGCGCCGGCATCGACCGCGTGGCCCTCGGCGAACGGCAGATCACCGTGGATTGCGACGTCCTGCAGGCCGATGGCGGCACCCGCTGCGCCGCGATCACCGGCGGCTGGGTGGCGCTTCGGATCGCGATCAACAAGCTGATGGCGGCCGGCACGATCAAGTCCGACCCCCTGACGGCGCATGTGGCGGCCGTAAGCTGCGGCATCTACGGCGGCCAGCCCGTGCTCGATCTCGACTATGCGGAGGACAGCAATGCGGGAACCGACGCCAATTTCGTGATGACCGATTCAATGGGCCTTATCGAGCTTCAGGGCAGCGCCGAGGGCGCGACTTTCTCGCGACGTGAATTCGTCAGTCTGATGGACCTCGCCGAGAAGGGCATCGCCGCCCTTGTCCAGAAACAGAAGGCCGCCACCGCGTGAGACGGCGCTTCACCGAGCCGAAGCTGGTGGTCGCGACCCATAACAGCGGCAAGCTCGAGGAGATCGCCGCCCTGCTGTCGGCCTATCCGGTCGAAATCGTCTCGGCGAAATCCCTCGGGCTGCCCGAACCCGCGGAAACCGAGGAGACCTTCGTCGGAAATGCCCGCATCAAGGCGCATGCAGCGGCGAAGGCCAGCGGCCTGCCCGCCCTTGCGGATGATTCCGGCATTGCCGTCGACGGGCTGGACGGGGCGCCCGGTGTGCATACCGCGGATTGGGCCGAACAGCCCGGTGGACGGGATTTCGCGCATGCGATGACCCGGACATGGCATGAACTCGAAGCCGGCAATGCGCCATATCCGCGAACGGCGCGCTTTCTGTGCACACTGGTCCTCGCCTGGCCGGATGGACACGACGAGGTGTTCGAGGGCCGGATCGAGGGACAGGTCGTCTGGCCGATGCGGGGGACGCAGGGACACGGCTACGATCCGATTTTCCAGCCGGACGGCTTCGCCATCACGATGGGCGAGATGGATCGCTGGGAGAAGAACCGGATCAGCCATCGCGGCGATGCCTTCGCCAAGCTCGTCGCCGGCTGCTTTGCCTGAGAACGCGTCCGAAGACTGGCAGGAGGGCGGCTTCGGCGTCTATGTCCACTGGCCGTTCTGCGCTGCCAAATGCCCCTATTGCGACTTCAACAGCCATGTGCGGAAGGGCATCGATGAGGCGGCATGGCGCAAGGCCCTCGTCGCAGACATCCGCCGGCAGGCCGGACTGGTGCCCGGGCGGCAGGTCGATACGGTCTTCTTCGGCGGAGGAACGCCGAGCCTGATGCCCGCCACGACGGTCGCGGCCGTGATCGAGGCGATCGATACCGGCTGGGGGCTGGCACCGCGCGCCGAGATCTCCCTCGAGGCCAATCCGACCTCCGTCGAGGCCGACCGCTTTCGCGGGTACCGCGACGCCGGGGTGAACCGCGTTTCGCTCGGGATTCAGGCTCTGGACGATGCCGATCTGAGGCGGCTCGGACGGATGCACTCCGCCGCCGAGGCGCTGGCGGCTTTCGACGTCGCGCGGGCAACCTTCGACCGGGTGAGCTTCGATCTGATCTACGCGCGGCAGGACCAGAGCGCCGCCCACTGGGAAGCCGAACTCGCCCGGGCCCTGACCCTGGCCGTCGACCACCTGTCGCTCTACCAGCTCACGATCGAGGACGGCACGCGCTTCGGCGATCTGGCAAGCCGGGGCATGTTGCGAGGCTTGCCCGGCGAGACCGTGTCGGCGGATCTCGTATGAAATCACGCAATCGATGTGTGAATCCTTCTGACATGCCCGCCTATGAGGTGTCCAATCACGCACGGCCCGGCGCAGAGAGTCGTCACAACCTGATCTACTGGAGATATGGCGACTATGTCGGCGTGGGCCCGGGCGCCCACGGCCGCCTGAGCATGGACGGCTTGAAGCATGCCACGGCGGGACACAGGCATCCGGAAACCTGGCTGAAATCCGTTGAGGATGGCGATGCGCCTCATGAAACCGAGACGGTCACCGGGTCGGAGCAGGCCACCGAGATGCTGATGATGGGCCTGCGCCTTGGCGAAGGCATCGACCCCGATCGCTTTGCACGACTGGGTGGCAGGGAATTGCCGGAGGCCGCTCTTTCAGAGCTCAGTGAGCTGGGGTTGATCATCCGCTCCGGCGGCCGCCTGCGGACCAGTCCGGCGGGGCGGCTTGTGCTGAATGCGGTCCTCGAAGCGCTGCTCGTCCCGCGCTGACTCAGCTCGACAGGATCTGGCAGAGCCCATCCAGTTCTTCGAGCGACTTGTACTTGATACGGATCTCACCGTCCTGCTTGCCCGGTTTGTGCTCGATGCTGACCTTCATGCGAAGGGTCGCACTCAGATCCTCTTCAAGCGCCCGGGTGTCGGCATCCTTCCGCGGGTGAGAGATCGGCGAGGCCGGCGTGTTTCCCGGAAGTGCCTTTGCAAGCGCTTCCGTCTGACGCACGGACAGCCCGTTCTCGACGACGCGCTTCGCCAGCCGCTCCGGATCGGACGCAGTAACCAGCGCCCGGGCATGACCCGCGGAGAGCTGCCCCGAGCGCACCATGTCGAGCACGGCTTCGGGAAGTGTCAGCAGACGCAGCAGATTGGCGATGTGGCTGCGGCTCTTGCCGAGTGCTTCGCCGAGCTTCTCCTGGGTATGCCCGAAGCGATCCATCAGCTGCCGGAACCCCAGCGCCTCCTCGATGGCGTTGAGGTCGGCCCGCTGGATGTTCTCGATGATGGCGAGCTCGAGCGTTTCGGTATCCGACAATTCCCGAATCAGGGCGGGCAAGGCATGAAGCCCGGCGATCTGCGCCGCCCGCCAGCGCCTCTCCCCGGCAACGATCTGATAGGCACCGTCGCGATCGGGATGCGGCCGCAGGATCAGCGGCTGGATTACACCCTTTTCCCGCAAGGAGCTGGCTAGATCCTCCAGATCGCGCTCGTCGAAGGTCCGCCGCGGCTGGTTGGGGTTCGGATGGATGCGATCGATCGGCACCGCCCGGTCGGACGGGCGGGGCGCGGCCTCTTCGGGTGATTGATCGGCAGTGGGGCCGACATCCGCGAGAAGCGCGGAGAGGCCTCGGCCGAGTCCCTTCTTTTCCATCTGCGTATCTCCTCGGATCACGCCGGCGCGGCGGCCACGGGCCGGCCGATCCGCGCGAGCAGTTCGCCGGCGAGCTTCTGATAGGCGATGCTGCCTGTACTTGTGTGGTCATAGATCAGCGCGGGCACGGCATGGGATGGCGCTTCGCTCAACCGTACATTTCGCGGTATCACCGTCTCGTAGACCAGCCCACCGAGGTTTTCCCGAACGTCCGCGGCAACCTGACCGGACAAGTTGTTGCGTCTGTCATACATCGTGAGCACAATACCTTGTATCTTGAGCCCTGGATTTGGTCCGTTCCGGATCGTCTGCACTGTCCGCATGAGCTGCGAGAGCCCCTCGAGAGCGAAGAATTCGCATTGCAGGGGGACGAGCACCGAATCCGCCGCCACCAGTGCATTCGCCGTCAAGAGATTGAGCGAGGGCGGGCAGTCGATCAGGATGAAATCCTGCTGTCGGACGAGCGAATGATCACCGCGCAACGCATCCCGCATCTTGTGGAGGCGACGTGGGTCAGACACCATATCTACGTCAGCAGAACTCAGGTCCGGCGTTGCGGGAATCACCACAAGGCCGGGAACGACTGTCCTCGCCGCCGCCGCACTGCCCATACCGCTGAACAACAGGTCGTAGGACGTATAGCCCCGCTCCGCAGCGGAGACACCGAGTCCGGTCGATGCGTTGCCCTGCGGATCCAGATCGACAAGCAGGACCCGATGGCCGAGGGCCGCGAGAGCCGTTCCGAGATTGATCGCCGTCGTGGTCTTTCCGACACCACCCTTCTGATTTGCAACAGCGAGAATTGCGGGTGCTGCGTCAGACACGGTGCATCGCTCCAATTTCCAAAATTGTTGCCGTCGGATCAGTCAGGCTGCGGTGCTCGATGGCCGAGAACGCCCAGCGCACCCGAGCCGCTTCGATTTCCTTATGCACCGTGCGGCCCTTGGGGAACAAGCAAATACCTCCCGGGCTCCGGTGGATTTCCGCCAAGTCGAGCAAGTCTGCCACTGGCGCGAGCGCACGTGCCGAAACAACATCGGCCGCCAAAGCCTCGGTAGCCTCGATGCGGGAATTGATGATGCGCAACGCCGTGCCGGTTTCACGGGCCACAGTTTGAAGATAGGCCGCCTTTCGCTCATCGCTCTCGACCAGGATAACCGCCACGTCTGGTGCACACTCGGCGGCCATCATGCCAATGACGAGTCCCGGAAACCCCGCCCCTGACCCCAGATCGACCCATCGATGCAGCACCTGCGGCCTCAACGGCCAGAGTTGCGCCGAGTTGATCACGTGGCGCACCCAGAAGGCGTTCATCGAAGCGGGGGAGACGAGGTTTATGCGTTGCGTCCAGCGCGCCAGCAAGTCGTGCATGATCTCGAAGCGGCCGAAATGTTTCACGTGAAACATCGGCAAACCCTCGGATTTGCGCAGCAACCTCTGGCGGGATCATCCCGCCTTGCTCAACTGGCCGCCGCGGATGCGCATCAGAATCAACGTCAGGGCCGAGGGCGTCATCCCCTCGATGCGGCCAGCTTGCCCAAGGGTCGAAGGACGAATTCGCGTCAGCTTCTCCCGCAACTCGTTCGACAGCCCGGGAATTTCGTCATATTCGAGAGTTTTCGGTAGGGAAATCTGCTCATCCCGCCGCAACGCTTCGATTTCAGCCCTCTGACGATCAAGATAGGGGGCATAGCGCGCATCGATCCGAACCTGATCCATGATTTCGGGCGCATGTCCGTCGAACTCTATTTCGATCAGCCGATCCACCGCCGCGCATTCGCTGCTGCCGAGAAGATCAAAACCGGACCGCCCGCGCCCGCTTCGCGGCACGGGAAAACCCAGTGCGCCGATGGCTTCGGCGGAAAAATCCCTGTTTCTGGCATCTGCCTCCGCTCGTTCCAGCAAACGGCATTTTGCATGAAACGCCTCCCGCCGCCGACTGCCAACCAGACCAACCTCGATGCCCTTCGGCGTCAACCGTTGATCGGCGTTGTCCGCACGAAGCAGTAGCCTGAATTCGGAGCGAGACGTGAACATACGATAGGGTTCCGTGACACCCCTGTTGATCAGATCGTCGATCATCACTCCGATATAGGCTTCATCGCGAGTGAGGATCAGTTTCGAAATCCCGAGCGCATGTGAAGCTGCGTTGGCCCCAGCCACAAGTCCCTGCCCAGCGGCCTCTTCGTAGCCTGTCGTTCCGTTGATCTGGCCTGCGAGAAAAAGTCCGGGAACAGACTTCACAGCCAGGCTCGAATCCAGCGCCCGTGGATCCACGTAGTCATACTCGACTGCGTATCCGGGCTGAATTATTTCCGTGTTTTCAAGCCCTTGAATGGTTCGTACATAGGCCTCCTGCACATCTGCCGGCAGGGACGTGGAAATACCATTCGGGTAGATAATGTGGTCGTCGAGACTCTCGGGCTCGAGGAAAACCTGGTGGGAATCCCGGTCAGCAAAGCGTGTCACCTTGTCCTCGATCGAGGGGCAGTAGCGTGGCCCTGTCCCTTCGATGTTCCCTCCATACATTGCCGACAGACCGATATTGTCCGCGATGATAGCATGCGTTTCGGGATTGGTCTGAGTCACACCGCAGGATACCTGACGTGCCTTAACGCCGGTGCTCAGAAAGGAAAAAAGCGTCGGGTTCGTGTCGCCCTCCTGCTGCCCGACCCGCGACCAGTCAATGGTACGCCCGTCGAGCCGCGGTGGTGTACCGGTTTTCAACCGACCCAATGGCAGGTTGAATTCCCGAAAGCTGGCAGCAAGCCGATCACTGGCAGGGTCACCGACGCGCCCTGCCGGTCGGCTTTCGGATCCGATGTGGATGCGGCCGCGCAGGAATGTTCCAGCGGTGATCACCACGGCAGCGGAGGAAAAGAGTTCTCCGCTCGCGGTTACGACACCGGCAATCTTGCCATTCCTGAGGATCAGGTCGGCAACTTCCGCCTCGAACACCGCCGGGGCGCCCTCCGCTCGGAATTCGTCCTGGATCGCGCGACGGTACAGCTTCCGATCACACTGCGCCCGGGGACCCTGAACAGCCGGACCCTTGCTCCGGTTCAGCAAGCGGAACTGGATGCCCGCAGCATCGGAGGCTCTGCCCATGATTCCGTCCAGGGCATCGACCTCCCGAATGATATGCCCCTTTCCGAGACCCCCCATGGCCGGATTGCAGGACATTTCGCCCAGACGATCGAACCGATGCGTGATCAGAAGCGTCCGCGCACCGCGACGGGATGCCGCGAAGGCCGCTTCCGTGCCGGCATGCCCACCGCCAACGACGATGACGTCCCAATCAGATTGTTTCACGTGAAACACTCACTTCATTTCCCCAGACAGAAGGCCCCGAATATCACATCGAGAACGGATTCGACATCGACCTTTCCGACGAGAAACTCCAACGCCCGCAGCGCCTCTCGGATGTGCATCGACACCAGATCGATATCCGCCTCGCCCTGTCGCATCAACGCCGATGCGGCACTCAGCGCCGCATGCGCCCTGCCCACCGCTGCGCGCTGGCGCTCGTTGCTGACCAAGCCCGCCGTCGATGCCCGGTCGGTCAGCAACTCCGAAATCGCTGACATCAGCGAGTCGAGGCCTGCGCCAGTCAGCCCCGAAACCCGGACTTCACCGGGGCGTGTAGGATTTCCGGACTGCGCAAGATCCGCCTTGCCGAACGCGACGATATCCCCCGGTCGGTATTCCACTCCGAGACCCTCGACCTCCGCGCGATCCGCAACGAGAAAGATCCGCGCATCAGCCCGGTCGGCACGCTCCCTTGCCCGGGCCACACCGAGCGCCTCGATTTCGTCGCGCGCGTCACGGAGGCCTGCCATGTCGAGGATCGTGACCGCCAGGCCGTCGATGTCCATCCGGACCTCGAGAACATCGCGTGTCGTCCCGGGTTGCGCCGACGTGAGGGCGGCATCCCGACCGGCCAACGCATTCAGCAGGGTTGATTTGCCAGCGTTCGGCCGTCCCACCAGCGCCACCTCGAAACCATCCCGAACACGCTCCGCGGCGGCGGCTCCATCGAGTTCCCTGTGAAGCGATCCGCAGATCTCGGCCAGGCTCCCCTGCAACTCCGCAATCGTATCTTCGGGCAGATCTTCGTCGGCGAAATCGATCGTCACCTCGACGAGCGCCAGCACCCGGACAAGGCTCTCGCGCCACATGCCCGCCTTCCGGGCCAGAGCGCCATCGAGCGAACGAATTGCGGCACGTCGCTGCGCCTCGGTTTCCGCTTGCAGCAGATCCGCCAATCCCTCGACCTGGGTCAGATCCAGCCGGCCGTTCACCATGGCTCGTCGCGTGAACTCGCCGGGCTCGGCAATACGGAAATTATCTATGTTTTCCAGCAACTTGTAGACACGCGAGACGACCGCCCTGCTGCCATGGCACTGAAGTTCGACCACATCCTCGCCCGTGAAGCTCCCAGGCCCCGGATATGTGATCACAACGGCGGAATCGATCCGCTCACCGGAGACAGGGTCGCGCAGAACAGCCAGACTCGCCCGCCTCGCTTCGATCAGACGCCCTGTAATCCGCTGGCTCGCTCGGATGGCCCCTGGCCCCGAAATCCGGACAACCGCCACCCCGGATCGGCCCGGCGGTGTCGCAAGCGCATAGATCGTATCCTGCGGCGCGCCGGCCATGCAGGACGTGTCAGCTGTTCATCGAGTCGAAGAATTCCGCATTCGACTTGGTCTGCTTGAGCTTGCCGAGCAGGAACTCGATGGCGTCGGTCGTGCCCATCGGGTTGAGGATACGGCGCAGAACGAACATCTTGGTGAGGTTCACCTTGTCGACCAGCAGCTCTTCCTTGCGGGTGCCCGACTTCAGAATGTCGATGGCCGGGAATACCCGCTTGTCGGCGATCTTGCGGTCGAGCACGACCTCGGAATTACCCGTTCCCTTGAATTCCTCGAAAATCACCTCGTCCATCCGGCTGCCGGTGTCGATCAGCGCTGTCGCGATGATGGTGAGAGAGCCACCTTCCTCGATATTTCGCGCCGCGCCGAAAAACCGCTTCGGCCGCTGCAGCGCATTGGCGTCGACGCCGCCGGTGAGCACCTTTCCGGAGGAGGGCACCACGGTGTTGTAGGCGCGCCCGAGCCGCGTGATCGAATCGAGCAGGATGACCACGTCACGCTTGTGCTCGACCAGCCGCTTGGCCTTCTCGATGACCATCTCGGCGACGGCCACGTGCCGGGTCGCCGGCTCGTCGAAGGTCGAGGCGACGACCTCGCCCTTCACCGAGCGCTGCATGTCGGTGACTTCTTCCGGCCGCTCGTCGACGAGAAGCACGATCAGGAAGCATTCGGGATGGTTCTTCTCGATCGAAGCGGCGATGTTCTGCAGGATCACGGTCTTGCCGGTCCGTGGCGGTGCCACGATCAGGCCGCGCTGTCCCTTGCCGATCGGTGCCACCAGATCGATCACCCGGGTGGTCTTGTCCTTGATCGTCGGATCCTCGACCTCGAGCTGGAGCCGCTCGTCAGGGTAAAGGGGCGTGAGATTGTCGAAATGTACCTTGTGCCGTGCGTTCTCCGGTGCCTCGAAGTTGATCCGGCTGACTTTCACGAGCCCGAAATAGCGCTCGCCGTCCGTGGGCGCGCGGATCACTCCGTCGACCGTGTCGCCGGTGCGCAGATTGAACTTCCGGATCTGGTTCGGACTGACATAGATGTCGTCGGGTCCTGCGAGGTAGTTGGCCTCGGGTGAGCGCAGGAATCCGAAGCCGTCCTGGAGGATCTCGAGCACGCCGTCGCCGGAAATCTCGACACCCTCCTCCGCCAGATCCTTCAGGATCGCGAACATCATGTCGCCCTTGCGCATGCTGGCGGCGTTCTCGATCTCGAGTTCTTCTGCGAGGGTGAGCAGATCAGCTGGCGTCTTCGCCTTCAGATCGGCCAGCGACAATTGCTGAAAATCAGTGGAAAGATCCATCGGGATGCTCGATTGACTTCGGGAAGGGGAATTTCAGGACGGAACCGCCTGCAGGTGTTCAGATGTCACAACGGGTCTTGCATGTCAAATCGGCTTTACGATCACCATGATCACGATCACGACCAGCCCCATCGTCGGGACCTCGTTCATGATGCGGTAGGATCGCCCGGTCCGGGTATTGGCATCGGCAGCGAATTCCTTGCGGCGTCGACCCAGCCAGTGGTGAAACCATGTCAGCACACCGATCGCGATGAGCTTGGGATAGATCCAGAGGTCCGAACCCCAGTCGACGATCCCCGGTGTTCCAAGCAGCAGGAGGCCGAAGACCCATGTCGCGATCATGCCCGGATTCATGATCAGCCGGTAGAGCTTGCAGCTCCATCACCTTCAGGGTCTCGTGCAGTTCCGACCCGGCTGTCCCGTTCTCGGCATGGTAGACGAAGAGCCGGGGCAGGTAGAATAACCCGGCCATCCAGGTCACCATCGAGATGACGTGAAGCGATTTTGTCCAGAGATACAGCGCTGAGAGCAGATCGGTCATGCAGTCGATTCCAGTTTCGGGTGATCCCGGCTAGCACAGTGCCCGACAGGCGCAAGCCCCCGAGCTTTCTAGGAAAGATAAGAAAGATTCTCTGGGAATTTTGGAAGATTGTAAGCTGGCTTGAATCGGGGATAACTTTTCGCGCCGAGATTTCCCACATGGTTGTCCACAGGCACTGAAAAAATTCTTTCTGGGCCTCATACAACCATAGGATGAAATGAGAAAAAAAATAGCCTTTTTTATCAACGCGTTGATTTCGGGATCCTAATCCGATTCGGACTTCAGGACCCGGCTTCGCACGGAAAAGCAAGACACTTCATCCAACTTATCCCGAAGCGCTGTGCGAACTCTCCGTGCAAACCCTGTCACTGTGCAGAACTTCGAAGGGAACGGGGGTGGAATCCTGCCCCCTCCCGATCGCCCCGTCTGCACACCGGTCCGCCACAGGGTTATCCACCGATCCATCCGCAACTATTTTTTCCGTCCCGTCCCGCTGTCCCTGCTTCGTTCCGCCCGGAGCGACTTGCACTGCCGGGCCGATCCCACCAGAACGGTCCCCGCACCGTCATCCGCCAGCGAGGTCATCGATGCCGTCACCGCTGATTCTCGCATCCCGGTCGCAGGGCCGCGCATTCCTTCTGGCCGGGGCCGGGGTCGATTTCGAGGTTCTTCCGGTTGCGGTCGATGAAGCCGCCATCCGGGAGGGAATGTTGCGCGAGGCGGCACCGGCTCGCGACATTGCGGATGCCCTGGCTGAAACCAAGGCCCGGCGCGGTGCATCCAAGCGACCCGATTCCGTGGTCATCGGCGCCGACCAGGTGCTGGTCTGCGACGGCCGGATCTTCGAAAAGCCCCGCGATCTCGCCGAGGCCGCAGAGCATCTCCGTCTGCTCCGGGGCAAGAACCATCAACTGCTCTCGGCGGCCGTGGTCTTCGAGGAGGCCCGGCCGGTCTGGCGGCATATCGGGGTCGTTCGCCTGAAGATGCGCGACTTCTCGGATGCCTTCCTCGCGGATTATGTCGGCGCAGAGGGCGCCGCGCTTCTCGACACCGTTGGCGCCTACCGCCTGGAGGGGCGCGGTGCCCAGCTCTTCACCGGAATCCAGGGTGATTACTTCTCGGTCCTCGGTCTGCCGCTTCTCGAACTCCTCGCCTTCCTGCGGACCCGGGAGATCTGTCCGACATGAAGGAAGCCCCTCGACTCGCCGGGGTCCTCGGCTGGCCGATCGCCCACAGCCGATCGCCGGCGCTCCACGGCCACTGGCTGAAGCGCTACGACATTGCCGGCCACTACATTCCGCTCGGTGTGCCTCCCGAACGGCTCGACGCCGCTCTTGCCGGGCTCGAGGCCCTCGGGTTTCGCGGCGTCAACGTCACGCTTCCGCACAAGGAGGCGGTTCTGGCCCAGGCGACCACCGCCTCCGATGTCGCGCGCCGGATCGGGGCGGCCAACACCCTCACCTTCCTCGAATCCGGCGGGTTCCACGCGGATAACACCGATGCTTCGGGCTTTCGCGACAACATCGCTCAGGCCGTGCCCGACTGGCGGCCGGACGCCGGCCCGGCCCTCGTTCTCGGCGCCGGGGGCGCTGCCCGGGCCGTCATTGCCGCGCTCATGGATGCCGGCGTGCCCGAACTCCGCCTCGCGAACCGCACGCGCGCCCGCGCGGAGGTCTTGCGCGACCATTTCGGACCCGGCGTCACCGTGATCGACTGGGCGGAAATCGACTTGGCTCTCGAGGGCGCAACCACCCTCGTCAACACGACCTCCCTCGGCATGACGGGCCAGGCGCCGCTCGATCTGCGGCTCGACGCGGCTGCCGCGGAGTTGGTCGTGAACGACATTGTCTACCAGCCGCTCGAGACCGACCTCCTGCGCGCCGCGCGGGCCCGCAATCTGCGCAGCGTCGACGGTCTCGGCATGTTGCTCCACCAGGCAGCGCCCGGATTCGAGCGCTGGTTCGGCCGCAAGCCCGATATCGACGCTGCCCTGCGTGCTGCGGTGCTGGCGGCATGACCTACCGGCTCGGCCTCACCGGCTCGATCGGCATGGGCAAGTCCACCACAGCCGCAATGTTCGCCGAGGCCGGCATCCCGGTCTGGGATGCCGACGCAGCAGTGCATCGTCTCTATTCCCGGGGCGGGGCGGGCGCATCGGTCCTCGGCGCCGTCGTGCCGGAAGCAATCGTGTCGGGCGAAGTCGACCGAGCCGCGCTACGTCGGGCGATCCTCGAAGACGATGGCCTCCTGCCCAAGATCGAAGCATTGATCCATCCGCTGGTTGCGCAGGATCGGGCGGGCTTCCTCGCGGATCATGCAGGCCGCAACCTCGTTCTCCTCGACATTCCGCTCCTCTTCGAGACCGGAGCGGATGCCGGTCTCGACGGGACGCTCGTCGTGACTGCACCGGCCGAAGTCCAGCGCGACCGCGTCCTCGCCCGCCCCGGGATGACCGAGGAGGCTCTCGCCGCCATCCTCGCCCGTCAGCTGCCCGATGCGGAGAAGCGCCGGCGCGCCGATTTCGTCATCGAGACGGATCGCGGCATTGAAGCAGCCCGTGCCGATGTCCTATCGCTGATCGCGGCACTCGAAGCGGAGGCAGGCCATGCGTGAGATCGTGCTCGACACCGAAACCACCGGGCTCGATCCGGAATCCGGCGACCGGATCGTCGAGATCGGGGCCGTGGAGATCCTCAACCACGTGCCCACCGGCCGGGTGTTTCATCACTATATCAATCCCGAGCGCGCCATGCCTCAGGAGGCGTTCGCAATCCACGGCCTGAGCACATCCTTTCTCTCCGACAAGCCGGTCTTCGCGAAGATCGCGCAGGAATTCCTCGATTTCGTGGGTGACGCCCGGCTCGTCATCCACAACGCGGCCTTCGACATGAAGTTCATCAATGCCGAACTGGGCTGGCTGAAGCTTCCCACGATCCCCTGGGCGCGTGCGGTCGACACCCTCGACATGGCGCGGCGCCGCTTCCCCGGGGCGCAGAACAGCCTCGATGCCCTCTGCCGTCGCTTCGATGTCGACAATTCCGGCCGCGAGAAGCACGGCGCATTGCTCGATTCCGAGCTTCTGGCGGAAGTCTATCTCGAGCTGATGGGCGGCCGGCAGCCCGATCTCACACTCACTGTGGTCCATGCCGGTTCCGCCGGAGCGGCGCGCAGCGGCTGGGTCGTGCCACCGCGCCCCGAACCCCTGCCGGAGCGGCTTTCGCAAGCCGAAGCGGAAGCCCATGCCGCCTTTGTCGCCGAGCTTGGCGACAAGGCGCTGTGGAACGCCAGCTGAGCCGCCTCGTTCAGGTCTCGGCCGGGGCGTCGCTGTCCTCGTTGGCCTTTGCGACGCTTTGCCGGCGCGCGATCTCGGCGCGATAGAGCGAGAGGAAGTCGATGATTTCGAGGTTGAGCGGGGGATAGCCGCCGTCGCGGGTCACGTCGCCGACAAGTCGCCGCACGAACGGGAAGATCAGCCGCGGGCACTCGATCATCAGGAGGGCGTGAAGCTGATCGTCGGGCACGTTCTGGATCACGAACAGGCCGGCATAATCCAGCTCGAGAATGAAGACCTGCTGCTCGCCGATCGCGGAATCGGCCTTCAGCTTGATCGCGACCTCGTAGCGTTCGTCGCCCCGTTTCTGCGCGTCGAGATTGACCTGCACCTTCACATCCGGCTTGCCCTCGGCGGCAATGCCCTTCTGCACGGCGATGTTCTCGAAGGACAGGTCGCGGATATACTGCGTCACGATCTGCAGGCGCGGGCCCGGCGGCGTGGCTCCGTTAGTTTCGTTGGCCATCTTGGTCTCCCGATTTAAGTCAGAACTGCTCCCGGTCGCGGCATTAGCACGCAGGGACGGGTGCGACAACGCGGCCGGTCAGAGATTGGTTCACGCTGACCGAGCGGTCATCTCCCCGGCCGGGTCCAGCCCGAACTACCCCGGACCGGAGGCTCGCCGGCCCGCGGGTCGTCGTCGATCACCTCGTACTCCGCCTCGATCGGGCCGCTTCCGCGACCCGGCCCGGGCCCGGGGCCAGTCTCCCGCGTCTGCACCACCGTCGTGATCCGGCCCGCAAGCCGCGCCGCTCCCCAGCCGATCACCGCCGAGCGGACCGGCGGCACGAGCAGCGAAAGCCCCACTGCATCAGTGAAAAAACCCGGCGTGAGCAGGAGGACACCCGCCACGAGGATCAGGGCGCCGTGCGCGATCGGCCCGACGGGATCCTGCCCCGTCCCGATCGCCCGCCGCAAACGCTCCAGCGCAAGGAATCCCTGGCTGCGCACCATGATCGTGCCGACGAGTGCGGTCAGCACCACGATCGCCAGAGTCGGCCATAGCCCGATGAACCCGCCCACCTGGATGAAAAGCGCGATCTCGAGAATCGGGATG
The DNA here is from genome assembly GCA_963825715.1 of uncultured Alphaproteobacteria bacterium. Taxonomy (GTDB): domain Bacteria; phylum Pseudomonadota; class Alphaproteobacteria; order Rhodobacterales; family Rhodobacteraceae; genus Amaricoccus. The sequence continues at coordinate 210,701 of CAWGUH010000021.1, read as the reverse complement.
GCGACGAAGAGCAGGAAGAGCCACATCTGCGACGGGACCTCGGACTTGTTGCACGTGCTCCGATGGACTTGACGCCTCGGAACACCTACATAGGTCCGGATGGCGCAGGATGCCATGATCGCAGCGCAGAAACTGAAAGGGTGGCCGATGGGGTCCCAGATGATCCAGATCGTAATCCTCGCAGGAATCGCTCTCTTCCTCATCCTCCGCCTGCGCAACGTGCTTGGTACCCGCGAAGGCTTCGAGAAACCGCGAGAAATCCCCGGCAAGAGCCCGGCCCGGCAGGAGCGGTCCTTCGAGGTGATCGAGGGGGGCGGACCCGATCCGGATATCGCACATTTCGTTGACGTGGATACCGAGGCCGGGAAGGCTCTGGCGGCGATGAAGGTCGCCGATCCGGATTTCGGCGTGGTCGACTTTTCCCACGGCGCCCGCTCGGCCTACGAGATGATCGTCATGGCCTACGAGGAAGGTGATCTCGACACCCTGCGCGACCTGCTGACGCCCGAGGTCTACAGCCCGTTTGCCGAAGCGATCGAGGCGCGAAAGGCCAAGGGCTACACTGTCGAGGCCAGCTTTGCCGGCATCCGTGAGGTCCGGCTGACCGATGCGACCTTCGACAGCGAGACCGGAGAGGCCGACATCACGATGCGCTTCGTCGGCGAGTTGACCTCGGCGGTGAAGGACAGTGAAGGCCGCATCGTCGAGGGCGATCCGAATGCGATCCGCCAGCAGAAGGATGTCTGGACCTTCACCCGCGTGATGGGCTCTGACGATCCGAACTGGCTCCTGTCCGGCACCGGCGGCTGATCCCGAGGGCGAGGAATCCGTGCCGCGCCGCCCGAGGAACCGCTCCCTCACCGAGGATGACCGGGCGGTCTGGGGCCGGGTCGTCGACACCGCCCGCCCGCTCCATCCGCCGGCACGGCACGTCCAGATCCCGGAGCTTCCGGCCTCGCCCGCCGCACCCGCACCACTCCTTCGTCCCGAGCGGCCGAAACGCATCCTGCGGCCGATCAGCCCGGCCAGCGGCCCGCGTATCACCCATGATCTCGCTCCCGACAGCTTCACCGAACTCGGTGCGGCCCGCGCGATCATGGACAGTCAACGCCTGCGCGACCTCAAGCGCGGCAAGCTGAAGCCGGAAGCCCGCATCGATCTCCACGGCATGACCGCCGCCCGCGCCCATGACGCGCTGATCGCCTTCATCACGCGGGCCCGCGCCGACGGGTTGAGGCTGGTGCTCGTCATCACCGGCAAGGGCCGCAGCAGTGACCGCGAAGAGGATCCCCGCCGGATGGGGGTCCTGCGCCACGCCGTTCCGCACTGGCTCGGAACCGCCGCCCTCGCGTCCCATGTCCTGCAGGTCGTGCCCGCAAGCGGCCGGCATGGCGGCGGCGGGGCGCTCTACGTCTACCTTCGCCGCCAGCGCTGACAGGGTTCCGCATGACTTCCGATCTTCCGACCGATCCCGTGGCCGACCGCCACGCCCTCGCCCTCGACATCGCCCGCCACGCCGGCGCGCTCGCCCACGAATACTGGCTTGCCCGCGCCGATCTCGAGATCGTTGCCAAGGGCGGTGCGCAGGATCTGGTCTCCGAGGCCGACCGCGCCGTCGAGCGCCTGATCCGGGAGGCCGTCGCCGCTCGCTTCCCCGATGACGGGTTTCTCGGCGAGGAATACGGCGCGACCGACAGCCGCTCGGGGTTCACCTGGGTCATCGACCCGATCGACGGCACGGTGCCCTATCTCCATGGCATGCCGAACTGGTGCGTCGCCATGGCCCTCGTCTCCGGCGACGACTGCGTCGCCGGCGTCATCGAAGTGCCCACCCACGGCGAAACCTTCGCCGCCCTTGCGGGGCAGGGTTCCACACTCAACGGAAGGCCGCTCCGTCTCCACGGGGACCTGACCCTCGCCACCGGCCTCACCGCCATCGGGGCAAGCTCCACCACCTCGCCCGATGCCGCCGCCACGGCGATCCGCCACGTGATGACGGAGGGCGGCATGTTCTTTCGCAACGGCTCGGGCGCCCTGATGCTCGCCTATGTCGCGGCAAGCCGGCTCGCGGGCTACTTCGAGCCGGTGATGTATGCCTGGGATTGCCGCGCGGGCCTCTTGATCATCGCCGAGGCCGGTGGCCGCACCGCGCCGTTCCGCCCGGAGGGCGGCGCGGCGGGCAGGGGCCCGGTCCTCGCCGCCGCGCCCGGCGCCTTCGACGACCTGATGCGCATCTGCTGGCCCACCGGCCGATCGCCGCACTAGCCCTCTGGCCTCTCCGCCCGGCCCGGCCTACATCCCGACCCGGACCCATCCCGGAGACACCCCATGAAACTCAGCGCCCGCAACGTCCTCACCGGCACCGTCACAGCGATCGATCGCGGCGCCACCACCTCGATCGTCCATCTCGACTGCAAGGGCACGCCGATCACCGCCTCGATCACCAACGAGGCCGTCGACGAACTCGGCCTCGTCCCCGGCGGCACCGCCCACGCCATCATCAAGGCGTCGAACGTCATGCTTGCCGCCGATTGACCCGGTGACGGATCCTCAGGCCCTCCGCCCGCACGAGCGCCGCATCGACGCGCCGCTCCCCGCCGATGCAAGCCTCGCCTTCATCGGCACGATCCGAACTCCCTGGACCGACCGCGACGATTGTCCGCGCCAGGGCCGGATCGACGGGCCGGAATGCCGGATCGAGCTCGATCCGCTCTGGGCGCCGGCGCTGCAGGGCATCGAGGAATATGCCTCGCTCGAGGTGCTCTACTGGCTCCACGCCTCGCGCCGCGACCTCTTGGTGCAGAACCCCAACCACAGTGACAGCGTGCGCGGCACCTTCGCGCTCCGCTCGCCGGTCCGCCCGAATCCGATCGGCACCTCGCTGGTGCGCCTCGTGCGCCGGGACGGCCCGGTTCTGGTGGTCCGCGGCCTCGACTGCCTCGATGGCACGCCGCTGATCGACCTCAAGCCCGACCGATGCCAGTTCACGCCCGAAGGAACGATCCGGCCGCTTCCGCCGGAATGAGCGTCGCCGCCGGCAGAACCGCCAGCGGCGCGTAATCCTCGGGCCGCATTGCCCGGAAGCCCGTGATCCCGAGCCGCCGCCGCGTGCCCGCATCGAGCGCCCGCCACCGCCTCCCGTCACCCGCGCTGCAAGAGCGCCGGATCGGCGCCTTGCCTCGCGATCAGCGGCAGCCCCGGCGTCGGCGGCGTCCGCTCCAGCACCCGGAGCCCGTCGGGCAGCTCTCCGAGGGCGCGCATGTGCCGCCAGCTCACCGCGTCGAGGGCGGCGATATCCGCCCGACCGTCGAGAACCGCCCGCGCCGAGCCGAGATGCGATCCGGTCTCGAAGCTCGCCGCGAAGAACCGGCCCGCTTCGGCCAGCGGCGCCACCGCCAGCGCCAGCGCCCCGTATCCCGATTGCGAGACGCGCTCGTTGAGCGCCGCGACCGCGTCCCGGAACGCCGCCAGCGTCTCGCGCGGATCATCTGCCCGTACCACCAGAACGCTGTGATAGAAGCCCGGCGGCGTCCCCGGCAGCGCATGGTCGAACGCCCCGACAAGCGTCACCCGATCCGCCAGATGGCGCGCATAGGGCAGCCCGCAGGTCTGCGACAGCACGAGCCCCGGATCGGTCCAGACCTCCATCAGTCCGCGCGTCCGGTCGAGCGCTTCGGGCGCCGCTTCCCCGATGCACGCGCAGGGCGTGCCGCAATGCCCCCCAGAGACGGTCGGTCTCGGTACGCAACGCCGGCCAGTCCTGCATCGGCAGGCTGGCGACCGGCTCCGGCGCGGTCACGCCGCCCGGTCGCGACGCGCCCGAACCCCGCCGAGCGGATGCGCCACCGGATCCTTGCGCCGCAGGAAGTGCCGCCGAAAGACCTCGCCGTAGGAGCGGTAGACATAACCGTCGTTGCGCCGCAGGAACTCGTCGCGCCGCCGGGCGAACTCGGCCGGAAGCCTGTACCAGGCGAGGTTGGGATGCGCGTGGTGCACCGCATGATAGTTGTTGTTGAGAAAGAGGAGCGCCAGCGGCCCCCGATCCTCGATGATCACGCTGCGCGCGCCCGAGCGCTCGTGCGCCCGGTGCTCCAGAAACGTCCGGATCCGCAGAAGCCCCAGCGCCGCCCAGCACGCCAGCAGATAGGCCCAGACCGGCATCGTCGCCGGACCCGCCAGCCAGATCGCCACCGGCATGATCCCGGCGGCGTGCAGGAGCCAGGCCCGCCGGACCCGCACATCCCCGGCCCGGATTGCCCGCATGTCGGCCCGGACCATCCAGACCGCTCCGATCAGCGGCCCGAGCACGATCCGTCCCAGCAGGGTGTTGTTTGCCAGCAATATCGCGCGCGTCACCGGGCCGAGCCGGTCCCAGACCGCCGGGTCGAGATAGTTCGATTCCGGATCGTCGTAGGGATCGGTCAGCAGCGGGTCGTGATGATGCGCGAGATGCAGGTCGCGGAACCGCTCGTAGGGCACGACGAGCCCCAGCGCAGGGAAGACAAGCAGGGCGTTGAGCCGTTGATCACGGAACGGATGTCCGTGGATGATCTCGTGCTGCAGCGAGGAATGCAGCGCGATCGCCACCCCCAGCAGCGGCACGGCGAGCCAGAGGCCGAGCGTGTCGGCAAACAGCGTGACAGTACCCCAGGCGAGATAGGCGGCGGCGACGAGGCCGAGCGTGGGGGTTTCGATGCGGTCGCGGACGCGCATCGACGACATGGGCATGAGAGTCATTCGGGTTTTCCTGGCTACAGCCGAATCCTATGAAGGCACCCGTACGGTCTCAATCCTGTGAATATATCACGAAATATGATAATTTGCGGTATATTAACCAATCTGTCTTGTTTTTATGCCATATGATGCGAAACATCACCACATGGACAAGCGCGACCTCGCCCGCGACTTCCGAGACCGGCTCCGCAGCCTGATCGGCAGCGACCGTGGCAGCACCGGTGCCTTCCTGCGCGAGACCGGCATCGACCGCTCGGCGCTCAGCCAGTTTCTCGACCCCGAGACCGACCGGTTGCCCCGCGCCGAGACACTGCGCCGCATCGCCGAGGCCCGGGGCGTCACCACCGACTGGCTGCTGAGCCTCTCGAACACCCCGGAGGGCAGCCAGCAGGTCGCGCCCTCGGTCGAGATCGAATCCGCCGCGGGCCACGGCAGCGGCTCGCCGATAGAACGCTGGCGGCGCGAGGCGGCGGGCATGAAGCTGCGCTACGTTCCTGCCGGCCTCCCGGACATGCTATGGCTCGCCGGCATGCCGGGTCCCGGCCGCACCGCCGGCAATCCCGGCGAAAACCTGCTCGAGGGCTTCCAGCCCGGCGAGATGGATGTCGAGATCGCCATGCCGCTGCAGGCGCTGGAGGATCTCGCCGAGGGCTGCGGCGTCTGGCGCGGCACCGACGCGGCCCTGCGCCGCCGCCAGCTCGCCCACATGGCCGAAACCTGCGCCGACGCCTATCCGGTGCTCCGGCTGCATCTCTTCGACGCCCGCACCACCTTCGCCGCACCCTTCACCGTCTTCGGAAAGCTCCGCGCCGCGCTCTATCTCGGCGACGCCTACCTCGTGGTCACCTCCGCCGAACAGGTCACCGCCCTGTCACGGCTCTTCGACAATCTCGTGCGTGCCGCCATCATCGGGCCGGACCGTGTCGACGAGACCCTGACCGAGCTCGCCGGCAAGGTGCGCTGACGCCCTCAGTTGCCGAAGATGCGGATCGGCACGCCGTAGAGCAGCTGGTCCAGTCCGGGCGTGGCGTTCTCGTCGAAGCCGCCCGCCGAATTCAGCCCCTTGCCGATGAGCTGCACCACCTCGGGCGAACCGGCGAACTTCGAATGGCTCCCCGAACTGGAATCGGCAATCTGCGACAGGTCGATCACCGTCAACCCCAAGGCCTCGAGCTCCCCGGCATCCGCGGCCCCGACCCGTGGCACACCTCCGGCGATCGCTCGCGACAGGCGCAGCGTCCGGTCGTCCCGCGAGATCAGCACGTAGATCTTCTCGAGCACCGGCGATGGCAGCAGCTCGATCTGGGTGCGAAACAGGTCGAGGTCGATGTCCGGCGAGGCCAGCATGATGCTGTTGATCTGCTTGCCCGTCCCCAGCCGTCCCGAAAGCTCGGCATCCACCAGACCCTCCATGGTCAGGAAGGCACCCATCGAATGTGCGAAGATATCGACATTGTCGGCGCGCGTCCGCGCCAGAATCTCGGACATGGTCTTGAGGTGAACCCGCGCGACCAGGGCGCTGTTGAGATCGAAGACATAGCGTGACGCCCGCGCCCCCGACGCCCATGTCAGCAGGACCGGCACCCCCTGATAGCCGCTGTCCTCGACGAATTGCGCAAGTCGCAGGATCGCGTCGCTGGTGCTGTTGTTGTAGCCGTGGACGAACAGCAGCACGTTCCGCTCGCCCGATGGCCGGCCGGACAGCGCGCGGTCGATCTCGGCGATGAAGGACGCGTCGCCGGGATAGATCAGCGGATTCACCACCGTGAACTCGACCCGAGGATCGGGTGGCAGCCGGGCAGGGCGCGTGAGTTCGCCCAATACATGGGTCGGCGGAATGGTCACGTCGACCGAGGCAAGCCCGACATCCGGCGCCCGGCCCGAGGAGAAGAAGGTGTTTGTCACCTCCGCCGCCTCTCGCGTCGTCATGATGAAGATCCGGTGGCGGGTCAGATCGGCGACCGAGGCGACCGGAACCTCCGGATTTTCGACCCCCACCAGATCGGGTGGCCGCGAGCATCCCGCCGCGGTGAGGACCAGCACGGCGCAGATCAGGGCAATCACGCGATTGAGCACGACACGAGAACCTTCGGAAAAACGCGTTGGCGCATCTCGCATCGACGTATCAGCGCACCACTTCCCGGACAAGCCGCTCCATCGCCGGAAACCTCCCGTTAACCGGTTTTGCCGCAGCCTGCGGCGCTCACGGACGGAGAGGGCGATGACGGCGCGGAACGAACCCTTCGGGTTTTCCGAGGAGGCGATGCGGGGGCTCGAGGATTTCGAGCGCCAGCTGCCGCCACCGGAGGCCTATGCCGCCGACCCCGAGCCGCCCGAAGCCCCTTCCTTCATTCCCGGTGTCGCCCCGCCGGGCAAGCCGCACTACTGGGGTCACCGCGAACGCCTGCGCCAGCGTTTCCTCGCCGGCGGCCACGCCTCCCTGCCGGAATACGAGCTTCTCGAAATGGTGCTCTTCAACGCCATCGGCCGCATCGACGTCAAACCGCTCGCCAAGGAACTGCTGGCCACCTTCGGCGACCTCAACGGCGTGATCGCCGCCTCCGAGCACCGCCTCCTGAAGGTGCCCGGAACCACGCCCAAGGTCTGGTTCCAGCTCCGGCTCTTCGAGGCCATCGCCCATCGCATGGCCCGCGCCAGGGTCATGCAGCGCTCGATCATCGGCTCATGGGACGATCTGATGGCCTATTGCAAGACGGTGATGGCCTACCGCGACACCGAGCAGTTCCGCATCCTCTTCCTCGACCAGCGCAACACCCTGATCGCCGACGAGGCCCAGGCCCGCGGCACCGTCAACCACGTCCCGGTCTATCCCCGCGAGGTGGCGAAGCGCGCGCTCGAGATCAACGCGACCGCGATCATCCTCGTCCACAACCACCCCTCGGGCGATCCGACCCCGAGCAGGCCGACATCGACATGACCGAACAGATCGAGCTCGCCTGCGACGCCATCGGCGTCCGGGTCCACGATCACGTCATCATCGGCAAGGACCGCGACGCCTCGTTCCGCAGCCTCGGGCTGCTGGCCTGACCGGCCGTCCTTCGTCTCAGCCTCCGGGTTGCGTGCGCATCATCTCCGGCAGCCACGTGGCGAGGCCGGGAAACCAGATCAGCACGAAGACCATCAGCACCATGATCAGGAACATCGGCACCGCCGCGCGGGCGATGAACCCCATCTCGTGGCCGGTCATGCCCTGCAGCACGAAGAGGTTGAAGCCGATCGGCGGCGTGATCTGCGCCATCTCCACCACCACGACGATGAAGATGCCGAACCAGATCAGGTCGATCCCCGCGCCGCGGATCATCGGCTCGACCACCGCCATCGTGAGGACCACCGAGGAGATGCCGTCGAGAAAGCAGCCCACCACGATGTAGAACACCAGAAGCGCCATCAGGAGCTGGAACCGCGAGAGCTCCATCGCGCCGATCCATTCCGCCAGCGCCCGCGGCAGCCCGGTGAAGCCCATCGACAGCGACAGGAACGCCGCTCCCGCGAGGATGAGCGCAATCATCGCCGAAGTCCGCACCGCCCCCATCAGGCTCGCCCCGAAACTCTCCCGCGTCAGCGAGCCCTGCGCCGCGGCCAGCGCCAGCGACCCCAGGACTCCGAACGCCGCAGCCTCCGTCGCCGTGGCGAAGCCGAGATACATCGAGCCGATCACCAGCAGGATCAGCAGGATCACCGGAATGAGCAGCGTCGAGTTCCGCAGCTTCGCGCGAAACGACATCGCCGGATCGGCCTTCGGTGCGTAATTTTTCGAGAGTTTCGACCAGATCACCACATAGGCCATGAACATCGCCGCCAGCGTCAGCCCCGGCAGCACTCCGGCGATGAAGAGCTTGGTGATCAATTCGCGCACCGTCACCCCGTAGACGATCAGCGTCAGCGACGGCGGGATCATCAGCCCCAGCGTCGCCGCCCCCGCCAGCGTCCCGATCACCATCCTCTCCGGATACTCCCGCTGCCGCAGCTCCGGGATCGACATCCGCCCCACCGTCGAGAGCGTCGCCGCCGACGAGCCCGACACCGCCGCGAAGATCGTGCAGCCGACGATGTTGGTGTGGAGAAGCCCCCCGGGCAGCCGCGCCATCCACGGCGACAAGCCCCGGAACATGTCCTCCGAGAGCTTGGTGCGGTAAAGAATCTCCCCCATCCAGATGAAGAGCGGCAGCGCGGTGAGCGTCCAGGACGACGACGCGGTCCAGACGATCGTCGCCATCGCATCGCCCGCAGGCCGTGCGGTGAAGAGCTCCATCCCGAGCCAGGCCACGCCCATGAGCGCCAGCCCCACCCAGACCCCGGTGCCGAGCAGCAGGAACAGCACGAAGAGGAAGATCATTACCGGCGCGAGCTCTTCCATGCCTCAATGCTCCGGCAGGTCGCGGGTGAAGACCAGCCGCAGGAACCGGTCGGTCATCGCCACCGCGAACACCACCGCCCCGAAGGCCCAGAGCCCCTGCGGGATCCAGAGCGGCGTCGCGTCCTGCCCCTGGCTGACATCCCCGAGCTTCCACGACCAGTGCGCCGTCTTCACCGCGAAGCGCGCGAGGAACCAGGTCAGCACCACCCCGATCCCGGTGCACCAGATCTCCACCAGCCGGCGATGCCGCCCCGCGGCATTGAGCAGGATCCCCACCCGGATATGCGCACCGCGCGTCAGCGCATGGGCGAAGGCGAGGAAACTCGCCGCCGCCATCGCATAACCGGCGTAGGACGCCGCCCCCGGAAAGGTGTTGCCGCTCCAGCGCAGCACCATCTGCACGACGATGATCCCGAGGATGAGCAGAAGGCATCCCGCCGCCGCGTAGCCGCAGGCAAGATAGAGCCCGTCGAGCCCGCGCCGCAGCGCCCTCACGCGCCGGTCACCCCGAAAGGCCGGACGGGCGACCCGAGCCGCCCGCCCTCAGCGCTCAATTGCCGGCACCGAAGCCGTCGACGATCAGCTTGCCCTGATCCCCGGCCGCCTCCAGCCATTCCGCCGTCATCGTCTCGCCGATCGCCCTGAGGTCGGCGCGCAGCGCGTCGCTCGGCGGCTCGACCGCCATGCCGCCCTCGCGCAGCCCGTCGAGGTAGAAGTCCGTGAGCTCGCGCGCCTTCGCCAGGCCCTCGTCCGCCGCACTGTCCGCGCAGTCGCGAATTGCGGTCTGCGTGTCCTCCGAGAGCGCGTTCCAGGCATCCTTGTTGGCGAAGACGGTGTTGCGCGGCAGCCAGGCATCGACGGTGTAGAAGTTCGACAGATGCTCCCAGACCTTCTCGTCATAGCCCGTCGAGCCCGACGAGACGAAGCTCTCCGCCACCCCCGTCGCCAGAGCCTGGCTCAGCTCCGCCGCCTCGATCTGCACCGGCTGCATCTCCGCGAGCTCCGCCAGCCGTGCGGTCGCCGCATTGTAGGCGCGGAACTTCAGCCCCGCGAGATCGGCGCCGGAGGCGATCTCCTTCGGCGCGTAAAGCCCCTGCGGCGGCCAGGGAACCGAATAGAGATAGACGAGGTTCTGCGCGTCGAGCACTTCCGAAAGCACCGGCTCGGCCGCCCCGGCCAGTGTCACCGACTCGTCGAAGCTCGTCGCGAGGAACGGGATCGAATCGTAGCCGAAGATCGCGTCCTCGTTGGCATGGGCCGACAACAGCCGCTCGCCGATCGGCGCCTGCCCGGTCTGCACCGCGCGCTTGATGTCGCTCCCCGGAAACAGCGCGCCGCCCGCATGGGTGACGATGTCGATCTGGCCGCCGGTCGCGGCGTTCACGCAGGCCGCGAAGCTCGCCGCAGTCTCCGAATGATAGTTCGTCGCCGGATAGGCCAGCGGCATGTCCCAGGTTTCCGCTGTCGCCGCACCGGCACTCAGCGCGCCCAGCGCCGCTCCGGTGGCAATCATCCCCTTGAGGTTCATGGTCCCGTCTCCCTGTTGTTGGTTCACCCCCCGAGGGGAACGCCTCATTGAAACCGAGCCGGGGCATAGGGTGCAAGGTCGATGTTCGGCCGCCGCCCCGCGATCACCTGCGCCAGAAGCCGCCCGGTGATCGCCCCCGCCGTCAACCCGACATGGTGATGCCCGAAGCCGAGCCAGGCCCCCGCGACCCCCGGCACCGGCCCGATCGCGGGCAGCGAATCCGCCAGCGCCGGCCGGTGGCCCATCCAGTGCCGCGTCTCGCCCCAGCGAAGACCGGGAAACACCCGCCGCGCCCCGCGCTCCAGAAGCGCCTCCGGTCCGCGCGTGGGTCCGGCTTCGGTCCCGCCGAACTCGACGATCCCGGCGAGCCGGATCCGTCCCTCCATCGGCGTCGCCACGAACTTGCCGCTCGCCACCATCAGCGGCGCACGCAGCATCGCGTCCGGCTCCCACAGTTCCATGTGGTAGCCCCGCTCGCTCTCGAGCGGCACGGTCAGACCCAGCCGCGCGCAGAGCTTCGCCGACCAGACCCCCGCCGCGATCACCACGTCGTCGCAGGCGAGCGTCTCGCCGCCGGCGCGCAGCCCGGTCACACGGCCGCCCTCGGTCACCACGTCCTCCACCGTCGCGCGCCGCATCCGCCCGCCCTGCCGCTCGAACGCCGCCGCCAGTGTGCCGACATAGGCCCCCGGATCGGTAATCCGCCCGTGCCGCCCCATCCGGGCCGCGAATCCCTGCTCCGCCCCGACCAGAGGCTCGGCCGCGCGCACATCCGCGCCCTCGATCTCCTCCCAGTCCCAGCCGGCATCCCGCCGCAGCCCCCAGCCATAGCCGTCGGCCGCATATTCCGCGCGGTCGCGATAGAGATAGAGGTAGTCGCAAGGCACCACGAACCGCTCCGCCCCGGTGCCCTCCGCCAGCGCCTGATGATCCGCGAGAGAGTCCCCCACCAGCGGATGCAGCGCCCGCGCGATCCGCACCGTCTCCGCATCCGTCGCATGGGACAGATACCGCCCGAGCCAGGGCAGGAGCCGCGGCAGATACGCCCAGCGCAGGAAGAGCGGCCCGTCCCGGTCGAGCAGCATCCCCGGCGCCTTCCACGCCACGCCGGGGACCGTCACCGGCACGCTGGCGCAGGCCGCGAGGATCCCGCCATTGCCGAAGCTCGTCGCCTCGCCCGGCCCCTTGGGATCGACGATCGTCACGTCATGCCCGGCCCGCTGGAGCCAGATCGCCGTCGCGACCCCGACGATCCCCGCCCCGACGATGGCGACACTCCTGCGCGGCTCGGTCTCGGTCATGATGTCTCCGGGTTGCCGCGCCGAGTTAACCCGCCGGCCATCGCCGCGGCAAGCGGCCCGGAGCACCCGCCCGGACTCGAGCCGAAGGCGCCGGGCGAGCGCCTGCCCGTCCCGGCGGGCTGGCGCCTTGTCACCACAAGCGCTCCGCCCGAACCGAACAAGTCCGTGGTTCCATAAAGCGCCCCACTCCGCCCTCGCAGCGCCACCCCCGGGAAGGCGCCCGCCCGGCTTTCGCCCAGCTCAACCGATTCAGGCTCCCCGCGGCGACGCGTTCGAGACACACCCCCCATTCGCGCCCGTGCCAAGCCGCTTGCATAGCCCCTCCCGCCGCCGCAAACCTCCCCCATGACCCGCGACCCGCAATCCCCCCGGCTCGGCATCCTCATGCTCGACACGCATTTTCCTCGCCCGCCGGGCGATATCGGCCATCCCGACACCTTTCCCTTCCCGGTCACCTTCCGCCGCGTCCCCGGTGCCGACGCGCCCCGCGCGGTGGGCGATCGCGGCGCGGGCCTGCTGCCGGCCTTCATCGCCGAGGGACGCGCGCTGGTGGCCGAAGGCATCGACGCCGTCGCCACCAGTTGCGGCTTCCTCTCGCTGTTCCAGGCACCGCTCGCCGAGGCCCTCGGCGTCCCGGTCGCCGCCTCGCCGCTGATGCAGGTCGCCTCGGTCCAGCGCCTGCTGCCCCCCGGCCGCCGCGCCGGCGTGCTCACCATCTCCCCCGCCGACCTCACGCCCGACCATCTCGCCGCCGCCGGTGCCGACCCGGCCACGCCGGTCGGCGGCACGCCACGGGGCAGCGCCTTCGTCCGCGCCATCCTCGGCGACCTGCCCGATCTCGACCCGGACGCCGCCCGCGCCGATCTCGTCGCCGCTGCCCGGGCCTTTCACGCGGCCCACCCCGATCTCGGTGCCCTCGTGCTCGAATGCACCAACATGGGCCCCTGGTCGGCCGACATCCGCGCCGCCACCAGCCTGCCGGTCTTCGACACCGCGAGCTTCCTCGCCTGGGTCCATGCCGGCCTCGCCCCGCGCCGCTTCGATCCCCGAGACCGGCCTACCGCCGCCGCCCGAAGCCTCTAGGCCGCCGCCGACGGGAAACGGGCGACGGCTCGCGAAGAGATCGAGGCGCTCCGGCCGAGCATGTGCCGGTCCATCGGCGGCCAGCCCGAGGTCATCGGGCGCCCGATCATCGGCCTCATCGCCAACGGCAACCTCTGCATCGACGGCCTGCCGCGCCGCGCGAGGACCCGCGCCATCCACGTCGCGGCGAAGGACATGGCGTCGGAGATCGGCCGCATCCGGTTCGCTCCCGACCTCCGGCGCTCCGCCGAAGCCGGCTCCAAAGCCGCGGGCATCCCGGCCCTCAACCCGATCTGGCGACCCAAAATCGTTGCGCCCCGGCCCCTGCCGGGTATCAATGGAGGCACAAAACCAGAAACGACATCCAACGGGAGCACCGCACCGCCATGAAACACGCCCGCAATCTCGCCGTCGCCGCCCTGCTCGCCACCGGCCTCGCCGCGCCCGCCGCCCAGGCCGAGGAAGCCAGCTACATCCTCGCCACCGCCTCGACGGGCGGCACCTACTATCCGGTCGGCGTCGCGCTCTCGACGCTGGTCAAGGTCAAGCTCGAGCCCACCGAGAGCATCGGCATGTCCGCCATCAACTCCGCCGGCTCCGGCGAGAACATCCGCCTCCTGCGCGAGGACGAGGCGCAGTTCGCCATCCTCCAGGGCCTCTTCGGCTACTACGCCGCCACCGGCACCGGCCCGATCGAGGCCGACGGCCCGCAGGACACGCTCCGCTCGGTCACCATGCTCTGGCCCAATGTCGAGCACTTCATCGTCGCCTCCGATGCCGCCGCCACCGGCACCTTCGCCGATTTCGCCGCGCTGAAGGGCGAGACCGTGGCGCTGGGCGCGCGCAATTCCGGCACCATCGGCTCCAACGCCACCCTGCTCGCCGGCCTCGGTCTCGACGTCGAGACCGATTTCGAGCTCTTCGAGGGCGGCTACGGCCCCTCCGCCGAGGCGCTGCAGAACGGCCAGGTCAAGGGCGTGAGCATCCCCGCCGGCGCCCCGGCCGGCGCCGTGAGCCAGCTCTTCGCCAGCATGGGCGACGGCGCGACCATGCTCGACTTCACCGACGAGGAGATCGCCACCGCCGACGGCGGCAAGGAGCTCTGGACCCGCTACGTCATCCCCGCCGGCACCTATCCCGGCCAGGAGGAAGACCTCAACACCATCGCCCAGCCCAACTTCCTCGCGGTCCGCGGCGACGTGTCGGAGGAAAACGTCTACCTCATCACCAAGACCATCTACGAGAACCTGCCCTTCCTGCAGGCGATCCACCCCGCCACCCAGGCCATGACGCTCGAGAGCGCCATCGCCGGTTTGCCGCTGCCGCTCCATCCCGGGGCGCTGCGCTACTTCCAGGAAGCCGGGCTCGAGATCCCCGCGCGCCTGATCGCCGAGTGATGCCGGTCGCGGCCGGAGCGCGGACCTCCCGCCTCCGGCTCGCCGCCCGCAGGACGAGGCCCGGCCGATGACCGCCATCCCCGACGAGACCCCGGCCTCCGAGGCCGCCGCCTCCGGCCTGCGCCACCTCACCGGCCCGCTCGGCCGGGCGGTATCGCTGCTCGCGGTGTTCCTGTCGGCGGCGCATCTCTTCCTCGCGCTTTTCCCCTGGCTCTCCGAGCTAGAGCGCAACATCTTCCATTTCGCCGGCTTCGCGCTCCTCTGCGCGCTCCTCTACCCCGCCACCCGAGGCCTGCTGCACAGCCGCGCCGCGCTGGCCTTCGACATCGTGCTCGGCCTCGCGGTGGCCGCCTCCGCGATCTACCTCGCCCTCGCGGAGGACCCGATCTACGCCCGCGGCGTGCGGCTGATCTGGTCCGACTGGCTCGCCGGCATCGTGGTGATCCTCGGCGCCATCGAGCTCAGCCGCCGCGCCGCCGGCCCGGTGATCCCGATCCTGATCATCCTCGCGATGAGCTACGTCATGTTCTGGGGCAGCTGGATCACCGGCGTCTTTTCCTTCCCCGGCCTCTCGGCCGAAACCGTGCTCTTCCGCTCGATCTACGGCGACGACGCGCTCTTCGGCTCCATCGCCCGCATCTCGTCGACCTACGTCTTCCTCTTCATCATCTTCGGCGCCTTCCTGATCCGCTCCGGCGCGGGCGAATTCGTCATCGACCTCGCCCGGGTCATCGCCGGCAAGCTCACCGGCGGGCCCGGCCTCGTCGCGGTGGTGGCCTCGGGCCTCACCGGCACGATCTCGGGCTCGGCCATCGCCAACACCGCCTCCACGGGCGTCATCACCATCCCGCTGATGAAGCGCGCGGGCTATGCGCCGAAATTCGCCGCCGGCGTCGAGGCCGCTGCCTCCACCGGCGGCCAGCTCATGCCCCCGATCATGGGCGCCGGCGCCTTCGTGATGGCCGCCTTCACCCAGATCTCCTACGAGACCATCGTCGCCGCCGCCGCCCTGCCGGCCCTGCTCTACTTCCTCTCGGTCGCCTTCTTCGTCCGCATCGAGGCCCGCCGCCTCAACCTCGCGCCGCTGCCCGCCGAAGGCCGCACCCTCGGCACGGCGCTCCGCGACGGCGGCGCCAGCTTCATCATCCCGATCACCGTGCTGATCGGCCTGCTGGTCTCGGGCTTCACCCCGTCCTATGCCGCGGTGATCGGCGTCGTGATGGTGATCGTCTCGAGCTGGCTCACCAAGCGCCCGATGGGCCCGCGCGCGATCTGGGAGGCGCTCGAGATGGGCGCGCGCAACATGATCACCTCCGCCGTGCTGCTCTGCTCGGTGGGGCTCATCGTCAACGTCATCGCCACCGCCGGCGTCGGCAACACCTTCAGCCTGATGATCGCCGACTGGGCCGGCGGCAGCCTCCTGCTGGCGATCCTGCTGATCGCGCTCGCCTCGCTGGTGCTCGGCATGGGCCTGCCGGTGACGGCGGCCTACATCGTGCTCGCCACCCTCTCGGCCCCGGCGCTGGCCGGCATGATCTCCGATCTCGCGGTGATCGACGCCATCGCCGCCGGCACCCTGCCCGCCACCGCCCAGCCGATCCTGATGCTCGCCCGCCCCGACGCGCTCGCCCTGCTGGCCGAGCCGATGTCCCATGCCGACGCCGCCGCCCTCGTCCATTCCCTGCCGCTCGAGGTCGCGGCCCCGCTCCGCGACATGACCGTCGGCCCCGAGACCGCGCTGGCGGCGCTTCTGGCCGCGCACATGATCATCTTCTGGCTCAGCCAGGATTCGAACGTGACGCCCCCGGTCTGTCTCGCCGCCTTCACCGCCGCGGCCATCGCCAAATCCCCCCCCATGGCCACCGGCGTGACGAGCTGGAAGCTCGCCAAGGGCCTCTACATCGTGCCGGTGCTCTTCGCCTACACGCCGCTCCTGTCGGGCAGCTGGGGCGAGGCCCTCACCATCTTCGGCTTCGCCGTCGTCGGCATCTACGCCCTGGCCGCCGGACTGCAGGGCTGCATGGAACACCCGCTCGGCCTGCTGCTCCGCGCCATCGCCCTCGCTGCCGGCCTCGCCTGCCTCTGGCCCGACGCGCTCCTCGTGAACGCCGCCGGCGTCGCCGCCACCATCCTGCTCCTTGCCCTGAACACCCGCAGCGGGCGCGATACCGCCCCGGCTTGACAGCGGCGCCCCGGCTTCCCATCTCGACGGCTCGGGCGGAAGGCGCCTGCCGCTCGCTGGCGCAAGCCACGGTGAAGCCTTCGCACTCCGATCACATCATCCGGAACCCGGCTGAATGCGGTCCACGGCAATGCGAGCCCCGTTCGATATCCGCGCCTTCGGCCTTTTCGAGGTATGTGATGACCAATTCAAATACGCTTCCCGCCGTCGCCGTGCTCAAGGATCAGGCGAAACGCCTGCGCGCCGGCCTCTCCGACGCCGGCACCGAAATCGGCCACGGCCGCGCGCTGGAACTCGTGGCAAGACAGCACGGCTACCGCGACTGGAACACGCTCCACGCCGCCGCCGATGCGCCGTCCACCCCCGGTCTCTCGGTCGGCCAGCGGGTACGGGGCCGCTATCTCGGCAAGCCTTTCGCCGCCGAGATCCGCGGCCTCCAGCGTCTGAGCAAGGCCGGCTGGCACAAGGTGTCGCTGCAGTTCGATGCTCCGGTCGACGTGGCCGACATCGCGGCGATGCCGGTCCTGCGCCGCCGCGTCGTGGCGACCGTCGGTCCCCACGGCCGCACGGTCGAGAAGACCTCCGACGGCCAGCCCCATCTGGTGCTTCGGACCGCGGACTGAATTCCGACCTCCCGGTGGCGCGGTCCCGCGCCGCCGGGCCCGCAATCACGCCGGAGTCACTGCTCCGGACACCTCTCTTCGCCTCGAACGAGCCGAAGGTGCGGGGCGAGCGCCTGACCGTCCGGGCGGGCTGGCGCTTCCCATCCAAAGGCGACCACCAGTAGCAGACGACTTGCCGTCACCAAGAACCGCCCCGCACACGCGACGGAGCGCCATCCCCCGGCAGGCCGAGGTCGCGCAAGCCGCTCCAGTCGCGCCGCTCCCTAAAGCGTGAACGGTGTCCCGCCGAACGGGCTCGGCCCGGCAAGCTCCGTCAGCCGCGCCCGGCATTCCGGCGAGACCTCGGGATAGCGCGCCCGGAACGCCTCGTCCCGTCGCGGGATCGCCGCCCTCTGCGAAGCGCTGAGCGCCTCGGGCCGCGCGGCATCGGCGAGCAGGGCCAGCCCCTCGAGCAGGATGTCGGTCTCGTTCGGCGTGCAGACCGTCCCGAGCCCGGCGCGCAACGCGGCCACTTCCGCCGGCATCCCCGCCGCGATCCGCTGCGACGGCGTCTCGGCCGCACAGGCTGCCAGCCCGAGCAGCAATCCGGCCGCCATCCCTCCGTTGAACCGCATCCCGTCCCTCCTTCTTTCCTGCCGCCCGGAAGCGAATTTCGCTCGCGGACGCATGGCCCGTTGTACGTACAGGATGCGTACGGCAGGAATACAGGATGAATACAGCCGAAATCCGGGAAAACCCCATGCTCCAGACCGCCGCCTCGCTCTCCCGCCTCGGCACCGAGAGCGCCTTCGACGTTCTCGCCCGAGCCCAGAAACTCGCCGCCGAAGGCCACGACATCATCAATCTCGGCATCGGCCAGCCCGACTTCCGCACGCCCGAGAACATCGTCGAAGCCGGCGTTAAGGCCCTGCGCGACGGCGCCCATGGCTACACCCCCGCCAACGGCCTGCCGGCCCTGCGCGAGGCCGTCGCCGCCGACCTGCACCGCCGCCACGGCGCGGAGGTGGACCCCCAAGATGTAGTGGTCGTTCCCGGTGGCAAACCCACGATGTTCTTCGCAATGCTGATGTTCGGCGAACCCGGCGCGGAGATCATGTACCCCAATCCGGGCTTCCCGATCTACGAGAGCGTCATCCGCTATTCCGGTGCTACCCCTGTTCCGATCCGTCTCGCCGAGGAAAACGGATTCGCCTTCGACGCCGAAACCGTGCTCGCCCAGATCACCCCTGCAACCCGCCTCATCATCATCAATTCCCCCGCCAATCCTACGGGCGGCGTCACCCCCAAGGCCGAGATCGACCGGCTGGTCGAAGGCCTCGAGGCCCACCCGAACGTCGCCCTCCTCTCCGACGAGATCTACAGCCAGATGCTCTACGACGGCCGCGAACACGTCAGCCTCCTGAGCTACCCCTCCATCCGTAACCGACTGATAATGCTCGATGGCTGGTCCAAGACCTACGCGATGACCGGCTGGCGGCTCGGCTTCGCGGTCTGGCCGTCGAGCCTTGTCGACGCGGTCACCCGGCTCTGCATCAACGACCATTCCTGCGTCAACGCCGCCACCCAGCACGCGGGCATCGAGGCCCTCACCGGCCCGCAGGACGCGGTGCACGAGATGGTCGCCGCCTTCGACCGCCGCCGCCGGGTGATCGTCGACGGCCTGAACGCGCTGCCGGGCATCCGCTGCGCCGACGCCGCCGGCGCGTTCTACGCCTTCCCCAACATCGAGGGCACCGGCCTGACCTCCCGCGAGGCCCAGGACCGCTTCCTCGCCGAAGCCGGCGTCGCCACCGTCGCCGGCACCAGCTTCGGCGCCTTCGGCGAGGGCTATCTGCGCTTTTCCTATGCCAATTCCGAAGACAATATCCGCACCGCCCTCGAGCGGATCCGCATCCTGCTGGAATCCCTCTGAAATCAGGCGTCCTTCCGAGCCCCGGCCCGCTCCACGCGGCCGCACTGGCGCGCGAACGCCGATGGTCGCGCCGGCAATTGACCCCGGAAGCCGGACTGTCTAGCGTCCCGCAAATTCACGAGGGGACCAAGCCATGCACCGGATTTTCGCGCTGTTTCTCGCTCTCTGCCTCGGCCTCGGATCCGTCAGCCCGGTGATGTCCCAGACCTCCGCGCCCCCCACGCCGATGGCCGCGAGCCCGGATGCCACCTTCGAGCCGATCCCGGTGCCGGAGGATGCCGGTGCCGGTTCCTCGGGCCCGTCTCAGGCCTCGCTCGGCAGCGCAGGCTCGACCGTCGGCAGCATCGCCTCGACCGGCTCCAGCATCTTCGGCATCCTCGGCTTCGTGGTGGTTGTCGCCGCCGTGGCCGTCGCCGCCTCGAACTGAGGACCCAGGCGCCGTCAGATTGACGCCCTCTGTTGATGTTGCTAGGGTGTCGCCCACAACATATGGGGGACATTTCATGCGCCGCTTCTTTTCCTTCGCGCTCGCGCTCTGCATCGGGCTTTCCGGCCTGACGGCATCCGGTGCCCGCGCGGGCTCGCCGGTCTTCGAGACCGTGGACGTCGCGGTGGTCGAACCGATCCCGGCGGAAGAGCCGGCGGGCTCCTCCACGATGCCCGGATCGGCAGGCATGCCCGGTTCTGGGGCCGGCACCTACACCGTTGCGCTCGTCGGCCTCGCGGTGATCGTGATCGGCCTGATCGTCACCTCCGACTGACGCTGCGCATCAGCCCTTCTCGGCCTCGGCGACGTTCTGCTTGACCGCGAGGAAACTGTCGGGCGTCACCGAGATCGTGTCGATGCCCGCCTCGACCAGAAGGCGCGCATAGCCCGGATCGTTGCTCGGCGCCTGCCCGCAGAACCCGACCTTGCGGCCCTTGGCATGCGCCTTCTCGATCACCGTGCGGATCATCCAGAGCACCGCCTCGTCGCGCTCGTCGAAGAGCGAGGCCAGCTCCTCGGAATCCCGGTCGATGCCCGAGGGTCAACTGCGTGAGATCGTTCGACCCGATCGAGAAGCCGTCGAAGCGGTCGGCGAAATCCTCCGCCCGGATCACGTTCGTCGGGATCTCGCACATCACATAGGCCTCGAGCCCGTTCCGCCCGCGCCCGAGCCCGGCGCTCTCCATCACCTCGAGCACCCGGTCGGCCTCGCCCGGCGAGCGGCAGAACGGGATCATCACCACCACATTGTCGAAGCCCATCTCCTCGCGCAGCTTGCGGATCGCCCGGCATTCGAGGGCAAACCCGTCGCGATAGCGCGGCGAGTAGTAGCGCGAGGCCCCCCGGAACCCGATCATCGGGTTCTCCTCCTTCGGCTCGAACTGCCGCCCGCCCAGAAGCTCGGCATATTCGTTGGTCTTGAAATCGCTCATCCGCACGATGACCGGCTTGGGGTAGCAGACCGCCGCGATCCGCGAGAGCCCGCGGGCGAGAACATCGACGAAGTAATCGCCCTTCTCCTCGTAGCCGCGGGTCAGGGTGGCGATCGCCTCGCGCGCTTCCTCGTCCTTGAGCTCGTCGTAGCGCAACAGCGCGATCGGATGGACCTTCACCGCGTTGTTGACCACGAATTCCATCCGCGCCAGCCCGACGCCGTCCACCGGCAGCCGCCACCAGCGATAGGCGGCGGCGGGATTCGCGAGGTTGAGCATGATCTTGGTGCGGGTCTCCGGGAAGTTGTCGAGCCGCACCTCCTCCACCGAGAACTCCGACGTGCCGGCATAGATGATGCCCTCGTCGCCCTCGGCACAGGACACCGTGACCTCCTGCTCGTCATGCAGGACATGCGTCGCGTTGCCGGTTCCGACGATCGCCGGCAGGCCCAATTCGCGGCTCACGATCGCCGCATGGCTCGTGCGCCCGCCATGGTCGGTGATGATCCCGGCCGCCCGCTTCATGATCGGCACCCAGTCCGGATCGGTGGTGGAGGTGACGAGGATCGCGCCGTCGACGAACTTCTCGATGTCGCGGGCATGTTCGATCAGGCAGATCCGGCCGGCCACCACCGCCTCGCCGACGCTCAGCCCGCGCAGGATCTCCGGTCCGTGGCTGTGGACCGTGTAGGATTTCAGCGCGCCGGCCACCGCCCGCGACTGCACGGTTTCGGGCCGCGCCTGCACGATGAAGAGCTCGCCCGTCTCGCCGTCGCGGGCCCATTCCATGTCCATCGCCTGGCCGTAATGGGTCTCGATGGTCACCGCGAAGCGGGCCAGCTCGAGGATCTCGTCATCACTCAGCACGAAGGCCGCGCGCTCCGCCTTCGAGGTCGGCACGTTCTTGATGTCGCCGCCCTCGAGGCCGGCATAGATCATCTTGCGCTCCTTTGCGCCGACCTTCTTCTCGACGATCGGCTTCAGGCCCGGCTTCTCGAGGAGCGGCTTGAACACCTGGTATTCGTCCGGCGTCACCGCCCCCTGCACGACGTTTTCCCCCAGCCCCCAGGCGGCGTTGATCAGCACCACCTTGTCGAACCCGCTCTCGGTATCGATCGAGAACATCACCCCCGAGCCGCCGATATCCGAGCGCACCATCTGCTGCACGCCGACCGAAAGCGCCACCTTGTCGTGCTCGAAACCCTGCACCTTGCGGTAGCTGATCGCCCGGTCGGTGAAGAGCGAGGCGTAGCAGCGCCGGCAGGCATCCAGCAGGGCCGCCTCTCCGCGCACGTTCAGGAACGTCTCCTGTTGCCCGGCGAAGCTCGCATCGGGCAGATCCTCTGCCGTCGCCGAGGAGCGCACGGCGACCGGCAGATCGGCCACGCCGGCGCGCTGCGACAATTCGCGGTAGCAGGCGACGATCTCGTCAAAGGTGTCCTGCGGCCAGTCGCCGGCGACGATCGCCGCGCGGATGGTCCGCCCGGCCTCCTGCAGCGTGACCTTCTTGGCGTCGAGCCGCGCCATGGTCTCGTCGATGAGTGCGTTCAGACCGTTGTCCGAGATGAAGGCCCGGAAGGCATCGGCGGTGGTCGCGAAGCCGGGCGGCACGCGGATGCCCTTGGCGCCGAGGGTCTGGACCATCTCGCCCAGCGAGGAGTTCTTGCCGCCGACAAGCTCCACGTCGCCGCGGGCAAGGGTCTCGAACCAGATTGCATTGCGTCTGTCGCTCATCGCTGCTTTTCCTTCACGGGGGCTGAGGGTCGATTCTGGATCAAGCGCCACACAACAGGTTCCACGCGCCGTTGGCTTTGACCTCAATCAATCCCGCGCGGGGTCGCCGCCTCGGCCCGCTCTGCCGTCTCCGCGTCGATCGGGCCGCGCAGCGTCGCCAGCACAGGATGGGCATCGGTGTGCGTGCGGCCATAATCGAGATTGAAGCGGTAATCGAAACCCGGCGGATTGGTGCCCTCGACATGGTGGAGGACGGTCTCGAACCGGTCGAGACCCTTCGCGAGACGTGCCTCCGGCGTTTCGGCAGCGTCATACTCGTCCCAGAGGTCGCGCAGGCGCGCAGCCACCCGCTCGGGCAGGGGCCGCAGCAGTTCCGCCATCGCGGCCCGCTCCGCTTTCCGCTTGTCACCAGATTGCTCCGGCGCGGGCGTATCCCCCGTCAGGGCCTCCGCGAGGTCATGCAGGATCAACAGCCGGATAAGCCGGTCGCAGTCGATCTCCGGCAGCCTCTCTTCCAGCGTCAGCGCCATCAGGGCCAGCCGCCAGCTGTGCTCCGCCGTGCTCTCCGCTCGACCCGCCACTGTCATGCCGCTGCGCAGCGTATCCTTAAGTCCGGCGGCTAGACGAAAGAAGGCGAGATAGCCGCCCATTTCCGCTGCGTCAGGAGTCCCGTTGCCCGCCATGACACGACCATAGCGAAGCGACCCGGCCACGTCAGTCCCGGTTGTCAGGAATTCCGATTTTCTGATTGATATTGTTTTTTTCGGAATCTCTGGCATAGGGTAAACAGGGTTCCGTTTTGTCGGGGCTGACAATTGCTCGATCCGACAGGCCGATCCATTTCCGGCCGCGCGATCGTCTAGGCTCACAGCATGACGGAAAGAGGCAGGATGCCGGACAGCGCAAGCGCGACAGAAACCCGCCGGGGTGGCCGATGACCCGCATGACGCCGACTTCCCTCGACGTCGCTCGTCTGGCCGGGGTCAGCCAGTCGGTCGTCAGCAGGGTCTTTTCGCATAAGGGGCGCGTCTCCGCCGCGTCGGCCGCAAAGGTCCGCGCGGCCGCCGCCGAACTGGGTTACCGCCCGAATGTGCTCGCCCGCTCGCTGATCACAGGACGCTCCAATATCGTCGGCCTCGTGATGGGGAACACGCACAACCCCTTTTATGTCGACGCGATCGAACGTCTCTCTCCGGCCCTTCAGGATGTCGGACTGCACCTGATGGTGTTCATGCAGCACCCCGGCGAAAGCAGTTCCGAAAACGTTATTGCCAGCATTCTCGACTACAAGGTCGAGGGCATGATCATGGCAGCGATCGCGCTTTCCGACGGGCTCGCGGAGCGCTGCAGCGCCGAGGGCCTGCCGGTTGTGTATTTCGGTCGCCGCAGCGACAATGGGGCGTTCAACTCGGTCACGACCGATGGCTTCGAGGGCGCCCGGCTCGCGACGCGCCATCTCCTCGAGACCGGGCGTCGCCGCATCGCCCATATCGGCGGTCTCTGGCACACGACCTCCGCCTGTGATCGGCGCGCAGGCTTCGAAGCAGAGCTTGCCGAGGCGGGGATACCGCCCGGTGGGATCGTCGATGGTGGCTACAGCCGCAAGGGAGCCCAGGCGGCGACCCGCGCGCTCTTCGATCGGGCCGACCCTCCGGACGCGATTTTCGTGGCCAACGACATGATGGCTTTTGCGGCTATGGACGTGCTGCGATCCGAACGCGGCCTGCGGATCCCCGAAGACGTCGCCGTCGTCGGGTTCGACGATGTGCGCCTCGCCTCCTGGCCGACCTACGACCTGACGACGATCCGGCAGGATGCCGCGCAGATGGTCGAGGCGACAGTCGATCTTCTGGGAAAGGCTGTCGGGAGCGGCAGTCCGCAGGCGCGCGCGGTGTGTCTGCCCCCGACACTCGTTCGGCGCAACTCGAGTGGCCCGCCGGCGCGACCGGGCTGAAACGCCCGGCGAAAGCGCCTTGCCGATGGCTACGTTTTTGGCGCATGTGGGGCCTCCATGTTCCCACGTGTCGGACAACCGATCATGCCGATTTCCCTGCCCGGACGGGTCGCCCCGTGACGCCGCTCGTCCTGATCCCCGGTCTGCTCTGCGATGCCCGGCTCTACGGACCTCAGATCGCCGCCTTGTCCTGCCATCACACGATTCATGTCGCGGCGCTGACCGAAGGCGCCTCCATTTCCGAGATCGCGAATCGCATCCTCTGCGCGGCCCCGCTGCGCTTCGCGCTGGCCGGGCTGTCGATGGGCGGGATCGTCGCCCTCGAGATGCTCGCGCAGGCGCCCGAACGGGTGCAGCGCATCGCCTTGCTCGACACGGTCGCCGGCAGCGAACCGCCCCGCATCGCCGAACGCCGCGAACCCCAGATCGCCCGCGCCGCGACGGACGGCCTCGAATCGGTGATGCGCAGCGAAATGCTGCCCTACTACACGGTGCCGGGTCCGCGGCGCGCGGCCATCGAGACCCTTGCCCTCGACATGGCCCGCAGCCTTGGTCTGGATGTCTTCGCCCGACAATTGCGAGCGCTACGCGACCGGCCCGACCAGACCGCGATGCTCGCCGGCGCGCGGCTCCCTTCGCTGGTGCTCTGCGGCGAGCACGATCCGCTCTGCTCTGTTGCTGCACACCGGTCGATGCACGCGGCCCTCGCCGGATCGACCCTCGAGATCATCCCCGGTACCGGCCATCTGCCGGTGCTCGAATGTCCCGAAGCCGTAAACGCGGCGATGTCCCGCTGGCTCGCCGCCTGAGGCATAGCCCCGCCCCGTGGGCCCGCGTCAGACCTTTCCGTGGCAGTGCTTGTATTTCCTGCCCGATCCGCAGGGGCAGGGATCGTTCCGCCCGCTGCTGCCCCAGCTCGCCGGATCGTCGGGATCGACCGGACCCGACACAACCGTGGCCGAACGCGCCGCCGCGGCCGGCGCCGTTGCTCCGGCTCCCGCCATCTCCGGGGTGCGCTCCGGTGCCGCTTCGGGATGGCTCGCGGAGAGCTTCGCCTGCTCCTCGGCCGCCCGGGCCTGCAACGCCGCGGCCATTGCCTGCTGTTCCTCGGCCGTCATCACCTGCACATGCGCCAGCATGCGGGTCACTTCCGAGCGCAGCTTGGTCAGCAGCCCGTCGAACAGCGAGAACGCCTCGGACTTGTATTCGTTGAGCGGGTCGCGCTGGGCGTAGCCCCGGAAACCCACGACACTCCTGAGATGATCGAGCGTGATCAGGTGATCGCGCCAGTTCTGGTCGATGGTCTGCAACAGCACCTGCTTCTCGACCGAGCGCATCGTTTCGGTGCCGTAGCGCGCGGCCTTCGCCGCCATCAGCCGGTCGGCCTCCTCGGTCAGGCGCTCGCGGATGATCTCGTCGTCCACGCCTTCCTCGTCGGCCCAGTCGGCGATCGGCAGCGACACGTCCGAAGCACATGTTTCACTGCGGCGTCCAGCCCCTCGATGTCCCACTGGTCGGCATAGGCCTTCGCCGGCACATGTTCCGCCACCAGATCGCTCACCACCTGGTGGCGCATGTCGCGCGTCACCTCCGAGAGATCGCGCGCTTCCATGATCTCCCGGCGCTGGCTGAAGATCGCCCGGCGCTGATCGTTCATCACGTCGTCGTATTTCAGCAGGTTCTTGCGGATGTCGAAGTTGCGCGCCTCGACCTTGCCCTGCGCCTTGGCGAGTGCCTTGTTCACCCAGGGATGGACGATCGCCTCGCCCTCCTTCATCCCGAGCTTGCCGAGCATGGAATCGAGCCGGTCGGACCCGAAGATCCGCATCAGGTCGTCTTCGAGGCTGAGATAGAAGTTGGTGCGCCCCGGGTCGCCCTGGCGGCCCGAGCGGCCCCGCAGCTGGTTGTCGATGCGGCGGCTTTCGTGGCGTTCGGTCGCGAGCACGTAGAGCCCGCCCGCCGCGATGGCCTTCTCCTTGGCGTCGGTCACTTCCGCCTCGACCCGCGCGCGGATCGCCACCGGATCGGCGTCCTCGCCGGCAGCCTCCAGTTCCTCGAACACCCGCATCTCGACATTGCCGCCGAGCTGGATGTCGGTGCCGCGCCCGGCCATGTTCGTCGCGATGGTCACCGCGCCCGGCTTGCCGGCATCGGCGATGATCTTGGCTTCCTGCTCGTGATACCGCGCGTTGAGCACGTTGTGCGGGATCTTCGCCGCCTTGAGCTGCGTCGAAATCTCCTCGGACTTCTCGATCGAGGTCGTGCCGACGAGGATCGGCTGCCCGGCCTCGTGGGCGCGCTTGATCTCCTCGACGATCGCCTCGTACTTCTCGCGCGCGCTGCGGAACACCTGGTCGTCATGGTCGACGCGCGCGATCGGCTTGTTCGTCGGGACCTCGACCACCCCCAGCCCGTAGATCTCGGCGAATTCCGCGGCCTCGGTCGCGGCGGTCCCGGTCATGCCGGCGAGTTTCTCGTAGAGCCGGAAATAGTTCTGGAAGGTCACGCTCGCGAGGGTCACGTTCTCCGGGCCGGATCTGCACGCCTTCCTTGGCCTCGATCGCCTGATGCAGGCCCTCCGAAAGCCGCCGTCCGGTCATCATCCGGCCGGTGAACTCGTCGATCAGCACGACCTCGCCGTTGCGGACGATGTAATCCTTGTCGCGTCGGAACAGCACATGGGCGCGCAGCGCCTGATTGACGTGATGGACGATATTCGTGCTTTCGGGGTCGTAGAGCGACTGGCCCTCCGCGAGATGCCCCATCTCGTGCAGCCGCTGCTCGACGAACTCGTTGCCTTCTTCGGTGAGCGTCGTCGTGCGCTGCTTCTCGTCGAGCTCGTAATGCTCCGGCACCAGTTCGGGGATCAGCTTGTCGATGGCGATGTAGAGTTCCGAGCGATCCTGGCTCGGCCCGGAAATGATCAGCGGCGTACGCGCCTCGTCCACGAGGATCGAATCCACTTCGTCGACGATCGCGAAATAATGGTCGCGCTGCAGCACCTGATCGAGATCAGCCTTCATGTTGTCGCGCAGGTAGTCGAAACCGAGCTCGTTGTTGGTGGCATAAGTCACGTCGGCGGCATAGGCCCGCTTCTTGTCGGGCTCCGACATTCCCGGCACCACGACGCCGACGCTGAGCCCCAGCGCATGATAGACCTTTGCCATCCATTCCGCGTCGCGCCGCGCGAGGTAATCGTTGACTGTCACGACATGCACGCCGCGGCCGGTGAGCGCATTGAGATAGACCGGAAGCGTCGCCATCAGCGTCTTGCCCTCGCCGGTCTTCATCTCCGAGATGTTGCCCTGGTGAAGGAAGATGCCGCCGATCAACTGCACGTCGAAGGGCCTGAGCCCCAGAGTGCGCCGGGCCGCTTCGCGGGCATTGGCGAAGGCCTCCGGCAGAAGGTCGTCGAGGCTCTCGCCCTGCTGGTGCCGGTCGCGCAGCTGGCCGGTCTTCAGGATCAGCCCGTCATCATCCAGCGCGCGGAATTCGTCTTCCAGCGCGTTGATCCGATCGACGATCGGCCGGGTCGTCTTGACCTTGCGGTCGTTCGGCGTTCCGAACACCTTCTTGGAGATCGCGCCCAGTCCCAGCATGAACCTGTCTTCCTCAAATCGTTGGCCCGCCGGGCCGTTCCAGCACGCCGTGAGCGGTGCGCTGCCCACCGAAATTGTCGTGAACGGGGGGCGCTTGCTTCGCCGGCGCCGATCGGTCTAAGTCTGCGCCAAGCGCGTTCTGCCCTGTTTCGACCGGCTTGGGATGTAAGCGGCGGGGCCGTGCCTGTCAACGCCACCCCCCTGCGGGTGGCGTCGCGAATTTCACAGCGGGCCGGCGGATCCGGCACGCGTCAGGAGACTTCAATGCGCAACCTTCTGTCCGCCACGGCGCTCGCCG
This sequence comes from uncultured Alphaproteobacteria bacterium, assembly GCA_963825715.1. GTDB lineage: Bacteria > Pseudomonadota > Alphaproteobacteria > Rhodobacterales > Rhodobacteraceae > Amaricoccus. Next base: position 182,559 of record CAWGUH010000021.1, on the reverse strand, counting down.
GGTTCGTCCTGTCCGGTGCCGCCTTCGCCCAGACCGCCGAGCCCCCGGCAGCGGCCGCCTACGACGCCGGCACGGTCCTGGCGACAGTCAACGGCACCGACATCACGCTCGGCCACCTCATCCTCATGCTCGCCCGGCTGCCGCAGCAGATCCAGGGCGCTCCGGACGAGCAGCTCTTCCCCGGGCTCGTCGAGCAGCTCGTCGACCAGACGCTCTTGGCCGAGAAGGCCTCCGCCGACGGCGCCGAGGATCCCCTCGAGGTCCGTCTCCTGCTCGAGAACGAACGCCGCGCCGCCCTCGCGATGACGAGCATCCGCGAGGGCGTCGAGGGTCCGGTCGAGGAAGCCGAGCTCCAGGCTGCCTACGACGCCACCTTCGCCGATTTCGAACCGCAGACGGAATACAAGGCGTCGCACATCCTCGTCGAGACCGAGGAACGCGCCGCCGAGCTTATGGCCGAGATCGAGGGCGGCGCCGATTTCGCCGAGACCGCCCGTACATCCTCTGTCGGCCCATCGGCGCCATCGGGCGGCGATCTGGGCTGGTTTGGCCCCGGCCAGATGGTCCCGGCCTTCGATGAGGCGGTGCAGGCCATGGAGCCCGGAACCGTGGCCGGTCCGGTCGAGACCCAGTTCGGCTGGCATCTCATCCAGCTCGCCGAAACCCGGATGAGTGAAGCACCCACTCTCGACGAGGTCCGCGCCGAACTCGAGGACCAGGTCCGCCAGCAGCGCCTGCGGGACGAGATTGCCGCCCTGCGCGCCGAGGCCGAGATCGTCATGCCGGAGGTCGACGTGCCGCCGGCGGCGATCCGCGAAACCGATCTCGTCGCACCGGAATAGGCTTTCCCCGATGGCCGGATCCGCCAAGGACATGACGATCTCCCCGTTGGCCCCGCCGGCGGGGTTCCCGGCATTGCCCGCCGTCGCCGGCGTGCGCTTCGCTTCTGCCGCCGCCGGCGTGCGCTATCCCGGCCGCACCGATGTCATGCTGGTCGAGATTTCCGGCGGATCGGCGATGGCCGGCGTGTTCACCCGCTCCGCCACCCGCTCGACGCCGGTGCTGCATTGCGAAGAGGTGCTGGCCGGTCTCGCCGCCGGTGACGCAAGTCGCGACGGCTTCGCGATCCTCGTCAATTCCGGGAATTCCAACGCCTTCACCGGGGGCGCCGGCCGCGCTGCGGTCGACACGACAGTCGCCGCAACCAGCGCGGCCCTCGGCATCCCCGAGCGCCACGTCTTCGTCGCCTCTACCGGCGTCATCGGAGAGAAACTTCCGGTCGAGCGCATCACCGCAGTGATGGACACCCTTCGCGACAACCTCTCTGTAGATGGCGGCGAAGGAGCCGCTCGCGCCATCATGACCACCGACACCTTCCCGAAGGGTGCCGCCGCGCGGCTCGAGATCGGCGGCACCCCGGTCGCGATCGCCGGCTTCGCCAAGGGCTCGGGAATGATCGCGCCCGACATGGCGACGATGCTGGTCTTCCTGTTCACCGATGCCGCCGTTGCGCCGGCGCTCCTGCAGGAGATGGTCGCGGAGATCTCCGACCGGACCTTCAACTGCATCACCGTCGACGGCGACACCTCGACCTCCGACACGCTGATCATGGCCGCCACCGGTGCGAGCGGCGCCGCGCCGATCACCGGCCGCGACGATCCGGACGCCTCCGCCTTCGCAACCGCGCTCGAGGACGTGATGCGCGACCTCGCCCACCAGGTCGTTCGCGATGGCGAGGGCGCCACCAAGTTCGTCACGGTTTCGGTTGCCGGCGCTGCGAACGACGCCGATGCCCGCAAGGTCGGTCTCGCCATCGCCAATTCGCCTCTGGTCAAGACCGCTCTCGCCGGCGAGGACCCGAACTGGGGCAGGGTGGTCATGGCGGTCGGCAAGTCGGGCGCCGCCGCCGACCGCGACCGCCTTTCGATCCGCTTCGGCGACATCCCCGTGGCCGAGCAGGGCTGGGTCTCCCCCGCCTACACCGAAGCCGCGGGGGCCGCCTACATGCAGCGGGCCGAGATAGAAATCGGCGTCGATCTCGGCATCGGCGACGGCTCCGCGACCGTCTGGACCTGCGACCTGACCCACCGCTACATCGAGATCAACGCGGATTACCGCTCTTGAAACTTGTGCTGGTGTCCGCCGTCGCCCTCGTCGACCGCGACAACCGCGTCCTGATTGCCCGGCGCGCAGAGAGCCGGCCCATGGCCGGCCTCTGGGAATTCCCCGGCGGCAAGATCGAAGCCGGCGAATCTCCCGAATCGGCTCTGATCCGGGAACTGCACGAAGAGCTCGGAATCGACACCTGGGCAAGCTGTCTCGCGCCGTTGACATTCGCCAGTCACTCGTATTCCGACTTCCACCTGCTGATGCCGCTCTTTGTCTGCCGCAAATGGGAGGGCGTGCCGATCGCGAGGGAGCACGTGGCGCTGAAATGGGTCAAGACGCTGGAATTGAAGGATTACCCGATGCCGGCGGCGGATCTCCCGCTCATCCCGGTGCTGCGCGATCTGCTTTGAGAGTTCGCGCATTCCCCGACACAAAGTGTCACAGAGGGCGTATTCACCTTTACACAATGGCAACTATAGGGTGTTCTTATTGCGAGTGCGGTGGAATCCGCCGGGCCAGACTAGTTTGGGTGGAAACAGCATGTATCACACAATCCAGTTGTCCAGCTGCGTCTCTGTACAGGGGACGTTCGTCGCGAGCCTCGCCAACGGCGAGATCGTCATAAACGACGGAAGCCGGACTTGGCGCGGCCGTCCTGTGGCCGCCTGCGCGGCGCTGGTGTCCTCGCTGCGTCCAATCGCCAATGTTCCCGAGCAGCGGGCCTAGACCCAGCCGGCCATCTCACGCTCAAGGATCGACATCATCATGTCGACATGCGCCGGATCGGCGTTGAGACACGGGATGTAGGTGAAGCTCTCGCCCCCGGCCTCCTCGAACGCCTCCTTGATCTCTTCGTTGATCTCCTCGAGCGTCTCGACGCAATCCGAGGAAAACGCCGGTGCCATCATCGCGATATGCTTCTTTCCGGCCTCGGCGAGCCGGGCCACGTGCTCGACGGTATAGGGCTGCAACCACTCCTCCGTGCCGAAGCGCGACTGGAAGGTGACCTGAACCTCTTCCTTCGAGAAGCCGAGCCGCTCGCGCAGGAGCCGCGTCGTCTTCTGGCAGTTGCAGTGATACGGATCGCCCTGGGTGAGATAGCGCAGCGGCATGCCGTGATAGCTTGTCACCAGAACGTCCGGCCGATGATCGAGCCCGGCATAGGCGGCTTCCACCGATTTCGCGAGCGCATCGATATAGAGCGGATGATCGTGATAGGACGGCACCGTGCGGATCGCCGGCTGCCACGCCAGCTTCATCAGCGCCCGGAATGCCTGGTCGTTGGCGGTCGCCGTCGTGGTCGCGGAATAGTGCGGATAGAGCGGGAAGAACACGATCCGTTCGCAGCCCTGCTCCTTCAGCCGGGTGATGACGTCGATGGTCGAGGGGTTGCCGTAGCGCATCGAGAAATCCACCACGACCCGGTCGCCGTGGGCTGCCTGCATCCGCTCGGCCACTGCCGCGGTCTGCGCCTTGGTGATCGTCAGCAGCGGGCTCTCGTCGGCCTCCTCGTTCCAGATGCTGCGATACGCCTCACCCGACGAGAACGGCCGCTTCGTGAGGATGACAAGCTGCAGAAGCGGCTGCCAGAGCCAGGGTGAATAGTCGATCACCCGCCGATCCGAAAGGAACTCGTTCAGATACCGCCGCATCGACCAGTAGTCGGTCGCATCGGGCGTGCCGAGATTGGCCAGCACGACCCCCACCTTGGCCACCGGAACCGGCGGATGGTCCGGCTGGGCATGGGCCAGACGGCCTTCGCCGGGAGAGTCGAGTGTCACGGGCAGTTCCTGCATCGTGGCGTCATACATGTCGGTTCCGTCCTAGGCAATCCACGGCCAGGACAGGGATTTAGCCCGCGCTGCGCCAGCGTCAAAGCCGCCCCGGCCGCCGACCGGTCAGCTGCCGCCGGGCTTCTCGCCGGCGCTCCGCTCCGCCACCCCCAGTGCATCGGCGAGCCGCGCCGTCGCCGAGCCCGGCCGGAGCGGCTGCTGCTGGCCCGGCCCGGGCGCCCATCCGGTCAGCACCACCATCTCGAAGGTCGCGCCGACCCGCCCGTCCGCCCGCCCGTAGTTGCGCGCATAGATCGCGCAGGCTCGTGCCAGCAGGTCGCGCCCGAGCGGTCCACGGTTGCGATCGACCAGCGCATTGGTCTCGCCCATCGCCCGCAGATCGCGCATCAGGTCGAGCGGCGTCGCGTAATCCACCGTCAGCGGCAGGGTGTCGGCCACCGGCAGCGCAAAACCCGCGCGCTGCAACAGCCCGCCCAGATCGCGGATCTCGCCCATCGGTGCCACCCGCGGGCTCAGCCCCCCGGTGATCTCCGCCTCGGCTTCCGCGAACGCCGCCCGCAATTCGTGGAGCGTCAGCCCGCCGAACAGGACCCCGAGGAAAAGCCCGTCGGGGGCGAGTGCCCGCCGCGCCTGCACCAGCTGGCCCACCGGGTCGTTCGCCCAGTGCAGCGCAAGCCCGTGGATCACCACGTCATGCGCGGCTTCCGCGAGGTCCAGCACCTCGGCATCGGGCACCGCCGTCAGGCTGTGCAGCCCGGCCCCGGCCAGGGTTTCGCGCCATACGTCCGGCCATCCGGTGACCAGCGCAGGTGCCCGAAACGTTCTGTTAACCTCCCTCAGCCTTTCTGAGATCTCGACGGCCGCCTCCCGATGCAGGAAGTCCGCCGGAGTGCCGGCCTGCGCCCGAGCCCGGCGCTGGGCCAGAAGCTCGGTGTCGAAAAGACGCGGAGGAATCTTCATGGCGCGGACCTCGCCGGGCAGGGATGGGCGGATCGGAGCGTTACCATGCTGGCGGAGCTGAAAACCACCCTGATCGACGCGATCTACCCGCCGCGCTGCCTCGCCTGCCACGAGGCAACCGATGCGGCGCACGGCCTCTGCCCGGCCTGCTGGCGCGAGACGCATTTCGTCACCGGCTCGGCCTGCACCACCTGCGGCGCGCCGCTGATCGGTGAGGCGGAGATCGGCGATCACTGCGAGAACTGCGAAGCCGATCCGCCCGCCTGGGACCGCGGCGCCGCTGTCTTCCTCTATCGCGGTGCCGGGCGGCGCATGGTCCTTGCCTTCAAGCATGGCGACCGGCTCGACATGGTCGGCCCCTTCGCCGGCTGGATGGCCCGCGCCGGCGCCCCGCTCCTGAACGATGCCGACCTCTTCGTTCCGGTGCCGCTGCACTGGCGACGGCTCTTCACCCGCCGCTACAACCAGTCCGCCGAACTGGCCCGCGCCCTCTCGAGGCGCACCGGCATCCCCGCCGCGATGAATGTCCTCACCCGCCAGCGCTTCACGCCGCCCCAGCAGCGCCTCGGCCGCACCGAACGGCTCGCCAACCAGTCCGGCGCCTTCCAGGTGCCGGTTAAGCGGGCCGGGCAGGTCGCCGACCGACGCATCATCCTGATCGACGACGTCCTGACCACCGGCGCGACCCTCGCGGCCTGCACGACCGCCCTGCGCGCGGCCGGGGCGGCGGAGGTGCGCATTCTCGTGCTCGCCCGCGTTGCCTTCGGCGATGCGCCGGACATATAAATCTATCGAGTTTCGCAGGAGTTCCGCCGCCATGGCGTCCGTCACGCTCTACACCTCGCCGCTCTGCGGGTATTGCCATGCCGCCAAGCGCCTGCTTGACCGCAAGGGCATCGCCTTCACCGAGATCGACGTCTCCGCCGCCCCGGAGCGCCGCGCCGAGATGGTGCAGCGATCGGGCGGCGGCCGCACGGTCCCGCAGATCTTCATCGGCGACACCCATATCGGCGGCTTCGACGACATGAACGCCCTCGATCGGGCCGGCCGGCTCGACCCGCTTCTGGCGGCCTGAGCGGATGCGCGCCGCCCTCGTCCAGCTCTGCGCCTCCGACGACCCGGCCGCCAACCTGCCGCGCACCGAGGCGCTGGTCCGCGAAGCCGCCGCCGCCGGCGCGGATTTCGTCCTTACCCCCGAATGCACCAACATGATCTCCGCCTCGCGGTCGCGGCAGGAGGCTCTGCTGGTCCCCGAGGCCGAGGACGCGACCCTTGCCCGGCTCGCCACCGTCGCCAAGGAGACCGGCATCTGGCTGCTCATCGGCAGCCTCTGCCTCAAATCCGACGATCCGGCCGAGCCGCGCTTCGCGAACCGCTCCTTCCTGATCGCCCCCGACGGCCGGATCGCCGCGCGCTACGACAAGATCCACATGTTCGACATCGACCTCGCCGGCGGCGAAAGCTACCGCGAATCGAAGGCCTACCGCCCCGGCGAACGGGCCGTGCTGACCCGCGCCGGCGACCTGCGCCTCGGGATGACGATCTGCTACGACATGCGCTTCCCGGTCCTGTTCCGCGTGCTCGCCCAGGCCGGCGCCGAGGTGCTCTCGGTGCCGTCGGCCTTCACCGTGCCCACCGGTCGCGCCCACTGGCAGACGCTCCTGCGCGCCCGGGCGATCGAGAGCGGCGCCTACGTCCTCGCTCCGGCCCAGAGTGGGCTCCACGCCGCCGTCGACGGCAAGCCGCGCCGCACCTACGGCCACAGCCTCGCCGTCTCGCCCTGGGGCGAGGTGCTGGCCGATGCCGGCGAGCCGGTCGGGGTCACGTTGGTCGAAATCGACCCCGATGCCGTCACCCGTGCCCGCGCCCAGATCCCCTCGCTCCGGCACGACCGCGGATTCGCGCCGCCCGATCCGGAATGAGAGACGACGGCGCCTCCCGCGATCCCTTCGTCATCGGCCTCCTCAGCGAGATCCTGATGATCGATCAGCTTGCCCGGACCCGGCTCGGCCGTGCGCTGCCGAAGGGCATGGAGCTCTCGCATTTCATGGTCCTCAACCACCTCGCCGGACCCGGCGGCGAGAAGACGCCGGCACGGCTCGCGGGCATCTTCCACGTCACCCGCGGAGCGATGACCAATACCTTGCAGAAGCTCCAAGCTGCCGGCTACGTCCACATCCGTCCCGACTGGGAGGATGCCCGCAGCAAGCGAGTCGGGATCAGCCCCACCGGGCGCGCCGCACGCGACGAAGCCGTGCGCGCCATGGAACCGGTCCTCGAGGAGATGGTCGGCGCCGTCGATACCGCCCTCCTGCGCGAATTGCTGCCGCTCCTGCGCGAGCTGCGCCAGTCCCTCGACCACGGCGCCTGACGGCGCGGCGTCTTGTCCGGTGCCGCTCGCCGGCCGGGGATGGCAGGTTGCTGCGTCAACGTCGGGGGGGAATACCCGCAATGCCGCTCATCGTTCTCGTCCTTGGCAGCGGCCCGGATGCACCGCGCGCCCGCGCCTGGCCCCGCACCGGCATCGACCGCATCGTCGCGATCAACAACGCCTGGCGCGTCCGCCCGGACTGGGACGATCTCGTCCACCCGAAGGATTTCCCGCCCGAGCGCCGGCCGCCCATCGTCGCCCGCGGCCAGCGTCTCCACAGCTTCGAGGCCTATATCCCGGCGGTCAACGCCCATGGCGGCATCGTGTTCTGCGGCGGCACCATGGCCTTCACCGCCGGCTACTGGGCGCTCGAGGCGCTGCGCCCCGACGTCATGGCCTTCCTCGGCTGCGACATGGTCTATTCCGGCGCCGGGGCCACGCATTTCTATGGCGCCGGGACCGCCGATCCCCTGCGCCCCGACCCGACGCTCCAGAGCCTCGAGGCCAAATCCGCCCGCCTCGCCCACCATGCCGCCCGGCAGGGCTGCGCGCTGGTCAACCTCTCCGAGGCGCCCGAAAGCCGACTCGCCTTCCCGCGCCGCGCCGCCGACACGCTGGCGGACTGGACGGCCGACGACACGCACCACCACTGCGCCCGCCTCCTGACGGCCCCCGCCCGCGCCCTTGCCGCACGCGCCGCCCGCCACGAAGCCGCTCTCGACTATGCCGTGCCCTCGGGCCGTTACTGGCGCGAATTCTCCCGCTTCGACGCGGCCGCCCTCAGCGCCATCGACGCGCTCTGGCTCGAGGCCGACCGGCTTCAGGCTCCCGGCGGAGCGGCGGGCCGCGTGCTCGCGGTGACGTAGTTCACCGACAGGTCCCGGTCCGAAATGCGCCACGACCAGGAGACCGGATTGAACACGAAGCCCTTCCGGTCCACCGGCTCGAGCCCCGCGCCCTTCAGCAGCGCGAAGAGCTCGTCCGGCGTGATGAACTTCGACCATTCATGTGTGCCCTTCGGCAGCCAGCGCATCACGTGCTCCGCGCCGATGATCGCCATGACGTAGCTCTTGGGGTTGCGGTTGAGCGTCGAGCAGATCATCAGCCCGCCGGGCTTCAGCAGGTCGTGGCAGGCCCGCAGATACCCCGCAGGATCGGCCACATGCTCGACCACCTCCATGTTCAGCACCACGTCGAACCGCTCGCCGTCGGCGGCCATCGCCTCCGCCGTGGTATGCCGGTAGTCGATCTCCAGTCCCGACTGCTCGGCATGGACCCGCGCGACGGGGATGTTGCGCGCCGCGGCATCGGCGCCCACCACTTCGGCGCCGAGCCGCGCCATCGGCTCGGCCAGCAAGCCGCCGCCGCAGCCGATGTCGAGAATCCTGAGCCCCGCGAACGGCCGCTCGCCCTTCGGATCGCGCCCGAACTCCGCCGAGATCTGATCGACGATGTAATCGAGCCGGCAGGGATTGAGCATGTGAAGCGGCTTGAACTTGCCGTCCGGGTTCCACCATTCCGCGGCCATCGCCTCGAATTTCGCCACTTCGGCGGGATCGACGGTATCGGTCGTCAGGGTGTTCATCTTGGCTCCATACCGGGATTGTCAGTTCACCGAACCGCATACATAGTGCGCCGATGGAGGAAAACCCGGCCCCGAACGGCGCGGGCCCGAGAAGCGGGCTGTACCCGCCCCTCGAGCCCTTCCGCCAGCAGATCGTCGAGATGCCCGGCGGGCATCGGATCTATGTCGAGCAATGCGGCCGCGCGGATGGCGAACCGGTCGTGGTGCTGCATGGCGGGCCGGGCGGCGGCTGCTCGCCGGGCATGCGCCGCTTCTTCGACCCGAGGCACTACCGCATCATCCTCTTCGACCAGCGTGGCTGCGGCCGTTCGTCGCCGCATGCCTCGGTCGAGAACAACACCACCTGGGATCTCGTCGCCGACATCGAGCGCATCCGCGGCGATCTCGGCATCGAACGCTGGACGGTGTTCGGCGGCTCCTGGGGTGCCTGCCTCGGTCTGATCTACGCCCAGACCCACCCGGAGCGCGTACGCGCTCTCGTGTTGCGCGGCGTCTTCACCATGACGCGGGCCGAGCTCGACTGGTTCTACGGCGGCGGCGCCGGCGCCTTCTGGCCCGAGCGCTGGAAGGCCTTCGCGCACATGGTCCCGGCGGGCGAACGCGACGACCTGATCGGCGCCTTCCACCGAAGGCTCTTCGGCGAGGACACCGCCACCCAGATGCGCTTCGCCCGCGCCTGGGCCGGCTGGGAAAGCGCTCTCGCGGTCCTCGAACCCGGCGAGGCGCGCGGCGGCCCCGGCGGCAGCTACGCCCTCGCCTTCTCGCGGATCGAGAACCACTATTTCATCAATGCGGGCTTCCTCGAGACCGACGGCCAGATCCTGCGCGACATGCACCGGCTGGCTGGCATCCCGGGCCATATCGTCCAGGGGCGCTACGACATGATCTGCCCGCCGCATACCGCGCACCGCCTGCACGAGGCCTGGCCGGGATCGCAGCTTCACATGATCGCCGATGCCGGCCACGCGCTCTCGGAACCCGGCATCAGCCGGCGGTTGGTCGCGATCATGGACACGCTGCGCGGCTGAGGCCCGAGGTCCGCGCCCGGGACCGGAGGGACGTCGCGAGGAGGACCGGAGGGCCGTCGCCATGGAGCACGTCGTCGAACTGATCGCCGACATCACCGACGGCTTCGTCGTGGTGCTGCTGACCGGCGGCATGATCTACGCGGTCGTCCGCGCCGTGACCTCGTTCCTCAAGGCCGATCGCGGCGACGCGCCGGTCCGGCTGCCCGACCTCTTCCGGCAGTTGCGGTTCGATCTCGGCCACGTCCTGCTGCTTGCGCTCGAGATCCTGATCATCTCCGACATCCTGCACAGCATCGTGCGTCGCACCTTCGAGGAGATCGGCATCCTCGCGATCACGGTGGCCATCCGGATCGCGCTGTCGTTCTTCCTTGACCGCGAACTGACCGGCATCGAGCGGCAGATGAACCACCAGCGCGACCGCTAGCGCCCCGGCCCGGCGCGCTCCGTTCCCCGCGCCGCGTCCGGCGGACGCTGCCCGCGCCTCAGCCGCCCTGTCCGGAATAGGTGATCCTCCGCAACACCCATTCGAACGGCCCGAGCGCGAACCGGGTCCGCCAGATCGAGAGCGCCACGATCAGCGCCGCCGTTGCCGCGACCGCAATCGCCACCGCGGTCGCCCGGTCGACCTCGTCCCAGAGACCGAGCCCGTAACCCGAGAACACCGTCGACAGGATGATCGACTGCCCGAGATAGATGCTCAGGCTCGATCCGCCCGCCGCCAGAGCGCGGGCCATGACCGGACCCGGCGGGCGCGACAGCGCGGCAATCAGGCCGAGATATCCGAGCGTGGCGACCGGGGCCGCGACGATGGTCAGGACGACGCCCGGAACCGTCGGACCCCACTGCCACATCGCAGCGCCGATCAGGCTCAACGCGACCCCCGGTATCAGGCACCAGCGGCGTGCGCGCTGCCAGAGCGCATGGCCGGCATCGTCGATCATCCCCGAGCGGAGGGCCGCCAGCCCGAGACAGAACCAGCCCAGCGCCGGAATGCCCTGGATCACCAGAAAGCTTGGCAGGATGACGGCGAAGCTCACGCTCCGGAACAGCACCGCGCCCGCAAAGCCGCCCTCGGCGAGCAGCGCCCGCTCCAGCGCGACGATGTCGGCGGGCGCCTCCGGGGCGCCCAGCAGCAGCGGCGGGGCGATCAGGACCTGCAGCCCCAGGAGGCCGCCACCGAGGCGCAAGAGGCGACGCACCGGCCAGTCCCGTACAAGGTAGAGCACCGATCCCGCGACCGCGTAGATCACCAGGATGTCGCCGGGAAAGAACAGGCAGCCATGGACGATACCGAGGATCGCGAGCCCCGCCATGCGGTTGCGATAGAGCCGCCCGAAGGAAAGGCCCCGCCGTGCCGCCGAGCGCATCAGGAACCCGAGGCCGACCCCGAACATGAAGGAAAACAGCCCGTAGGTCTTCAGGAGCGCCAGCCCGTTCACGAGCCACAGCGTGATCGCGTCGGACACCGTCTCGCCGGCCGGCACGGCGAGGCCCGCCAGCGAGGTGAAGGCCATGAACTGCACATTCACCACCACGATGCCGAAGAGCGCGAAGAGCCGCAGATAGTCGGGCATCAGCGCACGTTGCGGGCTCGTCAACGCTTCGATCCTCCGGTCATGGGCCTGCGAGGTTGCGAGCGCACACGAAGTCACCGCGAAAATCAATGTGCGGTGCCCAGGGTGTCACCAGCGAAACCTGCGTGCGGGACCGGCGCAGTCGACCGCCGCCCGCCTTCCTCACCGGCAGGCGGTGTCACCTGGCCGAAGCACCCGAGCGACCGGCTACCAGAGCTCCGGCCGGTCGAGCGCCGGGACGCAGCGCGACGCCCCCGCGAAGGGCCGTCTGCCCGCCTCCGACAGGGGCTGTCCCAGCCAGCCTTCCGGAATGCTCATCCTGAGGGGCGCGCGCGCGAAGTCCTCGCTCAGCCTCCCGAATCCCGTCCTGACATAGTAGTTCGGGTCGCCGTAGGTCACGACGAAATCGACCCCCCGGTGCCGCAAGTCGTCCAATCCCCGCGCGATCAGTGCCTGCCCGATACCCTTCCCCTGTCGATCCGTCCGGACGGCGACCGGAGACAGGATGAACACGCTCCGGTCCTCCTGCGCAAAGCTGAGGCGGGACAGGAAGATGCACCCGGCCAGAACCCCGTCGTCGCAGGCCGACCAGACGAGCAGATCGGCGGGCGGCGTCGTTTCCATCAGATCGCGGGCAAGCTCCCCGATCCGCCCGCCTTCATCGGCGCCTTCGGAATTGGAAAAGGTCGCCGTGAAAAGCTCGATGATCGCCTCTTCCCGCGCAGCGTGACCCGAAAGAAACTCCATTGCCTTTCTCCGAACCGAGAGCGGTTTCCCCGATGAAGCTTCTCCGGCACAGATGCCTGCACAGCTCTCAGAGGCGACGCTCAGGGATGGTGAACGCTACGCATCCAGAGACAACGGCACTTCCAGCCTGCATCGAAAATCGCCGTCGCCGATCTGCCGGAACAACTTTCCGCCGAGTTGGCTTTCGATCGTCATCTCGAGCAGCTTTGTACCAAAACCTGAGCGACCGCCTTGCCGGCCGGTGTCGGACCGAAAATTCCTTTCCGACCAGTTTATGTCAAGGATACCGTCCGGGCGAACGGTCCAGGAGACGTCGAGGCGCCCTTCGGAACTCGAAAGTGCTCCGTACTTGACGGCATTCGTAACCAGTTCGTGAAAGGCGATGGAAACCGGCTGGGCCTTCAGGGGCGGAATGATGACTTTCGGACCTCTGATCGAAGCGCAAGCGGCTTTCTTCGCCATGAACGGTGCGAGTTCCTTCTTGAGAAGATCTTCCAGATTGGCGCCTGTCCACTGTGATTCCGAGAGGACCTGAAGGGTATTTGCAAGCGCCCGCGTGCGTTCCAGCACCGATTTCCGGAATGACTCGACGTCTTGGGCGCGAGTCATGCGGATGAGCGCCTGTGAAACACTGAGCATGTTCCGGGCACGGTGGTCGATTTCACCCATCAGGGCCTTTTCGCGCTCCTTGGAGTGCTGCTGATCAATTGCCTGGATAAGCCGCGCGAATACCTGTTCGGCCGTGGCCACTTCCTCGTCCGTCCACGACTGGGCTTTGGGACGATGGACGAAGAGGACCGCGCTCAGGTCGCCAGACCGGTGCCATGGCACTGCAAGCACTGACGCCGCGCCAAGCCCGTAAAGCACGCGGGCTTCGGATTCCTCGAGGCCATCCGTGCGATCGATCCGCACCACGTGACCGTCCTGAAGGCGTCCGGCAATCGAGCCGAGCGTGGACCATGGGAGACCTTGTCCGGCTTCGGCAATACCATCCGCGGTCCACTCCACCCTGACATTGAGTTGTCCGTCAGTTGAATCCACCTCACGGATCCCGATCCTGATCGCGCCCAGATGCGCACCCAGCAATCGACATCCCTCATCCATGACGCCCTCGGTATCACTGCAGGCGCGGAGCCTGTCGGTGAGGCGCAGGAGAAAGGCCGTTTGCCGCTGCTTGAGCACCTTTGCGGTGGTTTCTTGTCCGGAGTTGAAGATGCCCTCGATTGCACCGTCCTCCCCCCGGATCGGTGTGAAGCTGTAAGACCAGTACGTTTCTTCCTCGAAACCGAAGCGGCGCATGGGCAGGAGCTGGTCGTCCACGAATAGCCCTTCACCGGTCTCGATGACATCGGTGAACTGTGGCTCTATCACATGCCAGATGTCCGACCAGACGTCCTTTGCTGGCTGGCCGAGGCAGCCGGGATGCCGCGGCCCCGGGATTTCCGACCACGGATCATTGTAGAGAAGGCGGAGCTCCGGTCCCCAGTAAATCGCCGTCGGAAAGGCCGAATTCAGGCAGATTCCGAGCGCTGATCGGAGGGACTGGGGCCAGTTCTCCGGAGTTCCGACAGGATGCCCGATCCAGTCGAACTCGCGGATGCGTTTCGCCATCTCGCCGTTGCCCGCGAGGAAGCTCATGGGTGTCCGGTCTGGGCTTTGGCGTTTCAACATGGATCGCTGTTCCCCCGAAACACCTTTCTGCCAGATCGCCAGCGAGACGCAATCCCGGGTTCAGGGCCTGGTCACGCCCCCCCCGCTGCGTTGCCCGTGTGAGGAGCGCTCGACTTCCCGGATGAGCCCCGTCAGTCCCAGTCGGTCTGCCGCAGCCGCATCACCACGGCACCGCCCGCATCCCGCAATTCCAGCGCGATCCCGTCGCGCGCATAACCCGCACTCCCAGCCAGGGCCGCGAGAAACGCCCGCTCCACCGCCATCATCTCCGGCGGGCACATCTTCCGCGTCACCGCCATCGGCCCGAAGGCGATTGTGCCATCCGTGACGGCAAAGCCCCCGCTGAACCGGTTGCAGCCGGCATTGCCCCCCACCTTGCCCTCGGCCCCGAACTGCAGCATCGCCCGGCTCTCCGGCGGCAGCGCCGTCCCGGCGATCTCGACCGACACCCATTCGCTGCCCGCGAGGCTGTCCGCGAAACTCCCCCCGGCCATCCCCAGCCCTCCCGCCATCATCAACCCGGCCGCGAAACCCGCCGCCCGGATCACAGCCGCGCCGCGAGCCGCGCCCCCTGGTCGATCGCCCGCTTGGCGTCGAGCTCCGCCGCCACATCCGCCCCGCCGATGATCTCCACCGCCACCCCGCGCGCCTCGAGCGCCTCCGCCAGCCCCCGGTTCGGCTCCTGCCCGGCGCAGAGCACGATGGTGTCGACCTCCAGAAGCCGCGGGTTCTTCCGCTCCGGCCCGTCGCTCAGCCGGATTCCCTCCGGCACGATCTCCTCGTAGGTCACCCCGGCCTGCATCGTCACGCCCTTGCCCTGCAGGCTCAGCCGGTGGATCCACCCGGTGGTCTTGCCCAGCCCCTTGCCTGGCTTGCTGGCCTTGCGCTGCAGGAGCGTGATCTCCCGCGCCGCCCGGTGCGGTGTCCCCCGCGCCAGCCCGCCACGCACCTCCGCGGGGTCCGCAACCCCCCATTCCTCCCGCCAGAGCCCGAGATCCTCCGTGGCCGAAGGCCCGTCCTGCGCCAGGAACTCCGCCACATCGAAGCCGATCCCGCCCGCGCCGATCACCGCCACCCGCGGCCCCACCGCCGCCCCGTGCCTGAGCACATCGAGATAGCTCACCACATGCGGCAGATCGCTCCCCGCAATCCCCGGATCCCGCGGCAGCACGCCCGTCGCGATCACCACCGCATCGTACCCGGCGAGCATCTCCGCCTCCGCCGCGACCCCGAGCCGCAGATCGATGCCGGCCTCCGCCACCGCGCGCTCGTAATACTCCACGAGCCCGATGAACTCCTCCTTGCCCGGAATGCGCTTGGCCATGTTGAGCTGCCCGCCCAGCTCCGCATCCCGCTCGAACAGCGTCACCGCATGGCCCCGCTCCGCGGCCACCAGCGCCGCCGCCAGCCCCGCCGGCCCCGCACCCACCACCGCGATCCGCCGCAGCTACCGCCAGCCGGCGCATAGACCAGCTCGGTCTCGTGCGCCGCCCGCGGATTGACGAGACACGACGCCACCTTCAGCTCGAAGGTATGATCGAGACAGGCCTGGTTGCAGGCGATGCAGGGCGTGATCGCCCCGGCCCTTCCCGCCGCCGCCTTGGCGACGAAATCCGCATCCGCAAGGAACGGCCGCGCCATCGACACCATGTCGGCGCAGCCCTCCGCCAGCACCCGCTCGGCGACCTCCGGCGTGTTGATCCGGTTCGAGGTGATCAGCGGGATCGTGACCTCGCCCATCATTTTCCTGGTCACCCAGGCGAAGGCCGCCCGCGGCACCGAGGTCGCGATGGTCGGGATGCGCGCCTCGTGCCAGCCGATCCCGGTATTGAGGATCGACGCCCCCGCCGACTCCACCGCCTTCGCGAGCGTCACCACCTCGTCCCAGCTCTGGCCGTTCGGGATCAGGTCGATCATCGAGATCCGGTAGATCACGATGAAGTCCGGCCCCACCGCGTCGCGCACCCGCCGCACGATCTCGACCGGCAGCCGCATCCGGTTCTCGGGCGACCCGCCCCAGCGATCCTCCCGCTTGTTGGTATGGGTCACGAGGAACTGGTTGATGAAATAGCCCTCCGAGCCCATCACCTCGACGCCGTCATAGCCCGCCTCGCGCGCCCGCACCGCCGCGGTCGCGAAATCCGCGATCTGCTTCTCGATCCCCGCCTCGTCGAGTTCCGCCGGTGCAAACGGCGAGATCGGCGACTTGATCGGCGACGGCCCCACCGCCTTCGGCGAATAGGCGTAGCGCCCGGCATGCAGGATCTGCATCGCGATCCGCCCGCCGTCCGCGTGCACCGCGTCCGTCACCCGCCGGTGGTTGGCGATATCCGCCGCGGTGAAGAGCCCCGCCGCCCCCGGCAGCACCCCGCCCTCGACGTTTGGCGCCATGCCGCCCGTCACCATCAGCGCCACGCCGCCCCGCGCCCGTTCGGCGTAGAATTCCGCGACCCGCCCCCAGTCGCCCAACTCCTCGAGCCCGGTATGCATCGAGCCCATCAGCACCCGGTTCGGCAGCGTGACATGGCCCAGATCGAGCGGCGCGAGCAGATGGGGGTAGGGGGTCTCGGTCATGGGGGCACCTGTGAGGAAACGCGGCGGCATCGTGGCGGATATGCCCGCCGCTGTCACCCGCAAGCAAGCGCGCGGACGCGACGTCACGCGATCGCGCCGGACCTCCAGTGGATCCTCCCGAACCACACCCCGGCCCGGAATCAAGCCGAAGGCGCCGGGCCAGCGCGTGCCCGTCCGAGCGGGCCGGCGCTTCGTCCCCACAAGCGGCGCCGCCCGGAGTCAAGCCGAAGGCGCCGGGCGAGTGCCTGCCCGTCCCCGCGGCTGGTGCTTTTTCGACGCAAGAGTATTGCCCTGACCCAACGAGTCCGTGCCACCATAAAGCGCACCGCCCCGCCGTCGCGGCGCCACCCCACGGGCAGGCGCCCGTCCGCGCTGCACCCGGCCGCCGCCCGGGCCCCGTCAGATATTCGCCTGCCGCAAATTCGCCGCGAGCCGCGCCAACCCGTCCAGGGCCGCCTGCTCGTCCATCCGCCCGCTCTCGAACGGCAGCGCCGTCAGCACGGCGAAGCGCCCGTCGAGCGCCACGAAGGCCCGCCAGTACCGCGCCGCAACCCCCGGCATCGGCGGCCCGGCTCCGTCTTCGATCAGCACGAACAGCGCACCGTCGCCCGGTGCCGTCCGCAGCACCCGCACGTCCCGACCCGCGCCGCCGCCGAGCATCGCCCGGCCCTCCGGCGTCCCGACGAACTCACGCACCCCGTCGAGCGAGGCCGACGGCGCCGAGCCTTCGCCCGCGAGATTGCCCGGCAGGATCGTCGCCGTGAACGCAGCCCCGAGCGGCGGCCGCGCCGGATCCACCGCGCCGCTCAGGAGCGCGCAATCGGTCATCAGCACGAAGGCCCCGTCATCCACCCGCCGCGTGCTGTCGCGGTCGATGCAGAACCCCGCCGGCGCGGTCACCACCACCGGCAGGTCGGCCACGTCCACCGTCGCCCGGCTCGGTGCCCCGGACAGCGCCGCCGGATCGCAGCCCGCGACCAGCAGGGGCAGGAGGGCCAGCGCGCCGACCGCGCGCAGCCGTTCAGATATCGGCATAGACGTGCTTCTCGGCCTTCGCGCCGGGATGCGTCACGGCACCCAGCCGGGTCGATCCGACCTGCTGGGCGAATTTCCAGAGCGCACCCGAGGCGTAGATCGTCTCGCGCGGCCCGGTCCAGGCCTCCCGGCGTTTGGCGAGCTCGTCCTCAGACAGATCGACGCTGATCACGCCCTTGATCGCATCGAGGGTGATCATGTCACCGTTCTTCAGCAGCGCGATCGGCCCGCAATGCGCCGCTTCCGGACCCACATGGCCGACGCAGAAGCCCCGCGTCGCGCCCGAAAACCGCCCGTCGGTGATCAGCGCGACCTTCTTGCCCATGCCCTGGCCCGAAAGGGCGGCCGTCGTCGACAGCATCTCGCGCATCCCCGGCCCGCCGGCGGGGCCCTCGTTGCGGATCACGATCACGTCGCCCTCGGCATAGCTGCGCGCCTGCACCGCCGCGAAGGCCTCTTCCTCGTTCTCGAAGACCCGCGCCGGCCCGGTGAAGACCTGCTCCTCGAGGCTCATGCCCGCCACCTTCACGATGGCGCCCTCGGGGGCGAGGTTGCCCTTCAGCCCCACCACGCCGCCGGTCGGCGACAGCGGCGCGGAGACCGGATGGATCACCCGGCCGTCAGCCTCGAGCGCGATGCGGTCGATCTCCTCGCCGATGCTGCGGCCCGAGGCGGTGACGCAATCCTCGTGCAGCAGGCCCGCCTTGCGCAGCTCCTTGAGCACCACCGGCACGCCGCCGACCTCGAAAAGGTCCTTGGCGACGTATTTGCCGCCCGGGCGCAGATCGACGAAATACGGCGTGTCGCGCATGATGTCGGCCACGTCGAACAGGTCGAACTCGATCCCGGCCTCGTGGGCGATGGCGGGCAGGTGCAGCGCGGCATTTGTGGAGCCGCCGGTGCAGGCCACGACGCGGGCAGCGTTCTCCAGCGACTGGCGGGTGACCACGTCGCGCGGGCGGATCCGCTTCTCCAGAAGGTTCATCACCGCGATGCCGGACGCCACCGAATACTGGTCGCGGCTCTCGTAGGGCGCCGGTGCGCCCGACGAGTTGAACAGCGCGAGCCCGATCGCCTCCGAGACGCAGGCCATGGTGTTGGCCGTGTATTGTGCGCCGCAGGCGCCGGCGGAGGGACAGGCGATGCGCTCGAGGATCTCGAGCTCGGCGTCCGAGAGCGTTCCCGCCTGGTGCTGGCCCACCGCCTCGAACACGTCCTGAACGGTGACGTCGCGACCCTCCAGCCTCCCCGGCAGGATCGAGCCGCCGTAGATGAACACCGAGGGCACGTTCAGCCGGACCATCGCCATCATCATCCCGGGCAGCGACTTGTCGCAGCCCGCGAGTCCCACGAGCGCGTCGTAGCAATGCCCGCGCATCGTCAGCTCCACCGTGTCGGCGATCGCCTCGCGCGAGACCAGCGACGAGCGCATCCCCTCGTGGCCCATGGCGATGCCGTCGGTCACGGTGATGGTGGTGAACTCGCGCGGCGTGCCCAGCGCCTGCTTGACCCCGAGCTTGACCGACTGGGCCTGCCGGCTGAGCGCGATGTTGCACGGCGCCGCCTCGTTCCAGCAGGTCGCGACCCCGACGAGCGGCTGATGGATCTCCACGTCGCTGAGGCCCATCGCGTAGAGATAGCTCCGGTGCGGTGCGCGCTCCGGGCCCTCGGTGACGTGACGGCTCGGAAGCCGGCTCTTGTCGAATTTCTGCGCGTCCATTGGGGGTCCTCCGCCGTCGCTCGCTGGGTCGGCCCGGCTTAGGCGAGCGGCGGCGAAATCTCAAGCGCTCCCGGCGCGAACCCCCAAGACGCCGGCATAGTGTACGTACGGGATCCGTACGGGATGCGTACGCGAAGCAGACAGCGGTTTTCCGGCCTGCGGGCGCCGCCCGCCCGGCCGACTTCCGCCGCATTTCCTGCCGGAAATCGCAGCCCCGGGCGCATCCCCGCGATTGCATTCGCGCCGGCCCGGTTCTATTTCAGGCCCGACCCCACCGGCGAGGACTGGCCGCGCATGAACTGGATCTCCAACTACGTCCGCCCGAAGATCGGCTCGCTGAATTCGCTGTTCGCGCGGCGCGAAGTCCCTGAAAACCTTTGGGTTAAGTGCGACCAGTGCGGCACGATGCTGTTCCACCGCGAGCTCGACGAGGCGCTCGAGGTCTGCACCAATTGCGGCCACCACATGCCGATCAGTCCCCGCCGTCGGTTCGCGAACCTCTTCGACAACGGCATCTTCACCGAGATCCCGGTCCCCAAACCCATCGCCGACCCGCTCGGGTTCCGCGACCAGAAGAAATACCCCGACCGCCTGCGCGAAGCCCGCAAGAAGACCGGCGAGGAAGAAGCCGTCCTCGTCGCCGACGGCGAGATCGGCCGCCTCCGCACCGTCTGCGTCGGGCAGGATTTCGGCTTCATGGGTGGCTCCATGGGCATGTATGTCGGCAATTCCATCATCGCCGGCGCCGAACATGCCGTCACCATCGGCGCACCGCTCGTGCTGTTCGCGGCCGCAGGCGGTGCCCGCATGCAGGAGGGAATCCTGTCGCTCATGCAGATGCCACGCTCCACCGTCGCAGTGCAGATGCTCAAGCGCGCGGGCCTGCCCTATGTCGTCGTGCTGACCCACCCAACCACCGGCGGCGTCACCGCGAGCTATGCCATGCTCGGCGACGTCCAGATCGCCGAACCCGGTGCCCTCATCTGCTTCGCCGGTCCGCGGGTGATCGAGCAGACGATCCGCGAGACCCTGCCCGAGGGCTTCCAGCGGGCCGAATACCTGCTAGACCACGGCATGCTCGACCGGGTGGTCGCCCGAAAGGATCTCCGCGAGGAACTGGCGCGGCTGCTCCGGCTCCTGACCAACTCGACCCCGCCCGTGTTCGGCGACCTGCCCGCACCCGCGCCGGAAGATGCGACCGCCCCGCAGCCATGACACTCGGAAGCGACCGCGTTCTCGAACGCCTGATGTCGCTGCATCCCAAGATCATCGACCTCACGCTCGGTCGGGTCGAACGGCTGCTCGCGACCCTCGGCAATCCCGAACGGCGCCTGCCGCCGGTGATCCATGTCGCCGGCACCAACGGCAAGGGCTCGACTGTCGCGATGCTCCGCGCCGGCCTCGAAGCGGCCGGAAAGCGGGTCCATGTCTACACCTCGCCGCACCTCGCCCGCTTCCATGAACGCATTCGCCTCGCGGGAGACCTGATCGCCGAGGATCACCTGATCGGGTATCTCAGGCGCTGCGAGGCCGCGAATGGTGGCGAGGCGATCACCTATTTCGAGATCACGACCGTCGCGGCCATCCTAGCGATGTCCGAGGAGCCGGCGGATTACGTGCTGCTCGAGGTCGGGCTCGGCGGACGGCTCGACGCCACCAACGTGATCGACCGGCCGGCGCTCACGGTGATCACCCCGGTCGATCTCGATCACCAGCAATATCTGGGCGACACGCTGGCGGAGATCGCCTTCGAGAAGGCGGGGATCCTGAAGCGTGGCGTGACCTGCGTGGTGGGAACGCAGCATGCCGAGGCGCTCGACGTCATCGAGGCGCGCGCGATGGCGGTGGGCGCGCCGCTCGCGGTCAGCGATCAGGACTGGCAGGTCCGCGAGGAGCATGGCCGGCTGGCGTTCCAGGATCTCGACGGGCTGCTCGACCTGCCGATGCCTTCGCTGATCGGCGCGCATCAGGTGGGCAATGCCGGGATGGCGATCGCCGGGCTCCGCCTGCTAGGCTTCGACGAGACGGCCTGCGAGGCGGCGATCACGCGCGCCGAGTGGCCGGCCCGGCTGCAGCGGTTGCGGACGGGACCGCTCGTGGAAGCGGCGGGTCCGGATGCCGAACTGTGGCTCGACGGCGGCCACAACCCGGCCGCCGGCCTTGCCCTCGCCGAGGCGCTCGCCCGGCTGTCCGACCGGCCGCTGTATCTGGTCTGCGGGATGCTGCGGACCAAGGATGCCACGGGCTTTCTCCGTCCGTTGGCTGAACGCGCGAAGAGCCTGCGGGCGGTCTCGATTCCCGGCGAGGTGGCCACCCTCACTGCCGACGAAACCGTCGCGGCAGCTCGCGCGGCGGGCCTCGACGCTCAGCCGGCGCCCGACGTCGCGACGGCGGTTACCGGGATAGCGGCGCACGCGCCGACGGCGCGTATCCTGATCTGCGGCTCGCTATACCTCGCTGGCCGGGTTTTGCGCGATAACGCCTGACCGCCGCGACCCACGGAAAACGGCCGCATCCGGGGATGCGGCCGTGCCATGTGCGCGGGGTCGGGGCGGATCAGATCGCGCCGTCGATCCAGTCCTTCAGACTCGCCTTCGGCGCGGCACCGGTCTTGTTGGCGACAACCTCGCCGCCCTTGAACATGAAGAGCGCCGGAATTCCGCGAATGCCGAAATTCGCCGGGACCTGCGGGTTTTCGTCCACGTTGATCTTTGCGATCTTGATCTTGCCCTCGTACTCGGCCGAAAGCTCTTCCAGAGCCGGTCCGATCATCTTGCAGGGGCCGCACCATTCGGCCCAGAAATCCACCAGAACCGGGACATCGGAAGCGATGACCTCGTCCTGGAATGTGCTGTCGGTCACCTTGACGGTCGCCATCTCGCGATCTCCCACGAATGTCTGAAGTTGAGCGTAACGTATGGACGCCCCCGTGCAGGGTCAAGGCGCGGCACGCGCGATCGCCGCATCGACCAGCGTGTCGGGAACCGCCATCAGCGTTGCGTTCCGCGTCCATACGATCGCCGTATCCACGGAGCGGTCCGTCCAGATGCGCGAGAGCGCCGCCCGGTAGGCGCCGAGTTGGCGCAGGATGCCTTCCGGTACAGCATCCGGTGTCGCGGGAACGGCGCGATTGCTCTTGAAATCGACGGCGAGAATTCGGTCGGGTTCGATCAGAAGCCGATCGATGCGCCCAACCATCCGCCGCGCCACCGGTTTCGGCAGATCCGCCGTGACATCCACCTCCGCAAGGCTGCCCGGGCCGAACAGCATGGCGAGCGAAGGTGCGGTCAGGACGGCCTCCGCTTCGGCCAGCAGCGCGTCGAAATCAGTCCGGGTCTCCGGGACCAACCGGCGCGCCAGATCGGACCAGCGCCCGCGATCCTGTCCTGCGAGCGTCTCGATGAGGCGGTGGATGGCATCGCCCCGCGCCAGCGCCTCGGGATCGGTTGACGGGGCCTCGCCGGGGAGGGTGTCGATCACATGGGTTCCGCCAAGCAGCGACGGCGACAGCGGTCGGGCGCGCCGCGGCCGGGCCGGTGCCCGCGTCGCGGCCCAGGGCGGCGGCGCCTCGGGCTCCCGGACGGCCGCCGCCGCGGCATCGCCGTCGCGGGCATCTGACCAGGCGTGGGTGAGCACCAGACGCGTCTCGCCGTCCGGTCCCGTTGTGGCTTCCGGCGACAGTCCCTCCATCGCCGTCCGCACAACCGGGTACCAGGCACCGGAATCCGGTTTCGGCTCGGTGCCTGCGCCGCAGACGATCAGCCAGCGGCAGGCCCGGGTCAGCGCGACATAGAGCAGCCGCATGTTCTCTGCCCGTGCACGCGCACGGCGCGCCTGTTCAGCGTCGCGGATCGCGTCAGGTGCAGCCCCGGCGGGCATCTTCCAGACCGGCAGACCCCCATCGAGCGTGAGGATCTCCGGGGCGTTCCGGCCCTCTTGCCGCGCACCGGTATCGGGCAGGATGACGATGTTGGACTCCAGTCCCTTGGCGCCATGCACCGTCATCACCCTGACCTGATCGGCGGTCTCCTCGAGGCGGCGCTTGACCCGGATCTCGTCGCGATCGATCCAGGCGAGAAATCCCGTCAGGCTCGGGGCTTCGGTGCGTTCGTAGGCGAGTGCGAGGTCCAGCAGGGCATCGATGCCATCCTCGGCTTCCGGTCCCAGCCGCGCGACCAGCCGCCGTCGACCGTCATGCCGGATCAGCAGGCGCTGCAGCATCTCGTAGGGTCGCAGGAAGTCTGCCGTGGCGATCAGGTCCTCGACCATCTCTCGTGCCGCCTGCCAGCCCGGATCGGTGCGACCGCGCAGGGCTGCGTGCAGGGTTCCGCTGCGACCATGCGCCAGACTGAACAGCGCGACTTCCGAGGCCTCGCCGAGCGGACTGCGCAGAAGCGCCGCGAGCGACAGGTCATCTCCGGGCGTGGCGGCGATTCGGCAGGCGGCGAGCAGGTCGCGCACCGCCAGCTCCCCGCCGACCCGCAGGACATCGGCACCGGCCACCGGCACACCGGCCTTCTTGAGTGCGCGGATGATCGCCTCGAAAAGCGGTCCCCGGCGCTGGACGAGGATCATCACGTCGCCCGCCCGCACCGGACGCGGATTGACCGGATCGGGCAGGATAGCCCCTGAGCGCAGAAGGCCGTCCAGTTCGGCGGCGAGCTTCCGGGCCAGGACCTCCACCGGATCGTCCGAGGCGCGGCTGTCCACGGGCAGATACCACGGCTGTTCCTCCGGCTTCTCCGGTTTGGGCAGGAACGGCCAGACCTCCACCCGGCCGGGCAGGTCCGAGAAGAACGCGGTATGGGCCTCGGTGACGTCAAGTCCCGCCCCGGCCGGACCCGAGAAGACCGCATTGACAAGATCGAGCACCGGCGGCGCAGAGCGAAAGCTGTGGATCAGGCTGCAGGATTCCAGCGCCCGCCCGATCTCCTCCAGCGCCGTCCGGTAGCGGTCGCGCATCTCCCCGAAGGCATCGGGGTCGGCGCCCTGAAAGCTGTAGATCGACTGCTTCTCGTCGCCGACCACGAAGATCGTCCGCTCGCCGAGACGGGCGCTCTCACCGGCGAAGAATTCCTCCGAAACGGCCCGCACCACCTGCCACTGCGCCGGGCTGGTGTCCTGTGCCTCGTCGACCAGCACGTGATCTATGCCACCATCGAGCCGCCAGAGCACCCAGGCGGCAACTCCGGGATCTGCCAGCAGGAGCCGCGTGCGGTCGATCATGTCGTCGAAATCGAGCAACCCGGCCGCCGCCTTGCGTCCGTCGAGTGCTGCGATCCATGTCCGCGCGAAGCGGTTGAGAGCTGCCGATTTCTCGAAGGCGGCCCGTGCCACGCGCCGGGTCCGTGCCGCCGCGACGCGCAGCATCAGATCATCGAGGCCTTCGCTCAGGGTGGGATGTGCCGCCCGAACAGCCTTGGTGGGCAGCTTGCCGATCTTGGCCGAGAACGGCTCCGCGGCCCCCTCGCCGGTCAGCAGAACACTCTCGAGCAGGACCAGCCGCTCCGCGGGATCGGCGCCGAGGGCATCGGCGAAGGTGGCACCCGCCTTCGCGTCGTTGGTGCCCGATACGGCAAGGATCGGCTGGAAGGCGCGCAGGCACTCCAGATCCTCCGCCGTCACCGTCCGCGCGGCAAGGTGGGCAACATCGAGCTCCGGATCAGCCCCGAAGGCGCGGGCGAGCGCCTCGGCATCGAAGGGCTGCGCAAACGAGGCCCGATGCCGTCCGATCTCGCTCAGAAGGCTGTCCGGATCATCCCCCGACAGGAACCGCGCAAGGTCAGCCACCGCGCCCGGCACCGACTCGGCGAGCGCATCGAGCACCTCCGCCCGCATCGCCTTCGCCTGCCGGTCCTCCAGAACCTGGAATTGTGGTGCGATCTCGGCCTCCAGCGGAAACCGGCGCAGGATCACCTCGCAGAAGGCATGGATCGTCTGGATCTTCAGTCCGCCCGGCGTCTCCAGCGCCTTCGCAAACAGCCGTCGCGCGGCATCGAGATTCGCGGAGGTGAGATCTTCCTCGGCTGTGCCGAGGTCGCGCAGCGCCCCCCGCAAGGGAACGTCGTCGAGCATCGCCCAGGTGCCCAGAGTGGCGAAGAGCCGGTTCTGCATCTCCGCCGCCGCGGCTTTGGTGTAGGTCAGGCACAGGATCCGCTGCGGGGCCGTGCCCGCGAGCAGCAGCCGTGCAACCCGGTCGGTCAGCACCTTGGTCTTTCCCGAGCCCGCATTGGCCGCGACCCAGCTCGACGCATCGGGTCGGGCCGCCCGGATCTGCGCCAGCGTCGCTTCGTTCATGCAGCGCCCTCCGGTTCGTCCCCGTCGGCCCATTCGCCCTTGCGCGACAGGTGATCGTAGTCGCTCACATACCTCTCGAGCTGAGGGCGCAGCCGGGCGGTGAAACCGGTCTGCGGATGGCGGTACCGGGTGATCAGGTCCTTCAGATGCGCCCAGGTTTCCGCAAGGGCTTCGGGATCGGGATCAAGCAGGAGGCTCTTGCGCGCCCCGAGCCCGATCAGTTCCAGATGCGCAACTTGCGCCGCTGCCAGACCGGCAAAGCCGCCCGCGGCCGCGATGATCGCTTCGAGCGGCAATTGCAGGTGGAAGGCCGCGGCTTCCTTCGCGCTCGGCACGCCGCCCGACTTGTAGTCGTAGATAGCAACCCGGCCGTCCGGCGTCACATCGAGCCGGTCCGCTGTGGCATGGATGGTGAACGGCCGCCCGGCGATCTCGGTGCTGTGCTCGCCCCGGACCTCGCGCGCCGCGGGTCTGCCGCGCATCCGGCGCACCGCCTCCTCGCGCAGGAACCAGTCGGCCGCGCGGTCCATCCGGGAGGCCCAGATCGCGCGCACCGCCGGCCAGGGCGTGGTCTCGTCGAGGGCACGGACAACGCTCTGTGCGAGGATATCGCGCGCATCTTCGGGCAGCCCGCCCGCCGTGACATCGACGAACCTTTCAAGCGCTGCATGCAGCGCCGATCCGCGCGCCAGCGCATCGGCCTGCCGACCGGGCGGGTCGAGCGGCCTGAGATCGAGAACCTTCTTGGCGTAGATCGCGTAGGGGTCGCGCACCAGCGTCTCGATCTGCGTGACCGAAAGCCGGTTCGGCCGGGCCGCGAGCGGCGGGCGCGGCGACGGTCGGCGGGCGGGTTGCATCGATGGTCGCCGCATCAGATCGACGGGAGGCCGGTCGAGGCTCGCCGCCTGTGCGAGGCGCTTTGCCCCCCGGTCCCGGGCGGCCTCAAGCGCTGCCGCGCCCTCCGGCCCGAGCCCCGCCAGGAGGTTCCCGAGCCGCAACAGCCAGCGCGAGGCCACTGTGGGCGCCTCGGCATCCCGCGTCGCGCGCGTGAGGATCACCCGCGCCGCGCAGATCGCCTGCTGGAAGTCGTGCGCGGAAAGCCCGACCTGGACCTCGGGGCTCGGCAGGCCGATCTCGGCGCGCAGACCCCGGCTGAGCCACGGATCGGGCTGCGGATGGCGAGGCCAGATGCCCTCGTTGATGCCGCCGAGAATGACCAGATCCGCCGATTGCACGCGGGCCTCCAGCGTTCCCCAGATCGCGATACCGGCATCGGTGACCACCGCCTCCTCCGGTACGTCCCGCGCCGCCATCTGCGACATCAGGAGCGCGCGATACTCGACTGCCGACATCGCCTCGCCTGCATCCGCGTGCAGCGCGAGGTCCTCCATCAGGGCTCTTGCCTCGGCGCCTGCATCCTTGTCCCAGAGCCCGTGCATCTCTGCGGCCTCCGGACCGGCTGCGAGCCGCTCCGCTGCGGTCCGCTGCCGGGTGACGTGGACTTGCAGCTCTGCGCGGCCTGCACGCGACAGGGGCACGAGCGCGCCTTCCAGCCATCCGATCCACGCGGCGGCGCCGTCGCCCGTAGTCGCGGCCCAGAAGGCCAGGTCCTGCCAGTCTATCACCGGCGCTCCGCCGCGCAGCTTCTCCCGCTCGAGCCGTCGTACCAGAGGCCCGTGCGTACTTCGTCCCCCCGGCGCACTGGCCACCAGCGGATGCTTAAGGAGGATCAGCAGGCTTTCCGGCGTCAGTGGCTGCCCGGCACAATCCGCGAGATGCCGCAGGAGTGTCCCGGGCGGGGTCAGGCCCAGCGGCCGTCCTGCACTGTCATCGGGGAGGAGCCGCCAGCGATCGAGCTCCGCGGTCACCCTCCGGGCCAGCGATCGATCCGGCGTGATCAGCGCCGCCCGCTGCCCGGTTTCTGCCGCTTCGCGCAAGGCGAGCGCGATCACCCGCGCCTCGCTCCGCGGATCGGGCGCTTCGACCCAGTCGAGGTTCTCCAGCGCGGACCCGAGGCGCCCGGCAAGCGCCCGGCCGTCCGAGCGCCACTGATCCGTGACCGGAGCGGGCCGCAGCGCCAGCGAAACGAGCGCATTCCGCTCCGGAACCGGCGGTGGTGCATCATGCCAGGCCGGAACGCTGGCGGGGTCGAAGCCCAGCATTTCCGCCAATCGCCGAAAGCCGTGTTGCGGATGATCGGCCGCGCCAGCATCCTTGGCATCGAGCCGCTGCCAAACCGGTGACGGCAGATCGAAGTCCAGTCCCGGCAGTACCAGGG
Organism: uncultured Alphaproteobacteria bacterium; assembly: GCA_963825715.1. Classification (GTDB taxonomy): domain Bacteria; phylum Pseudomonadota; class Alphaproteobacteria; order Rhodobacterales; family Rhodobacteraceae; genus Amaricoccus. Next base: position 154,817 of record CAWGUH010000021.1, on the reverse strand, counting down.
CCCCCTGAGGCAGTCGGGCCACTGCTGCCATGAAGGTGCGCGTCGCCGCGCGCGACCCCGTCGAGCCAGCGACGATGACCGGATGATCGGGTGGTGCTTCGGACCAGGCTTCCGCCCAGCCGGCAGCGACGGCGCGCATCCGGCCCTGGATCCCGCTGGTGCCGCTTTCAGCCACGTACTCGCGCAAGATCTCGAGAAAGCGGAGGCTCCGCTGCCAGTGCTCCGCATGGCGGTCCGTGTCCACGCTGCCCAGGCAGGCCGGATCGAGCCCCTCGCCCTGCAACTCGTCCAGAAGTTCCGCGAGGCTGTCGGCCAGATCGAACACGGCCGTTTCCGCAGCGACCCGTGGCTCCGCCGCGACGAGCGCCCGGATCAGTCGCGCCAGTTCGAGCTTGCGCCGCAGCGGCGGTTGCTCTGGAGGCAGCGCGACCGGCGCCATCGGATCGACGGCAAGCTCCGTCACGACGCGGATCCGGGGCAGGAGCCGTGCCGGTCCTTCGGCGAACGCCTCGGCAAGCATTCGGCGCGCGCGCTGGGTGTTCACCCAGATCTCCACCCGCGCCACCGCTTCGGGAGGCTGGCCCGCCAGCCGCGCGTCGAGACCGTCTCGCAGCGCACGTCCGAAATCGATGCCTGGTGGCAGGCCGAAGACCCGTGGTCCGCCGGCGGGCGCAAAGAGCCACGTCACCGCGCGAGTTCCGCTTCGGCCAGCGCGATCCCCTCAGGTGTCCCGACATCGACCCAGCCGCCCGGATGGACGATCCCGAACAGGGCCTCGTCGGCGAGCAGCCCGTCCCAGACCAGATTCAGCGAAAATGCGCCCGGAGCGAAACGGTCCAGCACCGATAGATCGAGGAGCTGCGCTCCCGAGAACACGAAATCCGCCAGCTCGGCATCGCCCCGGCGGGTCAGGTGACCATCGCTCGCAAGAAAGAAATCGCCCGGCCCGGAATGGCCGATGGCTGCGGCGCGCGGCAGGAGGCAGAGCAGCCCCCGCGCCCCCTGCTCGTGCGCCGCCGGCCAGCCGCGGGCAAGGGTCGTGAGCGGGTTTGGTCCGGTCCAGACCATGTCGGCATTGAGCGTGAAGGCAGTATCGGACGCAAGAAGATGCCGCGCTGCCCGCAGGCCACCTCCCGTTTCGAGCAAGATCGGCTCGCGGGCAATGCGCACATCTGGCGCTTGCACTGCGAGGTGGGCTTCGAGTTGGTCGGCATGGGCGTGACTGTTGACGACGATCCGTTCGATCCCGGCCTCTCGCGCCAATGCCAGCGCATGACCGATCAGAGGTCGGCCCGCCACACCGATCAGCGGTTTCGGCCGGTCCCGGGTCAGCGCCCCCATGCGCGTTCCCAGTCCTGCCGCGAAGATCATGACCGCATCCGGCGTCATGCCGTCCGCGCGGGCAGCGCCGCCCGCACCCTCGCATCCGGCGCCGGAACATGGCGGCCAATGAAGGCCCGCAGTTCGGCCAGCCCGGGATGGGCCAGATCGCGCTCGAGATGCCCCCAGACCCTAGGCAGGAAGTCGAGATAGCGCGGCTTCCCGTCCCGCCGGCAGAGTCGCGTGAATAGACCAAGGATCTTGAGGTTTCGCTGGGCCGAAAGCGTGGCCGCCGCCTGCAGGAAGGCCTCCGGATCCGTTTCACTGCGCGCAAGATAGCGTTCGGTCATCGCGGCGCGCAGATCGGCGCTCGTATCCCGCCGGGCATCCTCAAGCAGCGAGACCAGATCATAGGCCGGATGCCCGATCAGCATGTCCTGAAAGTCGAGAAGCCCGATCCGCGCAGGACCGAGACGCTCGGGCAGCCAGATCAAGTTCTCGGCATGATAGTCCCGCAGCACCACCGCCGGCCCGTCTGGCGGGATCGCCTCGAGCGCCGTCCGGCAGAGGCCCTCGTACTCGGCCACGAGATCGGCGGGCACGCTGCGGCCGGTGGCGGCCGGCAGGTACCAGTCCGGTACGAGCCCGACCTCGCGCATCAGGAAATCCATGTCGTAGGGTGGCGGCGTCCAACCACCCTCCGCACCGGGCAGCGGACGTGCCTGCACCTCGGCAAGTGCATCCACGGCCGCGGCATAGAGCGCCGCCGTCCGGCCCGGCTTCCGGTCACTGAGCGTCGCGAGAAGATCGTCCCCGAGATCCTCGACCAGCACCAGCCCGCTCTCGGGCTCCGCCGCAAGGATTTGCGGCGCGCTGAAGCCTCCTTCCCGCAGCCAGTCTGCCACATCGAGGTAGGGCTGCGGATCGAGCCCGCTCTCTGGCGGCATGTCCATCAGGATCGCCGAACCCTCCGGCCCGCGCAGGCGCTCGTAGCGCCGCGCCGAAGCGTCGCCGGCCAGCGGACTGCGTGCGGCATCCCTCCAGCCATGCCGTTCGAGGAAAGCCTCGATCAGCGCGCTTCGGGTCATGCCGCAGCAGTCCCGGCACAGCCCGTCGACCCAGCCCCATCCCGGTCCATGCGGCTCGATCAGACAGAGCCGCGCCTCGTCGCGTCCGGCAACGAAATCGAGGCTCACATCGAGGCGTCGTGGCGGCAGGTCGGGGCCGAGCCGGTCCGCCCATTCGACAAGGCAGATCGCCGTGTCGAAGGCCTCGTCAAGGCCCAGTTCCGCGGTCTCGCCGACAGCCGCGAGGCGGTAGAGATCGGCATGCCAGATCTCGACCCCGTCGACGTCGTAGGTCTGGACGAGCGTGTAGCTCGGCGAGGGGATCTCCTCGTATCGGCCTGCCGCGGCAAGTCTTCTGGCGATGATTGCCCGCGCAAACAGGCTCTTTCCGGCCCCAAGATCGCCGATCAGCGCCAGAGTGTCGCCGGGTCTCAGCTCCGGCGCAATCCGCTCGGCCAGGCGTGCGGTCGCCTCTGGATCCTCAAAGAGCAGGGTTGGCATCCGGTCAGGTCCGATCCGAGGGTTTCTCCCCGACGGTGTCTACGCGAGCCGCCCGCAACGGTTCAAGCCCGGCTGGCGCCGGTTCAGGCGCGCAATGGTACGACGGCCGCTTCCGGGCTGGCGGGGTCGTCGGAGGTGTGCTGGATCGACAGGCGCGCGGACAACCTTACGATGCCGTTCGCCCGTCCGATTTCGAGCGTGCTGCCGTTGCCGGCGATGACGCGACGCGCCAGCGCCGTTCCGGCACCTTCGGTGGCCGAAGGATCGGCCGGCGCGGTCGCGGTAAGGGTGCAGCCTGCCGCGTCCTCATCCAAGGCCAGCTTCAAGATTCCGTCCCGTGCCGCGAGGTCGGCCGCTCCAAGCGCGAGTGCAAAGGCGGCACGGCGGCGCTGAGGATCGCGAAGGTCCGCGGCATTGGGCATCTCCAGCGCGAGGCCGCGGCCGGCCAGCATGGCGGCGAGCCCGGGCAGGGCGCCGCCGCCGTCGGGCCTCGCTCCCGCCGCGAGATCGCGGGCACGGTCGAGCCCATCCCGCAGTGCCGCCGCAGCCGCGTCCAGGCGTCCGGGTACCGCATCGGCGCGCAGGCGATTCAGGAGAATTTCCGCCGGAGCCGCCACCAGGTCGAGTGCAAGCCCGTCCAGCGCGGGATCCGCCGCCGGAACGGTGATGGCGGGCGCGGTCCCGCCCTTGTCCGCGGCCAGTTCGCGGAAGACAACCAGCGCGGATGCATCCGGCATCGGGGCGACCCGCATTTCCAGACGCCGTCCGTCGGTGGTCTGCAGCGACGCCTCCCAACTCGTGCGCGCCTCGGCGGCAGTCGCGAATTCCGTCAGCCGTTCCCAGGCCGGGCTCGGGATACAGCGTTCGGACCAGAGGCCCGTCAGCGCACCGATCCCCGGCCCGTCGAGCTGCTCCATCGGATCGACGCCCCAGAGCGCCTCGAAGGCCGAATTGACGAAGACCAGCGAACCAGATGCATCGAACAGCGCCACCGCCTCCGAGAGCCTGTCGAAGGTCGCCTGGCTCAGTTCCAGTTCCGAGCGATACTTCCGCTCGATCATGATCGAGCTCGAGATATCCTCGAAGAGGAAGGCCAGCGCGCCCTGCGGATGCGGCCGCCCGGTCACACGGAAAATCTTGCCCGACGGCAGCACCCAGTTCTCTTCGTAGGTGCCGTCCCGCGCGCCTTCTTCCAGCTCACCGAGCTTTCGTCGCCACGAGGTGAAATCCTTCTGGTCCGGCATCTGGCGGGTCTCGCGCAGCCGTTCCAGAAAGTCGCGCAAACTCGGCCGCCCGGCGAGCCAGACCGCATCGATCTTCACGAGGTCGGTCAGGGCCGGATTGAACAATCCGAGCCGCCGGTTCTTGTCGAAGACCGCCAGCCCGATCGGCAGATGTGCGAAGGTCTCGGTCAACGTCTCGACGAAGCGCCGGAGCGAGGCTTCGGCGGACACCAGATCATCTGCGGCCAGTGCATAGCCCAGCGTCTCGCCACCGCTTCCGGCGCTCTGGATCACCTCGTACCAGCGCGCCTCCGCATCGCCGGGTGCCGCGACCGATACCCGGCTCCGGCTGCCCGAGCCCCTGGCCGTCAGAGGCACCTCTTCGAGGACATGCCCGAAGGCGTTGGGCAGCCGGTGATCCGGCAGTTCGGCCTTGGAGGTGTCGAACCGCTCGCGGTAAGTGGCATTGGCCCAGGTCACCTTGCCTTCGGGGCTCAGGCTCCATGCGATGACCGGCGCCTGGTCGATCACGTCGCGCAGGAACCTCGCCTCGCCGCCGGTCCGACGCAGCGCCGCCCGCGCTTCCTGCAGCGCGCGGGCATCTTCGCTGGCGGGGCGGATCGACAGGAACGCCGCATCGCCCCGCGGGGATCCCAGCACCTCCACGGTGCTGCCGTCCCTGCGCTGGCTGTGCCGGCGAAATCCGGTGCCATAGAGCACCAGAGTTTCGATGTCGTCCTGTATGCCGTCGAAATCCTCGGCGAGATGCTCGGTCAGGGCGGCCATCCGCGATCCGGTGCGCCCGAGGCCAGCCAGCAGGGCCCGGCCCGGTTCGCTCAGGCACTTTAGGCTGGTGCCGCTGATCAGGAAGTCGCAGGACGCCGGATCGGGAACGTCGGCTTGAAGCGAACGACCGCTCCGCCTGCCCCTGGGTCGAAACGCTGTGACCAGCGCAAGGGTCGCGACTGCGCTCACGAGTGCCGCGATCATCGGTTCCGAAGGATGCGGGACGAGCTCCGCGAGAGCCAGATTCGAAAGCGAAAAGCGGGAGAAATCCATGCGGGCTTGCACCTTGCTGCCTGGGGCGCGTCTGCGCGGCGATAAAAGGCGACCGTGGTTAACGAATGCTTAAGCGACCTGCATCGCACGCCGGTCGACTCCGGATAACTGCGACCTCGGCCGACCTTGCAAACTTGCGGCGGACCGTGGCATCAGACCGAGGAAATCGCATGCAGGAAACGCTACCCATGACCCGTGTCATTGCGCTCTTCGCCGTCGCGGCCGTTCTTCTCGGCATGACCGTGGGTGCCTATCTCGTGCTGAAAGACGCCAGCGACGATCAGTTCGCCGAATGCCGGCGCGGAACAGTGGTTGGCGGTGCCGCGATCGGTGGCCCTTTCCAGCTCGTGTCGGAGACCGGTGCGCCCATTTCGGAGACAGAGGCGATCACTGATCTGACCTTGCTCTATTTCGGCTACACGTTCTGCCCTGATTTCTGCCCAAACGACCTGTCCCGCAACGCCATCGCCGCGGACATGCTCGAGGAGCGCGGCGTGAACGTGAACCTCGCCTTCGTGTCCGTCGACCCGGCCCGCGACACAGCCGAAGCGGTTGCCGATTTCACCGATGCCCTACATCCGCGCCTCCTCGGAATGACCGGGACCCCCGAGCAGGTCGCCGCTGCCGCGACCGCCTACAAGGTCTATTTCCGCAAATCCGGTGACGATCCGGAATACTACCTCATGGACCATTCTACCTTCACCTATCTGGTGTCACCGCAGGCCGGATTCCTTGAATACTTCCCGTCCGACACAAGTCCGGAAGACATGGCCGATACCATAGGATGCTTTGCTGCAAGGCTGTGACCCGCATGGGTTTGACGTGACTGGTCGCCACGCTAGTTCCTGCTGCGAAACAATGCGGGTTGGACACAATGGTGGCCTTGCAGCAGGACAATGTTCCGGACACGGACCGAACGCTTCTGATCGTCGATGAGGACGGACCTTCCCTCCGCGGGACAAGCCGCGCCCTTGAAAAGCGGGGATTCGAGGTAACGTGCGTGAATTCTGCGGCCGAGGCGCGTCGGGCAATCCTCAGCGAACCGCCGGCCTACATGATCGTAGAGCTGCGTCTGGAGGACGGCAACGGCCTCGACGTGATCGAGCTTCTTCGCCAGCATCGTCCCGATAGCCAGATCGTTGTGCTGACCGGTTTTGCGGCGATCGCGACCGCGGTTGCCGCCGTGAAGTTCGGAGCCAAGGACTACCTCGCGAAGCCCGCCGATATTGACGACGTGACGAGTGCTCTGCTCGCTCCCGACGACAGCAAGCCGGAACCGCCGGAGAACCCGATGTCCGCCGATCGGGTGCGCTGGGAACACATCCAGCGGGTCTACGAATTATGCGACCGGAACGTGTCCGAGACGGCGCGCCGCCTGAACATGCACCGCCGGACCCTTCAGCGCATCCTCTCGAAGAAGAGTCCTCGCTGATCTCTTTCGGCCAAAGCAGGTTCATGCAGGCTTGAGGCAGCGTCAAGCGAACGATTTTGTCTTGAAATGCACGCTATAGTTGCTGGACACAGGCCATACAATCGCCTGTTATGCAACCTATGGTCGAATCAGCCGCATACAAGCTCGCCCCGCATTCGTTTTTGGACCTTGCAGGGGTCATGATCCCGGACGATCCGCAGGTGATCACACCGGTGATCCGGGCTGCGATCGTCAGCGGCCGTTTCGAGACCGAAGAAGCCCGCCAGATCCCCCGCATCGTCGAGCCCGGGGATCGGGTCCTCGAGATAGGCGCCGGTCTCGGCTACATTTCCACGCTGCTTTCCCGCGAGCGTCGCGTTGCGAGCGTGATCGCAGTCGAGGCCAATCCTAGCCTAATGGATTACATGTCCGCGCTGCACGCCACCAACCGGGTTCGGAAGGTGCGACGGCTCAACACCGTCCTGACCAACGAAGACTGTGCCAGCAAGACCTTCTTCCGCCGGACGGATTTCTGGATGGGCTCCCTCTTGCCCGGCCCCAACCCGTACATTGACACGGTCGACGTTCCGACGACCCGGCTGAATGACCTGCTGCGCGAGGAAGGCATCGACCTGATCGTCTGCGATGTGGAGGGCGCCGAAGTCGACCTCTTCGAGAACGCCGACCTGTCCGGCGTCGATCGAATCTTCCTTGAGGTCCACGATCACGTCACCGGGCTCTCAGGTGTGGGCCGCCTCTTCGCGACGCTCGCGGCCAAGGGTATGGTCTACGACCCGCGGCATTCCGAGGGCAGCGTCGTCCTGTTCCGCCGGGTCGGGCCCGACGAGATCCTGCGTCCCTACGACGGCTGAAACCGACCCGCGCGATTGCGCTTGCATCGCCGACGCCACCTCCCTATATCCCCTCCAAACAGCGGCAGCCGAGCCACTCGGTCGCCACCGGAAAATCGCAACGGGCCGCTGGCCCGTTTTTTTGTGTCAGGAGGGACCCTCGTGGCCGACCTCGTCGCCAAGGCCGCCATCGACCGGCGCATCGCCGGCATTGTCGCGCCCACCATCGAGGGGATGGGCTTCGAGCCCGTGCGGATTCGCCTGATGAGTGGTAAGCGCACGACACTGCAGATCATGGCCGAGCGGCCCGATGGCGGCATCGAGGTCGAGGATTGCGCGAAGATCAGCCGCGCGGTCTCCGCCGTGCTCGATGTCGAGGACCCGATATCCGGCGAATACAGCCTCGAGGTCTCCTCGCCCGGCATCGACCGCCCGCTGACGCGGCTCAAGGATTTCGAGCGCTACGAGGGCTACGAGGTCCGCGTCGAGACTGCCGAACTCATCGACGGCCGCCGACGCTTCAAGGGTGTCCTGGAAGGCGTCGAGGACGGCGAGGTTCTGATCGCCATTCCCGAAGGCATCATCGGCCTCGACTTCGACATGATCGCCGACGCCAAGCTGGTGCTCACCGACGCCCTGATCGCCGAGAGCCTCGCATCGCGCAAGGCGCAGGGCTTCGAGCCGGGCGAGCTCGACGGCTACGACGAGATCGAGACCGACACCGATTCTGACACCGATACCGAAACCACCGACGAGGGTGAGGAAAAGCAATGAGCGTGACTTCTGCCAACCGGCTTGAACTCCTGCAGATCGCTGACGCGGTCGCTCGCGAGAAGATGATCGATCCCGCTCTCGTGATCGAGGCGATGGAAGACAGTCTCGGCAAGGCGGCGCGCTCGCGCTACGGTGCCGAATACGACATCCGCGCCAGGATCGACCGCAAGTCCGGCGAACTGGAAATGACCCGCTACCGCCACGTGGTCGAGGAAGTCGAGAATCACTTCACCGAGCTCCTGCTCGAGGATGCCCGCGCCATCAAGGAAGATGCTCAGGTCGGCGACTACCTGACCGATTCGCTGCCGCCGATGGATTTCGGCCGAATCGCTGCGCAGTCGGCCAAGCAGGTCATCATGCAGAAGGTCCGCGAGGCCGAGCGCATGCGCCAGTACGAGGAATTCAAGGATCGCGCCGGCGAGATCATCAACGGCATCGTCAAGCGCACCGAATACGGCAACGTCATCGTGGATGTCGGCCGAGGCGAGGCGATCCTGCGCCGCGACCAGCTCATCCAGCGCGAGGCCTTCCGCAACGGCGACCGCGTCCGCGCGCTGATTCGCGAAGTCCGCCACGAGACCCGAGGTCCGCAGATCTTCCTCAGTCGCACCGCGCCGGAATTCCTCGCCGAGCTCTTCAAGATGGAAGTGCCCGAGATCTACGACGGCATCATAGAGATCAAGGCCGTCGCCCGAGATCCCGGCTCTCGCGCCAAGATGGGCGTAATCTCTTACGACAGCTCGATCGACCCCGTCGGTGCCTGCGTGGGCATGCGAGGCAGCCGCGTCCAGGCGGTGGTCAATGAGCTCCAGGGTGAGAAGATAGACATCATCCCGTGGAACGAGGATGCACCGACTTTCCTCGTCAATGCGCTCCAGCCCGCCGAAGTCGCCAAGGTGGTCTTCGACGACGAGAGCGAGCGGATCGAAGTGGTGGTGCCCGACGAGCAGCTCTCGCTCGCCATCGGCCGTCGCGGCCAGAATGTCCGCCTTGCCTCGCAGCTCACCGGCTTCGACATCGACATCCTGACCGAGGCCCAGGAAAGTGAACGGCGTCAGGCCGAATTCGCCGAGCGCAGCCAGCTCTTCATGGACCAGCTCAACGTCGACGAGATGGTCGCCCAGCTTCTGGTTTCCGAGGGCTTCTCCACCCTTGAGGAGGTCGCCTATGTCGATGCCGAGGAGATCGCCGGCATCGACGGGTTCGACGAGACAACCGCGGAGGAGCTTCAGGCCCGCGCCCGCGAAAGCCTGGAGGAAATGAATGCCAAGGCCCTCGCCCGCGCTCGCGAACTCGGGGTGGAGGACAGCCTCGTCGATTTCGAGGGCCTCACCGCCCAGATGATCGAGGCACTGGCCGAGGACGGCATCAAGACCCTGGAAGACTTCGCGACCTGCGCCGACTGGGAGCTCGCCGGCGGCTACACCACCGTTGACGGCAAGCGCGTGAAGGATACCGGGCTCCTCGAGAAGTTCGACATGAACCTCGAAGAGGCCCAGCATCTCGTCATGCGCGCCCGGGTCGATCTCGGCTGGGTCGATGTGGCCGATCTCGAGCCGGCGGAAGATGAGGACACCGACGCTATTGCCGGGGAAGAAGACGGCGTGGCTCCGGAGGCGCCGCGCGTCTGACGCGGGCCATGACACGTGGCGGACGCGCGAAGATGCAGACCAAGGAGCCGGAAAGGCGCTGCATCGTCACCCGCGCCGTTCGATCGAAGCGCGATCTTCTGCGCTTCGTTGTCGGCCCCGACGGGACCTTGGTGCCCGACATGGCCGGCAAGCTGCCCGGCCGCGGCATATGGGTCAGCGCCGACCGGGCGGCGCTTGAGAAGGCGGTGGCGAAAGGGCTGTTCTCCCGCGCCGCGAAGGCGCCGGTGCAGGTGCCGCCGGATCTGGTCGACCGGGTCGAAGCGCTGGTCGCAAGACTCCTCGTCGAGCGCGTCGCACTGGCACGCAAGGCCGGCGCCGCGGTCGCGGGACGCGAGAAGACGCTGGATGCGCTGCGGTCGGGGGGCGCGGCCCTTCTGCTGCAGGCCTCCGACGGATCGCCGCGCGAGGCCGCCGGCCTCCGTCCGCCCGGTGGCGAAGAGACGAGGATCACGTGCCTGAGCGCCGCCGAATTGGGCATGGCGTTCGGCCGGGATCGTGTGATACATGCCGCCGTGCTGGCGGGCGGTCTTGCGGACCGCGCTTCAACGGAGGCCCTGCGGCTGTCAGGCATCAGGGCCCGGAACGACCGGCACAGGTTCGGGGCGGCGCTGGCGTAAGCAGGGTGGGGGAATGCCCCCGCGGGAAAGGCTGAGACTGGATGAGTGATACCAAGGACGACGATCGCAAGGGCAAGACCCTCGGGCTGCGCGGCGGCACCGAGACGAGCCATGTGCGCCAGAGCTTCAGCCATGGCCGCACCAAGTCGGTCACGGTCGAGCACAAGCGCAAGCGCGTCGTTGTTCCCCAGAAACCCGGCGCCGGCGCAGGTGCTGGTACCGGCGCTGCCGGCAAGGCCCGCGGCATGCAGAAGTCTCTTTCGGACTCCGAGTTCGAACGCCGGCGCAAGGCCGTCGAGGCTGCGCAGTCGCAGGAAGCCGAACGGGCAAAGCAGGAACAGGAAGCTGCTGCCGCGCGCGAGGCAGAGCTCGCCCGGCTCCGGTCCGAGAAAGATGCCGCCGAACGCGCCGAAAAGGAACGCGAGATCGCCGAGCAGCGCGCTGCAGCCGAGGCCGAGGAGAAAGCTGCGGCCGAATCCGCCTCCGCCGCACGAACCGGTGGCAGGGCCAAGGCCGCCGAGGCCGAGGTGATCGACCCGGCTGCCGCGCAGGCGCAGGCTGCCCGCGCCGAAGCCGGCAAGCCCGTAGGTCCGCGCAAGGCCCATGACGCGAAGCCCGCCGCTGACGACAAGCGCGGCCGGGTCAAGGGCGACGACGACCGTCGCCGCGCCGGCAAGCTCACGATCGCGCGCGCCACAGACGAAGGCGGGCGCCAGCGGTCGATGGCCGCGATGAAGCGCCGCCAGGAGCGTGAGAAGCGCAAGATGATGGGCCAGTCCGGCGAGCGCGAGAAGGTCGTGCGGGACGTCAAGATCCCGGACGCAATCACCGTTCAGGAACTGGCGAATCGCATGGCCGAACGCGTCGCCGCCGTGGTGAAGGCGTTGATGCAGAACGGCATCATGGCGACCCAGAACCAGACCATCGACGCCGATACCGCGACCCTAATAGTCGAGGAATTCGGCCACCGCGTGAGCCGCGTCTCCGAAGCCGACGTCGAGGACGTGATCGTGCAGTCTGCCGACGACGACGAGGGCGCCGAACTGCCCCGCCCCGCCGTCGTGACCATCATGGGCCACGTCGATCACGGCAAAACGTCGCTGCTCGACGCGATCCGGAAGACCAATGTCGTCTCGGGCGAGGCCGGCGGCATCACCCAGCATATCGGCGCTTATCAGGTGAAGACCCCGAGCGGCGCGCTGGTGACTTTCCTTGACACGCCGGGCCACGCGGCCTTCACCTCGATGCGCTCGCGCGGCGCGCAGGTCACCGACATCGTGATCCTCGTAGTCGCGGCCGACGACAGCGTGATGCCGCAGACCATCGAGGCGATCAATCACGCCAAGGCGGCCAAGGTGCCGATGATCGTGGCCATCAACAAGATCGACAAGCCTGGCGCCGACGCGAACCGTGTCCGCACCCAGCTCCTGAATCACGACGTCGTCGTCGAGGCGATGAGTGGCGAGGTGCTCGACGTCGAGGTTTCCGCGATCAACCGGACCGGTCTCGACACCCTGCTCGAGGCCATCGCGCTGCAGGCCGAAGTACTCGACCTCAAGGCAAACCCCGACCGCAACGCCGAGGGTGCCGTGATCGAAGCCAAGCTCGATGTCGGCCGCGGTCCCGTCGCGACTGTCCTGGTCCAGAAAGGCACCCTGAAGCGCGGGGACATCTTCGTCGTCGGCGAACAATGGGGCCGCGTCCGCGCGCTGATCAACGACCAGGGCGACCGCATCGACGAGGCCGGACCGTCGGTGCCGGTCGAGGTTCTCGGCCTCAACGGCACGCCCGAGGCTGGCGATGTCCTGAATGTCGTTGACAGCGAAGGCCGCGCCCGCGAGATCGCCGACTACCGCGCGCGCCTTACCCGCGACAAGCGGGCGGCTGCCGGGTCCGCAACCACCCTCGACCAGCTCCTCGCCAAGGCCAAGGCCGACGAGGACCTGCAAGAACTTCCGGTTCTGGTGAAGTCCGACGTGCAGGGCTCGGCGGAGGCCATCGTGCAGGCGCTCGAGAAGATCTCCACCGACGAAGTCCGCATCCGCGTGCTGCATTCCGGTGTCGGGGCCATCACCGAAAGCGATGTCGGCCTTGCCGAGGCGTCGAAGGCCCCGATCATCGGCTTCAACGTCCGCGCCAACGCGCCGGCGCGCGAAAGCGCCAACCAGAAGGGCGTCGAGATCCGCTACTACTCGATCATCTACGATCTGGTCGACGACGTGAAGAAAGCCGCCTCGGGCCTGCTCTCGCCCGAGATCAAGGAGAAGTTCATCGGCTACGCCGAGATCCTCGAGGTCTTCAAGGTCACCGGCGTCGGCAAGGTCGCCGGCTGCAGGATCACCGAAGGCCTCGCCCGCCGCTCCGCCGGCGTGCGCCTCCTGCGCGATAACGTGGTGATCCACGAGGGCAAGCTGAAGACGCTCAAGCGCTTCAAGGACGAGGTCAAGGAAGTCCAGGGCGGCCAGGAATGCGGCATGGCCTTCGAGAATTACGAGGACATCCGCGAGGGCGACGTCATCGAGATCTTCGAGACCGAGGAAATCGAACGCACCATCGCCTGAGACGGCGGAACCCGTCGGAAGGCCGCGACCCCGACCAGTGTCGGAGCGCGGCCTTTTCGTGTCGCGCCCCTCAGGCCCGCCGCCGCGCCGCCATTGCGTCGAGATGTGCCGCGAAATCGCTCTCCGACATCCCTGCATCGAGAGCCCGCTGGAAAAATGCCTGCTGGCTCTCCGGTGCCAGACCCCCCACGGGCGGATCGCGATCGAGATTCGTCGGAAACGCATAGCCTTCCGCCGTCGCGGCAACCGCGGCCTCGAGGGCTCGCCGCCCCGGATCACGCGCCCGATGCGCCGCCAGTGCATGCGGATAGAGTCGCTTGCACATCGCCGTCCGATCCACGCTCTCCATCGCCCGCCCGAACGCCGATGAGACTTGCAGGAGGTTCGCCATCCTCCGGATATCGGTACTGACATTGGCCCCAGCCGCATGGAAAAGCGCCGGGTTGAAAAACACCGCATCCCCGGTCGACAGCGGCAGCTGGACATGCCGCGCCTCGAATACCGCGCGGAAATCCTCACGCCGCCACGCAACATAGCCCGCGCGATAGGCCTGCGAAAACGGCAGGAGCTTCGTCGGTCCGCTCTCGATTGGCATGTCGCAATGCGCGACCGCTCCCTGCAAGGTCAGAACCGGCGAAAGGTCGTGGACATGCGCGGGATAGGCAGCCGAGACGGCAGCGGTCTGGAACCCCAGATGATAGTCCCGGTGTGCCTCTTGCGACGCCCCGCCCGGATGCACGAGGTTCACCTGCGCCGTCATCTGGTAGCCGGGCCCCAGCCACGCCTCGCAGATAGCCGCAATCGCCGGGCTGGCGAAACAGCGCAGATACAGGTCCGGCGCCCGCTCACAGAGCTTCTGCAGCGCGTTCCAGATACGGTCGTTGCTCCCTGCCGTGGCAAAGTGATCGGCGCCGCCCCCGAGCATCGCCTTCTCCTCGGCGATCATCTCCTCGAACACTTGCGCCGCCCCCTCGAGCGCCGGCAGGTCCGGACAGGCGCCGCGCAGAACCAGGACCCCCGCTCCGCTCCTCAACACTCGGGCCCATTCCGCCATCAGCGCGCGCGACGTCTCCTGCGCGTTCAGCACCGATTCCAGTGCTGCTACGTCATAGACGGGGACATTCTTCGCGATCTCCGCTGCATGCGGCACCGCGGATGGTTCCGTCACCTGATCGATCAGTGCCACGAAGTCGTCGAGGTCGCAGGCCTCGGGGTCGAAGAAGCCGGCGGGCGCCTCGTTTGGATCCGTCATCTCATTTCCTCCCGACTATTTTCCGCCAGTCTGATCCAATCCGGCCGGCGGCGGTAGTCCGCCAGCCGCGAACGAGCGAGAAATCGAAATGGGCTGCCAACCGATCGCCCCGGAGCGCGACACCAGCCCATGCGGTCTGATCTTGTCGCTGCCCGGCGACATGCCTAACTGAGCGAAGCCGACAGATGGACATTTCGTCCCTGCGGCGCGGGGGGATTGCAACTTTGGACATCCTGATGGTGATCGGCGGCTTCGTTGCGCTGATGGTCGGAGGCGAGTATCTCGTACGCGGTGCCGTCGCCATCGCCAGCCGCCTCGGCATGTCGCCCATGGTGATCGGCCTTACACTGGTAGGCTTCGGCACGTCGACCCCGGAGCTACTGACAAGCTTGCAGGCTGCCTTCGCCGGCTCGCCGGGTATCGCCGTCGGCAACGTCGTCGGCAGCAACATCGCCAACATTCTGCTGATCCTCGGAGTTGCCGCAGCGATCACACCGATTACCGTCAACCCCGCGGCCTTCCGCCGCGACGGCGCGGTTCTGATTGCCGCGAGCCTTGCGGGCCTCGCCATCGTGCTCACCGGGACCCTCGGACGCGGCGCTGGCGCCGTGCTCCTCGCCGGTCTCGTCGCCTACGTTACCCTCACGATCCTGTTCGAGCGCCGTCGTCACACCGCCGCCGCCGAGCTCTACGAGGCCGAGGCCGAAAGCGTCGAGATCCCCGGCACGTCGCCCCTTGTTGCCACGCTGCAGTTCGTGGGCGGCCTCGCCGTAACCCTTCTCGGTGCGCGCTTGCTGGTGTCCGGGGCTGTAGGCCTTGCCACCGATCTGGGCGTCTCCGACGCGGTGATCGGCCTCACGGTGGTCGCGATCGGCACCTCAATGCCCGAGCTCGTCACCTCTGTCGTCGCCGCCCGACGCGGCCACGGCGACGTCGCCTTTGGCAACATTCTCGGCAGCAATATCTTCAACATTCTCGGCATCCTTGGAATCACGGCGCTCGTTAAGCCCCTCGCAGTGCCTGATATCATCGCTGACTTCGACATTTGGGTGATGCTTGCCGCAACCGCACTTCTCGTGGCCACCTCCGTTTCCGGCTGGCGGATCACACGCACCGAGGGCGCAATCCTGCTCGCCTGCTACGTCGCCTATCTGGCTTGGCTTGTGGCGGGGATCTGAGCCCGCCTGCGCTCTGCCTTCCTGTCGGTCTTGGCAGGGGGAAGCCTTTGGAACGCTGGCCCTTGAGGACAGGGACACTTGCATGCGGGCGATCGGCTTCCCCTCGGGGGTCGGAGTGATTGCCGTAAGCCCCGACACGCCCGCGGCGGGTTCTGGTGTCTTCGCAGTTCCGGCGAAGAAACTTGGCACCTGCCGCACCGATCTCGAGGGGCTCGGAGCAGAAGGCGGGGTCGGCGCTTTCGCTCCCTTCTCAGGCAATGACACCATGGCCGATGCGGGTCCGGACGCGGCCGTCAACCCGAATCATGGCGGGGTTGTCGCCGATTCCTGCTTCGAATGAAGTCGTTCCCGCGACGGCCGCCAGATCATGCCGCTTAACTCTTCCTTCGCGACAACTGGGAGGCATTGTCGGGATCCGGGCCGATTGCTTCCAAAAGGCCACCGCCAAACCGCCCCATCCGGAAGGCCGTCCCACTCCAATTGGGGACACTGCCTTGTCGCCTTTGCTCCCCATAAAGCCGGACCCTTGCCAGCCGGCGCGGGACGGACAGGCCGGACCGAGCCGTGCAACGGCCCGGATGCTTCCGCACCACGCGCCTCTCGCTCGAAAGGCGCGCGATCACGATCCTGAACTCGCTTTATAAAGGAACACAAAAACAGGAACTTGGTCGATGTTTTGCCTTGTGCGCGTCCCAGTGCGCACGCCCTGCCCCTCTTTTATCCTTCCTAGTGGGCGTCTATATGAACTCCGCATCGGAGGCCCCATGAGCGAAAATCAGACATTCCCCGGCTGGCACGGCACCACAATCGTCGCCGTCCGCAAGGGTGGCCGCGTCGCTGTCGCCGGCGACGGACAGGTCAGCGCCGGCCAGACCATCCTCAAGGGCACCGCCCGTAAGGTCCGTCGCATCTCTCCCGGCGGCCATCCGGTGGTCTGCGGCTTCGCCGGCTCCACCGCCGATGCCTTCACCCTGCTGGAGCGGCTCGAACAGAAGCTCGAGGCCTCACCCGGCCAACTCGCCCGCGCCGCCGTAGAACTCGCCAAGGACTGGCGGACCGACAAGTATCTGCGCAATCTCGAGGCGATGCTGATCGTCACTGACGGCACCGACCTGCTGATCATCACGGGTGCCGGCGATGTCGTCGAACCCGAGCACGACGTCGTCGCGATCGGCTCGGGCGGAAACTTCGCCCTCGCCGCCGCCCGCGGCCTCTACGAACACCTCGACGACGCCGAAGCCATCGCCCGCCGCGCCCTCACCATCGCCGCCGAAATCTGCGTCTACACGAACGGCAACATGATCGTGGAAACCATCGACGGCTGATCCGCGGCGGTCACCGACCCGCAGGCGGCGCCACGCGCAGGGTCGCCGGCAACGGCGCCAGCGAGACGGTCATTCCGGAGACGAGAGCCTTGAGAGCGTCGGAGCAGGTCATGGCGTCATTCCTTTGCAAGAGCTTCGATACCGGGCAATACGGGCTTGAAGCCGCGGATTGATCACGCCCTCACGAAAAGGTAATCCGTCACGCCCGCCGCGGTCACGGGTTGCGATCCCGCCCCGCATGCATACCTGAACCCGACGCATCCCCGCGCCGCCCGATCCGAAGGACTGGCCCCGTGACCGACCTGACCCCCCGCGAGATCGTCTCCGAGCTCGACCGCTTCATCATCGGCCAGAAGGATGCCAAGCGCGCCGTCGCCGTCGCCCTGCGCAACCGCTGGCGCCGCAAGCAGCTCGCCGAGGACATGCAGGAAGAGGTCTACCCGAAGAACATCCTGATGATCGGCCCGACCGGCGTCGGCAAGACCGAGATTTCGCGGCGCCTCGCGAAGCTTGCCCGCGCGCCGTTCCTCAAGGTCGAGGCCACCAAGTTCACCGAAGTCGGCTATGTCGGCCGCGATGTCGAGCAGATTGTCCGCGATCTCGTCGACAGCGCCATCGTGATGATCCGTGCCGACATGCGCGAGGCCGTGAAGGCCCGCGCCCACGAGGCCGCCGAGAACCGTGTGATAGAGGCGCTGGCCGGCGAGGGCGCCCGCGACCAGACCCGCGAGATGTTCCGCAGGAAGCTCCGCGACGGCGTGCTTGACGACAAGGAGATCGAGCTCGAGGTCGCCGACACCTCGAACCCGATGCCCAGCTTCGAGATTCCCGGCCAGCCCGGAATGAACATGGGCGCGATGAATCTCGGCGACATCTTTGGCAAGGCCTTCGGTCCGCGCACCACGAGGCGGCGGATGAAGGTCTCCGAGAGCTACGAGCTCCTGATCACCGAGGAAGCCGACAAGATGCTCGACCAGGAGGCAGTGACCCGCGCCGCCCTCGAAGCCGTCGAGCAAAATGGCATCGTCTTCCTCGACGAGATCGACAAGGTCTGCGCGCGCGCCGAGACCCGCGGCGCCGACGTCAGCCGCGAGGGCGTCCAGCGCGACCTGCTGCCGCTCATCGAAGGCACCACGGTCTCGACCAAGCACGGCCCGGTCAAGACCGACCACATCCTTTTCATCGCCTCGGGCGCCTTCCACATCGCCAAGCCCTCCGACCTGCTGCCCGAACTGCAGGGCCGGCTGCCGATCCGCGTCGAGCTCCGTGCGCTTACCGAAGAGGATTTCGTCCGCATCCTGACCGAGACCGAAAACGCCCTGACCCGGCAGTACACGGCGCTTATGGGAACCGAACAGGTCGCGGTCAGCTTCACCGAGGACGGCATCGCGGCGCTCGCACGCATCGCCGCCGACGTGAACCGCAGTGTCGAGAACATCGGTGCCCGGCGGCTCTACACGGTGATGGAACGGGTCTTCGAGGAGTTGAGCTTCACAGCGCCCGACAGGTCAGGCGACATGGTGGAGGTCGATGCCGCCTTCGTCGAGAAGCATCTGGGCGATCTCGGCAGTGCCGGAGACCTCGGTCGCTACATGCTCTAACGGTCGGTCTCGCTCGTGCAAAGTATGCCACCGTAAATGAGCATCGCAAGCGTCAGCAGGGAGAACGATCCTGCCATCGAATAGATCGCCAGCGTCCAGATAATCCCGTTTCCGCTCAGTACGGAGATGGTCGCGGCAAGGATCGCTATGAATACGGAAATCATCATCTGACCCAATAGCATCCGGCCTCCTCCTTTTCCGGCACGGTATTTCCCGTGATTAGACTCGCAGGTACCAGATAAGCGGGAAGAATATGAATGAACAGTTACGCGACTGCGGGGTCCGGCGATTCCGATGAAGGAATCGGTTCACCTTTAAGTTGCTTTTTAGTTACCACATCAACCTTAGGTGTGCAAACGCGATTGTGTTGCGCGCATAAGATGTTGCATTGCCACGATTCCTGCGGCCGGACCGAGCGCCATTAGCGCCAGAGTCGGCGGCCATCCAAATGCGGAAGCGATCGCCGGAACGGCCTGGACCGTGAAAAAGGTGAGCGTGAAGCCCAGCGCGGTCTGGAAGGTCATCAGGCTGCCAGCCCGGTCCGGAGGGGCCGCATCCGCGACCAGCGCGGAGAACTGTGCCGAATTGGGGATGATCGTTGCGCCCCAGACGAGCACGATTCCGGCAAAGAGCAAGGGCGGTCCGCCGAACGCCAGCGCGGCTCCGATCCCCGCCAGTCCGCTCGCGACCATCGCGCCCTGTGCGACCCGCGCCTTGCCGATTCGATCCGCGAGAGCCCCGGCGGGCAGGCAGAGCAGACCGCCGAGTGCGATGGCGGCGAAGGCCAGTAGCCGCGCGCCGTCACGCGCCGCCTCTGCCTCCATATACGCGGAGAAGGCAGCTGTCGCCGCCGCCGCGATCCACGCCCAGAAGGCGTAAAGCTCCCACATATGGCCGAGATAGCCGGCATAGGCGAAACGGACCTCCCGGTTGCGCCATGCGATGGCGAGAACGCGCGGATCGAAACCCGGTGCCTTTGCGTGATGTGGTCCGAGCCCCGTGCCAAGCGCCAGCATCCCGCCCAGAGCCGCCAGTGCGGAGGCGATCGCCACCGTGCCGCGCCAACTGGCGCCTCCTCCCCCCAAGGCGAGAAGATGAGGCAGAGCGGAGCCGAGGGTCAGCGCCCCAACCAGAAGCCCCACCAGAAACCCGCGATCGCGCGTGCCCCAGCCTACGACGATCTTCATGCCGACCGGATAAACCCCGGCCAGGCAGGCCCCCGTAATCGCCCGCAGGACCACCTGCGCGGCACCTCCCGGTTCGGTCACCAGCAGCCCGAGATTGGCCGCCGCCGCGACGAGCGCCGCGATGGCCATCACCCGCCGCGGATCGTAGCGGTCGGCGGTTCCGTGGATCGCCAGAACCAGCGCCCCGAGCACAAACCCGATCTGAACCGCACTCGACAGCAGGGCCGCGCGTCCGGGCGACAGCTCGGCCTCGGCGACGAGTTCGGGGAGGATCGCCGCCGAGACGAACCACAGGCCCATGGCCAGTACCTGCGCCAGCGCGAGCAGCCCGACCGAGCGCAGCTTGTCCGGCTTGCCGGGCCCGGTCATTCGGGTAACCGAAGTGAGCCCAGGAGCGTCGCGATATGGAGGCCGGCGTTGGCTGCATGGGCCAGAACGTCCTCGATCGTGTCGGGTTGCTGGTCCGGCCCGCCATCTGCGGCATTGGTGATCGCCGAAAACCCGAGCACCCGCATCCCCATATGCACCGCCGCGATCACCTCGAGCACTGTCGACATGCCCACGGCATCGGCTCCGGTGTTTCTGAGCCAGCGCCGCTCGGCGGAAGTCTCCAGCGACGGGCCGGCGATTCCGGCATAGATGCCTCGCCTGAGCTTGATCCCTGATGCGTGCGCGGCGTCGAGGGCTGCAGCGCGCAACCCGGGATCATAGGCGCGGGACATGTCCGGAAAGCGCAATCCGCTTCCGACCGCCGGGTCGTGCGGACCGGTCAGCGGGTTCACGCCGGTGAAGTTCAGATGATCCTCGATCAGCATCACCGAGCCCGGCTTCAGCTTCGGATCAAGCGCCCCAGCGGCATTTGTCACGATCAGTTCCCGCGCTCCGAGAGCCGCCAGCAGCCGCACCGGTAGCGCAACGTCAGGCGCGCTCCAGCCTTCGTAGAGATGCACCCGCCCCTGCAGCATCGCGGTTCTGCGCCCGAAGAGGTTCCCGACCAAGAGCCGACCGGCATGACCGGGCGCGCCGGCGACGCGGAAAGCCCGGTATCTCGCTGAACGGGATCACCACTCCCGACTCGACCCGATCGGCCAGCGCGCCAAGTCCGGATCCGAGGACGATTCCCGTCTGGACCGGCCCGCCGATCCGCGCGCCCACCGAGTCGCGCGCCGCGGAAACCCGCGCGGCTTCGCTCACGGCGCAATGCTCGCGGCAATCCGGGGCGCAAGTGCCGCGACGGCGTCGAGCGTCACCCCGAGATCCGCCTGCGTCAGCACCCCGTCGCGCACCACCTGCCGCCCGCCGACGAAGACGTGCCGCACGTCGGACTTCGCGGTGGAGAACACCAGATGCGTCATCGGATCGAACAGCGGCACGGCATGGGCGCGGCGTGTGTCGATCAGGATCATGTCCGCGGCCGCGCCTTCCGACAATTCGCCGAGCCGCCCGGCCGCGTCCAGCGCCTCCGCGCCGGCGCGGGTGACCATCCGCAGCGCCTGCGCGGTATCGACGGCGTCGACCCGCCCGGTGGCGCCGCGATGCAATGTCGCAGCCAGCCGCAGTGCCAGCCACATGTCGAGATCGTTGCCCGAGATCGCTCCGTCAGTACCGAGCGTCACCCGGATGCCGGCCTCCAGCATGTCGGGCACGCGCGCTATGCCGCTCGCCAGCTTCAGGTTCGACATCGGGTTGTGCGACACAGTCGTGCCGGTCCGCGCGAGGATGTCGATCTCCTCGTCGTCGAGCCACACGCAATGCGCAAGCACCGTGCGCGGCCCGAGCAGCCCCAGTGCATCCAGATGCCGGATCACCGACCGACCGTAGCGCTTGATGATGCCCGCCTGCTCGGCGCGTGTCTCTGCGGCATGGGTGCAGAAAAGCCCGCCCTGCTCCTCCGCCAGCCGCCGGGCCGCGTGCAGCGTCTCGGGACCGCAGGTATAGCCCGCATGCGGGAAGGTACCCGGCAGCACGTCCTCCGCATCTCCGAAGGCCGCGAAGAACATCTCGGCATCCGCCATCCGCCCGGCATTGTCCTTGCCGTCGACCCCCGGCCCATCGAAGAAGATGCCTCCCGTAGAGACACGGATGCCGAGTTCGCGCGCCGCAGCCACCGTCTCGGCGGGGTGCCAGAACATGTCCATTACCGTGGTCACGCCCTGCAGCAGCAACTCTGCGAGCCCGAGCGTCGCGCCGAGCCGCACTGTCTCGCGGGTCAGGATCGCCCCTTCGGCCTTCCACACAGTTTGCAGCCACGGCTCCAGTGGCAGATCCTCGACAAGCCCGCGGAACAGGCTGTCGGCGGCGTGGCAATGCGTGTTGATCAGCCCCGGCATCAGGATCATCCCGTCGGCCTCGATCACCTCCGCCGCATCGCGCCCTACCTCGTCCGCCGGGCCGATCCGCGCGATCCGCCCGTCTTTCACGGAGACGGCGCCGCGGTCGATCACCCGCAAATCCGCGTCGGCGGTGACGATGACGGCGTCGGTGACGATGAGGTCGAAGGACATGGCAGGCGCCTCCCGGAGGGAGATCGAGGGGTTGCACACGGGCCGAACACCTGTCAACCGGAGCAGGAGTGTCCGACCGTCACGGAGATGACATGCATCCCGACTGGCTTCTGCCCGGCCCCTTCGCCCCGCCCGTCGACACGGCCGAACGCTGCCGGATCGAGGAGCGCCTGAACGATCCGGGGGCCCCGGAGGTCTCGCTCGCCCGCGCCGTGGTGGCGGTCGGCGAGCACCACCCGTCTCCATGCACTCGACGGCATCACCGAACGCTACGTCATCCTCCGCGGCGAAGGCCTCGTCGAGATTGGCGGCCGGTCCTGGCGCGTGGTGCCCGGCGACCGCGTGACCATCGCGCCCGGTACCCCCCAGCGCATCACCAACACCGGCGCGCGGACCCTCGAATTCGACTGCCTCTGCACGCCGCGCTTCGTTCCGGACGCCTACCGGGATCTCGAGGCATGACGCTCGACGACGACGCTGCCGAGGAGCTGGAGCTGTTCGTCGAGGCGCAGGACGGCGTCTGGGCCGAGGTGACGCGCGATCTCGCCGCAGGCCGCAAGCAGGGCCACTGGATGTGGTTCGTCTTCCCGCAGCTTGACGGCCTAGGAAGCAGTCCGACCGCGGTGCTCTTCGCGCTCGATGGGGTCGAGGAGGCGGCAAGCTACCTCGCCCATCCGGTTCTCGGTCCCCGCCTGCGTGAAGCCGTCGATCTGGTGCTTCAGCATAGGAGTGTTCCGGCCGAGACCATCTTCGGTCAGCTCGACGCCCAGAAGTTCCGCTCCTCGATGACGCTCTTCGCGCTCGCCGACCCCGAGGAGCCGCGATTCGCCGAAGCCCTCGCCGCCTTCTTCGATGGCGAACCCGACCCGAAGACCATCCAGCTTCTCGGCGCGTGAGAACTCGCCTCAGGCCAGCGGCAATTCCGCGCGGAAGGTCGCCCCACCCGCGCCCGGCAGGCTCTTCAGATCACCGCCCAGATTGCGCATGATCTCCCGGCTGATCGGCAGGCCGAGACCTGCACTGCCGGTCTTCGCCCCGGCTTCGAGCCGCAGGAACTTCTCGAATACCTGTTCGTGCCTTCCGTCCGGAATTCCGGGTCCATTGTCGCGAACCTGCACATAGGCGTGCCCATCGACGGACCCGACTGAGATCACGACCTTCGGTGCGTCGGTGTTGCCGTATTTTACCGCATTCGTGATAAGGTTGATCACGACCTGGGCCAGCCGGTCGAAGTCCGCCGGGACCACCGGGGTCTCCGGGCCGTAATCCCGCACGATCTCGACCGGCGTCCTGGCGAGCAGCCCCTCGCTCGAGGCGAGGGCCCGCTCGACGACGTCGCCCAGCGCCACCGGTTCGATGTTGAAAGTCACATGCCCCGATTCGAGGAACGACAGATCGAGAATCTCGTCCAGGAGCCGAGTCAGTCGTTCGCTCTCTTCATGGATGATCCCGAGAAACCGCCGCGCCGTGTCGGTGTTCGCATCGGGCATGTCCGCCAGGATCTCGGCGAAGGACCGGATCGAGGTCATCGGCGTGCGCAATTCGTGGCTGACCTGGCTGAGAAACGCGTCCTTTGCCGCATCCATCCTCCGGAGCCGGTCATTGGCGTCCCGCAGACTGGCGGCGGCCACTTCCAGCTCGCTCGACTGCTTCTCCAGCCGCCGCTTGGCATCTACGAGCTGCACCGTCTCGTCCGCGATCCGCATCAGGCTGTCGAGCGACACGGTCTCGCTCCCGGTGATCTGGCGCACCAGTTCATGCGCCGAGGTCGCCCCGACCGACCCGGCCAGGCGCCGCTCGAGGCCCGCGATGAACCGTTCCGTGGGATCGGGCAGCGCCCCGGCTTTGCCCTGGGCGCGCGCTTCGGCGGCGAAATGCGCCTGAGCCGGTCCCGCCCCGAGAATCCGCGTAGCCATCGACAGCAGGTCCTGCGCCGCCGCTCCTGGCGCGACCAGCCTCTCGCCACTCCCGGCGTGCCGGTAGACGTCGACGAACTGTAGGGCCTGAACCTGCTCGAGCGGCTGCGGCTTCCCGGCAAGCGAGATCCCGACGAAGAGGCCGATATTCACCATCCAGCTCCAGAACATGGCGTGAACCAGAGGATCGACGCCCTCCTGCCCGAACAGCGCCTGCGGTCGGAGGGCGTTGATCCCGAACGGACCCTCGGCAATGGTCGCCGGGGACATCAACAGGGCTCCCTCGAAACTCGGCAGGAAAAGCGTATAGGCCCAGATCACGAAGCCCGCCGCCATGCCCGCGAGGGCCCCATTCCGTGTCGCCCCGCGCCAGTAGAGCGCTCCGATCAGGGCCGGGGCGACCTGGGCCATGCCGGCGAACGACATCAGCCCGATTGCCGCCAGTGCCCGCGGTGCGCTCACCAGAAAATAGAGATAGCCGAGCCCGAGGATCGCCACGATGGAGATCCGCCAACTCAGGACGAGCACCCGTCGCAGATCCCCGTCCCGCTCCCTGCCATTCGCATGATGCAGCCAGAGCGGGATCACGATGTGGTTCGAGACCATCGTCGAGAGCGCGATCGTCGCCACGATCACCATCGAGGTCGCCGCCGAGAAGCCACCCAGAAACGCGAGCAGTGCCACCCCGTTCTGCCCCGCGCTGAGCGGTAGCGTCAGCACGAACAGGTCCGGATCGGACCCGGCGGCCGGCGTCGCTAGCCCGGCGATGGCAATGGGCAGCACGAATATCGAGATCAGCGCGAGATAGAGCGGAAAGGCCCAGGACGCCGTCGCCAGCTGCCGCGGATCGGTATGCTCAACTACCGCGACCTGAAACATCCGCGGCAGGCAGATCACAGCCGTCGCCGAGAGCACCACCAGCGTGACCCAGCGCGGCGTCACGATGTCTTCCGCGCTCGCCAGATGTGTCGGCATCTCGGCGAAAACGGCGGCAGGCCCGTCGAACAATCCCCAGACCACGAACACCCCGACACTCAGCAATGCCGCGAGCTTCACCAGCGCCTCGGCCGCGATCGCGGTGACCACGCCATGATGCCGCTCGTTGGCGTCGATGTTGCGGGTCCCGAACAGGATCGTGAAGGCGGCCAGACCTGCCGCGACCCAGAGCGCGGTGAGGGCGCCGCGCCCGGCTCCGGCCCCGTCCGGCGCGAAGACCTCGAAGCTCAGGGTCAGCGACTTGAGCTGAAGGGCGATGTAAGGTGTCGATCCCACCACCGCCAGCAGCGTCACCGCCACGCCGAGGGACGCACTCTTGCCGTAGCGCGACGAGATCAGATCGGCGATCGACGTAATCCGCTGGCGCTGTCCGATCGTTACCAGCTTGCGCAATAGGAAGTACCAGCCGACGAAGACCAGCGTCGGTCCGAGATAGATCGCGACGAATTCGAGCCCGCCGCGCGCTGCCGATCCGACGGCGCCGTAGAAGGTCCAGGCCGTGCAGTAGACCGACAGCGACAGCGTGTAGACGAATGGCGAATGCAGCCAGCCAAGCTCGCCCCGTTCGGCGCGCCGCTCGGCCCAGAAGGCGATGGCAAAGAGAAAGGCGACGTATCCGAGGCAGACCGCGACCAGAAGATTGCCGCTCGGCAAGTCCTCAGCCATCGTCGCCGTCTTCACGCAGGCGCCGGGCGAGCAGCCCAGTCCCGAGGATGAGTCCGCCCCAGACACCGAAGACGTAGACCACGCCGGCCGGGATTCCGAACGGCGCACCGCCACCTGCCACGATGTTCAGGAGCGGCGAGACCAGAAGCACGGCCCCCGCAACGGGCAAGACGCGCGCCAGATCGCGCCGGCGCCGCCGCGCCAGCGGAGCGGAAGCGGTCTCGTCTCTCTGGGTCCGGTCCGTCGCGGTCATGGAGCCAAGTCTAGGCGCCGGAATGCCCGTCGCGCAATCATTCCCAGTACCGTCCGCCAGACCGGATTCGCCCGCCGCACCTTCGGCTTCGCGACGGCGGTCTCCCGCATTGCAATGGAGGCCGCGCATGCCGCCCGGCACGGGCACTTCCGGTGCGCCGCCGAAGCCTCTGGAATCGCCGGGGCGTTCCGCATACATCCGCATATTTTTGCACTGCAACAGACATATAGTTTTACAAGTGCCCGCATTGCTTTTATAAAACTTCGCGACGGGTGCCGGGGGGACACTTCAGCGAAGAAGTCTGGCCTGGCATCGGGTCTATCGATCTATCGCCTGCGGCCTCCGGAGGGGCCGACAAGAGCACCCATCCATGGAGTGGAAACGCCAATGACAGACCAGATGTACAAGCCCTCGGCGGACATCGTCGGAAACGCCCACATCAACGCGGAACAGTACGCGTCGATGTACGAGGCGTCGGTTTCCGATCCGGA
Source organism: uncultured Alphaproteobacteria bacterium (assembly GCA_963825715.1). Taxonomy (GTDB): domain Bacteria; phylum Pseudomonadota; class Alphaproteobacteria; order Rhodobacterales; family Rhodobacteraceae; genus Amaricoccus. The sequence continues at coordinate 128,412 of CAWGUH010000021.1, read as the reverse complement.
TGCCTTCTGGGGCGAGCACGGCAAGCGACTGGACTGGATCAGGCCCTACACCAAGGTCAAGAACACCTCCTACGACTTCCATAACGTCTCGATCAAATGGTTCGAGGACGGCAAGCTCAACGTCTCGGCCAACTGCATCGATCGCCATCTGAAGGATCGCGCCCACCAGACCGCGATCATCTGGGAGAGCGATGATCCCGAGGTGAGCCAGCACATCACTTACCAGGAGCTTTACGAGCAGGTCTCGAAGTTCGGCAATGTCCTGCACTCGATGGGCGTGAAGAAGGGCGACCGGGTCATCCTCTACCTCCCGATGATCCCGCAGGCCGCCTACGCCATGCTCGCCTGCGCGCGGATCGGCGCGATCCATTCCATCGTCTTCGCCGGCTTCTCCGCCGATGCGCTCCGTGCCCGCGTCGAGGGCTCCGGCGCGAAACTCGTGATAACCGCCGACGAGGCGCCGCGCGGCGGCCGATTCACGCCGCTCAAGGCCAATGCCGACAAGGCCCTCGAAGGTATGTCGGGCGTCAAGCAGCTCGTCGTGCGCCGCACTGGCGGAGACGTCGCCTGGGACGCCGATCGGGACGTCTGGCTACATGAGGAAATGGAGCGCGTCTCCGACCATTGCGAGCCTGTCGTCATGGACGCCGAGGATCCGCTCTTCATCCTCTACACCTCGGGCTCGACCGGCGCGCCGAAGGGCGTCGTGCACACGACTGGCGGCTATCTGACCTATGCCTCCATGACCCACGAATACATCTTCGATTACCACGAGGGCGATATCTACTGGTGCACCGCCGATGTCGGCTGGGTCACCGGCCACAGCTACATCGTCTATGGCCCGCTCTCCAATGGTGCTACCACGGTGATGTTCGAAGGCGTGCCGACCTATCCCGATGCAGGCCGCTTCTGGCAGGTCTGCGCCAAGCACAAGGTCAACATCTTCTACACCGCGCCCACCGCGATCCGCGCGCTGATGGGCCAGGGCAAGGAATTCGTCGAGAAGCACGACCTCTCCGACCTGCGTATCCTCGGATCGGTCGGCGAGCCCATCAACCCCGAGGCCTGGAACTGGTACAACGAGGTCGTCGGCAAGGGAAAATGCCCGATCGTCGACACCTGGTGGCAGACCGAGACCGGCGGCATCCTGATCTCGCCGCTACCGGGCGCGACCCCGACGAAGCCCGGCTCCGCCACCGTGCCGTTCTTCGGCGTGCAGCCCGTAGTCCTCGAACCTGCTTCCGGCGTCGAGGTCCACGAGACCGAATGCGAGGGCGTGCTGGCCCTTGCCGACAGCTGGCCCGGCCAGATGCGCACGATCTTCGGCGACCACGAGCGCTTCGTCGATACCTACTTCTCGCAGTACAAGGGCTACTACTTCTCCGGCGACGGCTGCCGGCGTGATGCCGACGGCTATTACTGGATCACTGGCCGCGTCGACGACGTGATCAACGTCTCTGGCCACCGCATGGGCACCGCGGAGGTCGAGTTGGCCCTCGTCGCCCATGCCAAGGTCTCCGAAGCGGCGGTGGTCGGCTTCCCGCACGACATCAAGGGCCAGGGCATCTACGCCTACGTCACCCTCAATGCCGGCGAGGAATATACCGAGGAACTCCGCAAGGAGCTGCGCAACTGGGTCCGCAAGGAAATTGGCCCGATTGCCTCGCCCGATCTCATCCAGTGGGCGCCTGGCCTGCCCAAGACCCGCTCGGGCAAGATCATGCGCCGAATCCTGCGCAAGATCGCCGAGAACGACTATGGCGCGCTCGGCGACACCTCCACCCTCGCCGATCCGGGCGTGGTTGACGAGCTCATAGAGAACCGCATGAACAAGGCCTGAGCGCTCGGGCCCGTCACCGCATGGAAGGGGCGCCGTCCGCGGTGCCCCTTCTTCTTTTCGGGCGGCCGCGGTGCGACACTCGCCCGCTGGACTGGCCGGAACGCCCTGGAGTCGCTGACCAATCCTGCCGCCGGCACTTGATTGACCCCCTCGGTCAGAAGAACCAGCGCGCGCCGATCAGCAGGCCGGCGGCGTCCTGATAGCTCCCCACGGCGCGCCCGGCACAATAGCATGGTCGTGGCAGACCCCGCCTGAATCGTTCTGAAAGAGGGTGCTTTGTGCCATCGTCGTTAGCGGCTGGCTGCTGATCTCTGGCAACCGCTGCCCGTTCAGGTTCGCGGCGTCACTGCGCTGCGACCGGCGCACCGACTGGCAGGATGTTGTGGTTCAGACGGAAGAGGTTGTCTGGATCGTAGCGCGCCTTGATCCCGGCCAGCCGCGCCAGGTTGGCGCCGTAGACCTCCGCCACTCGGTCCGGCTCGTCTTCGGGAACGAAATTCACATAGGCGCTGCCGGCGGAAAACACCTCCGTCGCATCGAAGAGCGCCCGCGCCCAGGCCTTGCAGGCCGCGTCCCGGGCCGGATCGCGCCAGCGAGTATGCACGTTCATCACGAAATGCGCGTCCCGCGACGGAAACGGCGTCGCATCGGCCGCCACCCGCGCCATCGCTCCGCCGACATGTGCGAAGAACACCTCGCATTCGTCGTCGGGCAGTTTGCGCACCGCCTCCACCGCCAGCGCCGCCGCGGCCTCGTCTAGCTCGATGAAGTCCCGGGTCTTCCAGTAGTTCCGCGCCCCCGGCGCAAGCAGCGGATCGAAGGCCTGTTGCCATCCGGCGAAGGGATGCGGCCCGATGACGTCGGCGATCGGCGAGCCGAGTTCCCGCAGCCCGGCCATAGCCCTCTCGCCCTCCGCCATGTCCCCCGAATAGCAGGCGGCGAAGATCAGCACCTCGCGGCCGTGCCAGTCTTCGGGAATGAACGGCAGCGGCGGTGCCTTGCGTAGCACCGTCCAGATGGTCAGTTCGTCCGCCGCCGTATCGACGATCCCGCGCAATGCAGCCAGAAGCGCCGGGGCGTCGTCGAGCGGATGGACGATCAGCCCCGACAGCACCTCCGGGCCGACCGGATGCAGCGCGAATTCGAACGAGGCCACCACGCCGAAATTGCCACCGCCCCCGCGCAATGCCCAGAACAGGTCCGGGTTCTCCGATGCGCTGGCGCTGCGCAGGGCGCCGTCGGCGGTCACCACCTCAGCCGAGAGCAGATTGTCGATGGTCAGCCCGTATTTGCGCGTCAGCCAGCCGAAGCCGCCGCCGAGCGTCAGCCCGGCAATTCCGGTGGTGGAATTGATCCCAACCGGCACGGCGAGACCGTGGGCCTGGGTTGCCGCGTCCAGGTCCGCAAGCAGCGCGCCCGCTTCGACCCGCGCTGTCCGCGCGCCGGCATCCACGTCGACCGCCTTCATCCGCGACAGATCGAGCAGCAGCGCTCCGTCGGCCACCGCATGGCCGGCGATCTGATGGCCGCCGGAGCGAATCGCCATCAAGAGCCCCCGGCTCCGGGCGAAATCGACCGCCGCCCGGATATCTGCCACGGTCGCGGCCCGGATGACCAGACCGGGCCGGCGATCGACCATCCCGTTCCAGATCGTTCGGGCTTCATCGAAGCCGGCTTCTCCGTCAAGCAGTACTCGCCCGGCGATCCACCCGCGAAGCGCGGCGATCTCGCCCTCGTCCATCAGCCGTGTGCCACCGTCCAGTGCAGCCAGTGAAATACCCATCCCGATCTCCCTCGGCGTGGCATCCCGGCGCATCGGCCAGTCCGGCGCGGGGCCACATCTGCGAACCCCGACTATCGCTCGCACGGCTCCCGGCGTTCCAGTGACCGATCTGGACCGGCCGGCATCGTTTCCGTTCGGCAATAAAATATGCTAAACTGAAAAATTGCTTTCAGAATTCGGCACAGGGGGATCAATAAATGACCGAAGCAAGCTACAGGCAATTCTGTCCGGTTGCTATGGCAGCCGAGATCCTCTGCACACGCTGGACGATGGTGCTTCTGCGAGAATTGATAGCCGGCTCCACGCGTTTCAACGACATACAGCGCGGCGTCCCGAGAATGTCCCGGACGCTGCTCTCGCGCCGCCTGAAGGAACTCGAGGCGGCGGGCATCGTCGAGCGGCATCTCCTCGAATCCGAGCACGGCATCCACGAATACCGGCTGACGCCTGCGGGGAAGGACCTGCTGCCGGTGATCGAGGCGATGGGCGTATGGGGCCAGAAATGGGTCGAATCGCAGCTTTCGCTGAAGAATCTGGACCCCTCGCTGTTGATGTGGGACATGCGCCGCAATCTAGATCCCGACCCGCTGCCGAATAGGCGTACGGTGGTCCAGTTTCGCTACCCCGAACTCCCGGTTTCCAAGCGGAACTGGTGGTTGGTTGTCGAGGCCGAAGGCGCCGTGGATCTCTGTTTCTCCGATCCCGGCTTCGAGGTCGATCTCTTCGTCACGACCGATCTGCGCACCATGACGGCGATCTGGATGGGCCTCGCCTCGGTGTCCGACTCTGCGCGCAGCATCGATTTCGACGGAGACCGCCGGCTCGCCGGCACGATGCAGACATGGCTCGGCCTCAGCCCCTTCGCGTCCGGAACCAGAATGGTCTCCTGAGGCATCGCCCGCCGCCCGCACTTTGACAACGCCGACTTTTCGCCAGATGCCGGCCCATCCGTTTGGGGTTTTCGCACGTTCCGTCCCGATGCAGAGCCTCCCGGCTAGCGGCACCAACCCCAGCGCCCCGCGCCAACCGAAACCGCCGAAGCGATCCCGATACGCCGAACTCGGAGTTAGAATTTTTATCATCTGAAAACAGATACCTGAGCGCGGTCCTCGCTGGGACCACCCGGAAACGGCGCCGCGGCGGCCCGTCTCCGGGCCTCCCGGACCCCGCCCGCGCCCCGCCCGGCGACCTGCTTTCCCTTGCCAAACCGGGGCCGGACGTGATTCTCTCGGAGCCGATGATGGCCGACCAGAGGATCAGACCCCCATGCCCCCCATCCGGACCCTGTTGCTGACATTCGCCGCCCTCGGTCTCGCTGCCTGCGCCGCGACCACCGAGCAGACCGCCGAGATGGCCGATGCCAAGGCCGCCGCCGCCGGCGACGAGGCCTGCGGTGCCGACGGGCGGCAGGACTGGGTTGGCCAGAACGTCGCCGTCCTCAATACGGCAGATTTGCCCGCCACTGCCCGCGTCATGTTCCCTGGCGCTGCCGCGACCACCGATTTCCGCCCCGATCGCCTCAACGTCACCATTGGAACCGACGATTCGATAACCCGCGTCTATTGCGGCTGATCTCTGCCTGATCCGCGTGTCGGAGGGGCCGTGACAGGCCCGCGCCGACCCAGAATCAGAGCCGGCAACAGCCCGAGTGGAGCGAGCACCGCGAGAGCTGGCGGCAGGCCGAACAGGTTCGCCATGAGTCCGATGAGGGGCGGCCCGATCAGGAAAGCAACAAAGGCGATAAGGGCGAGCGTCGTGACGTTGGTTTCGGTCCGCCGCCCGGGTAGCCGGCCGACCATCGACATCGCCAGCGGGTAGATATTGGCGCAGCCGATCCCCGTCAGAACGGCCGCCGGAACCGAGATCGCCAGATGCGGCGACAGCCCGAAGGTGGCGAACCCGGCCATCATCAGGAGCCCCGATGCGATCATCACGGTCGCCGGCCCGAACTTTTCCGCCAGCGCATCCCCCGCGAACCGGGTCAGAGCCATCGCAAGGGCAAAGATCGCGAAGGTCATGCCGGCGGCGAAGGGTTCCGCCCCGAGATGGCCGCGCAGAAGAAGTGCCGACCACTCCATCATCGCGCCCTCGATCATCAGCGCACCGATCGGCACGATACATAGCATCAGGAGCGAGCGGTCGGGCCAGGTGAACCGCCGCGGTGCGGATACGGGCGCGTCCGGTTCCGATGGCGCGTCGTCGATCAGTTGACGGGCGAAGTGGATCGACAGCGCGGCGAAGAGCGGCTGCAGGACGATCTGCTGGGTCACGAACGAAATCCCGGCCTGGGCGAAGCCGCCGCCGAGCAGTGCCCCCGTGACCGCGCCGAAGCTCCAGAAGGCGTGGCAGCGCGTCATGATGCGCCGGCCGAGAACCCTCTCCATCTGGCTCGCCTTGGCGTTCATCGCGACCTCGATCGACGCGATGGTAAGGCCGCAGACAAAGAGTGCCAGCGTCAGCAGAGGCAGGCTCGTGGCGAGTGCCGGACCGATGAAGCTGATCAGGAACGCCGCGCCGCCCAGGATGCAGGTGGCCTTCAGTCCGATCCGGCGGGTCAGCCGCCCGACCGCGAAGAACCCGACCATGGTGCCGGCCGGCAGCCCGAAGAGGGCGAAGGAGAGCTGCAGCACATCGAGGCCGAGCGCGGCCTTCACGTCCGGAATGCGCGGAAACCACACCGCCAGACCGACGGCATTCAGCGCGAAGACGAGTTGCAGGGCCAGGAGGCGGCCGCGATCCGACGCCATGTTACTTACCGGGAGGGGGTGTTGTGTACCGGCTCTATCCGCTTCGCGCGCGTGCGTCCAGCGCGGAGCGGCCGCCCTGTTGCCTCCGGGGGAGTGCAGCGATAGACGTCCGAGGCTGCGAGCGTGATCGGGAAGCGACCTCAGATGTTCAGCCTCGGCTTGACCACGATGGGCACCAGCGCCGCCGCGCTCTTCGAGAACGGCCGGCTCCTTGCCGCCGTCGAGGAAGAACGCCTTACCCGGATCAAGAACGACGGCGCTTTCCCGCGCAACGCCATCGCCGAATGCCTGCGGCTTGGTGGCATCGCCATCGGCGATGTCGCGGAGGTCTGCGTGTATTGGCAGCGCTGGCGGCTCGGGCAGCGTGCAAGGGGTACGCTGGCAAAAGCGGTGGGTTCGCGGGAAGCTGCGCGCGGCGTCGCCGGGCGGGCGGCCAAGATCTTCCTTGCGGGCGCGGCATCCTCCGACAGGCCCGAGGACACCGGATCGTGGCGCGACCTATTCCGGCTGACGACCATTCTGAAGCGCGACTTTCCAGGCTTCGCGGGGAAGGTCCGGTTCGTGGATCATCACATGAGCCACATGCTTTACGCCGAGGCGATGCGCGACTGGGCGGATTTCGTCTCGCTCTCTTACGATGGTGGCGGCGAGTCCAATTCCTCGGTAATCGCCGTGGTCCGGGGCGGCCGGCGAGAGCACCTGCCGCCGCATCGCTGGCCGAATTCGCTCGGACACTTCTACAGCTTTTTCACCGGATTTCTCGGATTCCGGATGCTCGAGGGCGAATACAAGCTGATGGGCCTCGCTCCTTACGGAAGGCCTGTGTTCGCCGAGGCGTTGAAGACGGATTTCCTGAAGCTCCTGCCCGACGGCCGATATCGGCTGAACACCCGGCTCTGCGACTACCATTCGGCGCTGAAGGACGCGTTCTCGCCCGAGGTCGACAGGATGCTCTGCCCGCGCCGCCCGCGGGACGCCGACCCCACACCCGCCCAGATTGACCTCGCCGCCAGCGTCCAGAAGGTCTTTGAGGAGGCGCAGCAACACGTCTTGCGGCCGGTCCGCGCCGCCAATCCTGACCTCGGTCGTCTGGTGGTGTCTGGGGGCTGCGCGCTCAACGTGACCGCCAACGGCCGGCTGTTGCAGAGCGGTCTCTTCGAAGAGATCATTGTCCCGCCCGCGCCGCATGACGCCGGCTGCGCCATCGGCGCCGTGCTCGTGCAGCGGTCGAAGACGGGCGCATCTCTTTCCGCACGAGACCGGGACGCCATCCGCTCTCCCTATCTCGGCGCCGCCTACGACGACGAGGCCATCGCGATGGCCGCCTCCCCGCAATGCCGCGCGATCCCGGACTTGATCGACGAAGCCGGACTGATCGCCGCGACGGTGCGACTGCTCGTTGACGGGTTTGTGGTCGCGTGGTTCCAGGGGCGCGCAGAGTTTGGACCTCGGGCGCTCGGTGCGCGGTCTTTCCTGGCCGATCCCCGCAAGGACTCGATCCGCGACGCCCTCAATGCCAAGATCAAGAAGCGCGAGCTGTTCCGTCCCTTCGCGCCGAGCGTAACGGTCGAGGCAGCGCCGGACTACTTCGAGCTCGATCAGGAAAGCCCCTATATGAACGTGCTTGCCAGGGTGCGCGATGACAAGGCTGCGCTGATCCCGGCAGTGACGCATATCGACCGGACGGCGCGCGTGCATACGGTCACACCCGCCGCCAACCCGCTCTACCATCGCCTGCTGTCGGCCTTCGGTGCGGAAACCGGTGTTCCGGTATTGCTCAACACGTCGTTCAACATACAGGAACCGATCGTCTACGATCCGGAGCAGGCCTTCGCGACCTTCGCGCGCTCCGGGGTCGACGCGCTGGTGATCGGCCGGCGCATCTTCCGCCGTGAGCATCTTGCGTGATGCTGCCGACGGTCGATGCCCAGGGAATCCTGTTCAGCATCGACTTCGAGGATTTCAGTCACGACCTGAAGCGTGATCTCGGTCTCTGGCAGACCGGCCCGATCCGGTCCGAGGCGCTCTGGCGAGCCTATGCCGACATCGAGACGTTTCTGAAACGGCTCGTCGGGCGCCCGCGGATTACCTTCTTCTGCACGGGAATCGTCGCGGAACAGGCGCCCGATCTTGTGGCGCGGATCGCCGCTGACGGGCACGAGATCGCCTGCCACTATCACTTTCACGACGAGATGGATCGCCAGAGCCCGGAGGAGGTCGAGGTGAACATCGGCGCCGCCAAGGCTGCGCTGGAAGCGGCTTCCGGTGTGCCGGTCCGGGGGTTTCGTGCGCCGAAGTTCCGCATCGAGAAGCATGATCCGGCGCAATATATGGTGGTCGAGCGGCATTTTGACTACGACTCGTCGTGGTTTGGCGGGTCCATCGGCGATCTTGCGGCGTTCCGGGCGCGGATGGGGCTTACGCGGCTGCGCATCCTGCCGATCTTCGAGGATCGCGTCGTGCCGGGCGGGCCGAAGCTCAAGCTCGGCGGGTCCTATTTCAAGCTGTTTCCGGGGTTGGTGTCGCGGCGTCTGATTGCCGGGGCCTTTGCCGCCGGCATCCAGCCGCATATCTATCTGCATCCCTATGAATTCTGCCGGACGGGGGATTTTCTGCTGTCGCGGGCAAGAACTTGCGCCGCTGGGCGCGAGGGCCGCGGCCTACTGGAGGCTGAGGCAGCACCAGTGGTCGACGGTGGGCAACGGGAGTGTGGAGGGCAAGCTCGCGGGGATCTTCGGGTCCCTGCGGGTCATGGGTCGTCTGGGCGATCTGCCGCATTTTACGGATGTCGCTGGTCCCTGACCGACGGCCGAAGTGGGGTGGGAAGGCTGAAACCGGCGCGGCGCGGTGTTTGCGGCTCAACCTTCTGAAAAGGCGGTGTTTTTCGAGGCTGGAATCCGGCTGGAAAGTGGCTGGAATCCGGCTTGCCATTTTGGCGGGGTGCGATGGCGTCTGGCGGGAAGCGCGGGCCGTGATGCCAAGCGACTCGACTCGCTCCCTCATCGACGTAGAATGGGAACGTATCAGGAACATTCGAGTCGCCGCCACCGATGCCCCAGCGCCGCATCCTTTCGCTCTGGTTTCCCCGTCTCGCCGCCGAGCGGGTGCTGCGGGCCGAGCCGCAGCATGCGGGGCAGCCGCTCGGCGTGGTGGCCGAACGGGCGTCCGGGCTCATTCTCGCCAGTCTGACCGCCGAGGCCGAAGCGGCGGGGCTCCGGCGCGGCATGTCGCTGGGCGACGGGCGGGCGATCTGTCCCGGTCTGATCACCCGGCCGGAGGATGCATCGGGCGACGCGGCATTTCTCGAGGCCCTGCGGCGCTGGGCCGAGCGGTTTTCGCCCTGGGTGGCGGAGCAGGGTTCCGAGGCGCTGATGCTCGATATCACCGGATGCGCGCATCTCTTCGGCGGCGAGGCAGCGCTGGCGCGGAGTGCCGAATCCGATGCGGCCGATTTCGGACTCACCCTGCATTACGGCCTGGCCGATACGGTGGGGGCGGCCTGGGCGGTGGCGCGCTTCGCGGGGGTCGGAGCCGGGCTGCAGCACGCGGGCGACGCCATCGACAACGAAGCGCGCGCCACCCGCTCGCGCGCCCGCAAGCGACGCTGGGAGAAGGGAGGGGCCGCGCCGGAACCCCCCGCTGGGGATCTGCCTGATCGGGCGCGCATCGTACCGGCCGGAGGCGCGGAGGCACATCTGGCCGGCCTGCCGGTCGCGGCCCTGCGGCTGGCGCCGGAGCAGATCGCCGCACTGAACGGGCTCGGGCTTCGGCGGATCGGCGACATCACGGCGCTGCCGCGGGCGCAGCTGGCCCGGCGGCTGGGTCCCGAGGTGATGCTGCGGCTCGACCAGGCGTTGGGCCGGGTGGCCGAGCCGGTGGCGCCGGCCCGGCCGCGCCGGGTCTTCGCGCTGCGCATGGGCTTTCCCGATCCCATCGGCCTCGAGGCCGACATTCTCGCGGCCCTCGACCGGCTGCTCGATCCGCTCTGCGCGCGGCTCGTCCGGTCGGGTCAGGGCGTGCGGCGGCTCCGGATCACGCTGTTCCGGGCGGATGGCGGCCTGGAGAGCCGCGAGGTGGCCTTCGCCCGGCCGGCCACCGCACCGGAAACGATCCGCCCGCTGGCGGCGCTCAGGCTGGCCGGTTTCGACGCGGGTTTCGGCATCGATGCGCTGCGGGTCGAGGCGGTCGCGCTGGAGCGGGTCGGGGAGGGCGCGCATCGTGGCCAGCTCGCGGTCTCCTCGGAGAAGAACGCGCGTCAGGCTGCCGACGAGACACTGCAGCTGGCCGATCTGATCGGCCGGATCGGCGCGCGACTGGGGCTCGAGGCATTGACCCGGCTGCATCCGGCCGAGAGCCACATTCCCGAACGGAGCGCCACGGTGATGATGGCGGGCTTCGCGGCGCCCGCTGAATTCTGGCCCGTGCCGCCCGTGCCGCGGCCGGTGGTGCTGTTTCCGCCCGAGCCGGTCAGGCCGCACGACGGAGAGAGCCCGCTCAGGGCATTCGTCTGGCGCCGGAAGATCCATGCCTGCACGAGCGCAATCGGTCCGGAGCGCATCGCACCGGAATGGTGGCTAGACGATCCGGCATGGCGCTCGGGGCCGCGGGATTACTGGCGCGTGGAGACCGACGAGGGGCTGCGGCTCTGGCTCTACGAGGCCAGGGGCGACGCGTTCGGCTCCGGCTGGTTCGCGCAAGGAATGTTCGCATGAACGCGAAGCATCAGGGGTGCGGCGCGCGCCGGCCAGACCGGCGCGCGGGGAACCGGATCAGCTTGCGTTCGGACCGCGGAGGATCCGGATCTTCTCGCGGACCTTGCGCCATTGCTCCGCCTGCTCGGCATTGCCGGTTTCCTCGGCGGCCTTGGCCTTCTGGGCGGCCTCGTATTCGGCCTTGTCGCCATGGGCGCTGTAGAGACGGTTGGCGTAATCGTCGATCTGGGTCATGTCCATCGGTGGTCTCCTTTCCCTGTTTGACCGGTGTTCTATCATGCCGGATGCTGAACTGTCAGCACCCTTGGCCGGTTCCGGGGCAGGCGTGACCGGGCATGGCTTTCGCGGAACTGGCCATCACCTCGAATTTCACCTTCCTGACCGGGGGCAGCCATCCGGAGGAATATGCCCGTCGTGCCGCGGATCTCGGGCTGCCGGCCTTCGCGATCGCCGATCGCAATTCGGTGGCGGGCATCGTGCGGGCCCATTGCGAGCTGCGCGAGATCGCCCGCGAGACCGGCAGCGCGCCGCGCCTTCTGCCGGCGGCACGGCTGGTGCTGGCGAACGGGCTGGAGATCACGGCGTTGCCGCGCGACAGGCCTGCCTGGGGCCGGCTCTGCCGGGTGCTGACCAGCGGGGCGCGGCGGGCGGAGAAGGGCAAGAGCCTGCTGCATCCCGCCGATCTCGACGAGGTCGGCCCGGAGATGCATCTCCTGCTGCATCCGGTGCCGGGACCGGTTCCGGCCGACTGGATTTCGCAGGCGCGGGCCTTCAGCGGGGCGCATCGCCACGCGCATCTGGTGGCGAGCCCGCAGTATGACGGGCAGGACGGCGCGCGCTTCGACCGGCTGGCGCGGCTGGCCGAATCGCTGGGGTTGCCCCTTGTGGCTTCGGCGGCCCCCCTGATGCATCACGGCGCGCGGCGGCGGCTGACCGATGTGCTGACCTGCATCCGCGAGGGGATCGGGATCGACGCGATCGGCCGGGCGGCGCAGGCCAATGCGGAGCGGCGGCTCCGGCCCGAAGCGGAGATGCTGCGGCTCTTTTCCGGGCATGAGGCCGCGGTGCACCGGGCGGGGGAGATCGCGGCGGAATGCCGGTTCTCGCTCGACGAGCTGCGCTACGAGTATCCCAAGGAGATCTGGGAGGGCGAGGATCCGCAGGCGCGGCTCGCGCGGCTGACGGCGGCGGGGCTGAAGGGACGCTATCCGGCCGGGGTGCCGGACCGGGTCCGCGCCCAGGCCGATCACGAACTGGCGCTGATCGGGCGGCTCGCCTACGCGCCCTACTTCCTCACGGTGAACGACGTGGTGGAGTTTGCCCGCTCCGAGGGCATCCTCTGCCAGGGGCGCGGCTCGGCGGCGAATTCGGTGGTCTGCTACGCGCTCGGCATCACCTCCGTCAGCCCCGAGATCGGCACGATGGTGTTCGAGCGCTTCGTCTCGGAGGCCCGCAACGAGCCGCCCGACATCGACGTGGATTTCGAGCACGAGCGCCGCGAGGAGGTGATCCAGTACATCTATCGCCGCTTCGGCCGGCACCGGACGGCGCTCTGCGCGACGGTGATCCATTATCGCGGCAAGCGGGCGGTGCGCGAGGTGGGCACGGCGATGGGGCTGAGCCGGGACACGGTGGCGGCGCTGGCGAGCCAGATCTGGGGCTGGGGCTCGTCGGAGCTGCCGGTGGAGCGGATCCGCGAGCTGGGGCTCGATCCGGACGACCGGCGGCTGGCGCTGACGCTGGCGCTGGTCGAGGAGATCATCGGGTTTCCCCGGCATCTCAGCCAGCATGTCGGCGGCTTCATCATGACGGAGGGCCGGCTCGACGAGCTGGTGCCGATCGAGAACGCGGCGATGGAGGATCGCACCGTCATCTGCTGGGACAAGGACGACATCGACACGCTGGGCATCCTGAAGGTCGATGTGCTCGCACTCGGCATGCTCACCTGCATCCGCAAGGGGTTCGATCTGATCGCGGCGCATCACGGCATCCGCTACACGCTGGCGACGCTGCCGGCGGAGGATCCGGCGGTCTACGACATGCTGTGCCGGGCGGATTCGCTCGGCGTGTTCCAGGTGGAATCGCGGGCGCAGATGAACTTCCTGCCCCGGCTGCGGCCGCGGACCTTCTACGACCTGGTGATCGAGGTGGCGATCATCCGGCCCGGGCCGATCCAGGGCGACATGGTGCATCCCTTCCTGCGGCGGCGGCGGGGCGAGGAGAAGGTGGAGTTTCCGTCCGATGCGCTCGGTGCGGTGCTGGCCAAGACGCTCGGGGTGCCGCTCTTCCAGGAACAGGCGATGCAGATCGCCATCACCGGGGCGGGGTTCACGCCCGAGGAGGCGGACCGGCTGCGGCGCTCGCTCGCGACCTTCAAGAAGCACGGCAACGTCTCGGAGTTCCGCGCGCGGTTTCTCGACGGGCATGGCGGCGAACGGCTACGAGCGCGGAGTTCTCCGAGCGGTGCTTTCGCCAGATCGAGGGGTTCGGCTCCTACGGCTTTCCCGAGAGCCATGCGGCGAGCTTCGCGCTCTTGGTCTATGCCTCGGCCTGGCTGAAGTGCCATCATCCGGCGGTGTTCGCCTGTGCGCTGCTGAACTCGCAGCCGATGGGGTTCTATGCGCCGGCGCAGATCGTGCGGGATGCCCGCGATCACGGGGTGGAGGTGCGGCCGGTCTGCGTGAATGCGAGCTACTGGGACAACACGCTGGAGCCGGACGGGCGGGGCGGGCATGCGCTGCGGCTGGGGTTCCGGCACATCAAGGCGATGCGGATCGACGAGGCGGACTGGATCTGCGCGGCGCGGGGCAACGGCTACGGCGACGTCGAGGCGCTCTGGCGGCGGGCGGGGACGCCGCCGCGGCTGATGGCGGTGCTGGCGGAGGCGGATGCCTTCGCGGGCATGGGGCTCGGCCGGCGCGAGGCGCTCTGGCAGGTGCGGGCGATCCGGGGCGAGGCGCCGCTGCCGCTCTTCGCCGGGCTCGACGGCGAGGGCGGCGACGAGGGGCCGGTGCGGCTGCCGCCGATGACGCTGGGCGAGGAGGTGGTGGCGGATTATTCGGCGCTGCGGCTGAGCCTGAGGGCGCATCCGATGGCGCTGATCCGGCCGCTGCTGGACGCCGCGGCGCGGTCGGGCCGGTGAGGAAGCGGGGCCGATTCGAAGCGCGCCCCGGCCGGGGTGCCCGGCCGTCTCGCGCTGGGTGGCGGATCTTGATAGGGGACAGTCCCGGGGCGGCGCCTGCGCCGGACCCGGGCTCGTGGGGGCGGGCCCTGCGTGGAGGGGTATGGTCGCATGAGCCGGCATGAACGCTACTGGGACCGGATGGCGGCGCGCTACGCGGCGAGGCCGATCGGCGATCCGGAAGCCTACGAGCGGGCGCTTGCCCGGACCCGGTCCTGGCTGAAGCCGGAGGATCGGGTGGTCGAGTTCGGCTGCGGCACCGGGACGACGGCGCTGAAGCTCGCCTCCGGCGTGGCCCGGATCGATGCGACGGATTTCTCGGCGGAGATGATCCGGATCGGCACGGAAAAGGCGGCGGCCGGGGCGGTCGGCAATGTCGCCTTCGCGCGGGCCGATGTCCACGATCCCGAGGCGGTGCCCGGGCCCTATGACGCGGCGCTGGCGTTCAACTTCCTGCAGCTGATGCCCGACCTGCCCGCCGCGCTCGCGGCCATCGCGCGGCGGCTCGAACCCGGCGGGCTGTTCGTCTCGAAGAGCATCTGTCTGGGGGAAGGCGGATTGCGGACCGTGCGGCTGGCGGTGCGCGGCCTGAAGGCGGTGGGCGTGCTGCCGCCGGTCCGGTTCCTGACGATCGCCGGGCTGGAGCGGGCGGTCGAGGAGGCCGGGTTCGAGATCCTCGAGCGCGGGCTCTACCCGGAGCGGCCGCCGTCGCGGTTTCTGGTGGCGCGGAAGCTGCCGCAGAAAACCGGCTGGACTCGATCAAACAAATGATTTAATCATTCGATTGAATCAGGAGTTGGGCCATGGCCGGATCGGACGAAACGCGGGCGGCGCTGATCGGTGCGGGGCTCGAACTGTTCGGCGCGAAGGGATTCGATGCCACCACCACCCGCGAGATCGCCGGCCGGGCCGGCGCCAACATCGCGGCGATCGCCTATCATTTCGGCGGCAAGGAAGGCTTGCGGCTGGCCTGCGGCGCGCATGTCGCGGACCGTGTCGCGCAGCTTCTGCCGGCGGCCGGAGGCGCCCCGCCGCCCGATCCCGCGGCGGCGGCGGAGCGGCTCGAGCACGTGATCATCGGGGCCGTGCGCTTCTTCGCGACCGATCATGCGGCGCAGGACATGGTGGCCTTCATGCTGCGCGAGATCGCGCGAGACGGGCCGGTTCTGGACGCGGTCTATGGCAGCGTGATCGAGAACCGGCACCGGGCGCTCTGCGCGCTCTGGGGGCAGGCGACCGGCACCGATCCGGAGTCCGAGGCGACCCGCCTCGCGGTGTTCGCGCTGATCGGGCAGGCGGTGTATTTCCGCATCGGCCAGCCGGTGATCCGTCGGCGCATGGGCTGGCAGGCGATCGGCCCGGCGGAGGCCGACCGGATCGCCGCCGTGCTGATCCGCAACCTGCACGCGGCGATCGACGCCGCGCGGGAGGCAACGCGATGATGGAATTCCTCTGCGCGCTGCCGCTGATCGCCGGGCTCTTCGCGGCCTGCGCGCCTCCGGCCCCGCTCGCCACCGGCTATGTCGAGGGCGAATACGTGATGGTCGCACCGGTCTCGACGGCGCAGGTGGTTTCGCTCTCGGTCGCGCGTGGCGACCGGGTGTCGCGGGGTGCGGTGCTGGTCGAGATGGAGCGGCGCGATGCCGAGATCGCGCTGGCCGAGGCCGAGGCTCGGCTGGCGGAGGCCGAGAGCCAGCTTGCCAATCTGCGCGAGGGGCGGCGGGAGGCGGAGGTGAACGTGATCGCCGCGGCCCTTGCGTCGGCGAAGGCGCAGGAAGTCGAGGCGGCGAAGAGCGCCGAGCGGCTGCAGAGCCTGTTCGACCGTGGGATCACGCCGGAGGCGCAGCTTGATGATGCCCGGACGGCGCTCGATGTGGCGCGGGCGCGGGTGGCGGAGATGGAGGCCAGTCTGGCGGTTGCGCGGCTGCCGGCGCGGCCGCACGAGATCAGAGCGGCGGAGGCCGCGGTGACGCAGGCGCAGAGCCGGCGCGACAACGCGGCCTGGCAACGCGAGAAGCGGACCCTGACCGCGCCGGCGGACGGCACGGTGTACGAGGTGCTGCGGCGCGAGGGCGAGATCGCCGGGCCACAGGCGCCGGTCCTTTCGCTCCTTCCGGACGGGGCGGTCTTGCTGCGGCTCTATGTGGCGGAGCCTGCCCTGGCGGGGATCGCCCCGGGAACGCGGCTTTCGGTGAATTGCGACGGGTGCCCGGCGGGGCAGAGCGCGACGGTAAGCTATGTGGCCGACAGCCCGGAATTCACGCCGCCGGTGATCTACTCGCTCGAGAACCGCCAGAAGCTGGTCTATCTGGTGGAGGCGCGGCCCGATCCCGGTTCGGAGGCGCTGAAGCCCGGCCAGATCGTCGATGTCGCGGTGGCGGCACCGTGAGCGAGGCGGTGATCGAGGTCGAGGGGCTGGTGAAGCGCTACGGCGACAGGACCGTGGTCGATCATGTCTCGATGGTGGTGAACCGCGGCGAGATCTCGGGGTTTCTCGGGCCCAACGGGTCGGGCAAGACCACGACGATCCGGCTGATGTGCGGGCTTCTGACGCCGGATGGTGGCACGGGGACGGTGCTCGGGCATGACCTTGCGACCGACGGGGCGGCGATCAAGCGCGAGGTCGGCTACATGACGCAGCGATTCTCGCTCTACGAGGATCTGTCGATCGCGGAGAACCTCGCCTTCGTGGCGGGGCTCTACGGGCTGTCGCCGCTGAAGGAACACGTGCGCGACACGCTGGCCGATCTTGGGCTGACGTCGCGGCGCGATCAGCTTGCCGGGAGCCTGTCGGGGGGATGGAAGCAGCGGCTGGCCCTTGCGGCCTGCCTGATGCATCGGCCGAAGCTCCTGCTCCTGGACGAGCCGACGGCGGGCGTGGACCCCAAGGCGCGGCGGGAATTCTGGGACGAGATCCATCACCGGGCGGCGGACGGGCTGACGGTGCTGGTCTCGACGCATTACATGGACGAGGCCGAGCGCTGCCACCGGATCAACTACATTGCCTACGGCAAGCTGATCGCGTCCGGGACGGTGGACGAGGTGGTGGCGAGTGCGGGGCTGACGACGTTTCTGGTCGCGGGCGCCGATGCGGGGCGCGCCGTGCGGGCTCTGGAGGAGAAGCCGGGTGTGGAACAGGTCGCACCCTTCGGGACCACGCTGCATGTGGTCGGGCGCGACGGCGCGGCACTCGAGGCGAGCGTGCGGGAGGTTGCCGGGGCGATGGGCTTGCGGGTGACGCCGGCGGAGACGAGCCTCGAGGATGCGTTCATCCGGTTCATGACGCAATCGGGGGACAACATGGCATGAGCGGCTGGTTCTCCATGGGGCGGCTCAGGGCGCTGGTCGGCAAGGAGCTGATCCAGATGCGGCGCGACCGGCTGACCTTCGCGATGATGCTCGGGGTGCCGCTGATGCAGCTGGTGCTGTTCGGCTTCGCGATCAACAACGACCCGAAGCACCTGCCGGCGGCGCTGGTGGCGCCGATCGAGGATCGCTACACGCGGGCGATCGTCACCGCACTGGAGCTGACGGGGTATTACCGCTTCGACCATGTGACCGATTCCGCGGCAGAGGCGGAGGATCTGATCGAGCGGGGCAAGGTCTCGTTCGTGGTGACGGTGCCGTCGGATTTCGGGCGGCGGATCGAGCGGGGCGACCGGCCGCAGCTCCTGATCGAGGCGGATGCGACCGATCCGGCGGTGGCGTCGGGGGCGATCTCGACGCTGGGGCAGGTCGCGGCGGACGCGCTGGTGCGCGAGCGGGGGCTGGAGGCGGAGGCGCGGGAGGCGGCGCGCGAGCGGGTCGAGATCGTGGTGCACAAGCGCTACAATCCCGAGGGGATCACGCAATACAACATCGTGCCGGGGCTTCTGGGGGTGATCCTGCAGATGACCATGGTGATGATGACCGCGATGGCGCTGACCCGCGAGACCGAGCGCGGCACGATGGAGAACCTGCTGGCGATGCCGGCGAGCGCGCTCGAGATCATGCTGGGCAAGATCCTGCCCTATTTCGCGGTGGGCGCGGTGCAGGTGGCGGTGGTTCTGGGCGCGGCGAAGCTCCTGTTCGACGTGCCGTTCGTGGGCAGCCTGCCGGTGCTGCTGGCCGGCGTCTTCGTCTTCGTGCTGGCGCTCGTGCTCCTGGGCTACACCTTCTCGACGCTGGCGCGCACGCAGATGCAGGCGATGCAGCTCACGTTCTTCTTCTTCCTGCCGTCGCTGCTGATCTCGGGGTTCATGTTTCCCTATCGCGGCATGCCGGGCTGGGCGCAGATGCTCGGCGAGGTGTTTCCGCTCACGCATTTCCTGCGGCTCATTCGCGCGGTGATGCTGAAGGGAGCCGGGTTCGGGACGGTGTCGGGCCCGATGCTGGCGCTGGCGGGCTTCGTGCTGCTTTACGGGGCGCTGGCCTTGTCGCGGTTCCGGCGGACGCTCGACTGAAACCGGACGGGTCGACAGCGGGCGCCGCTTGAGCTTATCTCCCGCCATGCATGACGCACCCCCCATCCTGTTCCTGCACGGAGCCTTCGTCGGGCCGGCGCTCTGGGAGCGGTTCGTCGCGCCATGGTTCGCGGCGCGGGGGCACCGGGTCGCGGTGCCGCATCTGGCCGAGGAGGCCGGTGGCGGGGCGCGCCTGCGCGATTACGTGCGCGCAGCGCGGGTTGCCGCGGAGGCTCTGGGCGGTGCACCGATCGTCGTGGGGCATTCGCTGGGCGGGATGGTCGCGCAGCACCTGGCCGCCGAGGGCCGGGTTTCCGGGGCGGTGCTCGTCGCTTCGCCGGGGCCCTGGGGGCTGGGACCGGCGCTCTGGCACATGTCGGGGCGGTCGCGGCGGGCGCTCGGTGCGGTGATGGTTGCGCAGGCCGGGGCCGGCCAGATGCTCGGCGTCGACATGGTGCGCGACATGCTGTTCGGGCCGGAGACGTCCGACGACTGGATCCGCGACGTGATGGAAGTGCCGACGCCGGAAAGCCCGCTCGCGCTTCTCGACGCGATGACCTGGGACTTGCCGATGTGGCCCCTGGCGCAGGCGGTTCCGATGCTGGCGGTGCTCGGCGACAGGGATGCCTTCATCCCGGCGAGCGATCTGTGGACGATCGGACTGACCTACGGTGCGGAGACCGAGATGCTGCGTGGCATCGGCCACGGCCTGCCGATCGATCCGGCCTGGAAGAGCCTTGCCTGGCGGATCAACGCCTGGATCGACGAGCGAGGCATTCTCGCGCGGCGCAACCGGCAGCTGGCGCTGTCGGGCTGAGCACGGACAAGCGAGAACGCCACTCGCAATTGCACCGCCATTGCTGTAGAAATCCGATTTGACAATATGACGCAAAGCGCGTTCGAGGGGCAGACGGGCAGGACATGGACGGCGGCGGATCCATCGGAACGGGCGCGGAGCTCGCGGTGCCGGCTCTGGTCGGCCTTGCAGTCAGCATGCTGAGTTGCCTGGCGCTCGTGCTCACGCAGCGCTGGCACGGCCGCGTCACCCATGACGATCATGTCGGACCGCAGAAGTTCCATCTCGACCCGACGCCGCGGATCGGCGGCGCCGGGATCGCCCTCGCCTACGCGGCGGTCTGGTTCGTCCTGCCTGTGCCGCTCGCCGGGATCTGGATGATCGTCGGGCTTTCTGGTCTCGCGCCGCTGGTGGCGGGTCTGGCGGAGGACCTGACACGCAAGGTGGGCGTGAAGCTGCGGCTGGCCGCGACGATGGGCGGTGGGCTGCTCTTCGCGATCCTGAGTGGCTATCTGATGGACAAGGTCGATCTCTGGGGAATGGACTGGCTCCTGACCTTCCCGGTCTTCGCCTATTTCTTTACCGCCTTCGCGATGGGCGGCGTGGCGAATGCAATCAACATCATCGACGGCTTCAACGGGCTGGCCTCGGGGGCGATGCTCATCATGTTCGGTGCCTTCGCCTGGGTTGCATATCAGGTGGGTGACGATCTGGTTCTTGCACTTGCCCTGCTGTTCGGAGCGCCGATACTGGGGTTCTTCCTCGTGAATTTCCCGATGGGGCGCATCTTTCTCGGGGATGGCGGAGCATATTTTTCGGGTTTCCTGCTTGCGGTCCTCGGCGTGCTGCTGCCGGCGCGCAATGCCGAGATCTCGGCATGGGCGGCGATCCTGATATGCGGTTATCCGGTGATCGAGACGCTCGCGTCCATGCTGCGCAAGTCCCGGCGCGAGGGCCACAGCGTCGGCCGGCCGGATCGGGTGCATTTCCACATGCTCGCGCATCGGCGCTATGCCCGGCGGATCGTGCGAAGGCCGGAGCGCAGGAAACTGCGAAATCCGGTGACTGCGCTGGTGACCTGGGCAATGCCGCTGATGACGACGCTCTTCGTGATGATCAGCTACGACAGCGCCGTGCTGAGTGCTGCGTTCTTCTTCCTGACCGCGGTGCTCTATGACCAGATCTACAAGGTCATGTCGCTCAATGGCGCGCGGCTGAAGCTGGGGCTCGCGCGGCTGCTCTGACGCGCAGCGTCACATGCATTTTCCGAGGATTTTGCGTGGATCGTTTTCGAGGCTTGCCGTATGGTCGGGCTCAAGAGACGTCCGGCCGCCCTGCGCGACCGAGAACGCCATCCTCGGAGGGAACGCATGTCGAACGGATCGGTGCTTGTTGTCGATGACGAGCCGAATATCGCCCTGTCGCTGGAATACCTGATGCGGGAGCAGGGATTCGAGGTCCGGGTCGCGCGGGACGGCGAGGCCGCGATCGCAGCGTTGCAGGAGGCCCGTCCGGACGTGGTGCTGCTCGACGTGATGATGCCCGGCAAGGATGGTTACGAAGTCTGCCAGTTGATTCGCGCCACGCCGGAATGGAAGGACGTGAGGGTGATCATGCTGACCGCAAAGGGACGCTCGATCGAGCAGGAGAAGGGTCTGGCACTCGGGGCGGACGACTACATCACCAAGCCCTTCTCGACCCGCACGGTGGTCGAGCGGGTTCAGCAATACATGACGGACCGGACCGGCTGATCGCGGATGGGAGGCTCGTCGCGATTGAACGGGCTGTTCGCAGCTCTGGCCGCGGCGGCTTTCGCGGCCGTCTGGGCCACCGTCCGGTTCACGTCGCCCGGACTCGACGGCCTGGCGCCGATGGCGGGGGGTGCGGTTGCGGCCGCGTTCGTGGGGCTGATCTGGTTCGCAATAGCCCGGATGGTCGCCGCGCCGGCCCGGCGGTTGACGCGCGGGCTCAGAGCCGTGCGCGAATCCCGCAGCTCCGATGCGTCGATGGCGGCGGTCTCGTCGCCGCTCCTCGGCGATCTGGCCGCCGAATGCGACGCGATGGCGACGACTTTGCGCAGCACGCGGCGCGAGGTGCAAAAGACGATCCAGTCCGAAAGCGCGCGGCTCGATGCCCAGAAGGCCTGGCTCGAGACGGTGCTGCAGGGGCTGAACGAGGGCGTTTTCGTCTGCAACCTGCAGCATCGGATCATGCTCTACAATCCGGCCGCCGTGAGCCTTGTCGCCGTTCCCGACAGGATCGGGCTCGGGCGCAGCATTGGCGACGTGCTGTCGCTCGCACCGCTCCGGCACAGTCTGCGGCGGCTGGAGGCGCAGCAGGACGGCGAGCCGGGCAAGCCCGGGGAGCTGTCGGCGCCGTTCGTCTGCACGGCGCTGGGCGGTGGCGGGATGCTGCACGGGCGCATGGCGCTCCTGAGGGATGCCGGGGGCGGGGTAAACGGATATCTTGTAACGCTGGTTGATATTTCCGACGAGCTGGAGTTGCTCGCCAAGGGTGACGGGGTTCGGCGTGCGCTGACGCGCGATCTGCGCTCAATGGTGGGAAATTTGCGGGCTGCCGCCGAGACCATGGCGGCCTATCCGGCAATGCCTGCCGCACGGCGCGCGGAATTCGAGAAGGTGGTGCTCGAGGAGAGCACGCGGATCAGCGACAAGCTGGACGAACTCGGGCATCAGATCCGCGGCCATATGCTCGGGCGCTGGCCGATGGCCGATATCTACGTGCTCGATCTGGTGCGCTTCCTCGATCAGAACCTCGCCGAGGACGGCATTCACGCCTCGCTGGTCGGGATGCCGCTCTGGCTGCACGGCGACAGCCTGTCGCTGGTCCAGACGCTGGAATGCCTGCTTCGTCAGCTGGCCGAGCACACCGGGACGCGGGATTTCGAGATCGAGCCGATGCTGGGCGACAAGCGGGTCTATGTCGATATCGTCTGGCCCGGCGAGCCGATCCCGGAGGGTCTGCTCGAGAGATGGCTCGACATGCCCTGTTCGGAGGAGACCGGTGGCCAGCGGGTCCGCGACGTGCTCGAGCGCCACGGCTCGGAGCCCTGGTCGAAGGCGTCCGGGCGCGAAGGGCTGGCGATGCTGCGCCTGCCGCTGCTCGCGCCGCACCGGCCGCAATTCGTGACCAAGAAGCGCAGTCTGCCGTCGCGTCCGGAATTCTACGATTTCGGGCTCATGCGTGCGCATCAGGGCGACGAGAAGTACAATTCCATGCCGCTCCGGGAGGTCCCGTTCGTGGTCTTCGACTGCGAGATGACCGGGCTGCAGCCGATGCAGGGCGACGAGATCATCCAGATCGGGGCGGTTCGGATCATCCAGCACCGGGTGCTGACCGGCGAGGGGCAGGAATGGCTGGTCAATCCCGGCCGGCCGATCCCGCCGGGCTCGATCAAGTTTCACGGCCTGACCGATGCGGACGTGGCGGGCAAGCCGTCGATCGAGACGGTGCTGCCGGAGTTCCATGCCTATGTCGGGGATGGCGTGATGGTCGGGCACAATGCCGCTTTCGACATGAAGTTCCTCACCGTCAAGGAGCGCGCGACGGGCGTGCGTTTCGACAACCCGGTGCTCGATACCATGCTGGTCTCCTCGATGCTGGACGGCGAGGAGGAGGATCACAGCCTCGATGCGCTGTGCGAGCGCTACGGGATATCGATCACCGGCCGCCACACCGCGCTGGGCGACACGATCGGCACGGCGGAATTGCTGCTGTTGCTCATTGACCGGCTCGAAGCGAAAGGGTTCAAGACCTTTGGCGAGGTCATGACCGAAACGAACATGGCCGCCCAGCTCCGTCACCGCGGCGAGATCTTCGCACACGGCGCCGGAGCCGGCGGCTGATGGGCAGAGAACCGGAGGACGATTTGACCGACGAGATCACCGGGAACTCGACGCTTGGCTTCCTGCGCCGCTTTCCTCCCTACGAGCGGATGAAACCGGAACATCTGGACTTCCTCGACGCGCGGCTGCGCGAGATCCGCTTTGCCGACGGGGATGCGATCACCGATCCGGCGGCGGGACCAGCGGAATGGTTCTACCTCCTGAAGGAAGGCCTGATCGTCGGGGAGGAGCAGGGCGAGGACGAGGCCATTTCCGGCAACGCCTTCGAGCTTCTGCCGGGGGAGTGCTTCCCGATCGGCGCATTGGTCGCCAACCGGCCGGTGCGCAACGTCCAGCGGGCGGTGGGCGACGTGGTCTGCCTCGCGATGCCGCGGGCGGCGTTCACCGAGCTGCGCGAGAAGTCGAAGATCTTCAACGATTACTGCACCAGCCGGCTGTCGGGTCTGCTCGAGAAGGTGAAGGCGCAGGTCCAGGCCGAGGCGGCGCGGGGCCTCGGCGACGACGGCACGCTCAACATCGCGCTGTCGCAGAAGCCGCTGGCGCAGCCGGTGACTGTTCCGCCCGACACCCCGATCCGGGACGTGCTGGCGCAGATGAGCAGCCTGCGGATCGGCTCGATGATCGTGGTCGATCCCGAAGGTCGACCGATCGGCATCTTCACGCTGAAGGACCTGCTGAACAGGGTGGCCCTGCCGGGCGTGCTCTACGACCGGCCCATCTCCGAGGTGATGAGCCCCGAACCGATCACCGTTCCCCGCTCGGCCTTCGCCTTCGAGGCGGCGATGAAGATGGCCAATGCCAAGATCCAGCACCTCGCGGTGGTCGAGGACGAGAAGCTCGTCGGCGTGCTCTCGGAGCGCGACCTCTTCTCGATGCAGCGGGTCGGGATGGTCAATCTCTCGAAGTCGATCTCCCGCGCTGCAAGCGTCGAGGAAGTGGCGCGGCTCGCCTCCGACGTGCATGTGCTGGTGGCGCAGATGATCGCCCAGGGCCAGAAGGTCGGGCAGATCACCCAGATCATCACCCTTCTGAACGATCATATCGCCGTCCGTCTGATCGAGCTGGTGCTTGCCGATCACGATGGGGTCCCTCCGGTGCCGTTTGCCTGGATCGCATTCGGCAGCGAGGGGCGGCAGGAACAGACGCTCAAGACCGATCAGGACAACGGCATCCTGTTCGACGCACCCGAGGGCATGAGCGTCGACGAGGCCCGGGCGCTGCTGATGCCGCTCGCCGAGAAGGTCAACCTCGCGCTCGACGCCTGCGGTTTTCCGCTCTGCACGGGCGGGATCATGGCGAAGAACCCGGATTGCTGCCTGTCCATGGACGAATGGAAGTCGAGGTTCGCGCAATGGATCGACCAGGGGATGCCGGAGCACGTGCTCAAGTCGACCATCTTCTTCGACTTCCGCACCATCTGGGGCCCGCATGAGAAGCCTGACGAATTGCGCAAGTGGTTAATGGCCAAGGCTGCCGCCAACGGGCGGTTCCAGAAGCAGATGGCGGCCAATGCCCTGCAGAACGCCCCACCGCTCGGGTTGATCCGCGACTTCAGGCTCAGCGGCACCGGCGAACAGGCCAATACGATCGATCTCAAGGTAAACGGGGTGGCGATGTTCATCGACGCCGCCCGCATCATGTCGCTGGCCCGCAATGTCCCCGATACCAATACTGTGGAGCGAATCCGGGGGGTTGCAGCGGCCGGAGCGATCGATCCCCACGATGCCGAGGCCTGGATCGACGCCTACGACTACATCCGGCTCCTGCGGATGCGGATCAATCAGGATCAGGCAACCGAGGGCCGGGAACTGTCCAACCGGGTGGCGCCGGGAAGGCTCAACGACCTCGACCGGCGTATCCTCAAGGAAGCGTTCCGGGAGGCCAGACGACTGCAGGCCAAATTAGCACTGGACTATCAATTGTGAAAGAACTACGAAAAATTCCGCGTTGCGGCATAACTTTATGTCCGAGCGATCTGCGTGCCTGCCCGGAGCCGGCTGAGGTGCGCGACAGTGGGACAACCGGGGAGAAAACATGAGCGCTCACACCAAAGACAGGGGCGAATACTGGAAGAAGAACATCAGCATCATAACTTGGTGCCTGGTGGTATGGTTTCTGGTATCACTGGGGGCCGGCATCCTGTTCGCCCCGATCCTGAATAACTTCAGCATCGGCGGCTATCCGCTCGGATTCTGGTTTGCCCAGCAGGGCGCAATCTACTCCTTCATCATCCTGATCTTCTTCTATGCGTGGCGCATGAACAAGCTCGATCAGGAATTCGACGTCGACGAGAAGTGAGGGTGTAAACGTCATGGAACTTCAAACACTGAGCCTCATCGCAGTCGGTCTGACCTTCGTGCTCTATTTCGCGATCGCGATCTGGGCCCGCGCGGGCAGCACTTCCGAATTCTACGTCGCCGGCAAGGGGATCCCCCCGACGCTCAACGGCATGGCCACGGCGGCAGACTGGATGTCGGCGGCCTCGTTCATCTCGATGGCGGGGATCATTGCGTTCGCCGGCTACGCGGGCGGCGCCTATCTGATGGGCTGGACCGGCGGCTACGTGCTGATGGCACTGCTGCTCGCGCCCTACCTGCGCAAATTCGGCAAGTTCACGGTGCCCGAGTTCATCGGCGACCGTTTCTACTCGACGACCGCCCGGACCGTGGCGGTGATCGCGCTCCTCGTGATCTCGCTCACCTACGTGATCGGTCAGATGCGCGGCGTCGGCATCGCCTTCGCGAACATCCTCAACCTGTCGATCACCACGGGTCTGATCACCGGCATGGTCGTCGTCGCGGTCTACGCCGTGCTCGGCGGCATGAAGGGCATCACCTACACGCAGATCGCGCAGTATGTCGTGATGATCTTCGCCTACACGGTGCCTGCCGTGTTCATCTCGCTGCAGATCACTGGAAACATGTTTCCGCAGATCGGCCTCGGGTCGAATGTTGCCGGGACGGATACCTATCTGCTCGATGCGCTCAACGACACGATGAACCAGCTGGGCTTCGGCGCCTACACCGACAGGGTGGCGATGGGCGGTTTCAACATGTTCCTGCTGACGCTGTCGCTGATGATCGGTACTGCGGGCCTCCCGCACGTGATCGTCCGCTTCTTCACGGTGCCGAAGATCTCGGATGCGCGGAAGTCGGCCGGCTGGGCGCTGATCTTCATCGCCCTGCTCTACACCGTCGCTCCGGCGGTTGCGGCGATGGCGATCTTCAACATGGCCAACACGATCCAGACCGGTCCCGTCGGTGATCCCGAAGGCAACCTGCCCTTCGATGAAACCCCCGACTGGATCGACCGCTGGGAAGCCACCGGCCTGCTGGCGTTCGAAGACAAGAACGGCGATGGCCGCATCCAGTGGTACAACGACAAGAACCCGGAAATGGTAGCCAAGGCCGAAGAGTTCGGTTGGGCCGGCAACGAGCTGACGAAGTTCGACAACGATATCATGGTTCTCGCGAACCCGGAGATCGCCGGTCTGCCGAACTGGGTCATCGCTCTGGTGGCTGCGGGCGGCATCGCCGCCGCGCTGTCGACGGCAGCGGGGCTCCTGCTCGCCATTTCGTCGGCGGTCAGCCACGATCTGCTCAAGGGGGTGTTCATGCCGAACATCAGCCCGACGGCAGAGCTGCTGGCGGCGCGTATCTCGATGATCGTCGCGATCATCGTGGCGGGCTATCTGGGGCTCAATCCGCCGGGCTTCGCCGCCCAGGTGGTGGCGCTGGCCTTCGGTCTCGCCGCGGCCAGCCTGTTCCCGACACTCATGATGGGTATCTTCTCCAAGCGGGTTAACCGCGAAGGGGCGATCGCGGGCATGCTGGTCGGCCTGATCTCGACGATGGTCTACATCTTCCTCTTCAAGGGCTGGTTCTTCATTCCGGACACCGCGCCTCTCGTGGACAGCCCGGAAGGCTGGATCCTCGGGATCAATCCGTCGGGCTTCGGTGTGATCGGGGCGCTCCTGAACTTCGGCACGGCCTACATCGTGTCGGGAATGACCAAGCCGACGCCGATCGAGATCCAGGAACTGGTCGAGAACGTCCGCATTCCGCGCGCCTCGGCCTGATCCCTCGACAATCTCCGCGAGACAGGAAGGCCCGCTTCGGCGGGCCTTTCACTTTTTGTGACGTCGGGCGCGAAATCGCTGACGATTGGCAAGGATCGGTTGAACCGGAGCCGCGCCGGGCATATTGACGTCTCTCGGGCAGGTTGGGTTTCAAATGTACCAGGGCGCAACGCCGGGACTGCATGTCGGCATCATCATGGACGGCAACGGACGCTGGGCGAAGGCGCGTGGCCTGAGCCGCATTGCCGGTCACGCCCGCGGAGCACGGCGCGTCACCGAGATCGTGCGCGCCTGTCCCGGTCTTGGCATCACTCATCTCACGCTCTACGCCTTCTCGACCGAGAACTGGCAGCGCCCGCTGGCCGAGGTCGAGGGGCTCATGCGGATCTTCCGGCAATACATCCGCAACAAGATGGAGGATCTGCGCGCCCACGACGTGCGGGTTCGTTTCATCGGCATGCGGCACCGTGTTCCCGCGGGCCTTCAGGCGCTGATGACCGCGCTTGAGGACCGGACGCGGGAGTGTCGCGGTATCGAACTCACAATCGCGATCGATTACGGTTCGCGAGACGAGTTGACGCGGGCGGTGCGGAGCATCTGCGCAAGGGTCAGCGAGGGAAGGCTCGAACCCGGCGAGATCGGCATGGCGGAGATCTCGGCGCATCTCGACACCGATTTCCTGCCGGACCCGGATTTCATCATCCGGACTTCCGGGGAGCAGCGCCTGTCGAACTTCCTGCTCTGGCAGGCCGCTTACGCGGAATATGCCTTTCCGGAGATCCCCTGGCCCGATTTCGGCGCGCCCGAACTGGCCGCCGCACTGGACATGTTCCGGGGACGCGACCGCCGGTTCGGTTCCATTGGCGACCCGGCTGGTGCGGCGGAACGGTCGCTCCGGGTCGGCGGAGCGGGGACCTAGGCTGGTCCGATCGCCCGTTGCAGCGCGTGGAAGCTGGCCTTCGGGGTGCGTTGGAGCGTGTCGAAGTCCACATGCACCAACCCGAAACGCATGTCGTAGCCGGCGGACCATTCATAGTTGTCCATCAGCGACCAGATGAAATAGCCCTTGAGCGGCACACCCTGCGAGATGGCGCGGCGTGCGGCGGCCAGATGCCCATCAAGGTAGGCTACGCGCGCCGGGTCATCGGGGAAAGTCGCATCCGCCAGGCCGTTCTCCGTGACGTAGAGGGGCACGCGCGGTGCGGCGATCCGGTTCAGCCATGTCAGGAAATGGTAGAGACCCTCCGGATAGATCTCCCAGCCGAGATCCGTCTTCGGGAGCGGGCCCTCCACCTCGCGGATCGACGGCCAGGCGCTGTCGGGGTCGTGGGCGAGGAGCTTGCGGGTGTAGTAGTTCACGCCGAGCCAGTCGAGCTTGGCGCCGATCACGGCCATGTCTTCCTGCCATTCCGGCGGAAGGTGCGGTGCCAGTCCGTCGAGCGCCTCGGCAGGATAGCTTCCCGACATGATCGCGTTGATGAACCATCGATTGTAGATCGCATCCTGACGGCGCGCGGCCTGCCTGTCGGCGCTGCCATCGGTTGCGGGTGCTGCGTATTCGAAGTTCAGGACGATGCCGAGGTTTTCCTGCCCCATGCCGCGCATCGCGTCGATCGCCCGGCCATGGGCGAGCAGGACGTGATGCATCGCCCGGGCCGCGGCTCGGATGTCGCGGGTTCCGGGCGCATGGATTCCGAGGAAGTGGCTGAGCCATGCCACGCACCACGGTTCGTTGATGGTGGCGACGCCGTGGAGCCGGTCGCCGAAACGCCTGGTCACCAGCTCGGCGTAATCCGCGAACCATCCGGCGATGTCGCGATTGCGCCAGCCGCCCTGATCCGCGAGGGCTGCGGGCAACTCCCAGTGATAGAGCGTCGCCCAGGGCTGGAGACCGCGTTCGAGCATGCCGTCGATCAGCGCGTCGTAGAAATCGAGGCCCGCGGCGTTGGGCGCGCCGCGTCCCTCGGGCATCAGCCGGGCCCAGGAGAGCGAGAACCGGTAGGCATCGACGCCGCTGTCGCGCACCAGGTCGAGATCCTCACGCCAGCGGTGGAGGTGGTCGCAGGCCAGCGATCCGCCTTCGCCCCGCGCGGTGTTGCCGGGCGTGGCTGCGAAGGTGTCCCAGTGCGACGGGCCGGCGCCGCCGGCGGCCGAGCCCTCGATCTGATAGGCGGAGGTGGCCGTTCCGAATACGAAACCCTCGGGGAAGTCGGCGCGGGTGAACGTGAACTTCGGTCCGGACCGGTCGGGATCAGGCATTGAATGTCCTTTCGCGGACCGGGCCGGTGGAGCGTCCGACCGTCAGGTCAGCTTCGAGAAGTTGGTGCTGGCAGGGTTGCGTCGGGTCGGCGATCCGCTCGAGCAGGAGCTCTGCCGCACGCCGGCCGGCCTGACGGATCGAGGAGCGCGTCGCGGTGAACATCGGGACCGGTCCCGCATTGGGCAGGAACGACAGGTCGTCGTCGTGGGTGATGATCGAGACGTCCCTACCGCTGCGCAGCCCGGCCTCGCCGAGCGCACGCTGGACTCCGAGCGCGATCATGATCGAAGAGGTGACGAAGGCGGTCGGGGAATCGGCGAGGGCCAGCATGTCGCGGGCCGTGACGAAGCCGAAGGATTCCGTCATGTCGGCCCCGCGGATCAGGTCGGGATCGATCGCGATGCCCCGGGCGGACAGCGCGTTCTCGAAGCCGATCCGACGGCGCCTCGCGAAATGCAGGCTTTCGATCCCGTTCACGAGCGCAATTCGACGGTGTCCGAGATCGAGCAGGAATTCGGTGGCGCGCATGAAGGCGCGGCGGTTGTTCATGTCGAGCCACGAATAGCTCTGCTCGTCGCGTCCATCGCGGCCATGAACGACAAAGGGCACGTCGAGCTCCGAAAGCAGGTCGATCCGCATGTCGTTGAGCTTCGGGCCGTGCACCATGACGCCGTCAACCTTTCCCTGCGAGATCATCGCCCGGTAGGCCGTGGCTTCGTCGCGCTCCGGTACGACCGAGAGGATCATGTCGTAGCCGCCGGCCGAATAGGTTTCACCGACCCCGGCGATGAAATCCGCGAAGAGCGGATTGATCATCTGGTGCGTCGCGAGCGGGATCACGTGTCCGATGGCATGGGTCCGTCCGGTCGCGAGCCGCCGCGCCATCTGATTCGGTGCATAGTCATAGCGCCTGGCCGCCGTCAGAACTCGGGCCCGGGTCTCGGCGTTGACCTCCGGATAGCCGTTGAGTGCGCGGCTCACCGTAGTGGTCGAGAGGCCAAGGATGCCGGAGAGCTCTTTGAGGTTCATGAAGGCCTTCGGAATTCAAACCGCTTTTAAAGTGTGACAAACAATGGTCCGTCTGGCAATCTCTCTCCCGCGCAGTCGGATACGAAGCCTTGACAGATTAACATGCCGGTCGCATGGTCGCCGCATTCAAAGCGGTTTGGGGCTGTCCATAACGCAGAGCAAAACTCGACCGTCGAACGGTCGGAAATCGGGAGGTACGACAATGAAATCCATTCTGACGACCGGCGCGGCCATGTCGCTGGTGGCCGCCGCCGCCGCGGCACAGGACCTCGCCTTTCCGATCGGAGAGGGTCCGTTCAACTGGGCGAGCTTCGAGGAGTACAAGGCAGGAGCGCCCGACCTCACTGGCCAGACGGTGACGATCTTCGGACCGTGGCTGTCCCCCGAGGCCGAATTCTTCTCCAGCGTGCTGGCCTATTTCGAGGATGCGACCGGCGCAACCGCCACCTACACCGGATCGGACGGATTCGAGCAGCAGATCGTCATCGATTCCGAGGCGGGCTCGCCGCCCAACATCGCCGTCTTCCCGCAGCCGGGTCTGGCGGCTTCGATGGCGGCGCAGGGCCTTCTGACCCCGCTGCCCGAGGATATGGGCCAGTGGGTGGCCGACAACTACGCCGCCGGGCAGTCATGGGTCGATCTGGGCACCTATCCCGATGCCAACGGCGACGACCAGATGTACGGCTTCTTCTACAACGTGAACGTCAAGAGCCTCGTCTGGTACAACCCCGAGAATTTCGAGGACGCCGGATACGAAGTGCCCGAGACGATGGAGGATCTGATCGCCCTGTCCGAGCAGATCGTCGCCGACGGAGAGACGCCGTGGTGCATCGGCCTTGCGTCCGGCCCGGCGACCGGTTGGCCCGCAACCGACTGGGTCGAGGACATCATGCTGCGGACCCAGCCGCCCGAGGTCTACGACCAGTGGGTAACCAACGAGATGCCGTTCAATGACGACCGGGTGAAGGAGGCGATCGAGACCTTCGGGATGTTCGCGCGCAACGACGACATGGTCGCCGGTGGCGCCGGAGGCGTCGCATCCACCGATTTCCGCGACAGCCCGACGGGCCTCTTCTCGTCGCCGCCGCAATGCTACATGCACAGGCAGGCCTCGTTCGCGACGGCGTTCTTTCCGGACGATGTTGAGGTCGGCGAGGATGCGGACTTCTTCTATTTCCCGGCCTTTGCCGAGAAGGACCTCGGAAGCCCGGTTCTCGGTGGTGGCACGCTGATGGCGATCACCAGTCCCAACGACGCCACGATGGAGTTCATGAACTTCCTCAAGACGCCGATCGCGCACGAGCTGATGATGGCCCAGACGGGCTTCCTGACGCCGCATACCGGGGTTTCGCTCGAGGCCTACAAGGACGACATCCTGCGCGGTCAGGGGCAGATCCTGCTCGACGCGACCACCTTCCGCTTCGACGGGTCCGACCTGATGCCGGGTGCCGTCGGGGCAGGCTCGTTCTGGACCGGCATGGTCGACTATGTCGGCGGTGCCGATGTCGGCGCCGTGACCGATGCGATCCAGACCAGCTGGGACGCCCTGAAGTAATCCCAAGGCCATCCGATACGCGGGGCCCGCTTCTGCAGGGGCCCCGCGACCGACAAGCGGGCAGGCCCGGGATCACGGGCCGCCGGACAGGGGAGGGTCGACATGAATCCGGGAATTCAGGCGCTGTTGACGATCGTCATCGGCGTCGGTGGCTGCGTGGGCTATTTCTACGGGGCCAACCTGCTTCTCGACAAGGTGCTCTTCCCGCCCCGGGGACCTAATGCCGGGCGCAACATCAATCGCGCCAACATGATCCGCCCCTGGGTCTTTCTCTTTCCGGCGATGGTCGCGCTGGGTCTCTACCTGGCCTATCCGGTCTTCGCCACCCTTCGCCTCAGCATGCTGGAGCGGCTGCCGGGCAATCAGTACGCCTTCGTCGGCTTCGAGAACTACCGACAGATGTTCGCGGAGCCGAAATTCGTCGAGGCGATGCGCAACAACATGCTCTGGCTGACCGTGGTCCCCGCGATGTCCACCGGCTTCGGGCTCCTGGTGGCGCAACTGACCGACCGGCTGCGCTGGGGCAACATTGCGAAATCCATCGTCTTCATGCCGATGGCGATCTCGCTGGTCGGGGCTTCGGTGATCTTCAAGCTGATCTACGAGGCCCGCCCCGCGGAGGCGGCCCAGATCGGCGTGCTCAATGCGGTCTGGCTGCAATTCGACGGCGGCATCGGTGCTCTGTTGATGCTCAAGGCGCTGCCCATTGTCCTCATGATCGCCTTTGCGGTCCTCTGCGCCTATGTGGCCTGGGTTCTGATCCGGCCGCTGACGGAGGGTGGCGGCGTGGGCCTGCTCGGGCTCGCGCTCCGGAGTGCTGCGGCGCTGCTTCTGGCCTGGATGGTCTGGCTGGGCGTGTCGGGAGTGTTCTCCGTCGCCACGGCTGATCTGCCTTTCGGCGAGCCGCAGCAATGGCTGACAATCCCGTTCTACAACAACTTCTTCCTGATGGTGGTTCTGATCTGGATCCAGACCGGCTTTGCCATGGTGATCCTGTCGGCGGCGCTGCGCGGCATTCCCGAGGAGACTGTCGAAGCGGCGATCGTCGACGGGGCCAACCCGGTGCAGGTGTTCTTCCAGATCAAGATCCCGCAGATCATGGGCACCATTGTCGTCGTCTGGACGACCATCACGATCACGGTGCTCAAGGTGTTCGACATCGTCTTCGCCATGACCAACGGCCAGTGGGAGACGCAGGTCCTCGCCAACTACATGTATGACAAGCTGTTCCGGGCCAATGACTGGGGCATGGGCTCGGCGGCGGCGATGATCATCATGCTGCTCGTTACGCCGATCCTGATCTGGAACGTCTACAACGCCCGGAAGGAGATGCGCTGATGGACGGGATCGCCGGCTCGAAATCCTCGCTGTCCTGGGCGGTCCACCTTTCGGTGATCGCGCTCGTACTGCTGTGGATCTTCCCGACTCTGGGCCTCTTCGTGTCGTCATTCCGAACCGGAGACCAGATCACCTCCTCGGGCTGGTGGGCCTCGATGTTTCCCGCCGAACAGGTGCTGCAACTCCGCGCGGAAGGGCCCGAAGACAGCCGCGTAGAGACCGGCCCGGGCGTGTTCGTCGCGGAAGGCAACCTGTTCGGCGAGGGCGCCGCCGCCGATTTCAGGTCGTGGGGCGTGTCGAGCCGCGATATCGCGGCCTTCGCGCCCGGCGACACCGCGGATCTGGGCGATGGCGAGAGTTTCACGCTCAACGCCGACGGCAGCTATGTCTGGCAGGGAAACGAGGATCAGGTCTCTGGCCGCGGGCAGCGCATCTTCGCCACCGCAACCACGCCGCCCGAATTCACCCTCGACAATTACCGGCAGGTCCTGCTCGATCCCCGCAACTCCGAGGGGATGACCAAGGCGTTCTTCAATACGCTGACGGTCGTGATTCCGGCGACCATCATTCCGATCCTCGTCGCAGCCTTTGCCGCCTACGCGCTCGCGTGGATGGAGTTTCCGGGCCGGGCTCTCCTGATCGCGGCGGTGGTTGGGCTCCTCGTCGTGCCCCTGCAGCTTGCCCTGATCCCGCTCCTGTCGTTCCACAACGCGATCGGGATCGGGAAGGGCTATCTCGGGGTCTGGCTTGCCCATACCGGCTTCGGCATGCCGCTCGCGATCTACCTCCTGCGCAACTACATGGTCGGCTTGCCGCGCGACATCATCGAGAATGCCAAGGTCGACGGGGCGACCGATTTCCAGATCTTCACCAGGATCATCCTTCCGCTCTCCTTCCCGGCCCTTGCGAGTTTCGCGATCTTCCAGTTCCTCTGGACATGGAACGATCTTCTGGTCGCGCTGGTCTTCCTGATCGACGCCAGCGGCGAGACCACGGTCATGACCAAGCAGATCGTGGAGTTGCTGGGCACGCGGGGCGGCGACTGGGAGATCCTGTCCACCTCGGCCTTCGTCTCGATCGCGGTGCCGCTGCTGGTGTTCTTCCTGCTGCAGCGCTACCTCGTCCGTGGCCTGCTGGCGGGTTCGGTGAAATGACACACAGGACTGCTTGACCGATGGTCGTACCCGACATGCATATCCACCGTAACCGCCCGCTTCCCGTGGACCGGGACTGGTGGCGCGGTGCGGTGATCTACCAGATCTATCCGCGCTCCTTCCAGGATTCGAACGGCGACGGGATCGGCGATCTCGCAGGCATCATCAACCGGCTGCCCTACGTGGCGAGCCTCGGCGTCGACGCGATCTGGATTTCGCCGTTCTATCCCTCGCCGATGCTCGATTTCGGCTATGACGTGATGCATTACCGCGACATCGATCCGATGTTCGGCACGCTGGCGGATTTCGACGCACTCATCGAGCGCGCGCACGAACTGGGCCTGCGGGTCATGATCGATCTCGTGATCAGCCACACCTCGGACCAGCACCGGTGGTTCCGCGAGAGCCGGTCGTCCCGCGACGGCCCCAAATCCGACTGGTTCGTCTGGGCCGATGCGAAGCCCGACGGCACGCCGCCCAACAACTGGCTATCGATCTTCGGCGGGCCCGCCTGGGAATGGGACAGCGAGCGCACGCAATACTACTTGCACAATTTCCTCGCTGCTCAACCGGACCTGAACTTCCACAACCCCGAAGTGCAGGATGAAATGCTCGACGTGGCGCGGTTCTGGCTCGATCGCGGCGTCGACGGTTTTCGGCTCGATACCATCAACTTCTACTTCCACGATGTCGAATTGCGCGACAATCCGGCGCTGGCTCCGCAGGACCGCGATCACTCGACCGCGCCGGCGGTCAACCCCTACAACCACCAGAACCACGTCTTCGACAAGAGCCAGCCCGAGATGATCGGCTTCCTGACGCGCCTGCGGTCGCTGATGGACGAGTATCCGGATGTCGCGGCCGTCGGCGAGGTCGGTGACGCGCTGCGCGGGATGGAACTGATGGGTGAATACACCCGCGGCGACGACCGGATGCAGATGTGCTACGCCTTCGAATTCCTGTCGCCCGATGCCCCGACCGGCACCCGCGTCGGCGAAGTCCTGCGCAAGTTCGATCGCGTCGCCGCTGACGGCTGGGCCTGCTGGGCGTTCTCGAACCACGATGTCGAGCGCCACGCGAGCCGCTGGGGCATGACCGACCCGCAACTGCGGGTCTTTCTTGCGCTGATCCTCTCCCTGCGTGGCTCGGTCTGTCTCTACCAGGGCGAGGAACTCGGACTGCACGAGGCCTATGTCCCGTTCGAGGAGTTGCAGGACCCCTACGGCAAGCGCTTCTGGCCGAAGTTCCGCGGCCGCGACGGGTGCCGCACGCCGATGGTCTGGATCACCGACAACCTGCATGGTGGCTTCTCGGACGTGAAGCCCTGGCTGCCGGTGGCCATGGAGCATCTGCGCGCCTCGGTTTCGGCGCAGGAAAGCGATCCGCGGTCCCTGCTGGCCTTCTACAAGCGCATGATTGCGTGGCGGAAGGCGCATCCGCCCCTGATCAAGGGCGACTTCGTGATCAGCGAAACCGCCGCCGAGACCTTGTCCTTCACTCGAAGCTTCGAGGGCGAGACGATCTTCTGCGCGTTCAATCTGTCTCAGAGCGATCAGTCCGTCGATATGCCCGACGGCAACTGGGAGCCTGTCGGCGGCACCGGTTTCGAGGCGCACCAGCGCGAGGCGCGCGTCTATCTGCCCGCCGCCCAGGCCCATTTCGCGCAACGCATAGACACATGACACGAGAAAACCCCGGGGGAACACCATGGCCGATGTGACGCTGACGGATGTGAGCAAGGCCTACGGCAAGGTCGAGGTGCTGCACGACATCAATCTCGACATCCAGACGGGCGAGCTGATCGTCTTCGTGGGTCCCTCCGGCTGCGGGAAATCGACGCTCCTGCGTATGGTCGCCGGCCTCGAGCGGATCACCGGCGGCACGCTGGCCATCGACGGCGACATCATGAACGATGTGCCACCCGCCCAGCGCGGGATCGCCATGGTGTTCCAGTCCTACGCCCTCTATCCGCACATGACCGTGCGCGACAACATGTCCTTCGGCATGAAGATCGCCAAGCGGCCGAAGGAGGAGATCGTGAAGTCCGTCGAGGACGCGGCGCGGATGCTCCAGCTCACGCCCTATCTCGACCGGCTCCCGAAGGCGCTTTCCGGCGGACAGCGCCAGCGGGTTGCCATCGGCCGCGCGATCGTGCGCGACCCGAAGGTGTTCCTCTTCGACGAGCCGCTCTCCAACCTCGATGCGGCCCTGCGCGTCGCCACCCGGATCGAGATCGCGCAGCTCAAGGAACGGCTGCCGAACTCGACGATGATCTACGTGACCCACGATCAGGTCGAGGCGATGACCCTGGCGAGCCGGATCGTTGTCCTGAACGGCGGCACCATCGAACAGGTCGGCTCACCGCTCGAGCTCTACGAGAGGCCGCGCAACGTGTTCGTCGCCTGCTTCATCGGCTCCCCGGCGATGAACATGTTCGATGCGAAGGTGACGGAGACCGGCGCAAAGACCGTCGTCACGCTGCCCGACGGAGGTCGCGCGACCGTCGACGTGGCTTCCGGCCACGGGGATGCTGGCGCGACCGTGCGGCTCGGCGTGCGTCCCGAGGATCTCGTTCCGGTGCAGTCCGATCCGCTCTTCACCGGCGAGATCGCCATCCTCGAGGCGCTCGGCGAGACGACGCTCCTGCACTTCAAGCCGCAGCACGAGGATCTTCCCGTGATCGCCAAACTGCCTGGAATTCACGCAATCCGCCGTGGAGAGACGGTTCATCTCGGGGCGGACCCGGCCAAACTGCACCTTTTCGGTGCGGACGGAATATCCTATCACCACCGTTGATGGCGGCCCGCCGCCCCGGAAACCGGAAATCCCCTTGATGTTTCTCGTCTGCGGCGAAGCCTTGTTCGATTTCTTTCTGGTCCAGGAGGAGCATGCCGGGTCCGCGAGCTATGCGGCACGGGCCGGAGGATCGCCGTTCAACGTGGCGATCGGACTCTCCCGGCTGGGCTGTGCATCCGGGCTGCTGACCGGGCTTTCGGGCGACCTGCTCGGCCAGCGGCTGCGGCGGGTTCTCGAGGCGGAAGGTGTCTCGACGCGTTACGCCATCGCAACATCGCGGCCGACCACACTCAGCCTTGTCGGTCTCGATACCGCCGGGGTGCCGGCCTACCAGTTCTACGACGCGGGTTCGGCTGGAACCGGGGTGACCGAGGCGGATCTGCCGGTCCTCGGCGCCGACGTGACCGGGCTGCATTTCGGGTCCTATTCGCTGGTCGCCCCGCCCGTGGCCGACGCGACCGCCGCCCTCGTCGCCGCCAACGCCCGGGGTTTCATCTCGATCGATCCGAATATCCGCCCGACCGTCGAGCCCGACATGGCTGTCTGGCGGCGGCGGCTCGATCCGCTCTGGGCCTCGGCCGACCTCGTCAAGATCAGCACCGAGGACCTCGATCTCATCCATCCCGGCCGTACGCCAGAGGATTTCGCTGCCGATCTCATCGGGCGGGGCGTCGGTCTCGTGGTGGTGACGGATGGCAGTGGCCCCGCGCTGGGATGGGCCGCCGGCGGGGTGCGGGCCGAAGCCAGTCCGCCGCTGGTCGAGGTCGTGGACACGGTCGGTGCGGGTGACACCTTTCAGGCGGCCCTTCTGGCCAGAATCATCGCAGCAACCGGCGACCCCAAGGCGGGCCTGGCCGGCCTTGATGCATCGGGCTTGCAGGCGATGCTCGCTCACGCTGCGCGCGCCGCGGCAATCACCTGCTCGCGGCGCGGCGCCGATCTGCCCCGCAGCGCCGATCTGGCCTGACAGGCCACGGAACGAAAGACACGCCATGGTCTCAACCATCATTCCCGTGCAACCCTTCGATCTGGTGATCTTCGGAGGCACCGGCGACCTCGCGCGGCGCAAGATCCTGCCGAGCCTCTATCACCGGCTCAAGGCGGGGCAGGTTCCCCCCGAGGCCCGGATCATTGCCGCCGCGCGCTCGGAGATGAGCACGGAGGACTATCGCGCCTCCATCCGCGCGGCATTCGACGAGTTCGTTGAACCTGCGGCGCGCGATGGGAAGACGGTCGAGACGTTCCTCCAGATTCTCGACTACGTCCGGATCGATGCCACGGGCGAAGCCGGTTGGTCGGAACTGGCGGCAAGGCTGGGCGAGCGGCCCGACAGTATCCGCGCCTTCTACCTCTCGGTCGCGCCATCGCTTTTCGGAGAGATCGCGACCCGCCTGGCGGGCAGCGGCGTGGTCTCGCCTGCCTGTCGCGTTGTGATCGAAAAGCCGCTCGGCCACGATCTCGCTTCGGCGCGTGCCCTCAACGAGAGCTTCGCGAAGCATTTTGACGAAGCGCAGATCTACCGAATCGACCACTATCTCGGAAAGGAAACCGTCCAGAACCTGATGGCGATCCGATTCGCCAACGCACTCTTCGAGCCTCTCTGGAATGCCAGGCATGTCGAACATGTGCAGATCACGGTTTCCGAGACGGTGGGCGTGGCCGGGCGCGGCACCTATTACGATCATTCGGGCGCCATGCGGGACATGGTGCAGAACCACATCATGCAACTCCTCTGCCTCATCGCGATGGAGCCACCGGCCCGCTTCGAGGCCGATGCGCTGCGCGACGAGAAGCTCAAGGTCATTCGCGCGCTCGATCCGGTCCGGCTCGTGGACACCGTCCGCGGTCAGTATCGTGCCAACGGCGGGGCCGGCAGCTATCTCGATGATGTGGAGAATCCCGCGAGCCGGACGGAGAGCTTCGTCGCGCTCAAGGCCCATGTCGCCAACTGGCGCTGGGCCGGAACGCCGTTCTACCTGCGCACCGGCAAGAAGCTGGGCGCCCGGCTTTCGGAGATCGTGGTCACCTTCAAGCATCCACCCCACACCATCTTCCCGCAGGTGGACGATCTCAAGGGCAACGCGCTGATCATCCGCCTGCAGCCCGACGAGGGCATCACCATGCGCATGACCATCAAGGATCCCGGTCCCGGCGGCATGCGGCTCGTCGAGGTTCCCCTCGACATGACCTTCGCCGATGCGCTCGGGCAGGAGGAGGGCGCCCTCCCGGAGGCCTACGAGCGGCTGATCATGGACGTGATCCGCGGCGACCAGACGCTCTTCATGCGCGGCGACGAGGTCGAGGCGGCCTGGGCCTGGACCGACCCGATCATCGCCGCCTGGGCCGAGAGCGGCACGCGGCCGCTCGCCTACGATTCCGGCAGCAACGGCCCGATCGAATCCTACCGCCTGACCGGCGCAGAGGGCCATCTCTGGCGGGAGATCTCGCTGTGATCGAGGTGGCCCGCGTCGACTATCCCGACCGCGACACGCTGATGTACCGCCTCGCGGACCTCGTCGCCGACCAGCTCCGCGCCGCCCATGCCACCAAGGGCCGCGCCACCCTCGCGGTTCCCGGCGGCTCGACGCCGGGCCCGTTCCTGAGGGCACTGGCCACGGAGGATCTCGACTGGGCCGGGATCGACGTGCTCCTGACCGACGAGCGGCTGGTCTCCGAACTCAGCCCGCGCTCCAACACCCGGCTCCTGCGCGAGACGCTGATCCGTGACCGCGCCGCCGCCGCCCGGCTGGTGCATTTCCACGCCGAGGCGACGACCTTCGAACGCCAGCGCGCGACGCTGCGCGCCAATGTCGACGCAGTGTTGCCGATCGACGTCCTGGTTCTCGGCATGGGAGCCGACATGCACACCGCCTCGCTGTTTCCCGGAGCGCCGGAACTCGCCGAGGCCCTGTCCCCGACCGCGCCGTCCGTGCTAAGGATACATCCAGAGGACCAGCCCGAAGCCCGGGTCTCCCTGACCGCACCGGTGCTG
Source organism: uncultured Alphaproteobacteria bacterium (assembly GCA_963825715.1). Classification (GTDB taxonomy): domain Bacteria; phylum Pseudomonadota; class Alphaproteobacteria; order Rhodobacterales; family Rhodobacteraceae; genus Amaricoccus. Next base: position 87,843 of record CAWGUH010000021.1, on the reverse strand, counting down.
CGCGGCGCCGGGGTGATCCATGTCCTGATCACGGGACCTGAAAAGGCCGCTGCCCTCGATACCGCACTGGCCGGCGGCCCCGAAGCCGAAGCTCCGATCCGGGTCGCGCTGAACGCGCCGTGTCCGGTCACCGTACACTACGCCGCCTGAACCGGAAGAGAGACGCCATGGACCTGAACGCCACCGTCGCCCGCGTCACCCGCCGCATCGTCGAGCGCTCCGCCCCGTTGCGCGGGCCATATCTCGAGCGCACCGCTCGCGCCCGCGACGCCGGCCCCGAACGCGCGCATCTCTCCTGCGGCAACCAGGCTCATGCCTATGCGGCGATGCCCGATGCCGACAAGGCCGCCCTCGTGGCGGCCAGCGCCGGAAATCTCGGCATCGTCACCGCCTACAACGACATGCTCTCGGCGCATCAGCCCTTCGAGACCTACCCCGACCTGATCCGCCGCGCCGCCCGCGAGGCCGGCGGCACCGCGCAGGTCGCCGGCGGCGTCCCGGCCATGTGCGACGGCGTCACCCAGGGCCAGCCGGGCATGGAACTCAGCCTGTTCTCGCGCGACGTGATCGCGCTGGCGGCCGGGGTCGCGCTCAGCCACAACGTCTTCGATTCGACGGTCTATCTCGGGGTCTGCGACAAGATCGTGCCGGGCCTCGTCATCGCCGCCGCCACCTTCGGCCACCTTCCGGCGGTGTTCCTGCCCGCCGGCCCGATGCCGAGCGGCCTGCCGAACGACGAGAAGTCGAAGGTCCGCCAGGCCTTCGCCGCCGGCGAGGTCGGCCGGGACGCGTTGATGGAAGCCGAGATGGCCTCCTATCACGGCCCGGGAACCTGCACCTTCTACGGCACCGCGAACACCAACCAGATGCTGATGGAATTCATGGGCCTGCACCTGCCGGGCGCGAGCTTCGTCAATCCCGGCACGCCGCTGCGCGAGGCGCTCACGCTCGAGGGCGCAAAGCGCGCCCTGGCGATCTCGGCGCTCGGAAACGAGTACACGCCCGCGTGCGACGTGCTCGACGAGCGCGCCTTCGTCAACGGCATCGTCGGGCTGAACGCCACCGGCGGCTCGACGAACCTGCTGATCCACCTCATCGCCATGGCCCGCGCCGCCGGGATCGTGCTCGACTGGGAGGATTTCGCCGAGCTGTCCGACGCGACGCCGCTGATGGCACGGGTCTATCCCAACGGCCTCGCGGACGTGAACCACTTCCACGCCGCCGGCGGTCTCGCCTACATGATCGGCGAGCTGCTCGATGCGGGCCTGCTGCACCCCGACACCCGCACCGTCGCCGGCGACGGCCTCGCGCTCTATGCGACCGAACCCAAGCTCATCGACGGAGCGCTGTCCTGGGAGGATGGCCCCGAGACCACGCTCAACGACCGCATCCTGCGCCCGGTCGGAGCCCCATTCGCCCCCACGGGCGGCACCAAGCGGCTCGCCGGCAATCTCGGCACCGGCGTGATGAAGGTCTCCGCCGTCGCCCCCGAACGGCAGGCGATCGAGGCGCCGGTCCGGGTGTTCCACGACCAGGAAGCGGTAAAGGCGGCGTTCCGGGCCGGCGAGTTCACCACCGACACCGTGGTGGTCGTGCGCTTCCAGGGCCCGAAGGCCAACGGCATGCCCGAGCTGCACAGTCTGACCCCGGTTCTTGCGGTGCTGCAGGATCGCGGCCTGAAGGTGGCGCTCGTCACCGACGGCCGGATGTCCGGCGCCTCCGGCAAGGTGCCCTCGGCGATTCATGTCAGCCCCGAAGCGGTCGATGGCGGCCCGCTGGCGCGGCTCGCGGACGGCGATCTGGTGCGGGTCGACGCCATCGCCGGCACCCTCGACGTGCTGACCGCGGGCGCGCTCGACCGCCCCGTGGTCACCGCCGATCTGGCGGCGAACGCCCATGGCATCGGCCGCGAACTCTTCGCCACCTTCCGCGCCGTCGTCGGCCCCGCCGAGACCGGCGCCTCCAGTCTGCGCGCCGGAGAACCGGCATGACCCCGCAGGCGGCCGCCCGGGCGACCCGCGACATCTGCAATCTCGCGCCGGTGATCCCGGTGCTGGTGATCGAGGACGCGGCCCACGCCGTGCCGCTCGCCGAGGCGCTGGTGGCCGGCGGGCTGCCGGTGCTCGAGGTCACCCTGCGTACGCCGGTCGCCCTCGATGCAATTCGTGCCATGGCGAAGGTCCCCGGCGGCGTTGTCGGTGCGGGAACGCTCATCACACCGGCCGACGTGACGGCGGCGCGGGCGGCGGGCGCGATCTTCGGCGTCTCTCCGGGGGTCACGCCGGCGCTGGTTGCCGCCTGCGAGGCCGCAGAGCTTCCGCTTCTGGGCGGCATCGCCACCATCGGCGAAGCCATGGCCATGCTCGAGCGCGGCTACGATGTCTGCAAGTTCTTCCCGGCCGAGGCCAATGGCGGCGCCGCTGCGCTGAAATCCTTCGCCGGCCCGCTTCCGCAGATGAATTTCTGTCCCACCGGTGGCGTCACCCCGGACAACGCGCTCGACTACCTCGCGCTCCCCAACGTGCTCTGCGTCGGCGGCTCGTGGATCGCCGACCAGCGCCTGATGCGGGCGGGCGCCTGGGATGAGATCGAGGCCCGCGCCCGAATCGCCGCAACCCTCAAGGACTGATCCCATGACCGACGATATCTGGAACGCCCTCGACGCGGCGGGGCGCGCCGCCGCAGATCGCCGGATCACCGCGCTGTTCGAGGCGGACCCCGGGCGGTTTGCCGCCTTCTCGGTGCGGCAGGCCGACATGCTGCTCGATTTCTCCAAGACCGGGATCGACCGCGATGCGCTGGCGCTGCTGCTCCGGCTCGCCGAGGCGCGCGGGGTGCCGGCCCGCCGCGCCGCCATGCTGTCCGGAGAGCCGATCAATGCCACCGAGCGCCGCGCCGTGCTGCACACTGCGCTCCGCAACCGCGGCAGCGATGCGGTTCATGTCGACGGCCAGGACGTGATGCCCGGCATCCGCGCCGTGCTCGCCGCGATGGGCGCCTTCGCCGATGCGGTGCGCGACGGCGGCATCGCCGCTTCCGACGGCGCGGCCTTCACCGACGTGGTCAATATCGGGATCGGCGGCAGCGATCTCGGCCCGGTGATGACCACCGCCGCCCTCGCGCCGTATCATGACGGCCCGCGCACGCATTTCGTCTCCAATGTCGACGGCGCCCATGTCCATGACGTGCTGGCGCCGCTCGATCCCGCGCGCACCCTCGTGGTGATCGCCTCCAAGACCTTTACCACCATCGAGACCATGACCAACGCTGCCACCGCCCGCGACTGGCTGCGCGCGGCGCTGGGCGACGGCGCGGATTTGCATCTCGCCGCCGTCTCGACGGCGCTGGAGAAGACCGCCGCCTTCGGCATCGCAGATGACCGGGTCTTCGGCTTCTGGGACTGGGTCGGTGGGCGCTATTCGGTCTGGGGCGCGGTCGGCTTGCCGTTGATGCTCGCCATCGGCCCGACGCGCTTCGCCGAGTTCCTCGCTGGCGGACATGCCATGGACCGGCATTTCGCCGAAGCCCCGCCCGCCGCCAACATGCCGGTCCTGCTCGCCCTCGTCGGCATCTGGCACCGCAATGCCTGCGGCTACCCGACCCGCGCGGTGCTGCCCTACGACCAGCGGCTGGCCCGCCTGCCGGCCTATCTCCAGCAGCTCGACATGGAATCGAACGGCAAGCGGGTGGGTCTCGACGGGGCGAAGCTGCCCCGCGCAAGCGGCCCGGTGGTCTGGGGAGAGCCCGGCACGAACGGCCAGCACGCCTTCTACCAGTTGCTGCACCAGGGCACAGACGTGGTGCCCTGCGAGTTCCTCGTTGCCGCCAATGGTCACGAAGCCGATCTTGCCGTGCATCACGAGCTTCTGCTCGCCAACTGTCTGGCCCAGTCCGAAGCCTTGCTCCTCGGTCGCGATATGGACGCCGTTCTCGCCGCCGGAATCGATCCGGCCCTCGCGCCGCACAAGGTCTTCCCCGGCAACCGTCCGTCGACGACGCTGATCTACGATCGCCTCGACCCCTACACGCTTGGACGGATCATTGCGCTCTACGAACACCGGATCTTCGTCGAGGGCACCATCTGGGGCCTCAACAGCTTCGACCAATGGGGTGTCGAGCTCGGCAAGGAACTCGCTACGGCTCTCCTGCCGCTCGTTCAGGGCGGATCCGTGGTCGGCAAGGACGGTTCGACCGCAGGGCTTCTCGCCGAGATCACCGCGCGGCGATAGCCCTAGCTGCCGGAGCGCTCGACGATCACCGTGCAGTCGGCATGGCGAACGACCCGCGCCGCCGTGGAGCCGATGAGAAAGGTGGTGAAATCCGGCCGGTGCGAGCCGAGGATGATCGCGTCCGCGCCGATCGTCTCCGCCACTTCGAGGATCTTCGAGGCCGGACTGCCCTCGCGCAGCATCGCCGTGCCGCTCACCCCGGACTCCAGCAGCAACTGCTCAAGGCTCTCGACCGCCTCCTGCTTGTTCAATTCGAGCGCATCGTCGCTGACATAGTTCGAGATGTAGCCGGGCAGCGGTTCCACCACGGTCAGCACCGTGATATGGCCGTCCTCGTCAACCAGTTGTCGCGCCACCGCGAGGATGCGCGCCCCGACCTCTCCATGCGCCGGATTGATCGGCACCAGGATGTTTCTGTACATTTTTCCGCCTCCCCAACGGCAATGATTGCATATGATAGACCCGACCGTCACCCGGCGACTTGACCTGAATCATGACGCCCCGCCGCCGCCGGGCATCCGGGTGCTGCATGCCGACGCGCAGCTTCTCGTCGTCGACAAACCCTCTGGCCTCCTCAGCGTACCCGCGAAGCCCCCGGGTCCCGCCGACTGCCTCGAGGCGCGGGTTCGCGCGGCCTTCCCCGAGGCGCTGCTGGTCCACCGGCTCGACGGCGACACCTCTGGCGTGATGCTGTTCGCCCGCACCCGGCTCGCACAGCGCCATCTCGGCTGGCAATTCGAGCGCCGCCAGCTCCGCAAGACCTATGTCGCCCGCGTCGCCGGGCAGGTGGCGGGCGAGGCGGGCCGCATCGACCTGCCGCTGATCTGCGACTGGCCCAACCGCCCGCGCCAGATGGTCTGCCACGCGCGCGGCAGGCCGGCGCAGACCGACTGGCGGGTGCTGGCGCGCGAGCCTGCCGCGACCCGGCTGGAACTCAGCCCGCGCACCGGCCGCAGCCACCAGCTCCGGGTCCACATGCTTGCGCTCGGCCACCCGATCCTCGGCGACGCCTTCTACGCCGACCCCGATGCCCGCGCCGCCGCCGACCGATTGCAGCTCCACGCCCGGGCGATCGAGCTGCGCCACCCGGAGGGCGGCGGCTGGGTCCGCTTCGAGGCGCCGCTGCCGTTCTAGAGCCAGGCCGCCCCGCGCACGCCGGAACTGTCGCCGTGGACGTTCTTCACCAGCCGCGTCGCGAAGCGGTCGCCGAAGACATGCGGCTCGATCAGACCCGGCACGGTGTCGTAGAGCCGCGCGACGTTCGACATCCCGCCGCCCAGCACGATCACGTCCGGATCGAGGATGTTGACGATCACCGCCAGCGACCGGCCCAGCCGGTCCTCGTAGCGCGCGAGGCTCTCCTCCGCCACCGCGTCGCCTGCTGCTGCCAGCGCGACAATCTCCGGCGCGCTCGGCCCCGCGCCCTCCGCGAGCCCCGCCCGCCGGGCATGATCCTCGGCGAAGCGGATGCCCGAAAGCCAGCTCTCGGTATGCCCCGGCAGCCCGCAAGAGCAGATCGGCCCTGGCCGCTCGTCATCGGTCGGCGAGGGCAACGGGATATGCCCCCACTCGCCGCCGATCGCGTTGATCCCCTCGATCAGCCGTCCGTGCACCACGATCCCGCCGCCGACCCCAGAGCCGAGGATCACCCCGAACACCACCTCGGCCCCGCTTCCGCCGCCATCCACCGCCTCCGAGAGCGCGAAGCAATTGGCGTCGTTGGCGATCCTGACCGGCCGCTCCAGCGCCGCTGTCAGATCACCGCGCAGGTCGCGCCCGTGCAGCCAGGTCGAATTGCCCATCGAGACCCGCCCCGACACCCGGTCCACCGACCCAGGTACGCCGATCCCCACCTGATCGACCGGCCCGCCGGCTTCGGTCTCGAGCCGCAGCATCAGCTCGCGGATCGTCCGGATGCCGCCCTCATAATCGTGCCGAGGCGTCGCCACCCGTGCCCGCGCCCGCTCGGCGCCGTCCGGCCCGAGCACGATCCCCTCGATCTTGGTGCCGCCGTAATCGAGCCCCAGCCGCATGTCATTCTCCGCATGATACCGGTCCCGACCTTAGGAACCGCCGCCCGGCGCTGCAACGCACTTTGCCTTCCCCGGGCGCACTGCTAGACCGAAGGCCCACGCCATCGGGACCGCCCTGCCATGCTCTGGAAACTTCCGATCTTCGGCAAGATCAGCAAGATCGGCATCCGTCCCCCGGCGCCGGCCCCGTCGCGCCACGGCATCGCCATTGCGGCGATCCTGCGCAACGAGGCGGTCCATGCCGGCGAATGGGCGGCCTTCCACCACCGCGTCGGCGTGCGGCACTTCCTGATCTACGACAACGGCTCGACCGACGGCACCCGAGGCGGTACTCCGCGCCGCCCTGCCAGCCGAAGCGCTCACCGTGATCCCGTGGAACCAGGTGTTCTCCGACGCCCGGATGGGCCGCGAGATGCACAACCAGGTGATGGCATACGCCCATGCGGCGAGCAATTTCGGCCGGGATTATCGCTGGATGGCCTTCATCGACGTCGACGAATTCCTGATCCCGAAATCCGCCGGCAGCCTCGACGCGGCACTGGCGCATCTCGGCGACTGCCCGAACCTCTCGCTGCCCTGGCACATGTTCGGCCGCTCCGGCCATTCAGACAGACCCGAGGGCGGCGTGCTCGCCAACTACACCCGCCGCGCCGCCGACCCGATGAGCGAGGTGCGCGGTATCCGCGCCTTCAAGTGCCTCGTCGATCCCTGCCGCCTCACGGCGCTCCGGGTGCATTCGATGGACACGGACGGCAGTTCCGATACCTGCAACGACCGCGGCGAAAGGGCCACCGAGGGCGGCCGCGAGAAGCCGGGCTTCTATTCCGCCGACCACGTCCAGCTCAACCACTACTACACCCGCTCCGAGGCCGAGCTCTCCGCAAAGATCGACCGCGGCCCAAACCTGCGCGCCAAGGCCGGCGACTATGCCCGCAAGGTCCGCCGCACAGTGGCCAACATCGAGGCCGAGGAGGTCGAGGACCGCGCAGCGCTCGATCTCCTCGCCCGGATCGGCTGGAGCTGGCAGCCATGAAGACCGAGCTGATCGTCACCACCTACAACAGCATCCGCCCGCTCCTGCTCTGCCTCGAGAGCGTCGCCTGCCAGAGCTTCCGCCCGGACACGATCTGCATCGCCGACGACGGCTCCGGCCCCGAAACCGCCGAGGCGATCGCGGGCTTCCAGGCCGCGCATCCCGATCTGGCACTGCGCCATGTCTGGCACGAGGATCGCGGCTTCGAGAAGGCGGCGATCCTCAACCGCGCCATCGCCTCCTCCGCGGCAGAGTACCTGTTCTTCCTCGACGGCGACGTGCTGATCCATCCCGGCTTCCTCGCACGACACGTCGAACTGGCGCGTCCGGGCCGGTTCTGCACCGGCAGCCTGATCCGCCTCGACGACGCCGCCAGCGCTGCCGTCACCCCCGCCATGGTCCGTGACGGCACGGTGTTCGACCGCGACTGGCTCCGGGCCAACCGCGCCATCGACCGCTTCGGCACCTGGCTGAAGACCATGCCGCTGCCGCTCCCGGTCCAGGCGGCACTCGACCTCGCCACCCCGGTCCAGAAGGCGCTCTGCGGCGCCAACGCCTCGCTGTTCCGCGCCGATGCGCTGAAGGTCAACGGCTTCGACGAGACCATCAAGTACGGCGGCGTCGACAAGGAATTCGGCGTGCGGCTGCAGAACGCCGGCGTGAAGGGGCGCCACGTCCGATACACCGCGCCGCTGGTCCATCTCGAACATCCCCGCGGCTACCGCGATGCGGAGAAGATCGCCCGCCACAAGGCGCGCATCCGCTCGGTGCGCGAGGGGCGCATCACCTGGGCCGAGCAGGGCATCGTGAAGCCGGCCTCCGATGGCTGAGATCGACACGCTTCGGGGGCTGGTCCTGCCCGACAGCCTCGGTCTGCGCCGCGACCACGTCGTCGCTGCCCGCTATCGGCCCGAAGGCTACGACGCGCGCTACGATTTCCGCACGCTGGCCTATGATGCGGTGTTCCTGCCACGGGCGGGCAAGCTGCGGATCTTCTGCCCGAAGCTCGCCAATTTCGAAAGGCTCTTCGCGAAAGCCGATCTGCGTCTCGACGGCGCGCCGGTGCGCCGGGTCCGCATCCGCCGCGAAGAGCGCTTCGACAGCGTCGAGATCGCAGCGCCGTCCGGCGCTGCCGAACTCACCATCAGCCTCGGCGACTGGAAGGGAAGGCTGGCAGTTTCCCGCGCCGACCCCGCGCCCTTTGCGGGCACGAACTGCCTTTTGACCCTCTCGCGCAACAATGATCTCGTCTGGATCCGCGACTGGGCCGAATTCCATGTTCGCGAGCAGGGTGCCGACGCGGTGCTGTTCTTCGACAACGGCTCCACCCTGTACACGCCGGCCGAGATCGACGCGGCGCTGCGTTCGGTGCGCGGCCTCGCCCGGGTGCAAGTCGTGCGCGCCGATTTCCCCTTCGGGCCGGCCGGGATCAAGCCGCGCAGGTTCGACGCCAATTTCCTGCAGCGCGCCCTGCTCAATCTTGCTCCGCTCCGCTATCTCGCCGAAGCCCGCGCGGTTCTGGTGTGCGACGTGGACGAATTGATCTGGCGCGGCGGCGAGACCTCGATCTTCGATGCCACTGTTGCCAGCCGGGGCGGCTATCTGCGGATGCCGGGCAGCTGGCGGTTCCCGCGCGCCAACGGCACCGGCGCGGTGCGTCATGCGGACCACGTCCTGATCGATCCCGAGCGCAGTCCCTGCCCGCCGAAATACTGCGTCGCGCCTCGGGGACGCCTGCGCGGCCATGTCTGGGCAACGCATCGTGTCGCCGGGCTCTTCTGGCAACGACGGCACACGACCACGTCGTTCGGCTTTCTGCACTGCCAGGGCATTTCGGATTTCTGGAAAGGCCGGCCGATGGAGACGGTCAGCCGACCGCTTCGCGCCGACCCGCTGGCAGAGCGTGTGCTGGCGCGTTCGCTCGGCCGGGAGATGTCCGGATACGCTCCGCTTGTGCCCGCATCTTGAAGCGCAGCTTCGCGCATCCGAGTATGCCGTTGAAGCGTTTCCTCACCGTCGCGTGTTAGCATCTGGAGCGTGGATCCGATGCTCCGATGGCGTTGGAATTGTCAGGTTACCGCCCTGGAACCGGCAATCCGCGCGCCGTGCATTCCGCTGCAATGATCTGCTCGAGCCGCGCATGGAGCTTGCGGTAATCGTAGTCACGCACGGCGCGCTCGCGCGCCGTCTCTGCCATCGTTGCCGCTCGCACCGGATCGGCCACGACGGCCCTGAGAGCCGTCACGAAGCCCGGCCCGTCATGCTCGTCCACCAGGAGCCCTGTGACGCCCTCCTCCACCGCTTCGGGGATGCCGGCATGCCGCGTCGAGACCACCACCGCCCCCGAGGCCATCGCTTCCTGGATCGAGGTCGGCAGCCCCTCCTCGTTGCCGTCCGGCGCCGTCACCGAATGCTGGAGGTAGACCGACGCCCGCGCCAGATGATCGCGCACCGCCTCATGCGGCAGGCGCCCGAGGAACCGCACCCGCTCTCCGAGCCCGAGCTCCGCCACCCGTGCCTCGCTCGCCGCCCGCAGCGGCCCATCGCCGATGATCTCGAAGCGATGCTCCGGAAACTCCGCGGCGATGGCAGCAAAAGCCTCGATCGCCACCAGCGGCGCCTTCTTGTCCATGATCCGCCCCACGGACAGGATCAACCGCGGGTCCCGCTTGCCCGGCGCGAAGAGATCGGTATCGACCCCGGTCGGGATCACGTGGGAATTCGGATGGCTGATCCCGTGCGCCGCCAGATTGTCCGAGAAGCGACTGCGACACCGAGATCACCCCGGCGAGCCGCGGCATCGCCTCCCGGTAGCGCCGCACGATCCTGGGCTGCACGCAGCCGCTTGGAGGCATCGAAGCCCCGGAAATAGACGAAGACCGGGATGCCGAGTCCTTGCGCCAACCGGCGCGAGATTGGCGCCAAGGTGCCCGAACTCCGCGAGAATCGCCGTCAACGTCGTTCCGCCGAGAAATGCTTTCCATCTCCCGCCGGACCGGTCCGAACGGAACCCCCGACGAGCCGTAGCGCCAGCTCTGCACCGGTTTTCCGATCTCTCGCAGGATGCTGCCCAAGCGGCCCCGCCTTTGCCTGCAGAGGCGTCGAATGTTGGTTTCAGCGGGATCGTGCCCGGCATCGATCCGTTCGGTCAGCACCACCGTATTACCGCCGAAAAGCTCTTCAACGTGACGCCTCGACCCGGTCTCGGTCGCGAGTGCCGAGAATGCCTGTCGCGATGGCGATACGATGTTTCGAAGCGTTCGCCTCGTCCCTCGTCGCAATCCGCACAGTATTCGTTGGCGACTCCATGACTGGATTTCCTCTGCAAGACTCGCTCTAGCGATCTCGCAACTTTCGGGCCGGAACACCACCATAGACGGCTCCACCGGCGATTTCTCCGCGTACGACGGCTCCCGCCCCAATGACGCTTCCACGTCCGATCCGAGCGCCATCTGTCACGACGCAGTTCGCGCCGATCCATACGTCTTCCTCGATGACGATACCGCTTCGGGAGACGCCTTGGGCGCGGATGGGCGTGGCCGTGTTCTCGAACACATGCTCCGCCGGTACAACAACGCAATGAGCCGCTATGCTGACATTCCGCCCAATTGATAGGCCGCCATGACCATACAGAATAGTGTACGGATTGATGTTAACGTTGTCGGCGATCTTGATCCAACCTCCATAGGTTGCGAGGATTGCTCCGTGCCGGATCCGGCAGTTCTCGCCGATTTCAATCCAACTTTCCGGAGGAGTGCTGAAAATCGCGCTGCGCTCGATCCGGGTGGCAGCTCCGATTTTCAATTCACGCCGATTTCGCCAAACGGAAAGGCGCGTCAAATGGTAGGGTTGATACATGCCCAGTTCGCTATTTTGCCTTGGTGCGGCGGGTAATTGACCCTCCGGCGAGGTGGCCTCAATCGTACTGGTTAGACCCAAGTCAGGTCGATCTTGGCAGCGAGTCCCAGAGAAGCAATCTTAGCTTTGACGGCTTCGTATTCAGGCAGCAGCGAAGGGATCCTATCATGATGTGTCTCGACATATACTTGACCGATCAATTCGATGAGACCCGTATCGATGATTCGCTGTAGAACGCGATACTCGGCGCCCTCAATATCGATTTTCACAATGTCGATTGGAGATCCAATACTGCGTAGAAGATCTGCGACATCGCGGACCGGAACGACGTGTGAATGCTCCACACTCAGGTTCGGCTTGTCCGCAACGAAGGACGAACTTTCAGAAAACTTGCTCGGATTATCGGGATAGGCTTCGTGAAGATAGAGAGTCATCTCGCCGTTGTGGTCAAGCACCCCACAATGGTGCGGCCGAATTCTCGGATCGGATTTGCCGGCCGCCTCTAGAGTGGGATAAATGTCCGGGTTCGCCTCGAATGCATGGACGGTGGCGCCGCGCGCGGCAAAAGCCGCCGCGACGCTACCTTTATGTGCACCGATATCAACAATGACCATTCCATGACGGACCGAGTTCACCACCCTCTGGAAATGCCGGTCATGCGGACGGACCAGGAACAATGGCACGGCGTATCCCCGGCCCATCATCCAAGACCGGATATCGCGTCTAAACCCCATGACCTGCCGCCTCCTTCGTCAGGCGTCCTCGGCGATCTCGGCGCCGGTTTCCTGGTCGACGTCCTTCATCGACAGGCGGACCTTGCCGCGATCGTCGAAGCCCATCAGCTTCACCTTCACCGACTGGCCCTCGGAGACCACGTCCTTCGGATGGCCGACGCGCTCGCTCGACATCTGGCTGACATGGACGAGGCCGTCCCGCTTGCCGAAGAAGTTCACGAAGGCGCCGAAATCCATGATCTTGACGACCTTGCCGGTGTAGACCTTGCCAACCTCCGGCTCGTCGACGATCGAGCCGATCAGTTCGCGCGCCTTGGCGATCGATTCGGCGTTGGCCGAGGCGATCTTGATCACGCCGTCGTCATTGATGTCGACCTTGGCACCGCTCTCCTCGACGATCGACCGGATCACCTTGCCGCCCGAGCCGATCACTTCGCGGATCTTGTCGGGGTTGATGGTGAGCGTCTCGATGCGCGGGGCATGGGCGGAGAACTCGCTGCGACCGGCGGTCAGCGCATTGGCCATCTCGCCAAGGATGTGCATCCTTCCGTCCTTCGCCTGCGCGAGGGCCCGCTCCATGATCTCGGGCGTGATACCCGCGACCTTGATGTCCATCTGGAGCGAGGTGATGCCGTTCTCGGTTCCGGCGACCTTGAAGTCCATGTCGCCGAGATGGTCCTCGTCGCCGAGAATGTCGGTCAGCACGGCGAACTTCTCGCCCTCGAGGATCAGGCCCATCGCAACGCCGGCCACCGGGGCCTTGAGCGGCACGCCGGCATCCATCATCGACAGCGAACCGCCGCAGACCGTTGCCATCGAGGAGGAGCCGTTCGATTCGGTGATCTCCGAGACCAGCCGGATCGTGTAGGGGAAATCGGTCCCAGCCGGCAGCACCGCCTGCAGTGCCCGCCAAGCAAGCTTGCCATGGCCGATCTCGCGCCGGCCCGGACCCATGAAGCGTCCGGCTTCCCCGACCGAATAGGGCGGGAAGTTGTAATGCAGCAGGAAGTTCGAGCGATACATGCCGTGGATCGCGTCGATCATCTGCTCGTCGTCGCCGGTGCCGAGCGTGGTTACCACGAGGCCCTGGGTCTCGCCGCGGGTGAACAGTGCCGATCCGTGGGTGCGCGGCAGGATGCCGACCTCCGAGACGATCGGGCGCACCGTTGTCAGGTCCCGGCCGTCGATCCGGATGCCCTTGTCGAGGATGTCGCCGCGGACGACAGCGCTTTCGAGCTTCTTGATGCAGGAATCGAGGTTCGAATCCGCCAACTCGTCTTCCGACAGGCTCGCCTTGATCGTCGCGCGCGCCGCCGAGATCGCGGCCTGCCGCTCCTGCTTGTCACGGATGCCGAAGGCCTCGCGCATCGCGCCCTCGCCGGCGGCCTTCACCTTCGCATAGAGCCCGGAGTAATCCGGCGCCTGATAGTCGAAGGGTTCCTTCGCGGCATCCTCCGCCATGTCGATGATCATGTCGATCACCGGCTGCATCTGCTCGTGGCCGAACTTCACCGCGCCGAGCATCTCGGTCTCCGAAAGCTCGTAGGCTTCCGATTCGACCATCATCACCGCGTCCTTTGTGCCGGCGACCACGAGATCGAGCCGCTGCTCGGGATTCTCGCGCAGCTTTTCCATGTCGTCCACGGCCGGGTTCAGTACGTAGGCGCCGTCGACGAAACCGACGCGCGCGGCGCCGATCGGGCCGAGGAACGGCGCGCCCGACAGGGTCAGCGCGGCGGAGGCGGCAATCATCGCCACGACGTCCGGGTCGTTCTCCATGTCGTAGGAAAGCACGGTGCAGATCACCTGCACCTCGTTCTTGAAGCCGTCGACGAAGAGCGGGCGGATCGGCCGGTCGATCAGACGCGAGGTCAGCGTCTCCTTCTCGGTCGGCCGTGCCTCGCGCTTGAAGAAGCCGCCCGGGATCTTGCCGGCGGCATAGTATTTTTCCTGGTAGTGCACAGTCAGCGGGAAGAAGTCCTGCCCGGGCTTGGGCGCCTTGTTGAAGACGACCGCGGCCAGCACGGTGGTCTCGCCATAGGTGGCGAGCACGGCACCGTCCGCCTGGCGGGCGATCTTTCCGGTTTCGAGGGTGAGCGTGTCATGGCCCCACTCGATCGATTTCCTGACGATATTGAACATTGCGTTTCCTTCGCAACGGCGGGGCCCCCTGGCCTGCGCCGCATTTGGTCGGGCTCATGCCCGATGACCCCCGGTCAGTCGGTATCCGGTCAGGCCCCCGGGGTCGGGAGAGCAGCCGGCGGATGGGGTGGACGGCATATGGCCGAATACCCGGAATCGAACCGGCGCGCCCTTGTCGGGACGCGCCGGCCGGAAAATCAGCGACGGATGCCGAGGCGCTTGATCAGGTCCTGATAGCGAGCCTCATCCTTGGCGCGGGTATAGTCCAGAAGCTTGCGGCGCTGCGCCACCATCTTGAGCAACCCACGGCGGGAATGGTTGTCCTTCTTGTGGGTCTTGAAGTGTTCGGTCAGCGTCGTGATACGGCTGGTGAGGATCGCGACCTGCACCTCGGGCGACCCGGTGTCGCCTTCCTTGATCGCGTAGTCCTTGATCAACTGCTCTTTTACATCGGGCGTGATCGACATCGGGATATCCTTTTCAATCTACGGTTTCACGCCTTCCCGCCACGGCCGCGGCCGGGATGTCGTCCAGCAGGGTCGCATACACGGAAAGGGTCGCGGGCCGAAAGGCAATCGCGACGGCTGACCTGTTACCCGCTTTCGACCCGGATGAAAAGCCCGTTCCGGAGGGTCCTGGTCCCCGCTGCGTGTCACGCGCCAGTCACGCGCAGAATACGTTCCAGGTGCTTGAGTGGTTTCTGTCGACCCGTCCGGGTCGTGACACAACTGGGGAAAGGACGGAGCAATGCCAGCATTCGAAGTGACCGAGCACCGGATCAGCCGACGCCGGTGGGATACCGGAACAACGCCGGTCGACAGCCACATGCTAGAGCTTTTCGGCCCCGAAGACTTTCGAGGGGTGCCGCGACAGCGCGACGCTGATCTTCGACGAAGCGCTCGACCTCGACCGGCTCGGCCCGGTGGTCGGCTACGCCACGCAGCCCGACGACGGTCCGGTCTCCGTCGTCGGCTGGCTGCCCGCCGACAGTTTCGATGCCTGGCGCGAGCTTCTCTTGGCGCGCGGCGTCGAGAAGATCCAGTTCGAGATGCGCGATCCCGGCGCGACAAGCGGCTATCTGCGGCGGCTCGGGCTCGTGCATCCCGGTGGCCTTCGCGCGGTTTCCTGGGCCGGATTGCAGGGTGCCATACTGCAGGCTGCACGCCGCCGCGACCGGACGCGGCAGACGGAGCTCGCCTTCTGACCATACCCGGATCAGGAAGGCACCAGAACGCGGTCCGGCTGAAACCGGCCGGCCGCGATCCGTCCGATTGCCACCGGCCAGTCGTCCGCGCGCACCCATATCGTGCCGTCCTCCATGCCAGGTGCTGGAATGTCATTTCCGTTTGCGACCCGCCGTGCCGCATCCGTATCGAGGCTGAGGACGGGAACACCGGCCAGCGCGGCCTCGATCGGGAGAAGCCGCGCTTCGAGCGTCGCCCGCGGCCCCTCCAGATCCGCCCAGCCGATCGCATCTTTCAGGTCGAACGGTCCCGACCACAGCCTTCGGAGGCGGGAGACATGAGCGAGGCATCCGAGCCGCTCGCCGAGGTCGCGCCCGATGCTGCGCACGTAGCCGCCCTTGCCGCAGACCATTTCCAGCACCGCAGTATCGGCGTCCGGATTCTCGATCAGGTCGAGGCGGGCCACATGAAGAGGTCGCGCCGCGAGGTCCATCCGGGTGCCGGCCCGCGCCAGATCATAGGCGCGTGCACCATCGACCTTCACCGCCGAAACCTGCGGCGGCACCTGCAGGATATCGCCGGTAAATTCCTGCAGGGCTGCCCGGATCGCATCCGGATCTGGCCGCAGATCGCGCGTCTCGACGACAGCGCCGGTGGCATCGTCGGTGTCGGTCGCAACACCCCAGACCAGCGTGAACCGGTAGGCCTTCTGGGCATCGGCGATGAAGGGAATGGTCTTGGTCGCCTCGCCGAACGCGATGGCCAGGAGCCCCGTCGCATCCGGATCGAGTGTCCCGGCATGGCCTGCCTTGCGGGCGTCGAGCGCCCGGCGCGCCCGGCCGACGGCCTGCGCGGAACTGACACCTTCGGGCTTGTCGAGAATGAGCCAGCCGTGCAGCGGCCTGCCATGCTTGCGTCTTGCCATACGGAACCGGTGCGCCGGCCGCTCAGCTCTCGCCGAGATCGCGACGCACTTCCGGCGAGTCGAGGAGGGCGCGGGTGCGGTCCATCTGGTCGAAGCTGCGATCCGGTTGGAAGGCGAGCTGCGGCGAAAACTTCAGATCGATCATAGCGGTCACCTGTCGGCGCAGCTCGGCCCTGTTGCGGTTGAGCGCCGCGAGGACGACTTCGGTATTCAGCCCCCCCAGAGGAAGAACGAAGACCGTGGCGTGGCGCAGGTCGGGCGAACACCGCACTTCCGACACCGTGATCGAGACATGGCTGAGATCGGGATCATGCACGTCGCCGCGTGCGAGGAGGTCCGCGAGGGCGCGCCGGATCACTTCCGCCACGCGGAGCTGACGCTGCGACGGACCGGCGCCGGAAAGGGGTCTTGTCTTTGCCATGTCGCTCACATCCTATCGGGACCGAACGAAGTCAAGGGTGAGGGCCCGGGAGATCGACATGACGGACCCAGTGGAAATCGCGGTGATGGGCGCCTCGGGCCGCATGGGCCAGATGCTCATCCAGGCTGTCACCGAAGCGCCGGGTGCCGTTCTTTCCGGCGTCACCGAGCGACCGGGACATGACTGGATCGGCGGCGATCTCGGCGAGGTGCTGGGGGGACATCCGATCGGACTGACCGTCACCGACGACCCTCTCGAGGTCTTCGCGCGCAGCCAGGCGGTTCTGGACTTCACCACGCCCGAGGCGACGATGGAACACGCTGAACTTGCAGCTCAGGCCCGCCTCACCCATGTCATCGGCACGACGGGCCTCCAGCGCGGACATCTCGAGAAGCTGGCAGCCGCCGCACGACACGCGGTGATCGTCCGTGCCGGAAACATGAGCGTCGGCGTGAATCTGCTGACCGTGCTCGCCCGGCGTGTCGCCGCGGTCCTCGGCTCCGAATATGACATCGAGGTGGTCGAGATGCACCACCGCCACAAGGTCGATGCCCCTTCCGGAACGGCGCTGATGCTTGGCGAGGCCGCTGCCGCCGGCCGACGGGTCAATCTCGCCGACGTCTGGGAACGCGGTCGCGACGGGGTCACCGGCGAACGCGGCGACGGGGCCATCGGTTTCGCGAGCCTGCGCGGCGGTGACGTGGTCGGTGAGCACGACGTGATCTTTGCCGGTCCGGGCGAGCGCATCGTGCTGCGCCATGTCGCGACCGACCGGATGCTCTTCGCGCGCGGCGCGGTGCGCGCTGCGCTCTGGGGGCAGGGCGAGGAACCGGGACAATACAACATGATCGACGTGCTCGGTCTGCGTGACCCCGAGGCCGAAGTTCCCGATCGATGAGCTCGGACCTGGAGCCTTCACCGACACGAAGGATGACAAGCCGCCCGCTGAGGCGCTAGAGGAAGGAAAGCGGACCCATTCCGGTCCGCCTGCCTCGTGAGTCCCATGTCACCCCTCGAAACCAGCCCCGAGCCTTCCTGGCTCGACCGTTCCACGCCGCCGCACACCGCGACGCTCGTCCTGATGACGGGGCTCGCGGCGCTCAACATGAACATGATCCTGCCCTCGCTGCCGAGCCTCGCTGCCTGGTTCGAAGCCGACTATGCCGTCGTCGCGCTCGCGGTCTCCGCCTATCTCGCGCTGACTGCTGTCCTTCAGCTCATCATCGGTCCGCTGTCGGATCGTTTCGGCCGTCGCCCGGTCGTGCTGGTTTCCCTCGCCGTCTTTCTTGTCGGCACGCTGGGATGCATCTTCGCGACCTCCATAGGAGCTTTCCTGTTCTGGCGCATGGTGCAGGCCTGCATCGCTTCGGCGATGGCGCTCAGTCGTGCCGTCGTACGCGACACCGTCGGCCCCGACGAGGCCGCCAGCCGGATCGGCTACATCACCATGGGCATGTCGGTCTCGCCGATGATCGCGCCGATGCTTGGCGGGTTCCTCGATCAGTCCTTCGGCTGGCAAGCTGTCTTCGTCACCACCTTCATTCTCGGGCTGGGCGTGTTCTGGCTCAGCTGGGCGGATATGGGCGAGACGAACCGCCACCGTTCCGCAAGTTTCGCGGCGCAGTTCGCAACCTACCCCGAGTTGTCGGGTTCGCGCCGGTTCTGGGGCTACACCGCAACCGCAACCTGCGCCTCGGGCGCGTTCTTCGCCTTTCTCGGAGGAGGTCCCTGGGTCGCGACCGAGGTTCTCGGAATGTCACCGGCCCGGCTCGGCTTCTTCTTCGGTTTCATCGCGCTCGGATACATGGTCGGGAATTTCCTTTCCGGCCGTTTCACCGGTGCCGTCGGGATGAACCGCATGATGCTCATGGGTTCGCTGGTCGCCACCTGCGGCATGCTGCTTGCCTTGGCGCTCTTCGCCGCAGGCCTCCAGACGCCACTCGCCTTCTTCGGCTCGATCCTTTTCGTCGGCCTCGGCAACGGCCTCACCCTGCCGAGTGCGAATGCCGGCATTGTCTCGGTTCGACCGCATCTCGCCGGATCGGCATCCGGTCTGAGTGGTGCCCTGATGATCGGTGGAGGTGCGGCCCTCGCCGCCATCGCCGGCGCGCTGCTCACACCCGAAACCGGTGCCTGGCCGCTCCTGGGTCTCATGACCGTTTCCTCCGCACTCGGGATTCTGGCCGCCCTGGACGTGATCCGCACTGCACGCGCCCGCGGCGAGCTGGCGGCCTGAACGATGGCCGCCGCCGAGCCCCTGTCGCAGAACATGCGCGGCGCACTCTTCATGTCCGCTTCGATGGCCGGCTTCTCGTCCAACGATGCAATGATCAAGCTGGTCGCCGGCGAACTGCCACTCTTCCAGGCCATCCTGATTCGCGGCAGCTTCCTCGTGCTGACGCTCGGCGCGATCGCCTGGGTGCAGCGGCGCGCTCCGAATCCGGCTCGGCCGTCGCGACCGCTGGATCATGACCCTGCGCACCGCCGGAGAGATCGGCGGCACCTTCTGTTTCCTCACTGCGCTCTTCAACATGCCGATCGCCAACGCCAGCGCGATCCTCCAGAGCCTGCCGCTCGCCATCACGCTGGCAGCCGCCGTGTTTCTTCGAGAGCCAGTCGGCTGGCGGCGCTACCTCGCCATCGCCATCGGCTTCCTCGGCGTGCTGGTGATCGTGCGACCCGGTTCCGAGGGCTTCAACGTGTACTCGCTCTATGCCGTGGCCGCGATCGGCTTCATCGTCCTGCGCGACCTGTCGACCCGTTCGCTGTCTGCCGCCGTGCCCTCGCTCTACGCTGCCTTCGTGACCGGCGCGGCGATCACCGTTGCCGCAGGAATTGCCGTGGCCGCGGGCCGCAACTGGGTGCCGCCCGAGCCAAGGCATTTTCTGATCCTCGGCATCGGCGCAGGCTGCCTGATCGTCGGCTATCTGTTCGGGGTCATGGCGATGCGCACCGGCCAGATCGCCGTCGTCTCGCCGTTCCGCTACACGCTGCTCATCTGGGCGATCGCCTTCGGTTGGCTCCTCTACGGCGAGCGCCCCGACATCTGGATGCTGGTCGGCTCTGCCATCATCGTCGCCACCGGCCTCTACACCTTCCGCCGCGAACGCCGGCTCGACGCGCTCGAACGGCAACGCATGCGCGAACTTTCGGAAAGCTGACGCTACGAGCCAGATGTCCTGCCTTGGCGCCAGCGATCGAAGATCTCCCGGCTTCGCCAATCCTTGGACAACGCGCGCCGAATGCCGGTCACGGGCCGGCTTTATCGATGAAACCGATCAGGCGAAAACCGTCGGTCCCGGCAGCGCGGCTCATGCTGCGCGGCTCAACCACCGATCGTTCATCGGCCACCCTGCCAGTCGCGTCACAAGCTTCTGAGTGACCTTTCGAAACCTGCGAGACAATCGCAGTGCGCTTCGCTAACGTTTCCACAAACAAAGCAATCCGGGGGGAAGACATCCATGAAAAGCAAAGTGCTCACTTCTGCCGAAGCCGCCGAACTGGTCCGGCCCGGCGACACGATAACCACCTCGGGTTTCGTCGGCATCGGTGTGCCCGACGGACTGCTCGCCGCCATCGAGACCCGCTTCCTTGAAAAGGGCGAGCCTTCGGGACTGACGCTGCTCTTCGCCGCCGGGCAGGGCGACGGCAAGGAGCGCGGCCTCAACCGCCTCGGTCGCGACGGGCTGCTCGCCCGTGTCATCGGCGGCCACTGGGGCCTCATTCCCAAGGTCGCCGAGCTTGCCCTAGCCGGCCGCATCGAAGGCTGGAACCTTCCGCAGGGGGTGATCAGCCATCTCTACCGCGACATCGCCGCCGGAAAGCCGGGGACGCTGACAAAGGTGGGCCTCGGAACCTTCGTTGATCCGCGCCTGGATGGCGGCCGGATCAACGAGATATCCAAGGCGGAGATCGTGCGCGTCATGGAGATCGACGGTGAGGAATACCTGTTCTACCGCGCGCTTCCCATCGATGTCGCCCTGCTGCGCGGCAGCACCGCCGACGAGGCCGGTAACATCACGATGGAACGCGAGGCCCTCGTGCTGGACAATCTCGCCCAGGCGATGGCGACCCGCAATTCCGGTGGCATCGTCATCGTTCAGGTTGAGCGCATCGCCGCCGCCCACAGCCTCAACCCACGCGACGTGATCCTGCCCGCCGCCCTCGTCGATGCCGTGGTCGTCGCCCCGCCCGAGCTCCATCCTCAGACCTATGGCACCGCCTATTCCCCTGCCTTTTCCGGCGAGATCCGCGCCCCCTCCGGCGCGCTGCCGCCGATGCCGCTCGATGCCCGCAAGGTCATCGCGCGGCGCGTCGCCTTCGAGCTTCCGGTCAACGGCGTGGTCAATCTCGGAATCGGCATGCCCGAGGGCGTTGCCGCCGTGGCGAGCGAGGAAGGTCTGCTCGACCATCTGACACTGACCGCGGAGCCCGGCGTGATGGGCGGTCAGCCCGCGTCGGGTCTCGATTTCGGCGCCGCGATCAACACCGACGCGATCATCGCCCAGAATGCCCAGTTCGACTTCTATGACGGCGGTGGCCTCGACATGACCTGTCTCGGCATGGCCGAAGCCGACGCAAGCGGCAACGTCAACGTCTCGCGTTTCGGCCCCAAGCTCGCTGGTGCCGGCGGCTTCATCAACATCAGCCAGAACGCCCGCGAGGTGATCTTCGCCGGCACAATGACCGCCGGCGGGCTCAAGATCGAGATTGCCGATGGAAAGCTGAGGATCCTCAAGGAGGGTCGCGCCCGCAAGTTCCTGCAGTCCGTCGAGCAAGTCACGTTCGCCGGAAAGCAGGCCGCCGAGGCCGGCAAGACCGTGCTCTACGTCACCGAACGCTGCGTGCTCGCGCTTCGCGCGGAAGGCATGGAACTGGTCGAGATCGCGCCCGGCGTCGACCGCGACCGCGACGTGCTCGGCCAGATGGCGTTCCGCCCGATCATGAACGAGGTGCGCGAGATGGACCCTCGCATCTTCCTGGAAGGGATCATGGAGCTCAAGAAAGACCTCCTCCATCTCGACCTCGCCGACCGGATTCAGCGCGACGATTCCGCCAACCGGCTCTACATCAACTTCGAGAAACTGCGGGTCCGGAGCCGTGATGATGTCGAGCGGCTGCGGGCCCAGGTCGAAAAGGTCTGCGCCGGCCAGAAAATCCCCGTCGACGTGATCGTCAACTACGACGGCACCCGTATCGATGAGGAGATCCAGCCGGAATACGCCGCGATGGTCGAGGATCTCGAGGACCGCTTCTACGGAACCGTCAGCCGCTATTCGAGTTCGGCCTTCACCCGGATGAAGCTTGGCGAGGCCATGCGCCGCCGCCGCCCCCACATCTTCGAGACTGCGGAGGATGCCCAGGCCTTTCTGGCCTCCCGGCAAGGCTGAGGCGCGTCGCCTGCAACGGTGAATGCGCGATAGATCTCACCCCGGGTGATGGCGTGCGACTCGGCACCGGCGGCGACAGCTCGAGGATGGTCCTCCATCCGGGGCGCGCCACCACCCGCTGTTTCGCCGGTGCGTGCGTCGTGGTCCTTGGCGCCGACCGGTCCTATGTCCGCATGGCGGCCCGCCACGCTTCGAGGATCACTCGCCCGGTCATCAGGTCGAGATGCGCCCCGCCGCCGTTCTTGTAGAGCGTGATATCCTCCGGGCTCTGCCGTCCCGGCCCGCCGTTCGCCAGATCGTAGAGATCGCCCAGCACGTCGTCGCGGGTGATCACGCCGCGCGCCAGCGGGTCGCGCAATTCGCCGATATGGTCGAGCACCGTGTCGCGGCTGTCGACGAAGATCCGCGCGCGGGCGAGTGCGGCGTCATCCACCTCGCGCATATCGGCCCGAAACGCGCCGATCAGATCGAGATGCTGCCCCGGCCGCAGCCACTCGCCGCGGATCACCGGCTCGGTCGCCATGGTCGCGGTGGCGATGATATCCGCCTCCGTTGCTGCAGCCGCGAGATCGGTCACCGCCCGCGCGCCCGTCTGCGCGGCCAGCTCCGCCGCCGGTCCCGGCCTCCGGCTCCAGATCGCCACCTCGATGCCCGGAAACAGCGCGCCATAGGCCTCGACCAGCGAGGCCGAAACCGCCCCCGCCCCGACGATCAGCAGCCGCGCCGAGTCAGGCCGCGCCAGCAGCCGCGCCCCGAGGATCGAATCCCCCGCCGTTTTCCACTTCGTCACGAGCGCCGAATCGATCACCGCTTCGACCTGGCCCGTCAGATCCTCGAAAAGCACCATCGCTCCGTGCACCGACGCATGGCCCCGGGCCGGATTCCCCGGCATCACGGTCACCGACTTGACGGCAACACCCAGCCCGTCGATCCACGCCGCACGCGACAGCAGCGTATCGCCGCGCCGTGTCAGGAACTGGTCACCCAGTTCAGCCCGGGCACCGCGATGCCCTGTCTCCAGGGCATCGGCAAGCTTCAGCCAGTCCAGCTGTCCGGCGACATCCTCCGCACCAATGACTGGAAAGCCGGTCATCAGATTCCGCTGGCGACTATGGCCTTGGCGAGTGCGTCCATCCCGTCGGCAGGAAGCCCGGCGATATTGATCCGCCCGGTGCCGACCATGTAGATCCCATGCTTCTCCCGCAGCTTCAGGACCTTCTCCGCAGTGCCTCCGAGCTGGGTGAACATGCCGCGATGTACGCCGATATAGTCGAACCGGTCCGAATTGCTTTCGCGCTTGAGCGCATCGGTCAGCCCTTGCCGAAGGTCGAGCATCCGCAGGCGCATCGCCTCGAGCTCCGCGATCCAGTCTGCGCGCAATGCCGCGTCGTGCAGGATGATCGACACCACCTTCGCGCCATGATCCGGCGGAAACGAGAAGTTCAGGCGGTTGAGCGCCCCGAGATTACCCTCGGTCACCTTCGTCTCGGCGGCATCGCGTCCGATGACCAGCGCCGCGCCGACGCGGTCGCGATAGAGCCCGAAATTCTTCGAACAGCTGGCCGCGATCATCATTTCCGGGAAGTCTTGCCGCCATGTGCCGCATACCCGCCACGTCGTCCTCGAGCCCGTCTCCGAAGCCCTGATAGGCCAGATCGACGAAGGGAAGCAGTCCGGCGGCATCGAAACTCTCCGTCAGCGCTGCCCACTGATCTCCCGACAGGTTCGCCCCGGTCGGATTGTGGCAGCAGCCGTGCAGGATCACCACGTCGCCGGGCTTCGCCGCCGCAAGATCCTCCTGCATCGCCGTCGAAGGCGACCGCACCGGTGGCCGCGTCGTAGTAGCGGTAGGATCTGCTGGCAATTCCGAGATGACTGAGGATCGCCGGATGGTTCGGCCAGGTCGGGTCGGAATACCAGACGGTCGCGTCCGGCTGCCCACGCTTCACCAATTCGAGCAATTGGCGCACCGCCCCGGTGCCGCCAGGCGTCTGCACCCCGCCGATCCTCTCCGCCGGCACCGTCCCCGCGAAGATAAGGTCGCGCATGCCCTCGACGAAGCTTCGATCGCCGGTCACGCCGAGATAGGACTTGGTCTCCTGATCTTCCCACAGTCGCCTCTCAGCGGCCTTCACCGCATGCATGATCGGCGTTCGACCGGCCTCGTCCTTGTAGACGCCGATCCCGAGGTCGAGCTTGTCGGTCCGCGGATCGGCGGCGTAGATGCCGATCAGTTCGATGATCTTGTCGGCGGGTGGGGCTTGGAGGACTTCAAACATGGGCTCTCTCCGGAGGGTCAGACGCCGATCAGCGTGCGATCGCGTGTCAGGGTGCGCGTGACGGTCTCGCGCCGAATTGGCGTGAAGCCGGCCTTCTGATAGAGTGGCAGCGCGCGGGGATGGTCGAGGCTGTTGGTGTCCACCGTGACCCGCGTCACGCCGGGCATTTCCCAGGCCGTGTGGACGGCGGTTTCGAGCAGGAAACTTCCCAGACCCTGTCCGAGAGCTTCCGGTACCAGCCCGAAATAGGCAAGATTGCAGGTCTCGGGTTTCATGCAGTCGAGGATGAAGAACCCGTGTGGCCAGCCGGACCGCAGAAAAGTCCAAAGCGTCACTTTCGGGTTCGCAAGCCAGCCGGCAAGCGATTCCGCCGGCCGGTCATGCTGATCGGTCCAGTCGTAGTCCTTCCCCACCGCGTCATAGAGTGCGAGAAAGTACCAGGCCGGAGGCGTCTCGGCGGCCACCAGCGCCGAGACCGCGCCGCCCGGCAGGCGCGGATGCGGATAATTCGGCCGCGCGGTCATCTCGAGATAGGTGACCTGAACCTCGACGCTCTCTCCGGCCCGGTGCTTCATCCCTTCTCGACCTTGAGATCGGGATACGCGCCCCATTCCGCCCAGGATCCGTCATAAAGCGCATGCGTCCGGTTTCCGAGCCGCTCGAGTGCGAGGCTCAGGATCGCCGCCGTAACACCCGAGCCGCAGGTGGTGATGGCGGGTTTCGCCACATCCACGCCGGCCGCCTCGAAGACCGCGCGCAACTCCGCCACCGGCTTCAGCGTCCCGTCCGCTTGCAGGAGCGCGGAATAATGCACGTTCTTCGAACCGGGGATCCGCCCGCGCCGCAGCCCGGGCCGCGGCTCCTCGACCTCGCCGCGGAACCGCTCCGGCGAGCGGGCATCGACGATCTGCGCATCGCCGAGCTTCATCGAGGCGGCCACCTGCGTCACGTCCCGCACGAGCCCGGCATTGCGCCGCGCGGTGAAATGCCGGTCGCGCAGCAAAGGCGGCGTATCCTCCACACGGCGGCCCTCGGCCCGCCACTTCGGCAGGCCGCCGTCGAGCACCGCGACATCCTCCTTGCCGAACAGCCGGAACAGCCACCAGACCCGCGGCGCGCTGAACAGCCCCGCACTGTCATAGACGACCACCCGATGCCCGTCGCCGATGCCGAGCCCGCGCATGCGCGTGACGAACTTCTCTGCCGGTGGCGCCATGTGCGGCAGGTCCGAGCGCAGATCCGAAATCTCGTCGAGGTCGAAGAACCGCGCTCCCGGAACATGCGCCTCCGCGTATTCCGCCCGGGCATCCCGCCCGGCACCGGGCATGTGCCAGCTCGCATCGATCACCCGCAGATCGGGAGCGTCGAGATGGGCTTCCAGCCAGTCGGTGGAAACCAGAAGCTTCGGATCGCTCTCGGGCATGGGCAGGTCCGGTTCAGGAAAAGGGCAGTTCGGGATACAGCCGAAACCCGCGAGGGGCAAGAACCGCCCGGACCCGCTCAGGCGCGGCACCGCGAGGAACTCGGTGCGGTGCCCGGCCCGAGGCTCCTGTCTGCGGGGAAGGGTCCGAAAACTGGCCGGCTCGGCGGATGCGGGGCAAGTCGCGGAAAAGGCGTGGTTTTCGGGGGCTGGAATGCGGCTGGAAAGTGGCTGGAAACAGGCTTGCCGATTTGGCTGGCTTCGCGCTGCGGTCGGGTGGACGTGGTGCGTTTCGGCCTTTGGTTCGATCGTCCCGGCCCGGTGCGGGACCTGTGCGGCCTCAGCCCGTCTCCGCGTCCCGCAGCACCGCGAGAAAGGCGGCCCCGAAGCGGTCGGCCTTCACCTCGCCGACGCCCGATATCCGCGCCAGCGCCTCGAGGCTCGCCGGCCGCGTCTCGGCGATCTTGCGCAGGGTCGCGGCGTTGCAGGCCAGCGGCTTGGCCAGCCCGTCGGTCCCGCGCGAGAACTCGGCCTGCGCGGCCTCCAGCCGGTCGAAGAGCGCGCCCGCATCCTGCCCGGCGATCCGCCGCCGTGCCGGATGCACCGGCTCGGCCGCCGCGCCCCGGATCACCGCCGAGGAAGTCCTGTCCGAAGCGCTCGAGCTTCACGGCGCCGATCCCGGTGATGCCGCGCATCGCGTCGAGGCTGTCGGGCCGCCGCGTCGCCATCTCGATCAGCGTGCGGTCCGGAAAGATCACGTAGGCCGGCACGCCGCCCGCCTGCGCCAGTTCGCGCCGTTTGGCCTTCAGGGCCGCGAAGAGCCCTTCGTCCTCCTCGGCCACGAGGCTCATCGCCGGGCCGCGCGACGGCGCCTTGCCGGCCTTGCGCAGGCTGTCGGCGCGCAATTCGATCGTCACCTCGCCCAAGAGCAGCGGGCGCGCGGTCTCCGTCAGCCGCAGCGCGCCGTGGCGCTCCGGATCGGGGCGGACCAGATCGAGCCCCATCAGCTGGCGGAACACGTTCTGCCACTCGGCCTTGGACATGTCCTTGCCCACCCCGAAGGTCGGCAGCCGGTCGTGCCCGCGGGCCTTGACCCGTTCGGTGGTCTCGCCGCGCAGAACGTCCGTCAGATGTTGCACGCCGAAGCTCTCGCCGGTGCGCAGGATCGCGGAGAAGGCCTTGCGCGAGGCTTCCGTGCCGTCGAAGATCTCCGGCGGAGTGCGACACAGATCGCAGTTGCCGCAGGGCTCTGCCAGCGTCTCGCCGAAATAGCCCAAGAGCACCGCACGCCGGCATTTCTGCGCCTCCGCCAGCCCCAGGAGCGCGTTGAGCCGCTTGTGGTCGGCCTGCTTGCGCTCCATCGGGGCGGCGCCCTCGTCGATCTGGGCGCGCCTGAGCCGGATATCCTCCGCGCCGAACAGGGTCAGCGTGTCCGCCGGCGCGCCGTCGCGGCCCGCGCGGCCGATCTCCTGGTAGTAGCTCTCCACCGATTTCGGCAGGTCGGCATGGGCGACGAAGCGGATGTCGGGCTTGTCCACGCCCATGCCGAAGGCGATGGTCGCACAGACGATCAGCCCGTCCTCCTGCTGGAACCGCGTCTCCGCGAGCCGCCGGTCGTCGCTCTCCATCCCCGCATGATAGGAGAGGGCCGAATGCCCCGCTTCGCGGAGCGCCTGGGCCAGCGTTTCGGTGCGCGCCCGGCTGGCGCAATAGACGATGCCCGACAGGCCACGATGGGCGGCGGCGAAGTCGAGGATCTGGGCGCGCGGATTGGCCTTGGGCTCGAAGGCCAGCGACAGGTTCGGCCGGTCGAAGCCGCGCAGGAAGGTCTCGGGGGCGGCGCCGCCGAAGAGCTGCCGGCCGATCTCGGCGCGGGTCTCGGCATCGGCCGTCGCGGTCAGCGCCACGGTCTGCACGCCGTCGAGCCGCGCGCGAAGCGCCCCGATGCGCAGGTAATCGGGGCGGAAATCATGGCCCCACTGGCTGACGCAATGCGCCTCGTCCACCGCCAGCAGGCTCACGCCGATCCGCCGCAAAAGTGCCTCCGCGCCACCCGAGGCCAGCCGCTCGGGCGCCATGTAGAGAAGCTTCAGCCGTCCCGCCTCGAGCTCGTCGAAGATCTGCGCGCTTTCCTCGGGATCGGTCTGCGAGGTCAGCGCGCCGGCATTGACGCCGGCGGCCCTCAGGGCGCGCACCTGATCGCGCATCAGGGCGATGAGCGGCGAGATCACCACCGTCACGCCCTCGCGCAGGAGGGCGGGCAACTGGTAGCAGAGCGACTTGCCGCCCCCCGTGGGCATGATCGCCAGCACGTCCCGCCCCGCCACCACAGCCTCGACGATCTCGCCCTGACCGGGGCGGAAATCGGCGAAGCCGAAGACGCCCGACAACAGCCGCTCGGCGTCGCTGACGGTATCCTTCACGGGCGGGAGACGCGGAAGATCGAGATCATCGTGTCCCCATAGCGACGCTGGTCGCGCAGGGTCAAGCCGGGGGGCGGCCGCGGCGTGGCGCTCTCCTCCCAGATCACCAGCGCGTCGTCGGCCACCCAGCCGCCCTCCAGCGCCGCGCCGAGGGCGGCCTCGCCGAGGCCGCGGCCGTAGGGCGGATCGAGAAACACCAGATCGAAGGGTGCTTCCATGTTGCGCCCGAGCTGCGTGGCATCCCGCGCCAGCAGGCTGGTTTCCGCCTCGGCCTTCAGCCGGGCGATGTTCATCTTGAGGATGCCGCGCGCCTTCGCGCCATTGTCGACGAAGGTCACGCTCACCGCTCCCCGTGACAGCGCCTCGAGCCCGAGCGCCCCGGTCCCGGCGAAGAGGTCGAGCACGCGCGCGCCTTCGGGGGGAGGCGGATCGCCGTAGCCGCCATGGGCGAGGAGGTTGAAGAGGCTCTCGCGCACGCGATCGGAGGTGGGGCGCAGCCGTGCTTCCGCATCGCCGCCGCCAACCGCCGCGAGCGTGGTGCCCCGATGCCTGCCGCCGATGATCCGCATCAGGCCAGCGCCTTCAGGTCGGTGCCCGGGTCGGCCACTCGTGCCGGATCGGGGGAGAGGCCGGCCTCGATCCAGCGCTTCGCCGTCATGTAGGCGCGCGGATCGTTCATCGCATCGACCGCCAGCAGGGTGTCGCCGGCATAATACCAGACCGATTGCGTGCCGGGCCGCGGGCCGGGGCGGGTGACGGTGCGGGCAAAGCCGGTGTTGAGCCCGGCGATCTGGAGTTTCACGTCGTACTGGTCCGACCAGAACCAGGGCCGCGCCAGGTAATCGGTGGGCATCCCGAGCATCGCGCCGGCCACCGCCTCGGCCTGGTCGATGGCGTTGGGCACGCTCTCGATGCGGACCAGCGCGCCACGGTAAGGGAAGCGCGCGCAATCGCCGGCCGCGAAGATCGCGGGATGGCTCGTCCGTCCGGCCGCGTCCACCAGGATGCCGTCCGCCACCGCGAGCCCGGCCGCCTCGGCGAGCGCCGTGTTCGGGGCCACGCCGATACCCACGAGCACCAGATCGGCCGGGAGCGATGTGCCGTCGCCGAGGTTTCCGCCGGTCGCGCGGCCGGCGCCATCGTCGGTGAGGCGCTCGAGCGTGGTGCCTTCGCGGATATCGACGCCGTGGGAGGCGTGCAGGTCGCGGAAGAAATCCGCCGTCGCCGGGGCCGCGACCCGGGAGAGGATGCGGTCCGCCGCCTCGATGACCGTGACCTCGAGCCCCTTCTCGCGAAGCACCGCCGCCGCCTCGAGCCCGATATAGCCGCCACCGACGATCAGTGCGCGGCGCGCCCCGGCCTCGAGGGCGCGGGCCAGCGCGTCGGCGTCGCGCAGGTCGCGCATCACGAAGACGCCCGTGAGATCGCCGCCGATCGCGGCCGGCAGGCGCCGCGGCGTCGCGCCGAGGGTCAGCGCCAGCCGGTCCCAGTCCAGCGTCTCGCCGGTGTCCAGCGTGAGCGTGCCGGTGCCCGTATCGATGGACGCGACAAGGCAGCTGGTGCGGAGCTCGATCCCGTTTTCCGCATAGAAGCTCGGGGGGCGCAATTGCAGGCGCTCGCGCGTCATCTCGCCCTTGAAATAGGCCTTGGAGAGCGGCGGGCGCTGATAGGGCGGATGGGCCTCGGCACCGATCAGCGTGAGCGGTCCGGAATGCCCCAGCGCGCGCAGTCTGGCCGCCATCGACGCCCCGGCCTGGCCGGCGCCGACGATCACGATCCGGGCGGTGAGCGGGTCCATGTGCGGGGGGCCTCGGGCAACGGGTGCGGGACGGCCGGTCTATCCCCGGCACCCCGCAGGCGGCAAGCCCGGATCGGCCCGGGGGCGGCGCGGGACGCGGTTCTACCCCGCCAGCGCGTCCAGCTTGCGGGCCAGTTTCGCGTCCAGTTCGGAGAGCCCGCCGGCATCGTGGGTGGTCAGCACCACGGTGACGCGGTTGTAGACGTTGCTCCATTCGGGGTGATGGTTCCACTTCTCGGCCCAGAGGGCTGCGCGGGTCATGAAGCCGAAGGCGGTGACGAAGCTGTCGAACTTGAACTCGCGCAGGAGCGCGTCGCGGCCCTCCACCTCGGTCCAGCCGTTCGGCGCCAGTTCGGCGATCAGCGCGTCGCGCGCCGCCGCATCAAGTCGCTCGGTCATTCTCGTCTCCTTCCGACTTCCGGAACGGCCCCCAGGCCGTCATCACCTCGATCTCGCGTCCCACCGCCCCGGCTTCCGCGCGGAGATATTTCGCCACCGCCTGAGCGAAGCCCGCGTCGGCGAACCAGTGCAGCGAATGGGTCTCCACCGGCAGGTAGCCGCGCGCCAGCTTGTGCTCGCCCTGCGCCCCCGCCTCGACCCGCGCGAGGCCCCGCTCGATCGCCGCCTCGATGGCCCGGTAGTAGCACAGTTCGAAATGCAGGCAGGGGTGATCCTCGACGCAGCCCCAGTAGCGCCCGTAGAGCGTGTCGCGGCCGAGGAAGTTGAGCGCCCCGGCCACCCAGCGCCCGTTCCGCCGCGCCATCACCAGGAGCATGTCGTCCCGCAGCGTCTCCTGCGCGCGATCGAAGAACTTCCGGGTCAGGTAGGGCGTGCCCCATTTCCGCGCGCCGGTGTCCTGGTAGAACTCCCAGAAAGCCTCCCAGTGCTCGGGCGCGATCGCGTCGCCGGTCAGCGCGACGATCTCGCCGCCGAAGTCCATCGCCCGCGCCCGCTCCTTGCGGATCGCCTTGCGCTTGCGCGAGGCCAGATCGGCGAGAAACGCGTCGAAATCGCCGTAGCCGCGGTTGACCCAGTGGAACTGCTGGGTCGTGCGCGGCATCAGCCCCGCGGCTTCCCCCCAGGCCTTTTCCGCCTCGGTGCAGAAGGTGACGTGCAGGCTCGAGACCGTGTAGCGCTCCGCCACCTCCAGCGCGCCCTGGAGCAGCGCCGCGCGTCCCGCCTCCTCGAGCCCCGGACGCGTCAGGAAGCGCCGTCCGGTCGCCGGCGTGAACGGCACCGCCACCTGCAGCTTGGGATAGTAGCGCCCGCCGGCCCGCTCGAAGGCATGCGCCCAGTTGTGATCGAAGATGTATTCGCCCTGGCTGTGGCCCTTGGCGTAGAGCGGCATCACCGCGATCACCAGCCCGCCCTGTCGTGCGACCAGATGGACCGGCTGCCAGCCCGACCCCGCACCGACGCTGCCCGAGGTCTCCAGCGCGTCGAGAAAGCGATGGGTGGTGAAGGGATCGGGCGGCGGGGCGTCGCCCGGCGCGGCGCAGGCATCCCAGTCGGCGGCATCGATCTCGCGGATCGATCCGAGCATGGCGATCTCGATCATGTCGCTGCCGTCCATCCGCGCCTCCTGTGCCCCGGCAGATGGCGGTATTTCGGCCGTGGTCAACTCTCCGCCGCGGCCGGATAGCCCTCGAAGGTGATGTTGTCGGCCACCCTGCGCGCCGCACGCTCCTGGGCGGCGCTCCGCACCGTCCAGCACAGGATCGGTACGCCCCGTGCCTTCAGCGCAGCGACCGCCGGATTGTCCAGTTCCGCCCGGTTGTGCGAGACGAAGCAGGATCCCGTCGCGTCGAAATCCCTGATCCCGGCAAGCTCCGCGCGCCGATAGTCCGGCAGCGGCCAGCTCGACCCGACGAAGTCGCAGGTCGTCAGCCCTCGCGCCACCTCCGGCGCGAGGCGGGACATCGCCATCACCGAATGCGGGTTGAACGACATCACTGCGACGGGCCCGGCATAGTCCGTGAGACAGGCTGCCACGCGTGCTTCCAGCATGCCGTCCACCGGTCCGAGTGTGGCATCGGGATGCTTGATCTCGATCAGAAGCGGCGCCCGTCCAGCGACGCGTGCAAGGATCTCGGGCAGTGTCGGTATCGTTTCGCCATCTGCGGCACCCGCGAGCGGAATTGCCGAAAGTTCGGCCGCATCATGCCGCGCGACCTCTCCGGTGCGTCCGGTCAGCCGCCGGAGCGTCGCGTCATGAAACACCATCGCCTCGCCGCAAGCTGCCACCTGCACGTCGATCTCGATGCCGTAGCCACCCGCAATGGCCGCCCGAACCGCCGCTCGGCTGTTCTCGATGATCCCCGCGGCCCGGTCGTGCAACCCGCGATGGGCGAGGGGCTGGCGGAGGAATGCCTGCGGCAGGTCAGGCGAGTTCGAACACACCCTCTACCTCCACGGCGACGCCAAGCGGCAGCGAGGATGACCCGACCGCCGCCCGGGCATGGTGCCCGCGCTCACCCAAGACGGCGGCGAACAGGTCGGACGCGCCGTTGATCACCTTCGGGTGGTCGGTGAAATCCGCCGTGCAGTTCACGAAACCCGTGAGTTTCACGACCCTCGCAACCCGCTCCAGATCTCCGTCGCAGGCGGCCTCTACCTGCGCGAGCAGTGCCAGCGCGCAACGACGGGCCGCGTTCTGACCGGCCCCGATATCCATGTCCGCACCGAGCTTTCCGCAGATAAGCCCGTTCTCGTCCTGCGAGATCTGCCCTGAGACGAACAGGAGCCGTCCGGTCTGCACGAAAGGCACATAATTTGCTGCGGGTGACGGCGCGTCGGGCAGCGAGAGCCCGAGTTCGGCAAGGCGCCCGCGGATTGTCTCAGGCATGTGGCAGGCTCCCCAGAATCTGATGCGCGGGCAGGAAAGAGCGAATGCCGCAGGAAATCGATTTCCGCAATGACAGAATTGCGCGGCCAGCCCCGGCCCGTCAGTTCCGCCCGAAGAGTCCCTGCAGAACGTTCTCGAAAACCGTTTGAACCGCATTACCGACATTGCCGACCATCTCCGCCGGTGCCTGAATGATGGCGCCGGGGTCCGGAAGCGGGACGGCCGGTGGTTGGGGTATGATCATCGGAAGCGGCGTCACGGGCAGACCGTCATGGATGCGCAGCATGGTCTCATGCCAGATCTCGGCGGGCAATCCGCCTCCGGTTACACCCGACAGCGGGGTGTTGTCGTCGTACCCCATCCAGACCCCGGTCACGTAGTCGCCGGTGAAGCCGATGAACCAGGCATCGCGGGCGGCCTGCGTGGTACCGGTTTTCCCAGCCGCCGGCCTGCCCTCAAGCCGGGCCCTGGTTCCTGTTCCGCGTTCCACCACCTGGTTCATCATCCAGATCAATTGCCCGGCCGCTCGATCGTCGAGAACCCGGACTGCCGCGGGCCGGCCACCGTCCATGAGCGTCGAGCCATCGGCCTTCATCTGAAGTGAGCGCATCCCGTAGGGCAGTGCGCTGACGCCACCGTTCAGAATGCCGGCATAGGCGCCGGTCATCTCGAGAAGCGTGGCCTCCGAGACGCCCAACGCCATCGACGGGCCGTCGGCGATCGGAGAAGTGACCCCGAGATCCTGCGCGACGGCCTTGATCCGAGGCCGGCCGGTGCCCTCGGATACCCGTACGGCCGATGTGTTCACCGAGTGAACCATCGCCTCGGTCAGGGTGATCTCGCCTCGATAGTTCTTGCCGTAGTTCTCCGGTGACCATGGACCAGACCCCGGCACATTGATCGTCAGCGGCGCGTCGAGGACCCTGTCGTACGGATTGGCGCCGGACTGGAGCGCCGCGGCGTAGATGAAGGTCTTGAACAGGGATCCGGTCTGGCGGCTTGCCTGCGTCGCGCGGTTGAACTGACCTTCCGTGCCGCCGAGGTCGCGCCCGCCGATCATCGCCCGGACCGCCCCGTCAGGAGACATCACGACCACTGCCGCCTGAGCCTTGGAGCCCTGGCGGACCTTGGACTCGAAGACGTAGGTCAGTGCGGCTTCGGCGGCGCGCTGTATGCGCGGATCGAAGGTCGTCAGGACCGCGACGTCTTCGGTTGTGTTCCGGGTCAGGAAATCCGGGCCCGAGGACATCACCCAGTCGGCGAAGTCGCCGCCGGCGCGGGCGGCCGCGGCCTGGGAGAGCCGCGCGGGGTTGGCGCGGGCCTCGGCGGCCTGCGCTTCGGTGAGGTAGCCCTGGTCTTCCATCAGGCCGACGATCGTCCCCGCCCGGTCCTGCGCCCGGTCGAGATCGCTGGTCGGTGCGAAGCGCGACGGGGCCCGCAGGAGCCCGGCGAGCATGGCGGCCTCGGAGGGGGTGACTTCGGCGGCGGACTTGCCGAAATAGCGCTGGGACGCGGCCTCGAAGCCGGTCGCGCCGGCGCCGAGATAGGCACGGTTCAGGTAGATCGACAGGATCTCGTTCTTCGAGAATTTCAGCTCGAGGGCCAGAGCCGCCGGGATTTCCTTGATCTTGCGTTCGAGCGAGCGGGTGTTGTCGAAGAAGATCAGCTTGGCGACCTGCTGGGACAGCGAAGAGCCGCCCTGCACGGTGCGTCCCGCACGCGCATTGACGATCATCGCGCGGGTGAGGCCCTGCAGATCCAGCCCGAAATGCCAGTAGAACCGCTTGTCCTCGGTGGCGACGATGGCGTTCACCAGATGCGGCGAGACCGCCTCGGCCCGGGTCACGCCGCCCTGGTCGCCACGCCACGCGAAGACCTCTCCCGACCGGTCGAGCATCGTCACCGAGCCGCGTTCGCGCCCGTCGAGCAGGCCGTCGAAATCGGGCAGGCGGCTGTAATAGTGCCAGGTGGCGAAGCCGAGCACGACGGCGCCGACGATGGCGAGCCGCAGCCCCAGCCACCAGGTCACACGGAAGACGGTCCCGAAGAATCCCCGGACCATGCGCTCAAGCGGCCCGACCTTCGGTCCGGCCTTTCTGGGTTTACCTGTCTTGCGGGCCATGCCCGTCGTCACCTGCTCGTTTTTTATCTTCGCCGAGCTTACGCGGAATCGTCCGGCCGCGCCAGCCCTCAGGTCATCCGCGGCCTGTTCGCCACGCAGGCCTGGATGGCCAAAAAATGGGCAAAATACGCCAAGCGATCAAGAAAGGTGCGACATTGTGGGATGCCGCCGACGTGCGCCGATCCAGAAGTTAATGAATCGTATAAAATACAGATACTTGAGCAGATCCTCCAAAATTGGCACGAAACATGCTTATCACCCGGCAACGCGTGTTGCGTTGCACAATGTCGAAGACGAGGAAGCTCATGAAATTGATTGTTGCGGTCATCAAGCCGTTCAAGCTCGAGGAGGTGCGCGAGGCGCTCACCTCGATTGGCGTGCAGGGCCTGATGGTCTCCGAGGTCAAGGGATACGGCAGGCAGTCCGGCCATACAGAGATCTATCGAGGCGCCGAGTATGTGGTGAACTTCGTCCCGAAAATAAAGCTCGAGCTTGTCGTTTCGGACGGGATCGCGCCGCAGGTCGTCGAAACCCTCTCATCGACCGCCAAGACCGGCAAAATCGGTGACGGCAAGATATTCGTTCTCGATGTCGAACAAGCCATGCGCGTGCGCACCGGCGAAGTCGGCGAAGACGCTCTGTGAGCGCAGACGAACAGCAAGCAAGGACAAGTAAAAATATGAGCAAGTATCTGAAGTTTACCGGGGCCGCTGCACTTGCCCTGAGCGCCGCCGCCTGGCCGGCGCTGGCGCAGGAGACCACAGAGGCGGTCGATATCGCCGCGATCGCGGAGGCCTCCGAGCACACCGTCTGGATCCTCAACACCTTCCTGTTCCTCGTCGCCGGCTTCCTCGTGATGTGGATGGCGGCAGGCTTCGCGATGCTCGAAGCCGGCCTCGTGCGCTCGAAGAACGTGACGATGCAGCTGACCAAGAACGTCGCGCTGTTCAGCCTCGCGGGCATCTTCTACTACCTGATCGGCTACAACCTGATGTATCCGCTCGGAAACTGGTCGATCGGATCGGACGAGACCGGCGGCTATCTGGGAGCCTTCGGCGTGGCGGTTCTCGAAGCGGTGGGAGTCGGGGCCGATGCGGCGGACGACATCGCCTACGCTTCGACGGGATCGGACTTCTTCTTCCAGCTGATGTTCTGCGCCGCAACGGCGTCGATCGTCTCGGGCGCTCTGGCGGAGCGCATCAAGCTCTGGCCCTTCATGATCTTCACCGTGATCCTCACCGGCCTCATCTACCCGATCCAGGCGAGCTGGAAATGGGGCGGCGGCTTCCTCGACAGCCAGTTCGGCTTCCTCGACTTCGCGGGCTCGACGGTTGTCCACTCGGTGGGCGGCTGGGCAGCGCTTGCCGGCGCCATCATCCTCGGACCGCGTCTGGGCAAGTATCCCAAGGGCGGCGGCGTGCATCCCTATCCGGGTTCCAACCTCGCTCTCGCCACGCTGGGCATGTTCATCCTCTGGCTCGGCTGGTTCGGCTTCAACGGCGGATCGCAGCTGGCCATGGGCACCATCGGCGATGCCGCGGATGTCAGCCGGATCTTCGCGAACACCAACGCCGCGGCCTCCGGCGGCGCCGTTGCGGCCCTGCTGCTGACGCAGCTCCTCTACAAGAAGCCCGACCTCACGATGATCCTGAACGGCGCCCTCGCCGGTCTGGTGTCGATCACCGCCGAGCCTCTGACGCCCACCCTCGGCGTCGCGACGCTCATCGGTGCCGTCGGCGGCGTGATCGTGGTCTTCGCGGTGCCGATGCTGGACCGCATGAAGATCGACGATGTCGTCGGTGCGATCCCTGTCCACCTCTTCGCGGGTATCTGGGGAACGCTGGCGGTGCTCCTGACCAATCCGGACGCCACCCTGATGGGGCAGCTCATCCCGATCATCATCGTCGGTGCCTTCGTGTTCGGCACCTCGCTGGTCCTGTGGCTGATCCTGAAGGCAACCGTGGGCATCCGGGTCACCAAGGAAGCCGAGATCAACGGACTCGATGTCGAGGAACTCGGCATGGAAGCCTATCCCGAGTTCTCGACCTCCAGCTGACGGGCGATCCCGAGGCCGGGCAGTTCCGGCTTCGCTGCAGGCCCGGGCCGAAAGGCCCGGGCCTCTTGTTTTTCGGCCCGAACCGGCAGTTGCCCGGAAATGAGGCAGCCCGAAACCTCCGGGCCGGCCGTTCGCCCGGCTTCGATCCGTGGCGGCCGGGCGGAAATCCCTCAAATCGTGCTCCTGTCGCCGGGTTGGGCTTGAACGGTCTGGCGGAGAGCGCACAGTAGGGGCATGAACAACACCGTCTCCCCGTGGTCCGCCGTCGCCGCCGACCTGATCGCCGTCGCCGCGCGCCGTGCGCCCGCCGACACCGTCATCCGCAACTGCGCCTGGGTGAACGTGCATTCGCGCGAAGTGATCGCGGGCGCGGACATCGCGATCCGGGCCGGCCGCTTCGCCTCCTGCGGGCCCGATGCCGGACCGATGATCGGACCCGACACCGTGGTGATCGATGCGGGCGGCCGTTTCCTGATCCCCGGGCTCTGCGACGGGCACATGCATATCGAGAGCGGGATGCTCACGATCAGCCAGTTCGCCCGGGCCGTGATGCCCCACGGCACGACGACCATGTTCACCGATCCGCACGAAGTGGCCAACGTGCTCGGCCTGCCCGGTGTGCGGCTGATGCATGACGAGGCCCTCGTCCAGCCGATCAATGTCTATGTCCAGATGCCCTCCTGCGCGCCCTCGGCACCCGGTCTCGAGACGCCCGGCGCGGAGATCAGTCCGGCGGATGTGGCCGAGGCGATGACATGGCCGGGCATCATCGGCCTCGGCGAGATGATGAACTATCCCGGCGTGATCCACGGCGATCCGAAGATGCTCGCCGAAATCGCCGCCACCCAGCAGGCCGGGCGCACGGTCGGCGGGCACTATGCCAGCCCGGACCTGACCGACTTCCCGGCCTATGCCGCCGGTGGGCCCGCGGACGACCACGAAGGCACCCGCGAAGAGGACGCGATCATGCGGGTGCGGCAGGGGATGCGCGCCATGCTGCGGTTGGGCAGTGCGTGGTACGACGTGAAGGCCCAGATCACCGCCGTCACCGAAAGGGGCCTCGATCCGCGCAACTTCATCCTCTGCACCGACGACTGCCATTCCGGCACGCTGGTGAATGACGGTCACATGAACCGCGTGGTGCGTCATGCCATCGACTGCGGGCTCGATCCGCTGATCGCCTTGCAGATGGCGACGATCAACACCGCGACGCATTTCGGTCTGGAGCGCGAGCTCGGCTCGATCACGCCGGGCCGGCGGGCGGACTGCATCCTGACCTCCGACCTCGCGACGCTGCCGATCGAGACCGTGATCGCTCGCGGGCAGGTGGTCGCGGAGGCGGGCGTCTGCCTCGCGGCGGATCCGGGCTTCGTCTGGCCCGAAAGCGCCCGGCGCACCGTGAAGATGGGCCGCACGCTTGCGGCGGAGGATTTCGACATCCCGGCCCCCGACGGGGCCAACTCCGTGCGCGCCCGGGTGATCGGCGTGGTCGAGAACCAGGCCCCGACCCGGGCGCTCGAGGCCGATCTCGACGTGATCGACGGCCTTGTCGCGATGGACGGGCCGGCGGATGTCTGCCAGATCGCCCTCGTCGAGCGGCATCGCGGTACTGGCGCCGTGGTGAACGGCTTCGTTTCGGGCTTCGGCTACGACGTTCCCTGCGCCGTGGCCTCCACTGTCGCCCATGACAGCCACCACATGATCGTCGTCGGCACGTCCAAGGCCGACATGGCGCTTGCCGCGAACCGGCTGGGCGAGATCGGCGGCGGGGTCACGGTCTGGCGCGAGGGGCGGGAGATCGCCCATGTCGCCCTCCCGATCGCCGGTCTTATGTCAGACTCTCCCGCCGCCGAGGTCGCGGCAGCTGCGGACCGGATGGTCCGCGCGATGCAGGAATGTGGTTGCCGGCTCAACAACGCCTACATGCAGCATTCCCTGCTGGCGCTCGTGGTGATCCCCGAACTCAGGATCTCCGATCTCGGCCTGATCGACGTGACCCGGTTCGAGAAGACCGACCTGCTGATTTCCCCCTGAGGACACCGAACTCCCATGGCCCACCAAAACGCTCTTGCCGAGCTTCCGATCATCTCGCCGCCATCCGATGGCGACGAGATGTTCACGGATGCCGCTGCCGCCGTCGCCGATCTGCGTCGCCGGTACGAATCCGCGACGGAATTCCTGAAGGCGCGTTTCGCTGATGTCATGCAAGGAGGGCAGCCAGAAGGCCGCTACCGCGCCTTCTACCCGTCGGTCGGCGTGACCACCGGCAGTTTCGCCAAGGTCGACAGCCGGCTTTCATTCGGGCATGTCGCGGAGCCGGGTCTCTACGAGACGACCATCACCCGGCCCGATCTCTTTGAAGGCTACCTCACGCAGCAGATCGGATTGCTGATCCAGAACCACGGCATGCCCGTGCGCGTCGGCACCTCCGACACGGCGATCCCGCTGCATTTCGCCATGGGCGAGGGCGCGCATGTCGAGGGCTCGATCGAGGACACCCTGCACCGGCCCCTGCGCGATCTCTTCGACGTTCCGGACCTGAATACCACCGACGACCAGATCGTGAACGGCAGTGCCTCGCCAGCCGGGTCGAACCGGCCGCTCGCGCCGTTCACCGCCCAGCGGATCGACTACTCTCTGGCCCGCCTCGCGCACTATACCGCGACGAGCCCTTCCCACTTCCAGAACCATGTGCTGTTCACGAACTACCAGTTCTACATGGACGAATTCGTGGCCTTCGCCCACGAGGCCCTCGCACGCCCCGGATCCGGTTACGAGGCGCTCATCGAACCCGGCAACGTCGTCACCACCCGAGAGGGGAGCATCGGGACGCCGGTCGCCCGGCTGCCTCAGATGCCCACATACCACCTGACCCGCCCGAACCATTCCGGCATCACCATGGTCAACATCGGCGTCGGCCCGTCCAATGCCAAGACCGTCACCGACCACGTGGCCGTTCTCCGCCCCCACGTCTGGCTCATGCTCGGTCACTGCGCCGGGCTCCGGAACTCGCAATCCCTCGGCGACTATGTCCTGGCGCATGCCTATATGCGCGAGGACCATGTGCTCGACGACGACCTGCCGATCTGGGTTCCGATCCCGGCGCTCGCGGAGGTGCAGGTCGCGCTCGAGAACGCCGTCGCGGAAGTGACCGGTCTCGCGGGATACGAGCTCAAGAAGATCATGCGCACCGGGCACCGTCGCCACCATCGACAACCGCAACTGGGAGTTGCGAGACCAGTCCGGCCCGGTGCAGCGCCTCAGCCAGGCTCGCGCGATCGCGCTCGACATGGAGAGCGCGACGATCGCCGCCAACGGCTTCCGCTTCAGGGTTCCCTACGGGACCCTGCTCTGCGTCTCCGACAAGCCGCTGCATGGCGAACTGAAGCTGCCGGGCATGGCCACGAGCTTCTACAAGCGACAGGTCGCGCAACACCTCCGGATCGGAGTTCATGCGCTCGAGGCTCTGCGCGAGATGCCGCTCGAGAAGCTCCATTCGCGCAAGCTCCGGAGTTTCGACGAGACGGCGTTTCTGTGACAGCGTTCGGCTCTGATGTGCTAAGGCGCGACTCTTTTTTGCAACAATCGCCTCAAGATTGACGAGAACCTAGCAAAACATGGCTCATGCGCCCATTGGACGATTGAGTTTTCGTCAACCAGCGGGTTAAGTGCCCGGGCTTCGGTGCCGGGGACGCACCGTTTTCAAGTTCCGCACGACAGGGAAACGCCAATGACACAAAAACCCATGACGAAGACGCAACTGGTCGCCGCTCTCTCCGAGTCCGCCGACATCGACAAGGTCACCGCGAACCGTGTGCTTGAGTCGCTGTCCGGAATCGTGACCGAGCAGGTCGCCGCCGGTGGCGCCGTGACCCTGCCCGGCCTCGGCAAATTTGCCTGCCGCACCCGCCCGGAGCGGATGGTGCGCAACCCCTCGACGGGCGAGCAGATCCAGAAGCCGGCCGACCGCGTCGCGAAGGTGACGATCGCGAAGCAACTCAAGGACGTGATCAACGCCTGATCGCAGCGCGACCGGGCTCTCCGGACGCGCATGGACCTGACGCAGGCTGCGCTCCCGGCGCGGCCTGTTTCATTTGGGGCGAGAGGCACCGATGATCGACATGCGCGCCCTGTTCCTCGGGCTGCTCTTCGCGACGGCCTGGAGTTCGGCGTTCACGTCTGCCCGTATCGTGGTCGCCGATGCGCCGCCCCTGCTTGCGCTCTCGATCCGTTTCCTGATTTCGGGCCTGCTGGCCCTCGGCATCGGCTGGCTCATCGGGCAACGCATCCGGTTCAGCCGGGCGCAATGGGTTGGAATCGTCATCTTCGGCCTGTGCCAGAACACCCTCTATCTCGGCCTGAATTTCGAGGCGATGCGCACAGTCGAAGCCTCGACGGCCGCCGTCATCGCCAGCATGCTGCCCCTCGTCGTCGCGGGGCTCGGTCGTCTGTTCCTCGGTGAGCGGCTTCCGACGCTGGCGGTTTGCCGGTCTGGTAGCTGGGGCCATCGGCGTCTTGGTGATCATGCAGGCCCGCCTCGGCCGGGGCGCCGATGTTCAGGGTCTCGTTCTCTGCGGTCTCGGAGTCCTCGCGCTCGCCGTCGCGACCCTCGCCGTGCGCGGTGCCTCCGATGGCGGCAATCTGTGGATGGTCGTCGGCATGCAGATGCTGGTCGGCAGCGCGGCCCTGCTGCCGGCTTCCGCGCTCCTCGAGACCTGGGTGGTCAACTGGACGACTCCGATGCTCCTTGCCTTCACCTACACCACGCTGGTGCCCGGACTTGCAGCCACGATGGTCTGGTTCGTTCTGGTCGGCCGGATCGGAGCCACCCGGGCCTCGACCTTCCACTTTCTCAATCCGTTTCTCGGCGTGGCGATCGCAGCACTTCTGCTCGGGGAGACCGTGACGGGCCGCGACGTGTTCGGCGTCGCGGTGATCATGCTCGGCATCCTCGCCGTCCAGATCAGCCGAAGGCCCACGCGCATTCACCCGGGTGAGGGATCGAAACCATGACCGGAAGCGCCATGCTCACGGATGCAGAAATCAGGGCGGCGATCGACGCCAAGACCAAGCCGCGCGGCGCGCTGGGCCGTATCGAGGAACTGGCCACCCAGATCGCCCGCCTGCGCGGAAGCCTCACGCCCGAAATCGCCGGCTGCGACCTGACGATCTTCGCGGCCGATCACGGCATCGTCGCCGAAGGCGTCTCGGCCTATCCGCAGGCCGTCAC
This sequence comes from uncultured Alphaproteobacteria bacterium, assembly GCA_963825715.1. Classification (GTDB taxonomy): domain Bacteria; phylum Pseudomonadota; class Alphaproteobacteria; order Rhodobacterales; family Rhodobacteraceae; genus Amaricoccus. The sequence goes on along the minus strand of CAWGUH010000021.1, from coordinate 45,721 downwards.
CCGGCAGATGGTCATGAACTTTCTCTCGGGTGGTGCCGCTGCCAATGCCTTCGCCGGGAGCCTCGGGGTCCCCGTCACGGTCGTCGATGCCGGCGTTGCCGGTGATGCGCTCAGCCATCCCGACCTCGTCTCGCGGCGGATCGGACCGGGAACTGCCAGTTTTCTGCACGGTCCAGCCATGACCTTGCAGGAGGCCGAGCGCGCGCTCTCCTTCGGCCGCAGGATCGGAGACGGCGACCCGTCGCTGGTGGCCGCGTTCGGGGAGATGGGCATCGGCAACACGGCGTCGGCAAGTCTGATCGCGCACCGGCTCACGGGGCTCGATCTCGGGTCTCTGGTGGGGCGCGGGACCGGCCTCGACGATGCCGGTCTCGCTCGCAAGGCGCGTGTGCTCGAAGCCGCCGCCTCGCGCTGCCCCGGAAGCCTCGCACCGGAGGAGGTCCTCTCACAGTATGGCGGCTACGAGATCGCCATGATGACGGGCGCGATGCTCGGCGCCGCTGCGGCGGGCCGGATCGTGCTGGTCGACGGATTCATCGCCACCGCGGCAGCCCTTGTCGCCGAGAGGATCGCACCCCGGACGCGGGATCACCTCGTCTTCGCCCATGTTTCCGCGGAACGTGGCCACGCGGTCCTGCTGGAGGCGATGGGCGCCCGGCCGCTGCTCGCGCTCGAAATGCGTCTCGGCGAAGGTACCGGCGCGCTTCTGGCGTGGCCGATGGTGCGGGCGGCCGCAGCGATGCTCTGTGACATGGCGAGCTTCGATGCGGCCGGCGTGAGCGGGCCGGCATGAGGGCTCGTCTCGCGGACGAGATCGCGATCCTGCTGCTCGCGGTGCAGTTTCTCACCCGGCTGCCGGTGCCGGGTGCCGGTCTCTATACTCCCGAAAGGTTCGCGGCGACGCCGCGCTGGTATCCGGTCGTCGGGGCGCTGATCGGCCTGATGACGGGATCGGTGTTCTGGCTGGCGGTGCAGGTCTTTCCCGCGTTGCTTGCCGCGACCCTCTCCACTGCGGCCGGCATCCTGCTGACCGGTGCGTTTCACGAAGACGGTTTTGCCGATGCCTGCGACGGGCTCGGGGGCGGCGCCACCCGGGAACGCGCCCTCGAGATCATGCGCGACAGCCGGCTCGGAACCTACGGCGTCGCGGGCCTCGGCCTGATCCTCGCCACCAAGATCCTCGCGCTTTCGGCGGTTCCGGCGGCGGCTGTGCCGGCGCTTCTGGTCGCGGCCCATGCCGCGAGCCGGGCGTCGGCGGTTCTGGTGATCGCGACGAGCACCTATGTTCGCGATCACGGGACCGGCAAGCCGGTTGCAACCGGCATGGCGGCCGGATCGCTCGCCTTCGCCCTCTTCTGCGTGCTGGCCGCAGCGCTGCCCGCTGGATCGATGCTGCCCGCCGTTGCGCTGGCCGGCGGGCTCCTCGGTCTGATCGTCGGCCACTGGACGATGCGGCGCCGGTTCGAGCCCCGGCTGGGTGGCTATACCGGCGACTGCCTCGGAGCGGTTCAGCAGACCAGCGAGATCGGCTTCCTGCTCGGTGTTCTCGCATGCCTGTGATCCTCCTTCGGCATACGCGTCCGGACATGCCGGACGGGCTCTGCTACGGGCGCACCGACCTGCCGCTTCCCGAGAGCTTCCCGGCGGATGCGGGCCGCGCGATCGCCGGGCTTCCGCAGGTGTCGCATGTCCGGTCCAGCCCGCTCGGCCGATGCCTGCGGCTCGCCGAGGCGGTGGCGCGCGCCCGGAACCTCGACCTGACGGTGGAGGCCGACCTGATCGAGATGGATTTCGGCAGCTGGGAGAACCGCGCCTGGAGCGCGCTTCCGCGGGATGAGCTGGATGCCTGGGCGGCGGACTTCACGGGCGCCAGACCGCATGGCGGCGAAAACGTCATGGCGCTGGCCGAACGGGTGCGCGGGCTGCTGGATGCGGCCGGGCCCCGGCGGACACCGCCGGAACTCTGGGTTACCCATTCCGGGGTGGTGCGTGCCGCCCATGCCGTGACCGGCCGCGGCGCCGGCTGGGAAACCGCGCTCGATTTCGGAGCCTGGGTCGATCTGGATGCAGTGGGTCAGCGCTGATCGAGCCAGAACTTCTCCATCGAGATGTAGGTGAAGGACGCCGACCACGTGATCAGCACCAGACCGTTCAGCGACTGGATGCCGGCGAGGATCCGCAGGGGGCCTTCCAGCGTCAGATCGCCGACACCGAGCGTGGTGAAGGTGGTGGCCGAGAAGTAGAAGTAGTCGAACCCGTTCCCTTCGAGGGTCCCGGTCAGCGCCCCGAGGCCCAGCAGGTGGATCGCGCCCCAGTAGCCGGCCCCATAGAGCCCGATCTGCAGCATGTGCGCGAGCATGACCGCGGCGACCACCACCAGAGTGCGCCGCCGTGGCGGGATCGTCAGCGCGGGGATCAGCGCCGATACCCGAAGCAGCACCTCGTAATGCAGCACCGAGGCCGCGACGACGAGCACGACGCTCAGGAGCGTGATCTGCAGATGAACCATGCGATATCCTCCGGAGGCGGCACGCTAGTGGCTACCGCATTCCGAGACAACGCCGAAGCTTCGGGGAAATCAGCGCCAGAGCAGCCCGGATCTGGGATCGCGTCCCCAGGGGCCGACGACGACGTTCTGGGCGTCGAGATCCTTGCGCGCCGTCTGGCTTCCCGCCCGGGCGCGATCGACGAGGATGCGTGCATCGGTGCCCGATTTTCCCTCGACCGCGCTGGCGATCACGTCGCGCATGGCGATGAAGCCATAGGCCTGCTCGGTCAGGTCCGCGGCATCGTAACTCATCTGGCCAAGCCCGACGTAATGCCGGACGTTTCCGTTCCGCCGCAGCCGATCCTCGAAGAAGGCACAGGCGATCAGACACTCGTCTGCAAGCGAGCGGATGGTGTCCTGCGGGGCGTTGGCGTCCATGGCTCTGGTGATGCGGATGGTGAGCATGTCGACACTGATGGAGGTGCCGATGAAGCGGGCGAAGGTGATCGAGAGATAGGCCTCGAGGTTCTGGGTGAGCGGGACGCCGGCCTTCGCGATGCCGGTCTTCACGAACTCCGAGGCAATGGACAGGGTGGCGGGGTTCATTCTGCAACTCCGTGCTGCGGAATGGAATTTAGAACCTCTGTCACGTCGATCCTGTTGCGTCCGACCATCGTCACCTCGTGATGCCGTTACCCCTTCGTTCCATGATGCGCCCGCAACATTCCCGTTCGGTTAACGCCTGGCGGGCGCGGCCGCGACGCCCCGGAGGAGGCGAAACGGCTGTATGCAACCTGTACGGATCCTGTTCGTACACCGCGGATGCGACGGCCGGTGCCGTGCCCCGTCCGGCCACGGCCCCGCGCGCCGTGCACGCCGGCTCCGGAAGCCCGGTGCGGCGTGTTGCGTTCCCCGTCTGATCCGGTAGGCTGCATGGCGAAACGCTACCACAAAATCTCGCTTCAACAAACACGGAGACCACGCTCGTGGCCGTCTCACCCGCAGCGGGAACCACGGAAGTGGAGCTCAAGATCGCGATGGATGCGGCCGACGAGGCGCGGCTTCGGCGGCATCCCGCGCTGAGCCGCCTGCGCAGCACGCCGCGCCGGACCGAGAAGCTGGTGTCGGTCTATTACGACAGCCCCGACCACGCCCTGGCAAAGGCCGGTATCGCGCTGCGGCTGCGCAAGGTGGGGCGTGCCTGGGTCCAGACCGTCAAGTTCGGCAAGGGCAGCGGCGGAGGCGGGCTGTTCTCGCGGCAGGAGATCGATCACCCGGCGCCCGGCGGCCGGCTCGTGCTCGACGCGCCCGATCCCGAAGGCGTGTTCGCCGCGATCCGCGACACCTGCGACGGGGCGGCGCTCTCGCCGGTGTTCGAGACCCGGGTGCGCCGGATCGTCGAGCGGCTGCGCCTCGAGGATAGCAGCGAGATCGAGGTTGCGCTCGATCACGGCGAAGTCGTCGCGGGCGAGCTTTGCATGCCGCTGCACGAAGCGGAAATCGAGCTGGTCTCCGGCGAGGTGGGCGCGGTCTACGACGTGGCGCAGACGCTGTTCCCGACCGGCCCGGTCCGGTTCTCCGCCGAGAGCAAGGCGGCCCGCGGCTACGCGCTGGCCGAGGGCGCGGGGGTGGGCCCGCCGAAGCCGCGCGGCGCCGGCGCGCTGGACTACGACCGGAGCGCCAGTGTCGAATCGGTCGCACGCGACGTGTTTCGCGACTGCCACGCGCAGATCGCGGCCAACCTCGTGGTGGTGGCCGACAGCGACGCGATCGAGGGCCCGCACCAGCTCCGGATCGGCCTGCGCCGCCTGCGCTCGGCGATCTCGGTGTTCTCCGGACCGCTCGGCCGGGAGGCGCTCGACCCGATATCGCAGCAGGCGCGCGATCTGGGGCAGGTGGTCGGCCGGTTGCGAGACATCGACGTTCTGATCGACGAGGTGGTCGCGGATGCCGCGGCGGGCGGCCTCGATCCCGTCGCGACCGGGGCGCTCACCGCCGCGCTGGAAACCCGCCGGGAGACGGTGCGCGCCGAAGTTCGCCGGAAGCTCGCAACGGCGGAGGCGACCGGTCTTCTCTACGATCTGGGGCGCCTGATCGAGGGGCGTGGCTGGCTTTCGCCCTCGGATTACAGCCAGACCGGCCGGCTCGCCGAGCCGATCGGGGCGATCGCGCCGGGTCTCCTCGACAAACGCCACGGCCACGTCATGAAGCGCGGCCGAAAGATCCGCAAGCTGTCGGTCGAAGAGCTTCACGAGCTGCGCAAGGAGCTCAAGAAATTCCGCTATGCCGCGGACGTCCTCGACGTGATCTGGCCCGGAAAGAAGGTCGGGGCCTACATCAAGTCATTGAAGCGGCTGCAGGACATGTTCGGAACGCTCAACGACGCGGCGATGGCCGGGGAATATCTCACCGGCCCCGATGCGCCGGGGCAGGCGGACCCGGCGGTCCAGCGCGCGGTCGGCTGGGTGCTCGGAACGCTCGCGATCCGCGTCGGCGACGACCGCCCGGCGCTGTTCGACCGCTGGGACGACTTTGCCGCGGAGAAGCCGTTCTGGCGGTGACGGAACGTTCCGGCGCGCGGGCCGGGCGGACGGGAAACAGCACAGGCGAGGAGCGCGGCAATGATCGGACCCGGCGAGCGACTGGAATTTCCCGGCCATGACGGTGGCACGCTGGCGGCACGGCTCGATCTTCCGGTCGGCGCGCCGCAGGCCTACGCGATCTTCGCGCATTGCTTCACCTGCTCGAAGGACATCTTCGCCGCGGCACGCATCTCGCAGGCGCTGGCCGCGCGCGGCATCGCCGTGCTGCGCTTCGACTTCACCGGTCTCGGCTCCAGCGAGGGCGAATTTGCCAATACCGACTTCTCCTCGAACGTCGGCGATCTGGTGGCGGCGGCGGATTTCCTGCGCGAGACCCGCGCGGCGCCCGCAGATCCTGATCGGCCATTCGCTCGGAGGTGCGGCGGTGCTGGCGGCCGCCGGAGAGATCCCGGAGGCCCGCGCCGTCGTCGACGATCGGCGCGCCCTCCGACGCGGCGCATGTGGTCGAGAACTTCGGTGCCGATCTTGCCCGGATCGAGGCGGAGGGCAGGGCCGAGGTCAGGCTCGGCCGGCCGGACCTTCACCATCCGCCGGGAGTTCCTCGACGACGTGCGCGGCACCCGCCTGACCGACGACGTCGCGGCCCTGAAGAAGGCGCTTCTGGTCTTCCACGCGCCGCGCGACGAGATCGTCGGCATCGACAATGCCCGGCGCATCTTCGAGGCCGGCGATGCACCCCAAGAGCTTCGTGTCGCTCGACGGCGCCGATCACCTGCGTCTCGCGTCCCGAGGATGCGATCTATCTCGCCGACGTGCTCGCGGCCTGGGCGGCTGCGCTACATCGAGGTCCCGGAGCCCGAGCCGACCAATCTCGTCGAGGTGCGCGAAACCGGGGCGACGACCTTCCAGCAGGCCGTCTCGATCGGTCGCCATGTACTGATCGCCGACGAGCCCGCAAAGCGTCGGCGGCGGCGGCACCGGGCCGACGCCCTACGACTTCCTCGCGATCGCGCTCGGGCGCCTGCACGACCATGACGCTGCGGATGTATGCCGAGAAGAAGGGCCTCGATCTCGGCCGGGTCAGCGTGACCGTCGACCATGCCAAGGTCCATGCCGAGGATTGCGCCGATTGCGGCGAGGGCCGGGCGGGTCGCATCGACCGCTTCGAGCGGGTGATCTCGGTCGAGGGCAGCGGTCGCTCCCGGAGGTGCGCGACAAGCTGATCGAGATTGCCGGCAAATGCCCGGTTCACCGGACGCTGGAGGCGTCCTCGGTCGTCGCGACCGTGCTGGCCCCGCCGGTTCAGACCGCGACGGAGTGACGGGCCTCCGAACTGCGCCAGATAGGCGTCGAACACCGCAGCCACCACCCGGCTCAGGCCGCGCCCGGTCTCGGTCAGCGTCACCCGCGGCCCGTCGAGTGTCCACCAGCCCGTCGCGGGCGAAGTCCTGCGACTCGGCAAGTTCCGCGGCGCACCAGTCCGGCGGCGAAACCCGTGATCGGCTCCGATCGCCGCGGTGTCGGCCATGCCCTCGCACATCAGCGCCTCGATCACGCGCCCGCGCAGTCGGTCGTCGGCGCTGAGCGGCACGCCCTTGGCCACCGGCAGGATGCCGTCCGCCACCGCGCGCGACCAGGCCCCGGTCTCGGCGATGTTCTGCACGAAGCCGCCGGGATTGCGCCCGATCGAGGTCGCGCCGATGCCGATCAGCGCCGGCGCCGTATCGGTCGTGTAGCCCTGGAAGTTCCGCCGCAGGCGGCCCTCGCGCAGCGCCGATCGCCATGTCGTCGTCGGGCAGCGCGAAATGGTCGAGTCCGATCGCCACGTAGCCCGCCGCGACCAGCGCATCGGCCGCCGCCGCGCCTGCGCCTTGCGCGCCGGTCCGTCCGGCAGGGCGTCCTCGGGGATCATCCGCTGGTTCTTCGCCATCCACGGCACATGCGCGTAGCCGAAGAGCGCGATCCGGTCGGGCGCCATGTCGCGGCAGAGCTCGATCGTGTGGAGCAGGCTCTCCACCGTCTGATAGGGCAGCCCGTAGATCAGGTCGAAATTGATCCCCGAAACGCCCGCCGCCCGCAGGCTCTCGACGGTGTGGCGTACCATTTCGGGGGGCTGGATGCGGTTGATCGCCGCCTGCACCTTGGGGTCGAATTCCTGCACGCCGAAGCTCGCCCGCGTGAAGCCGAGCGCGCCGATCCGGGCCGCCATCGCGTCGCTCAGGGTGCGCGGATCGCTCTCGATGGCGAGCGAGGCGTCCGCCATCGTGTCGAAGCGCGCATGGATGCGATCCATCGCCCGGGCGAGGTCGTCCGGGTCGAGCGCGGTGGGCGTGCCGCCGCCCCAGTGGAGGTGGCTGATCGCCATGCGGCCGGGCAGCGCGTCGGCGACGAGGTCGATCTCCTGCAGCAGCCGTTCGACGTAATCCGCGACCGGCGCGTATTTCGCCGCGAGCTTCATGTTGCAGCCGCAATACCAGCACATCTGTTTGCAGAACGGCACGTGCAGGTAGAGCGACACCGGCTCGGCGGGGTCGAGGGCGCCGAGCCAGCCGCGATAGGTCGCCTCGGCGAAGCCCTTCCGGAAATGCGGCGCGGTCGGATAGCTGGTGTAGCGCGGCACGGCGCGGCTGGCATAGGCGGCGAGGGGGTCGGTCATGGTCAGGGATTCCCGGGGCTCGTTCGGCGCCGAGACTAGCGCCCGGCCGGCACTCCGCGACATGATTCATGTCAAGTGGCGCTGACACGGGGCAGGGGGCGGGGTGCGTGGGCCGCACCCCGCCCGATCGCGGAGCCGTCAGGAGAAGCGGTACGGCGGTCCGGCCAGTTCCATGGTCTTCTGGTAGTTCTTGAGGATCTCGACGATCTTCGCCGAGCGCTCGCTTTCCTGGGCGATCTCGTCCCAGAAGGCGAGGGCCTCGGTCTCGACCTGCTTCCATTCCTCGTCGGGGATCGAGGTCAGCTCGAGCTTGCCGCCGGTGGTGCGGAAATGCGCTTCGCCCCACCAGTACCAGTGCTGGCGATTGTAGTGCGAATAGTTCATGGAAAGCTGGAACAGCGTCTTGAGATGTTCCGGTAGTTCGTTCCACTTCTCCGTATTGGCAAAATAGCTTCCAGCCCAGGCACCCGAGATGTTGTTGGTGAGGTAGTAGTCCGTCACGTCGGCCCAGCCCACTGTGTAGACCTCGGTGATGCCCGACCAGGCGATGCCGTCGAGCTCGCCGGTCTGCATCGCCACCTCGATGTCCTCCCAGGGCAGCGTCACCGGCACCACGCCGAAGCGCGACAGGAAGCGCCCGCCGGTCGGGAAGGTGAAGACCCGCTTGCCCTGCAGGTCGGCGAGGCTGCGGATCGGATCGCGGGTGGCGAAGTTGCACGGATCCCAGGCGCCGGCCGAGAGCCAGGTCACGCCGGTCTCGGCATAGGCCTCCTCCCAGATCTCCTTCAGCCCGTAATGGTTGAAGAGCGCCGGCACGTCGAGGCTGTAGCGCGAGGCGAAGGGGAAATAGGCGCCGAAGATCGACACGTCCACCGGCGAGCCCATCGAATCGTCGTCCGACTGGGCCGCGTCGAGCGTGCCCTGCTGCACGGCGCGAAAGAGCTCGCTCTGTGGCACGAGCTGATCGGCGAAATAGAGCTCGATCACCATCTCGCCGTTCGCGGCGGCATTGAAGGCATCGATCGACGGCTTGATCACATGCTCGGCCAGCGCCGGCCCGGCATAGGTCTGCAGCCGCCAGGTGATCGGGGCCTGGGCCTTCACATGCGGCGCCGCGAGGCTCGAGGCGCCGACGGCCCCGGCAGAGGCAAGGCTGGCCTTCTTCAGAAATCCGCGTCTGTTGGTCATGGTCTCTCTCTCCCTTGGTTGGTGGTCGTGGTCGCGCGCTCAAGCCTCAGCGCACATTGTATTGCCCGGGCAACCAGAGCGCGATCTGCGGGAACAGCGTCACCATCCCGAGCCCGAACACCATGATGCCGACGAAGGGCCAGACCGAGCGGTAGATGTCGCGCAGGCTGATCTCCGGCGGCGCCATCGCGCGCATCAGGAACAGGTTGTAGCCGAAGGGCGGCGTCATGTAGGCGATCTGGCAGGTGATGGTGTAGAGCACCCCGTACCAGATCGGATCGAAGCCGAGCTGGATCACCAGCGGAATGTAGAGCGGGGCGACGATCACCAGCATCGCGGTGTCGTCGAGGAACATCCCCATCAGGATGTAGCTCAGCTGCATCATCAGCAGGATCTGCCACGGGCTGAGGCCCCAACCCTCGATGAAGGTCGAGGCGAGCGCGCGGCCTGCGCCGAGCCCGTCGAACACCGCGCCGAAGCAGAGCGCCGCCATGATGATCCAGAGGAACATTGCGCTGATCGCCAAGGTCTGGCGCAGCGTGTCCTCCATCACCTTCCAGGTCAGCCGTCGCCGCACCGCCGCGGCCAGCGTGGCCGCCACCGCCCCCACGGCACTCAACTCCACCAGGCTCGTCACCCCCATCAGGAAGAGCCCGGTCATGGCGAAGAAGATGAAGAGCGGCAGCAATCCGGCCCTGAGGAGCGCGAGCTTCTCGCGCAGCGGCATCGCCCGCTCCGCCACCGGAAGCACCGGCCCGAGCGCGGGGTTCAGCCGGCAGCGGATGTAGATGTAGGCCATGAACAGCGACGCCAGCATCAGGCCGGGGAACACGCCCGCGAGCCAGAGCTGCCCCACCGGCTGGCGCGCGATCATGCCGTAGAGTACCAGAACCACCGAGGGCGGCACGAGGATGCCGAGCGAGGAGCCGGCCTGGATCACCCCCGTCACCATCGTCTTGTCGTAGCCCCGCCGCAGCAGCTCGGGCAGCGCGATCGTCGCCCCGATCGCCATCCCGGCCACCGACAGCCCGTTCATCGCCGAGATCACCACCATCAGCCCGATCGTGCCGATCGCGAGTCCGCCCGGCAGCCCGCCGAACCAGACATGGAACATCCGGTAGAGGTCGTTGGCGATGCCGCTTTCGGACAGCATGTAGCCCATGAAGATGAAGAGCGGCAGCGTCAGCAGCGGATACCAGTTCATCAGCGTGATCGCGGAATTGAACGGGATCTCCTTCGCCCCGTCGCCCCACAGCGCCAGCGCCGCCACCGCCGCGACGAAGCCGATCGCCCCGAAGACCCGCTGCCCGGTGAGCAGAAGCACCATCATGCTGGCGAACATCGTCAGCGCGATCATCTCGCTGCTCATTCGATCTCCAGGCCCCGCCACCGCGCCAGGTCGCGCAGGAAGATCGCCACCGCCTGCAGGAGCATGAGGAAGATGCCGAAGGTCATGATGATCTTGATCGGCGCCATCGGTGGTCGCCAGGCCGAGGAGGCCTTCTGGCCGTATTCCAGCGCATAGCCGGTCGACGAAAGCCCGCCCATCAGCAGTACCACCAGATAGGTGATGAGGCAGACCGCCGTGATCGTGTCGGTGAAGGCAGCGCGACGGGGGGACCAGCGTCCGTAGAACAGGTCCATCCGGACATGCGCGTCGAGCTGCATGGAATAGGCGCCGCCGAGCAGATAGTAGCTCACCAGCAGGAACTGCGCGACCTCGACGGTCCAGATCGGCGGGCGGTTGAAGCCGGCGCGCATCACCACCGACCACAGCAGAACACCCACCATCGCGAAGATCATCAGCATCGCGAGCCGCCCGACCACCCGGCCGACCGCCTCCACCCAATGGATGTAGGCCCGCACGGCGCCCGTCATGGGCACGTCACGGCAGGGCGCGGAGTGACTGGAGTTGCGGCAGGTGTCATGACCCTCTCTCGGGACCCATCGTGTCACGCGACCGGCCCCAGTCAAGCAAAATGCCGCCCCCGCCCGATGCCTCTGGCACCGCCCGGCTGCCCGGCTATACTTCTCCGCGCAAAACCGGGGGAGGCCCAGCGTGAAACGATCCGAGGTCAACGAGATCATGCGCGCGGCGGACGATTTCATCCGCTCCTTCGGCTTCCGCCTGCCACCCTTCGCCTACTGGTCCCCCGACGAGATGCAGGCCCGCGCCGCCGAGGGCAGCGATCGCCGGCATCCTCGACGCCCGCCTCGGCTGGGACATCACCGATTATGGCGAGGGCGCTTTCGCCACCAAGGGCCTCTTTCTCTTCACGGTGCGCAACGGCTCGGAGGCCGACCTCCGGCGCGGCGGCGGCATGTGCTACGCCGAGAAGATCATGATCTCCCGCCGGGATCAGCTTTCGCCGATGCACCGGCACATCGTGAAGGCCGAGGACATCATCAATCGCGGCGGCGCCACCCTCGCGCTCAGGCTCTACAATTCCGACAGCGTCGGCCATATCGACCGCGACGCCGATGTCGAGGTCGCCACCGACGGCGTGATACGCCGCCAGAAGGCCGGCGACGTCCTGCTGCTGGAGCCGGGCGAAAGCGTCACCCTGCTGCCGGGCAACTGGCACGCCTTCTGGGGCGAGGGCGGCGACGTGCTGATCGGCGAGGTCTCGACGGTCAACAACGACCTCACCGACAACATCTTCGCCGAACCCCTGGGCCGCTTCTCCGACATCGAGGAAGACACCGACCCGCTGCATCTGCTGGTCTCCGACTATCCGCGCTGGTTCGGCTGAGGGCATTCCGGGGTAGTCCCGGCCGAGACCGATGCCAAGGCCCTGTTTTCGGTGACTTAAAGTGTTGACCTGCGGAATTCCATCGGCGGAGCGCCTGACGCGCGCCGCACGGGCCGAGGGGGCCGTCAGAGCAGTCCGGACGGAACGCCGCCTGCCGCCCCGCGACGGCTGATCGGCACGCCGGCGCCACTGTCGCCGCCGACGAGTGTGTCGTTTCCGCCCTCGCCCGAGAGCCGGACCGCATCGTCCCCGCCGTCCTACCGGTCGTCGTCCTTGCCGCCGTTGTGCACATCGTTGCCACTTTCGCCGGCGGCCTTGTCGTTCCCGCCCCGGCCCCGGATAGCGTCATCGCCACCTCCAGGTCGTTTCTTCCGCAATCCCGGGAAATTTCATTCGGGAGGAATGATGTCGCCTCGGTTCGAGCTTTTGAAACGGGACATGATCTGGGCCTCCCTGCCAGTTTCAGAGGTTTTTTGAAAATCAAAACAAATGATAGATATGTATTTAAAATATAACAGAATTTCATTCATTTGATAGTAATGGCAGAAAACGAGCAGACTCTTCGATTTTTGACGACTTGACAACATCCGCTATTGCCCGTCGGTCACATCGAGGACGGCGACCACCAATACTTGCGGTCGCACATGCGCCCAGAGTGGCTCGATCTCGGTACGGTCGCGGGCTTGCTCCGGCACGCCCGGCTCGATTCTGGCCCTGAACGATCCGCTCGGGGGCCTCGACGTCGGTATCGATGTCGATATCCGGCTGCGCGCGCGACGCGCGGCCGGTCGAGATCGAAGATCCCGACGTCTTGCGTGCAAGCGGTTCGAGCGATCGGTCCGTGGCGCCGAACCCATGGGGCCGCAAATCGCAAGTCTGAAGCGCTGATTGCCCGCCGGCGCCAACTCACCTATGGTTTCGATGCTTTACTGGGGGCTACCCAACGCACATTTCATGCGAGGTTCACGCTTTCGATGGCTGCTACCAAGTCTCTCATCAAGTCTATCGTGCCGCGCTCGGTCAAGATGGCAGTTGCCCGGCAGATCTCGCCGAAGGTGGGGTTCATTTCCGAGGAAGAAAAACGCAAGGTTCTGGACTTGGACGAAATAAAGCGCCTGCACCGAGTGTCGGAGATTTCGTTTGGTGATGCTTCTTCTTTGTCAGGCGATATATCAAATAATAGTTCCCGACTTATTGCCTTCTCCAAGGCGGCGAAGGCATTCCCGGAAACGGAAAGGCACGATTCGGACAGGATTACGAGCCTTCAGGCGCTTCGGGTCGGTCGTGATGTCACTCCGGTTGGCTGGAACACCCCTTTGGAACTGTCTCCGGTCGACCTCGAGTGTGAGTACAACTTCAAGATCTACTATCCGGGTTTGAATCTGCTCTACAACGAGATTCCGAAAAACGCCTCGTCCGCGATCAAGGCGATTCTTCTGTCGATCGAGAAGGAAGGAAGGATCAATCCGTATTACGCGCGAGGATTCACGCATCACAAGCGCTGGCAGGCGGCCTATCCGGATCTGCAGGTCAACTGGGACGACTTCGAATGGCGCGGCGCTTTCAGATTCGCCTTCCAGCGCAATCCGTTCGACCGTGTCGTTTCTGCCTACAAGAATGCCGGCTGGGCCGACCATTACGGCCATATGGAGTTCCCGGCTTTCGTGGAGCAGTTGCCCGAACTGCTGCAGGCACCCCTCACCGACCTCAGGGCAATCCATCTGAAGCCGGTCTCCTGTTTCGTCCCGAGGGTCAATGGGACCTACTATGTTGATTTCATGGGAAAGGTCGAAAACTTCGATGAGGATATCCGGACGATTCTCGCAGCCGCCGGAATAACGAAGATCTCGAAGCTGCCGGTGGTGAATGCGTCACAACACAAGCCCTACCGGGAATATTATGACGCGCAGACCCGCAAGATCATCGAGCGTCTCTATGAGGAGGACCTCGCATACGGCGAGTATTCCTTCTGAGTTCGGCCGCGCTGTCGCGCTGATCCTGCGCGCACGTTCGGGACCCGGATCATCTCGACCGGCTCGGCTGGAAAATCGGGCCGTCACGTGACGTGACTTCAGGGTCCAGCGTCGATTCATGGCGCGGCGGAGGTGGCGGCCTGCCGAGTCCATCCAGTGTCCTGACCGATAACGGGATCGAGGTCGCGGAGCAGCCCGGGATGTGGAATGCGAGCACCCCCGGACCGATGCGACTGGACATGATCCGTGAGGCGAACGGGATCGAGCATCGGCTACCCAGGCACGACCATCCATGAACCGATGGCGAGGTCGAGAGGAGGAAACGCACGATCTGGGAGGCGATGGTCTGGCGCTTCCCCGACGACCTCCACGATGAGTTGCGCCGGCACCTCATCGGCTTCAGGCGGCGCGCGGCTTCGCCCGGAGGTTCAGGGCGCCCGGCGGCCTCACGTCTCCCGAATACATCCGCAAGGTCTGGACCTCGGAGCCCGCTGGATTCGTTCTTGATCCGATCCCCAGGATGCCTGGACCGAACGCCGAGGCTCGGGTGGCTGGCGCTGTCAGATCATGGGCTTTCTGGTTTCCTCGCCAGTCGCTGCGATCGACGCAATGCGCGGTCCCGCCAGGGGCGCCGGTGTCCGGGGGAAACCGGAGGTTTCGTCCTCCCGGCCAGATCCCTGTGAGCGATGCCTTGGCAGGCGCTGGTGCCAGGGCAAGCGGCTCGCATTGGTGCCGTCCCGCACGGACCAGACCCGGAAAAAGAAAGGGCCGGCGATACCGCCGGCCCCGTTACCTGTCCGTCCGCTCTCAGAGGCGGATCATTCGCGCTGTCCGAAGAGCGAGAGCAGCATCATGAACATGTTGATGAAGTTCAGATACAGGCTCAGCGCACCCATGATCCCGGCCTTGTCGAGGAAATCGTCGCCCTCGGTAGCCCGAAGCTGGACGTAGGTGTTCTTGATGTTCTGCGTGTCGTAGGCGGTGAGGCCCGCGAAGATCAGCACGCCGAGCACCGAGATCGCGAACATGATCGCCGGCGAACCGAGGAAGATGTTGATGATCATAGCCACGACGAGGCCGATCACGCCCATGATCAGGAACGATCCCCAGCCCGAGATGTCCTTCTTCGTGGTGTAGCCCCAGAGCGACAGGCCCGCGAAGGCGATCGCCGTCACGAGGAACACCTGCGCGATGGAGATGCCGGTGAAGGCCTGGAAGATCCAGGCGAGCGACAGGCCCATCACCGCCGAGAAGGCGAAGAAGAAGGTGCGCGCACCGGCCGCCGACATCTTCTGGATCATCGCGCCGAAGGCGAAGACCATGATCAGCGGCGCGAACATCACGATCCAGCCGAGGATGTTCGGCGAGAGCGTCGCGGGGTCGCGGAACACGCTCAGAAGCTGCGGGCTGGTGCCCACCGCCCAGGCGACGGCGAACGTCACCAGCATGCCTACGGACATCGTGCCGTAGACCCTGTTCATATGGTCGCGAAGACCTTCGTCGATCGCGGCAGTCCGTACGCCGGCGCCAGTCCGACGAATAGTCTCGAATTCGGCCATGTTCTCCTCCGTGAAAACCCATTCCCGCAGCCCGAGCCGCAGGCCTACCGGAATATCGGGTCATCCCCGCCGCATTTCAACGGTTCAATGCGCCGCGACACCCGGATTCGTGACAAAAATGGTTATGATTGGCGGCAGATCGCCCGTTCTTCGGTCAATCGAGGGTCTCGGCAACCATTTCGCCGTCAAGCATGAGGGGAATCACCACGGTGTTGCCGTCGGGAAGGTATTCGAGATCGGCGCTTCCCTGCGGCAGGTCGCGAAGCAGTTCGAAGCTTCCGTCGGGCGCGATGCGGTAGAGCGCCCCGGCGATCCAGTCGGTGACCAGCCAGTTTCCCGCCCCGTCCGGCTCCAGCCCGTCGAGATTGCCCACCGGCGCGCCGGAGCCGAGATCGGTGACGGCGCCGGTCGCGAGATCGACCGACAGGAGATTTCCCCCGGTCTCGGTGGTGAAATCGTCGCGCATCCCCGCGCCCCAGGCGGCCACCACCAGCGCCCCATCCGAGACCGCCAGCCCGTTCGGGTGGTCGAGCGCCTCGTCTTCCGCAAAGACCGAAAGCATGTCGTCCGCCAGCACATGGATGCGGTTGGCCAGCATGTCGGAGACATAGACGCGACCTTCCGCGTCCACGGCGGTATCGTTGAGAAACATCGCGCCTTCCGCCGGCCATGTCCCGCTGATGGTCCCCGTCTCGATGTCGATCGCCACCAGCCGGTCGATATCCGACACGAAGAGCGTGTCGCCCGAGATCACCAGCCCCGCCGGACCATCGAGCCCGGTCACCCAGTTGCGCTCTATGATCTCGCCCTCGGGCGACAGCTTCGAGATGAAGCCGTTTCCGTCCTTGACCATAGGCTGGCCCGATACGTTGCTGACATAGAACACCGCGCGCGCCTCATCGAAAAGCACGCTTTCGGGCGTCTCGAACCCGTCGAGCTTCCACACCTCCGCGCCCTGCGCCCCGAAAGCTCCCAACGCCATCACGGCGACGACCAGTCCTGACCCTGCCAATCTCATCGCGAAAATCCCCCCTGAAAACGATGTCGGTCCCTGAGGGTAACACATCGGGCGGGCATGCGGCAAAATACCGCGTCCGCTACTCCCGCGCCCGCAGGATCCGGGCCGGCCGCGCCGCAAGGGGGCGAAGCGCGAAGGCCAGCCCCGCCAGCAGGCTCGCCAGCGCGCCGCCGGTCACGATGGCGAGCGCAGAGACCGGCTCGAAGCGGTAGCTGCCGTCCATCACGAAGGTGGTGACCCACCAGCCGGCGATGGCCCCGGCGGCGATCGCCACCGCGCCCGCTGCGAGCCCGATCAGCGCCGAGCGCAGCGCGAAGCTCGCGAGGATGCGGCCGCGGCTTGCGCCGAGGGTCTTGAGGACCGCCGCCTCGAAGACCCGCCGCCGCTCGCCCGCCGCCGCCGCGCCGATCAGCACGACGAGGCCGGTCAGGAGCGTCGCCGAGGCCCCCCAGCGGGTGGCGGCGCCGAGCCCGTCGAGCGCCTCGGCCACCCGGTCGATCGCCTCGCGGACCCGCACCGCGGTGATGTTCGGCCACTGGTCGGCCACCGCGCGCAGGAGCGGCGCCTCGGCCTCCGGGGCGGCGTAGACGGTGGCGATATGAGTGTGCGGCGCACCGGCGAGCGCCGAGGGGTTCACCGCCATGATGAAGTTGATGCCCATGCTCTCGAAGCTCACCTCGCGCAGGCTGGTGATCTCCGCGGTGAGGTCGCGACCCAATATGTTGACGGTCAGCCGGTCGCCGATCCCGATGCCCATCTCGAGGGCCTCCTCGGCGGCGAAGCTCATCACCGGCGGCCCGTCGTAATCGGCGGGCCACCAGTCTCCGGCGGTCAGCACCGAGCCTTCGGGCGGGGTCGCCGCGTAGGTCACGCCCCGGTCTCCCTCGAGCACCCAGTGGCCCGGCGCCACCTCGCCGGCGGGCCGGTCGTTGATCCGGGTGATGATGCCGCGGAGCATCGGCGCGGACTCGACCTCGGTCACGCCCGGCTCGGCGCGGCTGGTCTCGAGGAAGCCCGGCAGCTGGTCGTTCTGGATGTCGACGAAGAAATAGGCCGGGGCGCGCTCGGGCAGTTCGCCGGTGATCAGTCCGCGCAGGTTGCTGTCGATCTGGCCGACCGCGGCGAGCACCGTCAGTCCGAGCCCGAGCGAGAGAACCACCGAGGCGGTCTCGCCGGACGGGCCGCCGAGGGCCGCCAGTGCCCAGCGCAGGGCCGGGCGGCCGCGGGTCAGGCCGCTGCGCGCCAGCCGCCGCGCCAGAACGCGCACGGCCGAGGCCGCGACGAGGAGCACCAGCAGCGCGCCGAGCACGCCGCCAGCAGTCGAGAGTGCGAGCTCCGGCGCGCCGGAGATCAGCGTCGCCGCTCCGACCAGCAGCGCCACCAGCGCCAGGGTGGCCGCGACGTAGCCGGGCCGGGGCCAGCGGCGGGTGCCGCCCGAGCCGTCGCGGAAGAGCTCGGCGGCGCGGATGTCGCGGGCCCGCGCCAGCGGCCAGATCGTGAAGATGAGTGCCGTCAGCGCGCCGTAGAGCGTGGCTTCGAGGAGCGCTCCCGGCACGATCCCGAATTCCGCCGGCACCGGCAGCCGGGCCTCGATCAGCGGCGCGAGCAGGAGCGGGACCCCTGTTCCGAGCACGAGGCCGATGGCGATGCCGAGCAGCGACAGGAGGCCGATCTGCGCGAGATAGGCGGCGAAGATGGTCCGGCCGGTCGCGCCGAGCGTCTTGAGGGTGGCGATGGTCGCGGTCTTGCCGTCGAGATAGGCCCGCACTGCCGCCGAGACGCCGACGCCGCCGACCGCAAGACCGGCGAGGCCCAGCAGGACGAGGAAGGCGCCGAGCCGGTCGACGAAGGCGCTGACCCCCGGTGCCCCGTCGCGGCGGTCGCGCCATTGCAGCCCCGTCTCGCCGAAGAGGCCGCGAGCCTCGGTCTCGAGGGCTGCGAGGTCGGCTTCCGGCGACAGGCGCAGCCGGTAGGACGAATCGAAGAGAGAACCTTCCGCCAGAAGCCCGCTGTCGGCCAGTGCCTCGAGCTCGACGATCACCCGCGGGCCGAGGCCGAAGCCCGCCGCCGCGCCGTCGGGCTCGACCACCAGCTCGCCGGTCAGCCGGAAATCCTGGGTGCCGAGCGAGAGCACGTCGCCGATCTCGAGGTCGAGCCGGTCGATGAGGATCCGCTGCGCCACCAGCCCCGGCAGGGCATCGCCGCCGGCGAGGGCGTCGGGGAGCGCCTGCCCTTCCGCCAGCTCGGCCTCGCCGAAGAGCGGATAGGCGCCATCGACCGCCTTGACCTGCACCAGCGCGCGTTCCGGCTCTGCTCCGTCGCGGTCCAGCGTCACCATCGAGCGGAAATCGACGATTTCGGAGACCTCGCTCGCGACGCTCTCCATCCAGGCCCGTTCGTCGCCGGAGGCGAAGCGGTAGGTGAACTTCACCTCCGCGTCGCCGCCGAGGATCGCCGCCGCCTCGCGGGTCAGACCCTCGGTGATCGCGCCGCGCACGGTGCCTACGGCGGCGATCGCCGCGACCCCGAGGGCGAGGCAGGCGAGGAAGATGCGGAAGCCCGCCACGCCCCCGCGCAGTTCGCGGAGCGCAATGCGGACCGGAACCGGCAGGGCGCGGCTCATTCGGCGGCCTGCGCGTCCGCTCGCGGCGCATCGATCCTGCCGTCGCGCAGCGGCACGATCCGGTCGCAGCGCGCGGCAAGCTCGGCGGCATGGGTGACAAGCACCAGCGTCGCGCCGTGCCGGTCGCGCAGGTCGAACAGAAGCCGGATGATCGCCTCGCCGGTGGTGCCGTCGAGATTGCCGGTCGGCTCGTCAGCCAGCAGGATCTCGGGGCGCGTCACCGCGGCGCGGGCCAGTGCCACGCGCTGCTGCTCGCCGCCCGAGAGCTGGGCCGGGTAATGGTCGGCCCGGTTCCCGAGCCCCACCGCCGCGAGCTCGGCCTCGGCCTTCTCGAAGGCGTCGCGGTCGCCGGCGAGTTCGAGCGGTGTGGCGACGTTCTCGACCGCGGTCATCGTCGGGATCAGGTGGAAGGACTGGAACACCACGCCCATGTGATCGCGCCGGAACCGCGCCAGCGCATCCTCGCCCAGCGCCGTGAGATCCTGCCCCAGCGCCATCACGCTGCCGCCGGTCGCGCTTTCCAGCCCGCCCATCAGCATGAGCAGCGACGACTTGCCCGAGCCCGACGGCCCGACCAGCCCCAGTGTCTCGCCGCGCGCCACCTCCAGATCGATCCCGCGCAGGATGTTGACCGGACCGGCATTGCCCATGAGGGTCAGCGACACATCCTTCAGGGCGATGACGGGAGACGACATATGATCCGGGCCTTCGAGCTTTTGCGCATCGCTTCGCCATATGGGGCGGGGCGCAGCGTCCGCAACCTGCTCTTCGCGATCGCGGCATCGCTTTCCCTCGCCCCGGCCGCCCTCGCCGAGGTGCGCATCCTCGCCTTCGGCGACTCGCTCACGCAAGGCTTCGGCCTGCCGCAGCAGGACGGCCTCGTGCCGCAACTCGAGGCCTGGCTCCACGCCAACGGCGCCCCGGATGTCACGATCATCAATGGTGGCGTCTCGGGAGACACCACGGCCGGCGGGCTCAACCGCATTGCCTGGGCACTCGAGGATGACGTTGACGGCGTGATCGTGGCACTTGGCGGCAACGACCTGCTGCGTGGCATCGACACCGGCCTGATGCGCGACAATCTCGACGGCATTCTCACCCAGATCGACGCGAAGGACCTGCCCGTCCTCCTCGCCGGCCTGCCCGCCCCGCCGAATTACGGCGAGGAGTACCGCAGGCAGTTCCATTCCATGTTCCGCCAGCTCGCAAAGAAGCATGATGCCATCTACTACCGCTCGCTGCTCTCCGGCATGGGCGAGGGCCGCAACGTGATCGAGGTCATGCGCCTGATGCAGCCCGACGGCATCCACCCAAACGCCCGCGGCGTCGAGGCCATCGTCGACCATTTCGGCCCCGCGGTTCTTGAGCTGGTTCAGGCCGCGCGGAGGTAAGGCGGGCCGCCACTCGGGAAGAGCTGGGCACTCACCACCCTGAAACAGGCTGGCGCCACCTTCGAAGCTCGGTCGCGCGGTATCTCAAGGCACTGTCCTTAGGGAGGCAAATCCGCCTGAAAAGGATCGAGGCGGGAACCGGGCGGAGTCCAGGATGTTCCGTGGGCAATGCTCGATCATGCGAAAAAGAGGCCTCTCCGGTGTCTCGCGTTCCGGGTCTCACATGCCCTGGCAGCATGATTGAGTCATGCGCTCCACGCCCCTTTCGCCTGTATCGATGCAGGCTCCAAATGTAATTCGTATTCGGCCAGGTTTGCGATTCCGCGCTCATTGATCTAGAATTGCGAAAAATCCGTCAGAAAGGAGTCCGGGCCGTCGGCTCTGGCCACCTGTTCGTCATGCGCATCACTGCTGAACGCCTTGTCTCAAGACTGCAACCCCGCCGGATCGCCATCTGGACGACAATCGTCTTTGTAGCATCGATGCTCTGGGGGTCGGTGCGCGGCGGCGTTGTGCGGGGATTCGACGAAGGCCATCCGGGCACGATCCTGTCGATCGCCCTGCTTCTGGCAACGGCGGCGACCGCCTTCGCCATCCATGCTGAGCGTCGGAAGGACGGCGCCGGGTTCGCTCGACTGATCTGGTGGTTGATCGGGGCCGGCTTTGTCTTTCTCGCTTTCGATGAGGCGCTGGAAATCCACGAAAGGCTCGATGCCGCAATCCATGCGATCTTCCGGATGAAGGAAACCGCCGCGACCGATCGCATCGATGATCTCCTGATCCTGCTCTATGGCGTGATCGGGCTCGCGGCGCTTGCCTACTTCTGGGCCGAGGTCAGACGGGCGCCGGGATTGTTGCGATGGCTCCCGGTCGGCTTCGCACTCCTGGTGGTTCAGGTGGCCCTCGACGCCGCATTCAACCGCGATGACCTCATCCTCTGGCTCGGAGTGCCCGAAGCCTGGCTTCCCCGGCTGTCGACACCTATTTCCCTCGCCGAAGAGGCGGCGAAAATCGGTGCCGAGGTCGCCTTTCTCGTGGGCTTCCTGACAACCCTGCGGTCGTTTCAGGAGCGACCGGATCAGGAGATCTGAGGCCGCGGGCCGTACATACCGAATGAGTACCGCATGCATACGGCCGGAATACGGGCGATTCGCGGCCCCGGCCCCCCGATCCGGCCCGAGCGCTCAGTCGATCCGCAGCACCACCTTGCCCGTCGCCTTGCGGTCCCGCAGCAGGTCGAGCGCCGCGTTGGCGTCCTCGAGTGGCTAGCACATGGCTCACATGCGGATGCAGCCGCCCCGCCTCGTACCACCCGAACAGGGTCGCGAAACTCTCCGCCAGCACCGAAGGCCGCAGCTTCGCATAGCCGCCCCAGTAGAGCCCGTGCACCGTGAGGTTCTTCACCAGAAGGATGTTCGCCGGCAGTTGCGGCACCTTGCCGGACGCGAACCCCACCGGCAGGATCCGCGCCTCCGGATTGCAGGCCCGGAGCGCCGCCTCCGCGAGCTCGCCTCCGACCGGATCATAGACCACGTCCGCCCCGCCGAGCGCCTTCACCTCCGCGCGCAGGTCGACGTCGGTATCGAAGACCCGGTCCGCGCCAGCCGCGCGGGCCACCTCCATCTTCTCGGCCCCCCGTGCCACACCGATCACCGTCGCACCCATCAACTTGCCGATCTCGACCGCCGTCAGTCCCACCCCGCCGGACGCGCCCAGCACGAGGAGCGTCTCGCCGGGCAGGAGCCGCGCCCGGTAATCCAGTCCGACATGGCTCGTGCCGTAGGCGATCAGGAACCCGGCCACCTCGGTGTCGGGCATCGCCGCGGGCACCGGCACGCAGGCCTCCGCCGCTACCACCAGTTCCTCAGCAAAACCGCCCGAGCCACAGTAGGCCGCCACGCGCGTGCCGATGACCGGCCCGGTGACCCCGGCGCCGAGGCTCTCGACGATTCCGCAGACCTCGAGCCCCGGTGAAAAGGGCAGGTCGGGCTTTTCCTGGTAGCTCCCGGCAACCATCAGGGTGTCCGCGAAGTTGACACCGCAGGCCAGTACGCGAAGCCGTACCTCGCCCGGGCCGGGCTCGGGCCGCGCCACTTCGCGCAGGAGGAGCGGTTCATTGAGGGCGACGATCTGCATGGCGCGCATGTTGGGGTCTCCGATGGCGGCCCCGGCGGGCCTCTATGCGGGATTGCCGGGCCTGTCTGCCCGCGCGCGCCGGGATTGTCATTGGGGATTTCGTCCCGAAGCGCCGTGCCTCCGGGCGCGGACCCGGTCACGCCGCTTGCGCTTGGGCCCCGGTCGCCCTATTGCGGCCGCGAAGCGGAGCGTCGGCCAGTCGGGCCACCTCCAGCCCCGGAGAAAGACCCCGATGGATATCCGCAACATCGCGATCATCGCGCATGTCGACCACGGCAAGACCACACTGGTCGATGCGCTGCTCAAGCAGTCCGGCACGTTCCGCGACAACCAGGCCACTGTCGAGCGGGCGATGGATTCGAACGATCTCGAGCGCGAGCGCGGCATCACGATCCTCGCCAAGGCCACTTCCGTCGAGTGGGAGAACCACCGCATCAACATCGTCGACACGCCCGGCCACGCCGATTTCGGCGGCGAGGTCGAGCGCATCCTGTCGATGGTCGACGGCGTGGTGCTGCTGGTGGATGCCGCCGAAGGTCCGATGCCGCAGACCAAGTTCGTGACCGCCAAGGCGCTGGCACTCGGCCTGCGCCCCATCGTCGTGCTCAACAAGGTCGACAAGCCCGACGCCGAGCCCGACCGTGCGCTCGACGAGGTGTTCGATCTCTTCGTCACCCTCGACGCCAACGAGGACCAGCTCGACTTCCCGGTGCTCTACGCCTCGGGCCGCTCCGGATGGGCCGATACCGAGCTCGACGGGCCGCGCGAGAACCTCGAGGCGCTCTATCGCCTCGTGCTCGATCATGTTCCGGCCCCCGCACAGGTCGCGCATCGTGACGAGCCCTTCGCGATGCTCGCGACCACGCTCTCGGCCGATCCGTTCCTCGGCCGTCTCCTGACCGGCCGCATCGAGCGCGGCACCGTCAGGACTGGCCAGACCGTGCATGCACTCAGCCGCGATGGCCGCGAAGTCGAACGCTTCCGCGTCTCCAAGATTCTGGCCTTTCGGGGCCTGTCCCGCACGCCGATCGACGTGGCCGAGGCCGGTGACATCGTCAGCCTGTCGGGCATGGCGAAGGCGACCGTGGCCGACACGATCAGCGACCTCTCCGTCGATGCGGCGATCCCGGCGCAGCCCATCGACCCGCCGACGATCTCCGTCACCTTCGGCATCAACGACAGCCCGCTCGCCGGCCGCGACGGCGACAAGGTGCAGAGCCGGGTGATCCGCGACCGCCTGATGCGGGAGGCGGAATCCAACGTCGCGATCAAGGTCGCCGACACGCCGGGCGGCGAGGCTTTCGAGGTGTCGGGCCGTGGCGAGCTGCAGATGGGCGTGCTGATCGAGAACATGCGCCGCGAAGGCTTCGAATTGTCGATCTCCCGGCCGCGGGTGCTGTTCCGCGAGGAGGACGGCCAGCGGCTCGAGCCGATCGAGGAGGTCACCGTCGACGTGGACGAGGATTACTCCGGCGTCGTCGTCGAGAAGCTCTCGAGCCGCAAGGGCGACCTCGTGGACATGCGCACCGGGGCGGGTGGCAAGACCCGCATCATCGCACATGTGCCGTCGCGTGGCCTGATCGGCTATCACGGCGAATTCCTGACCGACACCCGCGGTACCGGCGTTCTCAACCGGGTGTTCCATGGATGGGCGCCTCATCGCGGGCCGATGCCGGGCCGGCGCAACGGCGTGCTGATCTCGATGGAGGACGGCACCTCGGTGGCCTATGCGATCTTCAACCTGGAGGATCGCGGCAAGTTCTTCATCGGCTCCGGCGAGGCGGTCTACACCGGCATGATCCTCGGCGAGCACAGCCGCGACAACGATCTCGAGGTGAACCCGCTCAAGGGCAAGAAGCTCACCAATGTCCGCGCCTCCGGCACCGACGAAGCCGTGAGGCTGACCACCCCGACACGCCTCACGCTCGAACAGGCCATCGCCTATATCGACGATGACGAACTCGTGGAGGTCACACCGAAGTCGATCCGGCTGCGCAAGCGCTACCTCGATCCGCACGAGCGCAAGCGCCAAGCGCGGTCCGCTGTTTCGTGAGTGGGCGGTTCTCGGCTCGTCAAAGGGGTTTCGTTATCATTCCGTTGACATTTGCATTTTGCGAAATCCTTTGCAAAAAGTATCTGAGTCGTATCTCCGGTTTTGCAAAGACCGCCGGACTCTTCCTCTGATTGCAATGCTCCCTCTTGCTTTACGGTCTAAAATACCCCTGATTGAAACCTTCAACGTACACTTAACGGATACCGAGAGAGTTGGCACGGTAGTTGCTTGGTAATCTGCAGATGGTGACATCAGCGGTTTTTTGGAGCGGAGTGAATAGAATGAAGCATCCTGTCGACGTGCATGTAGGAAAGCGGGTCCGTCATCGGCGCTGGATGGTGGGGATGACCCAGCAGCAGCTCGGGGACATCGTCGGGATCAAGTTCCAGCAGATCCAGAAGTACGAGACCGGGATGAACCGCATCTCGGCTTCGCGGCTCTGGGACATCGCCCAGGCGCTCGATGTCAGCATCAGCTTCTTCTTCGAGGGCTTCGAAGGCGAAGAGATCGCCGC
Source organism: uncultured Alphaproteobacteria bacterium (assembly GCA_963825715.1). GTDB lineage: Bacteria > Pseudomonadota > Alphaproteobacteria > Rhodobacterales > Rhodobacteraceae > Amaricoccus. The sequence continues at coordinate 20,826 of CAWGUH010000021.1, read as the reverse complement.
GGATGCGGCGCTGGACACGGTGCGCGAACCGCAGCGGGGCGACCTGCTGGCCGACAAGGAGGCGCTGGAACTGGTGCGCTCCTACTACGCGATCCCGGAGACGCAGCGCCGGCGTCTGTTCGATCTGGCGCGCGTCCTGAGCGACGTCGCCTGATCCCGCCCGCCCTTGACCGATGCCCGCCTCTGTCGGAGACCGGGCATCGGGGAATCGGGGCGGAGGTGAGCGATGGGTGCGGCGGATGACGGGCAGAGCGATCTGCACCAGGCGCTGCGCGCCGTCGCCCTAGACCTCGCGGATATCGCGGCGGCGGAGATCCTGCCGCTGTTCCGGAGCACGGCGCTCGTCGCCGACAACAAGGCCGAGACCGGCTTTGATCCCGTGACCGAAGCCGATCGCGCGGCGGAGCGGGCGATGCGGAAGCATCTCGCGCGCGCAAGACCGAACGACGGCATTCTCGGCGAGGAGTTTCCCCCGACCCCCGGCACCTCCGGGTTGACCTGGGTTCTCGATCCGGTGGACGGAACGCGCGCCTTCATGAGCGGCGCACCGACCTGGGGCTGTCTGATCGCGGTCAATGCCGGCGGTCCGCCGCTTCTCGGACTGATCGACCAGCCCCATACCGGCGAACGCTTCATCGGCGGCTTCGGCTCCGCCGAGCTGTTGCGCAACGGCGCGGTCGCCCCGCTCTCGGTCCGCACCGGAACGGCCCTCGACGCCGCAACGCTCTTCACCACCTTTCCCGAGGTCGGCACATCCGCGGAGCGGGAGGCCTTCGAGGCGGTGCGCGACCGGGTGCGTCTGACCCGCTACGGCCTCGATTGCTATGCGTATGCGCTGGTCGCCCTCGGGCAGGTCGACCTCGTGATCGAGGCCGACCTCAAGCCCTTCGACATCCAGGGGCCCCAGGCGGTGATCGAGGCGGCCGGCGGCATCGTCACCGACTGGGAGGGCGGACCGGCGGAAGTCGGTGGCCGGGTAATCGCTGCCGGCGATCGCAACCTCCACGCCGCGGCGCTCGAACTGCTCGGATCGGTCAGCGGCTGGCGGTGAGCGGCGCGGCGGGTCGGACCGGAAACCTGCCGAGAAAGGCGTCGATGCTTTCCCAGACCGTCTTCTGCACCTCGGGGCCTTCCATCAGGACCTCGTGCTGGGCACCCTCGCAGATCACCAGCTCCCCGGCGGCCATCTTGGCGACCTGGCTGCGGATCACGCTCATTGACACCACGCTCTCGTCGGTTCCGAGAAACACCGTCACCGGAATGCCCGGCTGCGGCGCAACATAGAGCCGTGCCATCTCCTCGAGCGCGGCGTAGGTCCACTGCATGCTCGGACCTCCCAGCGAGAGATTCGGCACGGCGTTGATCTGGCTTACCATCCAGTCGAAGGTCTCGCGGTGACTGGTGAGCGCATTGCCCTCGAACTGCACCGCGAGCGGCGTGGGCCGCGCATTGGTGCCCGGCGTCAGCCGTCCGCCGAGCCCGACCAGATTTGCGAGCCGCGTCATCTTGCTGGTCAACTCCCGCGTCGCGGTGCGCATCTGCAAGTGCCACATCGGCGCCGACAGGATCGCGCCGGAGAAATGCGCCTGTTCGAGCAGCGTCCTCAGCCCGATGCAGCCGCCCATCGAGTGCGCCAGCATGAAGAGCGGCCCGGGCATGTCCTCGGCTGCAATGAGGCCGAGCAGCGCCATCACGTCGCGCTGGTAGTGCCGGAAATCCTCGACATGGCCGAGATTAGGGTTGGCGGGATGGCGGTCCGACAGGCCCTGGCCGCGCCAGTCGAGAATTGCCACCGACAGGTCGCGCTGCACAAGCCGACCGATCACGCGTCCGTATTTCTCGATGTATTCCGTGCGCCCGGGAAGGATCGCCACGGTGCCGCGCCCGCCGCCCTGCCAGAGCGCCGCACGGAGCCGCGTACCGTCCGATGCCGTCAGCCAGAACGCCCGGCCACCCTCCGGGGCGCCGGCGATCTCGCCGTGGAGCGGCGCGGGCTCGTTCACCCCAGCACGCTGCCGAGCTTCATCGCGAGCCCCATGTCGCCATCGACCTTGAGCTGGCCGCTCATGAAGGCGGCGGTCGGGTTGATCTCGCCGGTCAGCATGCCCTCGAAGGTCTCGACCGACGCCGTCAGCGTGCAATCCGCTTCGGAATCGTCAGCCGACGCGCCGGATTCGTCGATCCGCACGGCGCCTTCGTCCTCGATGATGAACTTCACCGAGCCGTCGAAGCCTTCCCCGTTCATCTTGTCGTTCAGGGCCTTCACGGCCGATGCGATCACATCGCTCATGCGAATCCTCCGGTCTGCGGGCTCCTAGCCCTCGATTTCTGATGCAGTCCCGCTAATCTAAGAAGCATGAAGCGGTTACGAAAGCGTCTCATTGCGATTTCCGTGGCGTCACTCGCCGCAACGTCACTCGGCGTGCCGGGTTCCGGAACGGTCCTCGCACAGACGACGGAGGCCGCTCCGGAACAGCCGGACGAAGCCGACCTGCTCGCGCAGCTCGCGGAGCCAGGCCGCGAGGATTGGCAGCAGATCGAGATGCAGGTCCAGCGCCTCTGGTCGCGCTCCGGCTCGGAGGCGATGGATCTGCTCCTGCGACGGGGCAACGAGGCTCTCGAAGCCGACAACTACGCCGCGGCCCTCGAGCATCTGACCGCGCTGACCGATCATGCGCCGGACTTCGCCGAAGGCTGGAATGCCCGCGCGACGACCTTCTACCTGATGGAGGAATACGCGCTCTCGATTTCGGACATCGAACGCACGCTCGCCCTCAATCCGAACCATTTCGGCGCGCTGATGGGGCTCGCCACCATATTCGAGCAGCTGGGAGAGGATGACCTCGCCCTGCGTGCGTTGTATGCGGTCCGCGACCTCAATCCGAATCGGCCCGGGATCGACGATGCGATCACCCGGCTCGAACGCGGAACGGGTGCTGCCGACCTCTGACCTGCCGACCTGACCCCCGGAGACCGTGATGGCATCGACCCGCGACAGCCGCGTGATTGCGATGCTGGGCCCCACCAATACCGGCAAGACCCATTACGCCATCGAGCGCATGCTCGGGCATCGGACCGGCGTGATCGGCCTGCCCCTGCGGCTCCTGGCCCGCGAGGTCTACGACCGCATCGTGGCGCTGCGCGGCCCCTCGGTGGTCGCGCTGGTCACCGGCGAGGAGCGGATCGTGCCGCCGCGCACCGCCTACTGGGTCTGCACCGTCGAGGCGATGCCGGTCGATGTCGGCGCCGAGTTTCTCGCGGTCGACGAGATCCAGCTCTGCGGCGATCCGGATCGCGGGCATGTCTTCACCGACCGGCTGCTCAACGCCCGCGGTCTCTCCGAGACATTGTTTCTCGGCTCGGACACCATCCGCCAGGCGATCGCCCATCTGGTCCCCGGTGTGCGCTTCGAGCGCCGTGAGCGCTTCTCGAAGCTGACCTGGACCGGCCCGCGCAAGATCAGCCGCATGCCACCGCGCAGCGCCATCGTCGGTTTCTCGGTCGATGACGTCTACGCGATCGCCGAGCTTCTGCGACGCCAGAAGGGCGGGGCGGCGGTGGTGATGGGCGCATTGTCCCCACGCACCCGCAATGCGCAGGTCGCACTCTATCAGAACGGCGACGTCGATCACCTCGTCGCTACCGACGCGATCGGCATGGGGCTCAATCTCGACATCGCCCACGTGGCTTTCTCAGGTGTCGTGAAATTCGATGGCCGCCGCCACCGCCATCTTTCCCCGAACGAGCTCGCCCAGATCGCCGGCCGCGCCGGTCGCTACACCACCGACGGCACCTTCGGCGTCACCGGCGATGCACCGAGTTCTGGAGCCGGAGGTGGTAGAGTCCATCGAGAGCTCGCGCTTCAAGCCGCTCCAGAAGCTGCAATGGCGCAATTCGGCGCTGGATTTCGGCAGCGTGCCGGCGCTGATCGCCAGTCTCGAGGCTGGCTCCGACCATCCCGATCTGGTGCGCGCCCGCGAGGCGGACGATCTCGTCACCCTGCGCGCCCTCTCGGACCTGCCGGAGACCCGCCGTCGCGTCGTTTCGCCGCGCGACGTGCGCCTGCTCTGGGACGTCTGCCAGATCCCGGACTTCCGCAAGGTCTCCGAAGCGGAACATGCCGGCCTCAGCGCCCGGCTCTTCGGCTACCTGCAGGGCGGCGGCCAGGTGCCGACCGACTGGCTCGCCCGGCAGATTTCGCGAATCGATCGAACCGAAGGCGACATCGACGCGTTGTCGAAGCGGTTGGCGTATATCCGCACATGGACATATGTTGCCCAGCGCCGGGGCTGGATCGACGATTCCGACCATTGGCGCGATGAGACGCGTGCGGTAGAAGATCGCCTGTCGGATGCGCTCCATGCGCGGCTGACCCAGCGGTTTGTCGACCGGCGCACCTCGGTGCTGATGCGCCGGTTGAAGCAGAGGGAGAGCCTTGTGGCCAGTGTGACCGAAAGCGGCGAGGTGACCATCGACGAGCAGTTCGTCGGCCGGCTCGAAGGGTTCCGGTTCCGCCTCGACCCTTCGGCGGATGCCGAGGCGGTCCGTACGCTGCGCGCCGCTGCGGTGGCGGCGCTCGCGCCGGTGCTCTCCCTGCGCGCGGACAAGCTCTACAACGCTCCCGACACCGAGTTCGACATCACCGAGCAGGGTGGGCTGATGTGGGGCGAGTACGCGGTCGGCCGGCTGAGCCCGGGCGCCGGCGCGCTTTCCCCGCAGGTGCAGGTCTTCGCCGACGACGACGTCGATCCCGAAATCGGCACCCGGGTCGCCCGGCGGCTCTCGCATTTCGTCGACCGCCGGATCGCCGCACTTTTCGAGCCACTGATCGCGCTGCGCGACGATGCCACCCTCGCGGGGATGGCGCGCGGCATCGGCTACCGGCTGGTCGAATTGCTCGGGATCCTGCCCCGCGGAGAGGTTGCCGACGACCTCAAGAGCCTCGACCAGGACCAGCGTGCCGGCCTCCGCAAGCACGGCGTGCGCTTCGGACAGTTCACCGTCTTCCTGCCCGCCCTCCTGAAGCCCGCCCCGACGCGTCTGCGCCTCGTCCTCTGGTCGCTCGCGGAAAACCTCGACGAATTTCCCGAAGCCCCGCCTCCCGGCCTCGTGACGGTGCCGGCGCTCGCCCATGCGCCGCGCGGCTATTACCCCCGTGCCGGCTACCGGCTGGCCGGCGAGCGCGCGATCCGGATCGATATGCTCGAGCGACTGGCCGACATGCTGCGCCCGCTCGATGCCCGTGGCGGCTTCGAGGCAGGCGCCGACATGCTCTCGATTACCGGGCTTACGCTCGAGCAGTTCGCGAGCCTCATGCAAGGTCTCGGCTACGATGCCGCCCGCGACACCCGCGCGAAACAGCGCCCGGCCCCCGCGGCGGAAACGCCGGTCCCGGCCGACCCGACGGCGGAAGCGGACGCGCCGGGCTCTCCGGAACCCGACGCCGGCGGGACACCGGACGTGATTGCCGTACTTCCGGACGCTGCGGAGGTCAGGCCGGCCGAAGATACTGCCCCGGACCAAGCGTCCTCAGCGGAACCCGCGGCTTCCGAGGGCATGCCTGACGCCGCCGAAGCCGGCCCGGCCGAAGGTCCAGTGCGCGGCACCGAGGCAGAAGCCAAGTCCGCAGAACCCGCGGAAACCGAAGTCTTCTTCGTTTTCACCCGCGGCCAGCGTCGCCGGCAGCCCCGGAGAGACGCCGCGCCCGGACAGACCAAGGGAGGCCGCACCGCAGGGCATGCAGGTGCGGGCCCCGGCGGCAAGCGCAACGCCGGCAAGGGTCACGGACGCAAGCCGAAGCCCGGCAACGACGCGCCGCGTCCGGACAAGCCCCGCGCGCCGCGTCCGGAAAAGAAGATCGACCCCGACAATCCCTTCGCGGCGCTACTCGCGCTCAAGACCGACACCTGACGCGGCCTCCGGCTTGAGCGAAGGCGCCGGCGAAACCATCCGACTCGACCGCTGGCTCTGGCAGGCCCGGTTCTTCAAGACCCGCGCCCTTGCCACGCGGTTCGTTTCCGGCAAGGGCGTCCGGATCAATGCGCGGAAGGTCACGAAACCGGCGGCGGCTCTGAGGGTCGGCGATGGCCTGAGCTTCGCCCTTCACGGCGAGGTGCGCGCGCTCCGGATCCTCGCGCTCGGTGTACGGCGGGGACCGGCGCCCGAGGCCCGGATGCTTTATGCCGAGCTGGCCGAAAGCGTCCCGGATGCGGCGGCAACGCCCCTTGATCCCGCGTGACAGGCTGGTAAACAGCCGGTGCGAAGTGTGACAGGCTTTGCGGAGGAACAGTCTGATCGAGGCCGCCTGCCATGACCTATGTCGTGACGGACAACTGCATCTCCTGCAAATATACCGACTGTGTCGAAGTCTGTCCGGTAGATTGCTTCTACGAAGGCGAGAACATGCTCGTCATCCATCCCGACGAATGCATCGATTGCGGGGTCTGCGAGCCGGAATGCCCTGCCGACGCCATCCGGCCCGATACCGAGCCGGACATGGAGAAGTGGGTCGACTTCAACCGCAAATATTCCGAGATGTGGCCGGTTCTGGCGACCAAACGCGAGCCGATGCCCGATGCCGAAGCGCGCGACGGCGAAAAGGGCAAGCTGGAGAAGTACTTCAGCGAAGCACCCGGCGAGGGCGGCTGAGGCCGACTCAGGGCGCCGCGCGCGCTTCGAAACGGTTTGAGGTCACGCCTCCGGCATCAAGGCGGGGCGCGAGGCTTCCCTCGGCCGGTATTTTCTGTTATGAAGGGTCGCATCAGGAGGTCCGGGAAATTCGCCGACGAAAGTCGGCCCCTCTTAGGTACGCCCCGTTCACGATCCAGACACGCGATGCCATGGCATGCGGTTTGGTTTTTTTGCGCCCACGCGCACGGGGTTTTCGGATGGTCAGAAGGAAACGACGCGAATCATGAGCAAGAGCAAGAAATCTGCCGAATTCCGCCCCAACGACTTTGTCGTCTACCCCGCCCATGGTGTGGGCAAGATCGTTTCCATCGACGAGCAGGAGGTTGCAGGCCTCGCGCTGGAAATGTTCGTGATCAATTTCGAGAAGGACAAGATGACGCTGCGCGTGCCCATCGCGAAAGCAAGTTCCGTCGGCATGCGTCCGCTCAGCTCCTCCGACATCGTTGACCGCGCCATCGAGACCCTCAAGGGCCGGGCCCGCGTCAAGCGCGCAATGTGGTCGCGCCGCGCCCAGGAATACGAGCAGAAGATCAATTCCGGCGACCTGATCTCCATCGCGGAGGTCGTGCGCGACCTGCACCGCAACGATGACCAGCGCGAGCAGTCCTATTCCGAACGCCAGCTCTACGAAGCCGCGCTCGAACGGCTGACCCGCGAGGTCGCCGCGGTGAATGGCATCGAGGAGGTCAAGGCCCAGCAGCATGTCGGGTCCGTGCTCGAGGCGCGCGTCGCCGCCTGACACGACAAGTTCGTAGGATTTCGGACGTGCGGCGCCGCAAGGCGCCGCACGTCTGCGTTCCGCAGCCGGACGGCGTGCCGTTCGCTTGCGCCGGCTCCGGTTTGCAGGCAAGCAGCGCCCCATGACACCGGGTGCCCGCCTTTCCGCCGCGATCGAGCTTCTGGATGCGATCATCGCCGGTGATCCGCCGGAACGCGCGCTGACGCGCTGGGCGAGGGCGAGCCGATTTGCGGGCTCGAAGGACCGCGCCGCGGTGCGCGACATCGTGTTCGAGGGGCTGCGCTGCCGCCGCTCGCTCGGCTGGCTTGGCGGTGCCGACAGCGGCCGTGCCATCGTCGCCGCCCGCGAGCTGCGCGCCGGTGCCGATCCGGCCCCGCTCTTCACCGGTGAGGGCTTCGATCCGGCCCCCCTTACCCCGGACGAGCGCGTCGCCTTGGCGCGTGACCCGGCCGAGGCGCCCGCCCTCGTGACCCTCGACGTGCCCGAGGCGCTGGCGACGGACCTCGCGGCATCACTGGGCGCCGATTTCGAACCCGTCATGCGGACGATGCAGGAGCGCGCGCCGGTGGATCTGCGGGTCAACACCCTCAAGACCAATCCGCGCGCGGCAATGGTGGTCCTCGCCCGTGACGGCGTGCAGGCAAACCCCTTGCCCCAGCTTCCCGATGCGCTGCGTGTGGAAGAAAATCCGCGCCTCGTCGCCGCGAGCCGTGCCTATAGTCAGGGGATGGTCGAGCTGCAGGACATCTCGAGCCAGATCGCCGCCGCCGAATTGGGGGCCGAACCGGGCATGACGGTGCTCGATTACTGCGCCGGCGGCGGCGGCAAATCCCTCGCCCTCGCCGCCGCCCTCGGCGGACGGGGCAACGTGCTGGCCTGGGACATCAATCCGCGCCGCATGAACGACCTTCCCGGCCGCGCCCGTCGCGCCGGCGCCGCGATCGAGATCCTCGATGCGGACGCCCTCGGCGCCCTCGGCCCGATCTGCGACCTCGTCTTCGTCGATGCGCCATGCTCGGGCTCCGGGGTCTGGCGCCGCAAGCCCGGCGGCAAATGGCTGCTCACGCCCGCCTCCCTTGCGGAATTCCCGCCGCTCCAGGACGGGATTTTCGATTCGGCCCTGGCCCATGTCCGCCCCGGCGGCCTCCTTGTCTATGCCACCTGCTCCCTGTTCCGTGTCGAAAACGAGGACCGGGCGGAAGCCTTCGCGCTGCGCCACCCCGAGTGGAAAATGCTCTCCGAAAGGCGCCTGAGCCCCCTCGAAGGCGGCGACGGCTTCTTTCTCGCGCGATTCCGGGCGCCGGCATGATACAACTTTAACGTGCATTGAGCTTCTGTTAACCTCCGACGTGGTTGAACCGTCGCTCTGCCGGGCCGCAAGGGCGAGTGAACCGAAAGGACGCACGTGCAGGAGACCAGATCCCAACGGGTCCATGCGGAGGAGCCGGGAAACCTCGGCGCCCTTCTCGCCTTTCTCGGCGGTGGCGGACTCCTGGCCTCCACGGCGGCCGGGTTCTGGACCGGACCCGTGGTCATCCCTACCTCGCTGGCCATCGCGCTCATGGTGTTCGGCGGCGCGCGGATCCTCGGGGAGTTGGGCCTCGCCAGCCGCGCGGGCGGCCGGCGCAGCGGCATCGGCTATTTCGAGAGCGACATCGACCCGGTCTATCTCACCGATCTCACGGGCCGGATCCGCGCGAGCAATCCCGCCGGCGCAGAGGAGCACCTTCTCGAGGGCCGCGTGCCCGATCCCGGCGGCGCGCTCTACCGCCTCTGCCGCGAAGCGCGCCTCAACGGCGCCGCAAGCGAAACCCTCGCCGACGGAACCGAGCGGATTTCGGTCATCCGCTACGGCGCGCGCAGCCTCCTGTGGCGGATCGAACGACTGCCGGCGCCCGAGCCCACCGGCGCCGATTTCTCGGCCGCCCCGGTGCCCTGGATGCGTCTCGATGCCGAGGATCGCGTGCTTCAGTCGAACGCCGCCGCCGCGGAGTTGGCCGGCACCCTCCCGACCGCGCTGGCCGATCTCCTGAGCGACGGCCCCCTGAAGCCCGATGCGGTGCATGTGACCGCGGTCTCCGGCCGGGCGATGCGCGCCATCGTTCTGCGTGATGTTGGCGGCCTGCGCGATGTGGTGCTGGTGCCGCTCGACGGCGCGGAGGTCTCCGGCCTCGTGCCGAACCATTTTCTCGAGGATCTTCCGGTCGCGCTTGCACGCCTCAAGCCCGACGGAACCCTGACCTTCGCCAACCGAGCTGCCCGCCAGCTTCTCGGCGCGCAGGTCGAGCCGGGAGCCGCGATCGCCGACCTGATCGAGGGTCTCGGCCGCTCGATCTCCGAACGGCTCGACGACACCAACAAGGGCCGCGCGCTCGGCCGCTCCGAGGTCGCCCGCGGCAAGACCGAAGGCCAGGAGATCTTCCTGCAGGTCGCCTTCACCCGCACCGTCCTCGACGGCGAACCCGCCCTCTTGGCGGTGCTTTCGGATGCCACCGAGCTCAAGACCCTCGAGGCGCAATTCGTCCAGTCCCAGAAGATGCAGGCGGTGGGCCAGCTCGCCGGCGGCGTCGCCCACGACTTCAACAATCTCCTGACCGCGATCAACGGTCATTGCGACCTCCTGCTGATGCGCCACGACGTTGCGGATGTCGAACACGGCGACCTCATGCAGATCCGCCAGAACGCCAACCGCGCCGCCGCCCTCGTCAAGCAGCTCCTCGCCTTCTCCCGGAAGCAGACCCTGCGCCCGACAATCATCAACCTGCAGGACACGCTCTCCGAACTCGCGCATCTCCTGAACCGCCTCCTTTCGGAGAAGGTCACGCTGCGCATCGAGCACGGCCCCGACCTCGCGCCGGTCCGCGTCGACGAGCGCCAGCTCGAGCAGGTGATCATGAACCTCGTGGTGAACGCCCGCGACGCCATGCCCCGCGGCGGCGAGGTACGGATCACCACCCGCAACGAGCATCTCGCCGAGGACATGCACCGCGACCGCGCCGTCGTTCTGAAGGGGGATTATGTCGTGATCGAAGTCGCCGATTCCGGCACCGGGATCCCGACCGACAAGTTCCACAAGATCTTCGAGCCGTTCTTCACCACCAAGCAGGTCGGCGAGGGCACCGGCCTCGGTCTCTCCACCGCCTACGGCATCATCAAGCAGACCGGCGGTTTCATCTTCGCGGCCAACCCCGAGAGCGGCGGGGCGATGTTCTCGATCTACCTGCCGGCCTACGAGCGCAGCGCCGTAGCCGCACCCGTCGTCGAACCCGAGGTGCGCCGCCCGCGCGACCTCACCGGCCGTGGCCTCGTGCTGCTGGTCGAGGACGAGGACCCGGTCCGATCCTTCGCCGCCCGCGCGCTGCAACTCCGCGGCTACACCGTCATCGAGGCCGCCTCGGGCGAGGAGGCGCTCGAGGTGCTGGAAGACGAGAGCCTGCATGTCGACATCATGCTCTCGGACGTCATCATGCCCGGCCTCGACGGCCCGGCCTGGGTCCGCGAGGCCCGCAAGCGCCGCCCCGATGCCAAGGTGATCTTCATGTCCGGCTATGCCCAGGATGCCTTCTCCGGCGGCGACAGCGGCATCCCCGACGCAGCCTTCCTCCCCAAGCCCTTCACGCTCCCCGAACTCACCGAACGCGTGAAGGAAACCCTCGACGGCTAGAAGAGTCACGCATCCCGAACGCATTAACGAACCCGCCGATTTGTCTTGAAATGTTCCTGTTTCGGTCCCATGGTGTCCGACAGGAACAAGACATGAACACAACCTTGATTGCCGTGCTCCGGCAAGTGTGGAATAAGAGGCAGCAATGAACAGGCAGATCGTGGATTTCTCCGAGAGGCGCGGCGGGATGGACAAGGAAAAGGCGCTGGAATCAGCCCTTGCGCAGATCGAGCGCAGCTTCGGCAAGGGCTCGATCATGCGGCTGGGCTCCACGCCCGCCCTCGACATCGCCGCCATCTCCACCGGCTCCATCGGCCTCGACATCGCGCTCGGCATCGGCGGCCTGCCGCAAGGGCCGGATCGTCGAGATCTACGGTCCCGAAAGCTCGGGCAAGACGACGCTCGCACTCCACGTCCTCGCCGAGGAACAGAAGAACGGCGGCGTGGTTGCTTTCGTCGATGCCGAGCACGCCCTCGATCCGGTCTATGCCAAGAAGCTCGGCGTCAACATCGACGAGCTCCTGATCTCCCAGCCCGATACCGGCGAGCAGGCGCTCGAGATCACCGAGACGCTGGTGCGGTCCGGCGCCGTCTCGGTCGTGGTGGTCGATTCCGTCGCCGCCCTCACGCCGAAGAACGAGCTCGAGGGCGACATGGGCGACAGTCAGGTCGGCGCCCAGGCCCGGCTGATGAGCCAGGCGATGCGCAAGCTCACCTCCGCCATCTCGCGCTCGCAATGCATGGTGATCTTCATCAATCAGATCCGCATGAAGATCGGTGTGATGTTCGGCTCGCCGGAAACCACCTCCGGCGGCAACGCGCTGAAGTTCTACGCTTCCGTCCGCCTCGACATCCGCCGCATCGGCGCGATCAAGGATCGCGAGGAGGTCGTCGGCAACGCCACCCGCGTCAAGGTGGTCAAGAACAAGGTCGCGCCGCCGTTCAAGCAGGTCGAATTCGACATCATGTACGGCGAGGGCATCTCGAAGCGCGGCGAACTGGTAGATCTCGGCGTCAAGCTCGGCATCGTCGAGAAGTCCGGCGCCTGGTATTCCTTCGACGACCAGCGCATCGGGCAGGGCCGCGAGAACGCCAAGACCTTCCTCAAGGAAAACCCTGACATCGCCTGGTCGATCGAGGACAAGATCCGCGCCGCCCACGGCCTCGATTTCGGCATGTCCGACGAGGAAGACCCGGTCGACGCGCTCGACGACTGATCCTGACCGGCCCCTGGGACTTCCCGGAGCGTCTCCATTTCACGCCCGCGCCAGCCGGTGCCGCGCGGGCGTGGACAGCGCCGGCCCGGGGCGCTAACACCGTCGCCTGAATGACCGGCGCGCCGCGCGAGGGCCGCGTCCGGAACAGCCTTCCGCGACGGGATCAGCATGTCCAGCCTGAACGACATCCGCACGACCTTCCTCGACTACTTCGCCCGGAACGACCACGCCGTCGTCCCGTCCTCGCCGCTGGTGCCGCGCAACGATCCGACGCTGATGTTCGTCAATTCGGGCATGGTGCAGTTCAAGAACCTGTTCACCGGCCTCGAGCACCGCGACTATACCCGCGCCACCACCAGCCAGAAATGCGTGCGCGCCGGCGGCAAGCACAACGATCTCGACAATGTCGGCTACACTGCCCGCCACCACACCTTCTTCGAAATGCTCGGCAACTTCTCCTTCGGCGACTACTTCAAGGAAGCCGCGATCCCGCTCGCCTGGGACCTCCTGACCACCGAATTCGGCCTGCCAAAGGACAAGCTGCTTGTCACCGTCTATCACGACGACGACGAGGCCGCCGATCTCTGGAAGAAGGTCGCCGGCCTTCCCGACGAGCGGATCATTCGCATCGCCACCTCCGACAATTTCTGGATGATGGGCCCCACCGGCCCCTGCGGGCCCTGCTCGGAGATCTTCTACGATCACGGCCCCGCCGTCGCCGGGGGCCCGCCGGGCAGCCCCGACGAGGACGGCGACCGCTTCATCGAGATCTGGAACCTCGTCTTCATGCAATACGAGCAGCATGCCGACGAGAGCCGCGATCCGCTGCCCAGCCCCTCCATCGACACCGGCATGGGGCTCGAGCGCATCGGCGCCGTCCTGCAGGGCAAGCACGACAACTACGACACGGACCTGATGCGCAGCCTGATCGAGGCCGCCGCCCGCGCCACCGCGAGCGATCCCGACGGCCCCGGCAAGGTCCATCACCGCGTCATCGCCGACCACCTGCGCTCCACCGCCTTCCTGATCGCCGACGGCGTGCTGCCCTCCAACGAGGGCCGCGGCTACGTGCTCCGCCGGATCATGCGCCGCGCCATGCGCCACGCCCATCTGCTCGGCGCCGACGACCCGGTGATGTACCGCCTCGTGCCTGCCCTCGTCACCCAGATGGGCCGCGCCTTCCCCGAACTCACCCGCGCCCAGTCGCTGGTCGAGGAAACGCTCAAGGCCGAGGAGACCCGCTTCAAGGCCACACTCGACCGCGGCCTGCGCCTGCTCGACGACGAACTCGAGAAGCTTCCCGACGGCGCCCCTCTGCCCGGTGTAGCTGCCTTCCGGCTCTACGACACCTACGGCTTCCCGCTCGACCTCACCCAGGACGCGCTGCGCGAGAAGCAGCGCGGCGTCGACGTCGCCGGCTTCGACGCGGCGATGGCCGAGCAGAAGCGGATGGCCCGCGCCGCCTGGGCCGGCTCCGGCGACGCCGCCGACGAGGCGGTCTGGTTCGACATCGCCGAGGAGCACGGCACCACCGAATTCCTCGGTTACGACACCGAAACCGCCGAGGGTCAGATCACAGCCCTCGTGCTGGGCTCGGCGCGCGTCGAGCATGCAGATGCCGGCGAGGAGGTGCAGATCGTCCTCAACCAGACGCCTTTCTACGCCGAATCCGGCGGCCAGGTCGGCGATGCCGGCACGCTGCTGAGCGAAGGTGCGCGGGTCGCGATTTCCGACGTGCGCAAGAAGGCCGGCCTCTTCGTCCATTCGGGCCGCATCCTCGAGGGCCGGCTGCGCGTCGGCGCCCCGGCGGAACTCGCCGTCGACCACGCCCGCCGCGCCGCGATCCGCGCCCACCATTCCGCCACCCACCTGCTGCACGAGGCGCTGCGCCAGGCGCTCGGCGACCACGTCGCCCAGCGCGGCAGCCTCGTGGCCCCCGACCGACTGCGCTTCGACTTTGCCCACGCCAAGGCGATGAGCGCGGAGGAGCGCGCCCGCGTCGAGCGCGAGGTCAACGACTTCATCCGCCAGAACACGCCGGTCGAGACCCGCATCATGACGCCCGACGACGCCCAGGCCCTCGGCGCCCGCGCGCTCTTCGGCGAGAAATACGGCGACGAGGTCCGCGTCGTCTCCATGGGCCGCCAGCCCGCGAGTGGCCTCGGCGCCTCCGGCGACACCTATTCGCTCGAGCTCTGCGGCGGCACCCATGTGACGCATACCGGCGAGATCGGTACCTTCAAGCTGGTCTCCGAGGGCGCCTCGGCCAGCGGTATCCGCCGCGTCGAGGCGCTGACCGGGTCGGCGGCCCTCGATTTCGTCGCTGCCGAGGAGGCGGCGCTGGCCGAATCCGCCGCACTCCTGAAGACCCGCCCCGACGAACTGCCCGCCCGCATCCGCGCGCTTCTCGACGAGCGCCGCGCCCAGGCCGACGAGTTGGCGGACCTGCGCCGCCGCCTCGCCATGGCCGGCTCCGGCGGTGACGGTGCCTCCGACGGCGAGGCCGAGGAGATCGCCGGCGTGAAGTTCCTCGCCCGCAGCCTCTCGGGCGTCTCCGGCAAGGATCTGCGTGGCCTGATCGACGAGCACAAGACCCGCCTCGGCTCCGGTGTGATCCTGCTGGTCGCCGATACCGGCGGCCGGGCCGCCGTCGCCGCCGGGGTCACCGACGACCTCACCGACCGCATCTCCGCCGTCGAGATCGTCCGCGCCGCCGCCGAAGCTCTCGGCGGCAAGGGCGGCGGCGGCCGGCCCGACATGGCTCAGGCCGGCGGATCCGATCCGGCGAAGGCCGACGAGGCCATCGCCGCCGCGCGCGCCCTGCTCGGCGCCTGACCCCCTCGGAGGACAATACCCCGATGCCCGCCTACTGGATCGCCCATGTCATCGTGACCAACGAGGCCGCCTATGGCCGTTACGCCAGCGGGGCGACCGCGGCCATCGAGCATCACGGAGGCAAGTTCCTCGCCCGCGGCGGCCGCCACGTCCAGCTCGAAGGCACCGACAGGCCCCGCAACGTGGTCGCCCTCTTCCCGAGCGTCGAAGCGGCCGAGGCCTGCTACCGGTCCGAGGAATACCAGACGGCGCTGGCCCATGCCCGTGGTGCTGCGGTGCGCGATCTGGTGATCGTCGAGGGCCTCTGAGGCCTCACATCCCGATGTAGCGGTCGGCGCGGTGATTGATCGCGATCACGAGGTTCAGTGCGACCGCGCCGACGAGGCTGTAGAGCACCGCCATCGGCGGCAGCGTCAGCGCCGCCAGCCCGAACACCACCACGTCGACCGTCATCTGCGTCCAGCCCGCCCGGAAGCCGGTGCGCTCCTGCAGCCAGACCGCCATGATCCCGATCCCGCCGAGACTCGCCCGGTGCCGGAACAGCACCAGAAGCCCGGTCCCGGACAGGATCCCGGCGAGGATCGCCCCGGCAAGCGGCTGGATGTCGGCGAAGGTGAGCAACATGGGCTGCGCCCAGACAAGCAGCGAGAACAGCCCCACCGCGATCACCGTCTTGACCACGAAGGGCCGCCCCATCCGCCGCAGCGCCAGCAGGTAGAACGGCAGGTTCAGCACAAAGAACACCGGCCCGAAGCCGAAGCCGGTCCAGTGTGTCGCGAGAAGCGCCAGTCCTGCGATCTGCCCGGTGACGAGCCCCAGATGCTGCAGGATCGCGAGGCCGGTGGCAGCCAGGACCGTTCCGACGAACAGGCTCTGGGCATCCTCGTAACCCGCGTGCCGGGTGCCCGGAAGCGGCGGCTCGCCTCCTCCGGGCCCGCCATCCATCAGCCCGCGAGCGCGGCGTTGAGGTTCTCGTCGACCTTCTCGAGGAAGCCCATCGTGGTCAGCCATTTCTGGTCCGGCCCGACCAGCAGGGCGAGATCCTTGGTCATGAAACCCGATTCCACCGTCTCCACCGTCACGCGCTCGAGCGTCTCGGCGAAGGTCAGGAGTGCGGTGTTGTCGTCGAGCTTGGCGCGGTGCTTGAGGCCGCCGGTCCAGGCGTAGATCGAGGCGATCGAGTTCGTCGAGGTCTCCTTGCCGGCCTGGTGCTGGCGGTAGTGCCGCGTCACCGTGCCATGCGCGGCCTCGGCCTCGACGGTCTGGCCGTCCGGCGTCATCAGCACGCTCGTCATCAGCCCGAGCGAGCCGAAGCCCTGCGCCACCGTGTCGGACTGCACGTCGCCGTCGTAGTTCTTGCAGGCCCAGACATAGCCGCCGTTCCACTTCATGGCGCAGGCCACCATGTCGTCGATCAGCCGGTGCTCGTAGGTGATCCCGGCATCCGCGAACTTCTGCGCGAATTCCGCGTCGAACACCTCCTGGAACAGGTCCTTGAACCGCCCGTCATAGGCCTTGAGGATGGTGTTCTTGGTCGAAAGATAGACCGGCCAGCCGAGGGAGAGCCCGTAATTCATCGAGGCCCGCGCGAAGTCGCGGATCGAACTCGTCGAGATTGTACATCGCCATCGTCACGCCGGCGCCCGGTGCCTGGAACACCTCGCGCTCGATGGTCTCGCCATCGTCGCCGACGAACTTGATGGTGAGCTTGCCCGACCCCGGAAAGCGGAAATCGGTGGCACGGTACTGGTCGCCGAAGGCATGGCGGCCGACGACGATCGGCCTCGTCCAGCCCGGCACCAGCCGCGGAACGTTCCGGCAGATGATCGGCTGGCGGAAGATCACGCCGCCGAGGATGTTGCGGATCGTGCCGTTGGGCGAGCGCCACATCTGCTTGAGGCCGAATTCCTCGACGCGCTGCTCGTCAGGGGTGATGGTCGCGCATTTGACGCCGACGCCGTGTTCCCTGATCGCGTTGGCCGCATCGATCGTGATCTGGTCGTCGGTCCGGTCGCGCTCCTCGATGCCAAGATCGTAGTATTTCAGGTCGATGTCGAGATAGGGCAGGATCAGCTTCTGCTTGATGAAGTCCCAGATGATCCGGGTCATCTCGTCGCCGTCGAGTTCGACGACCGGATTTAGGACTTTGATCTTGGTCATTGAGGCGTTCCCTCGCAGATGGGTGTCAGGATTCGGACCCGGCCTCTCTAGCCCATCGTGCCGGGAAAGGAAAGCGTTGTATACGCTCGTATACCCTCGTGGCGGGGCTCTGGCTCCCTTGCCTGCAAGTCCTGCGCGGCGTATCACCCGCCCTCCGGCACGGGGTCCGGACGGGGAGGCGGGACCGGTGGCAGGAACCGATCACGGCAGGCGCGACGAGACGGCCCCGGCGCCCCAGCCGGTCTTCATCCTCGTCGGTCCGCAGATGGGCGAGAACATCGGCGCCTCGGCCCGGGCAATGTGGAATTTCGGCCTCACCCGACTGCGCCTCGTCAGCCCTCGTGATGGCTGGCCCAATCCCCGCGCCGAGGCCACCGCGAGTGGCGCCGCCCCGGTGATGGACGCCGTCCGCGTCGACGACAGCACCGCCGCCGCCTGCGCGGATCTCGGCGTGGTCTACGCCACCACCGCCCGGGATCGGGCGCTCACGAAGCGGGTGCTCACGCCCGAACGCGCCATGGAGGAGGCCCGCGCGATGATCGCTGCCGGCGAGCGCGTCGGCGTGCTCTTCGGCCCTGAACGCGCCGGGCTCGAAAGCGCCGACGTGGTGCGTGCCAGCGCCGTGGTCTCGGTGCCGGTCAACCCGGCCTTCGGCTCGCTCAACCTCGCGCAATGCGTGCTGCTGATGGCCTACGAATGGGGCCGTGGCACGCTCCCGCAGCCCGGCGAGGCGCAGCGCGTCGCGCGCGGCCGCCTTGCGGAAGGGGCGGAAATCGACGGCTTCCTCGACCGCCTCATCAGCCGCCTCGACGATGTCGGCTTCTTCTACCCGCAGGAAAAACGCGCCCGCATGCAGGGCAATCTCGAGAACCTTTTCCATCGCGCGCCGCTCACCGAAACCGACATCCGCATCCTGCACGGCGTGGTGCGGGCCCTTGCGGAAGGCCCGCGCGGGCGCAAATGACACGTCAGCACCGAGCAGACCGGAGAGCGACATGACGAAGCCCCGCAGCATTTTCGAGGAGGTCTCCGAGACCGGCCCCGCCCCCGCGACCCCCGCCCGCAAGCGCCGGCCCGAGGCCGCCCGCGGCGCCATCGCCGTCTGGCTCGGCATCCTTTTCGCCCTCGTCGTGGTGATGATCGCGGTGGGCGGCATGACACGCCTCACCGATTCGGGCCTCTCGATCACCGAATGGCGCCCGGTCACCGGCGCCCTGCCGCCGCTCGACGCCGCCACGTGGCAGGCCGAATTCGACAAGTACCGCGAGATCCCGCAGTACCAGCTCGTCAACCGGGGAATGACCCTCGACGAGTTCAAGGTGATCTACTGGTGGGAATGGGGCCACCGCCAGCTCGGCCGGGTCATCGGCCTCGTCTGGGGCCTTGGCTTCCTCTGGTTCTGGGCCCGGCGGCGCATTCCCACCGGCTGGACCGGACGCCTTCTCGGCCTCGGCGCGCTGGGCGGGTTGCAGGGCGCCATCGGCTGGTGGATGGTCGCCTCCGGGCTCGAGGGCCGCATGGTCAGCGTCGCCTCCTACCGGCTGGCCACCCATCTCGGCCTCGCCTTCACCATCCTCGGCCTGATCGCCTGGTACATGATGTCGCTCCGCCGCAGCGAGGCCGACCTGCTGCAGACCCGCCGCCAGCGCAACGAAAGGCTGATGGGCTGGGGCACGTTGCTGATCATCGTCGGCTTCGCGCAGATCCTGCTCGGCGCGCTGGTCGCCGGAATCGACGCCGGCCGCGGTTACATCGACTGGCCGCTGATGGGCGGCGAGGTCTTCCCGTCCGACGCCTTCAACATCGCGCCGCTCTGGCGCAACTTCCTCGAGAACCCGGCACTGGTGCAGTTCAACCACCGTGTCCTCGGCTACATCCTCGCGCTGCTCGGGCTCCTCGCCTGGCTCGCCAGCCGCAAATCCGCCGCCGGAGACATCCGCCGCGCCTGGCGCGACATGATGCTGATGCTGGCGATCCAGGTCGGCATCGGCATCGTCACGGTGATGTACGCCGCGCCGTGGCAGATCGCCATCGTCCACCAGCTCGGCGCGGTCCTGCTCTTCGTGCTGATCATCCGCTGCCGCTTCGCAGCGCTCTATCCGCGCAGCGAGCGCATCGCCCGCGGCTGAGGCCGCTACTGCTTCCAGTCCGGCGGGCGCTTGTCGAGGAAGGCGGCGATCCCGCCGGCGGTGTCCTCGCGCATCATGTTCTCGGTCATCACCCGGCCGGTGAAGTCGTAGGCCTCCGCGAGCGACATCTCCGCCTGCTCGTAGAACGCCCGCTTGCCGATCCGCACCACCGGTCCGAGCTTCGCGGCCACTGTCCCGGCCAGCAGCATGGCTTCGTGGGACAGCGCATCGGCGGCCACCACATGGTTGACCAGCCCGAGATCGAGGGCCTCCGACGCGTCGAGGAAGTTGCCGGTGGTCAGCATCTCGAAGGCGCGCTTGCGGCCGATATTGCGTGTCAGCGCCACCATCGGCGTCGAGCAGAACAGGCCGATATTCACCCCGTTCACCCCGAAGCGCGTACCCTTCGCCGCCACCGCCATGTCGCAGGTCGCGACGAGCTGGCAGCCCGCCGCCGTGGCGATCCCCTGCACCTCGGCGATCACCGGCTGCGGCAGCTCGGTGATCGACATCATCACGCGCGCACACCGCTCGAACAGCGCCGCGAACACCGCCTGGCCACCATCCTCCGACTGCCGCGCATCGGTCATCTCGCGCAGATCGTGCCCGGCGCAGAAGGCACGCCCCGCACCGCGCAGCACCACCGCACGGATCGCCGCGTCCTCCGCCAGCGCATCGAGCCGGTCCTGCAGCGCCTCCAGCATCGCCTCCGACAGCGCGTTGAGCTTCGCGGGGTTGTTGAGCGTCAGCGTCGCCACCGCGCCCGCATCCTCGCGCAATACCAGTTCGTCCTGCATCCTGTCCGTCCTTGCTCTTGGCCGCGGCCTCGGGTCAGTCTGGGGGATAATCCCGACGACCGGAAGGCCCCGATGCAGCTTCACTTCACCATTCCCGAAATGCAGGCCTATCTCCGCGAGGTCTTCCCGCAACTCGGCGAGCGCTTCGAGGTGCTCGAACTCGAGCCGTTCTTCGCCAGCATCCGCATGATCGCCACCGAGGCCGATCTGCGCCCCGGCGATACCGTCTCGGGGCCGGCGATGTTCACCCTGGCCGATTGCGCCTTCTACATCGCCACCCTGGCGATGATCGGCAGCGAGGCGCTCACCGTCACCACGAACTGCTCGATCGATTTCATGCGCAAGCCCGGCACCGGTGCGCTCACCGCCGAGACCCGCATCCTCAAGCTCGGCCGCACGCTCTCGGTCGGCGACGTGCTGATCTTCTCCGAAGGCGTCGAAGGCCCCGTCGCCCGCGCCGGCCTCACCTACTCGATCCCCCCGCGCCGCGCCGCCTGAGGGGGCCTCGGCCGGTCCGGCATCGCTGCCAAGCTGCCGCGCGCCCGGGTATCGCCCGTCCGCCGCACAGGCGCTCCATTCCGGATCAGGGCGCGAC
>CAWGUH010000020.1:0-150383 GCA_963825715.1 uncultured Alphaproteobacteria bacterium | reverse complement strand
GCTGCCCGGCGGCATGGTCGGCGATGCCGGCCGGGCCGTCCGCGCCCGGGGTCAGGCCGGTCTGGTCCGTTCCGGACAGGCGGTGATCTTCGAGCGGCTGGCGGGGCAGGTCGCGCTCTTCCTGATGATGACCTGCGCCTTCTTCGTGACCTGGTGGGCGCCGGGCGGTCTCGACTGGCCACACTGGGGTCGCGGTCACGGTCGGTCTCCTGATCGCCGGCGGGGCCGGGGCGATCGCCGCAATCTGGGCCGGGGCGCGGCTCCCGGGAGCGGCGGGCCGGCTCGTCACCGGTCTCCACGACGCCCTCGATGCCGCCCTTCTGTCGCGCAGCGTGCTGCCCCGGCAGGCCGCGCTCAGCTTCGCGACGGCGGCCGGCAACCTCGCCGCCTTCGCGTTCTGCGCCATTGCCATCGGCGCCCCGCTGCCGCTGGTGGGCATCTTCGCTCTGGTGCCGCTCATCCTCCTGACCATGCTGATCCCGATCTCGGTGAGCGGCTGGGCTCGCGCGAGGGCGCCGCGGCCGCCCTTTTCCCGCTGGTGGGCGCCACCGCGACGCAGGGCTTCGCCGCCAGCCTCGCCTTCGGGCTCGTCTTCATCGCCGCCGTTCTGCCCGGGATCGTTCCGCTTCTGCGCATGCCGCGCGGCGCACCGCCCGGAATATAGGCAAATTTGTGCGGGCAAGGGCCAAAGGTCGCGCAGCGGCGTTCCGCCCTTGTCATCGGCAACCTCGTACGTAGGCTCTGAGTTGTGGGTTTGGACCGGAAAACGGGGAGTATCCGAAAAATGAACTCGAGAAAGATCTCGCGCCGAAACCTCATCGCATCGGGTGGCGCCGCTTTCGGAGCGGGCATGCTCGGCATGGTGCCCCGCCCAGCCTTCGCGCAAACGCCCGTCGGCCTCCAGCTCTCCTGGCTTCATTCGGTTCAGTTCGCCGGCAGCTACATCGCGCAGGATCGCGGCTGGTGGTCCGAGGCAGGGCTCGATGTGGCGCTCCTTCCCGGCGGCCCGAACGCCCCGGTGGAACCGCCCGTCGTGGCGGGAACCGCGCTGGTCGGCGTGTCGGCCGCCGACTACACCGCGGCCGCGGTCGCGGAGGGCGCCACCTTCAAGATCCTCGGGGTCGCCATGCAGAAGAACCCCTTCGTCATCACCTCGCTGCCCGCCAACCCGGTCAACGCGCCGGCCGACCTGTCGGGCAAGCGGCTCGGCATGGCGCTGGCCAACATGCCGGTCCTCCAGGCCCTCTGCACCCTCAACGACGTCGATATCGACACGATCGAGGTGATCCCCACCCAGTATTCCGCCCAGCCGCTGATCGCCGGCGAGGTCGACTGCCTGCTGAGCTGGGAGACCGACCTGCCGGTGGCAATGGCGATCGAGGGCATCGACAGCGTGACCATGCTGATGGCCGATCACGGCTACGCGATCCACAGTCAGACCTATATCGCTACCGACGACAGTCTCGCCAACCGCCGGCCCGAGCTTGTCGCGCTGATGTCGGGCGAAGTGCGTGGCTGGGAGGCCTACCGCGAAGATCTTGCTGCCGCCGTAGCCCTGACCCTCTCGATGCATCCCGATGCCGGTCTGGACGAAGCCACCCAGCTGATGCAGGCCGAACGGCAGGTGCCGCTGATGTTCTCCGACCTGACCGATGAATTCGGTTTCGGCTGGTGGACCGACGAGACCGTCGCGGCGAACATCGAGACGCTGGCCCTGCTCGGCCGCATCGTCACCCCCGATCTCTGGGACCGTTCGATCCTCGAAGAGGTCCATGGCGCCTGATGCGATGAGCCGCTCGACCCCGCCGCCCGAGATCGTCTGCACGGCGCTCGCCAAGACCTTTCCGGGTGGCGTGGCGGCGGTTGCGCCGCTCGAAATCACGTTCGCGCCCGGCCGGACCACGGCGCTCGTCGGCCCGTCGGGCTGCGGCAAGTCCACCATCCTGCGCATGATCGCGGGCCTCGAGGCGCCGAGTTCCGGCGCGATCTCCATCGGTGGTCTCCCCCCCGCCGAGACCGTGCGCCGCGCCGGTCTCTCCATGGCGTTCCAGGACCCCTCCCTGCTTCCGTGGCGCAGCGTGCGCGGCAACATCGATCTCGCGCTCCACCTCGCCCGGAAACCGGCCGACGCGCAGGCCGTGGACCAGCTCGTCACCCTCGTCGGCCTCGACGGCTTCGCCGACACCCGTCCCGGCGCCCTGTCGGGCGGCATGCGGCAGCGGGCGGCCATCGCCCGTGCCCTCGTGACCGAACCGCAGCTCCTTCTGCTCGACGAGCCCTTCGGTGCGGTCGACGAGCTGACGCGCCAGCAACTCGCACAGGATCTGCCCCGGATCTGGGAAGCGCGCGGCACCACGACCCTTCTCGTCACCCATTCCGTCACCGAGGCGGTGATGCTCGCCGACCGGATCGTGGTGTTCTCGCCGCGCCCCGCCAGCGTGGCTGCCGATATCGCCGTCGATCTGCCGCGCCCTCGGGAGCCGGATTTCGTCCGGCGCGCGGATTTCGCCACCCTCGTGGAAGATGTCTCGATGGCCCTGTCGAAGGGCATGGCCGAGGCACGTCCATCGCTCGCGGCGCAGTGACCGAAGCGGGCATCCCGGCGGTTCCGCCTCGGGCCGGCGCCTCCGACTTCCCGGCGGCACCGCCACCTTCGGTGTCGTCGTCGTCCTTTTTCTCTGGGAACTCGCCGCGCGCAGCCTGAGCGGCGCGTACCTGCTCGCCGCCCCCTCCGAAGTGCTGATCTGGCTCCTCGAAAATCCCGGGCTCACCGGCCGCGCGCTCGCTGTCACCCTCGCGAATGCCTTCGCAGGCTTCCTTCTGGGCAATCTCGCCGCAATGGCGCTGGCGACCGTCGCCTTCGTCTGGCCCCGCAGCGAAAGGGTGATCGCGAGCCTCGCCCTTCTGGTCTTCTGCCTGCCGCTGGTCGCGCTCGGCCCGATCCTGCGCGTTTCCTTCGGCCCCGGCCCGTGGCCGCAGATCACCCTTGCCGCGCTCGCGGTCTACTACACCACCCTGATACCGCTCCTCGTCGGCCTGCGCGCCGCCCCTGCGAGCTGGTTTGACCTCGTGCGCAGCTACGGCCGCGGCCGGTTCTCGGCGCTGGTTCATGTGCGGGCGATGGCCTCGCGGCCCTATTTCTTCGCCGGCCTGCAGATCGCCGCCCCTGCCGCCTTTCTCGGCGCGATGATCGGGGAGTTCACCGGCGCCGAGCGTGGCATGGGTGTGCTGACCATCCGCGCCATGCGGGCACTCGATGTCGAGATGACCTGGGCGCTCGCCAGCGTCGCCTCGGGCGTCGCGATCGTCGCCTATGTCGCCATCGGGCGCTTCGCGCGGCGCGTGCTGCTCGCGGACCCGCCCGTGATCCTCGCCCCGCCGGATATCGCCGATCCCGCCGCCCGCCGCTTGCCGGCCCTGCGCCACGCCCTCGTGGTCACCGCCGCGGCGCTTCTGCTCTGGTGGGGCACCATAGAGCTCCTCGGTCTCAATCCGTTCTTCGCCAAGGGCCCGGCCGAGGTGCTCGATGCCCTCGTCTTCGCCCCCGATGCCGCCGGCACCCGCGCCATCCTCGCCGCGGCGCTGGGCGAAACCGCGATCTACCTTCTGCCGGGCTATCTCGCCGGCCTCGCCCTCGGCGCCGGCCTCGCCATGCTTCTTGTCCTCGTGCCGGCCCTCGCCTCCACGGCCATGCCCCTCGCCATCGCCCTGCGTTCGGTGCCCATCGTCACCACTGCCCCGCTCGTCGTGCTCGTGCTCGGGCGTGGCGCGGTCGGCACCGTCTCCCTCGTTGCCCTGATGGTGTTCTTTCCCACCTTCGTCGCCTGCCTGCACGGGCTGCGGCAGGCCCCGGGACAGATCATGGACGTGTTCGACACCTACGCCGCCGGCCCGATCACCCGCCTCCTGCGCGTCCGCATCCCGGCCATGCTGCCCGCCTTCTTCGCCGCCGCCCGCATGAGTGTCCCGGCCTCGGTCCTCGCCGTCACCGTGGTCGAGTGGCTCGCTACCGGCAACGGCATCGGCAACCTTATGGCGCTCTCCGCCTCGCTTTCGGATTACGACATGCTCTGGAGCGCCGTCGTCGTGGTCTCCGTGCTCTCCGCACTCGGCTACGCCGCCGTCGGCGCCGTCGAGCGCCGCATCCTCGCCCGCTACGCTGCCGAACAGCTGACCCGATGAGCCCCGGCCCGCGCCCCGCTGCCTTCGCCATCCCGGGCGACATCGAGACCCTGACCGGCGGCTACATCTACGAGCGCCGGCTGCTCGAGGGCCTGCGCGGCGCCGGCCGCCACGTCACGCATATCCGCCTCGCCGCGAGCTTCCCCGATCCCGGCCCGGCCGACATGGCCGACGCCGTCGCCCAGCTCACGGCCCTCGACCCGGCGCGCCCGCTGATCCTCGACGGCCTCGTCTTCGGCGCGATCGACACCGCCGGCCTCTCGCAGGTGCGCGCGCCCATCGTCGCGATGATTCACCACCCCCTCGCCCTGGAGAGCGGCCTCAGCGACACCCGCCGGAGCCACCTCTTCACCACCGAACGCGACAACCTCGCCCTTGCCGCCCACGTCCTCGTCCCGAGCCCCCACACCCGTGCGACCCTCGTCGGGCGCTACGGCGTACCCCCCGACCGGATCACCGTCGCCCGCCCGGGAATCGACCGTCCCGACGGCCCGAATACCCCGATAACGCCGCCACTCATCCTCTCGGTCGGCATCCAGCACGCCCGCAAGGGCCACGACATCCTCCTCGAAGCCCTCGGCCGTCTCACTGATCTCGACTGGCAGGCGGTGATCGCGGGCAGCCCGCATGATCCCGCCTGCGCCGAAGCCCTCGCCCGCCAGCACGAAACCCTCTGCCTCGGTTCGCGCGTCCGCCTCGGCGGCCGCGTGCCGCAGCCCGAACTCGACGCCCTCTACCGGGCGGCTTCGATCTTCGCCCTCGCCACCCGCTACGAGGGCTACGGAATCGTCTTCGACGAGGCCCTCGTCCACGGCCTGCCCATCGTCTCGTGCCGCACCGGTGCCGTCCCCGACACCGTGCCGCCCGAGACCGGCATCCTCGTCCTCCCGGACAGCCCGGAAGCCTTCGCTGCCGCCCTGCGCGGCCTTCTGACCGACTTCGCCCTACGCCAGGCCATGGCCACTGCCGCCCGCACAGCCGGCGCGGCGCTGCCCCGCTGGGGGGAGACCGCCCGCATCGCCGGCACCGTGCTCGACGCTCTGCCCTGACAGCCTCACGGCACCACGGCGTCTGCAGTCTTCTTGAGGATCCGCGCACTCTCCGCCAGCGCCTCGTGCTCGCCCGCATCGAGCTCCGGGACCAGATCGACGGTGATGCCTTCGCGGCCCACCACCCGCGGCACCGAGAGTGCAACGTCCCGTACGCCTTCGACTTCCGCCGTCACCATCGAGACCGACAGCACCGCCTGCTGGTCCTGGGTGATCGCCGTGACGATCCGCGCAAGGCCGGCGCCGATTCCGTACCAGGTCGCGCCCTTGCCCTCGATGATCGCATAGGCCGCATGGCGCACGTCCCGGTCGATCTCGCCGCGCAGATGCGCCGTCAGTGGCGCGCCGACCTGCGCCGCGAACGAATTGAGCGGAACCGACCCCGCCCGTGCCCCCGACCAACCCAGCACCTCGCTGTCGCCATGCTCGCCCAGAACATAGGCATGCACCGATTGCGGCGCGATCCCGAGATGGAGCCCGATCAGGCTGCGGAACCGCGCGGTGTCGAGAATGGTACCCGACCCGATCACCCGCTGCGGCGGCAGCCCCGACAGCCGCACCGTCACATGGGTCATGATGTCCACCGGGTTCGACGCGACCAGCAGGATCGCCTCCGGCGCCACCGCCATCACCGCGCCGATGACCTCCCGGAACACCTCGGCATTGCGCCCGAGCAGGTCGAGCCGGCTCTCGCCCGGCTTCTGGCTCACGCCGGCTGCGATGATCACTACTGCCGCACCGGCCAGCGCGTCATAGTCGCCGTGCTTCACGATGGTGGCCGAGGCGAAAGGCATCGCATGGGAGATGTCGAGCGCCTGCGCCTTCGCCAGCGCCGCGTCCCGGTCGACCAGCACGATCGAGCCCACCACGCCCCGCAACCCGATCGCATAGGCCGCCGCACTGCCGACCATCCCCGCTCCGACGATCCCGATCTTCATCTACGCTCCCCTTGCAAAACCCTCTCCGCGGAAGCTAGCCTTCCCCCGAGGCCCCGACAATCACGCACGTGCAGCAATTACGACAGGCGCTTCATCAGTACCGGCAGCAGCGCGAACAGGATGAGCAGCCGGGCGATATGATGTGTGGCGACAAAGGCTGGATCGAAGCCGAGCGAAAGCGCCATTACCGCCATCGCCTCGATTCCGCCCGGCGCGAAGGCGATCCAGGCCTGGGTGAACGGAATGCCGAGAATGCCCGCCGTCAGAGCGGCGAAGCTCGCCGCGATCCCCGAGGCCAGCAAGGTCACCGCCAGCGCCGCCGCCGCATGCCGCCGCAAGATCGCCGTCTCGACTCCGGAAAACCGTGCCCCGATCGCCGCCCCGGTGATTGTGAAGCCCGCGAAGGTCAGCCATCCCGGCGGCCGCCCCTCTACCAGCCCCACGGCATGGAGGATCCCGCTCGTCGCCATCCCCGCGAGCAGGAATGCCGCCGGCCAGCCCCGCCGCAACCCGGCCCAGCCGAAAACGCCCGTCAATGCGAGCAGGGCGAGCGTTTCAGCCGGACCGGTCGTCTCCGTCAGGGCCGGCCTCAGCGCCTCCGCAGGCGGTCCGCCAAGTGCCGTCAGCAGCAGCGGCAACGTCGTCGCGATCAGCAGGAGCCGCAGCCCCTGCACCACCAGAACCGCCACCGCATCGCCGCGCCCCGTCGCCGCAAGGGCAATCGCGTAGGACAGCGCTCCCGGACTGCTCGCCAGAAGTGCCGTGTCGCGCCCCATGCCGAAGCCTCGCATCAGGAGAAGCGTCGCCGCCGTCATCGTTGTCGCGACCGAAGCCAGCAGGAGCCCGAGGCTTGCCGGCCAGGCCGCCATCTGCCCGATCACGTCCGGAGTGAACCCCGCCCCGAGCGAGACGCCGATCACCCCGAAGGCGGCATTGCGCAGCCCTTCCGCCATGCGCGTCTTCAGCCCGCCCCAGGTCACCAGCGAGACGGTCACCGCCGAGCCGATCAACGCCGCCGCCGGCAGGCCGGCCAGCGTCGCGAGCCCCGCCCCGACAAACCCGATCAGGCAGGTGACCGCCACAAGACGCAGCGGATCGAGGAAGATGCGGGGATCAACGCGCATGATGTCCCTGCCGTAGCAGAGGCTCCCGACCGGCGCCACGGGCTTGCGATCCGACTTTTGCACGGTAAAGTTGTGTCTGCCGACCCCCGGATATGCCATCCTCGGAGACTTCGCCATGCGCCTCGTCCTTCTCGCTCTCCTGACGCTCTCCGCGTCTCCTGCCCGGGCCGATTGCGCCCCCGAGACCGATGCGCTCGGTGCCGGGATCGCCCGTGCCTGGGAGGCCCGCGAAACCATCTCGTCTCCCGCAGTGGCCGATGAAGCGGCCGCGCTCTGCATCCGCGGCGCGGTCAACACGGCGCTCGACGAGGTCGCCGGCCCGCCCGCCGGCTGGAAGGTCGGGCTCACCTCGGAGGCGGCGCAGGAGCAGTTCGGCGTCACCGAGCCGGTCGTCGGCCAGCTCCATTCGGCCATGCTGCTCGAGGAAGGCGAGACGATCCCTCGCGATTTCGGTGGTCGGCCGCTGGTCGAGGCCGATGCCATCGTCGTGGTCAAGGATTCGGCCGTCATGGAGGCGACCACCGTTGCGGAAGTCCTCGCCTCCCTCGAGAGCTTCGTGCCCTTCATCGAGCTTGCGGATCTGATGGTCGCTCCGGGCGAGAAACTCGACGCGGACATCATCACCGCGATCAACGTCGGCGCCCGGTCCGGCGTGACCGGCACGCCGATCCCGATCGACGATCCGGCCGCCTGGGAAATCGCCCTCGCCTCGATGATCGTCCGGCTTCAGGATGCCGAAGGCGCGCTGATCGGCGAATTTCCCGGCGCCGCGATCCTCGGCAACCCGATCAACGCCGTGCTCTACCTCACCGACCATCTCGCCGCCATCGGCGAGACCCTCGTCCCCGGCGATCGCATCAGCCTCGGCGGCTTCGGCCCGCCCATGCCCGTCGGTGACCTCGCCGGCGTGAAGGTCTCCTATATCGGCCTCCCAGGCGGCACGGTCCCAACCGCCACCGTGTCCTTCGAACCGGCGGAGTAACCCGCTCCGCAACCGCGGCGCCGCCATCTCCGGCACTCCGATTATCGCGCTCTTCCCTCCTGCCCATCAACTAGGTCGGGACGTGCAAACAGGCGCAACCGCAATGGCAGCTTCCGCCATATTCCGTTGAAAAAGTCGTTCTTGAAAGTTGCCCGGCGCGGCTGTGAAGAAAAGGCGAGCGCGTTCGTGTCAGGTCGAAATCACCTTTGGGGGTCTCCGGGAAGAGTTTCGCGAGCTTCCTGAGGTTCTGGGCGGTGGCAGCGAGTAGAAATTCGTCCTTTGCACCGCCCGGACCCCGCAGCCTCAGCCTGCCGAGCCCCAGAATGCGCTTCAGATGGGCGAAGAGCATCTCGACCTTCTTTCGGAGCTTGCAGAACAGGCCGTATTCTTCGGTTTTGACAATGTCCCGGGCCATCTGGCGGGCGCCCTCATGCTCGGAGCGGGCGATCTTTCTGGCCGACTGGTTCGGCGTGCATCTGGATTTGATCGGACATGCGCCGCAATCCTGTCGTCGGGCGAAATAGCGTTTGAACCCGTCCTTGCCGAATTCGGGACGGGCCCGGGACATGTCCCGCCAGTACGGTTTGAGCTTTTGCCCGGCCGGGCACGTGTATGCGTCCGTCTTGCGGTCATGGGTGAACTCGCGCGCCGAGAACGTGCCGTCCGCCCGCTCGGATTTGTCGATCACCGGAATATGCGGCTCGATACCGTGCTCCTCGACCAGCCATCCGAGCATCGGGCCCGAGCCATACGCCGTGTCCGCGATCAGAGGCTCGGGATAGAGCCCGAAGCGGTCCATGGCCCGGTCGATCATGGTCCGGGCCGCACCGGTCTCGGCGGTTCGGATGGACCGGCTCGCCTCCACATCGACGATGATGCCGTGGTCGGTGTCGACCAGGTAATTGTTGGAATACGCGAAGAATGTGGGGCCATGACGGGCGGCCGTCCACTGGCTGGCGGGGTCGGAATGGGAGGTGAACTTCGGCGCAACCTCGGTGGCCGCCCCGAACGCTGCGTCGTCGAGCGTGGCCAGGTAGTCCCGCACGGCGCGGGGCGCGTCAGCGGGATCGATCTCGTCCGGGTTCCAGTCCTCCTTGGCCGTGGAGTTCTGTTTGCTGGCATCCGCCTCGATCAGACTGGCATCGGCGGCGAAGCGTTCACCGCCGACCACGCCCTCCCGGATGCATCGTTCGACAACGGCCTCGAAGAGCGTCCGAAGCAGATCGCTGTCGCGGAACCGGCCGTGACGGTTCTTGGAGAAAGTCGAGTGGTCCGGCACTCGATCCGTCAGATCGAGCCTGCAAAACCATCGATAGGCCAGGTTGAGATGAACCTCTTCGCACAAGCTGGCCTGCCCCCTAAAAAGTGGTCCTCCCTGAAGCAGGCTTTCGAGCCAGATGGAGGACAGAGGAATGCCCCGGAGGAAGCACAAGCCCGAAGAGATCGTTGCGAAGCTGCGGCAGGTCGATGTGTTGGTGTCGCACGGCCAGTCGGTGGCCGAGGCGGTGCGGTCGATCGGCGTGACGCAGTTTACCTACTATGGGTGGCGGAGAGAGTATGGCGGCCTGAAGACCAACCGGGTGAAGCGGCTGAAGGAGCTTGAGAAGGAGAACGAGCGGCTGCGCAAGGCAGTTTCGGATCTCGCACTCGAGAAGCTGATCTTGCGGGAAGCCGCCTCGGGAAACTTCTGAGCCCCGCCCGCCGCCGTCGTTGTGTCGATCACGTCATGCAGAAGTTCGGTGTCTCGGAACGGTTTGCCTGTCGTATTCTCGGCCAGCATCGATCGACCCAGCGGAAGGTCCCGCGCGGGCGCCCCGACGAGGAGGCGCTCACCGCGGACGTCATCGCGCTCGCATCCCAGTATGGCCGCTACGGCTATCGGCGGATCACGGCCCTGCTGCGCGAGGCAGGTTGGGTCGTGAACCTGAAGCGGGTCGAACGGATCTGGCGGCGGGAGGGGCTGAAGGTTCCCCGGAAGCAACCGAAGAAGTCGAGGCTCTGGTTCAACGACGGGTCATGCATCCGTCTCCGACCTGAGCGACCCAACCATGTCTGGTCCTACGATCTTGTCGAGAGCCGGACCCATGATGGAAGGAGGTTCCGGATGCTCAACCTGATCGACGAGTTCACCCGGGAGTGCCTGACGATCCGGATCGATCGAAGACTGCGATCGACCGACGTCATCGACGTTCTGTCGGATCAGTTCATCCTGCGCGGCGTTCCCGACCATATCAGATCCGACAATGGTCCGGAGTTCGTCGCCAAGGCCGTGAGAGAGTGGATCGCCGCCGCAGGCGCCCGGACGGCCTATATCGAGCCGGGCAGCCCGTGGGAGAACGGATACTGTGAGAGCTTCAACGCGAAGCTCAGAGACGAGCTCCTGAACGGCGAGATCTTCTACAGTCTGGCCGAGGCGAAGATCGTGATCGAGAGCTGGCGCAAGCACTACAACGCCAAGCGCCCGCACTCATCCCTCGGCTATCGGCCGCCAGCGCCCGAGATGGTGCAGTGGCCGGCTCCGCCATCCGGAGCCGCTTCGCCGGCCACCCCGGCCGTAGCTCCCAGACCCGTCATGCACTAAGATTTAAACCGGACCACTCCATTGGGGCAGGACACGCGATTGCCGTTCATCGCGACTACAGGACTGCGGATTGAGCGAGCGGCAGGTCGCGATGCTTGAGTATGCCGCGAAGATAACCCGAAACTCGTCAACGATCTCAGAGCAGGACATCGACAAGCTCCGTGCGCTGGGATTCAGCGACCTCAACGTCGCTGACATCGCACTGGCAGCTTCCTTCCGGAATTTCATGAGCCGTTATTTCGATGCTGTCGGCGCAAGTCCCGAAGCAGCTTTTCTTGATGCCGACGTGGCGGTCAGGGCAGAACTGTCTGCGGGCCGCAAGTAACGTGTTTTGTAGCCTTTCGCACTTAGGCGGGCATTAAGGAAGCTGTCATTCGTGCATTCTCAGCGAAATGGCGCTTCGTCCGCAACTCGGTCATCGGCTCCCTGAACCTCGCTGTGCTCCTAACGAATGACGGCTTTCGTGGCTGCGTTGCGGCGTAGCTCACCGGTCCGATAGGGCACCGTTTCGCTGCGTGAGCGAAGGGCACGATTTCAATACGGCTGCCGTGGGCTCCGAGCGGTCGCTGTGAACAGGATTGGGTGACGTCCGATCTGCGATGGCGGACGACTGCTGCCGTCCGCCAAGGTCTCAAATGTCGATCTTCTCGGCGATGCTGAGAGCGTCGTCGAGTTCGACGCCCAGGTATCTGACCGTGCTGTCCACCTTCGTGTGACCGAGAAGGAGCTGAACCGCCCGGAGATTGCCGGTATTCCGATAGATCAGCGCGGCTTTGGTCCGCCGGAGAGAATGCGTCCCGTACCCGCTTGGATCCAGGCCAATCGCCGACACCCAATCTCGAACAAGACGCGCATACTGTCGCGTCGAAAGGTGGGGCGAGCCGTGGAACCTGCTAGGGAACAGAAACCCGCAACCGAGCATGGCGGGTGATGCGACCCATTCAAGAACCGATCCTCGCTTGTTCTCGGACACCTCGAACTGGACTGGCCGGCCTGTCTTGCTCTGAATGACCGACACACGGTCGCGGACTGAGCCAGCTGAGACGAGATCGGTCACCTTGAGGCGAACGAGGTCGCAACCACGCAGCTTGCTGTCGATTGCGAGATTGGCCGCGAAAACGGGAGTGGCAGAGGTAGAGGCCGAGAAAGGCGAATACGTCGAAGTGGTTGACGACGGATATGGCCGAGACGGCGCGGCCCCCGACCTTGCGGACGAGAAAACCGGCCGGGTCCGCCGAAGGCGCGGAAGGCCGGGGCGTCGTCGAGTCCCGGATTCCAGCCCTTGGCCGCCGCCCAGTCGAGCACGGTCTCGAGGTCCGTAAGGGACATCCGCTCAATCGTCTCCGACAAGGGCCTGCCTCAGCGACCGGGGCGGCGCCACACCCTCGCGCAGATCGAGCGCGGACAAGAGGTCGAGCAGATGCGATCGCATTAGGTCTTCGGCCTGCTGGCCGTCCTGGTCGGACAGGGCCGCGAGCAGCGCGTGGTGCGCGTGGCTTTCGCACAGGGCTCCGCTCCGCCGCCAGTAGGTCGCGATGATGAGGGACGACCGGGAGACCAGCGTTGCGATCAGCCCCTCGATGGTGGCCTGATCGGCGATGCGCGCGAGTTCGGTATGAAACCGTCCCGAAAGTCGCAGGGCGCGGCCGACATCCTGAGCGTCGAGCGCCTCGTGCTCGGCGGCGAGATGCGTGTCGAGCAGGGCGATGTCATCGGCCGTCGCCCGCTCGGCGGCGGAGCGCGCGGTGCGCGGCTCGAGCAGGGCGCGGGCTTCGAAGACCTCGCGGGCCTCCCGGATCGTGGGCCGCGCGACGAAGGCGCCGCGGTTGCGTTCGATCGTCAGCAGCCGGTGATGCGCGAGCTGTTGTAGGGCGGCTCGCACGAGGGTGCGCGAGACGCCGTAGATCTCGCCGATCTCGTCCTCGCCGAGCTTGGTGCCGGGAGGGATGCGCAACTCGTGGATCGCGTCGGCGAGCCCTTCGACCACGGCGGCCGTGCTTCCCCTGCGGGAGAGGGGTCGCGCGGGGGACGGCTGGAATGTCACGCGGGCGGTCTCCGGCAGAACTCTCATGACGCACACATTCCCGGTTCCGGGTCGATTCGTCACCCGGTACATGGGCTGTCGATTTGGTATACAATCCAGTGCACAATTAACCATCCAGTCGTGGTCTGTCTGCGCGTTTCTCGTGCAGTTCCAGGTTTTCTGCAGCTCCGGCGGAGCGTCCCTCCTTGCGAACCAGGGCCTTCGACGGCTCGCTGGGAAAACACGGAACGAGGAACGGTCGATGTCATCCCCCAACGATCTCGAATTGATCGCGCTGACCAAGCGGTACGGAGACACGGTCGCGGTCGACGCGATCAACCATCATTTCCGCGCCGGAACCTACGCCTGCCTGCTCGGGCCTTCGGGATGCGGGAAATCCTCGACGCTGCGGATGATCGCCGGCCACGAGACCAGTCAGCGGCGGCACCATCGTCCTGTCGGGCCGCGAGATCGGCGCCCTGCCCCCGGCGAAGCGCGGCACGGCGATGATGTTCCAGAATTACGCGCTGTTTCCGCATCTGAGCGTGCTCGACAACGTGGCGTTCAGCCTGAAGATGAAGGGGGTCGACACCGCCGAGCGGCATCGCGCCGGGCGCGAGATGCTCGATCTGGTCGACATGGGCGCCTTCGCCGACCGGCGGCCGGCGCAACTGTCCGGCGGCCAGCAGCAGCGGGTGGCGCTGGCCCGCGCGCTGATCACCCGGCCGCAGGTGCTGCTGCTCGACGAGCCGCTGTCGGCGCTCGATCCGTTCCTGCGCATCCGGATGCGCGGCGAGCTCAAGAAGCTGCAGCGCGAACTGGGCATCACTTTCATTCACGTCACGCATGGTCAGGACGAGGCGCTGGCGCTGGCCGACGAGATCGTCGTCATGAACAACGCGGTCATCGAGCAGGCCGGTCCGGCCCGCGAGGTCTTCAACGCGCCGCGAACCGAGTTCGTCGCGCGCTTCATCGGCGGTCACAACGTGATCGCGACGCCGCGCGGGCATTTCGCGCTGCGCGGGGATGCGATCCGCGTGGTCGAGGGCGCGACGGCGGCGGCCGAGGCTTCGGTGATGCATGTCGAGTACCAGGGCGCCCATGTCGCGCTGACCGCCCGGATCGCGGGCGATCAGGACATCACCGCCCTCGTTCCCGAGGCGGAGTTCTTCCGCAATCCCAGAAACCCGGGCGACCCGATCGGTCTGGCCTGGGACGATATCGACCTTCACGCCCTGCAACCCGCACCAATCGTCAAGGAGACGCATGCATGACCGACAGGACCCACAGCCCCTCCCGCCGCAGCCTGCTCAAGGGCGCCGCCGCCGTCACCGCGGCTTCGGCATTTCCCGCACCGATGCTCTGGGCGCAGAACATCAAGGATGTCACGCTGCGCCAGTTCGGCACCGGCGTGTCGAACCTCAACGAGGTCGCAGACAAGGTGAAGGAGGATCTGGGCTTCACCCTCGAGATGACCGCGCTTGACAGCGACGCCGTCACCCAGCGCGCCGCGACCCAGCCCGAAAGCTTCGACATCGCCGACATCGAATACTGGATCTGCAAGAAGGTCTGGCCGACCGGCAACCTGCAGCCGATGGACACCACCCGCATCACGCTCTTCGACCAGATCTCGCCGATCTTCACCACCGGCAAGCTGACCCCAGAGAGCGTCGTGGCGCAGGGGACCGCGCCCAGTACGGTCGGCTTTGTCGCCAGCGAGGACAGTCTCGACTTCGCGCCCGAGCCCACACAGTGGATGACCCTGATCCCGACGATCTACAATGCCGACACGCTCGGCATCCGTCCCGACCTGATCGACCGGCCGATCAACAACTGGTCTGAACTGCTCAATCCCGAGTTCAACGGCAAGGCCTCGATCCTCGACATCGCCTCCATCGGCATCATGGACATGGCGATGGTCTGTGAATCGATGGGCGAGATCACCTACGGCGACAAGGGCAACATGACCCGCGAGGAGATCGACCAGACCTTCGCGATCTTCACCGAGGCCAAGCAGAACGGCCAGTTCCGCGCCTTCTGGAAGAGCTTCGACGAGAGCGTGAACCTGATGGCCTCGGGCGAGGTGGTGATCCAGTCGATGTGGTCGCCGGCGATCACCGCGGTGCGTGCGCGCGGCATTCCCTGCGTCTACCAGCCGCTCGAGGAAGGCTATCGCAGCTGGGGCGGCGGCATCGGCCTGTCGAAGAGCCTGTCCGGGCTCGAGCTAGATGCGGCCTACGAATACATCAACTGGTACCTCGTCGGGCTGGGTCGGCGGCTTCCTGATGCGGCAGGGCTACTACTCGGCCGTTCCGGACACCTCCAAGGACTTCATGACCGAGAACGAGTGGGGCTACTGGTTCGAGGGCAAGCCCGCCACCGCCGACATCGTCAGCCCGCAGGGCACGGTCATCGAGCAGGCCGGCGCGGTGCGTGACGGCGGCTCGTACTACGACCGCATGGGCTCCGTCGCGTGCTGGAACGCGGTGATGGACGAGAACCAGTACATGGTCCGCAAGTGGAACGAGTTCATCGCGGCCTGAGCCGGACGGCCGCCCCCGATCTCCGGGGGCGGCCAGCAACCCGAAAGACGGTATCCGCGATGCGCGATCGATCCGCGACAACCACCGGCTGGTTACTGGCCTCGCCGCTGGCGCTTGTCCTGCTGATCTTCCTGATCCTGCCGATTATCCTGATCGTCGTGGTCAGCTTCTGGGGTGCCACGGAATTCTCGATCTATCCGGCGTTCCAGTTCGACAATTACGAGTTCCTGTTCGGATCGCCGGTCACCTACGACGTCTTTCTCAAGACATTCCTCTATGCGGGCGTGACTTGGGCCTTCACGCTGTTGATCGGCTTCACGATCGCCTATTTCCTCGCGTTTCACGTCCGCACGCTCACCTGGCAGATCGCGCTCTTCCTGCTCTGCACCATCCCGTTCTGGACCTCGAACATCATCCGGATGATCTCGTGGATCCCGTTCCTCGGGCGCAACGGGATCGCCAATTCGACGCTGATCTCCTGGGGCGTGATCGACGAGCCGCTCGAATGGCTGCTGTTCTCGGACTTCGCGGTGATCCTCGCCTTCGTGCATCTCTACACGCTGTTCATGGTGGTTCCGATCTTCAACACCATGATGCGGATCGACAAGTCGCTGATCGAGGCGGCGCGGGACGCGGGCGCGACGGGCGGGCAGATCCTCTGGAACGTCATCATGCCGCTCACCAAGCCCGGCATCATGATCGGCACGATCTTCGTGGTGACGCTGGTGATGGGCGATTTCATCACCGTGCGGTTCATGTCCGGCAGCCAGTCGGCCAATGTGGGCCGGCTGATCTCCAACGACATCGCGCTTCTGCAATACCCGTCCGCCGCGGCGACCGCGGTGGTGCTGCTGGTCACGGTGCTGATCACCATCGGGATCCTGCTGCGCTTCGTCGACATCCGCAAGGAGCTCTGAATGGAACCGCGCCCCCGCAGCTTCTACGTGCTCGCCGGCGTTCTTCGCCCTGTTCCTGCTGTTTCTCTACGGGCCGATCGTCACCATCGGCATCCTGTCGTTCCAGGGGCCGCAGGGCGGGCTGACCTTTCCGATGCGCGGTGTCTCGCTGCACTGGTTCCGCGATCTGTTCGAGCAGCAGGCGGTGGGCGACATCTGGGGCTGCGTTCCGCCGCAGCCTCGCGCTCGCGTTGATGGTGATGGTCGTGACGGTGGTGGTCTCGGTGATGGGCGGGCTCGCCTTCCGCAAGCGCTTCGCCGGGGTCGAGCGCGCTGTTCTACCTGCTGATCACCGCACTGGTGATCCCGTCGATCTCTGATCTCGCTCGGCGTCGGGCTGCTGTTCTCCCAATCGGGTCTCAGCGTGCACTGGGCGACCTCCGGGTTCGGGGCGCAGCTCACCTGGACGCTGCCCTTCGGCCTGCTGATCATGTTCGCGGTCTTCAACCGCTTCGACCGGAGCTTACGAGGAGGCGGCGCGCGATCTGGGCGCGACCACTGGCAGACGATCCGCCACGTCGTGCTGCCGATCATCGCGCCGTCGCTGATCGGGGTGGCGCTGTTCGGCTTCACGCTCAGCTATGACGAGTTCGCCCGCACGCTGCTGACCGCCGGCAGCTACAACACCCTGCCGCTGGAGATCTACGGCATGACGACCAATGTCACGACGCCGGTGATCTACGCGCTCGGCACGCTGACCACGATCTTCTCGCTCGTGGTGATCGGGGTGTTTCTGGTCACGGCGGCCATCCTGAACCGCAGGCGGGCCCGGGCCGGCTCGGATGCCGGCAAGGGCATGGTCTGACTCCGCCGGTGACCGTCGCCATCATCAATCCCAATTCTACCGTCAGCATGACCGACGCCATGGTCGAGACCGCGCGCCTGACAGTCCCTTCCCTTTCGCTCCTCGGGATTACGTCGCATGACGGACCGCCGGCCATCCAAGGGGCCGAGGACGGCGACAGGGCCATCCCGCCGCTTATGCTCTGCATCGACCGGGCGGCGTCGATGGGCGTGCGCGCGATCATCATTGGCTGCTTCGACGACACCGGCCTTGTGGAGGCGCGCGCCCGGGCGGGCTGTCCAGTCATCGGCATCGGCCAAGCGGCCTACCACGCGGCGGTTGCCGTTGGAGGTCGATTTTCCGTTGTGACGACCCTTTCTGTCTCGGTGCCCGTCCTTGAAGCGAACATCGCCAACTATGGCCTGGCGGTGCATCTCGGCCGGGTCCGGGCGAGCGGCGTGCCGGTTCTCGATTTGGAGAGGGACCCGGAAGCCGCCGCGGATAGGGTGATCCTGGAAATGTGGCGGGCCGCCGAGAGCGACGAAATCGGTGCAATCGTCGCCGGCTGCGCTGGAATGGTCGACATTCCGCGACTGGCGGCGAAAACGATCGGTGTTCCGGTCATCGACGGGGTACGCACTGCGGCCAGCCTCGCGGCGCTCTGTTGACGGTGAATCAACGGCCAACGCGGGGTGAACAGGTGGGCATGGTGAAAACTTCCGGCGCGTCGAGCGCCCCTAACCCGCGCTCCTCCCCGAAAGACCGCAGGATGATGACGGGACCATACCTTTCGCTGCCCCTGATCCAGATCAACCCCTCGTTCAGGGAGCAGGGGCACTGTGCGCCGGTCAGTCTCCACAGCTGAAACGGCAGCAGCACAGCACCGCCATTGACCGTCCGCCGACTTCAGAAGCCCTCTGCGAACCACGGGAAAGAGCGCGTACGCCGCCTTACGACACGGCACTCAGAGTTCTGAAACAGGAGTCCCTGAAACGCGCGATGCGGCGCGCCATCGGCTTGATCATATCGATCCGGGAGAGCGCTCTGACGAGACCTCGACGGCGCGCTCGACTTCTCGGGCCAGCCGGCGGTTGAAGCAGACCACATCCGGTTGAGTTGGAACAGGTTGTGTTCAATCTGGTGCGAAACGTGCTTCATGCCTCGGACGCGGGACAGGTCACGATCCGCACGCACGTCGATGGGCGCTTGGTCATATTGGATGTCAGGGATCCCGGGCCGGGGGGTGCCTGATCACCTCAAGCCCCGCATTTTTGAACCCTCTGTAACCGGCAAACCGGACGGAACGGGGCTTGGCCTTGCGCTCTGTCAAAGGCTGGTTGAGGGAATGGGCGGTGATATCATGCTTTTGGACGACACCGATCAGACCACTTTCCGTATGTCCCTGCCGCACTCAAACAAGGCCGGTGTCCTGCCCCAATGGAGTGGTCCGGTTTCGATCTTAGTGCATGACGGGTCTGGGAGCTACGGCCGGGGTGGCCGGCGAAGCGGCTCCGGATGGCGGAGCCGGCCACTGCACCACCTCGGGCGCTGGCGGCCGATAGCCGAGGGATGAGTGCGGGCGCTTGGTGTTGTAGTGCTTGCGCCAGCTCTCGATCACGATCTTCGCCTCGGCCAGACTGTAGAAGATCTCGCCGTTCAGCAGCTCGTCTCGGAGCTTCGCGTTGAAGCTCTCACAGTAGCCGTTCTCCCACGGGCTGCCCGGCTCGATATAGGCCGTCCGGGCGCCGCGGCGGCGATCCACTCTCGCACGGCCTTGGCGACGAACTCCGGACCATTGTCGGATCGGATGTGGTCGGGAACGCCGCGCAGGATGAACTGATCCGACAGAACGTCGATGACGTCGGTCGATCGCAGTCTTCGATCGATCCGGATCGTCAGGCATTCCCGGGTGAACTCGTCGATCAGGTTGAGCATCCGGAACCTCCTTCCATCATGGGTCCGGCTCTCGACAAGATCGTAGGACCAGACATGGTTGGGTCGCTCAGGTCGGAGACGGATGCAGGACCCGTCGTTGAGCCAGAGCCGCGACTTCTTCGGTTGCTTCCGGGGCACCTTCAGCCCCTCCCGCCGCCAGATCCGTTCGACCCGCTTCAGGTTCACGACCCAACCTGCCTCGCGCAGCAGGGCCGTGATCCGCCGATAGCCGTAGCGGCCATACTGGGAGGCGAGCGCGATGACGTCCGCGGTGAGCGCCTCCTCGTCGGGGCGCCCGCGCGGGACCTTCCGCTGGGTCGATCGATGCTGGCCGAGAATACGACAGGCAAACCGTTCCGAGACACCGAACTTCTGCATGACGTGATCGACACAACGACGGCGGCGGGCGGGGCTCAGAAGTTTCCCGAGGCGTTCGCGCATGCGCTCGGACCGATGGCGCGCATACGCTCACCCCGCAGGATCAGCTTCCCGAGTGTGAGATCCGAAACCGCCTTGCGCAGCCGCTCGTTCTCCTTCTCAAGCTCCTTCAGCCGCTTCACCTGGTCGGTCTTCAGGCCGCCATACTCTCTGCGCCACCGATAGTAGGTAAACTGCGTCACGCCGATCGACCGCACCGCCTCGGCCACCGACTGGC
Source organism: uncultured Alphaproteobacteria bacterium (assembly GCA_963825715.1). Classification (GTDB taxonomy): domain Bacteria; phylum Pseudomonadota; class Alphaproteobacteria; order Rhodobacterales; family Rhodobacteraceae; genus Amaricoccus. The sequence goes on along the minus strand of CAWGUH010000020.1, from coordinate 130,631 downwards.
CGTGCGACACCAACACATCGACCTGCCGCAGCTTCGCAACGATCTCTTCAGGCTTGTGCTTCCTCCGGGGCATTCCTCTGTCCTCCATCTGGCTCGAAAGCCTGCTTCAGGGAGGACCACTTTTTAGGGGGCAGGCCAGTTTACCTCGTTGATGATGACGAGGCCGTCCGCAACGCCCTGAGCCTTTTATTGGAAACTGTCGGTCTGAATGTGCGCAGCTTTGCGTCACCCGAGACATTCCTTAGCCAAGCGGCAGGCCTGACGCCGGGCTGCCTAATACTCGATATCAGGATGCCCGCGATTTCGGGTCTAAAACTACAAGAAAAACTGACTGACCAGGGTGTTTCATGGCCCACCGTCATTATCAGCGGACACGGCGATATCGAGGCGTGTAGGCGTGCGTCTCGCAATGGGGCAATTGATTTCCTAAGCAAACCCGTGGACGAGCAAGACCTGCTCGACGCGATACAAAAGGATCATGCGGAGTTTGCATCCCGCCAACAGGCGTTGGCAGAGCGCGCGGAGGCAGTGGCGTTGGTGCAGCCCCTGTCCACTCGGGAACAAGAAGTTCTTGAGATGATCGCAAAGGGTTTAACCACAAAGCAAATCGCAGATGCGCTGACCCTGTCGCCCCGCACGGTTGAAAGTCACCGTGCAGCGATTGCGGCCAAAGCGGCCACGTCTTCAGCGGCGGAACTCACGCGTTATTGGCTGGATGCAGAGGTGGATCAGTAGAGCTACGGACACCTTTGCGGATGCTACGAATATCGCGGGTCAGCGCGGCGAATTAGAAACGGAGCATCAGTTCAAAAAAAGGAAATACACAATGATCCGATCCATCGCACTTTCTACAGCTCTGCTGACACCCATCGCAGCCTTCGCCCAAGAAGCCTGCCTTCAACATCTTACTTGCCGCTCGATATGGCTACCACTGCCGCGCAGGCCGCAGTCGCTGCCTGCTCTGAGGAGGGCCACAACGTCAGCATCGCAATCGTTGCGCGAAGCGGTGAGACCAAAGTGCTTTTGCGCGCTGACAACGCAGGCCCGCACACTGTCGGTTCCGGCACAGGCAAAGCGTTCACATCCGCCAGTATGGGCCGTGACACGACAGGTCTTGCGTGTTTTATCGATGGAAACCCTGAAAACGGTGGACTGCGCGATATGGATAGCAGTCTGGTCATCCAGGCTGGCGGTCTGCCCATCCGGATCGGTGGCGCAATGGTCGGTGGCATCGGGGTCGGTGGCGCGCCATCCGGCGCAGTCGACGAGACATGCGCCCGTGCAGGACTTGACGCAATCGGTGCTGCGTAAACCATGCGGCCCGTCCCTTATCGGGGCGGGCCCCTCTGCTAGAAAGGTAACATCATGCTTCGTTCCTTCCTGTTAGCTTTGGCTATCGGCACCGCTGGGTCTGTTCATGCGCAAACGGCCCGATCTGACTCAGACATCGCGTCGTACACCGGCTTACACCTTGCCGCCCACGAGGGCGACTTGGATGAGATCAACCGTTTAATCGCAGCAGGTGCCGATCTAGACATCCGAGATCGGTCACAGCGCACGCCCGCGCATGTCGCAGCCTTTGCATCACATGATGACGCACTGATAGCACTCGCGAAAGGTGGCGCGGATATGATTGCTTTGGAAAACCGCTTGTATGACGTGCTGACTATCGCAGCCGTCGCGGATGATCCCGAATTGGTATCGCTGGCAATGGAGCTTGGAAACGCGCCAGGCTTGGTCACCAGCGTTTACGTCGGCACAGCCTTGATCGCTGCGGCCGACCTCGGACATCATGACATATCCGCGCGTCTTGTCGAAGGTGGCGCGCCGCTGGATCATATCAAAAATCTCGCGTGGACGGCTTCAATGGAGGCAGTCGTCTTGGGCGACGGTGGGCCTGATCACATCAAGACAGTGCAGATCCTCGTTGATGCAGGTGCAGACAAATCTATCGGAGATCGCGATGGAGTCACTCGACTGCAACACGCCACGTCACGCGGCTACGCCGAAATGGTCGAAATCCTCAAATAAGTGGTATGGCGATGACCTAATCAAGCTGTGATATTTTCAGAGCCGCCGCGCTCACCGAGCTCTTTGCCACCTTCACATAGGGCACCGTTTCGCTGCGTCAGCGAAGGGCACGATTTCAATGCGGCCGCCCTCGGCTCGAAGCGGTCAATCGAGGCGGTTCGCAAGATGACCGCTTGACAGCACTGAGCCGCCGTTCACGACGGAGATCCGAAGTCCCCGCGATGAACGACTGCTTTTCCCATTAACGGACGCTGGCAGAAGCTTCGGAAACGATCGGGTCGCGGACAAACCGGCCTGACGGGCATGCAGCACGATCCGTCAAGATCGTGGCCCGTCCGGCAACTCATTGCGCCGCGTCGCAGCGCAGTTCCCGGTAATCGGCCGTTCACGCAGGCCAGCAAGCCCACGACCGAAACCGGCCATTCGTTGCGGGCGCATGGCAGGTCCGACAATACGGACAAAGCGGTCTTGAAAAACTGGTGCAGCGCTGCGGGGGGGTGCCGCACAAATGTCCAATAGCCGAAGGACCCCGCCGTTCCCGGGGGCGGTTCAATCGAGACATGGGGAGCGGCACGTGTTAGGTGCGCAACTCGCTGAAGTGACACCATCGGATCGGTCATGAAGATTCGCTATCTGCTTACACTCCTTTCCGCCCTGGTCGGCATGGGTTCAGCCTCGGTCGCGCAGACCTAGGCGGATGGCCCCTACTGGATAGGGTAGCCGCAGTGCTCGCCGAATGGCCAGACCATTGCTTTCACGTATCGTGGCCAGATCTGGATTGTACCGACCGCTAGCGGCGAGGCGTTCCCGCTGACCGAGCGGCAGCTCCGTAGCACCTCGCCGGTCTGGTCTCCGGACAGCCGCCACATCGCCTTCGGATCCGATCGGTACAACGTCTCGGACGTGTTCGTGATGCCCGCCGAAGGCGGTCCGATCACACGGCTCACCCACAACTCGCAGCCCGCAGCGCCCCGTCGCCTTTTCCGCCGACGGAAGCGAGGTCCTGTTTACCGCCGTGCGTCTGGGCGACCCGGATGCCGACTACAATCGAGGACTCCGCATTCCGCTTGACGTGATCCATAGCGACCCGGTCACCGGCGGACGCAAACGCCAGTTGATGCCGATCCGACACGGCACGCCGACGTCAGCCCCGACGGTAGGACGGATCGCCTATGCGAAATATCTCCCGCACATCACGCACTGGGAGGATTTCGCCGAGCACATGTCGGAGATGCAGGCGAACTGAACGCCTCGCACTGCATGTGCGCTTCGCCTGCGACAACCCGGCCTGGGACGAGACTGCGGAGCTCGGGATCTACGACGACACGGAGAACGAGGGGCCGGGCGTCCTGATCGAGGGGCTTATCCCCGGTGGACGGACCGGCTGCTCTCGTCGGCCCGCCGTTCCAGGCGGGCACCGTGATCCTTGCCGTCGACAGCGTTGAGATCTCCGCCGATCAGGACATCTATCCACTTCTCGACCGCAAGGTCGGGCGCGTTCTGCGCCTGACCGTCCAGCCTTCCGACGGCGGCCCGCCAGTAGACGAGTTCGTACGCGCGGCGGCACCCGGCACCGAGTACGAGCTGGCCTACCAGCGTTGGGTCGACAAACGCCGCGCCATGGTCGACGAGCTCTCCGGCGGCCGGCTCGGCTACACACACGTCCGCGGAATGAACGACGCGTCGTTCCGGCAGGTCTACGCCGATCTCATGGGGCGGGCCCGCGATACGGAAGGCGCGATCGTCGACCCACGCTTCAACCTCGGGGGCCTGGTCCACGACCAGCTCACGGCCTTCCTCACCTGCGTCCGGCACTCCGGGCTGGTGACCCGAAACGGCATCGATCTCGGCACCTCTCCCTTCACGCGATGGGCCAAGCCGACGGCGCTTCTGGTGAACAGTTGCAACTATTCGGACGCCTCGGTCTTTCCATACTACTACATCCGCGAAAAGATCGGTCCTTCGGTCGGCGACCGGGTGCCGGGAACCGGAACGGCCGTCCTTTCCTTGCCGCAGCAGGAGCCGCGTCTCTCCATCGCGTTCGCGCAGCTTGGATTCCGCACCACGGAAGGCGACTCGTTCGAGAACCGTGAGATTGTTCCGGACGACGTCGCTCGTGCCGAACCGGATTTGCTGGAGGAGGGCCGCGACCCGCAATTGGAGGCGGCCGTTGCTGCGCTTATGCTGAGGATCGACGACTGAGGTCCAAACGACCAGCCGGTCGACCGAGGTCGGTCCGATGCAGTCGTCTGCGAAAACTTTGACGAACGACCACTCACAGCACTTTCGTACAATGCTGCCGCGAGAGCAACTAGGTCCGCTTCGGCCTCGAAGCCGCCTTGCGGCGGTGCAGAAGGTCGAGGTTGAGCCGCGCTCTGGAACCGGCCGTTCCCAACACGCAGATGACACACACTTGTCAACAGGGTAGCCGGAAGCCGGGACATTCCGTGGTTGGAAGCAGTCGTTCAGGCGGTGCCGAGGCAATGGCCGCGACGAGCCTATAGTTGCCATCGAGACGAGGCGCAGAATCCGTCGCGAAGGGGCGGTAAGTTGCCATTCGCCTCGAGTGCCAGCCAGTTGGGCATTTGCTCCGTGAGCGCACATTCAACGGGTAGGAAAATCGTGCTGCTACTCTGGGATGAAACCATACTTTTACTTTAGTAAAGGACATTTATTTTGTAGATATATTCCGGAAAATGAATGCACGCAGATCCATCACTGTCTTGGAGGTCAGGGATACATAGACGAATACAAGGTTCGTCCTCTCTGTCACCATTTCTCCGGGATACGGCAGGTAGCTCAGTTCCCTGGATCCGAACGACGGGGACGCCGTTCCGACCTGCCACTCGGTTGTCAGTTGCACGTCCACCAGTTTCATCGACGGTCCGCCCGCCGCATCCTCGATCTCGAGCGGGACGCCCGCGATCCTCAGATAGGCCATCTTGTCCTTGGCGCCGAGGAATCCGTCGATGAACTGGTCGGTCAGAACCCGGATGTCCGCGGCATCGTCCCGCCGATGCAAATGCGAGCGAAGGTGGTGCGCTTCCGCATGGTTGTGGTCGTGCGGATGGTGATGATCGCCGGGATCGTGCGCATGATCGTGGGGCATCATTCCGTCCTCGCGCGCGTGGACCAGCGCTTGCCGTGGGTCGCCTCGGAATAGTCGCCCATCGGAAGGCTCACCGGCTTGTCGATGTGCCCCCGATGCGCGCCCATCTTGCCGTTCGAGACGAGCGCCCCCAGGACGTCGACGATGACCCGCGTGCCCATCAGCGCGGTGATCTCCGACTGGTCGTAGGGCGGCGACACCTCGACCAGTTCCATGCCGCAGATCCCCTCGGCGGCCACTTTCGAGGCCAGCGCCAGCGCCTCGCGCGGAAGGAAGCCGCCCGGTTCCGGCCAGCCGGTGCCGGGAACGAAGCCGCAGTCGATGCTGTCGATGTCGAAGGACATGTAGACCATGTCCACTCCGTCCCACGCCATCTCCAGCGCCATCTCCGCGGTGCGGTCGATGCCCATCTTCTCCATGTCGCCCATGGTGATGATGTTGGTCTCGCGCTCGCGCGCCACCTTCACCGCCTCGCGCGGGACCTGCCAGCCGCCGATGCCGACCTGGACCAGGTTCTTCGCGGGCACGTTCGGCAGGTTGGTCGAGTGGAACCAGGGCGTGGTGTGCATCCGCTCGTCGAGATCCTTCTCCTGGATGTCGGCGTGACGGTCGAAATGGACGATGCCGATCTTCTTCGACGTGCATTGGGCGATGCCGCGCACGCAGGGAAATCCGATCGAATGGTCGCCGCCGATGATGATCGGCATCGAGCCCGACGAGAACACGTGGCTGACAGCCCGGCTGATCTGGTCGAAGGTCTTCTCGATGTTTGCAGGGATCGTGAAGATGTCGCCGGCGTCGCAGAGGCTCATCTCTTCGCGCAGGTCCACGCCGATCTCGTAATTGTAGGGCGTGTAGAGCGCCGAGATCTTGCGCACGCCCTGCGGGCCGAACCGCGTTCCGGGCCGATAGGTCGTGCCGCCATCGAACGGAGCGCCGAGGACCGTGGCGTCATAGTTGCCGACCTCCGTGACGTCCTCGGTATAGGGTGCCTTCAGGAAGGTGTTGATCCCCGCGTAGTGCGGGAGCTCACCCCGGGCGAAGGTCGGGATCGAGCGGTCCTCGATGCTGTCGGCCGCCGTCAGACCCATGCGCAGCGCCCAGGCCTTCTCCTTTTCCCATTCCTCTCCGGGAATGTCCGCTTCCTTCCGCATCGCCTTCCAGCCCATGAGCTTGGACAGGTCCGGGTGATGGTGCCGCACTCCGTCACGCCGTTGATCGGCCGGGTGGTGACTGCGCGAGCGGTCACTGGGAAGTGAGAACATGGGTCTTCTCCTGGATCTGCTGAAAGGGGATGCCGCCGTCCCGGGCATCGAAATCATAGGTGATGGTGGCGCCGTAGGCTTCGGGATCGTCCGGATCCCAGCGCGGTTTGTCGAAGACGAGAACCCGGTCGCCGAGCTTGAAACCCTCCCCCAGATCATGGGTGACCATGAAGACCGTCATGCCGGTTTCCGCGCGCAGTTCCTGCAGAAACGCGTGCATCGACAGGCGCGTGCCCGGGTCGAGCGCGCCGAACGGCTCATCGAGCAGCAGGATGCGCGGCTTTGCGGCCATGGCCTGCGCGATGGCCAGCCGTTGCTGCATGCCGCCCGACAGCGCGGCGGGGTATTGTTCCGCCACATGGGCGAGGCCGATCCGGTCCAGCGCGCTGTCGGCCTCCGCGCGCGCCACGCGTCTGCCCGCGCCCGAAAGCCATCCAAGCCGCGTCTGAAATGAAGACGCCGCGACGATATTTTCCCGGACCGTCATGTGGGGAAACACCGAGTAGCGCTGGAAAACGATGCCACGGGTCTGACAGGGCTCTCCCGTGAGAGGCTCGCCATCCACGGTGATCGATCCCCGCGAAGGAGATTCCTGATCCAGCAGCATCCGCAGGAAGGTGGATTTTCCGCAGCCCGACGCTCCGACGAGCGAGATGAACTCGCCCTCCGACACTTCGAGATTCACGCGCTCCAAGATCGGCCGCTGTCCGTAGTATTTGAACAGATCGGTCACGGTGACAAAGCTCATACCCCATCCTCCCCGGCCCAGGGATAAAGCCTGCGCGAGAGCGCCCGAAGCGCGAGGTCCAGAAGGAAGGCGAGCAGGGTGATCCAGATGACATAGACCAGGATCACGTCCATCGCGAGGTAGCGCCGCACCAGAAAGATCCGGTATCCCAGACCGTTCTCGGCGGCGATCGCCTCCGACGCGATGAGGAACAGCCACGCCGGACCAAGCGACAGGCGCACGGCTTGGATCAGGCGTGGCATGAGGAGGGGCAGGGCGACCCGCAAGGCGATCACGAAGCTTGATGCACCCAGCGTCTGCGCCTTCACGAAAAGCTCCTGAGGGATTTCCAGAACGCGCTGTGACAGATCGCGGATCAGGAACGGCGTGATGCCGATCACGACGAGGGCGACCTTGCTGACCTCGCCAAGGCCGAAGACGATGAACAGGATCGGCAGAATGGCCAGCGGCGGAACCATCGAAACGACCGAAACAAAGCCCGAAAAAGTGGCGCGGACATAGGGTAAGAGCCCGATCGCAAGACCCGCCAGAAGACCCGTCGCCGCCGCGATGGCGACCCCGAGCCCCAGGCGCTGCAGCGATGCGGCCGTATCGACCCAGAACAAGATCTCGCCGCTGCGCCGGTCCGGCGTGGCAACAAGCCGCCCGGCCGTCTCGACGATTTGTGACGGCGCGGGAAGAAGCTTGTCCTGAGGGTTGACCGCCAGTCGCGCCTCGGACGCGATCGAATATGCGAGAAACACCGCCAGAAACGGCAGGAGTATCAGGCCGAACGCCGCGACCCGGCCCGGTCTGCGATTGATCCAGCGCATGATGCGCGCTTACAGCGACCCGTCGGCGGCCATTTGCATATAGGTCGTGTCGAAGCGGAATTGCACGTTGTTCACGTCACCCGTCGTCGAGCCGTCCGGATAGGCCACGCCGACGAAGTCCGCGGACGGCGCGCCTTCGCCGAGGATGCCCTTGTCGAACAGGAACTCGGCCACGTTGACCATGGTCGCGGGCAGCTCCGCGCCTTCGGTGAAGGCGACGGCGTCGGCCGGCGTGTAGAACATCTCCGTGCTGGCAAGCTGCGCCTCGTAGCCCGCGAGATCCGTGCCGGACGCCTCGGCCATCGCGGTGAGGGCCTCCTCGTCACCCGCGGCCATCAGCGCCATGGTCTCGTACCAGGCTCCGACCAGCGCCTTTCCGAAATCGGGGTTGGCCTCGAGCGTCTCGGTGTTCACGACCATCAGGTCGATGATCTCGCCCGGAATGTCCGAGCTGTCGAAGAGCTTGGTGGCACCCGGCTCCTCGAGGATCGCGGAAACCAGCGGATTCCACGTCACGACGGCCTCGACGTCCGGCGTCGCGAAGGCGGCGATCATGTCGGCGTCGGAGGTGTTGATCACGGCGCCGAGGTCGCGCTCGGCCAGCCCCACGGAGTCGAGCGCGCGGGCCAGAAGGTAGTGCGAGACGGACAACTCCACCAGATTGACCGGCTTGCCCGCCAGGGAGGTCAGATCGCCATCGCCCTTCAGGATCACCGCGTCATTGCCGTTGGAATAGTCGCCCACGATCAGTGCGGTCGTGTCGACGCCGCCTCCGGCAGGAATGCTGAGCGTGTCCATGTTGGTCGCGGACACGCCGTCGAAGGCTCCGGCGGTATACTGGTTGATGGATTCCACGTAGTCGTTGATCTGAACGATTTCGACGTCGATGCCGTATTTCTCGGCCCACCGGTCCATGATGCCGCTGTCTTCGATATAGCCCCACGGCATCCAGCCGACATAGATCGACCAGGCGATGCGGAACTCGGTCTTATCCTGCGCGGCGGCCGGATCGCCCAGAAGCAAACCGGTCGCGATGATCGGTGCGAGAATCTTCGATGTGTTTCCCATGGTCTGAACTCCCCACTCAGGTTCCGTCGAACATTCTAGATAGGGCCTTCGACAGAACCGGGTGCGAGAGACTTGGCCATATCGGAACACTGCTCTCCCGGGATTTTCCCCCGCCGTGTACCCATGCGGAATATGCCGCACTGGCGGAAACTCTTGGACCTGACCCGGACGGCGGAACCCTAGTTTCCATGCTCCGCTCTGAGCCTCCCCCACGCATTCCGGAGAGTCAGGCTTTTTGCCGCGGACGAGGGGTCACTCTGGATGATTGATGCATCTTTCCACAGAAGTTCGTGGCGCTGCCTGAAAATTGAGCCGGTGTTGTGTGGCGTGAAGACCCTCGAAGGCTTCGGATGGCGGCAGGCTTTGGGCTGGTTGGCAGCCCGACCGATGGCCCGGCAGCCAAAGTCGGCGAACCGGGCCGGCACTCGCCCGCGTCCGCATGTTCGGGCCCGTCGCGGCAATCGGACGGTGAGGCTGACGGCTCTTGAACAGGCCGGCCGGGCGTCTCGGGGCAATCTCGCTGGTCGCACATGTCCGGCAGCTCTGTCAGCCCGCAGGGACTGCCCGCGCTGCGAGGTCGGACCACGGGATCGTCAACTCAAGGTCCGAATCTTCGCCCGACCAACGTCCGATGCGAGACATCGCGGGCCGTGCGAAGTCTCGCTGGGTCTGAACCATCATTGGAAAACGGAGCAAACAGAATGACCTACTCACGGCTTTTTCGGGACGGCGTCAGCGCCTTCGCCCTCGGCATCTACCTCGCAGCAACACCGATTACCCTCGAGCTGGGTTCAGCCGAGGATGGCTTCATCGCGATAGCGGTAAGCCAGGCCCTGGCCAAGGACGGCCGGGAGGATCGGGATAGCCGAAGTGACAGCAGTGGGCGAGGCGGCCGCGACGACAGGGACGACGACCGAGGCGGACGCGGCAGCAATGATCGGGATGACGATGACGACGATGACCGTAGCGGGGGAGGCGGCCGCGACGACAGCGACGACGACCGAGGCGGACGCGGCAGCGATGATCGGGATGACGATGACGACGATGACCGTAGCGGGGGAGGCGGCCGCGACGACAGCGACGACGACCGAGGCGGACGCGGCAGCGATGATCGGGATGACGATGACGACGATGACGACGATGACCGTAGCGGGGGAGGCGGCGGCGATGATGACAGCGACGACCGTAGTGGGCGCCGCGGTGGGGACGACGACTATGACGATGACGATCGCCGCGGTCGCGGGCGGGGTTCCGACGACGGCCCGGCACAGGGAGTCGCAACGGCGGTCGGCAGCGGCTCGACATCCGGCGGACTGCGCGTCGTCAAGGTCGAGCAAAACGGCTCCAACCTGGAGATCGTCTATTCGAACGGCATCAAGGAGGAGATCGAGGGCAGTCGATACGAACTGAAGAACGCCGCCGGGCGCACCGTGATCGAACGGACGGCGACCGCGGACGACATCGCGCGCATCGAGGGCAACGTGCGGAATTCGAAGGTCTCGACGACTGGTGGCGTGATCGCGGCGGCCCGCTCGGTGCCAAGTGTGCCGTCCGGCTCGCAGGTGCGCCGGGTCGAGGTCGGCAACCAGAGCATCGAGGTCAGCTACAGCACCGGCTGGCGCGAGCAGGTCGAGCGCAGCCGATATGAGCTCAAGGATCCGAACAACAACACCGTCGTCGAGCGTCGCGCCACCCAGGCCGATGTCGACCGGCTGATGGCTCTCGCCCGCTGAGATCGCACTCGACTTCCACTTCCAGAGGCCGCGGCCCCGCGCCGCGGCCTCTTCTTTGTCACGAGGCCTCAGCGTTTGTCCCAGGCCTCGCGGGCGACCAGGGTTGCCTCGACCCGGTTGCGGACGTGAAGCTTCTCCAGGATCGAGGTCATGTAGTGCTTGACCGTCTTCTCCTGGATGCCGAGGTCCTCGGCAACCTCGCGGTTGCTGCGACCCAGCGCGACGCGCCGAAGGATCTCCTCCTCGCGGTGCGTCAGTTCGTCGATCAGCCGCCTTCCCTGCCGCCTCGGCAAGGTCTGCGCATCACCGAGGAGACGCGCGGCGAGGGCGGGGGAGACATGCGCCTCTCCGTGCGCAATGCCCTCGAGGATATCGGTCAGCTCCCGTGCCGAGACGCCCTTGAGGACATAGCCGATCGCACCGGCCCGGAGGGCTCCGGCGACGTCCTCCTCCAGCTCGGAGACGGTGAGCATTGCAATCCGGACGCCGGGCGCGGCATCGGAAATCCGTCGCGCCGCATCGATCCCGTTTCCCGGCATCGAGATGTCGAGCAGGACGAGGTCGGGCGCATGCTTCCCGACAAGCACCACCGCCTCGTCGGCGCTGCCTGCGGCTCCGACGACATCGAAGCGGCCGCTCTCCTCGAGCGAACGCACGAGGCCCTCCCGGAAGATTGGGTGGTCGTCGGCGACCACGACCCGGATGCTCATGTCTCGCCCTCCTTGCCGAGATACAGGGTGAGGGTCAGCGTCGTGCCGCCGGTGCCGCTCGTGATATCGAGGCTGCCGCCGAGGCTCTCCGCCCGGTCGCGCAACCCTGCGAGACCCTGTCCGCCGGTCTCGCGGGGCGCCATCTCGCTGGGCTCGAAGCCCGTACCGAAATCACGCACCACCGCGACGATGGCCGCGTCGGACATGTCCACTTCGACCTTCACCTCCGCCCCGGGCGCATGGCGTGCTGCATTCGACAGGCCCTCCTGGATGAAGCGATAGACGCAGATCCTGAAGGAATTGTCGATTGCCGGGTCCTTGCGGCCAGAATACTCGAGCGCAACCGAGCCGCCCGAAGGCCGGAGGTGGGCGTCGGTCGCCCGCCGCACCACGTCGATGAGCGGTACGCCGCCAAGATCCGGCAACGACAGCCCCCGCGAGATCGTCCGGATCTCGGCAAGCGCCGTGCGCATTGCTTCCCGGATCTGCGCCGCCTCCGCCAATCCCTTCTCGCTCTCCGGCACGATGGCGTCGAGGCGCATCGCCGCGAGCGCGATATACTGGGCCGGCCCGTCGTGGAGGTCGGAGCTGGTGCGGCGCAGGATCCGGTCCGTATGCGAAGTGGCACGCGCCGACGCCTCGATCGCGCGGCGGCGGAGCGCGCTGTTCTGAGTGGCGATCCGGCGGCTCTCGGTGATCTGCGCCTCGAGCATCGCCTTCTGGCGCTCGATCGTGAGACCGCCGGCGCGGACGATGCCGGTCAGCATGAGCCCGCTCGCGAGAAACACTCCGGCGACCAGCAGCCAGCTCGTTCTGCGCGCGTCCGCGAGATCCGCTTCGAGGTCGGTCGCCACCTCGTAGAACTCCGCAACCGCGATCACGTCGCCCGACCAGACCTCGCGGATCGGCGAATAGACCTCGAGCAAAGGCAGATCCAGTTCGGCCTCGCCGGCGCTCTCCGGATCATCGAGGTCCTCGTAGGTCCCGCTGACCTCGCCTCCCCAGGCGCGGCGCAGCTCCTCGGAAGGTTCGAAGCGCTGGCCGATGATGTCCGGATCGGAGGCGTAGACGACCAGCCCCCCGGGTTTCCAGATCTTGAACGAGACGATCCGGTCGCCGATCGGCGTGCTGGCGAAGGTCTCGGTGAGCGCCCGCTCCGCAGGCTCCGACAGGCGATTGGCCGCCGCGAGCTCCTGGCTCAGCGGTGAGATGAAGCTCTCCACGTAGAGCGCCGCGGAGGATGCAGTGCTGTCCACCACGGATTGCTGGATCCGGCCGGTGGTCCAGCTTCCGATCACCAGCATGGCGATGAGCATGACGGTCCCGCCCGTCGCAGCGAACTTGACGACGAGCGGCGCCGCACGCCAGCGGGAAATCAGGTTCATACTCGGTCTCCGGCCGGCTTCCCGGGATAGCCCTACGCACGGTAGTCAAACCGACGGATCGTGAACACGGACTTAAGTCTGATCTCGAGGCCGAGCGCGACTGCGCGCTTCTCCAAGGCGGTTCTCGCCCCCGTTTTGCCGGGCAGTCAGGCGCTTGCGGTTTGACCTGCGACGAGCGCGCGCGGCGAGTGCCGTTTCCGCCCTGAATGCGGGGTTGGGAGCCGGCCTATTGCTCGATCCCGCCTGCGGTCAAACCGGAAACGCTTCGCCGGCGACGCCGGCCCTAGCGCCAGGACCCGTCATGCACCAAGACTGAAACCGGGACATTCGATTGGGGCAGGGCAAGTTGGGTTCGGTCATGGCGATTCCGTGCGTGGTGCGGTTTCAGGCGCCGAGCGGAATGGCGGCCGCGTGCATCTGCGCCGTGACGTCGGCCTCGTGGTCCCGATAGGCCGCGATCACCGTCTCCCGCAGCCAGATATTGCCGGGATCGGTCGCGTAGCGTGCCGACCAGGCGAAGCGCAACGGAAAATCCCTCGGCGCGGCGACCGGCTCGAGCACGTGGAGGTCGTAGCGTTGCCACATCTCGTGCATCGCGAAACTCGGCTGCGTCGTGATCAGGTCGGTTGCCAAAAGCACCGGGCCTGTGAGCGGGAAGTCGTGCACCTTGCCGCCCAGGGTCCGTGGACGGTCGAGCACCCGGTGCTCCTTTTCGATCGGCGTGCCGCCGGTGTCCTCCACGGCGACCTGAAGGTAGCGATACTGCGCGGCCGTGTCGGCGCTCCAGTTCTCGGCCGCAGGGTGACCCTGTCGCACGAAGCTGAAGAAGGTGATCGGCGCAAGGTCGACCGACTGGATCCCGTCCGCCAGATGCGCCGGGCCACCCACATGCAGCAGGTCGATCAACCCGTCGATCAGATCGTTCTGGTTGGTCGGCTTGATCCTGACCCATTCCAGCATGGAGCCCGGCGCCGCCTCCCCGATCTGTGCCGTCACTTTCGCCATGAAGGCCGGCGAGGAATGCAGAGCGATGCGGAACACGCGATTGGTGGTCGCCGGATCGAAGGTCTCGGCCGGCTCCAGCGCGCGGCGCAGGCTGCGCAGGATCGGCGCGATCTCGTCGGCCAGAATCAGCGCCCGTGGTGTCGGCTGCATCCTGCCACCCACACGCACGAACAGCGGATCGTCGAACTGTGTGCGCATCCGGCCGAGCGCATGGCTGACCGCAGATGGCGTCAGGTGCAGCCGGTCCGCCGCACCGGCAACGCTGCCTTCCTCGATCAGCGCCTCGAACGTCGAGAGCAGGTTGAGGTCGATCTTGTGCAACTGAATCTGGCTCATGCCGGCCTGAAATCGTTTCGCTGGACTGATGGGAGCCTGTGGCAGATGTTGGTCCCATGTCCAACGGAAAGCATCGCGCGGACCTGCGGCACTCCGGCAAGCGCATGAATATTCGGCGCTTTCCACGCAGACGATCCTGAAGAGGCTGCTCCGCGGCTATGGGGCAGCCAAGACCCGGAGACCTGAATTCCATTCCCGGCGGAGACCGATCCGCGGCGCCCACAGCCGGCGACGACAGGAGAGGTTTTGCCCCCGCCCGGGCCACATGACGGAGAACAGACCCATGACTGTCATCGAAAGACCCAATGCACCGGCGCACACCCTCAGCGGCGAGGCCAATGGCCGGATCTGGGGCGCTCGCGCCGCCGACTGGGCCCTCATCCAGGAACCGCAATGCGCGGGCGGCTACCACGCCGTTTTCGACAAGGCGCCCGTCGGCTCCGAGACGCGGCTGCTCGACGCGGGTTGCGGGGCCGGCATGGCCATGGGACTGGCCGCGGATCTGGGCGCAACGGTTGCCGGCATCGACGCATCGGTCGGACTGCTGGAGATCGCCCGCGACCGTCTGCCCGGCGCCCGTCTGGAACAGGGCGACCTGGAGATCCTGCCCTTCGAGGCTGACAGCTTTGACGTCGTCACCGGCTTCAACTCCTTCCAGTACGCCGCCGATCCCGCCGCCGCCTTGCAGGAAGCGCGCCGCGTCACCAGGCCGGGCGGCAAGGTGTTCATCATGACCTGGGGCGAACCCGGCAGCATGGAGGCGACCGCGTTTATCGCCGCGCTGAAGCCGCTGCTGCCGCCGCCACCGCCGGGCGCGGGTGGGCCGTTCGCCCTGTCGGAGCCGGGCAAGCTCGAAGAGCTTGCAGCGCGCGCCGGCCTGACCCCGCGCGAGGTCTTCGACGTGGACAGCCCATGGACCTATTCGGATCTCGCCACGGCGCTGAAGGGCCTCGGGTCGTCGGGCGTCGCGTTCAAGGCCGCGGAAACCAGCGGACAGGCGGCGCTGGACGCGGCACACGAAGCGGCACTCGCCCCCTTCGTCCAGCCCGACGGCGGCTATCGTATCGGCGCGACCTTCCGCATTCTTCTGGCCGAAAAGAACGCCTGAGACCGCCCCGGGACGGTTCGACAGAGCCCGTCCCCTGCCCCTGACGCATGTCCCAACCACACGGAGCAAACCCATGAACACGATCCTGAATGCCCTGTCTGTCGCGGCACTTGCCGGCGTGGCCTCGGCGCCGGCCGCAACCGCCGAGGTGTCCGAACACTTCATCATTCACGAGCTGGAGCAGACGCCGCAGGAGGCCGCCACGCTGGTCCGCGATTTCATTACGATGAACGACGACTGGTCGCTCAACGGCGAGTTCGAAATGATGGGCGGGGCGGCCGTCGGCATGAAGATCTGCTTCAACGAGATGCGCCGCCACGTCGCTGCCGCGGGCCTGCACAACCTCGCCATGATGCCGTGTGGCAACATCGCCTTTTACGAAGAGGACGGTCTGTCATACCTGTCGATGCTCGACGTCGGGTATCTCACGACCTTGTCGCCGCATCCCGAGCTGGAAGAGGGCGTCGCCCTGGCGCGTCCGGCCTATGCCGCGATGTTCACCGAAGTTTTGGGCGTCGAATAGGGCGGCTTGTCTCATCGCGAGATACCCCTCATCGCGTGTACGCGAAAAAACGCATCTCGGCCCGGGCTCAGGGCCGGGTCGGCTTCCTGGCCCGGCATCCTGGCGTGTCGGCCCCGGACTGCCCAAGACGCGTCCAGACCGCTGGTGCCACGATCGTGCCGCGCATTTTTCGCTCTAAAGCCGCGAGACAAGCTTCGATGCCTGCCCAGAAGTCGTGACGAGCCGGTCGGCGGCGGAGGTGAAGCTGCCGGTCTCGATGACCGCGGCGAACATCCGGCCCGGGTCGAACCTGTCCCTCAGTGTGCTTTCAGATGGAATCGATGTGGAGAAAACAGTACCAACTCTGACAGAATTGGCAGCGATGGCGGCCGGTTTGCGATGGTCCGGTTTGCCTCTCGCGGAAGCGGAAAGGGCCGAGGACGAGTCCGATCGAAGCCTTGGGCTAGTCCGGTGTCGTGCTTTTCTTGCGGCCACCGCTGCCCTTGCCGCGTCGTGCAAGTAACTGGACAGAATCGGTTTCGTTTTCCTTGCGGCAGTCACCGGCATCGGGGGCGGCACGGAATGCAAGCTAGCGCCGGGCCGGCACGAGATCATGTTCGCCGAGCGGATGAAGGGGCCGGAAGCCGGGGCCGAATTGGCGGCCTTCGATCCGCATACGCTGCTGGACCCTGACAGCTGTCCCGAGACCCTCGAGAATACCGCGCCGCAACGCTGCGACCTGATTGCGAAGGGTTCCGTCGAGACCTGGATCGAGCCGGAATTGGAATGCTTCTGCCTGCCGTATCTGGTGCAGGACACCGTGCGGCCGATCAATGGCGGCGTAGACAAGCCGCCCGACTGGATCAACTTTGTCCTTGGCGGCGAGCGAGGGTTCCAGAACGCCTCGCGCTACTCTCCGGAGATCCTCGACCGACTGGTAGCGTGTCTGCCCAAAGGGGCGCTCTTCTGCGTGTCAGGCATCTGCACGGCGCAGTTCGCGGCCATGACTCATGCGGTTCCGGCGGGTGGTCATGTGCGGGTGGGGCTTGAGGACACCTTTTAGGTCAGCCATGGCGGACTGGCTACGAACGAGCAGCTCGTGGCCAGGATGGCCCGCATTTTCCGCGAGCTCTGCCATGAACCGGCCACGCCCACGGAGGCGCGCGAGATGCCGGGGCTGCCGCAACCCGGGGCATGACGATGGCGCTGGTCGAGCGTGCGGTGGAAGTGTCCTTCGGGGATTGTGATCCGGCGGGGATCGTCTTCCATCCCACTTCTTTCCGCTCGATGGACGCGACCTTCCACCGGCACTTGCAGGAAAGGGCGGGCGGCCACGGCCGCCTGTGCCGCTTGGTGAGTGTGGTGGGGGTCGGGCTGATGGACGTCGACCCGGATTTCCCTATCCCGGTGCGGGATGGCCGGCGGATCGTTTTCCGAGTTACGGGCATCGACCAGGGCCGCCGTCGCCTGACCCTGCGCTACGAGGCCGATCGTGAGGTCGGGACGGCGCTGGAAGGTCACGAGAGGCGCGGAATCTTCCTGCTGCGCGACGGTCGCATGACGGGGGCAGAGACCGGACCGCTGCGGGCGAGGATCGGAGCGGAAAATGCACGCCCCCTCTCGATCCGCGTCCCTGGCGGCGTCGCGCAGATTGCCGAAAAAAAGGCATCTGAAGCCAAGAGCTTCGTTATCCTAGTCCCCATCGTCCCGACCCTTTGGAAGGGACGATCCTTCGCCTCCTCAGGGCGTAGGCAGGGAGGACCGCCGCATCATGGGTGATGATCATCCCGATCAGGCCAATGTCGATCCCGAGAATTGCTGGTCCCGCGCCTTTCTCGGCAAGCAACTTGGCGCATTCGATCAGCCTCTGACGGGTCGAGGTATCAGATCCGTGCCCTGCCCGGTTCGTGCTTCGGTGTGGCCGGCATGGCGGGCATGCTGCGCCGGGGCGGTTTCCCACCCTCGCCCATATCGGCTACATGCTGGCTTGCAAGGTCGCCAGAGGTCTGGAAGCGGGAACGGACGACGTGTTCGGCGCCCGCCCCTGATCGACATGCCGCTTCGTCCGACGACCCCGTTTGCAGGCGTCGTCACGAAGGTGAATGGCCTCACTGGCATAGCGGCCCTTGCATCTGATCTGGACCCGGTGTCCACCGGGAAAACTTGCTTCCCGTGGCCATATCGTGTGCGCTGAGCGTGCAATGAGTCGTCAGGAAGGGTCAAATTCGGGGATATCGGGGCGTATTCCAGCGTAGCAGAGCCCGAAGCCAACAGTTTGAAGATACGAAAAAAATGAAAATAGATCAGAACGCTAGGCTTTCCGTCGCCCCCATGATGGACTGGACCGACCGCCACTGCCGCCGCTTCCACCGCGCCTTCACCCGCCATACGCTGCTCTACACCGAGATGGTCACCACCGGCGCCGTGCTCCACGGCGATCCCGGCCATCTGCTCGCCCATGACCCGGCCGAACACCCCGTCGCGCTGCAGCTCGGCGGCTCCGACCCGGAGGATCTCGCTGCCGCCACCCGGATCGGCGTCGCGCATGGCTTCGACGAGATCAACCTCAATGTCGGCTGCCCCTCGGACCGGGTGCAGTCCGGCTGCTTCGGTGCGGCTCTCATGCGCACCCCCGGCCTCGTCGCCGACTGCGTGGCCGCCATGATCGCCGCCGCCGGCCCCGTTCCGGTCACCGTCAAGTGCCGCATCGGCGTCGACGACCAGGACCCGGCCCGCGTGCTCCCCGACCTCCTCGACCGCCTGCGCGCGGCCGGCTGCCGCCGCATCGCGATCCACGCCCGCAAGGCCTGGCTCGACGGCCTCAGCCCGAAGCAGAACCGCGAGATCCCGCCCCTCGACTACCCGCTCGTCATCGCGATGAAGCGCGCCTTTCCCGACCTCTCGATCGCCATCAACGGCGGCATCCCCGACCTCGACAGCGCCGAGGCGCTGCTCGCCACGGGCCTCGACGGCGTGATGATCGGGCGCGCCGCCTATCACGCCCCGGCGCTGCTGGGCGAGGCCGACCGCCGGATCTTCGGCGCCACAACCCCGGACGTCACCGCCGAGGAGGCCGTGCGCGCCATGCTCCCGGTCATCGAGGCAGAGCGCAGCTGCGGCACGCCGCTCGCCCGCATCACCCGCCACATGATCGGCGCCTTCCACGGGCGCCCCGGCGCGCGCCGCTGGCGGCAGATCCTCTCCGAGGGCGCGCATCTCCCCGGCGCCGGCCCCGACCTCGTCGAGGCCGCGCTCGCCGCAATCGCCGATCCCGCGCCGGCCTGCGCGTGACCGCCGCGACCCCCGTCCACCTCGCCGAACTCGCCGCGCTGCTCCTGGTCATCGGCGGACTCGCCGGGGTGATCGCGGGGCTGCTCGGAGTCGGAGGCGGCATCGTGCTCGTCCCGGCCTTCTTCTACGCCTTCACCGCGCTCGGCTATGACGGGCCGCAGGTCATGCAGATCTGCCTCGCCTCGTCGCTGGCCACCATCGTCTTCACCTCGGCGCGCTCGCTGCAGGGACACAACGCCCGCGGCGCCGTCGACGGCGCGGTGCTGCGCGGCTGGGCGCCCGGCCTCGCCCTCGGCGCCCTCGCCGCGGTGCTGATCGCAGGCGGCCTGCGGACCGCGACCCTGATGCGGATCTTCGGTGTCTTCGGCCTCGTCCTCGGCCTCTGGGTCGGCTTCGGACCCGACCCCAAGCGGATCGAGCCGCGGATGCCCTCGGGCCTCGCCCGCGCGGCCCTCGCTCCCCTGGTCGGGTTCTCCTCGGTGCTGATGGGCATCGGCGGCGGCATTGCCGGCGTCGCCATCATGCGCTTCTCGGGCGTCCCCTTCATCCGGGCGGTCGGCACCGCCTCGGGCTTCGGGCTGCTGATCGCCATCCCCTCGGTGCTGGCCTTCATGACCCGCGGCTGGGACGCGCCGCTGCGCCCGCCACTGACGATCGGGCTCGTCAACATCCCCGCGGCGCTCATCGTCATTGCCGCCACCATGGTCACGACGCCCTGGGGCGTGCGTCTCGCCCACCGGCTCGATCCGCGCCATCTGCGCCGGGCCTTCGCCGCCTTCGCCATCATCATGGCACTGAACATGCTGCGGAAGGCGGCCTCTCTCTGAATCGGGCCCTCCGGTCTCAGCCGGCCTCGCGGTCCCGGCGCTTCGCGGCCCGGCCGCCGCGCCGCTGCGGTGCCAGCGCGGCGGCGCGGCCGGGCAGGGCGTCCATCACCGCGCGGCGGGCCGTCGGGCTCATCCGGCTCCAGGCGGTGATCTCGTCGATCGAGCGATGGCAGCCGAGGCAGAGCCGCGACACCGGCTCGATCACGCAGAGCTGCACGCAGGGGCTCTCGATCTCGTCGCGCTTCCAGATATCGTCGTCGCTCATGCGGTGGGTCCGGCCATGTGTCCAAGTCTGTCGAGGAGACCCTGGAGGATGTAGCTCGCCGCCACATGGTCAATGACCTCGCCGCGCTTTCGTCGCGACGCATCGGCCTCCAGCAGCGCGCGCTCGGCTGCCACCGTCGAGAGCCGCTCGTCCCAGAACGTCACCGGCAGCCCGATCCGTGGCGCGAGGTTGCGCGCGAAGGCCCGCGTCGACTGCGCCCGCGGCCCCTCGGAGCCGTCCATGTTGCGCGGCAGCCCGAGCACCACCCCGGCGATCCGCCGCTCGAGCGCGATTTCCGCCAGCGCCTCGGCATCGACGCCGAACTTCGTGCGCTTGAGCGTGCGCAACGGCGTCGCGATGCTGCGAAACGTGTCCGACACCGCCACGCCGATGGTCTTGGTGCCGAGATCGAGCGCCATGATCGCGCGCGCGGCCGGCAGAGCGGCCGCGAAGGCGCCGGTCTCCTCCAGAACGAGGCCGGTCATTGCCCGAGCCCGGCCTGTGCGGCGGCGCCGTTGATCATCTCGAGCCCGGCAGGATCGTCGAAGAAAGCCTGCCGCGCCTCGTCGAGGATCACTTCCGCCTCGTCGGCGCGGTCGAGCACGGTCAGCGCGGTGATCAGCCGCGCCCAGTCCGAGGCCGGCCCGCCCTGGGTCGCGATCCGGTCCGAGAGCTGCGCGACCATGCTGCCGATCATCGCCGCCCGGTCCTCTTCAGACATCTCGCTCGCCGCCTCGATATCCTCGCGGGTCGGACCGGGGGCCGGCTCGGGCAGCGGTTGGCCGGCGAGGCGCGCGACCTCCGGAAGCTGCGCCTCGATCGCCGGGATCCAGGGCGCGTCCGCCGGACCCTCGCGCAGCAGCCCCGACCAGATCGGAAACGCCAGATCGGCCCGGCCGCCCTGCAGCAGCGCCACGCCGGAATAATACCGCCCCAGCGGGTCGGAGGCATTCAGCTGCATCCCGCGGGTCAGCGCGGCCTCCGCTTCCGGCGAGACATAGCCGCCGGCGGCAAGGATCATCAGTTCCGCGAGGTTCACCAGATCGCGCGCCGGCACGTCCTCGCCCTCAAGCTCCACCACCCGTTCCTGCGCCACCCAGGCTTCGCCGAAGCGCCCGAGTGCGGCCATGCTGCCCACCAGGAGCCGATGGCCGCGCAGATCGTCGGGCCTGTCCTCGAGGATGGTCTTCAGCTGATCGACCATCTCGACATCCTCGGGCGGCAGCTCCGAGATCGCCGGGACCTGCGACCGGCCGCTGGCGGCAAAGGCGGCTTCGGCCTCCGCCTGACCGGGCCGGTTGGCGCGCTGCTCGGCCATCGTCGCCATCCGCTCGGCGAGCGGCTGATCGTCGAACCCCGGCACGCCGATCCGGAAGTAGAGCGCCGAGGCCATCGCCGCGACTCCGATCAGCAGGGCACCACCCGTCAGTGTCGAGACCCGCCGCGGGGCTGGGGTGCCGCCGCTGTCGCCGCCCTCGGCATCGGCCGCCGCCAGCAGCCTGCGCGACACTTCGGCGCGGGTCGCCTCCGCTTCGGATTCCGTCAGAACGCCCCTTGCCAGCTCGGTGTCGATCTCGCGAAGCTGGTCGCGATAGACCTGCATGTCGTAGCTCGCCCGCGCCGCGCCCCGTCCGGTGCCGCGCAGCATCGGCGCGAACACCAGCACGAGGCTGCCGAGCACGAGAACGAGGGCGGGGATCCAGAAGAGCATGTTGCGGCCGGTCAAGGTTTCAGGGTCGGATCGGGCCGGACCCTACCCATGCGACGGCACCGGCACAATCCGCCACGGCGACACAAATCGGTCAGGAGGCCATGCGCGGGGCCGCTCCGTACCGAGTTCCCGACCGAAACAGTCGCCATACAGGATGCGTACTGCGGTACGTACAGAAAGCATACAGCCATTTCCGGCGTAACACCGGGCAGGGCACGACCGAACCGCACCCCGACCCCTGTCGCGGAGCAACCGATGCACATACGCCCCGAACTGAAGCGCCTGCTCTGGATAGGCAGCGGGATGATGGCCGCCCTCGTCGCGATCCTGATGGCCTATTGCGTCCTCGCCGACATGCGCTCTGTCCATCTCGCCGTCATCGCCGTCCTGACCACCTCCGGCCCGCTCGTCGCGCGCGTCTTCGAGGGTCTCGTCCGCCGGCAGCAGCGCGTCGCCGAGCTGGAGATGAACTGCCTCGAGGCCGACGACGAGGTCCTGCTCGCCCGTACCCTGCCGCTGGCGGTCCCGGTCATCGGTACGCTCTTTGCTTTTTTCGTCGTGCTTTGAAGAGGTTCCGGGCGATCTCTCATAATCTTCTTTCGCGGATAGGCGCGGCCGCCGGGTCCGGGGCGAACCTGCCTTCCGGCCGCGCCGCACCGAGATGCCCGTCTGCCTCTTTTCCGGGCTGACCCTGACCCGTTGAACGACTTTTGACCGCGGATACGCTGTCCGCAGGTCCGGAACCGCTTGACGTGGCACTGCGGGTTCGTAGGATTTTTTCGCAAGGAAACAGGGAGACACCTTATGAAGAGCATCTTTGGCGCCGCGTTTGCCGCCATCAGCATCGCGGCGGCCGGACCTGCGCTTGCCCTCGACATCTGCGTCGAGGGCGCCTATCCGCCGTTCTCCGAAACCTCACCCGACGGCAGCCTCGTCGGCTTCGACATCGACATCGCCAACGCACTCTGCGCCGAGATGGGCGAGACCTGCGAGATGCAGAAGACCGACTGGGACGGCATCATCCCAGCGCTGCTCGAGAAGAAGTGCGACGCCATCATAGCTTCGATGTCGATCACGCCAGAGCGCATGGAAGTCATTGACTTCACAAAGAAATACTACCAGACGCCGGCCGTTCTCGCCGCGGCCGAGGATGCCGATTTCGAGGGAACCGCCGAAGGTCTCGCCGGCAAGGTCATCGGCGTCCAGCGCGGCACGATCCACGAAACCTACGCCACCCAGTACTTCCCCGATGCCGAAATCCGCGGCTACGGAAGCCAGGACGAAGCCTATCTCGACCTGATCGCCGGCCGCCTCGACGCGGTGATGGCCGACAGCGTCGCGATCTCCGAAGGCTTGCTGGCCACAGAGGACGGGGCCGGCTACGCCTTCCTCGGTGGCACCCATTACGACCCTGCCATCCACGGCGAGGGCGCGGGAATCGGCGTTCGCAAGGAGGACACGGAGTTGCGCGACCAGTTGACCGCGGCTATCGAAGCCATTCGCGCGGATGGAACCTACGACGAGATTTCGAGCAAATACTTCAACTTCGACGTCTACGGTGAATAATCCGCTCCCGTCCCGCGGCGCCCTCCCGGACGCCGCGGGATGAGCGCCTTCGACAACCTGATCGCCTATTCCCCGCTGCTCGCGCGGGGCGCGGTTGTCACGATCGCCCTCGCCCTCCTCTCGCTGGCACTCGCCACGAGCCTCGGCGCGCTCGCCGCGGCGGTCCGGATCGGTGGCAGCAAGTTCGGCCAGGGCATTGTCTTTCTTTACACAACCATCGTTCGCGGCATCCCGGATCTCGTCCTGCTGCTGCTGATCTATTTCGGCGGTCAGCGGCTCCTGAACACCGTGGTCGGCGCCTTCAGCGAGGGGCAGGTCAACCTCTCGCCGTTCTGGGCCGGGGTCATGACCATCGGCTTCATCTACGGAGCCTATCTCGCCGAGACCTTCCGCGGCGCCTACATGACGATCCCGCCCGGCCAGGTCGAGGCGGCGCAGGCGCTCGGCATGCGGGGTCTGCGCCTGCATCTCTCTGTAACCATCCCTCAACTCGTGCGCTTCGCACTGCCCGGCTATGCGAATGTCTGGCAGGTTCTGGTCAAGTCCACTGCCGTCGTTTCGGTGATCGGCCTCGAGGATCTCGTCGGCATGGCCAATGATGCCGGCAAGACGGTGCGCGAGCCCTTTATCTTCTTCTCCGCCGTATTGCTGATCTACCTCGTGATAACCTGGGTTTCGACCAGGGTCTTCGAAAGCATGGAACGGCGGTATTCGACCGGGATGGCCAATGCGCGTTGACCTGATCCTCGCGAACTGGGAACTCTTCGCACAGGGCGTCTGGATGACGCTGCAACTCACCTTCCTCGCGCTGGTGATCGGCTTCTGCATCGCGCTGCCCGCCGGCATCGCCCGTGCGCGCCGCCGGCCGATCGTCTCGCCGCTGATCAACGGCTACGTTTATCTCTTTCGCGGGACGCCCCTGCTCGTGCAGACCTTCCTGATCTATTACGGGCTCTCGCAGTTCGAGTGGATCCGCGACAGCTGGGCCTGGTCCTATCTGCGCGACCCGTGGTGGTGTGCCCTGATTGCGTTCTCTCTCAACTCCGGAGCCTATGCCACTGAAATCATTCGCGGTGCTTTCGAGTCGGTGCCGAAAGGCGAATCCGAGGCGGCGATGTCCCTCGGCCTCAGCGCCCGGCAGACCGACTTCCTTGTCCTCATCCCCTCTGCCCTGCGCCGGGCCCTGCCGCAATACGGCAACGAGGTCGTGTTCATGCTCCACGGCTCCGTCGTGGCAAGCGTCATCACCCTCAACGACATCCTCGGCGCCGGCCGCACCCTGAACGCCCGCCACTATCTCGCCTATGAGGGCTTCGTCACCGCGGCGGTGCTCTACATGGCGATCACCTTCCTTCTGGTCGGCGCGTTCCGGCTGCTCGAACGCCGGTACCTGCGCCACCTCCGCCCCCGAGGCACCTGACCCGGCGTGACGCATCCCGATCCGGACACCGCCGTGCTCGACGCCTGCGTGCTGTTTCCGACCGTCCTGCGCGAGATGCTGCTCGGCGCCGCCGGCGTCGGTGCCTTCCGCCCGGTCTGGTCGGTGCGGATCCTCGAGGAATGGGCCCGCGCCACCCGCCGACTGCCCCTCGGCGCCGAGGCCATCGCCAGGGCCGAGATCGCGTTGATGCGGGAGGCCTGGCCCGGCGCCGAGGTCTCGGTGCCGGACGGGCTGGTCGAAAGCCTGTCGCTGCCGGACAAGGACGATCGGCACGTTCTCGCGACGGCCATCGCGGCCGGAGCCGGCAGCCTCGTGACCCGCAACCGGTCGGATTTCCCGCCCCGCCTGCTTGCGCCCATACAACGTGCTCTTGCGCGACCCCGACGGGTTCCTGCTGGGTTATCTCCGAGGCGGAACGGATCTCAACCGCGTGGCAGGGGAGGTGCAGGCCCGCGCCGAGGCGGCTTCAGGAAGGCCGCAGCCGATCCGGGCGCTTCTGAAACGCGCCGGGCTGCCACGTCTCGGAAAGGCGCTGGAAGCCGGCCTAGACGCTTGATCCCTCCCACGAGAACATCGCGCGCAGATCGACCGAGGAGCGATTGCCGAGATCATTGCGGTGTCCGGTGAGAAAGCCCTCCATGGCGGCGCGTCCGGCCTGCTTGAGCTGAACGAGCAGCACCTTGACCGGTGTGACCTTGGTGGCGACGCCGAGCTGGGTCATCAGCGCGTCGTCGCGCACCGAATGGATGAAATTCTGTTTCATGACGGAGGCATCGACGAGGCCGTCCTCGATCAGCCGGTTGACGAAATCGATGTTCCGAAGTTCACGCAGAAGAGACGCATTGAAGCTTATCTCGTTGATCCGGTTTAGGATTTCGTTCGCTGAGGAAGGGATTTTCTCCCGTTCGAGCGGGTTGATGTGGACGATCAGGATATCCCGGCATTCGGTGCGGTAGAATAGCGGATAGAGCGTGGGATTGCCCATGTAGCCACCATCCCAGTAGGCCTCGCGTCGGCCCGTGCGGGGATCGTCGATCTCGATAGCCTGATAGAGCGTCGGCAGGCAGGCCGAGGCGAGGATCGCGTCGGTCGTGATTTCGTCACCGAAGAACACGCGCGGCTTTCCGGTGCGGACATGGGTGGCGTTGATGAAAAGCTGCGGCCCGGTGGCATCGCAGACCTTGGCGTTGTCGAGCATCCCGTCAACGACGGACCGGAGCGGATGGTAGTTGAGCGGGTTTAGTTGATATGGCGAGAACATCCGTGAGACGCCGTCCGCTGCAATCAGGGCGGGGTTGGCCTCCAGCGCCCGCAGGATGAACGACGGCGCGACCGAGATCATCTCGAGCCACTCGACGATGGCATCGGCGAACGGCCCTTCCAGCCCGGCAACCCGGCGCCAGAATTCGTCGAGGGTCCGTCGGGCCCCGTCGCGGCCATCCTCGATCCAGCCATGCTTGAGTGCGGCCGCGTTCATCGCGCCGGCCGAGGTCGCCGAGATGCCTTCGATCTCGATGTCCTTTTCCTCGAGCAGGCGGTCGAGAACCCCCCAGGTGAAGGCGCCATGCGCGCCGCCGCCCTGTAGCGCCAGATTGATCCTGGTGGTCACGAAGCCATGTCGCGCCGCAGGCGCGCCGCCGGGCGCGAGGTCACAGGGCGGTCCACCCGCCGTCCACGCTGATGCTCGTCCCGGTGATCTGATCCGCGGCCGGCGAACAGAGAAACGCGACGGTTCCGCCCATCTGCTCGACGGTCGCGAACTGCCGCGACGGCTGCCGGAGAAGCATGACTTCGCGAATCACGGTTTCGCGGTCCATGCCGTATTCCTTCATCGTGTCGGGGATCTGCGCCTCCACCAGCGGCGTGAGCACATAGCCCGGGCAAACCGCGTTGCAGGTGATCGGCTCCTCCGCGGTTTCGAGCGCGGTCACCTTGGTGAGACCGACGATTCCATGTTTGGCGGCGACATAGGCGGACTTGTAGGGCGACGCGGTCAATCCGTGCGCGGAGGCGATGTTGACGACGCGGCCCCACCCCGAGGCGCGCATTAGCGGCAATGCGGCCGCTGTGGTGTGGAAAGCCGAGCTGAGATTGATCGCGATGATCTGGTTCCATTTCTCGGTTGGGAATTCAGGGATCGGTGCGACGTGCTGGATGCCGGCGTTGTTCACGAGGATATCGACCCGGCCGAAAAGCGCGTTTGTCTTCGTGACGAGGGCGCGGCAGGCTTCCGGGTCGGACATGTCCGCCTGAACATAGGCGGCCTTCACCTTGTTCTCCGAGCCGATTCGCTCTGCGAGGGCGTGATCCTCCGGAGTATCAGAGAAGGAGTTTATCACGACATTCGCCCCGAGCCGCGCAAGCTCTGTCGCCACGCCGAGGCCGATCCCCGAATTCGAACCGGTGATGACGGCACATTTCCCAGTAACGGACATGATCCCCCCGTCTTGATATGGACGTTCCCGTCGAAATCGTAGGTGCTGCAGATGCGAAGAGCAAGCACGCCGGGCTTCGCGAGCCCCGAAAAAAAGACGCCCCCACAAGGAGGGCGTCAAGTTATTGAGGCAGGTTTCATACAGGCAAGAAACCTATCGAGCAGTGGGACACTTATACAAAAACAAGGTTCGAGCGCCAAGCCAAAAATCGGGATGCGCCTGCCGGGAGGCCCCGCTACACTGGCCATGGTTAATGAAATCACGGGATGTGGCGTGAATGACACGTGGGTTTTTGTCCCTCTCGAGGCTGGTAGTCGGCTTGGTGATTCTGCCCGCTCTGGCGCATGGGGAACCGCAGCATGGCATAGCTATGTATGGCGACCCCGGCCTACCACCGGATTTTGTGTCCCTCCCTTATGCGAATCCCGATGCCCCGCAGGGCGGTTCGATCACCTTCGGGGAGACCGGAGGCTTCGACAGTCTTAATCCGTACATTTTGAAGGGTCGCGCACCCTGGGGTGTGCAGACCCATGTTTTCGAGTCACTTATGGCCCGGAACTGGGACGAGCCCTTCGCGCTCTACGGCCTTTTGGCCGAATTGGTGGAGACCGATCCGGACCGCGCCTGGGTCGCCTTTACCCTCCGCGAGGAGGCACGGTTTTCCGATGGATCGCCGGTCACGGTGGAAGACGTGATCTGGTCCATGCAGAAGCTGGCTGAGGAGGGATTACCAAGATATCGGAATGCTTGGGAAAAGGTTGATGCGGTCGAGCAAACCGGCCCGCGCAGCCTCAGGATCAGCTTCAACGCTGCCGACAGCGAGCTGCCACTCATCATCGGGCTCAGGCCGATTCTCAAAAAGGCCGATTGGGAGGGAGTGGACTTCGCCGAGAGCAGCCTGAGAGTGCCCGTCGGCTCCGGTCCCTACACGATCGGCGATCTGGAGCCGGGTCGTTTCATCGAGTTCGATCGGAACCGGGAGTACTGGGGCAACGACCTCGCCTACAATGCCGGACTGCACAATTTCGATACGATTCGCTACGAGTATTTCGTTGATGCCGGTGTCCGGTTCCAGGCGTTCACGGCTGGCGAGATATCGGTCTTTCGCGAGGCGAACCCGGCGCTCTGGTCGAGCGCGTACAACTTCCCCGCAGTTGCCTCCGGGGAGGTGGTCCGGGCCGAGATCCCCCACGGCCGACCCTCGGGCATGTCGGGGTTCGTGTTCAACATGCGCCGCGACATCTTCCAGGACTGGCGCGTGCGCGATGCCCTGATCCATGCCTTCAATTACGAGTTCATCAACCAGACCCTGAACGGCGGCGTCTATCCGAGACGCGCGAGCTATTTCTCGAATTCCGATCTGGCGATGGACGACGGTCCTGCTCCCGAACCCGTGCGCGCGCTGCTGGAGCCGTTTTCCGATTCGCTGGCCCCGGATGCTCTCGATGCCTACGCGCTGCCGGTTTCAGATGGCGGACCCCGCAACCGGAGCAACATGCGCCGTGCCGCACAGCTTCTCGAGGAGGCCGGGTGGACCGTCCGCGACGGGACCTTGCGCAATGAGGCGGGAGAGCCCTTTTCCTTCGGGATCCTGCTCGAGAATTCATCGGATGAGGCCGTGACCAGCATCTTCGTCGATGCCCTGCGACAACTCGGCGTTTCGGTCGATGTCCAGCTGGTCGATCGCGCGCAGTACAGCGAGCGTCTCAACGACTACGACTACGACATGATCATAAACACCTGGAACATGTCGCTTTCCCCCGGCAACGAGCAGATGCTCTACTGGGGAAGTGCCGGCGTGACGCAGCCGGGAACGCGCAACTACATGGGCCTCGAAAGCCCTGCTGCCGAGGCGATGATCGCAGCAATGCTCGAAACCCGCGACGAGACCGAATTCCGCACGGCGGTTCAGGCCCTCGATCGCGTGCTCACGACCGGACGCTACGTGATCCCGTTCTGGTTCGCGGATCGCAGCTACATCGCGTACAAGGCCGCGTTGCGATATCCCGAACGGCTGCCGATCTACGGCGACTGGATCGGATGGCTGCCGGAGGTCTGGTGGTCGGAAGCACCCTGAGTGCATCACGATCGGAGAAATTCCTCATCCAGGAGTGTCTCGAGTTCGTGCGCGGCCTCGCGGACGCCAGCCCAGACCTTGCAGTCGATCCGTTGACATGATGCCGGGCAGTGGCGCACTGGCATAAGGCGGGAGGGGGTGGGGACTTCCGGTCCTCGCTCGGACTCCGGCAAGCAGGTCATGCCGGTCGAGCACGATATCGGACACATTGAAGACGCCGTCGCCGAGCAGCGCGACCGGAGCCACCAGTACCGACGCGACCGCTTCCGCAAGGTCGTCGCCATGGACTTCGGTTCCGCACCGTGCCTCGATGTCATGCCCAGCAAGGTAGGCGCGAAACAGTGCCGTCCACTTGTGGTCTTCGGCGCCGGGGGGCCTGCCGAATATGCCAGTTGCGCGCAGGATCGCGCCATCCGGGCGCTGTCGCAAAGCGTCCTCCAGTTCCGCCTTCATCCGGCCATAAAGCGACTTGGGTGATGGCACGTCCTCTTCCTTCAGGATATCGCCATGACGATGATCGCCATAGACTGCTCGGCTCGAGATCAGGACGATCCGACCGATCTTTCGGCGACGTGCCGCATCGAACAGGGCCAGACTGCCATCGCGATTGAGCCGCAGGAAGGTCTCCGGATCCTCGCCCTCCCCGCCGCGGTAGGCGCCTGGCCGGTGATGAAACGCGCAGTGAACGAGTGCGTCCGCGTCCGGCAGGTCAGGCCCGGTATCGGCGAGGCTCCACGGAACATCGCCCGGATGCCGACCGAGGCTTGTGACGCGATGACCGCAGGCTCCGAGCCTGGCCGATATGAACCTGCCCGCAATGCCGCTCGCGCCGGTGATCAGGACATGCATAGGTCGGGCATGGGCAGGGCCGCGATATCGTCGGGGAGCCCCGCTCCGGAATGATAACTCTCCCATAGCCGGATCAGCGGAGCGAGGGTCGCCTTTCTCGGGTTTTCGGGATCCCAGGGTTTTTCATACTGGAAGTGCAGCACACGGATTTGCGACCAGTCCCAGAGCTCGGGCAGGTTGAACCACACATATTGCAACAGGTTGTCGTAAATCGGCAGGCCGTGCCAGTCCGGAAAGAAGTCCTCGAGAAAGCTCTGATCGGTCCGTCGCCAGAACGCATCCGGTCGATCGAGACGCTCGAGCATCGCGCGGAACGTTGCATCGGATGGCCGAGCGGCGAAGACACCGGAGTTCAGGCGCCGGAAATCCCCGAGGCTCTCGTAGACATTCGGAGCGGCCGAGAATTCCGGGTAGTCGAAAAGCCGGTCGATGTTGCGCAGGACCAGCGTGTCGGCGTCGAGAAACACCACCTTTCGGTAGGGGAGCTGCCAGAGCCGCAGTTTCACGAAATTGTCGAGCGGCGTGTGAAACGCCGGCTTGTCGCCCTTGGTGAATGGAGCCCGCTCGTGCTGATTGCGCCGGCTGTGGGTTTCGTTGAAGGCTTCGGAGGTCGGCAGAAGGTCACATCCGGCAAGGATCGCTCCCAGATCGCGGAGCGGTGCAAGCCGCTCGTCCGACAGGGCGGAGGTGTGCAACACCACCCTGTCGGCCGACGTCCTGCTCCGTCGAAGCGAGCGAAGCAGGGCGACGGCGCCGGGAACGTAGTCCTCGTTGGTCACCAGCGTCACATAGGCGAGATCGCCGCCGGGCGGCGCGGAGAGATGCGGTTCCGCGGCGTTCACGAGACCGACTTGAGACCGCGATGCTCGGGGTCACGTTCGATGCGGGCGGCGATCTCGCGTGTCCAGGCCGAGACGGCCGCGATCCGGCTGCGATCGACGCGGTAGGCATATCTGCGCGCAACGTCGACGACTTCCGTCAGGAGCCCTTCTCGCAGCGTGATCGGATCAAGACCGAGAGACAGGAACTGGTCGTTGCGCACCACCAGATCGTTCTCGGCCGCTTCCTTGCGTGGATTGGGAAGGTAGGCGACTTCCCCTCCGGTCAGCGAAGCCACGAGGCGGGCAAGGTCACGGACGCGATGGGTCTCGGTCATCTGGTTGAAGATCTTCACGCGCTCGCCTGCCTTGGGCGCATCCTCGATCGCCAGTTCGATGCAGCGGACGCTGTCCTGAATATGGATGAAGGCCCGCGTCTGCCCGCCGGTTCCGTGCACGGTGATCGGGTAGCCGATGGCCGCCTGGATCAGGAAGCGGTTCAGTACCGTGCCGTAATCCCCGTCATAGTCGAACCGGTTGATGAGTTGGTCGTGCCGGCGGGTCTGCTCGGTATGCGTTCCCCAGACAATGCCCTGGTGCAGGTCGGTAATCCGTAGACCATCGTTCTGGGCGTAGAACTGGAACAGGATCTGATCCAGCGATTTCGTCATGTGATACACCGAGCCGGGTCGGGTCGGGTAGAGGATTTCCTGGACGGCTTCACCACCGTCGAGGGTTCCGACCGTCACCGGCAGGTAGCCCTCGGGGATCGCCGCGCCGATGGTCGAATAGCCGTACACTCCCATCGTGCCGAGATGGACGAGGTGCGCATCGATGCCGGTCTCGACCATCGCCGCGAGCAGATTATGCGTTGCCGAGACGTTGTTGTTGACGGTGTAGACCTTGTGGTGATCGCTCTTCATCGAATACGGCGCTGCGCGCTGTTCGGCGAAATGGACGATCGCATCAGGCCGATGCTCCAGCAGCCAGCCCTTCAGGCGGTCGTAATCCCGGGCGAGGTCGAGCAGGTGGAAGTGCACGCGCCGGCCGGTTTCGGCAAACCAGATCCGGGTCCGCTCCTGAATCGAATCCATCGGAGTCAGCGACTGGACGCCGAGTTCGGTATCAATCCAGCGGCGAGAAAGGTTGTCGATGATATGGATCTCATGGCCTGCGTCGGAAAGATGCAGGGCCGTTGGCCAGCCTACGAAGCCATCGCCTCCGAGAACCGCGATCTTCATGTCGTTCTCCCTTGCTCAGCGACCCAGCGCTGCTGCCCCGCATAGTAAGTCACGGTGACACTATGCCGACAGTTTCATGACGAAACCAGTGACCTGTCAGGCGCCCGAGGCCGCCCGGCCTCCCTGACGTTTGCCGGCCGCCACGGGCATAGTCCCGGCTTCGGGCGGGCTGACGAGACCTGCCGAAATTATGAGTTTTGCAGCCTCCTCGATCGACATTTCCAGTGGCCGGACTTCGGACCGCGGGACAAAGAGCAGGAATCCGGAGGTCGGGTTCGGGGTCGTCGGCAGGAAAACCGAAACCAATTCGTCTTCGCCCGACACCGACACAACCTCGCCTTTCGCATCCGTCGACACGAAGGCCACGGCCCAGAGTCCGCGACGCGGATACTCGATCAGGCAGGCCTTCTGGAACGAGGTATTGGTCTGACTGAAGATCGTTTCGACGATCTGTTTCAAGCCGTTGTAGACGGACCGCACGACGGGCATGCGCTCGACGACCCGTTCCCCCATCC
Source organism: uncultured Alphaproteobacteria bacterium (assembly GCA_963825715.1). GTDB lineage: Bacteria > Pseudomonadota > Alphaproteobacteria > Rhodobacterales > Rhodobacteraceae > Amaricoccus. The sequence goes on along the minus strand of CAWGUH010000020.1, from coordinate 97,783 downwards.
CGAGGATCTGCCGGCCAATGAGCCCCTTGGCCAGGGCGCCGACCATCGTCGTGAAGGCAAGGAACACGATAACGCCGAGGCCGAAGATATTGCGCCCGAACACATTCTCCGGATTGTAGCCATCCGGGATGAGAGGCAGGACCCGATCGTCGATGAACCCGATCGTGCCCCAGACGATGTAGATCGTCAGGAACATGGGCAGGACCACGACAAGTCCGGTCAGGAAGTCACGCCGCAGACGCTGGAAAAGGCCCGGCGCGGGTGGCGGCCGTCGGCGGACGGGTTTCTTTGCCATCGGGCGGAATCCTGAAAACCACGGGTTGGCCGTCAAACTAGGGTGCAATGCGGCAACGCACAAGCGCAGCGGTTGCGGGGCGGGTTACGGAGCCTTCTGGCGAGCTAGTTCCGTGGCAATGCGCGCCGCAAGCCGCGCATTCGACCGGACCAGCGCGATATTCGCGCGAAGTGCGGCGCCGCCCGATCGCTCCGCGATATGCGCGAGCAGGAAAGGTGTCATGGCCTTTCCGGCGATGCCGTCCCGCCGGGCGGCGTCGAGCGCATCGCTCACGAGCGGCGCGATCACGTTCGGCGAAATCTCGTCCGCGACGGGGATCGGGTTGGCGACCAGCTGGCCGCCCGGCAGGCCCAGTCGTCTGCGCATCAGATGGGCGGCAGCGATCGATGCGGGATCGTCGAGGCGAAGGGGGGCGCGAAGGCCAGAGCATCGCGACCAGAAGGCAGGCAAGTCGTTCTGCCCGAAAGCGATGACCGGCACGCCGTTCGTTTCCAGCACCTCGAGGGTGGCCGGGAGATCGAGAATTGCCTTGGCGCCGCTGGCAACGACCGTCACCGGGGTTTGTGCGAGCTCCGTGAGATCGGCGGAGATGTCGAAATCCCGGTCCGCGCCGCGATGGACGCCGCCGATGCCGCCCGTCGCAAAGACCTCGATGCCGGCCAGATGTGCGGCGATCATCGTTGCCGCGACCGTGGTCGATCCGGTCGCGCCCTCGACCAGAGCAAGAGCCAGGTCGGCCCGCGACAGCTTCAGGACGTCTCGCTGGCCTGCGAGCCAGCCAAGCTCCTCGTCGCTCAGGCCGACGCGGATAGTGCCTCCGAAGACAGCGATCGTGGCCGGAATGGCGCCCGCTGCGCGGATGTCGGCCTCGACGGCCCGTGCCGTCTCGACATTGACCGGCGTCGGCATGCCGTGGGTGATGATGGTCGATTCAAGCGCGACGACCGGATCGCCGTTGGCGAGGGCATTTGCGATTTCGGCGGTGATTGCGAGGGGAGGGGTCATGCGCCGTCCGTCGAGATGTGTTGAGCCGCGGCATCGAGCGCGGCCGCCAGAGCATCTGCCTGTCCCGAACCCGTCGCAAGTGCCGAGAGATGGGCCGCCGCGAAGGCATCGCCGGCACCGGTTATCCGGACGACCTGCGCTGCCGGCGGTGTCGCCGTCTCGAGGAAATCCCGCCCTGCGCTGGCAGACTCCCCTGCGCCGTCGGTGATCGTTGCGCTGGCAAAGCCCGCAACCGTGAGGGCAGAAGCTGCTGTTGCGGCATCGAGGAAGGAAACGGCCCCGAGCATTGCTTCGGCCTCGCCGCGGGTCGCATAGAGCGACATCCGGTGGCGCTCCGGCAGCTGCGCCAGGCTAGCGGCCTTGGCCGTACTCGCGGCCAGTACCGTGACCTGTCCGTCCGTTCCTGCCAACAGCAACCGGATCGCGGCTTGCGGAAGATTGCCGTCCAAGACGACGCGGTCCGGCGTATGCGCCTCGATCCGGTCCAGGGCGCGACGGGCCAACGCCTCCCCGTGCGCTTCCAGCATCCGGCAGTCCGCGACAGCCCCGAGAAGCGATCCGGCGGACGTTTCTATGGCGAGATAGCTGTCGGTCGCACCGTCTGGACGTAACAATCCATCGCAGCCCACGCCCGATGCAGCGATTCGAGCGACGAGGGCGTCTCCCGGGTCATCGCGGCCGATCGCGGCGCAGAGCGTGACGGGAAAGCCCATGGTCGAGAGTGCAAGCGCCACGTTGAGCGCAACGCCTCCCGGTCTGCGCGCCACGTCTCCTGGGCAATCCCGGCCGGCGTCCTGCCGGGCGGAAGCCATGCGCCCGATGATGTCCCAATGGGCGGCACCGACGCACAGGAAGGTTGCACTCGCTATCATGGCGATTCCCCGCTTGCGACCGGACCGAACTCTGCGGGCAACGGACGCGGGCGTCCATTGTCGTTCCTCCGCAAAAGGGTAGGGGTTGCCAAGTCCGGTCAAACCGTCTAGCAGCACGCCACGCAATCCACAGGCGGAGTCGCGGCGCTTTCGGGGGAGACATTCCCGGGCGTCCACCGGTTGGGCCGGAAGGCTCTTCTCTCCGCCGAGGTCCAAACCGGAAAGGAATACGAAAGATGGCTCTTCCCGAGTTCTCCCTGCGCCAGCTCCTCGAAGCCGGCGTTCACTTCGGCCACCAGACGCATCGCTGGAACCCCCGCATGGGTCCGTATATCTACGGCGATCGAAACGGGATCCACATCCTCGACCTGACCCAGACCGTTCCGCTGCTCGATGCAGCGCTGCAGGTGGTCCAGGCGACGGTCGCCAAGGGAGGCCGGATTCTCTTCGTCGGAACAAAGCGTCAGGCGCAGAAGGCGATCGCCGACGCCGCCGAACGCTCGGCGCAATATTACATGAATCACCGCTGGCTCGGCGGCACGCTCACCAACTGGAAAACTGTCTCGAACTCGATTTCGCGGCTGAAGGCGATCGACGAGAAACTCGAGAGCGGCGCCGAAGGCCTGACCAAGAAGGAGCGCCTCGGCCTCGAGCGGGAGCAGGGCAAACTGCAGATGTCGCTCGGCGGCATCCGCGAAATGGGCGGCGTTCCCGATCTGCTCTTCGTGATCGATACCAACAAGGAAGACCTCGCCGTGCTCGAGGCGCGGAAGCTCGGAATTCCCGTGATTGCGGTTCTCGACAGCAATTCCTCGCCCGAAGGTATCGATTATCCGATCCCCGGCAACGACGACGCGGCCCGCGCCATCGCGCTCTACTGCGATCTGGTCGCCCGTGCGGCGATCTCCGGCATGGCGGCCCAGATGGGATCCGCGGGCATCGACGTCGGTGGGCTCGAGGAGGCCCCCGAGGAAGAAGCCATCGAGGTTCCGGAACCGACCGATACCGAGGCCGCCGTAGCGCCGGAGGCCAAGGCCGCCGCCGATTCCTGACCACGTCACGGCTGTGTTGCACGCCCGGGTCATAATCCGGTCGGTGGTGCCGATGAGACCAGAAAACCGAGGAGAGCGATGATGTCGATCACCGCAGCAATGGTGAAAGAACTGCGCGACGCGTCCGGCGCCGGAATGATGGACGCCAAGAAGGCCCTGACCGAGACAGATGGCGACATGGAAGCCGCCATCGACTGGCTGCGGACCAAGGGGCTCGCGAAGGCCGCCAAGAAATCCGGCCGCACGGCCGCCGAAGGGCTGGTCGGCATCGCCGTCAAGGACGGAATTGGTGTCGCGGTCGAGGTGAATTCCGAAACCGACTTCGTGGCCCGGAACGCCGATTTTCAGACCATGGTCTCCGCAATTGCCCGCATCGCGACCGGCGTCGACAGCATCGACGCCCTCAAGGCGGCTGACATGGACGGCAAGAGCGTCGAGGAAGTCCTGACGCAGAAGGTCGCGACGATCGGCGAGAACATGACCGTTCGTCGGCTGGCGAGGGTCGAAGGCGACTCGGTCGCGGCCTACGTGCACAACGCGGTAGCCGACGGGCTCGGAAAGATCGGCGTTCTGGTCGCCTTGAAGGGTGCGAATGACGATATCGGCCGTCAGATCGCGATGCATGTCGCAGCCACCAGTCCGGCCTCACTCTCCGAAGCGGATCTCGATCCCGATCTCATCGCCCGCGAAAAGGCTGTTCTGACCGAGCAGGCCCGCGAGAGCGGCAAGCCGGAGCAGGTCATCGAGAAGATGATCGTCGGACGGATGAACAAGTTCTTCGAGGAGGTCACCCTACTCAAGCAGAAGTTCGTCATGAATCCCGACATCACCGTCGGTCAGGCCGCCGAAGCGGCCGGGGTTGAGATCGTCGGCTTTGCGCGGCTGGCCGTCGGCGAAGGCGTCGAAAAGGAAGAAGAGGATTTCGCGGCCGAGGTCGCCAAGACCGCGGGTCGTTGATCCGGCTCGGTGCGTCGCTTCCGGAAGCCGGGCTGCGGTATCGGCTTCCGGAAGCGCCCTGTTTTCGCATTGAACATCCGATCCTTTTCCGACAGTTTACGTCGCGTCGGTGAGCAGTGAGGTTTCAGTATGACGGATGGCGTTGCGAGTTTGTCGACGCATCCGGCGTCGCCGGCGTACAGGCGAATTCTCCTAAAGATATCCGGCGAAGCTCTGATGGGGCCTTCGCAATTCGGTCTGCATCCTCCCACCGTCGCTCGGATTGCCCAGCAGGTGGCCGAACTGGGAGGCGAGGGTGTGGAGATCTGCCTCGTGATCGGCGGAGGCAACATCTTCCGCGGCCTTCAGGGCAGCGCCCAGGGGATGGAGCGGACGACCGCCGACTACATGGGCATGCTTGCGACGGTGATGAATGCGCTGGCGATGCAGTCCGCGATCGAGGCGGCCGGAATCCCGACCCGCGTGATCTCTGCCATCCCGATGGCACAGGTCTGCGAGCCCTATATCCGGCGTCGCGCCGTGCGACATCTGGAGAAGGGACGCGTCGTGATCTTTGCTGCCGGAACCGGAAACCCCTATTTCACGACCGATACGGCGGCCACATTGAGAGCTTCAGAAATGTCCTGTGAGGCCATCTTCAAGGGAACGCAGGTCGACGGCGTGTATGACAGCGACCCCAAGAAGAATCCCGATGCGAAACGGTATGACCGGGTGAGCTACGACACGGTCCTTCAGAAGAACCTGAAGGTTATGGATGCCTCGGCAATCGCGCTTGCCAGGGACAACGGGCTGCCGATCATCGTCTTCTCGCTCGACACGCCTCAGGGCCTTTCCGGGGTGGTGCGCGGCGAGGGCCTGTTTACGGTTGTTGAACCGTCTTGAGGGCATCTTGGGGCGGACAGGGAGACGGCAATGTCTGATGAAGGAATAGATGTGGACGCGCTGAGTCGGCGCATGGACGGTGCATTGGCCGCACTTCGGACTGAATTCGCCTCACTGCGCACCGGAAGGGCCTCGGCATCCATGCTCGATCCGGTGATGGTCGAGGCCTACGGTTCTCCGACCCCCATCAATCAGGTGGGGACCATCAACGTGCCGGAACCTCGGATGGTCGTCATCAACGTCTGGGACAAGAGCCTCGTGAACGCGGTCGACAAGGCCATCCGGAATTCCGGTCTCGGAATCAATCCGCAGATGGACGGCACCATACTTCGGCTGCCCATACCCGAGCTCAACGAGGAGCGGCGTCGCGAACTTGCGAAAGTCGCCGGTCACTACGCGGAACAGGCCCGCATCGCCGTGCGCAACGTGCGCCGCGATGGCATGGACCAGCTCAAGCGGGCAAAGGCGGACGGGATGGCCGAGGACGACCACAAGATCTGGTCGGACGAGGTCCAGCAGTTGACAGATGCGGCGATCGCGCGCGTCGATGCGGCGCTGAGCGCCAAGCAGGAAGAAATCATGCAGGTCTGAGAATCCTGCTTTGCCGGCATGATGACGGTTGTGTTCGAAGGGCGTCTGTTGAAATGCATGATACGGGAGAAATGGCGGACGATGCGGCAGGGCCTTCGCACGTCGCCATCATCATGGACGGCAACGGACGTTGGGCCCAGGATCGCGGATTGCCGCGTCTCGAAGGCCACCGTCGCGGGGCCGATCGCGTGCGCGAGATCGTCGAGAGCTGTCCCGACCTCGGGATTTCCCATCTCACACTGTTCGCGTTCTCGACAGAAAACTGGAAAAGACCCGTTCAGGAGGTCCAGGGCCTCATGCGTCTTTTCCGCCGGTACATTCGAAAGGAAGGCGCACGCCTCTATGCAGAAGGCGTCTGCGTGCGGTTCATCGGATCCCATGACAGGCTCGACGCGGAACTTCGGGTGCAGATGGCGGGTCTAGAGGCACAAACGTCCCGCAACGATCGGCTTCATCTTACCGTGGCAATCAATTACGGCGGCAGGGACGAGATTCTTCGCGCCACGCAGCGCGTCGCCGAGGCTGTCCGTGCAGGCCGCCTCGCCGCCGAAGACATCACCACGGCCACGATCGAGGCTCATCTGGATACCAGAGGTCTTCCGGATCCGGATCTCATACTCCGCACGTCTGGCGAGTATCGCGTGTCGGGTTTCCTGCCTTGGCAGTCGGCCTATTCCGAGTTTGCCTTCGTGGAGACTCGCTGGCCGGATTTCTCGGCCGAGATCTTCGCGAGCCAGGTGAGAAGCTACGGACGTCGCGAGCGGCGGTTCGGAGCCGTCGTCGGGTGAGCCCGAAGCCTCCGGAGTCCACGGCACCGTCCGGCCGCTTTCAGGACCTCCGGCAGCGGCTCCTGTCCGCGCTGGTTCTCGGAGCTATCGCGCTGGCGGCACTGGCTCTGGGCGATGTCTGGTCGGGACTGCTCATTCTCGCGCTACTTCTTGCCATGCTCTGGGAATACGATTCCATTCTGGGTGCGCCGGAAGACCGGGCTTGGAAATGGCCAATCCTTCTGTGGTCCGGCGGAGCGGCGGCCGTGCTCGCGACCGGCTTCGGCGCACTCTGGGCGGGTCTGCTCGTTCTCCTCGTGCTTGCAGTGGTTGCCGGAGAGGTCAGACGGCCGCGGCAGAGACTGCTTGCCCCGGGTGCGGTCTACATGGGGCTCGCGATGTGCGCGCTGCTGGACCTGCGGCTGCGCCACGAGGATGGCTTCATCCTGCTCCTGTGGCTTGTTCTCGTTGTCGTCGCGGCCGATGTCGGGGCATATTTCGCCGGCCGGCGGTTCGGCGGCCGCAAGCTCTGGCCGGCGGTCAGTCCCGGCAAGACATGGTCCGGCGCCTTCGGAGGGCTTTTTCTTGCCGCTGTGATGGGGGTCATCTTCGCGGCCGCGCTGTCCTCCGGATGGCCGGTGGTGAGGGTCACACTGGTCAGCCTTGCGGTTGCAATCGGATCGCAGGGCGGCGACCTCCTCGAGAGCGCCGTCAAGCGCCGCTTCGGCGTGAAGGATTCCAGTCGGTTGATCCCGGGGCATGGTGGTGTCATGGATCGCCTTGATGGCGTCATGGGCGGGACGATCGCCTTTCTCATCCTCGACAGGCTCGGGATGGGGCTCCCCGGAGGCTGAGACATGCGACGCAAGGTCAGCATATTCGGGTCCACCGGATCCATCGGCTGCAACACGGTTTCACTGATGGAAGCGCAAGGCGGTGCCGACCGCTATGACGTGGTCGCCTTGTCCGGGGCGGCGAACATCGCCTTGCTCGCCGATCAGGCGAGAAGGCTCCGGGCGCGGATCGCCGTGACATCGGAGCCCTCCAAGCTTGACGGGCTGCGCAGTGCACTCGCGGGCAGCGGAGTTGAAGCGATGGCCGGGCCGGAGGCACTGCTGGCCGCTGCTGCAGAGCCGGCCGATTGGGCGATGTCCGCCATCGTCGGTGCCGCCGGACTGGCGCCGGGATTGAAGGCTGCGGAACATGGTGGCGTCATCGCCCTCGCGAACAAGGAAAGCCTGGTCTGTGCCGGCCAGCTCTTTCTGGACACCTGCGCCAGGCATGGGACCCGGCTGTTGCCGGTCGACAGCGAGCACAGCGCGATCTTCCAGGCACTGACGGGAGAGGATCGCGGCGCCATCGACCGCATCATCCTGACCGCTTCGGGAGGCCCGTTCCGGGACTGGACGCGGGCGCGGATGGCCAAGGCAACCCCGAGTCAGGCCGAGGCGCATCCGAACTGGGACATGGGACAGCGGATTTCGATCGACAGCGCCTCGATGTTCAACAAGGCGCTGGAGCTCATCGAGGCCAACGTGCTCTTCGACGTGCCGCCGGGATCCATCGAGGTCATCATCCATCCGCAATCCATCATCCACTCCCTCGTGGGCTTTCGCGACGGCGCGATCATGGCCCATCTCGGTCCGGCGGATATGCGCGGTGCGATCGGTTTCGCCCTGAACTGGCCCGATCGACGCGCGCTGCCCTTGGAGCGGCTGGACCTTGCCGCCATCGGCCGCCTCGATTTCGCGCCGGTCGATGCGGAACGCTTTCCGGCCGTCCGGCTGGCCCGCGAAGTCATGGAGGCGGGCGGTCTCTGCGGCGCCGTCTTCAACGCGGCCAAGGAAGCCGCTCTGGATGCATTTATCGCCAATCGTATCGGTTTCCTTGACATGGCCCAACTCGTTGAACATGTCCTGAGCGAGATCGGGGCCGATGCTGCGACCGTCACCGGCCCGTACAGCCTCGGCGACGTGCAGCATCTGGACGCCGCTGCGCGCGAAGCGGTGGCCTCCCGAGTTGTGGCGATGGCGTGAGAGAGACCCTATGGACCTGATTGCAGACATTCCCCTGATCGGCGGTTTTCTGGCGACGGTGCTTCCGTTCGTGGTCGTGCTCGCCATCGTCGTCTTCGTGCACGAATACGGCCACTACATCGTCGCCCGCTGGCTCGGCATCCGGTCCGAGGTCTTCTCGATCGGCTTCGGCCCCGTCCTCTGGTCAAGACCCGATCGGCGCGGCACGGTTTGGCAGATCGCGGCGGTGCCGCTCGGAGGCTACGTGAAGTTCCTCGGCGACAGCGACGGGTCAAGCCGGGCCGACGGAACAGCGCTGGATGCCATGAGCGCCACCGACCGCGCGGAGAGCTTCCACGGTGCCGCCGTCTGGAAGCGGATGCTCACGGTGCTCGCCGGGCCGGTGTTCAACTTCCTGCTCACGGTCGCGGTCTTCACGGGCGTGGTGATGTGGCAGGGCGTTCCGACCGAACGGCCGACCATCGGCACCATCGGCACGTTGCCGGGTGTCGAGCAGCCGCTTCTTCCGGGCGATGTCATCCTCGAGGTGAACGGCACGGCAGTCGCGGATTTCGCGGAGTTCTACGAAACCGCGCTGGACATGGCGCCATCGGGGCCGATGCGCATGACTGTCGAGCGGGAGGGCGAGCGTCTCTCGTTCGAGGTGCCCTATGCGTTTCCGCCGGTCGTGGAGGGTGTGCAGCCGCTTTCGCCTGCCAGCGCGGCCGGGCTCGAGCGCGGAGACGTGATCCTTCGAGCCGATGGCGCATCGCTCTCCTCCTTCGAGGATCTGCGAGAGGTGATCCTCGCATCCGGCGATCGCACGATCCCTCTGGAGATCTGGCGGGCCGGCAGCGAACTGACGCTCGATATCACGCCCACGGAGCGCGATACCGAGGACGGCGAAGGCGGTTTCGAGAAGCGCGTCATGATCGGTGTTGCCGGCGCCGCGCTCTACATGTCCGCCACCGAGACGCCGGCGCCCTGGACCGCTCTCGGCTACGGGGTCGAGCGCATGATCAGCGTGATCACCCAGTCCCTCAACGGCATCAAGCACATGATATTCGGCAACCTCGGTGCCGACAACCTGCAGGGACCCCTCGGCATCGCCCAGATATCCGGCGAAACCGCGCAGCAGGGCTTCCTGAGTTTCCTCGTGCTGATCGGCGTGATCTCGACAGCGATCGGGATGCTCAATCTGTTTCCGATCCCGGTCCTCGACGGCGGCCATTTCGTCGCCTTCGTCATCGAGGCGATCCGCGGCCGCCCGCCCAGTCCCGCCGTCATGAACATCGCCATGTCGATTGGTCTTGGCTTGATCCTACTACTGATGGTATTTGCTACCTACAATGACATCGTCCGCCTGGTAGGCTGACGACAAGGGGCGGAAAACCGCCCGGGGGCAGATACGAGAAGGGCGGTCGCCGATGGGGCAGCGGCAGAAGCAGGCAGGACTGGCGCTCATCCGCCTGTCCGCGGTCTTGTGTTTTCTGGCGGCGCTGCTGCCGTCTCAACTCACCAACGCGCAGGGGACGGCAACCTACAGCCGCATCGATGTCGCCGGGAACCAGCGTGTCGAGGCCGACACCGTGCGGATATTCGCGGGGCTGGAACCCGGTCAGCCGGTCACCCCGTCGGAACTCAATCTAGCGGTCCGACGGCTTTTCGAGACCCAGCTCTTCGAGGACGTGCAGGTACAGCCCGATGCAGGGCGCCTCCTGATCACCGTGGTCGAGAACCCGATCATAAATCAGATCGCCTTCGAGGGGAACGACAGCCTGAGCGACGAAGACCTGCTGCTCGTCGTCGAGTTGCGACCGCGGCTCGCCTATTCGGCTCAGGCCGCCGAAGCCGACGCACAGCGTGTCATCGAAGCCTACCGCGCCTCCGGCCGGTTCGCGTCCGAGGTGCGACCGGTGATCATCCGCCGCCCCGGCAATCGCGTCGATCTGGTCTTCGAGGTCTTCGAGGGCCGACCCACGGATGTCGACCGGGTCAGCTTCATCGGCAACGAAGCCTATTCCGATCGCCGGCTGCTGCGCGCGATCCAGACCAACCAGTCCAACTGGCTGAGCTTCATCTTCGGCGGTACCAATTACGATGCCGACCGTCTCGAGTTCGATGCGGAACTCCTGCGGCAGTTCTACCTTCAGCGCGGCTACGCCGATTTTCGCGTCGTATCCTCGACAGCCGAACTGGCCCGCGAGCGCACCGGCTTCTTCCTGACCTTCACGGTCGAGGAGGGAGAAATCTACAATTTCGGCCGGATCGGCGTCTCCTCGCAGGTTCCGGGTCTCGACGCCGCGCAGTTCGAGCCACTGCTCCAGCCCCTGACCGGCGGAGGCATCTACAATATCGCCATCATCGACCGCGTGGTCGAACGCATGGCCTTCCAGGCCGGCCAGCAGGGCTTCGCCTTCGTCGACATCCAGCCGCAGGTCGAGCGCGACACGGTCAACAACCGCATCAACATCGTCTTCGAGCTTCAGCAGGCCGAGCGCGTCTTCATCGAGCGCATCGACATCTCCGGCAACAACCGGACCCTCGACCGGGTGATCCGGCGCCAGTTCCGCGTCGTCGAGGGCGATGCCTTCAACGCTCGCGAGATCCGCGAGGCCGAGGACCGGATCCGCGGCCTCGGCTATTTCGCCAATGCCACCGTGACGGTCCTTGAAGGCTCCTCGCCGCAACGCGCCCTGGTCGATGTCGAAGTCGAAGAGCAATCGACCGGATCGCTCAATCTTGGAGGCGCGTTCTCGACCAACGAAGGGCTGACCGCTCAGGTCGGGATCACTGAACGCAACTTCCTCGGTCGGGGTCAGACCATCTCCGCCTCGATCGCCGCGAACCGCGAATTCGGCAACTTCGACTTCGGCTTCGTCGAGCCGCAACTCTTCGACCGCGATCTCCTCGCCGGCTTCAACATCTATTACCGTCAGCGGAACTTCTCCGAACAGACCTTCGAACAGACCAATCTCGGCTTCGAGCCGCGCATCGGTTTCCCCCTGAGCGAGAACGGCCGGCTCGTGCTGCGGTACCGCCTCTCCAATGACGGCATTCTCGATGTCGCTCCCGACACCTCGAGGATCATCATCGCCGAGGAGGGCGAACTCGTCACCTCCGCCCTGTCCTTCACCTATGCCTTCGACCGCCGCAATTCGGTTGTCGATCCGAGCGCCGGCTTCATTCTTACCCTCAATCAGGAGTTTGCCGGACTGGGCGGCGACGTGACCCATTCCAAGACCCGCGGAACCGCGCGGGCCTATACCAGTTTCTTCGAGGAGGATCTGATCCTCTCGGCGACGCTCGAGGGCGGTGCGATCTTCTCCGATGAAGGAACCCGCATCACCGACCGCTTCAATGCCGGCGGCGACAGTTTCCGGGGTTTCCAGCGCAATGGCATCGGTCCGCGCGACTTCTGCGAGGTGGGCGACTGCTTGCCGCCGCAGGAAGACCTCGAGGTGGACGAGAGCCTCGGCGGCAACTTCTTCGGGATCCTCCGGCTCGATGCGAGCTTCCCGCTCGGCCTGCCGCAGGAATACGGCATTTTCGGGGGTGTCTTCGCCGATGCCGGCTCGCTCTGGGGGCTCGACGATATCAACGGCAGCATGGGGGAAGTGGATGACAGCTTCCAGCTGCGCGCCTCGGTCGGTCTCAGCCTCTTCGTCGACACGCCCTTTGCGCCCCTGCGCTTCAACTATGCCTTCCCGGTCCGGACGGTCGAGGGGGACCAGACCGAGGAGTTCCGCTTCGCCATCGAATCGCGGTTCTGATCATGAATGGCCGGCAGCTGCCCCCTCTGCTCCTCGGCGCCGTGCTCGCGGGGCTCATCGGGACGGCATCGCCGGCCGTCGGTCAGCCCGCGCCGCGTGCGCCGGTGCAAACGGATTTTCTCTTCATCAATCAGGAGCGCCTGCTGACCGGATCGAGGACCGGGCGGGCCCTGCTCGAAGCGGAAGAGAGTGCGACGGAGGCACTGCGCGAGGAGGCCCGCGCCATCGACCTCACCTTCGAGGCCCGGGAGCAGACCCTCGCCGGCATGCGTGGGGACATGAGTCCGGAGGAGTTCCGGGCACTCGCCGATGCCTTCGATGCGGAGGTCGTCGAGGCGCGCCGCGAACAGGATGCGCGTTCGGCCGCCCTCGCACAGAGACTGGACCTGCGCCGCCGCCAGTTCTTCGGACAGATCGCCCCGCTTCTGGTCGCCGCGATGGAGCGCCACGACGCAGCGGCCATCTTTGACGAAACCAGCGTCCTGCTGTCGGATCCGTCGATCAACATCACCGACGAGATCATTCTTGCAATCGACGCGACACTCGCGCCGGAGACCGCGCCTGAAACCCCGTCGATCCCCGAACCGCAGCCGAACACCGAGGGAGACCAGCAATGACCATGGAAAAGGAACCGGGGTCGGCCGACATCCTCGACATCAAACGGATGATCCCGCACCGCTACCCGTTTCTCCTGATCGACCGCGTGGAGGAGATCAGGCCTGGAACATCCGCCGTCGGCATCAAGAACGTCACGGCGAACGAGCCGCATTTCGAGGGACACTTTCCGGTTCGGCCGGTGATGCCCGGCGTGCTGATCGTCGAAGCCATGGCGCAGACCGCTGCCGTGCTGGTGGTCGAGACGCTCGAAATGCACGAAAGCGGCAATCTCGTGTATTTCATGAGCATCGACATGGCGAAGTTCCGCCAGGTCGTGCAACCCGGCGATCGCCTGGAACTGCATGTCGCGGTGATGCGAGGCCGCGGCAAGATCTGGAAGTTTCGCGGCGAGGCGAAAGTCGCGGGCAAACTCGCGGCGGAGGCAGAGTTCACGGCGATGATCATGTCGCCGGAAGAGGCGGAATCGAAGGGCTGAGCTTATGTCGATCGATGTCACGGCAGAGATTCATCCCACCGCCATCGTGGAAGATGGCGCGGAGATCGGCCCGCGCTGCCGGATCGGCCCCTATTGCGTGATCGGGACCGACGTCACGCTCGGCGCCGACGTCGTCCTCGAAAGTCATGTCGCGGTCGCCGGCATCACCCGTATCGGGAATGGCACCCGGATCTGGCCCTTCGCCTCCGTCGGCCATGCGCCGCAGGACCTGAAGTATTCCGGCGAGCGGACCGAGTTGGTAATCGGTGCGCGCAATCGGATTCGCGAGCATTCGACGATGAATCCCGGTACGGTCGGAGGCGGCGGGGTCACGCGGATCGGCGATGACAACCTCCTGATGATGGGGTGCCATGTTGCGCACGACTGCATCGTGGGGAACCGGGTCATCATGGCGAACAATGCGACACTTGGCGGTCATTGCGTGGTGGAAGACTTCGTCGTCATGGGCGGGATCTGCGGCGTGCATCAGTTTGTCCGGCTCGGAACCGGCTGCATGGTCGGGGGCATGACCGGGGTTGCGGCCGATGTGATCCCTTACGGAATGGTCATCGGCGACAGGGGTGAGTTGAGCGGGCTAAACCTCGTGGGGCTCAAGCGCAGAAACGTGGAACGCAGCCAGATTCACGGGCTCCGGGCCGCGTTCCGCGACCTCTTCGACGGCGAGGGGACGCTTCAATCCCGTGCCGCTGCCGTGGCCGTCCGACACAAGGGCAATCCGCTGGTTGCCGAGGTGGCGCGGTTCATCACGGCGGACAGCAGCCGCTCGTTCACGTTGCCGCCGGGCTGACCGGTGAGCACGCCGAGGGCAGCGAACGGTGGCCTCGCGATCATTTCCGGACGCGGTGCGCTTCCAAGGCTTCTGGCGGAAGAAGCCTCCCGCGCCCCTGCGCCGTACTGCATCGTGCGGTTCGCGCCCGCGCCCTTCGACTGGGAGGCCGGCCACCCGGTGATCCGGGCCGAATTCGAGAAACCCGGGCGGCTGTTCTCCGATCTCCGCCGCGCCGGTTGCGACCGTGTGGTGTTCGCGGGCGGCATGACCCGCCCGTCCCTGAACCCGCTCCGCTTCGATCTCACCCTGATGCGCCTCGCCCCGAAGCTGCTGCCGCAGCTCAAGGGAGGGGACGACGACACGCTCCGCGTCCTCGCTGAGGTCTTTGAAGATCAGGGGTTTCGCATTGTCGCAGCCCAGGAGGTCCTGGCGGAGCTCGTCATCCCGGAGGGTGTTCCGACCCGTGCCGCGCCGACGCCGGCGGATCGCAGCGACGCGGCGCGCGCCGCCCGCATCGTTGCGGCCCTCGGGCGCGTCGATGTCGGGCAGGCGGCAGTGGTGGCACAGGGCATCTGCCTCGGGCTCGAATCCATCCAGGGAACCGACGCCATGCTGCGGTTCGTGCGCGACACCGCCGGCGACCTTCGTCCGGATCCCGCCGGCGGGCGCGGCGTGCTCTTCAAGGGACCGAAACCGGGTCAGGATCGCCGGATGGATCTCCCGGCCATCGGACCGACCACGGTCGCCGGCGCGGCCGAAGCCGGACTGGCGGGCATCGCGCTCGAGGCCGGCGGCGCCCTCCTGCTGGATCGACCCGCAACGATTGCCGCCGCCGACGCCGCCGGCCTCTTCATCTGGGGCCGCGAGGCGGAGAAATGACGCGATCCCTGAAACTCTTCCTGATCGCCGGCGAGCCGTCCGGCGACCTTCTGGGTGCCGACCTGATCGCGGGCTTGCGGCGGTCCACCGATGCGCCGCTGCTCCTCGAGGGTATCGGCGGCCAGTTCATGAGCGCCCAGGGCCTCGAGAGCCGGTTCCCGATGGAGGAGCTTTCGGTGATGGGAGTCGCCGAAGTTCTGCCCCGGCTCGGCCCGTTGCTGCGCCGCATCCGCGAAACGGCCGATGCGGTGGTGCGAGCACGGCCGGCGGCACTGATCACCATCGACAGTCCGGATTTCTGTCTGCGGGTGGCGCGGGCGGCCCGCCGACACCTTCCCGACCTCAAGGTCATCCACTACGTCGCGCCATCGGTCTGGGCGTGGCGGCCGAAGCGGGCGGCCAGAATGGCGCGCGTTGTCGATCACGTTCTGGCGCTTCTGCCCTTCGAGCCGCCCTACATGGAAGCCGAGGGGATGAGCTGCGATTTCGTCGGGCATCCCGTGGCGGCGCGGCCCCTGCCCGAACCGGGCGGCATCGCTGCCATGCGGCAGGAACTGGGTCTCTGGTCGGGTCAGAAGCTTCTCCTCGTGCTGCCCGGGTCGCGACAGGGCGAGGTCGCGCGCCACGCCCCGGTATTCGCCGAGGTCGCGCGCGCATTGCGCACTGCCGATCCCGATCTCGCCGTGATTGTCCCTGCGGCCACTTCCGTGGCCGATCGGATCGCGCGGGCCTTTCCGCCCGATCCGACCGGCTGGCCGCGCATTCTCGATCCGCGCGGCCAGTCGGCCGACGATGCGGAAGCGCGAAAATGGGCGATCTTCGGAGCGGCCGACGCCGCGCTTGCCGCATCGGGGACGGTCAGTCTCGAACTGGCGGCGGCCGGAACGCCGCAGGTCGTCGCCTACCGCACGAGCGCGCTGACGGCCGCGATTGTCCGCCGGCTCCTCCGGGTCGATACCGTGACACTGGTGAATCTGGTGACGGAAACCCGGGCCATCCCGGAATTCCTCCAGGACAGCTGTTCGGCAGACCGGATCGTGCCTGCACTCCGGGACCTGCTTGGTGATCCCGAGGCTGCAGCACAGCAGATCGCCGCCGCCGATCGTGCCATGGCGCTCCTCGGGCGCGGCGGTGATCCTCCGGGGGTGCGCGCTGCGCGGTCAGTCCTGGCGCAGATCAGGAGCTGAATTCCGCAACCTTCGGATCGAGCGCCGCGACGAGGGCGTCCGGTGCGATGGCAAAGACATCGTTCGGTGTCCCGGCGGCCGCCCAGATCACCGCATGGGACAGGAGGCCCGGGTCGAAGAACGTCTCGATGGGCTTCAGATGGCCGATCGGCGAAACCCCACCGATCGCGAATCCGGTGATGCGGCGGATCCCGACGGGATCGGCCTTCTCCAGATCGCATCCGGCGAGGTCTCCGGCGCGCGCCGGATCGACCCGGCGATCCCCGGCGGTCAGGAACAGTACGTGCCGATCGCTCCGGACGTCCCGCATCACGATCGACTTCACGATCTGCGCCACGGAGCAGCCACAGGCTCTCGCAGCATCCCCGGCCGTCCGCGTCCCCTCCGGCAGATGACGGACCTCTATCCCGAGGCCCAGTCTTCGGGCCTCGGCGATCACGCGCTCCCTCGAAGCCGAAACGCCGGGCTCAGCCGCGCTTTTCGACATCGACATAGTCGCGGTGGACGGCGCCGGTATAGAGCTGCCGCGGCCGGCCGATCTTGAGAGCCGGGTCCTCCAGCATTTCCTTCCACTGCGTGATCCAGCCGACCGTGCGGGCGAGCGCGAAGATCGGTGTGAACATCGAGGTCGGGAAGCCCATCGCATCGAGAATGATGCCGGAATAGAAGTCCACGTTCGGATAGAGCTTCTTTTCCTTGAAGTAGTCGTCCTCGAGCGCGATCCTCTCGAGTTCCTTGGCGACCTGCAGCGTCGGATTGTTCTCGATGCCCAGAAGCCCGAGCACCTCGTCGGCCGATTCCTTCATCACGATCGCCCGCGGATCAAAATTCTTGTAGACCCGGTGGCCGAACCCCATCAGGCGGAACGGGTCGTCCTTGTCCTTCGCCCGGGCGACGAATTCCGGGATACGGTCGGGGGTGCCGATCCTTCTGAGCATCTGCAGGCAGGCTTCGTTCGCACCGCCATGGGCAGGTCCCCAGAGGCAGGCTACGCCGGCCGCGATGCAGGCGAAGGGGTTCGCGCCCGAGGACGAGGCGAGCCGGACCGTCGACGTTGACGCGTTCTGCTCGTGGTCCGCATGAAGGGTGAAGATGCGGTCCATCGCGCGGCTCAGGATCGGATCGACGACATATTCCGCCGCGGGCACCGAGAAGCACATGTTCAGGAAGTTCGAGGCATAATCGAGCGAGTTGTTCGGATAGACGAAGGGCTGCCCGATCGAGTACTTGAAGGCCCAGGCGCAGATCGTCGGCATCTTGGCGATCATGCGGATCGTCGCCACTTCGCGCTGCCAGGCATCGTTGATGTCGGTGCTGTCGTGATAGAAGGCCGACATCGCGCCCATCACGCCGCAGACGATGGCCATCGGATGCGCGTCGCGGCGGAAGCCGCGGAAGAAATACGACATCTGGTCGTGCAGCATCGTGTGGTTGGTGACCCGCCCCTCGAAGTCCTCCATCTGCGCGCCGGTCGGCAGTTCGCCGTAGAGCAGCAGGTAGGCGACCTCGAGAAAGTGCGAATGCTTGGCAAGCTGTTCGATCGGGTAGCCGCGATAGAGCAGTTCGCCCTTGTCGCCGTCGATGTAGGTGATGGCACTCTCGCAGGACCCGGTCGAGGTGTAGCCCGGATCGAAGGTGAAGACGTCGGCCTCGGCATAGAGCTTGCGGATGTCGATCACGTCGGGACCGATCGTGCCGGAATAGACGGGCATCTCGATGGTCTTGCCCTTGACGCTCAGCGTGGCGGTCCCTGTGGCCTTGTCGGTCATGCTTGTCCCCTGTTCTGACGGCCCTCCTTCCGGAGTGCCGGATCTCGCGGCATGGCCGCCGGTTTCGGTGGGCCCCTGGCGGGAGCCTCTCGGTGTCAGGTTTCGGCCGGGAGCCCGGCTGCGCATTCGTCAATCCGGGCCAGCGATTCGTCGCGCCCGAGAACCTCCATCATGTCAAAAACGCTCGGTGAGACCGTGCGTCCGGTCAGCGCAACCCGCAGGGGCTGCGCCAGCTTGCCCAGTCCGAGGGATTCGGACTCCGCGAAGTCCCGCAGGGCCGCCTCCAGATCGTGCGCTGTCCAGCTAGCATTTTGCAGTCGCGTCGTCAATCTTTTCAGCATACCGCGGGATACATTCGCAAGGATCCTGTCGGCCTTCGGGTCCTGATCCTTCGGTCTCGGATCGAGTATGAACGCCCCCATTTCAATAAGTTGCGGAATGGTCTTGGCACGTTCCTTCATCCCCGGCATCGCGGCGAGCAGCCGGTCGCGCTGGTCCTCGGAAAGGGGGGGCAGATTGTGCACCGCAATATAGTCGTCGATTGCCGCGACGAGACGCGCATCGTCGGCCGTCCGGACATGCTGCCCCGAGAGATTCTCGAGTTTCGCGAAGTCGAACCGGGCCGGCGACTTGCCGATCTGCGGCAGGTCGAACCACCCGATGGCCTGTTCCGTCGAGAAGAACTCGTCATCGCCATGGCTCCAGCCGAGGCGGGCGAGGTAGTTGCGCATCGCCTCGGGCAGATAGCCCATCTCGCGATAGGCCTCGACACCGAGGGCCCCATGCCGCTTCGAGAGTTTCGCGCCGTCCGGTCCGTGAATGAGCGGGATATGCGCGAAGACCGGGACCGGCCAGTCCATGCCCTGATAGATCAGGGTCTGCCGGGCGGCGTTCGTCAGATGGTCGTCGCCCCGGATCACATGGGTAACGCCCATGTCGTGATCGTCCACGACGACGGCCAGCATGTAGGTTGGGGTGCCGTCCGAGCGCAGCAGGATCAGATCGTCGAGGGTCTCGTTCTTCCAGCGGACATCGCCCTGAACGGCATCCTTCACGACCGTTTCCCCCGTGCGCGGCGCCCGGAGCCGCACGGCAAAGGGACGGTCGGGGGCGGTTTCGGGCGCTGCATCCCGCCAGGGCGAGTGAAACAGGGGCGGTCGGCCGGCGGCCCGGGCCGCCTCCCGGAATGCCTCGATTTCCTCCGGCGTTGCGTAGCAGCGATACGCCGTGCCGCGCGCCAGCATGTCATGCGCCACCTCCGCGTGACGCGCCGCCTGGTCGGCCTGGCTCACCGCCGGGCCGTCCCAGTCGAGACCGAGCCATGTCAGCCCTTCGAGGATCGCCTCGGTGGCTTCCGGGGTCGACCGGGCGCGGTCGGTGTCCTCGATCCGCAGGAGGAACCGGCCACCGCAGTGGCGCGCATAGAGCCAGTTGAAGAGGGCCGTTCGCGCGCCGCCGATATGAAGATAGCCGGTCGGGGACGGGGCGAAGCGGGTGACGACAGCGGCGCCGGCCGGGGAAGCGTCGACGGACCTGTCGGCGGGCATGCGTTAACCTCTCGGAAACCATGGATGCACTAGCGTTTTCTTAGGCGATTTCCCGACAGGAGAACAAGGGACGTGGTCACCGACCGCCTCGCGGCTCTGGTGTGGTCGCAACGCGCGCATCTCCCGCTCTGGAGTCCGGTTCTGCTCGCCTGCGGGATCGGCGCCTATTTCTCGGTCCCCGAAGAGCCGTCCCGGCAGGTCCTCGCCGGCGTGGCGCTGGCCGGACTGCTCGGAATCTTCCTCGCCCTGCGCGCCGGACCGCTCCTGCGGCTCGCGCTTGTCGCGGTGCTTCTGATGCTGGGCGGTTTCGGATCGGCGGCATTTCGCAGCGCCCAGGTCGCGGCCCCTGTGCTTCCCTGGTCCATGACGGCAAATGTGGAAGGGCGCATCATCGGAATCGATCGGTCGGGCAGCGGCCGACCGCGCCTTCTCCTCGACCGGGTCGTCATCCACGGCGTCGAACCCGAGCGGACGCCCGCGCGGATCCGCTTGTCGCTCGGATCCGACGGCGACAGCGCAATTCTCGTTGCCGGGCTTCGCGTCCTCGGACAGGCCCGCCTGTCGCCGCCCTCGGCTCCCTCCGAGCCCGGAGCCTTCGATTTCCGCCGCATGGCCTGGTTCATGCAGATCGGGGCGGTCGGCTATACCCGCTCGCCGATGGTCGAAGCCTATCCGCGCGCCGAGGACGCGACGGGCTTCGCCGTCCACATTCTCGCGGTGCGACGCGCGCTCTCCGCGGCAATCCATGCCCACATGCCCGGCGCGCATGCGGGCTTCGCCGCGGCGATCCTGACCGGCGACCGCTCAGAGGTCGATCCTGCGGCACTCGACGATCTGCGCGCCTCGAATCTCGCGCATCTCCTCGCGATATCTGGCCTCCACATGGGGCTCCTCTCGGGGTTCGTCTTCGCCCTGGTGCGGGGCGGTCTCGCCCTCGTGCCGGCGATCGCCCTCAACTACCCGATCAAGAAGGTCGCCGCGATGGTCGCCCTTGCGGCGGGCGCGGCCTATCTCGTGATCTCGGGCGCGAGCATCGCCACCCAGCGGGCCTTCATCATGACAGCCGTCGTCCTGGTGGCGGTGGTGCTCGACCGCCCGGCCTTCACGTTGCGATCCGTCGCCCTCGCGGCGCTTCTCGTGCTCTCTGTGCGGCCCGAAAGTCTCACGGAAGCCGGCTTCCAGATGTCGTTCGCCGCGACCACGGCGCTGATCGCAACCTTCGAATGGCTCCGCGCAAAGCCCTGGTGGCGCGAGACCTGGCGCCCGGGCTGGCGCTTCCTCCGCCCGGTGATCGGCGTCACGATCACGTCCTTCGTCGCGGGCCTCGCAACGGCTCCGATCTCGGCCTTCCACTTCAACGTCCTGTCCCGCTACGGCCTGATCGCCAATGTCCTCGCGGTCCCCGCGATGGGGCTCGTCGTCATGCCCGCCGCCGTGCTCGCGGGGCTTCTGGCACCGCTCGGCCTGTCCGGGCCCGGCCTCCTGGCGATGGATCTCGGCATAGGCTACATCCTCTGGGTTGCCCATGCGGTCGCCAGTCTCGAAGGCGCCGTCCGTGCGATCCCGGTCGGGCCGGTCTGGGCCCTTGTGCTGATCGTCCTCGGCGGATTGCTCCTCGTCCTCTGGATCGGTCGGTTCCGCATCGCCGGGCTCCTGCCGATGGTCCTCGGCCTCGGTCTCTGGATGCAGGTCGACCGCCCGGAGATCCTGATCTCCGAAAACGGCCGCCTCTTCGGTGTCCTGACCGCGCAGGGCCGCGTGCTGAATTCCGAAGGCGGCAACGGCTTCGCGGCGGAGATATGGCTCGGCAACGACGGTGACCCCGCCGGTCAGGCCGCGGCGTTCGCCCGGGCGGGCATGACGCGGAGTCGGGGCAGGGCCGAGATCGACGTCGCGGGCCTCGGGCCGCTGATCTACCGCGGCAGCCGGGAGCCCGGCGACGAGGCAAGCAGCCTTTGCGCCGCCTCGGCCATCCTGCTCGCGCCGGGCTGGCGTCGGGACCCGCCGGAGGGAGACTGTCTCTTCATCGGCGCGGATCTGCTGCGCAGCGAAGGCGCGCTGGCCATCCGGCTGTCGGAGCGCGGCCTGGAGGTGCGGGGCGCGCGCAGCCTCAACGAACGAAGACCCTGGACCCGCGACCCGCGGGGCCTCTGGCAGGCGGCGCAGGGTCAGTAGGAGCGGATAAGCCCGACCAGCTTGCCCTGCACCTGAACCTGATGATCCTGATAGAGCCGGGTCTCGAAGGCAGGATTGGCGGCCTCGAGCGCGATGGTCGTGCCGCGCCGGCGGAAGGTCTTGAGCGTGGCCTCCTGCCCCTCGACCAGCGCCACGACGATGTCGCCGTTGTCCGCCGTCGCCTGTTCCTTGATCACGACGACGTCGCCGTTGTTGATCCCCGCCTCGATCATGGACTCGCCCTTGACCTGAAGCGCATAATGCCGCCCCGCCGAGGCCAGCATCGCCGCCGGGACCGCGACATGGTGCGATGCGTGCTGGATCGCCTCGATGGGCGTGCCGGCGGCGATCCGGCCCATGACCGGCAGTTCGACCGCCGCGATCATGGCCGCCGGCGGCAGCGTCGCCGCCGCACCCTCATCCCGGACCGGCTTCGTGTTCCTCGGCGGCACCGCGCCGGACCCACCATCGATGCTCTCCGGCAGCCGCACGATCTCGATCGCCCGGGCCCTGTGCGCGAGACGACGTATGAAGCCGCGTTCCTCCAGCGCCGTGATCAGCCTGTGGATGCCCGACTTGGACCGCAGATCGAGCGCGTCCTTCATCTCGTCGAAGGAGGGCGGAACTCCGTCCCTCTGCACCCGCTTGTGGATGAACTCCAGCAAATCGTGCTGCTTGCGCGTGAGCATGATCGTCTCCTGATCACATGACCGTCACTGTTCTACGAACGTTCATGGTTTGTGTCAAGAAATCAAACCAATTTACAATCAAGGGTTTATCAAAGCCAGATGAATTCTACCGTGCTGCCTGCGCTCCGTGCCGGATCGCGTGGCGGGCGGATCATGAGGGCGTTGGCTTCGGCCAGGACCGAGAGCAGCGAACTGTCCTGCCGGTCGGCCGGATCGCAGAGCCAGCTCTCGCCGTCCCGCGTCACCGTCGCGCGCATGTAATGCTCGCGCGGCCCGTTCGCGTCCAGCGGCCGTGCCAGTGTCGCGGCCAGTCGCGCCGGAAGGCCGGGGTCGAGCCCGAGCATCCGCGCGATCACCGGACGCAGGAAGATCTCCGCGCAGACCATCGCCGAAACCGGATTTCCGGGCAGCCCGACCATCGGCGTTCCGTCGAGCCGCCCGGCCATCAACGGCTTTCCGGGCCGCATCGCGATCTTGTAGAACGCCAGATCGAGCCCGCGCGCCGTCGCGGTCTCCTGAACGAGATCGTAGTCTCCCACCGAGGCGCCGCCGAGGGTCACGATCAGGTCGGCGTCCCGGGCCATAGCGAACAGCGCTTCGAGGCTTTCCGGGGTGTCCCTGGCGATGGGAAGCAGACGCACCTCGGCGCCGTCGGCTTCCAGAAGCGCCTTGAGCCCGAACCCGTTCGACGACAGGATCTGATCGGGTCCCGGCGCGTCGCCGGGCATCACCAGTTCGTCGCCCGTCGGAATGACCGCCACCACCGGCCGGCGGACCACGTCGAGAACCGGTGCGTTCATGGCTGCCAGCAGTGCGATGTCCCGAGGTGTCAGCCTGCGCGGTGCCTCGAGGCGCGTGCCGGGCCGGAAATCGCCCCCTTCGGGCCGAATATGCGGGCCGGAGTCGCGGTTCTCGCCGACGCGGATGCAATCCTCGACGACCTCGACATCCTCCTGGATCAGGATCGCGTCCGCCCCGTCCGGAACCGGCGCGCCGGTGAAGATCCTGACCGCCTCGCCGGCGCCCACCAACCGACCGAACCGCGCCCCGGCGGCCGATTCCCCGATCACCCGGAGGCGGGCCCCGGTCGACACGTCGGACACCCGCACGGCGTAGCCGTCCATCGCCGAGGACCGGAACGGCGGCTGGGCGCGCTCCGCGATGACGGGGCGCGCCAGAACCCGGCCCGCCGCCTCTCCGAGCGCCACCCTTTCCGGGCCGAGCGTCCCGAAGAGGGCGATGACCCGCGCATGCGCTTCGGGAACCGTGAGCATGGACATCAGGGCGCCTCGAAGCGCCCGGATTTCCCGCCTTCCTTCAGCGCGAGCCGGATCTCGCCGATCACCATCGCCTTGTCGGCCGCCTTGAGCATGTCGTAGACGGTCAGTGCCGCGACCGAAACCGCCGTCAGCGCCTCCATCTCCACGCCGGTCTGGCCGCTGGTCCGGACCTCCGCCTCGATGAGCACGCGCCCCTCGGCCGGGTCCGGCGAAAGATCGAGCGACACTTTCGACAGAGCGAGCGGATGGCAGAGCGGGATCAGATCCGCCGTCCGCTTGGCCGCCATGATCCCCGCGAGCCGCGCCACGCCCAGAACGTCCCCCTTGGCCGCGTGTCCCGCCTGCACCAGCGCCAGCGTTTCCGGCGCCATCCGGATCCAGCCCCGCGCCACCGCCCGCCGCGCCGTCACGTCCTTCTCCGAGACGTCGACCATATGCGCCGCCCCGGCCGAGTCGAAATGGGTCAGGTCCCGGCTCATTCGGCCTGCGGGCTCCAGGGGCTGCGCAACAGGTCCCGCGTCGCGGCCTCGACATCCTCCGCGCGCATCAGCGCCTCGCCGATCAGAAAGCAGCGCACGCCGAAACGGGCCATCTGCGCCAGATCCTGACGCGTCGAAAGCCCGGATTCCGAGACGATGAGACGGTCTTCCGGCACGCCCCGCGCAAGCCGGCGCGTCGTGCCCACATCGGTCTCGAAGGTTGCGAGGTTCCGGTTGTTGATCCCGAAAAGCCCGGATTTCAGCGCCTTGGCCCGTTCCAGTTCGGCCTCGTCGTGAACCTCGATGAGCGTGCTCATGCCCCATGCGGTCGCGGCGGCCTCGAGTTCCTGCGCCTGGTCGTCCGAGACCGCCGCCATGATGATCAGGATGCAATCCGCCCCGAGGGCTCGCGATTCGATCACCTGCCAGGGATCGAACAGGAAGTCCTTGCGCAGCACGGGCAGGGTGCAGGCTTCGCGAGCCAGCTTCAGGAAGGTATCCGCGCCCTGGAAGCTCGGCGTGTCGGTCAGCACGCTGAGACAGGTCGCGCCACCACGGGCATAGGCGCCCGCGAGACCGGCCGGATCGAAATCCTCGCGGATCAGTCCCTTCGACGGGCTCGCCTTCTTGATCTCGGCGATCAGCCCGTAGGCCCCGCCGAGAGATTTCTGGCGCAGCTGCTCCTCGAACCGCCGGACCGGATCGGCGGCCCGGGCCGCTTCCTCGATCGCCTCCAGCGGCCGCGCCTGCTTGCGGGCGGCCACGTCCGCAAGCTTGTAGGTCTTGATGTCCTCGAGAA
Organism: uncultured Alphaproteobacteria bacterium; assembly: GCA_963825715.1. Classification (GTDB taxonomy): domain Bacteria; phylum Pseudomonadota; class Alphaproteobacteria; order Rhodobacterales; family Rhodobacteraceae; genus Amaricoccus. The sequence continues at coordinate 72,887 of CAWGUH010000020.1, read as the reverse complement.
TGCTCATGCCCCGTCCCCCGAACTCCGTGTCAGTGCGGCGAGCCGTTCGGTCCGGTCCCGGGCCGCCCCGGAATCGATGCTCTCGCGGGCCTGCGCCACGCCCTCGGGCAGATCGGCCGCATGGCCGGCGACGACCAGCGCCGCCGCCGCGTTCAGGAGCACCGCCTCGCGGTAGGCCGATTCCGCGCCGCCGAGGAGCGCGCGCAGGGCTGCCGCATTCTCGGCCGGGCTGCCGCCGGCGATGCTCTCGAAGGGATGCACCGCTAGCCCGGCCTCCTCCGGATGCAGCTCGAATTCCCGGACGGTTCCGTTGCGCAGTTCCGCCACATAGGTCGTTCCCGCGATCGAGATCTCGTCGGTGCCGTCCGCCCCGTGCACCAGCCAGGCCCGATCGGAGCCGAGCTCGCCGAGGGTCTCCGCCATGGGCCGGATCACCTCCCGCGCGAACGCGCCCGTAAGCTGGCGGCGCACCGAGGCGGGATTGGTCAGCGGCCCGAGAATGTTGAAGATCGTTCGCGTCCCGAGTTCCGCCCGCGCCGGCATCACATGCCGGGTCGCCGGGTGGTGCATCGGTGCCATCATGAAGGCGATCCCGACCTCGCGCAGCGCCCGCTCCACGACATCGGGGCCGACCATCACGTTGATGCCGAGCTCGGTCAGCGCATCGGCGGCACCGGATTTCGACGAGAGATTGCGGTTGCCATGCTTCGCGACCACCACGCCGGCCCCGGCGACGACGAGGGCCGCGGCTGTCGAGATGTTGAGCGTGCCCTTGCCATCACCTCCCGTGCCGACGATGTCGATCGCCCCCTCCGGCGCCCGGACCTTGTTGCATTTCGCCCGCATCACCGCGGCCGCCGCGGCATATTCCGCGACGCTCTCGCCCCGGGTGCGCAGCACCATGAGGAAACCGCCGATCTGCGCCGGCGTGGCATCGCCGTCCATGATCGCCTGGAAGGCGGTCTCCGCCTGCTCGCGGCTGAGCGGTCCCTCGATCGCCCGGGCGATCAGCGGGCGCAGACGCTCGCTCACGCCGGCACCTGCGCGCACCGGAGGAAATTCGACAGGAGCGCCCGCCCGTGCTCGGAGGCGATCGATTCCGGGTGGAACTGCACACCGTGGATCGGCAGGTCGCGATGCTGAAGGCCCATGATGGTTCCGTCGGCCAGATCGGCCGTCACCACGAGCGCCTCGGGCAGGCTCGCGCGTTCCACGATGAGACTGTGATACCGCGTCGCCTCGAACGGCGAGGGAAGTCCCTCGAACAGCCCCTGCCCGGAATGCCGGATCGTCCCCATCTTGCCGTGCATGATCTCGCCGGCCCGGACCACCCTGCCGCCGAAGGCCTGCCCGATCGCCTGATGGCCGAGACAGACGCCGATCAGCGGCGTGCGGGTTTCCGCGGCGGCGGCGATCAGCGCAAGACAGATGCCGGCCTGATCCGGATCACAGGGGCCCGGCGACAGCATGATCGCCGAGGGATGGAGTCCCATCGCCGCCTGCACGTCCAGCGCGTCGTTCCGGTGCACCTGCACCTCCGCGCCGAGCTCTCCCAGATAGTGATAAAGATTGTAGGTGAAGCTGTCGTAATTGTCGATCAACAGCAACATCTGCTGGCCTTTCCAACGGCTTTGGCTCTGGTGCAGCCCGGCTACCGGGCGCTATACATGGCCCCGCGGGTCCGACGGGGTCAAGCGAAAGCTTGGACCGGAAGCGGGCCGGTCAGGGAACGGCGAGGGCAGGGCGCAACGATGGACCGACCGGGTTTCGCCACGGGTCTGCTCACAGGTCTCGGCTTGGGCCTGGGGCTGCTGCTGGCGCTCGCGCTGGCCTTTCCGCCCTTCGTCCTCGCCCCGCCTTCCCTTGATCCCGAAACAGCGGTGGCCCCGCCGGCGCCCGGACTGCCATCCGGCGGGCAGACCGCCGGGCCGCGGGTTCCCGATCCGCTTGCCGAGACCCCCGTCGAGACGCCGCTCCTGCCGGTTCGGCCCGCGGTGCCACCCGCGGAGGCGATGCAGGCTCTCGCGCCGCGTCCGGCCCCGGACGTGTTCTCGGGCGCCGCCAGCGGCTCGCCCTCGCTCGTGCCGCAGGACGCCGACTGACCCGGCGGACGGCGCCGGAGAATGCGGCGTAGGCGACAATCCGGGTCCGCATCTCAGGCTTGAGTGGTCCGGCCTGCGCATGCTGGCGTTTTCAAGTTATTGCCAGGTCGTTTGTCGGTCAATCTCCTGTATAGTTCCCTTTTGCGAATGTATTCACGGATCTTCATTGGCAGTCCGGCCTTGTCGGATTGCCCCGGCAGGCGCGCCTGCTCAACCCCGGGGGGCACATGGGCAACAAGGTGGAATGGGACAAGGTCGAGAAGTGGCTCAAGGCAAAGGGGGCCAGATTGGATCCTGATCCGTTTCGCAACAGGTCACCCGAGACTGGGGAACAGTTAACGTACAAGGTCACGCGCGGTCGGGGCCCTTGGAGCCATACCACCACAATCGAAGCGGCGTCCTTCGTTGTCCGGAATGCCGATGGAACGAGGACCGAGTCTCCGCACTTGGTCGCAAGGCGCGACGTTGCGGATGTTGCAGCGGAATTGGAGATCCCTGACGCGTCTGAGGTGCTCGGTCCGAACTGGGAAAACGAATTTCCGCGTCAAGCCAGAAGAGCCAGAGGCGAGGCTGACGAGGACGATCGGGACGGAGATGCAGGTGACCTCATTCGCCCGCGTCGCGGATCCCTGCGGGAACCACCTGACGGCCCCTTCGAGAAGGAGCACGAAGGTAACGGCGACAGCGAGGAGGAAGAAGGCGAGGGGGAAGTCCGATGACACCGGTGGCACGTTGCGGCGCCGCGGGCATCGCGCTGGTCCTGAGCCTCGCTCCCGGCGCCGTTCTTGCCGCCCAGTCCATTGCCGGCGACTGGCGACCCAGGGGCGCCGATACCGCCGATCCGGCGCTGACGGCCCTCGACTGTGCTCCCGGCGACCAGGACTGCGAGGAGGAACACGGGACCTTCGTCACCGACATCTATCTGCGGATCGTCCAGGACGACGAGACCGGCGCTCTCGCGATGACCTCGACAGGCGCGCTTTCGGCCGCGGTTTCGCCGAGAAAGGGCCGGGAACGGCTTTTCGACGTCGCGATGGATGGCGGCGGCCGGGCCAGCCTGCATCTCGGATCGATGGCCTGCGGCGGCGTGAAGGCGTGTTTCGAGATCTCCGGAACCAGCGATGCCACGGCGCTCGCCGACGGCGTCTACGTCCCGGTTGTGCCTCTGCCGCCCGACAAGTCGCTCACCATGTCGATCAAGGACCGCTTCGGGAGCGTGCCGCCCAACATGGACCTTGCCGGACATTGCTACGACATCACCACCATGGGGCTCGACACCTTCACCGATTCCCAGGGCTGCAGGCAGCAGATCTTCGAGAAGTTCGGCGAGATGGATCCCGACGACTACACGGTGACGTCCTATGGCGACGAGAAGATGGTCGCCATTCCCTACGGCTGGAAATACCTGCCGATCAGCAAGACCTACGGTGCCAACAGCGCCCGCATCCTCGACAGCGCCAGCGACGTCGTCGACAGCCATCAGCGCACCATCGGCGTCAACGTGAGCCTCGGCCTTGGCCCGGTCAATTTCAGTGTCAGCCACAACACCACCACCAAGCAGCGCACTGAAGACATGTACGAGCACTCGCTCACCTACAGCGAGTACCACTACATCAAGACCGATTTCGCGCTTGTGGTCGACAAGGCCAATGCGCGTCTTGCCGCACCCTTCTACGCGGCGATCACCCAGGCGGCCAAGGCGCGAAAGCCCGACTTCGCGTCCGTGATCGCGGAATTCGGCACGCATTACGCCTATGCGACCACGATGGGCGAACGCGGCAAGCTCGTGAGCACGATCACCAGCGAGAACGTCTCCAAGCTGCACGAAGAGGGTGTCGACGTCTCCACCGCGGTGACGGTCGGCGTATCGGTTCCGATCGGTGCCCTCGGGGAAGCCAAGGTCAGCACCGGCGTCAACACCGGCACTTCGGACGATCATTTCCAGAAGATGGCGTCCACACTCGGCGAGGATTACGGCAACTATGTCTGTGAGGGCGGAATGAGCTGCAACGGCATGAACGCCAGCGGCGGTATCGCCGTACCGGTTCTGCTCGACCTGCGGCCGCTTTCCGACCTGCTGGCCCCGCCGTTCTTCTCCGAAATCGACGACCTGCCGGCGCTTCGTCAGGCCTTCGCACAGGCGATTTCCGATTATGCCTTCGATGGCGATGCGGCGTCTGGCGACCCCTCGGCCCGGTTCTACGAGGCGACCAGCGCCTGGGTTGGTTGCTGGGTCACCGGCGAGTCCCCGAACACGGGGTCTACGTACAACACGAGCTGCACCGCGCAGGGCGTGACGGTGACCGATGGCAAAACCACCATGGCGTTCGGCGATGCCGACCAGAATGGCGTCCGCACCGCGCCCGGCCCGTCGATCGTCCTCGCCGCGGGCTCAGAGGTGCCCATGACCGCCTCGGCGATGGTCACGCGGGCAGCTCAGGACTGCTCGCTCGCCGCATCCGACCGCAATGACACCACGCCGATGCCGGCCGAAGCCCTGACCGGCAGCAGCACGTGGAACGCGACAACCTTCGATTCCAGCGGAAACTTCTCTATCGAATTCGTTCAGGGGAAATGCGTCGAGGTCAGCGGCGGCCGTTCGATCAACGGAGGGGCAGGGATCAATATCCAGTTCGCCCCGAGGTCGGCGGTGGACCTTCTGCTGCACTAACGATCAGTTGCCGCTGTGACGGTCCGGAAACGCCACCGCCGCGCGTTCCGGGCCGCTCCGATGCCTTGGAGGAAATCCCGCCGGATCGCCGTCGCGGGGGCCGGCACACCAAGGCCCCGCACCGGGACCTCCCGCCTGCTCGTGGTGACCGCTGCGCGCCACCGGACAAGCCGATTGGCAAGCCGGTTTCCAGCCCGTTTCCAGCCGCGTTCCAGCCTGGGAAATTTCAGCGTTTCCATTTGCTTGATCGCCGCCCGGGACCGTCCGGCCAACCAACCGGCAATCCGCCCGGTTTCCGCCCCGCCCGCCCGGAAACGCCACCACCTCGCGCGCCGCCTGCTCAAGCGCCTTGGACCTGTTGATCGCCCCCTGCGGTTCGGCCTCCGGATCGCCGTCCCACATCACGCCGCCGCCAGGCGACAACCCGACCGGCAAGCGACAGAAAGGCGCTCATGTCAAAAAAAATACTCGGACGGCGAAATCACCATCGAGGACAGGGCGAAGGCGCGCAGCGTGTCCACGAAACCCGCCTTGGCGGCGACAAGCGGGACATGGCGGATACGTCGGCTTTCAGCAGATGGACATGGGCAAAGCGACCAATTCCGGCCGTTCCGCCGAGCGCAGCAGGTTCGGGTTGGCCCGAAAATCCAGATCGCGATACGCCTGCCCGTCCGCCTGCCGGGTGACCCCGAGGGCGGACCCGATCCCGGACCGGTGCGATGACATAACAGCCGCGACGGCTGTAGCTGGAGCAGAGAAAACGCCCGAGATATCCGGCAGCCCCGGCGATGGAGACGGTTTTCATGGGGAACGTCCTTTCAAAACCAAAGGAGTCCGATTACGGGAGCGATCAAGACGAGTGTGACAGGATCCTGCAGGTGTGACAGGATCCTGCAGGCTGCTGAAATGGAGGCCGGGCTGGAACGGTTTTTCTTTTCTGCACGGGCCTCGGCGATTGGCGTCAGGCTCTTGGCCCCGGATGCTCTGCGTGCCAGAGGGCCTTTGCATCATCGCGCAGCCGGCAGCCGTGGTAGCCGGGCCATGTTGTTGGCGGCCATCGTGAGGGTGAAGCGGGGACGCACGCTTTCGATGCCGCGATAGACGGTCTGCGCCATGCCGCCAATGGTCTTGGCCCAGCCGAAGGCGTCCTCGATCCGCTTGCGGTGTTTGATGGACCAGGCATAGCCGTCGTGCCGAGTGGTGCAGCCGTCGATCGCTGAATATCTCGATTTCCGCGCGACATGCGGAGGGACACAGGCTTGGCGCAGGTCGGCGACGAACTCTGCGGTGTCGAAGCCCTTGTCGGCGCCCAGCGTCAGGTGCCGTGTCGATCCGGGAGATGGTCGGAGGATCATATCCAGCGCGGCACGTCGATCGGCGTGGCTGTCTGCCTGGGTCAAGTCGCCCTGCGCGACCAGTCCGGACCGGTTCTCCATCAGCGCATGACCCATGAAGCAAAGCATCGCGCCGGTGCCAGGGGATTTCTTGGAAAGCCGCGCATCGGGATCGGTGGTCGAGGCATGGGCTGCATTGGACCGTTTCTCGCCCCGGAAATCGATCTCGGCATTGCGATTGTGGCGGATAGGGCGGGGCATCGGGTCGGTCTCGAGTCGGTTTCGGGGTCGATCTTCGGTGGGGTGTGTCAGGTCCGGGCGGGCCGCCCGGATCGTCGTCGGGTGGCGTGCGGACGGCCTTCGGCTGGAAGCTCTTCATCGATGCCCAGGCCTTGACCGGCGTGCCATCGACCGAGAAGTGGTCGTCCGACAACAGCGGCGCGACCTCGCGATGGGCCAGGATCGCCGCCATCACCTTACGCGACATTGCCGTCGTCAGCAGCCGGTCGCGGTTCTTGGTGAAGACGGTCGGCACCCAGACAGGGTCGTCGATGCCCAGCCCCCCAAACCAGCGGAACAAGGGGTTGTACTTGCCCTGTTCCATCAACTGCCGTTCGGAGCGGACCGAGAACAGGATCTGGATCAGGCTCGCCCGGATCAGCCGTTCCGGCGCGATAGAGGGGCGGCCGAAATCCGTGCAAGGCGCCTCGAACTCCGCATCCAGGCCGTCCAGCGCCTCGTTCACCACCTGCCGGATCGCGCGCAGCGGATGCCGCGCGGGGACGCGCTCTTCCTAGTCAACATAGCTGAAAAGCGACCCGCTCGCCCCGTCCATACCGCGCATCTTCTCCCAAGAAAAAGCCTTCGAAGGGGGAATCATGTTCCTCAAACCAGGCAAAGGGCCGACTTCTTCAGCAGCCTGCTAGGGTATCGAATCCTCGATCGGGCAAGCATCCGTGGGGCCTGCTCCGAGTGTCACAAATCATCTGACGACAGACAGTCCGCGAGGAACTTGTTTTCAATCTTCGCTGATAAGGGCCTGCCTCAGCGACCGGGACGGCGCGACGCCTTCGCGCAAGTCCAGCGCGGACAAGAGGTCAATCAAATGGGATCTCATCAGGTCTTCGGCATGTTGCCCGTCGTGGTCGGCAAGGGCGACGAGCAGAGCGCGGTGAGCGTGGCCTTCGCAGAGCGCGCCGCTTCGGCGCCAGTAGGTCGCGATGATGAGGGACGACCGGGCAACGAGCGTTTCGATCATGCCCGCAATGGTAGTTTGATCGGCGATCCGCGCGAGTTGGGTGTGAAACCGCCCGGAGAGCCTCAGGGCACGGCCGACATCCTTTGCGTGGAGAGCCTCGTGCTCGGCTGCAAGATGGGCTTCGAGCAGCGCGGTGTCGGCCGGTCTTGCTCTTTCTGCCGCGGAGCGCGCGGTCCTCGGCTCGAGCAATGCGCGGGCCTCAAACACCTCGCGGGCCTCCCGGATTGAGGGCCTGGCGACGAAGGCGCCCCTATTTCTTTCGATCGTCACGAGCCGGTCATGCGCGAGTTGTTGCAGGGCGGCGCGCACGAGAGTGCGCGAGACGCCATAGATCTCGCCGATCTCGTCCTCGCCGAGTTTGGTTCCTGGAGCGATCCGCAACTCGTGGATCGCATTGGCAAGCCCTGCGACCACGGAGGCGGTGCCTGCTCCGCCGGTCACGGATCGCGCGGATGGCGGCTGCAATATCAATCGCGCGGTCTCCGGAAACACTGCATTGGTCTGGACATTCGCGATTCTGGATCGATTCGTCACCCTGTTCAACGCTCCCTGCTTTCGTATACAATTTGGTGCACAATTAGCCATCCATTCGTGTTTTCCCTGCGCTTTTCTAGTGCAGTTTCGCGCTTTTGGCGGCTAGACGGAGCCTCTCTCGTTGCGGTCCGAGGCGCCCGTCGTCTCGATGGAGATGCCGGAAGAGAGGAAGTATCGATGTCATCCCCCAACGATCTCGAGTTGATCGCGCTGACCAAACGGTACGGAGAGACGGTCGCGGTCGACGCGATCGACCATCATTTCCGCGCCGGAACCTATGCCTGCCTGCTCGGGCCTTCGGGATGCGGGAAATCCTCGACGCTGAGGATGATCGCCGGCCACGAGACCGTCAGCGGCGGCACCATCGTCCTGTCGGGCCGCGAGATCGGCGCCTTGCCCCCGGCGAAGCGCGGCACGGCGATGATGTTCCAGAATTACGCGCTGTTTCCGCATCTGAGCGTGCTCGACAACGTGGCGTTCAGCCTCAAGATGAAGGGGGTCGACACCGCCGAGCGGCATCGCGCCGGGCGCGAGATGCTCGATCTGGTCGACATGGGGACCTTCGCCGACCGTCGGCCCGCGCAGCTGTCCGGCGGTCAGCAGCAGCGGGTGGCACTCGCCCGCGCGCTAATTACCCGGCCGCAGGTTCTGCTGCTCGACGAGCCGTTGTCGGCACTCGATCCGTTCCTGCGCATTCGGATGCGGGGCGAGCTCAAGAAGCTGCAGCGCGAACTGGGCATCACTTTCATTCACGTCACGCACGGTCAGGACGAGGCCCTGGCGCTGGCTGACGAGATCGTCGTCATGAACAATGCGGTCATCGAGCAGGCCGGGCCGGCCCGCGACGTCTTCAACGCGCCGCGAACCGAGTTCGTCGCCCGCTTCATCGGCGGTCACAACGTGATCGCGACACCGCGCGGGCATTTCGCACTGCGCGGGGATGCGATCCGCGTGGTCGAGGGCGCGACGGCGGCGGCCGAGGCTTCGGTGATGCATGTCGAGTACCAGGGCGCCCATGTCGCGCTGACCGCCCGGATCGCGGGCGATCAGGACATCACCGCCCTCGTTCCCGAGGCGGAGTTCTTCCGCAATCCCAGAAACCCGGGCGACCCGATCGGTCTGGCCTGGGACGATATCGACCTTCACGCCCTGCAACCCGCACCAATCGTCAAGGAGACGCATGCATGACCGACAGGACCCACAGCCCCTCCCGCCGCAGCCTGCTCAAGGGCGCCGCCGCCGTCACCGCGGCTTCGGCTTTTCCCGCACCGATGCTCTGGGCGCAGAACATCAAGGATGTCACGCTGCGTCAGTTCGGAACGGGCGTGTCGAACCTCAACGAAGTCGCCGACAAGGTAAAGGAGGATCTCGGCTTCACCCTCGAGATGACGGCCCTCGACAGCGACGCCGTCACCCAGCGCGCCGCGACCCAGCCCGAAAGCTTTGACATCGCCGACATCGAATACTGGATCTGCAAGAAGGTCTGGCCGACCGGCAACATGCAGCCGATGGACACCACCCGCATCACGCTCTTCGACCAGATCTCGCCGATCTTCACCACCGGCAAGCTGACCCCAGAGAGCGTCGTGGCGCAGGGGACCGCGCCCAGTACGGTCGGCTTTGTCGCCAGCGAGGACAGTCTCGACTTCGCGCCCGAGCCCACACAGTGGATGACCCTGATCCCAACGATCTACAATGCCGACACGCTCGGCATCCGTCCCGACCTGATCGACCGGCCGATCAACAACTGGTCTGAACTGCTCAATCCCGAGTTCGCCGGCAAGGCCTCGATCCTCGACATCGCCTCCATCGGCATCATGGACATGGCGATGGTCTGTGAATCGATGGGCGAGATCACATACGGCGACAAGGGCAACATGACCCGCGAGGAGATCGACCAGACCTTCGCGATCTTCACCGAGGCCAAGCAGAACGGCCAGTTCCGCGCCTTCTGGAAAAGCTTCGACGAGAGCGTGAACCTGATGGCCTCGGGCGAGGTCGTGATCCAGTCGATGTGGTCGCCGGCGATCACCGCGGTCCGCGCGCGCGGCATTCCCTGCGTCTACCAGCCGCTCGAGGAGGGCTATCGCAGCTGGGGCGGTGGCATCGGCCTGTCGAAGAGCCTCTCCGGGCTCGAGCTAGATGCGGCCTACGAATACATCAACTGGTATCTCTCGGGCTGGGTCGGCGGCTTCCTGATGCGGCAGGGCTACTACTCGGCCGTTCCGGACACTTCCAAGGACTTCATGTCCGAGAACGAGTGGGGCTACTGGTTCGAGGGCAAGCCCGCCACCGCCGAAATCGTCAGCCCACAGGGCACGGTCATCGAGCAGGCCGGCGCGATCCGCGACGGCGGCTCCTACTACGACCGGATGGGCTCCGTGGCGTGCTGGAACGCGGTGATGGATGAGAACCAGTACATGGTCCGCAAGTGGAACGAGTTCATCGCGGCCTGAGCAGGACGGCCGCCCCCGATCTCCGGGGGCGGCCAGCAACCCGAAAGACGGTATCCGCGATGCGCGATCGATCCGCGACGACCACCGGCTGGTTACTGGCCTCGCCGCTGGCGCTTGTCCTGCTGATCTTCCTGATCCTGCCGGTGATCCTGATCGTCGTGGTCAGCTTCTGGGGTGCCACGGAATTCTCGATCTACCCGGCGTTCCAGTTCGACAATTACGCCTTCCTGTTCGGATCGCCCGTCACCTACGACGTCTTTCTCAAGACCTTCCTCTATGCAGGCGTGACTTGGGCATTCACGCTGTTGATCGGCTTCACGATCGCCTATTTCCTCGCGTTTCACGTCCGGACGCTCACCTGGCAGATCGCGCTCTTCCTGCTCTGCACCATCCCGTTCTGGACCTCAAACATCATCCGGATGATCTCGTGGATCCCCTTCCTCGGGCGCAACGGGATCGCCAATTCGACGCTGATCTCCTGGGGCGTGATCGACGAGCCGCTCGAATGGCTGCTGTTCTCGGACTTCGCGGTGATCCTCGCCTTCGTGCATCTCTACACGCTCTTCATGGTGGTGCCGATCTTCAACACCATGATGCGGATCGACAGGTCGCTGATCGAGGCTGCGCGGGACGCGGGCGCGACGGGCGGGCAGATCCTCTGGAACGTCATCGTGCCGCTCACCAAGCCCGGCATCATGATCGGCACGATCTTCGTGGTGACGCTTGTGATGGGCGATTTCATCACCGTGCGGTTCATGTCCGGCAGCCAGTCGGCCAATGTGGGCCGGCTGATCTCCAACGACATCGCGCTTCTGCAATACCCGTCCGCCGCGGCGACCGCGGTGGTGCTGCTGGTCACGGTGCTGATCACCATCGGGATCCTGCTGCGCTTCGTCGACATCCGCAAGGAGCTCTGAATGGAACCGCGCCCCCGCAGCTTCTACGTCCTCGCCGGGTTCTTCGCCCTGTTCCTGTTGTTTCTCTACGGGCCGATCGTCACCATCGGCATCCTGTCCTTCCAGGGGCCGCAGGGCGGACTGACCTTTCCGATGCGCGGTTTCTCGCTTCACTGGTTCCGCGATCTGTTCGAGCAGCAGGCGGTGGGCGACATCTGGGGCTCGTTCCGCCGCAGCCTCGCGCTCGCGTTGATGGTGATGGTCGTGACGGTGGTGGTCTCGGTGATGGGCGGGCTCGCTTTCCGCAAGCGCTTCGCGGGGTCGGGTGCGCTGTTCTACCTGCTGATCACCGCACTGGTGATCCCGTCGATTCTGATCTCGCTGGGCGTTGGGCTGCTGTTCTCCCAATCGGGTCTCAGCGTGCACTGGGCGACCTCCGGGTTCGGGGCGCAGCTCACCTGGACCCTGCCCTTCGGCCTTCTGATCATGTTCGCGGTCTTCAACCGCTTCGACCGGAGTTACGAGGAGGCGGCGCGCGATCAGGGCGCGACCAACTGGCAGACGATCCGCCACGTCGTGCTTCCGATCATCGCGCCCTCGCTGATCGGGGTGGCGCTGTTCGGTTTCACGCTCAGCTATGACGAGTTCGCCCGCACGCTGCTGACCGCCGGCAGCTACAACACCCTCCCGCTGGAGATCTACGGCATGACGACGAATGTGACTACCCCGGTGATCTTCGCGCTCGGCACGCTAACCACGATCTTCTCGCTCGTGGTGATCGGGGTGTTTCTGGTCACGGCGGCCATTCTGAACCGCAGGCGGGCCCGGGCGGGCTCGGATGCCGGCAAGGGCATGGTCTGACCCCGCCGGTGACCGTCGTCATCATCAATCCCAATTCTACGGTCAGCATGACCGACGTTATGGTGGAGACCGCGCGCCTGACGGTTCCCTCCCTGTCGTTTCTCGGGATCACCTCGCATGACGGACCACCCGCCATCCAGGGCGCCCAAGACGGCGACAGGGCCATCCCGCCATTGATGCTCTGCATTGACCGCGCCGCGTCGATGGGAGTCCGAGCGATCATCATCGGCTGTTTCGACGATACCGGTCTGGCGGAGGCCCGCGCCCGAAGCGGCGCTCCGGTCATCGGCATCGGCCAGGCCGCCTGCCACGCCGCCGCCGCGATCGGCGGCCGCTTCTCCGTCGTCACCACCCTCGCGGTCTCAGTGCCTGTTCTCGAGGACAACATCGCCCGCTACAGGCTTGAAGGACATCTCGGTCGAATCCGTGCAAGCGGCGTTCCAGTGCTCGATATCGAGCGGAATGCCGCAGCGGCAGCTGGAAGGATCATCGCCGAGATGCGCCGCGCCGTCGAGGACGACGGCATCGGGGCCGTCGTCGCGGGCTGCGCCGGTATGGTCGACATCCCGCGGCTCTCGGCCGAGACCGTCCGGGTTCCGGTCATCGATGGCGTTCGCGCCGCGGCCAGCCTCGCAGCGCTCTGCTGATCGCTGGCCGACCGGCATTTCGAGTGCCCTGTCTCGACAACTCGCGGTGGCCAGCAGCGCTTTTGGAAATCGGTCGTGGGCAACCGCGATCTGACTCCAGTCCGCCAGGGCTGTTTAGCGCAGGTTGTTCAACCTGGGTCGGTAGATTTGAGCATTTCCGCGTCGGATTGAATCGCGGGGGATTCCGATCTGACAGATGATGTGATTCATGCTGGGTGCCGGGATGTAGGCCGGCATGCATGGCTCAGTATCTGTCCGAAGATCTTCGCATCCGGGTGATCCGGGCGGTCGAAGCGGGCATGTCGCGGAATGCGGCGGCGCGGCGTCAGCATCGCGAGCGCGGTGCGCTGGATGGACGTCTACCTGCGGACCGGGCGCGCTGCGCCGAAGCCACGAGGCGGGGACCGCCGCTCGGGGCGGATCGAAGCGCAGGCCGACCTGCTGCTGCGGGCGATCGAGGAGGTTCCGGACATCACGCTGGCGGAACTGCGGGAGCGACTGATCGCGGAGCGCGGCGAAGCCTTTGCGATCAGCACGATCCACGACTTCTACCGCCGACACGGCATCAGGTTCAAAAAAAGACGGCGCGTGCCGCCGAACAGGAACGCGAGGACGTGAAGGCGCGCCGAGAGGCCTGGTTCGAACTGCAGCCCGACCTTGACCCGACGAAGCTGGTGTTCCTGGACGAAACCGGAGCGACGACCAAGATGGCCCGTTTGCGCGGGCGCAGTCCGCGCGGCGAGCGATGTCGCGCCGCCGTCCCGCACGGCCACTGGAAGACGACAACGCTCATCGCGGGCCTCCGCCTCGGCGGGCTGACCGCGCCCATGGTCATCGACGGCGCGATGAACGGCGAGGCCTTCACCGCCTACGCGGAGACCTTCCTCGCACCCACCCTCAGCCCCGGAGACGTTGTCGTGCTGGATAACCTGCCGGCCCATAAGGTCAGCGGCGCACGCGCGGCGATCGAGCGCGCCGGAGCGACACTCGTCTTCCTTCCGCCCTATTCCCCCGACTTCAACCCGATCGAACAGGCCTTCGCCAAGATCAAGGCGCTGCTGCGAAAGGCCGCCGCGAGGACCGTACAAGCTCTCGATGCCGCAATCGCGGCCGCGCTCGAAGCCTTCACAACACGCGAATGCGCGAACTACTTCACAAACTCCGGCCATGAGCCAGATCGATCCGAAAATGCTCTAGCCGCCAAGTCCATCCCCACCGACTTTTGGCCATGAGAAAAGAAATAATGTCAAATTTGTGCAATATTTCTGAGTATTGGAGCCAGAGTTCCCACCTGCAAAGGCCTGAGTCCTGCACCTCGGTGCGCCCTGATCCGAGGTTGCCAGATCGGAACGAGCCCACCTTTTTGGAAACCTCCAGCCATGGTGGCCGAGGTCTCCTTCTTCCCAAAGAAATGGCCCGAAACGGCGCAAGGTCAGACGGGGAGGATGCAGGGAAGGTTATTTCAAGTTGACCGGGTGGCGACCGCGAGCGGTCGACGGTAGGAACCGGGATACGCCGGGTTTCTTACTCCCGCCCTCAGTTTCCACCGGTCAACATCCAGCATGTCGTCTGGCTTCACTAACGGTTCGCGCCAAGGCGCCGAGACTTCAAGGACATACTCGCCGTGCGCGGGATCGAATTCGTCCCATGAGCCCGTCCAGCGATGGGTGCTAAAGTTTGGTCGGCGCTACGCCGACCAAATCCGCAGCCCCCCCCGGCCAAGTCCCTCGGATCGCGGGCATCTGGACGAAATATTTTTCTGAGATCGCCAGCAGGACCGTCTCTCCGTGGCGCGCTGTGGACAACGACGGCGAGGTGCTCGACAGCTTGCTGCAAACGAAGCGGCATCGCAAGGCGGCGCTAAATCTGCTGCGAAAATTCTTTCTTGAACGGCAAGGCCATGTTCCGGATGCGATCGTGACTGATCTACTTAGAACATACTACGCCGGCCTGAGCGACCTCGGCCTCGCCGCTCACCACTTCACGGGCTGGCGCTCGAACAACCTCGCGGAGGTTTTTCGTCATCCAACACTACGCCGGGAGAGGCAGCAACTCCGGTTCAGGTTGCCAGCACCGGCACAGCGCTTTCTCTCGACCGACGCCGGCATCGCTAAACCCTTCAAGCTCGAAGGCCATCTAGAGCATTTTCGGATCGATCTGGCTCATGGCCGGAGTTTGTGAAGTAGTTCGCGCATTCGCGTGTTGTGAAGGCTTCGAGCGCGGCCGCGATTGCGGCATCGAGAGCTTGTACGGTCCTCGCGGCGGCCTTTCGCAGCAGCGCCTTGATCTTGGCGAAGGCCTGTTCGATCGGGTTGAAGTCGGGGGAATAGGGCGGAAGGAAGACGAGTGTCGCTCCGGCGCGCTCGATCGCCGCGCGTGCGCCGCTGACCTTATGGGCCGGCAGGTTATCCAGCACGACAACGTCTCCGGGGCTGAGGGTGGGTGCGAGGAAGGTCTCCGCGTAGGCGGTGAAGGCCTCGCCGTTCATCGCGCCGTCGATGACCATGGGCGCGGTCAGCCCGCCGAGGCGGAGGCCCGCGATGAGCGTTGTCGTCTTCCAGTGGCCGTGCGGGACGGCGGCGCGACATCGCTCGCCGCGCGGACTGCGCCCGCGCAAACGGGCCATCTTGGTCGTCGCTCCGGTTTCGTCCAGGAACACCAGCTTCGTCGGGTCAAGGTCGGGCTGCAGTTCGAACCAGGCCTCTCGGCGCGCCTTCACGTCCTCGCGTTCCTGTTCGGCGGCACGCGCCGTCTTTTTTTGAACCTGATGCCGTGTCGGCGGTAGAAGTCGTGGATCGTGCTGATCGCAAAGGCTTCGCCGCGCTCCGCGATCAGTCGCTCCCGCAGTTCCGCCAGCGTGATGTCCGGAACCTCCTCGATCGCCCGCAGCAGCAGGTCGGCCTGCGCTTCGATCCGCCCCGAGCGGCGGTCCCCGCCTCGTGGCTTCGGCGCAGCGCGCCCGGTCCGCAGGTAGACGTCCATCCAGCGCACCGCGCTCGCGATGCTGACGCCGCCGCCGCCGCCGCATTCCGCGACATGCCCGCTTCGACCGCCCGGATCACCCGGATGCGAAGATCTTCGGACAGATACTGAGCCATGCATGCCGGCCTACATCCCGGCACCCAGCATGAATCACATCATCTGTCAGATCGGAATCCCCCGCGATTCAATCCGACGCGGAAATGCTCAAATCTGCTCTTGTGGATACGAATATCATTCAAAGAAATTCCTAAATCCTAGACATGCGACTGAGTGCGGACTATTGTCAGGCTTGTTGGCGCGGCCCAATAGATGCCGTTGGCCGATATGGAGATGCGCGGACCGGGGCCAAGTCTCCGACATCGAGCTCGAAACTCTGAGAAGGCTTCTGGTTTGGCCAACCCGGATCATGTCGATCGTTTGCCCATTCGGATCGTGCCTGCCTCAAAACTCTAGGTTCCGTTTTCGCGTTTTCCTGCCGGAACAGGCAGTGCTGGATCATCGGATCGCGAAGGTCCTCACCGCGCGTGGGCTTCGCCTGTTGGCCGTGCGCCATTCTTTTGCCAGTGCCACGGCCGTGCCCATCGGTGGCTTGCGTTCCAAAATGCGCTCAAGAAGGGGGCTTGCGGTTCGCCACGGCGCAGTGCCCAGTGGATCACGGCCATCGCGCCGGTGACCAGCAGGCAGTAAATGTCGCTCAGGCCGAACTTCGAGGTTTTTCAAAGCAGTTTCTTGCCGCCAGTCGACGCCTTTCGCTGCACGAACTCAAGCGACGCTGCAAAGTCGCGACCGCGTTTGAACTACTCGATCGGCGGCGCGAAAGTCTCGACAGCCAGGGCGCCGTTCGGAACCACAACCGGCATCGTCTACAGGCGGCGAGATCTCCCAGCTTCCCTGGCAGTCGCGTCGATCCTCCTTTTCAGGGGATTGATCCGGGCGGTCAGCCCTCCGCCGCGTCGGCACGCTCGAAGCCGTCCTGCCAGTCCGACAGCGGCATGTAGTTGTCGATCGCGACGAAATCGATCTCCGGGTCCGCCCGGAGCGGATCGAGATGGAAAAATACCTCGCCTGAGCCGTCGCCAGGTTGGTGCCCGAAATTTTACGACCAATCGGTCGCATAGCCGATCTTCGTCCCGGATCCGATGATCGAGCGCACATCCGCGAGCAGATCCCGATAGGCCTGTACCGCCGGATAGGTGCTCGCCCCCGAGCGAACCGTCGTCAGCTCCGGCAGCTCGGTGCCGATGAGGAAGGCATCGACCCCGCCCGCCGCCGCGCGGAGATGGGCCTAGTGCAGCACCATGCGTCGCAGGCCCCAGTCGCCGTGCGTGCCTGTCCACTGTACCGACTGACCCGAGACGCTGAAGTTCGCGGGCGTGGCCGCGCCGAACAGCGCCGCGACCTGGCTTGCAGCCGTCGCCGTCTTGTCAACGGCCCCGGCGAACCCCGCGGCCGGAGAACGGGTGATCCGCCCCCGCCAGGGAAACGCGGGCTGCCCCGTCTCGCCGGCGCTGTCGGATTACGGGTTCGGCAAGGTGTTGCCGGGCGGCACATCCATCACGATGAACGGATTGAAGGTCACGCGCAGCCCGCGCGCCTGCATCTTCTGGATGGCCTGAACCAACGCTAAGTCCGACGGAGTGTCGCCAAAGAGCGGTCGGTTCCGATCGTCGCGGCGCACGCGGAGGGCGCTGGCGCGACCCGTTCGATTGGCCGACCGGCTGGCGGCCGTGGTCGACTTGGCCGACACCTCGACGCCCGGCCGCACCTTGCAGAATCCCGCGCGCAGATCGTCGCCGAACCATGCGACGACGAGGCTGACGCTTGTCACAGCCGGCGCCATCGCCTGCAGCCGGTCGAGCGCCTCCACCATGTCGGTGGCGTCGGCCAGCTCGTTCAGGTTATCGGGCACCGTCGCGCCGCCGTCGGTCTTGCGGGTCGCCTGCGTCGAGTAGGTGAACTCGCCCGAGGCGGGGATCATGATGACGGCGCGGGTCAGCCCCTCGGCGGTGTCGGGGTCGGTGAGTGGCCGGAACACCTCGAAGGAGAGTTGCGGCAGGCGGTTGCCGTAGATCGAGAGCGCCAGCTCCTCGAAGACCACATAGGCGGTACCGCGATAGGCGGGCGTGCTGGCCGCACCCATCCTGGTCGCGATGACCGGATCGGGACCTTGCGCCTCGTCCCCCGGATACCAGCGCCAAGTGACGCGGGCGAGGTCCATCGGCTTGCCGTCGGCCCAGATGCGGCCGATGCCGGTGGTCGGGCCCTCGCAGAGCGCCTCGGCGAAAGAGGCGTAGTAGAGGTTCTCGGTGGACTTGACCTTGCCGCAGAGGACATGGGCGAGTGAGCGCACCTCAGCGACGAAGGCGAGCCGTCCGCGTCGGATCTGACCGATGGCGCCGCGGCGCATTAGCACGCGCTGGCGGGTGTCGGCCCAGTTCACCCGCCATACCTCGAAGTCCGCGTTGTCCCACCTGCCATTGATAATGTCGGTCTCGGTGATCCGGTCGGAGGTCAGTACGCCCTCGGCATCCTGCGCATCGACCGACTGGTCAGAGCCCGCGCGCACCTCGGAGGCGGTGAAGCCGAAGATGAAACCGTCGGCCCGGGTGAAACTCCCATCTTGCGGCGGATCTCGCCGACACCTTTTCCGGTCTCGGCCTACCTAAGCGAAAAAGCGATCTGTTCGTCGGTGAAGCGTTCTGTCGGCATTAGGGCGTTTCTCCTTTAGAGGACCGGTACCCGATAGAGGACCGGTGCCCGAAATCTCGCATGTCGGACGGACCCGTTTCCCGTGTTTTGGACCCGCCGTTTCCTGAGGTCTCGACCGCCACGCCGATGGAAAAGTGCTCAGCGGTCACGGTCGCGATTCCCACGACGTGTTGTCCCACGCGACGCACCTGCCAAGGACAAGGTCTGCCGAGCTGGCCTCTCCGCGCGGTTCGCGCATCGTATAGTCTATGCGGTCTCTGGAAGGCTTGGCGATTGCATCCGGACTTCGGGCGTCCTCCCCGCACAGACATCATGGCTAAAGCACGTGTTCGTGCGACTGCCGACCGGCAAAGCGGATTGGAATCCTCGTCTGCCTGTGGCATTGCTGCTTGCAACAAGGCGAGGAAGCTGAATGCCAAGGGACGAACGCACCGAAGATGCGTCGTCGATAACCGGTGTTCTGGTGATCGACGACCACCCATTGTATTGCGACGCGCTCGCAAGCACGATGGAGGGGCTGTTTTCAACGCTGCACGTCAGCTGCGCGAATTCTCTCGGGGAGGGATTGCGGCTGCTGTCGGCCGGCCTGTCTCCCGACCTTATCCTGCTTGATCTCAACCTGCCTGACGTCGCCGGGCTGAACGGCTTCGTGCAGATCAGGGACAGGGCTCCGGAGGTTCCAGTCATCGTGATCTCGGCCACATCGACGGACACGGTGATCAGTGCGTTGCTCGCGGCCGGTGCCGCGGGCTTCATCCCGAAGGAACTTCCCCGCGACGAATTTGCCTCGGCACTCAAGGCGGTCTGGGACGGGGCCGTCTACACACCACCGGGCTATCGGCGGCCCGGTCGCTCGGAGGGCGACCCGCCCGACATGGGAGAGGTCTATGCGAGAATTGCCGCGCTCTCGCCCCAACAGAGCCGGATCCTGAAGCTGATCTGTGAGGGAAAGGCGAACAAACAGATCGCCTGGGAGATGTCCCTCGCCGAAGCGACGGTCAAGGCGCATGTCACCGCGTTGCTGCGCAGGCTCGGTGTCCGCAATCGCACCCAAGCGGCGATCCTGGTCAAGGAAGCGACGCTCGCGTCTGGATTGCGATGAACGTTCGTGGTCCCCGCGGGACCGTAAAAGGATACAGTGCCGCCGATGCGGAGTCGCCCGAGCGGATCCGAACTGCGGTTTCCCGTGCCGAGACCATCGCGCAGGCTGCTCGGGAAATCGCCGATCAACTCCTCGGTCATGACACCAGTTTCGTTTTCGCGTTCCTTCCCGGCGGAATCCCCCCCGCGGAACTCAATGCCGCGCTGGGCGCTGCCTTGCCGGGTATCACGATCTTCGGCTGCACGACCGCCGGTCAGATCACTTCGAGGGGCTACGAAGACGACGCGCTCCTTGTGATAGCGTTTCCGCGCAGGCATTTTCGCGTGGCGTCGCATCTCTTCGCGCCCCTTGGGCCCGTCGCGATCGGCACGGTCGCGCGGGATGCGGCGCGACTGGCCTTGAGGTTCCCCGAGCGGCCGGATCGCCGGAGGCTCGCGATCATCCTCGCCGACGGGCTTTCCAAGCATGAGGACATGTTCGTGGCGGCAGTGCATGCCGGTCTCGGAGCGATTCCGGTCTTCGGGGGATCGGCTGCCGATGCTCTTCGGTTCGACCGAACACACGTGCTCTACGGGGGAGAGGTGCACGAAAGTGCCGGTCTCCTCGTCTTGCTCGAAACGGATCTCGATTTCCAGAGTCTCGGCTTTCATCATTTCTCGCCGACGCCACAGCGCATGGTTGTCACCGCGGCACTTCCCGAGGAGAGGCTCGTCCTCGAACTGAACGGGGCACCGGCCGCGCAGGAGTATTCGCGGCTCGTCGGGCGGGGGATCGACCGGCTTTCGCCGTTGGTCTTCGCCGAAAACCCAGTGCTGGTGAGGAGCGGCAACGCCTATCACGTGCGGGCGATCCAGGAGATCCATGCAAGCGGTGGGCTCACCTTTCTCTCCGCCATCGACACGGGGCTGCCGCTGACGCTGGGACGCGGCAAGGCGATCATCGAGACGCTCGAAGCGGGGCTCTCCGTTACCGACGATGCGGGGTGTCCGCCCGACTTCATCCTCGGTTTCGACTGTTTCCTCCGAAAGCTCGAAATTGAGCAGAAGGGGCTCCGCGCGGCGGCCTCCGAGGTGCTCGGACGGAGTCGGATCCACGGATTCAATACGTACGGCGAGCAGCATCTGGGGGTCCACGTCAACCAGACCTTCGTGGGCGTCGCCTTCTTCGAAACGGCTTCGGGAGCAGGGAATTGATAGACCCGGCCATTCCACCAGAGGAAATGCTCGCGCGACAGGCGAAGATCATATCCGTTCTCATGGACCGGGCCGAGCGGGGGCCAGGGTTTGGAGGGTCGGCCTACGCGCTCTTCCAGTCGGCGATAACCCTGCAGGGCGAGGTCTGGGAAAAGACCCGGGATCTCGAACGTGCGCTGGACACGTTGGGCCGGGCGAGCAGCGAGCTGGAGACCGCCCGCACCGCCCGGCAGCGATCGCAGGCCAATCTGCGCGATGCGATGGGCGCGATGGATGGCGGGCTGGCGCTGTTCGGCGCCGACCGTCTTCTGGAGTGCAACGACCAGTTCCGCAACATGTTGCCCGACATTGCGCACCTTATCGTGCCCGGCCTCGGATATCGGGCCTACCTCGAGGCCGTCGGTGGCTCGAGGTATCTTTGCCACGCCGGACCGGAGGCATGGAGCCCACCGGGCGCAAGCAACCCGGCCATCCCCGATAGTGCGCCGAAGGCGCGGTATCCGGCCTTCGTGCTGGCACTGAAGAACGATCGCTGGATCCAGCTGTCGCATCGTCGGACGGAATCCGGCAACGTTGCCGTGCTGCTGACCGAGATTTCCGAGGTGGTTCGGGAAAACCGGGAGGAAAAGGATCGCCTGATCGATGCCCATGCTGTCTATCTGCAGGCGTGTTTTGAGAATCTCGGCCTCGGGATCTGCGCCTTTTCGTCGCGCGGCGAGTTGCAGGTGTTCAACCGGCGTTTCGGCGATCTGCTGGAATTGCCGCTCCCCTTGCAGCGCAAGGGCATGGGTATCCGGCGGATTGGCGAACATCTGGCACGAAGCGGTGTGCGGTCGATTACCGGTGACGCTGTCGACCTGGCCGGGTGGGTCAGGACCGTGCGCTCGGGCGCACCTGTTCGCGAGAGGCTGCGGCGCGATGACGGCGCTCATCTCGACGTGCGTGTTCGCGCCCTGCCTGACAGCGGCTTCATTGCAAGCATTCTCGATGTAACCCCCGAATTCGTCGCGACAGAATCCCTGCGACGGGTCAACGAAACCCTGGAGCGCCGGGTCCATGAGCGGACGGCGGAGCTTACCGAGGCGAACAGATTGCTGCGTCTGCAGTTCGAGGGACTAGCCCGCGCTGAGGAAGAGCTGAGAATCGCCAAGGAGGTCGCCGAGGAGGCGAACCGGGCCAAGACCCGCTTCGTCGCCGCGGCGAGCCATGATCTCCTTCAATCCGTGAATGCTGCCAAACTCTACATATCCACCTTGCGGGAACGCTCGGTACCCGCCGATGTAGGCGGCATCGTCGAACGGTTGGGGAGGTCGTTTCAATCGGTCGAGAGCCTCCTGCAGACTTTGCTCGACATCTCCCGGCTCGACACCCAAGGCGCGGAATTCAACATCACGACATTTCGTCTGGATGAAATACTGACCCCGCTGCTGCGCGATCTCGCCCCTCTCGCCGAGGAGAAGGGAATATCGCTCCGCCACGTGCCCAGCACCGTTTGGATCCGGAGCGATCCGCATTACCTGATGCGCTCGATCCAGAACCTTGTCGCGAATGCCATACAGTATACCCCGGTCGGCCGGGTGCTGGTCGGAGCCAGGCGTCGCGGCGGCAAGGTGATACTGCAGGTCTGGGATACGGGGATCGGGATTTCGAGCGATGACGAGGCGCGGATCTTCGAAGAATTCACTCGGGTCAACGGCGCCGGGCAGGGGCCCGGCGTCGGTCTGGGACTGTCGATCGTCGAGCGCGCTTGTCGGCGTCTCGGCCATCCCGTGCATTTGCACTCCATTCCCGGGGAAGGGTCGGTCTTCTCTATTGAGCTGCCGGTGGCGGAGCCGCCCGTGGCACCGGGTAGCGCTTCACCGGAGTTCTGCGAGAGCGACGAGCGGGGCGACGACCTCGAACTGATCGTGCTGGTGGTCGAAAACGAGGCCAGTGTCCTCGAGGCCAGCACGGCGCGTCTGGAGGGATGGGGGGCAAGCGTGCTGGGCGCGCGCTCCACCGACGAAGCACTGGACCTGGTTCGCCAGATCGGGGCTCCGCCCGACATCATCCTTGCGGATTATCGGCTGGACGGCACGGACACCGGCCTCGCGGCCATCCGGGCGTTGCGCGGCTGGGCCGGCGACCGTATCCCCGCCATCATGATCACGGCCGACCGGGGACGGAGCCTCCTGGACCTCGCCGAGACCGAGGATTTCACCGTGATGACCAAGCCGGTGAGGGTAGCGCGGCTCCGCGCCCTGATCGACTGGAAGACCCGCACGGCATCCCGGCCGGACGGGCACAGACAAAAGTCGGCGGTGACCCCATGATCCATGGGGATAGCATGGCATGGGAGGCCAGAATGATCATCAAAGCCGAACTCGTTGCGACATTGCTGACTGGCTCCACGGCCGTTGTCCGGGCCGAGGGTTCCTACGACATGCTGTTTCGCACCGGGACCCTCGACAGCCTCGAGGCGGGGGCCATGCTCGAATACGAGCAATCAGGGAGTTCACTCGAAGAGGCTGATCCCGGGATGCAGGACATCGACCTCAGGGTCACGGTCGGCAACGAGGCGGAAACCTATCTCGATCTGGTGAGCGCCGAGGCTTCCAGACGGATTGGTGTTTTTCCGACGGATGTCGGCAATCCGCTGCTTATGTACGCCCTCGAAACAGTTGTGCGCGACCTGTCGGAGCTGACCGGCGGCAGCCCTTTCTACATCCGCAACCGGCTAAAGGACGCCATCGCCACGGAGACCGCCGCGGAGGAGGTTTCCGTTCCGTTCGACGGGTCGCAGATCGCGGCGAGCCGCGTTACGCTTTACCCTTTCCGTGATGATCCTGGCGCCGATCGTTTCCCGGGCCTTGGCGAACTGGAGGTGGCGGTCGCCGTGTCGCAATCCGTGCCCGGATGGTATCACAGCATCTCGACCCGAATCCCGACGGAGGACGGCTATGACTACAGCATCACGATAGCCGGCGGAGACGTGCAATGAATATCCTTGTCGCGGCGCTCGGCGTATGCCTCGCCATTGCTGTTCCCGCCGCCGCACAGGATGCTGCCGCACGATACAACGATTACCCGACCGAGGCGCGCGCGGATTACGTGTTCGGATGCATGGCGACCAACGGCCAGACTAGGGTCGCGCTGACGCAGTGCTCCTGCTCCATCGACGTGATCGCTTCGATCATTCCTTACGAGCAATATGTCGAAGCCGAAACGGTTCTGTCGATGCGACTGACCGGCGGAGAACGCATGGCCATCTTCCGGACGGCGCAGCTTGCCAACGTGCTGGTGTCGGATTTGCGCCGGGCGCAGGCCGAGGCCGAGATTCTCTGCTTCTGACGCGCGTCAGGTCCCGGCTTTGGACAGGATCTGTTCGAAGACGTTGCCTTCGGTATCTTCGGCGCGAACGCGCAGGTTCTCCGCGCCGTTGTCCGAATAGCCGAAGCGGAACACCGGGTTTTCGCTGAGGGAAATCCCGCCTTCCAGCAGAAAGAGCCGGTCGTCGCCCTGGAACACTTCGAGGCGATTTATGAAATGGGCCGGCACGAAGAGCTGGGTGATCTGGTCGCGCTGCAGGCCGGAATAGTTCGGATGCCGGATCATGACCTGAGCTTCGCGCCGTGGCGTGGAGATCGCTTCCCCAGGTCCGAAGCTCTTGAGTTTCATCTGGCCCATCGCGGCCAGGGCGTCCTCGGTCGCACGGGTCGCCGGTGCCGAGCAGCCGCCGCTGGCCTTAACGAAACGTCCGTCCATGTAGCGGGCGCTGTCGGTTTCGACGATCGCGCGGACGTTGGAATACTGGTTGACCCGCACCCGCATCTCGAAATCCAGCGGAGCCATGGCCGCGCCGAATTCGATGTCCGCGACAACCGGAGCTGGATTTTCATCGACGATCAGACGCGCTTTGCGGATCGGCTCCAGCGAGCCCGCCGGCTGTCGCAGGGTGATCGGCACCGTTGCGGCGTCGTGGGCGCGCAGCGGAGCGTCCAGCGTGAAGACTCCTGCCGCCTCCGCGATCTGGCCCTCTCCGGCGAGGTCGCCGGCAAGCTCCGTCCAGGTCGGACTGTCGATCATCGGGTTCGCGATTTCCGGATCGCCGGCGTACAACTGTGTCGCCATCAGGAGTGCCGGGATCGTCAGGAAGCCTGTCTTCATCGGGCGCCTCGTCCTGTCAGAGGCCGCGCAAGGCAGCCTGTCTCTACCGTCTGAAACGGTCACGTCCTTATATCATAACACAGGCACCCATGCATGCGGGAACCGATCCTTTGTGATGCGTGGCCCGGAACCGGCCCGGACCCTTACGATCGGTCGAACATGGAGGGCCGAATTCGATGTTCGAGGCGATCGCAATACTGTGCCTGACCGGATCGGGAGAGATCTGTCGCGAGGTGCTTGTTCCGGGATTCGAGAACGCCGACCGCGAGGCGTGCCAGTCGGGGCTGCCGGATGCGCGACCCGAATGGATCGTGGATGGCGTGGTGCTCGACTCCCTCGTCTGCGAGGCGGCGCGTCCGACGCCCCTGAGCTTCGCCGAGGTCGCGCCGGGCCTTTTCGTGCATCGCGGCGCGATCGCCGAACCCGATCCGGACAATGCGGGCGATGTGGCCAACATCGCGTTTCTGGTCGGCACCGAACGTGTCGTCGTTGTCGATGCCGGTGGCAGCCGGAAGGTCGGCGAAGATGTCTGGCGGGCGGTGCGACAGCAGACCGACCTTCCGATATCCCATCTGGTGCTGACTCACATGCACCCGGATCATGTCTTCGGTGCCTCGGTCTTTTCGGAAGCTGGCGCGCTCGTGGTGGGGCATGCGAACCTGCCGCGCGCGCTTGCCGACCGGACTGCCGATTATATCGACAATTTCGCCGACCTCGTCGGGCCGGAGAGCTTTCTCGGCACCTATGTGCCGCCGATCGATCTCGCCCTCGACACGCCGTTCGCGATCGATCTCGGTGGCCGCACCATCGATCTGGTGCCCTGGCCGCTTGCGCATACGGCAACCGATCTCACGGTGACCGACGCCGAAAACGGCGTGCTTCTGGCCGGGGACCTGCTGTTCGACCAGCACGCGCCGGCACTCGACGGCTCGCTGCGGGGCTGGCAGGCGGTGCTCGATCTGCTCGAAGAGACCGGGGCCGACCGCGTCGTGCCGGGCCATGGCGGGCCTATCCTGCCCTGGCCGGAAGGCGGCGCGCCGTTGCGAGCCTATCTCTCGCTGCTCGAATCCGACACGCGGGCGGCGCTGAACGCAGGGACGGGACTGGCGGAAGCCGCTGAGACGATCGCGACGGAGGCCAGTGGAGACTGGCAGCTCTTCGAGCTGTTCAATCCCCGCAACGCCACCGTTGCCTATACCGAACTCGAATGGGAGTGATCAGTCCGGGGCGCGGGCCAGCAGCAGTTGCGCCAGCGCGTAGAGCCGCTTTTCGATCAGCACCGGTGTCTCGCAGACATAGGTGAGGGCCTGAACCCGGTCCTCGTAGATGCGTTCGTCCCAGTCCACGACGGCCTCGATCTCGTCGATCCGGTCGAAGTCGGGCTCGTCCTGGGCTTCGAGCTCGGCCATTTCCGTGTGCTGGGCGTCGATCTTCTGCGCGAGGGCAATCTGTTGTACGGAGTAGCGTTCGATTCCCGAAATCAGTTCCCGTCGCAGGCTGCCGAGTTTCTCGAACACGCCGTTGAAGATGATGCCGAGGGTGTCGAGGTCCGTGTCGGGATTTGCGTCCATGTAGGTGTCGATGACGGCGGCAAGTTCGTCTTCCGACAGCCGCCTTAGCGAGAGGGTGTCGATGATGTCGGCATAAGGCGCATCATCCATCGTTTCGGGAAGTGGGTGCGGCCACATCAGCCCGACCGACAGGTTCTCCACCTTGCGCTGGATGCAGGGCCAGGTCGGATCGGAATAGTCCACGGCCGCCGCCGGCGCCGCGCCGACGGCCAGCGCAAGCGTAAGGACGGTGCCGCGAAGAAGGCGTGTCGTCATGCGATACACTCCCGTTGGCCACCGATGTTATCGGCACATGCGCGTCGCGCAAGAGCTGCCGATCTAAACTAAGGTCGCGGTTGTCCGGGTGCCGGGCGGCTTTCATAAATTTCATCAACGACAAAAAGCGCTTTCGAAAAACGTTAAGGGGGGAAAAGATACATGCTGACACGTGCGGCAGTTGCTTTCGAGGCTGGAAAGCCCCTTGAGGTCACGGAGGTCAATCTCGATGGCCCCCGCGAAGGCGAGGTGCTCGTCGAGATCAAGGCGACCGGCATCTGCCACACCGACGAGTTCACGCGGTCGGGAGCCGATCCGGAAGGCATTTTTCCGGCCATCCTCGGACACGAGGGCGCGGGTGTAGTGGTCGATGTCGGGCCCGGCGTGAAGAGCCTGAAAAAGGGTGACCATGTCATTCCGCTATACACCCCCGAATGCCGCGAGTGCGAATACTGCCTCAATCCCAAGACCAATCTCTGCCAGTCGATCCGCTCGACCCAGGGGCAGGGCCTGATGCCCGACGGGACCAGCCGGTTCACGACGCTCGATGGCGATCCGATCTTCCACTACATGGGCTGCTCGACCTTCTCGAACTTCACCGTTCTGCCCGAGATCGCGCTCGCGAAGATCCGCGAGGACGCACCCTTCGACAAGGTCTGCTACATCGGCTGCGGTGTGACCACCGGCATCGGGGCGGTCATCAACACCGCCAAGGTCGAGATCGGCAGCCGCGCGATCGTCTTCGGGCTGGGTGGGATCGGTCTCAACGTGATCCAGGGGCTGCGGCTCGCCGGGGCCGACCAGATCGTCGGCGTCGACCTCAACCCCTCCAAGGTCGAGATGGCGACCCGGTTCGGCATGACCGACTTCGTCAATCCGTCCGAGGTCGAGGGCGACATGGTGGCCCATCTCGTCAGCCTCACGAAGGGCGGCGCCGACTACACCTTCGATGCCACCGGCAACGTGAACGTCATGCGCACCGCGCTCGAGGCGGCTCACAAGGGCTGGGGCGAGAGCATCATCATCGGGGTGGCGCCGGCAGGGGCCGAGATCTCGACGCGGCCGTTCCAGCTTGTGACGGGCCGCTCCTGGCGCGGAACCGCCTTCGGCGGCGCCCGGGGGCGGACCGACGTTCCCAAGATCGTCGACTGGTACATGGACGGCAAGATCGAGATCGATCCGATGATCACCCACACCATGCCGCTCGACCAGATCAACCACGGCTTCGACCTGATGCACGAAGGCAAGTCGATCCGCGCCGTGGTGGAGTACTGAGATCAATGGAGCTTCTGTCGCGCAACCGGAGTTTCGGCGGCGAGCAGTCGGTCTGTCGTCATGCCTCCGAGGCCTGCGGCTGCGACATGACCTTTGCGGTCTACCTGCCGCCACAGGCGAAGGACGGCCCGGTGCCGGCTCTCTGGTATCTGTCGGGGCTGACCTGCACCCACGAGAACGCGATGACCAAGGGGGGCTTTCAGGAACATGCTGCCCGGCACGGGCTTGCGGTGATCTTCCCGGACACCTCGCCCCGCGGGTCCGACGTGGCCGACGACAACGCCTACGATCTCGGTCAGGGCGCGGGCTTCTACGTCAACGCCACGATGGCGCCCTGGAAGTCGCATTTCCGCATGTACGACTATGTGGTGACGGAATTGCGCGATCTCGTTCAGGCCGAATTCCCCTTGACGGATCGACACGGAATCACCGGTCATTCCATGGGAGGTCACGGCGCGATGACCATCGCGCTGCGAAATCCGGAGATGTTCGGCTCGCTTTCGGCCTTCGCGCCGATCGTCAACCCGACGCAGTCGGATTGGGGCCGAAAGCAGTTCGCGGCCTATCTTGGCGATGACGAGGCGGCATGGGCCGACCACGATTCGACCCTGCTGCTGTCGGAATTCGGCTGGAAGTCGGATTTCCTGATTGATCAGGGCGCCCAGGACCAGTTCCTCGACAACCTGCGGCCGGAAGCCATGGCCGAGGCAATCGCCAGGGCGCGACAACCTGCGGTATTGCGTATGCAAGCAGGTTACGACCACAGCTATTTTTTTGTTCAGAGCTTCGCCGGTGACCATGTCGCCTGGCATGCGGAACGACTGAATGCCTGAGGCGTCGGTTCTGCGAACCGGGCTTCTGGATGGTCGGGGCAGCCCCCGATGACTGAACAGGGATAATGGAGCCAGAAGGAGGGAGCCAGACGAAGAAATTTCCGGTTCGGATCGAAACCGGATGCGAGCGCCACGCGACGGGCGCAATCATCAAGAGGCGGACCGGCGTTCGAGAGGAACTGTCGTTTCGCGAACAAAGATGCCTCGAATGACGACGTAGCAGTTTCTGGGAGGAAACAATGAAGCGACATCTATCAGTTGGTCTCGCGCTTTCGCTCTTCGGAGCGGTGGGTGCGCAGGCGAATTCCGAACTTCAGGCGATGATCGACAATCCCGACGACTGGGTCATCCAGACCGGTGACTACGCGAACCAGCGCTATTCGAAGCTCGACCAGATCACCAACGAGAACGTCGGCGATCTTCAGGTCGCGTGGATGTTCTCAACCGGCGTCCTTCGCGGGCACGAGGGGTCTCCGCTTGTCGTCGGCGACACCATGTACGTTCACACGCCGTTCCCGAACATCGTCTACGCGCTCGACCTCGCGAACAATGGCAAGATCCTCTGGAAGTACGAGCCGAAGCAGGACCCGAACGTGATCCCGGTCATGTGCTGCGACACGGTGAATCGTGGCGTGGCCTATGCCGACGGCAAGATATTCCTGCATCAGGCCGACACCACCGTGGTCGCGCTCGACGCGACCAGCGGCGAGGTTGTGTGGTCCGCGGTCAATGGCGACCCGACGATCGGCGAGACCAATACCGCCACCGTGCTGCCGGTGAAGGACAAGGTCATCGTCGGCATATCGGGCGGCGAGTTCGGTGTCCGCGGGCATGTGACCGCCTACGACATGGCCACCGGCGAGCAGGTCTGGCGCGCCTATTCGACCGGTCCCGACGACGAGATGCTCGTCGATCCGGAGAACACCACTCATCTGGGCAAGCCGATCGGCGCGGATTCCTCGCTCAACAGCTGGGAAGGCGACCAGTGGCAGATCGGCGGCGGGACCACCTGGGGCTGGTACAGCTACGATGCCGAACTGGACCTGATCTATTACGGCACCGGCAACCCGTCGACCTGGAACCCGGCGCAGCGCCCGGGCGACAACAAGTGGTCGATGACCATCATGGCCCGCAACCCCGACACGGGCATGGCCAAGTGGCTCTACCAGAAGACCCCGCACGACGAGTGGGACTATGACGGTGTGAACGAGAACATCCTCGCCGATCAGGAGATCGACGGCGAGATGCGCAAGATCCTCGTCAACTTCGACCGCAACGGCTTCGCCTACACGCTGGACCGCGAAACCGGCGAGCTCCTCGTCGCGGAGAAGTACGACCCGACGGTGAACTGGGCGACCCATGTCGAGATGGACCCGGAATCCGATCAGTACGGGCGTCCCCAGGTGGTGGCCGAATTCTCGACCGCACAGGGCGGCGAGGACGTGAACGTCACGGGCATCTGCCCGGCGGCGCTCGGCACCAAGGACCAGCAGCCGGCCTCCTTCAGCCCGCAGACCGGTCTGTTCTACGTGCCCACCAACCACGTCTGCATGGACTACGAGCCGTTCCGGGTGAGCTACACCGCCGGGCAGCCCTATGTCGGGGCGACGCTCTCGATGTATCCGACGCCGGACAGCCACGGTGGCATGGGCAACTTCATTGCCTGGGATGCAACCAAGGGCGAGATCGTCTGGTCGATCCCCGAGAAGTTCTCGGTCTGGTCGGGCGCGCTCTCGACGGCAGGCAACGTGGTGTTCTACGGCACGCTCGAAGGCCATCTGGTCGCGGTGGACGCCATCACCGGCGACGAGCTCTACCGCTTCAAGACCCCGTCCGGCATCATCGGCAACGTCATGACCTACATGCAGGGCGACAAGCAGTATGTCGGGGTTCTCTCGGGCGTCGGCGGCTGGGCCGGGATCGGCATGGCAGCCGGCCTGACCAACCCGAATGACGGTCTGGGCGCCGTGGGAGGCTATGCGTCCCTCAGCGACTACACCGCCCTGGGTGGCCAGCTCACGGTGTTCGCGCTCCCCGACTGATCCGGAGCGAGGACTGACCGAACTTGTACCGAAGCCGGGGTCGGCGCGCCGGAAGAGCGCGCCGACCCTCAACCGGGCATCAGGGGAAAAGACATGCAAGCAGGACTTCTCGCGGTACTGACGGCGGGCGCGATCGGTCTCGTCGCCGCCTCGGCCGCGCAGGCCGACAACATCACCGCGGCCTATGGCGAGAACGGGCGCTACTACACCGCCGACGACGTTCCGACCTTCAACGTGGCCGAGGACGGCACGGTGGACTGGCTCACCTTCTCCGGCTTCCGCCGCTACCATGCCGAATGCCATGTGTGCCATGGACCTGATGGCGAGGGCTCGTCCTATGCCCCGGCGCTGAAGGACTCG
This sequence comes from uncultured Alphaproteobacteria bacterium, assembly GCA_963825715.1. Classification (GTDB taxonomy): domain Bacteria; phylum Pseudomonadota; class Alphaproteobacteria; order Rhodobacterales; family Rhodobacteraceae; genus Amaricoccus. Next base: position 41,660 of record CAWGUH010000020.1, on the reverse strand, counting down.
GCGCTGAACATGGACTATTACGACTTCGTCGACGTGGTGGTGAACGGGCGTCAGAAGGTGAATGCATCCGAGCAATCGGTCATGCCGGCCTTCGGCGAGAACCTCAACGTGATGTGCTACCTCGACGACATCTACGTCTACCTCAAGGCGCATGGCTCCGAGGCGATCCCGCGTGGCCGGCCAGCAAACAAGGAAGCCAAGTCGGAGGAGATCCGCGCGGCGGAGGATGCCTGCATTGGGTGACGGAAGCTGCTCCCGCGCCGCGTTGGCCGCTGCCCTGCTGGGGGTCGTGATCGCCGGCGGGCCGGCGCGGGCGCAGACCTCGGACCTCGTGTCGAAGACGGCTTTCCGGGTTTGTGCCGATCCGGCGAACTATCCGATGTCGGACGACAAGGAGGGCGGGTTCGAGAACCGCCTGGCCGAACTGATGGCGGACCGTCTCGGGCTGCCGGTCGATTACACCTGGTATCCGATGTCGACCGGCTTCATCCGCAACACCCTCAGGGCCAACGAATGCGACGTGGTGATCGGCTACGCGCAGGGCCACGAACTGGTGCTGAACACCAACCACTACTACACCTCGGCCTATGTGATGGTCGTGCCGGAGGGCAGCCCGCTGGCGGATGCAACCGGCCTGACCGATCCGCGGCTGCAGGGGCTGAGCATTGGCATCGTCGCCGGGACGCCGCCCGCGAGCCATCTGGCGCGCAACGGGCTGATCGCGAAGGCGAGGCCCTACGATCTCGTCGTGGACCGGCGCTACGAAAGCCCGGCGCTCGACATGCTCGACGATCTCGAAGCCGGGGAGATCGACGCTGCGATCCTGTGGGGACCGATCGGCGGGCCGCTGGTGAAGGCGGAGCATCCGGGGATGACGGTCATTCCGCTGATCAACGAGTCGCTGCCGCCGCGGCTGTTCTACCGCATCACCATGGGGGTGCGGCCGAACGAGAAGGTCTGGCAGCGCGAACTGAACTCACTGATCCGGCGCAACCAGGACGAGATCAACGCGATCCTCGTCGAGGCTGGGGTGCCGCTGATCAACGACATGGGCACCGCACCGCTGGATCTGGGCCAGTAATGCTCCGGCAGGTCGCCATTGGCGTCCTGCTGGGTCTGACGCCGGCGGCGGCCTTGCTCGCGCAGGTTGCGGAGCCGGACGGGTACCGCACGGACGAGTATCGCGCGCCGGTTCCGGCTTCGCTGGCCGGGGCGACGGTGATCGATACCGAGACGGCAGAGGCGCTGTGGGAGGCGGGGGAGGCGGCGTTCATCGATGTGATGCCGCGGCCCCCGAAGCCTGCGAACCTGCCGGAAGGGACAGTCTGGCGCGATCAGCCCCGCGACAGCATCCCCGGGGCGCTGTGGCTGCCGAATGTCGGGTATGGCGACCTCGCGGAGGTGATGGCGGACTATTTCCGGTCCGGGCTGGAAATGGCGACGGGCGGTGATGCCGACAAGCCGTTGGTTTTCTTCTGTCTTGCGGAGTGCTGGATGTCGTGGAATGCGGCGCGACGGGCGCTGGAATACGGGCATTCGGCGGTGTTCTGGTATCCCGAGGGAACCGATGGCTGGGGGGCGGCGCTGCTGCCTCTCGAGCGGGTCGAAGCGGTGCCGGGCGACCTTTGAGAGGTTGTCCTGCGCCTTGTTCGGGGGGGCATGGCGCGAAAGCCGCCCGGCTCGGTCGTTTCGGCGCAAACATCCGGAAAAGGCGGCGTTTTTCGGGGCTGGAAACCGGCTGGAAAGTGGCTGGAATCAGGCTTGCCACTTTGGCCGGGTTTGCCGCACGCCGTGGCAGGGGTCGCGGGTCCGGGCCGTTGGCATGGCTTGGCCGCTGTCGCCCGGATTGGGTTGGGTGGCGGCCAGTGAGACACGGCTTGGGCGCGGAAGCGATGTCCCGCCTTGGCATCGGCGGGCGTGGAGCCTGAGGCCGGAGCGGTGGCGACACCCTTGCAGAGAGGGGACCGTCCCCGGTCCGGTGTCGGGCGTCAGTTCGGGGCGGGGGCGATGAATTTGCCGAAGGCGCGCGGGCCGTCGCCGGTCGGGATCTCGCCGGTGACCTCGAGGGTTCCAGCGTCGATGACGGAAAGCGTGTTGGAGAACCAGTTCGCCACGACGATCCGGCGGCCGTCGGAGGTGGTGTCGGCGCCTTCGGGGTATTCGCCGACATCGAGGGTGGAGACGGGCGCGAGGGTCTCGAGATCGAAGACGGTCACCGTGTCGGCATACTGGTCGGTGACGAAGCCGCGTCCCAGCGCGAAGGCGGTGGCGTAGGGGCGCGCGCCGGTGGCGACGGTTCCGAGCACCGAGCCGGTGGCCGGGTCTGCCACGGTGACGCTGTCGGAGCCGACATTGGCGGCGAAGAGCCGGCCATCGGGGGAAAAGGAGACGGCGAAGGGGCGGGTGCCGACGGATATGGTGGCATGGGGTTCCAGCGTTTCGGCATCGAAGACCGAGACGCGGTCGGCGTCGCGGTCGGCGCTGGCGAGCCAGGTGCCATCGGGCGAGAGGGCGAGGCCGGCCGGGGCGCTGCCGGTGCCGAGTTCGGCAAGGCTGTCGAGCGTCAGGGCGTCGAGCACCCAGATGCGGGCATTGTACCAGTCGCTGACGAAGAGGCGGGCGCGGGTTTCGTCGACGGCGATGCCGATCGGGCCGCCGTCGAGCAGGGTTTCGGCGACGGTGGAGGTCCCGTCGAGGGCGAAGGCGCGCACGGTCTTGCTGTCGGGACTGACGGTGAAGACGCGGTTCAGCGATGGGGCGACGGCGACGCCCGCGGGCTGGCCGGGGACCGGGATGCGGCGGATCTCGGTGCCGGTGTCGAGGGCGATGACGCTCAGATCGCTGCTGCTCTGGTTGGTGACATAGGCGAGATCGCCGGCCAGGGCCGCGGGTGCGAGGAGGCCGGCGACGAGGGCTGCGCGGAGAAGCGTGCTACTCGGCAAAGCGGTCCGCGAGCGCGTCGAGGCCGGCCTGGTAGACGGCACTGACCGCAGCGATGGCGGCCTCGTCGTTGAGTTCGGCGGGCGGATCGTTGTTGGGATAGCCGCGGTAGAAGGCGCCGCGCCATTCGATCACCGAGCCACCATCGGCGCCGGGCAGCACGCTGAGATGCGACGAATAATTGGTGACCGGCAGGACTTCCACCGCGACATCGGTGATCCGGTAGGAATAGGTCATCTTCTCGGCGTCGTACTTGTAGAGGATCTCGGAGATGGTCGGGCCGTCGGTGGCGCCGAGATGCAGCACGCGGGTGGCGTCGATCTCGTTGCCGCCCTCGCCGGTGGTCTGTGCCACGGCCGGGTGCCAGTTCATGTCCTGGAACTCGCCGATCACCGCCCAGACTTCGGCCGGGGCGGCGGCGACCTCGGTGGTGAGGGTGAGTTTCTGGCGGGTGGGGCCATGCGCGAAGGCGATGGCGGGTGCCAGCAGGCATGCGGCGGCGAGCAGCAGGGCGCGGCGGCCGGGCAGATGGGTCATCGGGGCCTCATGTCTTGAAGAAGTGGTTTTTCAGGATGTAGCGCATGCCCCTCAGCCAGCTCTCGTCGGTGTTGGAGCGGACGTCGACCGACAGCCCGCGCACCATGACGCCGCTCTCGACGTCTCGCATGACGAGGTTCATCGAGATGATGAGGTTGGAGACCTTCTGCACCTCGCCGACGAGGACGTAATCGGCGCCGAGCCGGTCTGCCATCCGCACGTCGCAGCCGTAGCATTCGGCCGGATTGGTGGTGGCGGCGAGCCGCTCCGCCTCGGGGGCGGTATCGACGAGCACGAAGCCCTCGGCGGCGAACCGCTCCGCCACTTCGTCCTCGAGCAGGACGATGCGCGCGGTCTGGTCGGGGCGCTCGCCGTCGTAGGCGCCCTCGGTCGAAGTATCGATGAAGGTGATGCCGAGGAAGGCAACCGAGGCGCCGGGCTCGAGCACGGTGTCGCGCGGATCGGCGCCGCGCAGGGCAGGGGCGCCGGCCAGCAGAATCGCCAGAAGGAGAGGCAAGACCCGGAACATCCGTCGACACTAGAGCAAGGCGGGCAGCTCTCAATGCGCCAAAGGTATCGGTTTCGGCGCGGCACGCCATCCTGCAAGCTTGGAAGAAAAGCAGCTGACAGCGGTCCGGGAGGCCCCTTGTTTCGATCGTTCGCTCTGGCGGTGCTGGTCTCGCTCCACGCCGCGGCTCCTCTTGCCGCGCTCGAGGTGGCGACGGCGGTGCTGCGGGTGGACCGCCCGGCGCTGCTGCCGATCTCGCGGCTCGACCTGCCGCCGGAGGATCTGGGTTTCGCCGGGGCCGCGCTGGGCAACGAGGACAACGTGACCACCGGCCAGTTCCTCGGCACGAGCTACAGCATCGAGACCCGGGCGCTCGCTCCGGAGGAAATCGGCGCGACGGTTTCGGAGTTGCGCGGGCAGGGGATCGGGCTCTTCGTGGTGCTCGGCACCGGCGCCGACGTGCTGGAGGTGACCGATGCGGCCGGGCCCGAGGCGCTGGTGTTCAATGCGGGCAGCGGCGACGACGCGCTGCGGGGCGCCGAGTGCCGGGCGACGCTGCTGCACACCGTGCCGAGCCGGTCGATGCGGACCGATGCGGTGGCGCAGTTCCTGATGTGGAAGCGCTGGACCGACTGGGTGCTGATCCACGGCTCGAACCCCGACGACCTGGCGCTGGCCGAGAGCTACCGCCGCTCGGCCGCGAAATTCCAGGCCGATATCGTCGAGGAGCGGGAGTTCGACGATACCGGCGGCGCGCGGCGCACCGATACCGGCTACGTGCTGGTGCAGCGGCAGATCCCGACTTTCACCCAGGACCTGCCGGACCACGACGTTGTGGTCGCCGCCGACGAGACCGACTATTTCGCAGTCTATCTGCCGTATCACCTCTGGGAGCCGCGGCCGGTGGTCGGCTCGGCCGGTCTGCGGCCGCTGACCTGGCATCCGGCGCACGAGGCTTACGGCGCGACGCAGTTCCAGACCCGCTTCGAGGAGCTGGCCGGGCGCCATGCCCGCGAGGCGGACTACCATGTCTGGCTGGCGCTGCGGGTGATCGGCGAGGCGGTGACGCGCACCTCGCAGGCCGATCCGGCCTCGGTGCGGGCCTACGCGCTGGGCGACGCCTTCGAACTCGCGGCGTTCAAGGGCCAGAAGGTGACGTTCCGCGACTGGGACGGCCAGCTGCGCCAGCCGATCCTGCTGGCGGACGGGCGGCTGACCTTCAGCATCTCGCCGCAGGACGGCTACCTGCACCAGGTCTCGCCGCTCGACACGCTGGGGTCGGACCGGCCCGAGACCGACTGCAGCGCCTTTCAATGACGGGAGTATCGACGTGAACCGCACTTCCTTTCTGCTCGGAACCGCGCTGGCGCTGGCGCTGGCGCTGCCTGCCGCGGCCAACAAGGTCTTTGTCAGCAACGAGCGCGGCAATACCGTGACGGTGCTCGACAGCGGGAGCTGGGAGGTGATCGCCGAGTTTCCGGCGGGCAACCGGCCGCGCGGGATCACCATCAGCCCGGACGGCAGCGAGCTCTATGTCTGCGCCTCCGACGACGACCTGGTGCGGGTGTTCGATCCGGAGACCTACGAGGAGCTGCACACGCTGCCCTCGGGGCCGGATCCGGAGCTCTTCGTGCTGCATCCCTCGGGCAACCCGCTCTTCATCGCCAACGAGGACGACAACCTCGTGACGGTGGTCGACGTGAAGACCCGGCAGGTGCTGGCGGAGGTGCCGGTGGGCGTCGAGCCCGAGGGGATGGCGGTGAGCCCGGACGCGGCCTTCGTGATCAACACCTCCGAGACCACGAACATGGCGCATTTCATCGATACGGGCGACTACCAGATCAAGCACAACGTGCTGGTCGATCAGCGTCCGCGTTACGCGGTGTTCACCGAGGACGGCACGAAGCTCTACGTCAGTTCCGAGATCGGCGGCACGGTGAGCGTGATCGACCTGACCGGCGCGGAGCCGGTGATCGTCGACAAGATCGGCTTCGAGGTGCCGGGCGTGCTGCCCGAATGGCTGCAACCGGTGGGGATGCAGATCACCCGCGACGGCAAGAAGCTCTTCGTGGCGCTGGGCCCGGCGAACCGGGTGGCGGTGATCGACGCCGAGACCGACGAGGTGATCGAGTACCTGCTGGTCGGCCAGCGGGTCTGGCAGCTCGGCTTCACGCCGGACCAGAAGTACCTGATCTCGACCAACGGCAACTCCAACGACGTGTCGATCATCGACGTGGAGAAGCTCGAGGTGATCAAGTCGGTGCAGGTCGGCCAGCAGCCCTGGGGTGTCGTGGTGGCGCCGGACTGAGCCCGGGGAGCAGTTCATGACGGGGGAGACGGGCGGCATGGCGGGATGGAAGGCGGCGCCGGCCGCTCCGGTGGCGGCATTGCCGGGGGTCCGCTCGACAAGAGCTGGCTGATCCTTCGGGCCTATGCGGCGCAGGAATACGGCATGGACCTCGCCGCGGAGACCGAGCAGGTGTTCGGCGCGCCGCCGCTGATCTACAAGACGGCGCTGCAGGGCGAGACCGACGCCGCGATCAATTTCTGGCATTTCCTCGCCAAGATGACCGCGGGAGGCATGCGTGACCTGGTGACGGTGAGCGATGCGGCGGCCGCGCTCGGGCTCGATCCCGAGATCCCGCTCCTCGGCTACGTGCTGAAGGGCGACTTCGTCGCGAAGAACCCCGAGGTCGCGGCCGGCCTCGTGCGGGCCTCGCGGAGCGCCAAGACGCTGCTGGCGGAGGAGGATGCGGCCTGGGAGCCGCTGCGCGAGATGATGAACGCGGCCGACGACGCCGAATTCGAGGCGCTGCGCGCGGGCTTCCGGGCGGGCATCCCCGCGGGCGACAATGTCGATCCGGTCGCGGCGGATGCCTTTCTCGGGCTGATGGCGGAACTGGGCGGCGAGGAGCTCGTCGGCACCGCGACGACGCTGCCGGAGGGCCTGTTCGTGTCGGTCGGTGAGTGAGACCCGGCTTTCCGGACGGATCGTCACGACGATCTCGATCGCGGCGCTGGTCGGGCTCTGGATCGTCGCGGCGGGGCTGACCGCGGATCCGCAGATCCTGCCGCAGCCCTGGGCGCTGCTGGGGCCGTTCCGGGCCGACCTCTCGTCCGGCAAGCTCCTGCATCACCTCGGGATGACGCTCTGGCGCGTGGCCTGGGCGTTCGGCCTCGCGATGCTGGCGGGGATGGTGCTGGGCTGGCGGCCGAAAGCGAAGCGATTGGCGCGGTGATCCTCAATGCGACGCACCTCGAGGCCCACCGCGCCGATGCCAGCCCGCTCGAAAAGGGGCTTTCCCCGCCGTGTCCAGCGAACCAGGGGCGGCCTGACCGCGAAGCTTCACGCGGTGTGCCATGCCGGGGGGAAGCCGTGGATATTTCTGCTCACAGAAAACCAGGTCGGCGACTATCGAGGTGCCAATGCCATGCTGCCCGACCTGCCGGAGGCCGGTGCGCCCATGCCTTCATGAGCGCCGTCTGCATCGCCGCAACCGCCATCTTCCGACCCTGAGCCCTGAGCCCAGACGCTGCCCGTTCGCGCCGCAATCAGTGCGCGATGGTTCTGGCAAGATACTCCACGGCGCGGTCGGCTGTTGCAATCATCGGGTAGTCCCGTTCGGGAATGTCCACGCCGAGTGCGGCATGCAGCGCGGTGACGAAGTTCAAGATGTCCATTGAATCGAGCCCCAGATCCTCCTGGAGGTGGTCCGTTCCTGAAATGCCGGCCGGATCCAGATCCGGCGCGACCTTCACCAGTTCGTCGAGCCACACGGCACGGATGCGTTCGGTGTTCACAGGGCCTCCGGAGTTTGGATGAGGGTTTCGAATTCGGAAATGAATCTCGCGGCCTGCCGACCGTCGCTGACACGGTGATCGGCCGACAGTGTCAGCGCGACAACGGTGCGCGGAACGACTTCGCCCGCGATCACCCAAGGCCGGACGTGCGGGGCGCCCAGACCGACAAGCGCGACTTGAGGGGGAAAGATCACCCCGGCCATCGCCTCGGCTCCCGTGTCCCCGAGGCTGGAGACGGTGATGGTGCCTTGTGTCATCTCCGAACCCCGCAGGCGACCCGTCCGCGCTCTCGTCACGAGATCGCGCATGCCGGCCATCGTCGCCTCGAGCGTCATGTCTGATGCATCCATCAGCGCCGGCGCAACCAGTCCGCCGCCACGAAGCGCGACGGCGACGCCGGTGTTCACGACCGCCGACGGCCGGAAGCTGCCATCGATCCAGTGGCCGTTCATCGTCGGCGACGCAGCGGCGGCCAGAGTGGCCGCGCGGATGAAGATCGCCCCCAACAGGATCCTGTCGGCCGGGGGGCGATCTTCGTTGCGTGCGGCCAGCCAGTCGCTTGCCGACTGGATGTCAATGGTGTGTGAGATGTAGAAGTGCGGGATCGTTCGCTTGGATCGCGTCATCGCTGCGGCGATCGCCTTGCGCATTTCTTCCAGCGGAGATCGGGGGTCTTGACGGAGACTTGGCCTGGGAGCTGCCTCGACATCCGCCAGGACCACGGCGCCGGCCGGACCGCTTCCCGGGATGGTCGCGAGGTCGAGGCCGAGTTCGCCGGCCCTGATACGGGCGGCCGGAGACGCGGCTCGATGCGCGGCTCCGACCGTCGCCGGGATCGGTGCTGATGGCGTCGGGGCGGGGAAGGAAGGGATTGCGGCCATCTCGGCCGGCCCTCGCGGTCCGGTATCAACCGCATCTGCAGGGACAAGTGCCTCGGCAGGCGAGAGTTCCGATGGTGGCGGAGCCGGTTCGGTCGTGCCGGCGTTCTGGCAATCCGGCGGCAATTCCTCTCCGGGCGCGAGGACGAGGGCCATCTCGGCGCCGACCGGCAGGTCCTGGTCGAGGTCGGCGATCAGGCGCGCGACCGTCCCGTCCTCGAAGATCTCGATCTCGATCGCGCCCTTCTGTGTCTCGACGACGGCCACAACGTCCCCACGGCTGACCACATCGCCGGGCCTGACCAGCCATTCGACCAGCTTGCCGGCCTCCATGTCGGCACCGAGAGAGGGCATTCTGAAGACGCCCATGTCAGGGGCGTCCCATCGCCGTCTTCGCGGCCGTCACGATCGCTGGCACCTGCGGGATCGCGATGTCCTCAAGATGTTTCGGATAGGGGATCGGCACCTCCGCCGAGCAGACGCGGCCCACCGGCGCGTCGAGCGTCCAGAAAGCCTGTTCCGTGATGCGCGCCGAGATCTCCGCGGCGAGTGACCCGCTGCGCCAGCCCTCGTCGACGATCACCGCGCGGCGGGTCCGGGCCACCGATGCGACGATGGTCGCATCGTCGAGGGGGCGCAGGACACGCAGGTCGATGACTTCGGCGTCGATTCCGTCCACCGCGAGTTCCTCGGCTGCATCCAGGGTCTTGTAGAGCGACCCGCCATAGGTGATCAGCGTAAGGTCCTTGCCCGCCCGCCGCACCGCCGCGCTTCGGATGTCCACCGGACCGGCGTTCACGTCGATCTCGCCGCTGCGGTTGTAGAGCATCACGTTCTCGAAGATCAGCACCGGGTCCGGGTCCTCGAGCGCGGTCCACAGCATCCCCCGGGCGTCCTCCAGCGTGGCAGGCGCAAGAACCTTGAGGCCCGGAATGTGGGCGTACCAGCCCTCCAGGCTGTGAGAGTGCTGGGCCGCCAGCTGCTTTCCCGCTCCGGTCGCCATGCGGATCACCAGCGGCACCCCGAACTGCCCGCCGGACATGTGGCGGATCGTCGCCGCGCTGTTCATGATCTGGTCCAGCGCCAGCAGGCTGAAGTTCACCGTCATCAGTTCCACGATGGGCCGCATCCCCGCAGCGGCCGCGCCGATGCCCGCGCCGGTGAAGCCCGATTCCGAAAGCGGCGTGTCGCGGATCCGCGCTTCGCCGAACTCGTCCATCAGACCCTTGGTGACCGCGTAGCAGCCACCATAGGCCCCCACGTCTTCGCCCATGAGAAACACGCGCTCGTCGCGGTTCATCGCGTCGCGGATCGCCTGCTTTACCGCCTCTCGATAGGTCGTCTCGGTGGTCTGCCCGGAGGGGGTCACCGCATCTGGTGGCGGCGCGGGCTCTCCGAGCACATGGCGCGCCAGATCGGCCACCGGCTCCCATGTGCCCGCTTCGGCGAACGCGACCGCCTCGGCGATCTCCGCATCCGCCCGCGCCTCGATCTCGGCGACATCGCTTTCGTTGATCAGCCGGTTCTCGAGAAGCCAGCCCTTGAAGCGGACGATGGGCCCCCTCGGGCGCCAGGCCTCGATTTCCGCCTTGTCGCGATAGAGTTGCGCGTCGAACATCGAATGCGGCCGGAACCGATAGGTCCGGCATTCCAGGAACACCGGCTTGCCGGTCTCCCGGATGCGGGCGACCGCCTTGCGCGCGGCGACTTCGACGGCGACCACGTCCATCCCGTCGACAGCCAGCGACTCGATCCCGTATCCGGCGGCCTTTTCATGGATGTCGGTCTGCGATTCGGTGCGGGCCAGCGCCGAGCCCATGGCGTAGCCGTTGTTCTCGCAGACGAAGAGAACCGGAAGGCTCCAGAGAGCCGCCAGGTTCAGGGTCTCGTGGAACTCGCCCTCGGCTACCGCACCCTCGCCGAAGAAGCAGGCGGTGACGTTGGCCTCGCCCCGCATCCGGTCGGCCAGTGCAAGTCCCGCGGCCAGAGGAAGTCCGCCGCCGACGATGGCGTTGCCGCCGTAGAAATTCGTGGCCGAGTTGAAGATGTGCATCGAGCCGCCGCGGCCCCCCGAACACCCTTCGGACTTGCCGTACATTTCCGCGAGGACCCTGGTCATGGGTACGCCTCGGGCGATGGCATGGCCGTGTTCGCGGTAGGTTGCGACGATCCGGTCATCCGGGCCCAGCACGGGAATGGCGCCGACCGCTATGGCCTCCTCGCCATCGTAGAGATGCAGGAAACCGCGGATCCTTTCCTGCGTATAGAGCTCGGCGCACTTCTCCTCGAACCTGCGGATCCGGATCATCCCGCTCAGCAGCGAAAGCTCGTGCGCACGGTCGAGGCGGGGTTTTTCCGTCGTGGTCATGATTCGTCGGACTCCAGTGTCGAGATGTCCCCCTCGGGCAGTCCCAGCTCGCGGGCTTTCAGCAAGCGCCGCATGATCTTGCCCGACCGCGTCTTCGGAAGGCTGTGCCGGAACACGATCTCGCGGGGGGCCACGGCGGGCCCGAGCTTTTTGCGAGCGTGACCGCGGATGTCGCGCTCGAGTTCTTCGGAGGGCTCGAAGCCCGGGTTCAGGGTCACATAGGCCCTGACCACCTCGCCCGCCGTCTCGTCCGGGAGGCCTATCACTCCGGCCTCGGCCACAGCCACGTGCTCGATGAGCGCGCTTTCGACCTCGAACGGGCCGACGAGATGGCCGGAGCTCTTGATGAGATCGTCGGCGCGGCCCACGAACCAGAAGTAGCCGTCCGCGTCGCAGGTCGCGAGGTCGCCCGAGAGATACCAGCCGTCGACGAAGCATTTGTCGTAGCGGGCCTCTTCGTGAAGGTAGGCGCGCATCATGGAGGGCCAGCCGGGGCGCAGCGCGAGCTCGCCGATCTCGCCGGGACCAAGCTCGCGAAGCCCGTCCTCCGAGCGCTGGACGATGCCGGCCGTGATCCCCGGCATGGGTTTTCCCATGGAGCCGGGCTTCACGTCCATCCCGGGCGTGTTCGCGATCATGATTCCGCCGGTCTCGGTCTGCCACCAGTTGTCGTGGAACGGCTGCCCGAAGACCCTGTTGCTCCAGGTCACCGCTTCGGGATTGAGCGGCTCCCCGACGCTCGCAAGGAAGCGGAGCGACGAAAAATCATAAGGCGCCGCAGCGTCTGCGCCCTCCCGCATCATCATCCGGATCGCGGTGGGCGCGGAATACCAGACCTCGACCTGCTCCCGACCGATCATGCCGTACCATCGGTCGAGATCGAAGTCCGCCTGGTCCACGATCATCGTGACCCGGTTGGCAAGCGGCGAAATGATTCCGTAGGAGGTCCCGGTCACCCAGCCTGGATCCGCCGTGCACCAGTACACTGTGCCGGGCTCCAGTCCCAGGCCATGACGGCCCGAGAAGGCGTGGTAGACGACGGCTTCGTGGACGTGGACGGCACCCTTTGGCTTTCCGGTGGTGCCCGACGTGAAGTGGATGAGGGCCGGGGTCTCGGGCTTGGTGCGCGCTGCCGCAAACCGGGAACTCGACGCCGCCATCGCGGAGCCGAGCGCAATGCAGTCCTCCGGGGCGTCATCACCGACGACCAGCACGAGCCCGAGCGACGAGATCTGGTCCCGCCATGACGCAATCTTGCGGCGATAGAGGGCTTCGGTTGTCACCAGGACTTTCGCGGAACCGATCTCCATCCGGGTGCGGATCGGTTCGGGTCCGAAGGCGGAGAACAGCGGCGTGAAGACCATCCCCGCCTTCAGGGTGCCGATCGCCGACACGTAGAGTTCCGGCAAGCGTCCCATCAGCGCGAAGACGCTGTCGCCGGGCTTGCAGCCGTGGTCGATCAGCACGTTGGCAAAGCGGGAGCTCATGTCGGCAAGGCTGGCATAGCTCAACTCGAGGCGGCGATCCTTTCCGATCCAACGGATGGCAACGTCGTTGCCGTGGCCTGCAACCAGATGCCGGTCGACCGCCTCGTAGCCGATGTTCAGACCGCCTCCGGGCAGCCCGTCGAGCAACTCGCGGGCCTCGTCCCACGAGAATCGCCGCTGGAACTCGGTGCCAGCCGCAGCCCTGCCTGCAGCATCCGCCGGTCGAATGACCTGATCCGCCATCGCGTCGCCTCCCGGCCTGCAGGCTTTCAGACGTTCCGCTTGCGCGCGATGATCTGGATCAATGAATGTTTAGTGTGTTTCCCTCTGAGCGGCACGAAGGATGGTTCATGTCGTGACAGCGGCGACAGCGCACGGGCCCCCTCGATCAACTCGCCGTTCAGATCCTGGAGACGGAGGCGGCGTTTCTGCACATTCAGCACCTCATTAGACGTCTTGGCTTGCAGGAATGTGGTGCCAATCCCGACCGGCGGCGCTCTGCCGGTCCCTGTGCGTGCAGGGTCTCTCCGACGGCGGAGACCGCGGCCTCGGGGAGCCGTCCTCCTGACCGCCCTGCACTTTCGTGTCGGTCTCGGACACCAGATTACCTCGCGAAGAGGGCGAACCAATGAACTCGAATGTTTCGAATTCTCGATAATCCTTTGCTCCGTCCCGTGACCATCGAGGGGCGCTCGAAGAGAGACGCAGGCCATCCGCCTTTCTTGGTCGTGATGGGGCTTCCAAGCCGTCGACTCCGCAACCCTCTCGAACCGCTGGACCGGTTCAACTATCGCCGCCTGCGCAAGCCGATCGCCAATATCCTAACCGCCAAGGCCGGGGCCAGCCACGTCCACGTCCACGAACTAAATCGCCGAATTGCGGCTGGGCAACATGAGGCGATACATGACTACGGAAAAACCGCCGTGGTCTACGCCCGGACTGTGGGGCATCGGGCCAACAGTCATGCGTCGGCGATTTGGCGAGCCTTTGCGACCAGGACCTCGGCCTGGCGGATCGAGGCGTAGTCGATGAGACGGCCGTCGAGGGAGACCGCGCCCTTGCCTTCGGCGGCGGCGGTCTTCATTGCCGCGAGTATGCGTTCGGCGCGGGTGACTTCGGCTTCGGAGGGGCTCATCACATCGTTGGCCATCGGAATCTGGCTGGGGTGGATCGCCCATTTGCCTTCGCAGCCGAGTACTGCCGCGCGTCTTGCTGCCGCGCGGTAGCCGTCGGCATCGGAGAAATCGCCGAACGGTCCGTCGACCGGGCGCAGGCCGTTGGCGCGGGCGGCGACGATCATGCGGACGAGGGCGTAGTGCCACATGTCGCCCCAGTGGGTTTCGCGCGTACCGTCGGCGAGCGGGTCGGTGAGGACGGAATAGTCCGGGTTCACGCCGCCTATGATCGTTGTGCGGGCGCGCATCGAGGCGGCATAGTCGGCGACGCCGAAATGCAGGCTCTCGTTGCGTTTCGAAGCGGCGGCGATCTCGTCGACGTTCTTCATGCCGAGGGCCGTTTCGATAATGTGCTCGAAGCCGATGCGCTTGTCGTAGCCCTTCGCGTCCTCGATCTGGGTAACCAGCATGTCGACCGCGTAGACATCGGCCGCCGTGCCGACCTTCGGGATCATGATCAGGTCGAGGCGCTCGCCGGCCTGCTCGACCACATCGACCACGTCGCGGTACATGTAGTGGGTGTCGAGCCCGTTGATCCGGACTGACATGGTCTTTTTGCCCCAGTCGATCTCGTTGAGTGCCCGGATGATGTTCTTGCGGGCCTGTTCCTTGTCATCGGGAGCCACCGCGTCCTCGAGATCGAGAAAGATCACGTCGGCTGCCGAGTTCGCCGCCTTCTCCATCATCGGGTAGGCGATTCCGGGCACCGCGAGTTCGCTGCGGTTTAGCCGCGCAGGGGCCTGCTGGATAGCATGAAAAGACATCTCTGGCTTCCATTTCGCGGATCTTGGCCATCAGCCATCCGGCATCCGGGCATTTTCTGTCAAGAAGAGAATTTTGTTTCCCATCTCGGTTTCAGAAATCTCCCCTTTCGGCACGGTGGGAATAATAGAAGGCGATGGCTTGGGTGCGGTTCCGGACGGCGAGCTTCTCGAAAAGATTGGAGAGGTGGAACTTGACGGTGTTGATGGTGATGTCGAATTCCTTCGCCAGTTCGCGGTTGGTGCGACCCTTGGAGAGTGCCTCGAGAAGGGTGCGCTCGCGCGGGGAAAGCTGCTCCATCGGGTCGCTTTTCAGGCTGCGCACATCGAGGAAGGGGAACACCATCTGGCCGTTCGCCACGGCGATGCAGGCGTCGAGCAGGGTATCGACCGAGTGCGACCGCGACACGAACCCCGCCGCACCTGCACTCATTGCCCTTCGCGCCGTGTCCGAGGTTTCCTCGCCATAGACCACGATGCGGGGGGCGCCGGCCTGCTCGCGCAGCACGTCGAGCAGCTTGGCGCCGCCGAGGGCAGGCAAGTTCCAGTCGATCACCCCGACCGCGACCGGCACGCGTATCACGCTGCCGAGGAATCCCTCGGCGGTGGCGGAGGTCGCAACGAGCGAGAATCGCGGATCGCGCTCGAAGATTTCGGACATCGCCGAGAGCACAAGAGGATTGCCGTCAGCGAGCATGGTCGAGACCGGAGCAGCGGGAGATCGGGCCATTTTAACCTTTCCATCGTCGCTACCTACCCAAACAGATGGGACGGTTTCAAGATTAGAACACAAAACTATCTATTTGGGTAGTAGGTTTACCACTCTTTTAGTTGTCCAAAGGCAGGAGGTAAGCATGTTGCGGGTTGTGCCGGATTAAAGTCTTTTCGTCTCCAGAAACCAGACGCAACGCGGTGGGGCATCGGCCGATCGGACGAGCCGAAGCACCGGAGCGCCAATCGGTGAACCAGACGAACCCGCCCCAACCCGGACAGGACGAGCACATGAACCAGCACGCGATCTTCCCGAAACTGCAGATCCCCGATACCTTGGCCGCTGGCCCAGGTCCGGGCAACACCGATCCCCGGGTTCTGGCCTGTTTCGCAAATGCCGGGCTCGCGGACCACATGCAGGCCGATGTCTTGCGTGGCATGGTGGAATGCAAGCAGATGCTGCGCAAGGTCTGGGGAACCGCCAACGTCCATACCTTCGGCGTGGCCGGGACCGGCTGGAGTGGTCTCGACTGCATGCTCGGAGCGATCTTGCCGGGGGACACCGTGCTGGCCTTCGCCAACGGCACGTTCAGCGGCATCGACGCCGTGTCGATCAACATGAAGGCGGCCACGCGAGACGAGTTGCGGGCCAATTCGCTCAATCCGTCGGCTGCGAGCGTGACTGTCGTGACGGTACCGCACGGTCAGTCGGTGTCGGCCGACACTATAAAGACGGCGATGGCAGAGGTTCGGCCGAAATGGGCATTCATGGCGCATTGGGAGACCGGATCGGGGCGGATCAATGATCTGCGGGCCTTTTCGGATGCCTGCCTCGAATACGGGGCGCTGGGACTTGTGGATGCGGTCTCGTCGCTCGGGATCGAGGATTTCGAGATCGACGATTTTCCGGGTGTCGTCGGATGGGCGTCGTGTCCGCAGAAGGGCATCCTGTGCCTTCCGGTGACCTATGCGCCGGTCAGCTTCAGCGACCGCTACATCACGGAACTGCGCGAGAACGGCAGCCATTCCTACGTGCACAACGCCATCCTGGAGGCGCGGCACTGGGGGATCGCCGACGGTCAGGATGTGGCTGCGGGGACATATCACCGCACGCATTCGGGATATGCCATCGCGGCCTTTCACGAGGCGCTGCGGATCAATCTGCAGCACGGTCGGGCGCAGAAGGCGCGCGATTACGTGTTTCATGAGAAGGCGTTGCGAGACGCGGTCGAAGCGATGGGCTGCGAGGTGACGTCGAACATGACGAGTCTTGTGGTGCTCAATCTGCCGCCCGAATTCGCCGGGCGCGAGAAGGAACTCGTGCAGGCGTGCCGGGCGCGGAACTTCGGCATCTGGCCGACGCTGTCGGAGCCGGTTCAGGTGCGGATCGGCATCCTCAACCAGCTCTCGGAGCGGGCAATCTCGGATATCGTGATGCGGTTCGCCGGCGCGATGAAGGATCTGGGTGCCGATGTGGACATGGACCGGATCAACGAAGGGCTTGACGCGCACTACCGAAGCGCTGTCGCGGCGGAGTAGCCGCCGGCGCGCTTGACGACCTGACGGACGACCAACAATCGGCCAAAAAACTGGGGGGAACGATGGACATCCACGAGTATCAGGCCAAGGAACTGCTCGCGCGGTACGGGGTGGCCAGTCCGCAGGGCGGGCTCGCCTACAGCCCGGAGCAGGCGGCCTACCGGGCGCGCGAACTCGGCGGCAACCGCTGGGTGGTGAAGGCACAGGTCCATGCCGGCGGCCGCGGTAAGGCCGGGGGCGTGAAGATCTGCAATTCGGATCACGAGATCCACGATGCGACGAGCGCGCTGTTCGGGCAGAAGCTGGTCACGCACCAGACCGGGCCCGAGGGCAAGGGCATCTACCGCATCTATGTCGAGGCGGTGGTTCCGATCGAGCGCGAGATCTATCTCGGGTTTGTTCTCGACCGGACCCGGCAGCGGGTGATGATCGTGGCCTCGTCGGAAGGCGGCATGGAAATCGAGGAGATCTCCGCCGAGCGACCGGAGTCGATCGTGCGCTCGACGGTGGAGCCGGCGGTGGGGCTTCAGGACTTCCAGGCGCGCGAAATCTCGTTCGCGCTCGGCATTCCGGCCGCGTTGATCCAGGAAATGGTGCGGACACTCCAGGGCTGCTACCGGGCGTTCACCGAGCTCGACGCGACCATGCTCGAGATCAATCCACTCGTCATCACCTCCGACCAGAGGGTTCTCGCGCTCGATGCCAAGATGACCTTCGATACGAACGCGCTATTCCGGCATCCGCATGTGGCGGAATTGCGCGACAAGTCGCAGGAGGATCCGCGCGAGTCCCGGGCCGCCGACCGAGGCCTGAACTATATCGGGCTGGACGGGAACATTGGCTGCATCGTCAACGGTGCGGGCCTCGCAATGGCGACGATGGACACCATCAAGCTTGCGGGCGGCGAGCCGGCGAACTTCCTCGACATTGGCGGCGGAGCAACGCCTGAGCGGGTCGCAAAGGCATTCCGGCTGGTGATGTCGGACACCAGCGTGCAGGCGATCCTCGTGAACATCTTCGCAGGCATCAACCGCTGCGACTGGGTCGCGGAAGGCGTCGTGCAGGCGCTCAGGGCAAATCCCGTGGACGTGCCGGTGGTGGTGCGATTGGCAGGGACGAATGTGGAGGCCGGTCTGAAGATCCTCGCCGCCTCGGGTCTGCCGATCATCCGGGCCACGACGCTGATGGAGGCGGCCGAACGTGCGGTCCTCGCCTGGAAGAACGATCAGGCGCAGAACACCAAGTTGAGGGCTATCTGATGAGCATTCTTCTCGACGGTGCAAGCCGGGTCATCGTTCACGGCATCACCGGGCGCATGGCGCAGTTCCATACCAAGGAGATGCTGGATTACGGCACCAACGTCGTGGGCGGCGTGGTTCCGGGCAAGGGCGGCGAAGAGGTAATGGGGTTGCCGGTCTTCGACACGGTCAAGCAGGCCGTCGCCGCCACGGGCGCGGATTCGAGCCTGGTATTCGTGCCGCCGCCCTCGGCCGCGGATAGCATCATGGAGGCGGCGGATGCCGGGATACGGTATTGCGTCTGCATCACCGACGGCATTCCCGCGCAGGACATGATCCGGGTCAAGCGCTACATGTTCCGCTATCCCAAGGAACGCCGGATGGTGCTCACCGGCCCGAACTGTGCGGGCACCATCAGTCCGGGCAAGGCGCTTCTGGGCATAATGCCGGGCCACATCTATCTGCCCGGCCATGTCGGCATCGTCGGCCGCTCCGGTACACTGGGATACGAGGCAGCGCAGCAGTTGAAGGACCGGGGCATCGGGGTATCCACCTCTGTGGGCATCGGCGGCGACCCGATCAACGGTTCGTCGTTCCGGGACATTCTCGAGCTCTTCGAGGCCGATCCGGAGACGCACGTCATCTGCATGATCGGCGAGATCGGCGGACCGCAGGAGGCGGAGGCCGCCGCCTATGTGAAGGAGCACATGACCAAGCCCGTGGTGGCCTATATCGCTGGCCTGACTGCGCCGAAGGGCCGCACGATGGGGCATGCGGGCGCGATCATCTCGGCCTTTGGAGAGAGTGCGACAGAGAAAGTCGAGATCCTGTCCGGGGCCGGCGTTACGGTCGCCGAGAGCCCCTCGGAGATCGGCGAAGCTGTCGCCAAAGTCCTGAAGCTGGCAGCATGAGGACGACAGGCATGGCCAGACCCAAGGTCCTGATGACACGCCGATGGCCGGCGGCGGTCGAGACCCGGATGGCCGAGGTCTTCGACCTCGACCTGAACCGGGCCGACACGCCGCTCGGGGAGGCCGAATTTCGGGCGGCCCTGTCCGAATACGATGCGATCCTTCCCACGGTGACCGACCAGCTGCCGGCGCGGGTCTTCGAGGCCCCGGAGACGCGCACGCGCATCATCGCGAATTACGGCGTGGGGTTTGCCCATATCGATACCGAGGCCGCGAAGCGCCGCGGCATAGCTGTTACCAACACGCCGGACGTACTGTCGGAATGCACCGCCGACATCGCCATGACGCTGATGCTGATGATCGCGCGCCGGGCTGGCGAGGGAGAGCGTGAGGTGCGCGACGGACGCTGGACCGGGTGGCGCCCGACGCACATGATCGGCACCAAGGTGTCGGGGGCAACGCTGGGAATCGTCGGGTTCGGGAGGATCGGGCAGGCGATGGCGCAGCGGGCGTATCACGGCTTCGGGATGAAGATCCTCGTGCAGAACCGCTCGGCCGTCGCACCCGAAATCCTCGCGCGGTATGGCGCGACCCAGATTCCGTCGCTCGATGCGCTGCTGCCGGAATGCGATTTCGTGTCTTTGCACTGTCCCGGGGGTGCGGCGAACCGGCACCTGATCGACGGGCGGCGGCTCGACCTGATGCGGCCAGGCGCCTTTCTCATCAACACGGCGCGGGGCGAAGTGGTGGACGAGCACGCGCTAGCCCAGGCGCTGTGGTTCGGCACGATCGGCGGCGCGGGGCTCGATGTATTCGAGCGCGAGCCGCGGATCCCCGAAGCGTTGATGGGGGCCGACAACCTCGTGATGCTGCCACATCTGGGCTCGGCGACGCGCGAGACCCGTGAAGCTATGGGATTCCGCGTGTTCGAAAACCTCACGGCGTTTTTCGACGGTGCGTCCCCGCGCGACAGGGTGGCGTGATCATGGGGCAATTCGGGCCGATGGTCGCCGATCAAGCGGTTCCGCCGCAGGACTATGCCGGGGAGCTGCGCGCGGAGTTGCTGGCGCTCCTGCGCCGTGTGATCGCGCGACGCGCACCTCAGATCGTGGAGTTGTTCGATGCGAGCGAGCGAGAATTGCCCCGCGGCGCGGCCGCGACCCCCTGCCTCCAGGCCGTCAATATCTGGTTTCAGCTTCTGCGGATCATCGAAGAGAATGCGGCGGTGCGCGACCGGCGCCAGATCGAGTCGCTCTCCGGCCCGGAGGCTGTCGAGGGAAGTTTTGCGCGGGCTCTGGCCGATCTCTCGCCGGGCAACGGTCCGGAGGCAATCGCGGTTCTGGTGTCACGGCTCTCGGTTGGCCCGACGCTGACCGCGCACCCGACCGAGGCCAAGCGCGTGACGGTGCTCGAGATTCACCGGCGCATCTACCGGCTGCTCGTCTCGCTCGAGAGCCAGCGCTGGACGCCCCGGGAGCGGTCCGACCTGTTGGCCGATTTGGAGGCAGAGATCGACCTCTTGTGGATGACGGGAGAATTGCGCCGGGAAAGACCAAGCCTCGACGACGAGATCGAATGGGGTCTGCAGTTCTTCCGAGACAGCATCTACGACGCGGTTCCCCAGGTCTTCGACCGTTTTTCGGCCGCCGTCGAACAGCGGTTCGGCGTGGAGCCGTCCGCCATGCCCGGGATCAGGTTCCACTCCTGGATCGGCGGCGACCGGGACGGCAACCCGAACGTCACCACCGAGGTAACGCGGGCGGCGGTCGCGCGGGCGCGGCATGCCGTGCTGGAGCGGTATATCGAGGTCGTGACCAAGGCTGCTGCGCGGATCAGCATCAGCGCGCTGATCGTGGGCTTTCCGCCCGAGACCGAGGCTTCGGTGCGGGAGGTGATCGGGAGGGGCGGTCGTGGCGCGCTGCTAGAGGCGCGCAACCCGGGTGAGCTGTTCCGGCAGGCGCTGACCGCGATCGCGGACCGGCTCGGGGACACGCTCGCTGACGGGCCGGATGGCTATCCCGCACCGAAGGGTTTCGAGGCTGATCTGCAGGTTCTGGACACGGCGTTGAGCGTTATCGGCGCCGGGCACATCGCCGCAAGGCATCTGAAGCCGGTGCTTTGGCAGGTGAAGGTCTTCGGCTTCCGAACGACGACGCTCGACATCCGGCAGAACTCGACAGTGACCACCGCGGTGCTGTCAGAGATCTGGTCGCAGGACTCGCCTGTGCCGGATTACGGAACCGCTGAGTGGTCGAGGCGGCTGCGCGCCTCGATCGCCGCGCCGGATCTCGTCCTGCCCGACCGGACTTCGCTCGGGGCGCAATCCCTTGAGC
The DNA here is from genome assembly GCA_963825715.1 of uncultured Alphaproteobacteria bacterium. Lineage (GTDB taxonomy): Bacteria > Pseudomonadota > Alphaproteobacteria > Rhodobacterales > Rhodobacteraceae > Amaricoccus. Next base: position 20,473 of record CAWGUH010000020.1, on the reverse strand, counting down.
TTCTCGATCTGCTCGCGCTGGTGCGCGAGGTCCGGCAGGGTGTCGATCCGGAAGCCGTGGGGCCATTCATCCTCTCAATGACCCGGTCGAGTGACGATGTTCTCGGTGTCTATCTTCTGGCGCGCTATGCGGGCTTCGGGCCCGAAGCCATCGATCTCGCCGTGGTGCCGCTCTTCGAGACCATCGGCGATCTCCGCCGCGCCCCCGAGATCTTCGACGACCTGCTTTCGGTACCACTGGCCCATCGCAGCATGAAGTCCCCGACCGGCACCATCGAGGTCATGCTGGGCTATTCCGACAGCAACAAGGACGGGGGGTTCGTCTGCTCGACCTGGGAGCTTTCGAAGGCCCAGAAGCGCATCGCCCGCAGCCTTGCCGCGCACGATCTCCGACCGGAGTTCTTCCACGGCCGGGGTGGATCGGTGAGCCGTGGCGGGGCTCCGACCGAGCGGGCGATCGCGGCGCAGCCAGCTGGCACGGTGAACGGGCGGCTCAGGATCACCGAGCAGGGCGAGGTGGTGTCATCGAAATATGCCAACCGCGGCACTGCGCTCAATCAGCTCGAACTTCTGGGAGCATCGGTGCTCGCCCACATGCAGTCGCCGGTCCAGCCGGTCGCGGATGCCGAGCAGGAGGATGCGCTTGAGGCGTTGTCGGGCATGTCGCAGACCGCCTATGTGACGCTGCTCGGGCTTCCGGGATTTCTCGATTATTTCCAGCAGGCCAGCCCCGTCGAGGAACTGGCCATGCTGAAGATCGGCTCGCGGCCGGCGCGGCGGTTCGGGGCCGGCAGTCTCGCGGATCTCCGGGCGATCCCCTGGGTATTCGCATGGTCGCAAAACCGCCATCTGCTTACCGGCTGGTACGGCTTCGGCTCCGCGGTGGCGTCGTTCCGGCAGATCCGGGGCACGGACGGGGACCGGCTGCTCGGAGAGATGTTCGCCGGGCACCGGCTTTTCCGGCTGATCGTCGACGAGGTGGAGAAATCGCTTCTGCTCACCGACATGGACATCGCAGCGGAATATGCCGCGCTTGCGGATGACGCTGCCAACCGCAACCGGATCTACGCGGCTGTGCGGTCCGAGCATGATCGCGCGCTTCATGCCGTGCGGTTCCTCGGCGGGGGGAGCGACATCGCGGCGCGCTTCCCGGTGCTGCGTGAGCGCTTCGATCGTGTGCGGCCGCAACTCGACCGCATCAACCGCCTTCAGATCGATCTGCTGCGCAGCTCCCGATCGGGCGACCCGGCACGCACCACCGTGCCGCTCATGCAATCCATGAACTGTATCGCCGCCGGCCTCGGCTGGACCGGCTAGGAAAGGAAAGAAAGATGAACGCACCCCACCGCAACGACGGTTTCTTCACCGAGAGTCTCGAAAGCCGCGACGCCGAGATTTTCGGGGCGATCCGCAAGGAGCTGGGCCGCCAGCGAGACGAGATCGAGCTGATCGCGTCGGAAAACATCGTGAGCCGCGCCGTGATGGAGGCGCAGGGCTCGGTGATGACCAACAAATATGCCGAAGGCTATCCGGGTCGGAGGTATTATGGCGGATGCCAGTACGTCGACATCGCCGAAAATCTTGCCATCGAGCGGGCCCGCAAGCTGTTCGGATGCGACTTTGCCAACGTGCAGCCGAATTCGGGCAGCCAGGCCAATCAGGCGGTGTTTCTGGCGCTGATCAAGCCCGGCGATACCATTCTGGGCATGAGCCTCGATGCGGGCGGGCATCTGACGCACGGGGCTGCGCCGAACCAGTCGGGCAAATGGTTCAACGCGGTGCATTACGGCGTGCGCGAGGCGGATCTGGAGGTCGATTACGACCAGATCGCGGCGCTGGCGACGGAGCACCGGCCGAAGCTGCTGATTGCCGGCGGATCGGCGATCCCGCGGATCATCGATTTCGCCCGGATGCGCGAGATCGCCGACAACGTGGGAGCCTATCTTCTTGTCGACATGGCGCATTTCGCGGGGCTCGTGGCGGCCGGTCATTATCCGTCGCCGTTCCCTCATGCCCATGTGGTGACGACAACCACCCACAAGACGCTACGCGGGCCGCGGGGCGGGATGATCCTGACCAATGACGAGCAGATCGCCAAGAAGGTGAATTCGGCTATCTTTCCCGGCATTCAGGGCGGACCACTTATGCACGTGATCGCGGCGAAGGCGGTGGCTTTCGGCGAGGCGCTGGAGCCTGGTTTTGCCACCTATCAGGCGCAGGTCATTCGCAACGCGCAGGCGCTGGCCGACGAGTTGATCAAGGGCGGTCTCGATATCGTCACGGGCGGGACCGACACGCACCTGCTGCTGGTCGATCTGCGGCCGAAGGGCGTGAAGGGGAACGATACCGAGAAGGCGCTGGGGCGTGCGCACATCACCTGCAACAAGAACGGCATTCCCTTCGACAGCGAGAAGCCGACGATCACCTCGGGAATCCGTTTGGGATCTCCGGCCGGGACGACGCGCGGCTTCGGCGAGGACGAGTTCCGCCAGATCGCCCGCTGGATCACCGAGGTGGTGGACGGGCTGTCATCAAACGGCCCCGACGGCAACGGTATGGTAGAGGCGCGGGTGAAGGGCGAGGTCGAGGCGCTCTGCGCGCATTTCGCGATCTATCCCGAGCTCTGACGACGGTCTTGGGGTCGCCTCGCAGCTCCCCGGCGCTTGCCGAACCCGAGGCTCAGGCCCTCGGTCCCAAGAGGGACCGGGGGCAATTTTTTGCAAGGGAATACTAGGCGTGTAGACGCGACTTAATTCGGTTCCGAATGCAGGATATGGTTCGTTCCCTCCCAGAATGCTGGACCGGCTAGAACGCGATAGGCCTAGTTTGAAGCGTATCCTGCATTCTCGAGGTAGTTGCTGCATTTGTCCGGTGAGAAGCAGTCGAGCAGCTGGCCTATCCTTTTCCAGGTCGCCTCCATGGTGCATCCGGCTGCGTTGCGCAGCATGCGTTTTAGCTTGGCGAATACCTGTTCGATCGGGTTGAGGTTCGGGCTGTAGGCGGCTAGGAGCAACAAATGCGCACCGACGGTGCGGATGGTTGAGCGCACGGCATGTCCTTTGTGGCTGACGAGATTGTCCATTACGACGATCTCGCCGGGCGCAAGGGTCGGCACCAGAACATGCTCGACGTAAGCGCGGAACGCTTCGCCGTCGACCGGATCGTCCGGAACGAATGGCGCGTCGAATCGGTCATTTCGCAGGGCGGCGATGAACTTCACGGCGCGCCAGTCCCCGTTTAGGGTCAGTCCAGCCAAGCGACGGCCCTTCGGAGCCCATCCGCGCAGCAGGCTCATATTGGTCTTGGCCCGCGTTTCGTCCAGAAATACGAGGCACGCAGGATTGATCAGGCTCTGATGCCGTTTCCAACGCGCCCTGCGTTGGACGATGTCAAGACGCAGTTGTTCGCTGACCAGCGCGGTTTTTTTTGGAGCTGCAGCCCTGCGATGCATGAACTTCAAGACTTTGAACAGTCCACCTCAAACCCATGATCCACCGGTTTGGCGACCAGACCGCGCAGCCTGAAGGGCGTCCTGATCCGGTCGCGCGGCCGGACCTCAAGTGGCCCTGCTATTTTGGGTGGCACATGCCGCCAAGCTTGCCCGGTGCCACGCCGCCCATCCGCCGCAGCCGCTACGACCATTTCACCACGCTCGACGGTGAAACGGACCGTCCCCATCGAGTGGTGCGCGTGAATTGTTGGTGCATGGTCGGTTTCCGGTCCATCGGATTGAAGTCTTCGAGGGCCGGCGACCGGTATCCGAGGGCGCCGTGCGACCTGACCGTATTGTAGTGTCGGCGCCACTGCTCGATCAGGATCCGGGCTTCGCGGAGCGAGAATAATATCTCGCCGTTGAGGAGCTCGTCTTGGAAACGGGAGTTGAAGCTCTCGCAACAGCCGTTCTCCCAGGGTGATCCCGGCTCGATGAAGGCGGCCTCGGCACCGAAGGCTCAGATCCAATTCCTGACTTTCTCGGCAATGAATTCGAGGCCATTGTCGGATCCTATTAATTCGGGCGGACCACGCAGGATGAACTGGTCGGTCAACGCGTCGACCAGGTTGGCTGAATTGAGCTTGCGTTGAACACGCATCACCAGCGTCTCCCTAGTGAACTCCTCGATAATGATGAGCGTGCGGAACAGCCGCCCGTCATGGGTCCGATCCTGGACGAAATCGTAGGACCAGACATGGTTCGGGCGCTCGGGCCTGAGCCGGACGCAGGACCCGTCGTTCAGCCAGAGCCCGCCCCTCTTCGCCTGTTTCCGCCGAACTTTTAGCCCTTCCCGCCGCCAGATCCGAACGACCCGCTTGTGATTTACATGCCATCCGGCGTCGTCCAGCATCCCGGCAATCATGCGATAACCATAGCGCCCATAGGTGCGGGTCAGTTCGATGATGTCCTCGGTCAGCCGTTAGTCGTCCGGAGCGCCGCACGGTACCTTGCGCTGCGTCGAGCGGTGCTGACCCAATGTGCGGCAGGCGCGGACTCGGACACGCCAAGCGTCCGCCGCACGTTGTCAGTGCATTGCCGGCGGCGCGATCCGGAGCGAGCGGCACCTGAGATTGACGGACGTCATCGTCGTGCCGTCGGACCAGTTCATCCTTCGCGGCTCCCCGGATCATGTGAGATCCGACAACGGCCCTGAGTTCGCAGCGAAGGCGGAGAGGGACTGGATCGCCGCCGTCGGCGCCCGGACCGCCTACATTGAGCCGGCAGCTGGATTCACGTTTCAAGTGCGACACCGAGGTTGGCTGCGAATGCCTCGATGGGCGTGCGGTAGCCGAGGCACTTCCGAGGCGTTGCGTTGAGGTTCCAGATCACGTCGTCGATGTCAGCATCGGTGTAGTCTGCGAGCGTGGTCTTTCGGGGAAGGTCGCGGCGGAGCCGGCCGTTGGCATTCTCGATCGACCCGCGTTGCCAGGGGCTGTGCGGATCGCAGAAGCAGGCTTGCAGGCCGATGGCGTCGGTGACGGTCTCGTGCCGCGCGAACTCGCCGCCATTGTCGTGGGTGATGGTGCGGCGGGCCGTGGCGGGCAGTCCGCCCAGCTCCGTGGCGATGGCCTGGGCGGTGAGGTCGGCGTCTTTGCCCTGAAGACGCCGGGTCAGGGTCAGGCGGGAGCGCCTCTCCTGCAGCGTCAGCAGGGTGTCGCGCTGGCGGCGGAAGTGCATCAGATCGCCCTCCCAATGGCCGAACTGGCTGCGAAGATGCGCCTTTGTCGGCCGCTGATGGATCGGCGTGCGGTTGGGTATGGCGGGCTCGCGCCGGCCGTTGCGGCGGCGGCGCCCGCGCTTCGGTTTGCGCTGCGCCAGCAGCCGCGGCAGGCCCGCGCGCCTTCCGGCCGGGCTGTAGGCGTGGCGGTAGATGGACTCCGCGCTGATTGCGCACTCCGATCCCTCCAGCTCCATCCGCCCCGCGATCTGCTCCGGGGACCATCCCATGGCGAGGCGGTCCTCAACGTGGTCGCGCAGCGGGGGCGATCGCTCGATCTTCGAGCCGCGCAGCTTGCGCGCCCAGGCGCGGCGGCCTGCGCTGTCCGGCCGATAGCCGTCGGCGCAACGGTTGCGCTCGAGTTCGCGCTGGATCGTGCTCCGGTGACGATCCATGCGCCTCGCGATCTCGCTGATGCCCAGATCCATCTCGATCATGCCGCGCAGGCGACATCTCTCCTCAAGGCTGAGGTGGCTGTATCTCTTTCCCATGGCGGCTCCGGACATAGCCGGTGTCGCACTTGGTTTGTGAGTCTACGGGCAGTTCTTGGGAGAACGGTTACTGCGAGAGCTTCAACGCGAAGCCGGGCGACGAGCTTCTCAACGACGAGATCTTCTACGGCCTCGCCGAGGCGACGATCATCATCTAGAATTAGTATCAATACTACAACGCGAAGCGCCCATTGTCATCGCTTGGCTATCGGCCGCCGGCCCCGGAAAACTTCAATCCGATTGACCGGAGACCGGGGTGCTGACCCGGGAAACGGGTCCAGCTGATATGCGAGATTTCGGGCATGATCCTCGAAAGGAGGAACGTCCCGATGCCGAAGAAACGCTTCACCGACGAACAGATCGCTTTTGCGCTCAGGCAGGCCGAGGCGGGAACCGCCGTCGGCGAAATCTGCCGCAAGATGGGCGTGTCGGAGGCCACGTTCTACCGGTGGAAGAAGGTCTACGCCGGAATGGGCGTGGCCGAGATCCGACGGCTCAAGCAGCTCGAGGACGAGAACGGCAAGCTCAAGCGGCTGGTGGCCGACCTGAGCCTGGACAAGGAGATGTTGCAGGATGCCCTGCGAAAAAAGTGGTGAGGCCCTCCGCTCGCCGCGCCTTGGCGGCCTGGTTCCAGGCCGCGTTCGGGGTGAGCGAGCGGAGGGCCGTGGCGACGGGCGGCTTCAATCGGTCGTCCCACCGCTACCGGTCGCGCCGCGATCCGCAAACGCCACTGCGGGAGCGGTTGAAGGACCTGGCCGAGGCGCGGGTGCGCTACGGCTACCGGCGGCTGCACGTGCTCCTTCGCCGAGAAGGCTGGGAAATCAATCACAAGCGCACGTATCGCCTCTACAGCGAGGAAGGGCTGTCGATCCGCACCCGCACGCCTCGTCGCCGGCGCGCTTGTCGGTATCGCTCTGGCCGCGCGGAAGCCGGCGGCGCGAACGATGTGTGGGCGATGGACTTCATGTCGGATCGACTGTTCGACGGGCGGCCCTTCCGGATCCTGACGGTCGTGGACTGCTTCACGCGCGAGGCGCTCTCGACAGCACCGAGAACGAACTATCGCGCGTATCAGGTCGTCGACGAACTCGACCGCCTTTGCCGTCTGCGGGGAAAGCCCGGGAGCATCCGTGTAGACAACGGCCCGGAGTTCGCCGGGCGCCTGCTCGACCAATGGGCGTATCTCAACAAGGTCGAACTGGATTTCTCCCGGCCCGGGAAGCCGAGCGACAACGCGTACATAGAAGCTTTCAACAGCCGGCTCCGCCAGGAATGCCTGAACGCGTCATGGTTCCTTTCCATGGGCGACGCGCGCGCCCGCATCGAAGAATGGAGGATCGACTACAACCAAAACCGGCCCCACTCGGCGCTCGGAGGCTTGACCCCGATCGAGTTCGCCGGCCAACTGAAACCAGCTCGGAAAGTCGCATGACGGCCGGACCAAAAATCGGGTCAGTTCCCACCGTCCATGCACAAACAATGCACGCGGACCATCCAATGGGAGCAGGCCAGTTCGGCGTCAGCTTCTTGAGCGACGAATGCGGCCGTTATCGACGGCACTTGGACAGCGGCAGTAACCAATTTGTCATGTTTTGACTCCATTTTGGGATCGCCACGGCATAAAATAAACTTCTCATCAATAAGTGAGCATTTTAGGAGTTATTTTTGTGCGACTATTTTTCGGGTTGAAATTCTTGAATGAGGTGAATTTGAGAAGAATTTGCTGTTTTTTAAAGGAGTATTTGAAGCGATGCTGATGGACGCTCGCCGCTTCGAACCTGTGACCTCCCTCGAAACCGATGTTTGCATTGTCGGCGGCGGCGTAGCTGGTATCACAATCGCTCTCAGTCTTGTGAAGAGCGGATTGCGGATATGTCTGCTGGAGGGCGGCGGCGAACGTTTTTCAAGTTGGTCGCAGGCACTCTATGATGGCCAAGCTTGGGATGGCAAGTACAGCCTCCTTGGCACAAGAACCCGCATGCTGGGCGGCAGCTCAAACTGCTGGGGAGGATACGCGCGACCCCTGACCTCGACAGACTTCTCGCCGCGCCCTTGGCTAGGGCTTCTTGGTTGGCCGATTTCTGAAAGCGACGTCGCACCCTACTACGCAGCCGCCAGCGAATGGCTTCAGGTGAACCCGCCAGCGACCGATGCCGCGATCCGCTCTTCTTTAGGGCCAGATCAGGTCGGATGGACCGACATCGGTGGCGACCGATTCGACACCATCTACTTTTCGATGAGCCCGCCGACAAAATTTGGCAAAGTCTACAGGTCAGAGCTCAAAAGAGCACCCAACGTTACGGTCATGCTGAACGCCACGGTCGTCGAACTCCGGACAGACGAGACCGGCGAGCGCGTCTGCGGCGTACGAGTAAAGACCGAACACGGCGAGTTCTGTGTCACGAGCAAGGCAGTTGTCCTTGCCGCAGGTGGGGTTGAAAACCCGCGCCTTCTACTCGCTTCCCGCGCACGGCAGCTGAACGGGATCGGAAACGACAAGGATCTCGTCGGGCGCCACTTTATGGACCACCTGCGCATCCGACTTCGCCATATTCGGCTGAACGACCACGAGGCGTTTAGCCAGCTCTATGACGCTCGGCACTACGGTGGCGGTTCTATCCGGGCAAAGCGTTGCCCCATTGGAGCGGCGTTCTCTCCTTCAATTGCTGAACAAAGTCGGGCAAGAGTGCTGCAGACCTACACTGGCCTCGTTGCCTGCTATTTTGGAAAGAGCGACTCGACGCTTGAGGATTCCAGGCAGATTTATAAGGCGCTCACCGGCAGATTGCATAGGCCAATCGAAGCGACTACGTGGGGTCGCGCCGTGGCAGAACTGCCTGATGCGCTTACTTACTTGATCGGGCGCAGGCTCAACTTGCGAGAACGCGACAGGCGCTTCGAGCTTGAAACAGTAGTCGAGCCATGGCCAGATCGTGACAACAGGGTCGAGTTGTTGGCCGAAACCGACCGCTACGGTGTGCCGAAGGCTAAAGTGATCTGGCGAAAGCATGAGATCGAGCGGCGGTCACACCTCCACGCCATCGAACTGATCGAGACAGCACTCATGAGACGCGGCCTCGGCAGGCTCTCGGTTGATCGATCGATCTGGGACTCAGATTATTGGGAGTCCGAGGTCATGACAACGTGGCATCATATGGGCACAACGCGGATGGGATCCGAAGCCTCCGAGGGCGTGGTCGATGAAAATTGCCGCGTGTTTGGAACCAAGAACTTGTTCGTGGCGGGCAGTTCCGTATTTCCGACCGGTGGCGGAAGCCCGCCGACGTTCATGATCGTCGCTTTAGCGCTCAGACTTGCTGAATACGTGGAGCACACATTGGCGCAGCCGATCCGGATTGCATAGCCCGTTTATCCTATTGGCCTGATAGTGTCGAATGGTCCGGATTCCAGCAGCCCGCCCGGGAGAAACTGTGGGGGACGTTACGGGCCTGGGACAGGTTGAGATACCGAGTTGGTTCGGCCAGAGTTCGAATTTAGGGACTAGCCAAGGGACACCGATGAGTTTTACGCGCACGGCACCCGCGAGGAGTGGAGCCGGATCTGACTGGCCTGCCCCCTGAAAAGCGGCCGCTGGATTCACGTTTCAAGTGCGACACCGAGGTTGGCTGCGAATGCCTCGATGGGCGTGCGGTAGCCGAGGCACTTCCGAGGCGTTGCGTTGAGGTTCCAGATCACGTCGTCGATGTCAGCATCGGTGTAGTCTGCGAGCGTGGTCTTTCGGGGAAGATCGCGGCGGAGCCGGCCGTTGGCATTCTCGATCGACCCGCGTTGCCAGGGGCTGTGCGGATCGCAGAAGCAGGCTTGCAGGCCGATGGCGTCGGTGACGGTCTAGTGCCACGCGAACTCGCCGCCATTGTCGTGGGTGATGTGGCCGGCGAGGCGGTTGGGCCGGTCGGAGAAGTAGAGCGTGTGCGGGCTCACCTCGACGAGACGGAAGGTGCCGGCCTCAGCGTCGATCTCGAGCCCTTCGGACGTCTGCACGAACAGCAGTTCGATGTCCGCGTCGTCCGCCGCCGCCGGCGCGAGGTCCAGCACGCAGGCCCCAGCGGCCAGCGTCAAGGTCAGGTTTCGGATTGTTCTCGTCATGGACTCTCTCCTGAACCGGCGCGCGCTCATTGTGCCGCCGCCGGCATCGGTTGCAGAACGATGAACCCCTCGTCCCACATGTAGTAGAAGCGCCCTCCAAAGCCGGGGCTGAGAAGCGTGTTGAAGTTCATCGGCTCGAAGAAGTCGGACTCGGCGAGTACCTTGCCCGTCTTGGCGTCGAGCCAGAGCGCCTGCTGCTTGTAGGGCGGGTTGGAGGTCTGGTTCAGGGCCTCGAGCGTCGTTCCCGGCTCCGCGCGGGCCGTGCCGAGCACCCGGGCGTCCTGCGGGCCGTAGAGCGCCTGCAGCGCTGTCGTCGCGCCGTCCAGCGTCCACGCCGTCGTCATCTCGCCGGTCTGCTGATCGAAGTCGATCCCGGCGATCTTCATCATGTTCTGGTCGGCGGAGAACACCATGCTCAGCTCTGGGTCGACCGCGCCCTTGGGCGGTGCCCAGCTCTGGCCCGTGGGCAGATCCTGGCCGAACGGATAGATGCGGGTGATCTTGGTCGGGTCGCTCTGACTTATCGCCACCATCCCGGACGCCGTCTTCGTGCTGGGCAGGCCGTTGACCTGCACCACCACCCAGTCGCCGAGGATGCCCGGCGCGTCGCCGGATGTCTGGCCTTCTTCCAGGTAGTTTCCGATGACCCAGTCCGTGTCCTGCGACAGCTTCTTGGTTTCGGGATCCCAGATGAACCGGTAGAACTTGAGGACGGAGGGCGCGTAGATCGCGATCTTGCCGTCATGGACGGCAATCGTGTGCGGCGTCACTGCATTCTCGGGCACGCTGACCCGATCGTAGATCTCGAAGGTCTCTGGGTTCACCGCGAGGATGGTCGAGCCCGGAGACGCGGCAACCCCGCCCGGACACTGGAAGGCTGCGAGCGTTCCCTGGATGTCGCAAGGCGTCGCGCGTGTCTGGTTCTTGAGGATGAGGGTGCCGTCCGGCGCGATCGTCAGGTGCTTGAAGTTGCTGCCCTCGGGCGGCGCATCTGCCGGCAGGGCGATATGCTGGAGGATCAGCCCCGTATCGCCGTCCAGTTTCACCAGATGATTTCCGAAGGCGATCGGGATGTTGCCGTCGGGCAGGATGTTGAGATTGGCCGCGCCGACCCATTCACCGCTGACATTGCCGTTCTGAAGATAGGTGCGCCACACCTGCTTGCCGGTGGTGGCGTCGACCTTCGCGACGTACGGGCCCGGCGGCACGACGCCCTGCGCGGGCGGGTTGTTGCCCCCGGTCAGGTAGAGCTCGCCGGGACGGCGGTTGTTCATGAACAGCACGCCCTGGTAGCTGTCCTCGCTGCGCCACGCGTAGACGGTGTTCGGCCCGTCCATGGAGCCGAGGAACGTGGCGCAGGGGTAGAACTGGCTTCTTGTCGCGTCCGATACCTCCGCGCCGTTCAGCGACTGGAAATAGCCCGGCGTTTCCCGCTCCTGCACGCAGGCCCATTCCTGCTGGATCGCTCCGAGATCACCGGGCGAGGGTCCGTTGGCGGCGGAAAAGCCGTCGGTCGCCGCCGCAGGGTCGGTCGCGGTTTGCGCTGCAGCTGCCGTGGTCAGCACGACCGCGCTCAGCAGGCCCAGACAGGTCTTCCTGGGAAGTCTCATGGACATTCTCCTTTTTTCGTTGCGCGTCCGGCCGGATTGCGACCGTCGTCAGAACTGTATGCGGGTCCGCAGACCCCAGAGCACGACATGATCGTCCTCCGGGTTGGCGGCGGGATTGCGAACGACCTGGACCGAGGGCGTGATGGCGAATGACGAAAGCAGTTGCAGCCGGTAGAACATCTCGGCGGTGTACTGGTCCTGCAGCGCGTCGACGGACGGGTTGCCCCAGCCTGCCGCGACGCCGAACATGTCGTTGGACGGACGCCGCGGAGTGTCGAGCTTTACGCCAAACCCGGCGACGAAGTCCTGCTTGAAGATCGACGCGTTGCCATCTGACCAGCCCCCGAAGGCGAACGGATACCAGCGGTCGTCGAAGAGATACCCTGCCTGCCACGCGACGCCGCTACCGGCGGACAATCCCTTTTCCTTCAGAGCGTCCTGGTACCAGAACTGAACCTTTACCGAGTCCCACAGCTGGTTCTCGATCCCCGATGGCAGATAGCGGAACTCGGCCGAGTAGAAATATTCGTCTTGCTCGATCGTATCGAACGGATTTTCGGTCGCGGAACCGTTGGCGTCGTGGACACCCGCGACCATGGCGAACTTGGGCCCAAATTGACTACCGAAGCCCAAGCCGAAGCCGCGCCCCGGTTCGGCCTTCGACAGGCTCGCCTGCATGCCGGAGTTCTGAAAGCCAGTCAGCGAGGCGGATAGCGCCGAGGTGTTGTACCACGCGATAGAGCTGATGACTCCGCCGATCACCCGGAACCTGTCGTCCGCGAAGGACTGCCTCCACGCCAATTCGGCGACATTGAACCCAGCGTCGCTGAAACCGGTGCCCGAGTTCGCGATGCTGCCGAACTGGGGGGCGAGTTGAGTAGGCGGGATATTGTCATCCCACGCCTGCTGGTTTCGCAGCCGGAACGTCAGGCGGCCCGTGTTCTTCCCGCCCCTGTTCAGGAGGGTCCACGCGCCCTGGATCTGCGACCGTGTCGCGGATGCGTCCGAGACCCCCGTGAGCGTCTCGTCCGCCGACTGATACAGGGCCTGAAGGCTGAAGCTGAGCTGGAGTCCGTACTTCTGGTTCAGCCCCCGCTTAAAGTTGTACCAGGGTTCGAATACCTTCAACGTCCCGTCCGGCGACAGCAGGCCGCCGACGGTGGCGTCATCCTGCTCAAGCTGGGTGGTGACGCCGTCAGGGCCTTCCAGGGTCGGGGTGGTGGCATAGCCGGATTTGGTCGTACCGGACGGTGCCCTTTCCTGCGCCGCCGCTGACTACGGCGACCCCGACCGCGCATACTGTGACCAAGATCGTCTTCGAGACTGTCGCCATGGGCTTGCGCGCCGGGAACCAGCTGGCCTTCGCGGCCAAGTCGAAGGGTCGAGTGTGTGCAAGCAATGAGAAACACAGCCTATCAAGCCCCTTACGCGTTGGTCTGACCCGACCATATCCGCCATCGAGCCCGCGACGCATCGCCAAAGTCGATTGAGCTTCTCTCGACGCGCCACGTCGTGCATGCGCCGGGGAGGCGATCAGGTTCCGCAGACCCTCCCGTTCCGTTGGCAGCGTCGGGAACCGACAACTGATAACTGCGTCAGGATCCCGTGTTCCTAAACGCGGTCGGATTCATGCCCGTCCACCGCATCATGGCGCGATTGAGCGACGTTGGCCGGGAATAGCCCAATAGGCTTGCGACGTGGCCGATCGGCTCCTCCCCGTCGGTCACAAGGTGCAGAGCCCGCTCCTGCCGCACGTCATCCAGAAGTGCCTTGAAGGTCCGGTCCTCCTCCTTCAGGCGCCGCTGGAACGTCCGGCTGGTCATTCCGGATGCCTCTGCGACCTGTCCCACAGTCGGGATCGTCTCCTCGTCTTCAAGCATGGCGGCGAGAAGGGTGCGCACCGAGTCTGAGAAACCACCTCCGTTCCGAAGCGGCTCCAGCCCCACGCGTTTCAACTCTTCGCTTCGATCGCGCGAATAGCGGGGAAACCGGCGCTCCGCTACGGACTTCGGAAGAATTGCCGTGAGCGTTCTCGTTGTCGGTCCCGGCCACGACATCGATACCGAACCAGCGTTCCAAGTGAGCTACCCCCAGATCCGGATGTGCGGGCAACTCCGCCCACAAAAGCCGTGGAGCCGGCGCCCCGCTCATGGCGCAGATGCGGTCGAGCACCGCCAAGGCGTATTGCGACATCAGATGCAACGTCTCGCCATCGAAGCGTGCGCCGTAGGCGTGGCGCACGAGAACGCTATCCTCCTCGATCTCGAGGCCCAGTAGCTCGTGCGAACAGAAGTACGGAAGAGAAAATGACACTCGCGCAAGCGCATCTGCCGGGGTCCGTGCGCCAAGCGCTACGCGACCGACCTGCACAAGATCAATATCGTCGCTTTCCGCCACGATACGGAAAGGGAGCATCGGGTCCGGCCTCTCTGGCGATGTCTCGGAGCAGCGCGCCGACATTGAGCAGCGGGACAGGCCGCGACGGAGTGCAGTACTTAGCGCTAGACAGCCCGTGGCGGCTCAGTATCTTCTCCGCAGCAACGTCGTGCCGGTCGAGCCAACGGAGAGCGGGTAGCGACGCCAAAGCTCGAACGAGTGGGATGGCTTGCGCCATTTTCGTGCGCTCCAGATCCGACTTACGCTTCGAGTGGTACAATCGACCGGTCGGCGGGACAAATGGTGCGGTTGACGGTGCACATTGCGTTTCGCTCGGTGTAGGGCCCCGGACCAAAGTCCGACGCATCCAGTCCCATAGACGCAGTAAGGCTTGCTAGCGTTTAGGTGCAGAGTTCGTCTTTGCGCGTTCGGTCTAGCCTCGCCCTCCCGAATGTTTGGGTCTGCAATCCTGCGTCCGAAACGCCACTCTTTTGGGTTTCGCCCCCCGTCTGCTCGGGGCCTCAGCGAACGGCCTAAAGGCGTCCCAGATCCAAGGTGGTCGTCGCCGCCGCGATCCGCATTCTTTGGAACTCTGTATCAGTAGGCCGAGCGTCAGGGAAGTCCGAAACTGGGACATCTGACGATGTTAGTCAGATGAGGAAGCCGAGCCCAAGGCAGCTATCCGGCGCCTGTCTCGGGAAATACATGGAGGCATAGTCGCGCAAGCTGATGACATTGCGACTGTCCGCGATATTGTGAACGAGCCAGGGAGAGAGCCACGGAACGCATGCATGTGACGAACCCACAATCGAACCGACCAACCGATAGGACCGAGGTGGTTCGCATCTGCGATGCCCGTGGCAACGATCCTCATCGAATGCTCGATGTGCTGCGGGACATTCAGGACCGCTTTCGCCATATCTCGCGAGACGCGATGAAGGTGGTGGCGCACCAGACGGGCCTGTCGGAGATCGCGGTCGAGGGTGTTGCGAGCTTCTATGCATTTCTGTCTACCGAGCCAAAGGGGCGGGTCACGATCCGTCTGTGCGATGATATCGTAGACCGCTTTGCCGGGCTGCCGAAGGTCGTTAGTGCCTTCGAGGCGGCGCTGGGCATCAAGGTGGGGGAGACGTCGGCGGACGGGAGCTATTCACTGGAATTTACCCCCTGCATCGGGATGTGTGACCAGGCACCCGCCGCCATGGTCAACGATGTGATCCTGACCGACCTCACGTCCGACAGGGTGCGAGAGATCGTCGCAGAACTGAACAGCGGCAAGCGACCCGAGGAACTCGTATCTCACCGCTTCGACGAATTGACACCGCGCGAGCGGGCGGACCGGATGGTCGACGGCAATATTCGGCACGCCGGAGCAGTCCTGCTCGGGCCCTTGCCTGAGGACGCCGGGCTGAACGCGGCACTGGACCTGACGCCGGCGCAGATCATCGATACGATCGAGGCGAGCGGGTTGCGCGGCTGTGGTGGCGCGGGTTTCACAACGGGACGGAAATGGCGGTTCGCCGCCGGAACAGAGGCCGAGCGCCGGTTCATCATCTGCAATGCGGACGAGGGGGAGCCGGGGACGTTCAAGGATCGGGTCCTTCTGACAGAACGTCCTCATCTGCTGGTCGAGGGGATGACAATCGCCGCCCGGGCGGTGGGCGCGAAGGAGGGGATCATCTACCTCCGGGGCGAATACGTCTACTTGCGCGAACTGATAGAGCAGGTCCTGTCCGACAGGCGCGCTCGTGGCCTACTGGGCGAGACGATCCTCGGCGAGGACGGCTTCGATTTCGACATTCGGCTGCAGATCGGCGCCGGAGCCTACATCTGCGGCGAGGAGGGGGCGCTGATCAGCTCTTGCGAGGGGCTGCCGGGCGAACCCAAGACGCGGCCGCCCTATCCGACGACGCGCGGCTACCTCGGCTATCCGACCGTAGTGAACAACGTCGAGACGCTGTGCCACGCCGCCCGCATCCTCGACCGCGGGGCGAAGTGGTTTTTCGACATCGGCACCGAGGGCAGCCACGGCACGAAGCTGTTCAGCGTCTCTGGCGATTGCCGCAATCCGGGCATCTACGAGCTGCCGTACGGTCATTCAGTTGCAGAGCTGCTGGAGATGGCGGGGGGTGAAGACGCTGCGGCCGTTCTGGTGGGCGGGCCCAGCGGCACGATGATTGCGCGCGACACCTTCGACCGGAAGCTGACCTTCGACGATCTGGCGACGGGCGGGGCGATCGTTGTTTTCTCCCGCGACCGAAACATCCTTGAGATCGTGGAGTATTACATGCTGTTCTTCGCGCACGAAAGCTGCGGCTATTGTACGCCCTGCCGGGTCGGTAACGTGTTTTTGCAGAAGGCCGTGGCGAAGTTCCGAAAGGGCCTCGCCAACCCCGCGGACATAGACTACCTGCGCGACCTTTCTGGCACGATCATCGAGACGAGCCGCTGTGGTCTCGGCATGACCTCGCCGAACCCGATCCTGTCGACGCTGGAGAACTTCCCCTTGGTCTACTCCGCGATGGTGAAGCCGTCCGAGGACCGGATCCGCGCGACCTTCGACATCCAGGCCGCCATCGGCGATGCCCGCCACCTGGCGAAGCGGCGGTCCTACATCTTCGACAGGGATTTTGGCGAGTGAGTGACTTTAGGCTTACAATCGACGGCGTCGAGATCGATGCGATCAAGGGCCAGACGATCATGGACGCCGCAAATGCGGCGGGCATCTACGTGCCAAGGCTTTGCGACCACGAGGGCCTGCGCCATCAGGGCGGCTGCCGGGTCTGTACGGTTAAGGTCAATGGGCGCAGCGTATCGGCCTGCACGCAACCGGCCGAGCCGGGCCTCAAAGTCGAGAACGAGACACCGCACATCAACAAGCTGCGCCGCGACCTCGTCGAGATGCTGTTTCACGAGGGCAATCACCTTTGCCCGATCTGCGAGGCCAGCGGCAATTGCGAACTTCAGGCCATGGCCTATCGGCTCGACATGACGGCGCCGACGAAGTTCCCTTATCTCGAACCCTGTCGGCCGTTGGACGCCTCTCATCCGGACATCGCGCTCGACACCAACCGGTGCATCTCCTGCGGGCGGTGCATACGGGCTTCGCAAGACATCGATGGCAAGGGTATCTTCGGCTACGTCGGGCGCGGGATCCATCGCCATGTCGCCGCCAATGGCCCGGACCTCGCCCACACCGATGCCGAGGTCACGGACTTCGCGATATCTGCAGAGGTCTGCCCGGTGGGCTGCATCATCCGCAAACGAGAGGGGTTCAAAACGCCCATCGGCGAGCGGGAATTCGACAGGGGCCTGATTGGCTCGACGATCACTGCCAAGCACGATGAGTGAACTGCCCAAAGCCCGCATCGCGACGGCCTCTCTCGCGGGCTGTTTCGGCTGTCACATGGCGCTGCTGGACATCGACGAACGGCTGATCGAGTTGATGAGGCTGGTGGACTTCGACCGTTCGCCGCTGACCGATATCAAGAAATTCTCCCGCCGATGTGATATCGGTATCATAGAGGGTGGCTGTTGTAACGAGGAAAACGTCCATGTTCTGCGGGACTTCCGCCGCAATTGCGACGTCCTAATCGGGATCGGCCAATGCGCGATCATGGGGGGGCTGCCGGCGATGCGGAACGCGATCATGCATTCCGACGAGCCCCTGCGCGAATGCCTCGAAGAGGCGTTCATCAACGGGCGCTACCTGCAGAACAAGACGCAGGTCATCCCGAACGACCCTGCGCTGCCGCTTCTGCTCGATGAGGTCTATGCCTGTTCGGAAGTGGTCGAAATGGACTTTCACATCCCCGGCTGCGCGCCCACGGGGGATGTCATCTACAAGGCGTTGAGCAGATTGCTCGCGGGCAAGTTTAGGGGATTCGAGAAGGACAGGATCCGGTTTGACTGAGGTGCCAAATCTTTAGGGAGCGATCACAAATGGCTGAGCCGAGACTGATCGAAATCTCTCCGGTCACCCGGGTCGAGGGCCACGGCAAGGTCACGATCCACCTCGACCGGGACGGCAATGTCGATGAGGCGCGGCTACATGTTGTCGAATTCCGGGGCTTCGAGCGGTTCATCCGCGGACGCCTGCTTTGGGAAGTTCCGGTCATCGTGCAGCAACTCTGCGGCATCTGCCCGGTGAGCCACCACCTCGCCGCAGCGAAGGCCATGGACGTCATCTGCGGTGTCGACGAGTTGCCGCCGACCGCCGAGAAGATGCGCCGGCTCATGCACTACGGCCAAGTTATGCAGAGCCACGTCTTACACTTCTTTCACCTAGCGGCGCCGGATTTCCTGTTCGGCTTCGGCGCGCCGGCGCACAAGCGCAACATCTTCGAGGTGATCCGCCAACGACCCGAACTCGGCCGCCGCGCGATCCTGATGCGCAAGTTCGGGCAGGACATCATCGAGGTGACGGCGGGCAAGAAGATCCACGGCACCGGCGCTGTTCCCGGCGGTATCAACCGCAACCTGCCAATCGAAACCCGGGATAAGCTGTTGGCGGACCTTGCAGACATGGAGGACTGGGCGCTCGACGCGCTGAAGATCGCCCGGGACTACACCCATGAACACGCCGAATTGGTCGGCCGCTTCGCGTCCTTCCCATCGCACTACATGTCACTGGTCCGGCCCGAAGACGGAGCGCTCGACCTCTACCACGGCAACCTTCGCGCCCTCGACATGACCGGCAAGGCGATCTTCGATCAGCTCCCGTATGACCGTTATCACGAGGTTCTAGTCGAGGACGTTCGGTCCTGGTCCTACATGAAATTTCCTTTTATCAAGGAGTTAGGTCCGGAAACGGGGTGGTACCGCGTAGGGCCGCTGGCCCGGATGATAACCGCCAGCTTCATCGACACGCCGCTGGCGAACGAGGCGCGGATGGAGTTGATGGCCGCCGACGGCGGCATCACCCGTGCGGTCCTAACCAACCACTGGGCCCGCATGATCGAGGTGCTGCATTGCATCGAGAAGATCGAGGACCTGCTCAATGATCCCGACCTGCAAGGGACGGACCTCACGGCCACTGGCGATCGGCGCGAAGAAGGCGTGGGCGTGATCGAGGCGCCGCGCGGCAACCTCATCCACCATTACCGAGTGGATGAGAACGACCAAGTCACCTACTGCAACCTGATAGTATCGACGACCCACAACAACGAGGGCCTGAACCGGGCGGTCAAGGATGTGGCGGTCAAGCAGCTGAGTGGAAAGCAGGAGATCACCGAAAGCATGCTGAACCAGGTGGAGGTCGCGATCCGCGCCTACGACCCCTGCCTGTCCTGCGCCACCCACGCACTGGGCCAGATGCCGCTGCAGATCCAGCTGATCGATGCCGCTGGTCAGGTGGTCGACAGCAGAACGCGGGAGGCTGAATGCACCTGATCGGCTACGGTAATCCCGGACGCGGAGATGACGGGCTGGGCCCCGCCTTTGCGGCGCTGATGGCTGGGCGGCATTGGCCAGACTTGATCGTGTCGATCGACTACCAGCTAACGGTGGACCACGCGCTGCGGATCGCCGACGCGGGCCGGGTGGTCTTCGTGGATGCGCTCATGCGGTCCAAGGAACCGTTCCGGTTTGCCGCTGTGGTGCCGGCGCCGACCCATGACCTGTCGAGCCACAGCCTTACGCCTGCCGCGGTGCTGGCACTGGCCGCAACGCTCTACGATGCACGACCCGACGCCTACGTTCTGGGGATCTCCGGTGAGGAGTTTGGTGAGATGCAGGAGGGTCTGAGTGTCAAGGCAGAGCGGAACTTGGCGCTTGCCGACGACGCCTTTCTTCAATGGCTCAAGGCACCTGACAGGGCGAAAGCCATCGGGCGCTACGTCCATGCATGAGATTACCCTCTGCGGCAGCATTCGCGATGCACTGGAGGCGCAGGCGCGAGACGACGGCTTCACCCGGGTCCGGAAGGTCTGGCTGGAGGTAGGCCCGCTGTCCTGCGTCGAGCCCGAGGCGCTGCGGTTCGGCTTTGATGTGGTGATGAGTGGATCGGTGGCCGAGGGCGCGGCGCTTGACATCGCTACGCCGCCGGCCTTGGCCCGCTGCCCGGCCTGCCAGCAGGTGTCGGAGGTGGCGCAGCGCTACGAGTTTGTCCCGCCTGCGGGACGCTGGGGATGAAGCTCATCCGTGGCGACGAGCTGCGGATTTCGAAACTGGAGGTCGTCTGATGTGCGGAACCTGCGGATGCGGCGAGGGCGAGACGCGGATCGACGGCAAGGCGCACACGCACGTTGACACGCGCGAAGTCTTGCTCGGTGTCGAGATCATGGCCAAGAACAACCGCTACGCCGCCGCCAACAGGCGGCGCTTTGCTGCGGACAGGGTGCTCGCGTTGAACCTTGTCTCCAGCCCCGGCTCCGGCAAGACCTCCCTGCTGGTCGAGACCATAGCGCGCCTGGCTGGCACACCGCCGGTCGCCGTAATCGAGGGCGATCAGCAAACGACCCTTGATGCCGACCGCATCCGCGAAACCGGGGCTAAGGCCGTGCAGATCAACACGGGAAAGGGCTGCCACTTGGACGCCCAAATGGTCGGCCATGCGGTGGCGGACCTCGCACCCGAGCCCGGGTCTGTCGTCTTCATCGAGAACGTCGGCAACCTGGTCTGCCCGGCAGGATTCGACCTGGGCGAGGCGCACAAGGTTGTCGTCCTGTCGGTAACCGAGG
>CAWGUH010000019.1:0-105555 GCA_963825715.1 uncultured Alphaproteobacteria bacterium | reverse complement strand
CGCCGTGCGGTCTGACTTCGTTGTACTCCCGGCGCCAAGCATCGGTCTTCGCGCAGGAATGCTTGAGGTCCGGGAACCAGCGCTACCAAGGCATTCCATGAGGACGATGGCGTTGCAGATTTCGGCATACGCATTGTCCGCTGGCTTTTCCGGTCAGCTGAAGACGAGCGTGATACCATTGCCGTAGGCCCGGAGATCGCGCTCGTTCGAGGTGAACCGGTTGCCTTGGTCGACCCGGATCGCCTTGCGTCGTCCCTACTGCGGCCATGCTGCTTCGAGCGGGTCGATCACATCCATTGGCCATCGCCGACCGGCAGACACGCATCACCGGGCAAACCCGACTCCAGGCGTCGATCACGGTCAGCACCCGGAGCCGCTTCCTGTCGAAATTCTCGTCGAGCATCCACTCCATCGCCCAGACCCGGTTGGGTCCGGTGGCATCGCGGCGGTCGCTCCGAAGCTCTGCCAACACACGGCGCCGCGGCGGTTAAAGCCGCATCTGGACGCCTTGAAGATTGCGCAACCGCCTGACACTTCACATCTGTCTCCCAGCCCGCGCACCGCAGAAGGATGCGGATGCGTCCGTTTAGAAAGCGAACATGCATTTCCGCCAGCTCTCGAATGCGTTTTTCATTGCGGAATGTTGGCGATCGGTGCCCCACTGAACGACTCCGTGGACGAATTGCATCCGGCCTCATTGTCTTGTCATCGTCCGACACCGATCCGATCCCGACAGCGCTCGATGACGAATTCGATGAAGAGCCGGACCTTCGCATCCTGAAGTCGCCGGTGCGGATAGAGGCATCCGAAGAGCGATGGGAGAGGCGGCGTGTCCGGAAGGATCTCGACGAGGGATCCGTCGGCGAGGTTGCGGGCGATGTCGAAGCGCGGCTTGTTGATGATGCCGCGCCCATCGAGCGCCCAGCCCGTCAGGACGTCGCCGTCATCCGAATCGTAGCGGCCGGAGACGTCCATCCGGAGCTCGCCGTCCGGGGTCCGGAGCGTCCAGAAATATTCCGGCGACCGGGGATAGCGCAGAAGCAGACAGTTGTGCCCCATCAGATCCTCCGGACCGGAAGGCGTCCCGTGACGTTCGAGATAGGCCGGCGCGGCGCAGAGCACGCGCGGCGTGTCCATGATCTTGCGCATCTTCAGGTTCGAGTCCGGGGGGCGGCCGATGAAGAACGCGACGTCGAGACCGTCCTCGAGAATGTCGACCTTGCGGTCCGAGAGGCGCAGGCGCACCGACACGTCCGGATACCTGTCCACGAAAAGCGGCACCAGCGGGGCGACGAGGCGTTTGCCGATCCCGAGCGGAGCCGTCACGCGGACCGTGCCTCGGGGATTGCCGCTGAAATCCGAGATGGCGGCCTCGGCGTCCTCCAGCGCCAGGACGATCGTCCGGGCATGTTCGTAGAACACCTGGCCCATCTCGGTCGGCGTGAGCTTGCGCGTGGTGCGGTTGAACAACCGGACGGCGAGGCGGCGCTCGAGCTCCTTGATCCGGTTGCTCGCGACGGCCGGGGTCAGCCGCAGGTCGCGGCCGCCGGCGGTGATGCTGCCCAACTCGACAGTCCGGACGAATACGCGCAGACTTTCCAGATAGGGCACCGGCCGACCGCTCCGATTATCTACGATTCGTTGAGACAGCTTACCACTTCGCGCCGTATTTTTTGAAAATCCGAAGTGGCACGATGTCTCGATCCGGAAAGCGACCGGACGCCCGGGGTCAGGGAGGACACATGCCATACCGTTCGGAAATCCGCTTTCTGCTGAACGACCGCGAGGTGTCGATCTCCGATGTCGGGTCCGAAGACACCCTGCTCGATCATCTGCGGATCGCGCGGCGTCTCACCGGAACCAAGGAGGGATGCGCCGAGGGGGATTGCGGCGCCTGCACCGTCCTGGTCGGACGGCTCGGGGAGGACGGGCTGCGCTATCAGGCCATCAACGCCTGCATCCGGTTTCTGGTGTCGCTCGACGGCTGCCACGTCGTGACGGTAGAGCACCTGTCCGGCCCGGACGGGGCGATGCATCCGGTCCAGCGCGCGATGGTCGACCATCACGGAAGCCAATGCGGTTTCTGCACGCCGGGCTTCGTCATGGCGCTCTACGCGCTCTGGATGGAGAACCCGGAGCCGTCCGACGCCGAGATCGAGAAAGCTCTGCAGGGCAATCTCTGCCGCTGCACCGGATACGAGCCGATCATCCGTGCGGCCCGGGCGATCAGTGGCTACGGCGACCCGGCGCTGGACGCCCTGAACGTCGAGCGCGCGCGGGTCGCCGAAAAGCTTGCGGCGCTGAGGGACGGCGGAAGGGTGGAGGTGTCGCGGGGCGGGAGCCGCGCGATCCTGCCGGCGGACGTGGACGATCTGGCGGCGATCCTCGCGGCGATCCCGGACGCGACGATCGTCGCGGGCGCGACGGATGTGGGCCTGTGGGTCACAAAGTTTCTCCGGCCGATCTCGCCCGCAGTCTTCGTCGGCCATCTCGACGGGCTGAAACGGATCGAGATCGCCGAGGACGCGATCCGGATCGGGGCCGGGGCGAGCTATTCCGCGGCCGAGGAGGCGCTCTGCGGCGAGTATCCGCACCTGCGCGAATACTGGGACCGGATCGCGGGCTGGCAGATCCGGAACATGGGCACGATCGGCGGCAACATCGCCAACGGCTCGCCGATCGGAGACTGCCCGCCGGTGCTCATCGCGCTGGGCGCGACGATCACGCTCCGCAACGGCGGCGACCGACGCGTGATGGCGCTTGAGGATTTCTTCGTCGATTATGGCCGGCAGGATCGCCGGCCCGGCGAGTTCGTCGAGCGCATCGACGTCCCCCGCGACGGGGAGGGGCAGATCCACGCCGCCTACAAGATCTCCAAACGCCGGGACGAGGACATCTCGTCGGTGGCGTTGGGGCTGCGGGTCACGGTCGCGGGTGGCGTAATCACGGACGCGCGCGTCGCCTTCGGCGGAATGGCCGCGACGCCGAAACGCGCGGCGGCGGCCGAGGCGGCTCTGGTCGGGGCGCGCTGGAGCGAGGCCGCGATGGCAGCGGCCGCCGAGACGCTCGGCGGGGATTTCTCGCCGCTGACCGACTGGCGCGCCTCCGCCGAGTACCGGATGCGCGTAGCGAAGAACCTCTTCCGCCGGTTCTGGCTGGAACGGGGCGGCGCGGACGCGCCCGCGCGGCTGAGCGCATGAGCGGAGGACGGGACATGAACGATGACCGGTGCGCGAAGGCCCCGCTGGACACCGACATGCGGAGCGATCCGCCCGTCGCGCAGCGGCTGATGCGGACGGGCGGCGACGGGGACGGGATCAGGGGCGCCGTCCATTCCGACCTGACGCACGATTCGGCCGAGAAGCATGTCACCGGCCGGGCGGAATACGCCGACGACATCCCGGAACCCGCCGGGACGCTGCACGCGTATCTGGGCCTCTCGACCAGGGCGCACGCGCTGATCCGCGACCTCGATCTGAGCTCCGTGCGCGCGGCGCCGGGCGTCGTCGGCGTGCTGACGGCAGGGGACATTCCGGGCGTCAACGACGTCAGTCCGACCGGGCGCGACGACGAGCCGGTCTTCGCCGAGGGCAAGATCGAGTTCTGGGGCCAGCCGATGTTCGCCGTCGTGGCGGAGACCCGCGACGCGGCGCGGCGCGCGGCGGCCCTGGCGCGCGTGGAGTACGAGGACCTGCCGCATGTGCTCGAGGCGGACGCGGCGCGCGACGGAGGGATGCCCTACGTGACGCCGCCGCTGACTCTCAGGCGCGGCGACGCGGCGTCCGCGATGAAGGCCGCGGGGAACCGGATCAAGGGGCGGATGCGCGTGGGCGGCCAGGACCACATGTATCTCGAAGGGCACATCGCCTTCGCGATCCCGGGCGAGGACGAGGACGTGCTTGTGCATTCCTCGACCCAGCATCCGACCGAGGCCCAGCACATGGTGGCGCACGTGCTCGGCGTGGCCTCGAACGCGGTAACGGTCAACGTGCGGCGGATGGGCGGCGGCTTCGGCGGCAAGGAGACGCAGATGAACCTGTTCTGCGCGGTGGCCGCCGTCGCCGCGAAGAAGTGGAACCGGCCGGTCAAGATCCGCCCCGACCGCGACGACGACATGTCGGCGACCGGAAAGCGGCACGATTTCGTCATCGACTACGAGGTCGGCTTCGACGACGAGGGCCGGATCGAGGCGGTAACGGCCGAGTTCGCGGCGCGCTGCGGGTTCTCGTCGGACCTGTCGGGGCCGGTGACGGACCGCGCGCTGTTCCATGCGGACAACGCCTATTTCTATCCGCACGTCCTGCTGAACTCGCATCCGATGAAGACCAACACGGTGTCCAACACCGCGTTCCGTGGCTTCGGCGGACCGCAGGGCGTGATCGCGGCCGAGCGGATCATGGAGGAGATCGCCTATTGCCTCGGCAAGGACAGTCTCGAGATCCGCAAGATCAACTTCTACGGCGGCGAGGGGCGCGACGTGACGCCGTATCACCAGACGGTCGAGGACAACATCGCCCCGCGCGTCGTGGCGGAACTGGAGGAGAGCTCGGACTATCAGGCGCGGCGGCGGGCGGTTCTGGACTGGAACGCGCGGGGCGGCGTGATCCGCAAGGGCATCGCGCTGACCCCGGTCAAGTTCGGCATCTCGTTCACCGCGACCTGGTACAACCAGGCGGGGGCGCTGCTGCACGTCTACAGCGACGGGTCGCTCCAGCTGAACCACGGCGGCACCGAGATGGGGCAAGGGCTCAACACCAAGGTGGCACAGGTCGTCGCCGACGCACTCCAGGTGGACGTCGACTGCATCAAGATCACCAAGACCACCACCGAGAAGGTGCCGAACACCTCCGCCACGGCCGCGTCGTCGGGAACGGACCTGAACGGCATGGCGGCGAAGGACGCGGCCGACCAGATCAGGGCGCGGCTGACGGAATTCGCGGCCGAGCGCTGGCAGACGGACGCGTCCGCGATCCGGTTCGAGGCGAACGCGGTCCGGATCGGGGCGGAATTGGTGCCCTTTGCGGATCTGGTGCGCGAGGCCTACATGGCGCGGGTGCATCTCTCGGCGGCGGGGTTCTACAAGACGCCGAAGATTCACTGGGATCGCGCCACCGGGCAGGGGCGGCCGTTCTACTACTACGCCTACGGCGCGGCGGTCTCGGAGGTTTCGATCGACACGCTGACCGGCGAATACCGGGTGGAGCGGACGGACATCCTGCACGACGTCGGGCGGTCGCTGAACCCGGCGCTCGACCGGGGCCAGGTCGAGGGCGCCTTCGTCCAGGGAATGGGCTGGCTGACGACCGAGGAGCTCTGGTGGGACGCGAAGGGCCGGCTGCGCACGCACGCGCCGTCGACCTACAAGATCCCGCTCGCCTCGGACCGGCCGCGCGTCTTCAACGTCAGGCTCGCCGACTGGTCGGAGAACCGGGAGAACACGATCCGGCGCTCCAAGGCCGTTGGAGAGCCGCCGTTCATGCTCGGCATCTCGGTCTTCGAGGCGCTGTCGATGGCGGTGGCCAGCGTCGACGGCTACCGCACCTGTCCGCGTCTCGACGCTCCCGCGACGCCCGAGCGCGTCCTGATGGCGGTCGAGCGGCTGCGGGGCGGGGGCTGAGCCATGTCCGGCCGCGAGACCCTAGCCGCTTTCCTCGACCGCCACGACGCAGTCTGCCGGGTCGCGATCGATGAAGTCCGCGGGTCTTCGCCGCGCGACGCGGGCACGACGATGATCGTCTCCGCCACAGGGACCTTCGGGACAATCGGCGGCGGTCAGCTCGAATACATGGCTATCGACCAAGCCCGCGGCCTGCTCGGGTCCGGCCGTGCGAGCGCCGTGATGGACGTGCCGCTCGGACCGGAGATCGGACAGTGCTGCGGCGGCCGGGTCCGGATCTCGCTGACGCGCCTCGACGACGCCGGACGTAGCGCCGCCGTCGCCCGCGAAGCCGCTGACCGGTCGGCGTGGCCTCGGGTCCTGATCTTTGGGGCGGGGCATGTGGGGCGCGCGCTTGCGCATAGCTTCGAGAGACTTCCGGTGCGGGCCGTCCTGATCGACGGGCGGGAGGACGAAATGGCTTCCTGCCGCGCATCCGTGGAGAAATGCCTGACGCCGCTACCCGAAGCGGAGATCCGCGCAGCGCCCCCGGGAAGCGCCTTCGTCGTGCTGACCCATGATCACGCGCTGGATTTCCTTCTGACGTCCGAAGCGCTGGCCCGCGACGACGCCGCTTATGTCGGAATGATCGGGTCGGCCACCAAGCGTGCGAAGTTCGCGCGCTTTTGCGAAGACCTCTCACCGCCTGCGAGTCTCCGGAAGCTGACCTGCCCGATCGGGTCCGCCGGAAGCGCGGACAAGCGACCCGAAGTGATCGCGGCCTTCGTTGCCGCCGAGATCATGGAGGTGCTGACGACCGTCACCGACAGACAGACCCAATCGATATCGTGACACCGAATTGTCGCCCGAGCCGCCTGAAATGAGCGGGGCAGGCCATCTCAATCGAGGGAGTGACCAAGCATGTCAAATGCAGACTACAGCTACAAACTGACCAACAGGAATGATCTCAACGCATTCTGGGCGCTGTTCACCGACAACCTCGTCAATCTTCTGATCCTTACCGCCGTGTGCCAGTTCGTGTTCCAGATGCCCGCGGAGATCGTCTTCGGACGCATCGTTCCGGGCGCCGCTATCGCGATCCTGGCCGGGGTCGCAGTTTATGCCATCATGGCGAAATGGGTCGCTGAAAGACATGGCAAGGACGTGACCGCGCTGCCCTACGGCATTTCGACACCGGTCATGTTCGTCTATCTTTTCGGCGTCATCGGACCGATCTACTGGGCAACCGGCGACTCCCTGCTCGCGTGGCAGGTCGGCATCGGCGCGGGATTCATGGGCGGCATCGTCGCGGCGTGCGGCGCCATCGTCGGACCGTTCCTCAAGCGGATCACGCCGCGCGCGGGCATGCTGGGCACGTTGTGCGGCATCGCGCTGGTGTTCATCGGGTCCGTGCCGCTCGCCACCATTTTCGAGCATCCGCTGATCGGCTTCACGTCGCTCTTGTTCATCCTGTGGGGCCTGATCGGGCGCTTCCGACTTCCGGGCAACGTTCCCGCGGGTCTGGTCGCCATCGGCGTCGGCACGGTCATCGCGATCCTGCTCGGGCAATCCTCGTTCGACACCGACGGGATAGGGTTCTATCCGCCCGTTCCCTATTTCGGCGACATGGTGGTCGGCATCCAGTATCTCTTCGCCAATCCCGAGCTGTTCCTCGTCCTGATCCCCGTGCAGATCTACAATTTCATCGAAACGATGAACAACGTCGAATCCGCCGAGGCCGCCGGCGACAGCTATCCCGTGGCGGTGTGTCAGATCACGGACGGCGCCGGCACCATGATCGGCGCCCTCTTCGGATCGCCCTTCCCGACGACGGTCTATATCGGCCATCCGGCCTACAAGCGGATGGACGCGCGCGCCGGCTACATCATCGGCGTCGCGCTGGTGATCGCGGCGGCCGCGTTCCTGGGTTTCCTGTCCTTTCTCGCGGAACTCATCCCCATCGCCGCGGCGGCTCCGGTTCTGGTCTTCGTCGCGGTCAGCCTGATCACCAATACCGGCTACGCGGTGAAGCCGGCGCACATGGCGGCGGTGGCCTTCGCCATCCTGCCGCACATCTCGGCCTTCCTGATCACCAAGTGGGGCTCCTTGATGAACAGCCTCCGCAGCCTCGGCGTCGAAGGCCTCCCAGCGTTGGGCGACCCCGAACTGACGGCGGCCTTGCTGATGGAAGGCGCCCACTACGAAGGTCATCTGGCCCTGTCGCAGGGGGCCATCATCACCGGCCTGATCTGGGGCGCGATCGTCGCGGACGTGATCGACGGCCGCTTCCGATACGCAGGCGGGTTCGCTCTCGCCGCCGCCGCGATGTCCTCCATCGGCGTGATCCACAGCTACACGCTCCAGGCTCCGCAGTTCGACGGGATAACGATCGGCTATCTGATCATCGGCGCCTTCATGCTGCTCTACCCGATGATCGCTCCCAGCGAAGACCTCGACCATCGCATCATCGTCCCCGACGAGCCCGATTTCCTCGAAGACGACAGCCCCGCCTTCGACCGTCGCTGACCAGACCCCCGTGCGGGGCGGCCCTGTTGCCGTCCCGCGCGGCCAGAACTGACCGAAAGGCGGATCACCAATGACCGAGACCCTGTTGCGCGGAAGAGTGCTTACGTTCCGTCGCGAACCGTCCGGCCCCGACGACCATGCGGCCTACAGCTTCATCGAGGACGGCGCGCTGCTGATCTCGGACGGAATGATCAAGGCGGTCGGCGAATGGCGCGACGTCTCCACGCTCGCCGACGGCGCGCCGGTGACCGATCACCGTCCACTGCTGCTGATGGCGGGGTTCATCGACGCGCACATCCACTTTCCGCAGGTCCAGGTCGTGGCGAGCTGGGGGAGCCAGCTTCTCGACTGGCTCAACGGCTACACCTTCCCTGCCGAGGCGCAGTATGCCGACGCGCAGCACGCCCGCTCCATGGCGCGCCGGTTCTGCGATCAACTCGTCGATCACGGCACCACCACGGCCGTCGCGTTCTGCTCCAGCCATCGCTGCTCCGCCGAGGCGTTCTTCGAGGAGGCCGCCAGCCGGAACATGCGGATGATCGGCGGCAAGACGATGATGGACCGCAACGCGCCCGAGGCGGTTCTCGACACGGCCCAATCGGCTTACGACGACAACAAAGACCTCATCGCCCGATGGCACGGGGTCGGCCGCGCCCACTACGCCATCACGCCGCGCTTCGCTATCACGTCCAGCCCCGAACAGCTCGAAATGGCCGGCGCGCTGGCGGCCGAGCATCCCGACTGCCACATCCAGACGCACCTGTCAGAGAACCACGCCGAGATCGCGTATACCGCCGAGCTGTTCCCGGAAGCCCGCGACTATCTCGACGTCTACCAGCGTTTCGGTCTCGTTGGCCCCAGAACCCTTCTGGGCCACTCCATCCACCTGAAGGACCGGGAGATCGGGGCGCTCGTCGAGTCTGGCGCACATCCGGTATTCTGTCCCACGTCGAACCTCTTTCTCGGCAGCGGGCTCTTCGACGATGCGGGGCTCCGCGCGCGCGGCATCCGAAGCGGCATCGCCACCGACATCGGTGGTGGAACCAGCTACTCCATGCTGCAGACCCTGAACGAGGGCTACAAGATCCTGCAGTTGCAGGACCAGAAACTCACCGCCCTGCGCGCGTTCCACTGGATCACGCGCGGCAATGCCGAGGTTCTGGGCCTCGCGGATCGCATCGGCACCCTCGAAGCCGGAACGGAGGCCGACATCGTCGTCCTGGACGCGCGCGCCACTCCGGCGATGGCGCTCCGGATGGAACGCGCCGTCAGCCTAGAGGAGGAGCTCTTCGTCCTGCAGATGATGGGTGACGATCGCGCAATCAGGGCCACCTATATATCTGGCAAATCACAAAAAAATTAATCACTCTGGTTCAGATAGCGTATTGCCTGGGATCAGGTCTCGTGAACGGAAGATGGCGCTTGCGGCGATACAGGTGGTGCTCATGAACGCTTGGGCGCAGCGGTCGCATCGAGTAGCGATTGGGCGCCTGTCCTTGTGTCCGCCGAACATGCGCTCGTCGGGCGGCTCGGCTAGAGAAGCGCGAAAGCATTCGGCAGGTGGCGGCAGTGCTGGATGTAGCGCCGACGAACGTTGTAAACTCGACGTGGCGCCTGCGCCAGACAGGGTGCTGCGACGGATCAAGACGACCTTGTCCAGTATCGACAATCAGACGCGCCTCGGAGTGAGGAGATTTCAGGACAGCAGGCTACCAAGGCGCGGATCTTCGGCCTTGTTTGATCGGGGCTAGCCTGTCCGCGGTAGGTCGGGAGTCGATATGTATCCGAGGTCTCTGTACGGCCAGTATGAACCCCTGACAGCGCTTAATCTCTAAAGAAAGAAATTTGCTGCCCACGACTGACGGCCAAGGTTCCTGAATCACTCCCCCGTTTCCCGGCCTCACGCAGACAATGTCGCTGAAACTGCCCGTTCAAGGGCAGCGACGATGCGGTCGGCCTCGTCCCGGGTGAGACACAGCGGCGGGGCGAAGCCCGCGATGTCGCCCTGTGGCATCGCGCGGGAGATCACGCCCTCGGCCAACAGCGCGGTGACCACCTTCGCGCCGATCTTGTCGCCGGGATCGAAGAATTTCCGGTTGTCGCGGTCGGCGACGAACTCCACCGCGCAGAGCAGGCCTTCGCCGCGGATGTCGCCGACATTCGGATGGTCGCCGAGCGCGTCCTGGAGGGCGGCCTTGAAATAGGCGCCGGTCTCGCCGGCGTTCTTCACCAGTCCGAGGCTGTCGATGAGGTTGAGATTGGCGATGCCGGCCGCCGCACCGATCGGGTGGGCCGAATAGGTCCAGCCGTGGCCGATCGGGCCGAACTCGTCGGTGCCGTCCTCGAGCACCTTCCACACCCGGTCGCCGACGATGGAGCCCGAGAGCGGAGCGTAGGCGGAGGTGAGGCCCTTGGCGATCGTGATGATGTCGGGAGAGAGGCCGTAATGGTCCGAGCCCATCATCGTGCCGAGCCGCCCGAAGCCGGTCACCACCTCGTCGGCGATCAGCAGGATGTCGTGTTTCTTCAGGACTGATTGGATGGCCTCCCAGTAGCCGGCGGGCGGCGGCACGAGGCCGCCCGTGCCGAGCGCCGGCTCGCCGATGAAGGCGGCGATGGTGTCGGCGCCCTCGCGGTCGATCAGCGCTTCGAGCTCGGCGGCGCAATGCGCTACGAACTGGGCTTCGCTCTGAGAAAGATCGGCGCGGCGGAAATAGTCCGGCGCGATGGTGTGCCTGACCTGCGTGAGCGGCAGGTCGAATTTCTTGTGGAAGGTCTCCAGACCGGTCAGCGAGCCGGTCATCAGGCCCGAGCCGTGATAGCCGCGCCAGCGCGAGATGATCTTCTTCTTCTCGGGACGGCCGAGGATGTTATTGTAGTACCAGACGAGCTTGATGTTGGTCTCGTTGGCATCCGAGCCGCCGAGGCCGAAATAGACCTTGCTCATGCCCTCGGGCGCGCGATCCATCACCATCTTCGCCAGCGTTATCGAGGCCTCGGTGCCGTGGCCGACATAGGCGTGGTAGTAGGAGAGCTCTTTCGCCTGCGCCGCGATCGCATCGGTGATCTCGGACCGGCCGTAGCCGACATTCACGCAATAGAGCCCGGCGAAGGCGTCGAGCAGCTTCCGGCCGTCGCGGTCCTCGATGTAGACGCCCTCGCCGCCGGTGATGATGCGCGAGGGCGTGTCGCCGCGCGCGTGCTGGGCGAGATGGGTGGAGGGGTGGAAAAAGTTCTCGCGGTCCCACTTGCCCAGTTGGTCGTTGGTCAGCATGTCGGTTCTCCTCGGATGCGCGTCAGGCCCAGTCGCGGCAGACGTATTTGATGTCGGTGAAGGCCTCGAGCCCGTGGCGGGCGCCCTCGCGGGCGAGGCCGGATTGTTTCATGCCGCCGAAAGGCACCGGCGCGCCCGGTGACCTTGGTGCGGTTGATCGCCACCATGCCGAACTGCAGGGCCCGGCTGAGGCGGTAGATACGGCGCGGATCGAGCGCGTGGAGATAGGCGACGAGGCCGTATTCGGTGGCGTTGGCGCGCGACACCGCTTCCTCCTCGGTGTCGAAGGCGGCGATGGCGGCCACCGGTCCGAAGGTCTCCTCGTGGAAGATCAGCGCGTCGGGCGGCACGTCCGCCAGCACCGTCGGCTCGTAGAAGAGTGGCCCCAGAGCGGAGCGCTTGCCGCCGGTGAGCAGCTTCGCACCGCGCGCCAGCGCATCGGCGACGTGCTCTTCCTGCTTCGCGACGGCCTTTTCGTTCATCAGGGGCCCGAGATCGCAATCGTCGAGCCCGGGCCCGAGGGTCAGGGTCTTCACCCGCGCCGCGAAATTCGTGCAGAAGGCCTCGTAGACCGGACGCTCCACGAGGAACCGGTTGGCGCCGAGGCAATCCTGGCCGGTGGTCGCGAACTTGGCCTTGATCGCCTCGTCGACGGCCTGGTCCTGATCGGCCTCGGCGAAGAGCAGGAAGGGCGCGTGGCCGCCGAGTTCTAGCACCAGACGCTTCACGGTGTCGGCGGATTGCCGGTAGAGCAGCTTGCCGATTTCGGTCGAGCCGGTGAAGGACAGCGCCCGCACGCGCGGGTCCTCGACCCAGGGGGCGACGACGACCGGGGCCGTGCCGGTGATCACGTTGAACACGCCCTTCGGGAAGCCGGCGCGCTCGGCGAGTTCGGCAAGCGCCAGCGCCGAGAACGGGGTTTCGGCCGAGGGGTGGGCGACCACGGTGCAGCCGGCGGCGAGCGCTGCGGCGGCCTTGCGGGTCAGCATTGCGGCCGGGAAGTTCCAAGGGGTGATAAGGGCCGCGACGCCCACCGGCTCGCGCCACAGTTCCACTTCCGCATCAGGCAGATGCGAGGTGACGCTCTCGATGTTCGGGCGCTTTGCTTCCTCGGCGTAGAACTCGACGAAGGAGGCGGCGTAGTCGATTTCGCCCCGGGCTTCGGACAGCGGCTTGCCCTGCTCGAAGGTCATGATCCGCGCGAGGTCCTCGCGGTGGGCGAGCATCAGGTCGTACCAGCGGCGCAGGAGCGTGCTGCGGTCCTGCGGGAGGGTCGTGGACCAGGCGGGGAAGGCGGCATCGGCGGCGTCCACTGCGGCGGCGCTGTCGGGGCCGGCGAGGTCGGCGACATGGCCCAGGGTCGCGCCGGTAGCCGGATCGGTGACGGGGAAGGTGGCGCCGGTCGCGGCGGCGGTCCAGCGGCCGTTCAGATAGGAAAACGAGCGCAGGAGGGCGCGGTCGGACAGGCCGGACATGAGATGGTCGGAGAGCGCGGCGTGGGCGAGCATGGGCATGTCTCCGCTGGCGTTTCGGTCAGCCCAGTCTAGCCGCGCCGGCCGGAGGAATTGCCCGAACTCGGCGCGCTGCGCGGAGGAATCCTCTTTTTTCGGTGGCCTTTGCCGGTCATTCCTCGGCGGCGAGGGCGATCAGGGTATCGAGGGGGGGCGGGTCGGCCTTCACTTCCTTGGTGACCACATAGGTGAAATAGCGCCGGACCCCGGGGCGTTCGGAGAGCAGGGCGTCGACGAGGCGCTGGTAGCTGTCGATGTCGCGGGTGATGACCTGGAGGAGGTAGTCGAAGCCGCCGCCGATGGCCCAGACGCCGGTGATCTCGTCGTAGATCTCCGCCGATCGCTCGAAGGTGCGGAAGGTTTCGGGGCGGTGGCTTTCGAGCTCGACCATAACGAAAACAACGACATGCGGGGAGATGCGGGTGAGGGCGAGGTCGGCGCGGTAGCGGTGGATGAGGCCGGCCTCTTCGAGCCGCTTCATGCGCTCCCAGGCGGCGGTGGCGGAGAGATTCACCCGACGGGCAAGTTCAGTCTTCGAAATGCGGCCTTCCCGGCTGAGAACGTTGAGTATTTTCAAGTCACGGTCATCGAGGGGCAAGTGTGCCATATGAATATAACGACTTTCTTGGATGATGGATTGTCTTGGCGTGGCGGATCGACTTTCAGGCGAGGCGAGAAAAGGGCGGTCCGTCTGGGTGCTTGACTTGGCGTTGTTCCTGTTTCAGGCTTAGCGATAGAGCGCCATCGCCGGGAGGGATGGCGGCGCCGGTCCGCGATGCTGCGGTATGCCCGGCGTATTCCTAGCGTATGCAATGCGTACGTACAAAGCGCATGAACAATCCGCGCACCGGAACCGGTGCCCGCCAGAAGGCATCGAGTCGCATGACGCGACGAGTCTGCGCGGTGTTCATCCAACAGGAGACGACGATGACAGCCAAGCTCACCCTAACGGCATCCGCCGCCGCGATTGCCATGCTTGCCGCCACTTCCGTGCAGGCCGACACCTGGCGCTACGCCACCGAGGAGGCCGCGGAGACCGACGTGCAGAACGCCTTCGCCCGGAAGTTCAAGGAGGAGATCGAGGCCAATACCGATCACGAAATCCAGCTCTTTCCGTTCGGGACGCTCGGCGAATCCGATGACATCATGGAGCAGGCCAAGGCGGGCGTGCTGCAGTTCGTGACCCAGTCGCCGGGTTTCACCGGGGCGACGATCCCCGAGGCGCAGGTGTTCTTCGTGCCCTATCTGCTGCCGCAGGAGCCTGACCAGCTTGTCGAGTTCTTCCGCACCTCGAAGGCGATCAACGAGATGTTCCCGGAACTCTACGCCGAACAGGGCCTCGAGCTTCTGTCGATGTATCCCGAGGGCGAGGTCTGCATGACCACGCAGGAGGAGGTGCGTACGCCGGAGGACCTCAACGAGGTGAAGTTCCGCACGATGACCAATCCGTTGCTGGTGCAGTCCTACCAGGCCTTCGGGGCGACGCCGACGCCGCTCCCGTGGGGCGAGGTCTATGGGGCGCTGCAGACCGGAATCATCCAGGGTCAGGAAAACCCGGGATTCTTCCTCGAATCGACCAAGATCTACGAGGTGACCGACGTCATCACCTGCATCGGCCACAACAACTTCACCACCGCGGTGATGGCCAACAAGGAGTTCTTCGACGGGTTGTCGGAGGAAGACCAGCAGGCGGTCACCAATGCCATAAATGCGGCCTTCGACTTCATCGTCGGATATCAGCAGGAGCTTCAGGACGCCGCGATGGACAACATCCTGGCCGCCAAGCCCGAGATGGTGATCAACGTGCTGTCCGAAGAGGAGCGCGCTCCGTTCCTGGAGGCGGCCGCGACTGTCGAGGCCCAGTTCATAGAGATGACCGGCGAGGGCGGGCAGGCCATTCTCGACCAGATGAAGGCCGACCTCGAGGCGGTGCAATAATCGCCGTCGCATCTCGTCCGGGCCGGATATCCGGCCCGGGCTCCGGGGGTCTTCACGGGAGAGTCAGGTGAGCGAGAGTCCTGCGCGCGCGAATACGGAATCCTCGCTGCCCGGCCTGCTGG
The DNA here is from genome assembly GCA_963825715.1 of uncultured Alphaproteobacteria bacterium. Taxonomy (GTDB): domain Bacteria; phylum Pseudomonadota; class Alphaproteobacteria; order Rhodobacterales; family Rhodobacteraceae; genus Amaricoccus. Next base: position 90,588 of record CAWGUH010000019.1, on the reverse strand, counting down.
GCGTTCTCGATTCGGGGATCGCCCGGATCGAGGCCGCGATGCTCGCCGCCGGCGTGCTCCTGATGGCGGCGAACTCGATGGCCAATGTCATCGGGCGATTCGTTTTCCAGAGCAGCATCTTCTTCTCCGAGGAACTCAACAGCATCCTGATCGTGCTGATCACCTTCGCCGGGATCAGCTATGCCGCCCGGCACGGCCGGCATATCCGCATGTCGGCGATCTTCGACACGCTCGGACCGAAGCCCCGCAAGGCCATGATGGTGCTCATCTCGTTCGTGACCGCGGTGTTCATGTTCGGGCTCTGCTGGTTCTCGGTCGGCTATATCATCACGCTGGCCGGGCAAGGCCGGGTGCTGCCGGCGCTGCAGATCCCGGTCTGGTGGACCTATGTCTGGGTGCCGGTGGGTTTCTTCATGACGGGAGTGCAATACGCGCTGACCGCCATCAAGAACCTGCTCGACAAGGATATCTGGCTCTCGACCCTCGTGATCGAGGGCTACGAGGAAGACGCGACCGAAATCTGAAAGGCGAACGCCCTTGGCCCTGACCATCTTCCTGATCATGATCGTCCTGCTGCTGGCGGGATTTCCGATGATGATCCCGCTGTTTGCCGCGGCCTTCGTCGGGTTCTTCACGCTCTTCGGCGGGTTCGGGCAGCTCGAGACGATGATCCAGCAGATCCTCGCCGGCATCCGGCCCTCCTCGCTGGTTGCCGTGCCGATGTTCATCTTCGCCGCCGACATCATGACGCGCGGCCGGTCGGCGGGACGGCTGATCGACATGGTGATGGCCTTCGTCGGCCACGTGAAGGGCGGCCTTGCGGTCTCGACCGCCGCGGCCTGCACGATGTTCGGCGCGGTCTCGGGCTCGACGCAGGCCACCGTCGTGGCTGTGGGCACGCCCTTGCGTCCGCGCATGCTGAAGGCGGGCTACAAGGACAGCTTCGTGCTGGCGCTGATCGTCAATTCCAGCGACATCGCCTTTCTGATCCCGCCCTCGATCGGGATGATCATCTACGGCGTGGTGTCGAACACCTCGATCGCCGAGCTCTTCATCGCCGGGATCGGGCCGGGGCTGCTGATCCTCGTGCTGTTCTCGATCTACAGCGTGATCTACGCGATCCGCAACGACGTGCCGACCGAGCCCAAGACTTCCTGGGTCGAGCGCGCCAAGGCGGTGCAGGCGGCGATCTGGCCGCTCGGCTTTCCGGCGATCATCATCGGCGGCATCTACGGCGGCGTGTTCAGCCCGACCGAGGCGGCGGCGGCCTGCGTGCTCTATGCGATGGTCCTCGAACTGGTGGTGTTCCGGTCGCTCGGGATCGGCGACATCTACGAGACCGCGAAGTCCACCGGGCTGATCACCGCAGTGGTGTTCATCCTCGTGGGCGCGGGTGCCGCGTTCTCCTGGGTGATCTCGTTCGCGCAGGTGCCGCAGGAGATCCTCGGCGCCATCGGCATCGACGATATGGGGCCGACCGCGGTGCTCTTCGTGATCTCGATCGCCTTCTTCATCGGCTGCATGTTCGTCGATCCGATCGTGGTGATCCTGATCCTGGTGCCGATCTTCGCGCCGGTGGTGAATTCCACCGGGCTCGATCCGGTGCTGGTGGGGGTGATCATCACGCTGCAGGTGGCGATCGGCTCGGCGACGCCACCCTTCGGTTGCGACATCTTCACGGCGATCGCAGTGTTCAAGCGGCCCTACATGGAGGTGGTGCGCGGCACGCCGCCCTTCATCTTCATGCTGCTTTCGGTGGCCGTGGCGCTGATCTTCTTCCCGCAGATCGCTCTGTTCCTGCGTGACATGGCATTTGCGAAATAGCGGAAGGCAGACATGTTCGAGCGAATTCTTGTGGGTTTCGACGGGTCAGACTGCGCGACGGCCGCGCTGCGCAAGGCGGCTGGGCTGGCCCGGCTCTGCGGCTCGGAGGTGCTCGTGCTGACGGTATTCCGGCATCACGGATTGCTGGAGGGGTCGTTTTCCGTAGCCCGGGAAGATCGGGGCAACATGGACGACGACAGCCGCGGACTATGCCCGCGAGATGGCCTCCGCCGGAAAGACGCTGGTGCGGGAGGCCGGGATCGACAACGTGCATTCCTTCATCAAGCCCGGTCCGCCGGCGCGCACGCTGGTCGCCTTCAGCGAAGAGCGCGGTGCGGACCTCATCGTGGTGGGCAGCCGGGGCGTGGGGTCGATCGAGGAGTTCCTGCTCGGCAGCGTCTCGCACAAGGTCAGCGGGCTCGCGAGATGCCCGGTGCTGGTGGTGTGAGCATGAGCCTGTCGGACATATCACCCTCAGCGGACGGTGTCGGCGGGCAGGATACCGACGTTGCCCCGGCTGGGGCTGATCCTGCTGGCAACCGATCTGACGACCGAACGCGACGTGGCGCGACTGATCCCGCACGAGGCGGCAGCGGTCCACGCGACGCGGGTGGCCTATGCCAATCCGACGACGCCGGAAAACCTGCGCGAGATGGCGCCGCTCCTGTCGGCCGCGGCGGCGCTGCTGGTGCCCGGCGAGGATCTGGCGGCGATCTGCTACAGCTGCACCGCGGCCTCGGTGGTGATCGGCGAGGAAGCGGTTGCGGCGGCGGTCGATCTCGGGCGGCCCGGCGTGCCGGTGGTGACACCCATCGGCGCGGCGACCGCGGCGCTTCGCGCGCTCGGGGCGCGACGGATCGCGGTGCTCACGCCCTATCCGGAGGAAGCGACGGAGGCCGTGGTCGGGCATCTCCGCGAGGCCGGGTTCGACGTGGTGCGCGCGGCGTGTCTGGGTCTGAGCGACGACCGGGAGATGGCGCGGGTGCCGCGGGCGGCGATCGTCGCGGCGGCCCTGCGGGTGGACGCGCCGGAGGCGGAGGCGCTCTTCATCTCCTGCACGGCGCTGCCGGCGCTCGCGGCGGTGGCCGACATCGAGGCGGCGCTGGACAAGCCGGTGGTCACGTCGAACCAGGCGAGCATCCGGGAGATGCGCCGGCTCGCCGGGCTGACGGCGCCGGTGACGGGATTCGGGAGGCTGTTTTCGGTGTGAGTGTCGGGCTGGCCGAGATTGCGGCGGCGCGGGAGCGCATCCGGGGGATGGTGCGCGAGACGCCGGTCGAGGCCTCGCCGTCGCTGAGCGCGCTGGCGGGGGTGCCGGTCAGCCTGAAATGCGAGCATCACCAGCGGACCGGAAGCTTCAAGCTGCGCGGCGCGTCGAATGCGGTGGCGCAGCTCGGGGCCGGGGAGCAGGCGCGCGGGGTCGTGGCGGCTTCCACGGGCAATCACGGTCGGGCGCTGGCCCATGCGGCGAAGGCGGCGGGGTGCCGCGCGGTGATCTGCATGTCGCGGCTGGTGCCCGGCAACAAGCTGAGGGCCATCGAGGCGCTGGGCGCGGAGGTGCGGATCGTCGGGGCGAGCCAGGACGACGCGCAGGTGGAGGTGGACCGGCTGGTGGCGGAGGAGGGCCTGACGATGGTGCCGCCCTTCGACGATCCGCGCGTCGTGGCGGGCCAGGGGACGCTGGGGCTCGAGATGCTCGAGGCCATGCCGGAGCTCGACTGCGTTGTGGTGCCGGTCTCGGGCGGCGGGCTGGTCGCGGGGATCGCCGCGGCCGTGAAGGCGAAGCGGCCCTCGGTGCGGGTGGTCGGCGTGTCGATGGCGCGCGGGGCGGCGATGGCCGAGAGCCTCGCGGCGGGGCATCCGGTGGCGGTGGAGGAATGCCCGAGCCTCGCGGATTCGCTGGGGGGCGGGATCGGGCTCGACAACCGGGTGACGTTCGGGATGGCGCGGGACCTGCTGGACGATCTGGTGCTGCTGAGCGAGCCGGAAATCGCGGCGGGCGTGCGGCATTGCTACCGGGAGGAGCGGCAGGTGGTGGAGGGTGGCGGCGGCGTCGGGGTCGCGGCGCTGCTGGCGGGCAAGGTCGATCTGCGCGGGCCGACGATGCTGCTGCTGAGCGGGGCGAACATCGACATGGACCTGCATCTGCGGCTGGTGTCGGGCGAGGATGTCGACCTGATGGCGGAGGGGTGAGATGGGCGTTCGGATCCTGACGGAGGCAGAGTTGCGGCGGCTGGTGCCGCTCGATCTCGCGGCGGTGGCGGCGGTCGAGGGCGGGTTCCTGGCGCTCGCGGAGGGCGGTGTGGTGATGCCGCCGGTGCTGTCGATGGAGATCACAGAGTTCAACGGCGAGGTGGACGTGAAGACCGCCTATGTGCCGGGGCTGGACAGCTTCGCGATCAAGATCTCGCCGGGGTTCTTCGACAATCCCAAGCTCGGGCTGCCCTCGACCTCGGGGCTGATGGTCCTGTTCGCCGTGCGGACCGGGCAGGTCGAGGCGCTGTCTGCTCGACAACGGCTACCTCACGGATGTGCGGACGGCGGCGGCGGGGGCGGTTGCGGCGCGCTGGCTGGCGCGCGATGATGCGCGCTCTGCGGCGATCTTCGGGACCGGGATGCAGGCGCGGTTGCAGTTGCAGGCACTCACGCTGGTGCGGCCCATCGAGCGGGCGGTGATCTGGGGGCGCAATGCGGAGGCGGCGCGAAAAGTGGCGGCGGAGATGACGGAGTTGCTCGGAATCGAGGTGCGCGCGGAGGCCGACGCGGCGCGCGCGGTGGCTCGGGCGGATGTGGTGGTCACCACGACGCCGTCGCGCATTCCGCTTCTGGAGGCCGGCTGGCTGGAGCCGGGGCAGCACGTCACTGCGATGGGGTCGGACCAGCACGGCAAGACCGAGATCGCGCCCGATTGCATAAACCGGGGGCTCTACGTTGCCGACCGTCTGTCACAGACACGCAAGATGGGCGAGCTTCGCGCGGCGATCGAGGCCGGCATGGTCGCGGCGGATGCCTGGTTTCCGGAACTCGGGCAGATCATCGCCGGGGCTGCCGCGGGACGCACTTCGCAGGACGACATCACGCTGGCCGATCTGACCGGTACCGGCGTACAGGACACGGCGATCGCCACCCTCGCGCGGGAACGCGCCGAGGCGGGCGGGGCCGGCACGGCATTGGAGAACTGAACAATGGCTCTCGTCGATACCTTCCGCTTCTCGGATGCCGAATACGAGACACGGCTCGCGCGAACCCGCGCGGCGATGGAAAAGGCCGGGATCGACACGCTCGTCACCTCCGATCCGTCGAACATGGCCTGGCTGACCGGCTATGACGGCTGGTCGTTCTACGTGCATCAGGCGGTGATCATCGGACCGGTGGGCGAGCCGGTCTGGTTCGGCCGCGAGCAGGATGCCCAGGGCGCGCTCCGGACCACCTACATGGCCGATACCGACATCATCGGCTATCCGGATTTCTTCGTGCAGTCACCGGACCTGCACCCCCTGGACTATCTCGCGGCGAAGCTGACCGAGCGTGGCTGGCATACCGGCCGGATCGGCGTCGAGATGGACAATTACTGGTTCTCGGCAAAGGGCTACACCGCGCTTGCCGCGGGCCTGCCCAACGAGCCGGTGGACGCGACGGCGCTGGTCAACTGGCTGCGCGGCGTGAAATCCGCCGCCGAGATCGACCGGATGCGCAAGGCGGCGCGGATTGTCGAGCGGATGCACGCGCGTATCGCCGAGAAGGTCGAGCCGGGCATCCGGAAATGCGATCTCGTGGCCGAGATCTACGACGCCTCTCTGCGCTACGACGAGGAGTGGGGCTATGGCGGCGATTATCCGGCGATCGTGCCGCTGCTCCCCTCGGGCCCGGACGCCGCGGCGCCGCATCTGACCTGGGACGACAAGCCGATGAAGACCGGCGAGGGTACCTTCTTCGAGATCGCCGGCTGTTTCCGGCGCTATCATTGCCCCCTGAGCCGCACGGTGTTCCTCGGCAAGCCGACCCAGCAGTTCATCGACGCCGAGAAGGCGGTGCTGGAGGGGATGGAGGCCGGGCTCGAGGCGGCGAAGGCCGGCAATGTCTGCGAGGACATTGCCATCGCCTTCTTCGAGGTGCTCAACAAGTACGGCATCATCAAGGACAACCGCACCGGCTATCCGATCGGGTTGAGCTATCCGCCGGACTGGGGCGAGCGCACCTGCTCGCTGCGCCCGGGCGACCGGACGGTGCTGGTGCCGGGCATGACCTTCCATTTCATGACCGGGCTCTGGATGGAGAACTTCGGGTTCGAGATCACCGAGAGCATCCTGATCGGCGAGAAGGGACCCGAATGCCTCGCCGACGTGCCCCGCAAGCTGTTGGTCAAGGACTGAACCGAATGGTGTCTTCCGTCGTCACCGAGAACCCGATCGTTGCCACCGTGCCGTTCGACGAGGACGGCAAGCATCACGGATTCCTCCGGCTCCCCTACAGTCGCGACGACAGCGCCTGGGGCTCGGTGATGATCCCGATCACCGTGGTCCGCAACGGAGACGGGCCGACGGCGCTGCTGACCGGCGCCAATCACGGCGACGAATACGAGGGGCCAGTGGCGCTGCAGGCGCTCACCCGCGACCTCGACCCCGCCGACGTGCAGGGCCGGGTCGTGATCGTGCCGTTCATGAACGCGCCGGCCTTCCGCGCCGGCCGGCGCACCTCGCCGCTCGACGGCGCGAACCTCAACCGGATCTTTCCGGGTCGCCCGGACGGGTCGCCGAGCGAGAAGATCGCCGACTATTTCAACCGCATCCTCGCGCCGATGGCCGACTACGTTCTGGACTTCCATTCCGGCGGCAAGACCCTGGATTTCATCCCCTTCGCGGCGGCCCATCATCTCGACGCCTCGGTGCAGGAAGAGGCGTGCATCGCCGCAATGCGGGCTTTCAATGCGCCCTATTCGATGGTCCTGCTCGAGATCGACAATGTCGGCATGTTCGACACGGCGGTGGAATCGCTGGGCAAGACCTTCGTGTCGACCGAGCTCGGCGGCGGCGGGAGCGCCACCGCGCGCTCGATACGCATCGCGCGGAAGGGTGCGAGGAACTTCCTCATCCATGCCGGGATCCTCCGTGGCGAGCCGGAGCAAGGGCCGAGCATCGATCTCGATATGCCCGACAGCGACTGCTACCTGTTCTCCGAGCATGACGGGCTGATCGAGCCGGTTGTCGATCTGGGCGAGACGGTCGAGAAGGGTCAGGTGGTGGCGCGGGTATGGCCGGTGGAGCATACCGGTCGCGACCCGCTGGAATACTGCGCCCGGCGCAGCGGGCTGATGACGGCACGGCATTTTCCGGGGCTGGTGAAGCCCGGCGACTGCCTCTGCGTGGTGGCCGTGGTGCGGGAGTGACGGGCTGGCCTTCGGCCTCGGGGAGCGGAGTCCGAAGGCCGGCGACCAGGGCGGGACCGGGAAGGTGTTCGCGCGCGGGAGCTTCGGGTCAGGTCGCGATGAGCGTCGCGATCGGGCGGGTCTGGGCCGCCACCCGGGCCTTCAGGGTTTCGAGGGTCATGTCGTCGGACTTCACGAAGTCGATGAACATCTGGTTGAGGTTGTTGAACAGGACTTCCCCAAGCGCCGGCGCGCCGAGGTCGGGCCGGATGTCGCCGCGGGCCTGGAGCGCCTCGATCAGATCGGTCATCTGGGCGGCAAGACGCGCATCGAGCTCGCTGTAGCGCTGTCCGTTGGGCGTCCGGGGCGCCTCGATCGACAGGGCCATCGCGCTGCGCCACATCTCCTTCGAGAGATACTCCAGCGAATGATCGTAATACTGGTCGATGAGCGCCAGCAGGGCTTCGCCGACGCCGGCGGGCGGGTCGGCGACGATCGCGGCACCGGCTTCCAGCACCTCCTCGACTTCCATCGCGACGGTCGCGATGAGGATGTCGCCCTTGGTGCGGTAGTAATTGTAGATCGTGCCGACGGAGACCTCGGCCATTTCGGCCAGATCCTCGATCCGCACCGAGCGGTAGCCATCTGCCCGAAATTGCGTCACCGCCGCATCGAGAATGCGCCTTTCGCGGTCCGCCTTCTGTTTTTCGCGCAGTCCTGCCATCGGTCGCTTCCGAATTGATTGGCGTGGCTTCTGAAATAGTGTTGACTGCAAACCTGAATGAGTTCAACTTTTTTCGGCATGCGCCGCCCCGCCGCGGCCGGCCGACGCCAACCGGGAGATCCGACATGAACCGACTGCTTCTCGGCACCGCCGCCTTCGTGGCATCTTCCCTGCCCGCCCTCGCACAGGAGGAGCTGAACGCGCTGGTCTGGTGCGACCACACCGACCCTGCCCTGATCGAGCCGTTCGAGGCGGCCCATGACGTTCGGGTGAACCTGCGCGAATACGAGGGGACCGGGGCGGCGCTGGCGCTGCTCGAGCAGTCGCGTCCGGGCGACTGGGACGTCCTGGTGATCGACGGGATCGACGTGTTCCGGGCGGTCGAGGCCGGGCTCCTAGCCCCGCTGCCCGAGGACGCGCTGCCGCTGGCGGATTTCTTCCCCGAGGTCGTGATGGCCGAGAACAACAGCGTCGACGGGGTCACCTATGCGGTCACGGAGAAGTTCGGCTACAACACGATCTCGTACAATGCCGACCGGGTCGATCCCGCGGACATGGACGATCTCGCGACGGTCTGGTCGGACAAGTATGCCGGGCGGATCAGCATCTACGACTATTACCTTCCGGTGATCGGCCTCGCGGCCATCGCCGGCGGGATCGAGACCGCGGCGATCGGCGCAAGCGATCTCGAGACGCTCGGTGCGACGCTGTCAACGATGCGCACGAACGCCGCCTCGGTCGCCGGCGTGGTGGCGGCGCAGACGGCGCTCGCCACCGGGGAGGTGGACATCGTCGTGGGCGGAGGCGAATGGCTGACGGCGGTTCTGGCCGAGGAGCAGCCGGAGCTGACCTGGACCATCCCCGAGCAGGGCGCGGTGCGCTGGGCGCAGTCGATCGGTGTCCTCGCCGACAGCGCGAAGCCCGACCTGGCGCTCGAATTCGTCAAGTATATCGTCAGCCCCGAGGGCCAGGCCCGGCTCGCGACCTCGTCCTGCTTCTGGGGCATGCCGGCGAACGCGAAGGCGGGCGACCACCTGACCGATGCGCAGAAGGCGGTCCTGCGCTGGGACGATCAGGCCGACTATCTCGCCCGCACGCAGCTCTATCCGGCGCCGGACGGCGACCTCGACGCCGCGATGCAGGATCTCTGGCTCGAAACGCTCCAGCAGTGAGGCCGATGCGCGATCGCCTGGCGGGCTGGGGCTTCGTCGCTCCGGCCCTGATCTGGACGTGCGCGTTCTTCGTGGTGCCCTTCGCGGTGATGGGGGCGATGAGCCTCGCCACGCTCGAGGGGCGCACGCTGGTCTGGGGCGTGTCGCTGGCGAACTATGCCGAGCTGGCGGAGAAGGCCTATCTGTGGCGCGCCTTCGCCGTATCGCTCGAGATCACGCTGACCGTGACGGTGGTTTCGGTGGTACTGGCCTATCCGCTGGCCTGGATCATCGCGTTCCGGGTCCCGGCGCGGTGGCAGCGGCTGGTGCTGCTGCTCGCCATCCTGCCGTTCTGGACCTCCTACGTGGTCAGGTCCTACGCTTGGCTTCTGGTGCTCTCGCGCGAGGGGGTGGTGAACCAGGCGCTGGGCGGGCTGGGCCTGATCGCCGATCCAGTCACGCTCGCCAATACGCGCTTCGCGACGGTGACGGGATTTGTCCATTTCTTCGTGATGCTGCTGACGCTGACGATCTACGCGAACCTCATCCAGCTGTCGCCGAACTACCGGCGGGCCGCGATGGATCTCGGAGCGAGCGCGTTCCAGACGTTCCGGCACGTGATCCTTCCCCTGACCCTGCCGGGGGTGGTGACGGGCGCCTTCCTGACCTTCGTGCTCTGCATCGGCGATTACGTCACGCCGCAGATCCTCGGCGGCAACACAGAGCTTACGGTGCCGCAGGTGATCATGGTGCAGCTCGGCAGGCGGGCGGATTTCCCGCTGGCCGCGGCCCTCGCGATCGTGCTGATGGGGATCGTGGCGTTCGCCTATCTTGCCTGCGCGCGATGGCTGAGGCTCGACCGGCTGTGAGCCGACCGCTCGCCTGGCTCTATCTCGTCGCGGCCTTCGGCTTCATCTACCTGCCGGTGGGCACGCTGATCCTGTTCTCGTTCCAGGCGGGCGGGCTGCCGGTGCCGCCCTTCGAGGGACCGTCGCTGCAATGGTACGGCGACATCCTCGGCGATCGCGACGTGATGGCCGCGCTGGCAAACTCGCTCGTCGTCGCGGTCGGCTCGGCCGGCCTCGCAGTGATCCTCGGCTTTCTCGCGGCCTACGGGCTCGCCCGGCACGTCCTGCCCGGATCGGCCCTGCTGCGCGGGCTCCTGATCGCGCCGCTGACGGTGAGCTATCTCGTCATCGGACTGGGCCTTCTTGTCGTGTTCCAGCGCACGGGTATCGGCCTCTCGCTGGTCACGGCCGGGATCGGCCACGTGGTCATCAACCTCCCGCTGGCCTTTGCGATCATCTACGCCTCGATGGGCGCTCAACAGCAGAACGCCGAACGGGCGGCGCGTGATCTGGGCGCGACCGAAGCCCGCGTGATCCTGCTGGTGACGGTGCCGATGCTGGCGCCGGCAATCGCGGCGGCATTCTTTCTCGCGGTTACGTTGAGCTGGGACGAGTTCATCATCGCCTTCCTGCTGACCCGGTTCGACGTGACCCTTCCCGTAGAGATCTGGTCGATGCTGCGTTCGGGTCTGTCGCCGCGCCTGAATGCCATCGGGAGCCTCGTCTTCCTCGTCTCCGTCGCTTTCGTGGTGATCCTCGAGCTCGTCCTCTTTCGCAGGCGCCGCCCGTGACGGCCCCGGTCACCCTCGCCGGCATCGATCACCGGTTCGGGGATTTCCATGCGCTGCGGGCGGTCGACCTCGAGATCGAAGCCGGGGAATACGTGGCGCTGCTCGGACCTTCGGGCTGCGGCAAGACCACGCTCCTGTCGGTGCTCGGCGGCTTCATCGAGCCGAGTGCGGGGCGGGTCCTGATCGGCGGCCGCGACATGACCCGCGTTCCGCCGGCGAGGCGGCCGACGACGACGATGTTTCAGGACTACGCGCTCTTCCCGCACATGACGCTGCGCGACAACGTGGCCTTCGGGCTGCGGATGGCGGGAATGGCGCGCCGCGAACGGCACGCGAAGGCCGAGGCGCAGCTCGAAATGGTCGGGCTCGCCGGCGCGGCGGACAAGCGGCCGCACGAGATCTCGGGCGGGCAGCGCCAGCGGGTGGCGCTGGCCCGGGCGCTGGCGATCGCGCCCGATGTGCTGCTGCTGGACGAACCGCTCGGCGCGCTCGACCTCAAGCTGCGCCGATCGATGCAGGATGAACTGAAGGCGATCCAGCAAAAGGTCGGAACGACGTTCATCCATGTCACCCACGATCAGGAGGAGGCGATGGCCATCGCCGACCGCATCGTGGTGATGAATGCCGGTCGGATCGAGGACGAAGGGCCGCCGACCCGGATCTACCGCGAACCGGCCACGCTCTTCGCCGCCGACTTCATGGGCGAGATGAACCACATCCCGGCCGAGGGCGCCGGCGCCGTCGCCGGCACGGCGCTCGGCCCCCTGCCGCTGCCGGCTCCGGCACATGGAAGGCTGGTGGTGTGCATCCGGCCGGAGGCGCTGCGCGAGGGCCGGGGTGCCGCGAGCCTCGGGCGGGCCCGCGTCCGGGACGCGGCCTTCTTCGGCACCCATGTCCGGGCGCATCTCGTCCCCGAAGCGGCACCGGAGCTTGTGCTGACGGCGCATCTCCCGCCCGCCCGCTTGCCAGCGGCCGGCGAAACGCTGATCCTCTCCGCCGATCCGGACGCGATCCGGGTCTTTCCGGCAGGACCGTCCGCATGATGCGCGCAAGACCCGAGGACTGGTACGCGACGAGGCCGGTGGGCGACGGGGTCACGCTTATCTCGGAACCCTTCATCCACGAATTCTACCGCTGCAATTGCTGGCACGTCCGGGGCCGCGACCGAGACATGCTGGTCGACAGCGGCATGGGCGTGGTCTCGCTGCGCGGATGGGTGCCGCTCGTCACCGAACGGGCGCTGACCGCCGTGGCGAGCCACACCCATTTCGACCATATCGGCTGCCACCACGAATTCGACGATCGGGCTGTCCACCGCGCGGAGGCGGCGATCCTCGCGGCCCCGACGCGCGACGCGATCCTCGCGGGATACGTGCAGGACGACATCTTCGACCGCCTGCCGCCCGAACCGTTCGTCTCGGCAAGCTACACGGTGCGGGAGGCGCCGGCGACGCGGCTTCTCGAGGACGGCGACATGGTCGATCTGGGCGACCGGCGGTTCGAGGTGATCCACACCCCCGGCCATTCTCCCGGCGGCATCGCGCTCTGGGAGGCGGCGACGGGCATCCTGTTCTCGGGCGACATCGTCTATGACGGGCCGCTCATCGAGGACACCTACCATTCGGACGCGGCCGAGTATCATCGCTCGATGGTGCGGCTCCTCGATCTGCCGGTCCGCCTCGTGCATGGCGGGCATTTTCCGAGCTATGGCGGGATGCGCCACAGGGAGATCATCCGCGGCTGGCTCGACGCCAAGGAGCGCGCCTGACGACGCCGGCCGGCGCCCGGCCCGCCGGGATCGCGCCCGACGGTGCCGGCTCGGTCACACCTCTTCGGGCACCATGTCGATCGCGCCGCAGGGACATTCGGCGGCGCAGATCCCGCAGCCCTTGCAGTAGTCGAGATTGAACTCGAACCGGTTGCCCGGCCCAAGCTTGATCACGGCGTTGTCCGGGCAGACCCCGTAGCAGTTGTCGCATTCGAAGCAGTTGCCGCAGCTCAGGCAGCGGCGCGCCTCGAAGAGCGCGGTATCCTCCGACAGCCCGCCCTGCACCTCGTCGAAACCCGAGACCCGCCGCGCGAGGTCGAGCTGGGGTCTCACGGTCTTGGGCGCGTCGCTGTAGTACCAGGTGTTCAGCCGCTCGAAGCCGGCGACCTGCTTTTCCGGACGGGGCGGAAGCGCAGTCCCGCGCAGCCAGGCGTCGATGTGGCGCGCAGCGCGCTTCGCCTGCCCGATGGCCACGGTCACGTTGCGCTCGCCCGGCGACATGTCGCCGCCGCAGAAGAGACCGGGATGATTGGTCATCTGCGTCTCGGGATCGGTCATCACCACGCCGTCCTGGACGACGATGTCCTCGACGCTTCCCAAGAGCGACAGGTCGACCTCCTGGCCGAGCGCCAGAACCAGCGAATCCGCCTCCAGCGTCTCGAACTCTCCGGTCGGCTGCGGACGGCCCTCGGCGTCGAGCTCCATCTTCTCGATGGTGAGCGTCTCGCCCCGGGCCTCGGTGATCGTGCTCAGCCACTTGACCTTTACGCCTTCCTCCAGCGCCTCCTCGAGCTCGAAATCATGCGCGGGCATGCGCTCGCGGTTCCGGCGGTAGACGATGATCGCGTCGGTCGCCCCGAGCCTGCGGGCGGTGCGCGCGACGTCTATGGCTGTGTTGCCGCCGCCATAGACCGCGACGCGCCGTCCCAGGAGCGGCTTGTCCTCGCCCTCCATCGAGCGCAGCACCGAGACCGCGTCGAGGATGCGCGCGCTGTCCTTGGCCGGGATGTAGGCGCGCTTGGCGATGTGCGCGCCGACGGCGAGGAACGCGGCGTCCGCCCGTTCCGTCTTCATGCTCGCCGCGATGTCGTCGACCCGCTCGCCGTAGCGGAACGTCACGCCCATCGCGGCGATCCGCGCGACCTCGGCGTCGAGCACGTCGCGCGGCATCCGGTATTTCGGGATGCCGTAGCGCATCATGCCGCCGGGCGCGTCGCCCGCTTCGAGCACTGTGACCGCATGGCCCATCCGTCGCAAATGGTAGGCGGCCGACAGGCCAGACGGGCCGGCCCCGACGATCAGGACGTGCTTGCCGGTCTCTTCGGCCGGGGTCTCGAACGCCCACCCGCGCTTGAGGGCCTCGTCGCCGAGGAAGCGTTCCACGGAGTTGATGCCGACCGCCGAGTCGAGCTGCGCGCGATTGCAGACGCTTTCGCAGGTGTGATAGCAGACGCGCCCCATGATCGCGGGCAGCGGATTGTCCCGCGTCAGGTGACGCCAGGCGGCCTCGTAGTCGCCGCTTTCGGCGTGGTAGAGCCAGCCCTGGATGTCCTCGCCCGCCGGGCATTCCTTGTTGCAGGGCGGCAGTCGGTCGACATAGACGGGGCGCTCGGTCCGCCATGTGCCGGTCTTGTTGGCGAGCGACGAGCCGGGATCGAGGGTGATGGCGAAGGGCTTCTTCATGGTCACTGTCCGCTCTCCTCGTCGAGCAGGCCGAAGCGCTTGATGTTGCGATCCGCGCCGGCCTGGATCCGGGCGACGATGTCGGGGCGCCCCTCGCCCGAGAACAGGTGGGCAAAGCGTTTCTGCGGCCGGAGGTATTCCTCCACCGGGACGCGGCGCCGGATCCTGGTGACGGCGGTGATCGCGCCGTCCTCCGCCTCGAAGATCGGAAAGATGCCGGTCTCGCGGGCCAGTCTCGCGATCCGGATCGTGTCGTGACTGGCGGACCCCCAGCCGAGCGGACAGGGCACGAAGACGTGCAGATACCGCGCGCCATGCATCGACATGGCCTTCTCCACCTTGGCCTCGAGGTCGTGCAGGTCGGCCACTGTCGCCGTCGCGACGTAGGGGATTTCGTGCGCCATCGCGATCAGCGGCACGTTCTTGCCCTTGCCGAACTCGGCGCCGGGCTCCGGTCCGAGCGGCATGGTGGTGGCGGTGCGCGCGGCGGGCGGCGTGGCGGAACTGCGCTGCACGCCGGTGTTCATGTAGCCTTCGTTATCATAGCAGATGTAGAGCACGTCGTCGTTGCGGTCGAACATGCCCGAGAGGCAGCCGAAGCCGATATCGGTGGTCCCGCCGTCGCCGCCCTGGGCGATGACGCGGGTGGCGCTTTGCGCGAGGCCGGCCTTCTGCGCCTTGACCTTGAGCGCGGCGGCCATCCCGGTCCCGACGGCGGCGGCGTTTCCGAAGAGCGAGTGCAGCCAGGGAAGCTGCCAGGACGTTTCCGGATAGGGCGTGGAGAAGACTTCGAGACATCCGGTGGCGTTGGCGGCAATGAGCTGACCGTCGGTCGCCCGCAGCGCCGCGTCCACGGCGTAGCGGGCGCCGAGCGCCTCGCCGCAGCCCTGGCAGGCGCGGTGACCGGAATTGATCGCGTTGTCGCGGGCCGTGGAGGCCTGGACGCTGCGCGCACTTTCCGGCAGCAGCCGGTTGCCGACGGTGAAGGTGCCGGTCTGGTAGAACTTGATCTCCTGGGTCATCCGGCGCTCCTCAATTCACCTTGGCCGCGACGGTCCCGACGTCGCGCAGAAGGTTCTCGGCGATGGGTCCGCTGCGCCGCATCGAGGCTTCGCGGGCGAGCTGACGGTTGACGATGTCGTGGTCGAGATCGAGGAACGTCAGCGGCTCCAGCGCGTCGCGGATCGCGTGGCCCAGCATATCGATGAGCGACGCCTGCGTGATCGCGCGGCCGCCGAGCCCGGCCACGACGGTGTACCCGCGCAACTGGATGCCCGACAGCGCGAGGCGCACGTCGGTCGACACGACGCCTCCGAGGCCCACGGAGAAGCTCTTTTCCAGCACCACCACCCGTTTCGCGCCCTTCAGCGCGTCGCGCACGGCCTCCAGCGGGAACGGCCGGAACGAGCGGATCGAGAGCACGCCGACCTTCACGCCGTCCGCGCGCATCGTGTCCACCGCTTCCTCCAGGGTGCCGACGACCGAGCCGAGGGCCACGACGATCGTCTCGGCGTCGTCGATGCGGTAGCCGCGAGTCAGCCCGCCCGCCGCGCGCCCGAAGCCGCTCTCGAATTCCGCGGCCATCTTCGGGATCAGATCGAGCGCCATCGTCTGCTTGGCGTGCGCGAGATAGCGCACCTCCATGAACGCCTCCGGCCCCACCATGGCGCCGATGGAGACAGGCTCCGCCGGATCCAGCACCTGGCGCGGCTCGTAGGGCGGCAGGAACGCGTCGACCCGGGCCTGGTCGGGCATGTCGACCTGCTCGTAGGCGTGGGTCAGGATGAAGCCGTCCATGCAGACCATCACCGGCATCGACAGCTCCTCGGCCAGTCTGAACGCCTGGATATGCAGGTCGAGCGCCTCCTGGTTGCTCTCGGCGAACAGCTGGATCCAGCCGCAATCGCGCTGGCTCATCGAATTGCTGTGATCGTTCCAGATGTTGATCGGGGCGCCGATGGCGCGATTGGCCACAGTCATGACGATCGGCAGGCCGAGGCCCGACGCGTTGTAGACCGCCTCGGCCATGAACAGCAGGCCCTGGCTCGCCGTGGCGGTGTAGGTGCGCGCGCCGGTGGCGGAGCTTCCGATGGCGACGCTCATCGCAGCGAACTCGCTCTCGACGTTCAGAAACTCGCAAGGCGAGAGCGTGCCGGATTTGACCAGGGCGCCGAGCCCCTCGACGATGTGCGTCTGCGGCGAGATCGGATAGGCGCAGATCACTTCGGGGCGGCAGAGCGCCACGGCCTGGGCGACCGCCTGCGAACCTTCGATCTGCATCTTCATTGACTGACCTCCTGCGCCCGGGACGCGTCCTGCGACGGCGTCGCCCGCATCGAGGCAGCGACATGATCGAACGCCTCGGTCGCCGCGTCGATGTTTCGGCGCGCAATGTCGCCGCTGAACTTGTCGCCGATCGCATGGACGACCGCGTCAAGGGTGACGATGCCGGTCAGCGCCGCCGCGCCCCCGAGCAGCACCGCGTTGGGGAGCGGCCGTCCGAGATGGCGCTTGGCGATCTCGGTTGCGGGGAGCGAAACGAAATGCGCTCCGGGAAGCCGATCCATCACTTCGCCGATGTCAAGCTCCGCCGGGCTGCGGGCGCTGTTGATGAGCACATGCCCGTCCGGCTCGAGCCCCTGGAAGACATCGACCTGATGGAGGAGCGTCGGGTCCTGCACGATCAGGAGGTCGGGCGCGAGAACCGGTTCGCGCGAGCGGATCGGCCGGTCGTCGATCCGGCAGAACGAGACCACCGGCGCACCGGTGCGCTCCGAACCGAAGCTCGGAACCGCCTGGGCGTGGCGGCCCTGCTCGAAAGCGGCGATCGAGAGCATCTCCGCCGCCGTCACGACCCCCTGCCCGCCGCGTCCGTGAATCCGCACTCGCATCTGCATCGGCTGCCTCGCTTCCCTACCGGGAGAACTCTAGGCGGGACGAGGAACCGCCGCATTGATGCGGATCAAGAGTGACCAACAGGACGGCGCGGACGCTGCCGGAGATCGGGCACGCCCCGACGCGGCCCGACATCGATCCGGTGCGAAGGCGTCGCGCGCCCTAGAGGAGTGGCGCGAACAGGCGGGCGATGGGCGCACCGAGACGCCGGGTCCGGGTCTGACCGGAGAGCCGGGTTTCGAGCAGGAAGCACCGGGCGAAATCCGCCTCGAGCATCGCCGCCGTCCGCGCGACGTCAACCGGCGAGAAGAAGAGGCACGTGACCTCGAAATTCAAACGGCAGGAGCGATTGTCAAGGTTGAACGTGCCGATGGAGGCGAAGGCGTCATCCACCAGCAGGACCTTCTGGTGCATGAAACCGGCCGTGTAGCGCCAGACCTGTACACCCGCATCGCGGACCTCGTCGAAATAGGCGAAAGCGGCGAGCCATACCACCTTGTGGTCGATGCCATCTGGTACGAGGATGCGCACATCCACGCCGCGCAATGCCGCGAGCTTGAGAGCCGTCAGCACATCGATATCCGGCACGAAATACGGCGAGGCGATCCAGATGCGCTCCGTCGCCGCCTCGATCGCGTTGACGAAATAGAATGTCCCGCCCTCGAACTCGTCGCCCGGCCCGGTTGCGAGAACCAGCGCATCGCCACCGCCGGTCACCGGTTCGGGCCGCCAGTCCAGATCCTCGCGCAGGATCTGTCGGCTGGCCCAGTACCAGTCCTCGGCAAAGACGAGCTGGAGTTGCGCAACGACCGGGCCCTCGATGCGGCAATGGGTGTCACGCCAGGGACCGTAGCGCGGATCGGTCCCGAGATACTCGGCACCGACATTCGCGCCACCGACGAACCCGACCGTGCCATCCACGACGACGATCTTGCGATGGTTGCGGAAATTGACCTGGAAGCGGTTGGTTCGGGCCCGCAGGGCATGAACGTCACGGATGTCGACACCGGCCGAACTTAGTTCGGAAATAAAGCTCTGGGGCAGTTTGAACGAGCCGATCCGGTCATAGAGCAGGCGCACCGAGACACCGGCGCGCGCCCGCGCGATCAGCCGCGCCTTCAGGTCACGCCCGAGCGCGTCGTCACGGATTATGTAGAACTGCACGAGGACGTAGCGTTCGGCGGCCTCGATCGCCCGGAAGATCGCGTCGAAGGTTTCGGGTCCGTCGATCAGAAGGTCCATCCGGTTTCCGGCGACCGCCGGCAGATCCGCGACGCGCTCGAACACCCGCACCCGGGGATTCTGGTCGGCTGGTTCAGCAGCCCGGTAGACGTCGAGGAGCAGGGTCGTCTCGACCGCCGCGGCCGAGTCACGACGCGCGTTGACATAGCCCCGGAACTTCGAATGCCCGAAAAACAGGTAGGCCGGGATGCCCGCATAGGGCGCGGCGATGAGAAACACCACCCAGCCCACCGCCGCCTGCGGCGTGCGCGCCGTCGTGACGGCCCGGAACGCGAGCCAGATCGCCAAGATCTCGAGGGCGACCAGAAGGACGACGATGAGCGTGGTGACCATGGCGAGCGTCCGTTTCCGTTGTGCCCGGACCGATAGCAGCCGGAGGCCTCGGCCAGCAAGTCAGGCGCCGTGTTGCCGGATCTGCCGCGATCCGGGCGGCCCGGGGCGTTCCCGAAGACCCGTGCATTCTTGCAATTTGACTCCCGCATGGGTAGAATCCCGCAATTCTCAAAGAGATTTCCGTCGAATGCAGACCATCCCGGAATACATCGATCCCGACAGGGGGCTGCCCCAGCTGCCCGGCCGGCCGTTCCGGGGCTCGCTTCCGACCATCCGATTTGCGACGGGCTGCGTCTTCGTGATCCTCGGCCTTGCCGCCGTCACGGGGCTTACGACCAGTCAGGAATGGCTGGCGCGCGGCGCGGCCGACTGGATCCGGACGGACATGGTCAGCGCGCTGGCATTCGTGGTTTTCGGCGGCATCATGATGATATCGCGCAGCAATCTCGCGCGCGAAGCCAGCTGGATCCTCATGGTCGCGATCGGGGCCTGGTCACTCGGGCAGCATTACCTCGCCGGCTTGTCGGATGCCGGCAGCCCGGCCCTGAGCCAGACCGGAGCCTGGTTGCGCCCCGTGCCTGCGATCCTGTTCTTCATCACCGGGCTGCGGATCTATTTCGCCACCCGCAGACCCGCCATCGCTCCGTTGCTGGACGGGGTGATTCTCGGCCTCTCGGTTCCGGCCCTCGTCGGCTACCTGGCCGGCTTCGTCCCGCTCTACCAGTCCAGCATCTTCCACGGGATCTCGGTCATCGAAGCCCTCGGGTTTTCCGTGCTTGGGGCACTCTTCCTCCTCGCGGATATCGAATATGCCCGGCTCGACATGCGCGCCTGGAAACTGCCGGCGGCACTCGGGGTATCGTCCCTTGCCGCGACCACCTCGATCCGGGTGACGGAAGCCGTGCTCGACAGCTTCGGGCGCAGCGGCCTGCAAGGTCTGCTCTCCGGACGGGTCTCGCCCGAAATCGTCGCTCTGGCTGCGACGAACCTGCTGATGGCGTTCTCGATCGGCACCGCGGCGATGCTGCTCCTGGTCAGTCGCGACAGCACGCAGATCGCCCGCCGCGAAGCTGAACGCCGCCGCCTCGTCCAGACCGATTTCGCGCGCACGAGCGACCAGCTTGCCGCCGCACACGAGCGCTCGGCGGCCCTCGCGAGGCAAGTCGATGACGCGCTTGGCGACCCGGCGGCCCGCATCGGAGAATCCGTGGACCGGCTGCTTCTCGAGATCGAGAGCGGGCAGGCCGGTGCGGCAGCCGACACCGCGCGCGAGATCCGCCGCGAGGCCCGACGCATCTCCTATTGCGCTGAGCGGTTCGACGCCGTGCGGCTGGACCCTGTTGCGGATTTCTTGCCGGAAATGCTGGACTTCGAGGAGATCGTCGCAGCGATCGTCGCTCAGAACCGGACGGCGATGCGGGCGCGGGGCAACCGTGTGCTCACCGAACATACCGATGGCAGCATACGTGCCGACCGCACCTGTCTCCTGCAGGCCATGCACCTCATGCTCGCCCATGCGCTCGAGGCCACCCGCGACTGCACACCCCTGATCTCGATCCGCCTCGACGCGGTCTGGCCCGATTCCGTCGTGCGCATGTCGTTCAGCACCGGCGCCGAGAACGAGGCACCGGACGCGCCCGCCTTCGAGCTTGTCCGCCGGATTGCCGAGTGGCACGGCGGCAGCTTCGCGAGCACGAAGGTCGGACGGTCGCGGATCATGGAACTCAGGCTTCCGAATCGCGGCTGACAGCCTGACGGCTCTCCCCTCCACTGCTTGGCTCCGGTAGAACGGGCGGGAAGCAGGACAGGGAGACCCGGACCATGAGCGATCTCGACACGATGCTGGGCGACCATATCGAGGTCCTCGACCGGTCATTCGGCGCCCTCGTGCTGAAGAACAGCCATCTCGACATGCTCTGGACCGGCGGGCGCTGGCTCGAGGGCCCGGCCTGGTTCGGCGACAGCCGGACCCTGGTGTTTTCCGACATCCCCAACAACCGGATGCTGCGCTTCGACGAGACGACCGGCGGCGTCGCGACGTTCCGCAGCCCGTCGGAGAATTCCAACGGCAACACCCGCGACCGGCAGGGCCGCCTCGTCACCTGCGAGCATCGAACGCGCCGCGTCACCCGTACCGAGCTCGACGGGACGTTGACGGTTCTCGCCGACCGCTTCGACGGCAAGCGTCTCAACTCGCCCAATGACGTGGTGGTGAGCTCGGACGGCGCGATCTGGTTCACCGATCCGACCTACGGGATCGACAGCGATTACGAGGGCGACGCGGCCCCCTCGGAGATCGGCGCCAGCCATCTCTACCGCATCGATCCGGGCAGCGGGGAGGTCGCTGTCGCCGCCGACGACTTCAAGAAGCCCAACGGCCTCGCCTTCTCGCCGGACGAAAGACGGCTCTACGTCGCCGATACCGGCGCCACGCATGAGCCGAACGGGCCGCGCCACATCCGCGTCTTCGAGGTCTCGGCAGGTGGCAGATTGAAGGGTGGTCATGTGTTCTCGACCTGCGAGTCCGGCCTCTACGACGGTTTCCGGCTCGACGGGCAGGGCAATATCTGGACCAGCGCGGGCGACGGGGTACATTGCCTCGACCCGGGCGGCGCGCTGATCGGCAAGATCCTGATCCCCGAAACAGTGGCGAATGTCTGTTTCGGCGGGCTCAAGCGCAACCGTCTCTACATCTGCGCTACCCGCACCCTCTTCGCGACCTACCTCAACACCAGTGGTCTGCCATACTTCTGAGCCGTTCGCCCGCGATTGCCGCGAACCGAGCGCTGGCCTATAGACCGCAGGGAAACCACACACTAGGAGCAGCCGCATGATCGGTCGCCTCAACCATGTTGCCATCGCCGTGCCCGATCTCGAGGCCGCTGCCGCCCAGTATCGCGACACGCTCGGAGCGAAGGTAAATGCGCCGCAGGAAGAGCCCGATCACGGCGTCACAGTCGTCTTCATCGACCTGCCCAACACCAAGATCGAGTTGCTCTACCCCCTGGGCGAGAACTCCCCGATCAACGGCTTTCTCGAAAAGAACCCTTCGGGCGGCATCCACCACATCTGTTACGAGGTTGACGACATCCTTGCCGCCCGCGACCGGCTTAAGGCCCAGGGTGCCCGCGTGCTCGGCTCGGGCGAACCGAAGATCGGCGCGCATGGCAAGCCCGTCCTTTTCCTCCACCCCAAGGACTTCACCGGCACGCTGGTGGAGCTCGAACAGGCATGACGATCACCGCCGCCCTCGTGCTCTTCGCGGTGCTGTGGTTCCTGACGCTGTTCGTCGCCCTGCCGATCGGCCTGCGCACGCAGGGCGAGGACGGCAACGTGGTGCCCGGCACTCCGGATTCCGCACCCTCCGATCCGATGATCCGCAAGAAGCTGAAATGGGTGACACTCGTCGCCACCCTGCTCTGGGCGCTCGTCGTCTCGACCATCCTCTGGGGCGGCATCTCGATCCGCGACCTCGACTATTTCGGCCGCATGTAGTTTTTTTGGCGCGCCTGCGGCATTTCATCCATCGCCGCAGCGGGCTTCCGTGCTACCTTCCAAGCTCCACAGCCAAACAGGGAAGCTCGAATATGAAACTTCTTGCGACCGCCGCGACGATCCTCGGCCTCGTGGCCTTCTCCGGCGCGGCTTCGGCCATGTGCTCGGGCGCGGACTACGCCAAGCCCGACCAGACTGCGGAAACCCCGATCCTCGTTCCGCCGACCACCGGCTCCTGAGCCGACCGACCGACGACGGAAAGGCGGCCCCGAGCCGCCTTTTTTCATTTGCGGCGTGTCTTCACCGCAAGTCAGCTGCCGGCACGACCCGGTGAAACTGATGGGTGAACACCGCGACCCCCAGTACCGGAACGATCAGGTTCAGGACCGGGATGCTGAGCGGGACCACCATCGCGGTACCCGCGAGCCAGATGCGCCAGAAATGCTTGCGCCGCAATCGGCCGCCGCAGCGATCCCCAGACGGCGCGCCGCCACCAGCTGGAAGTACTCCCGCCCGAGCAGATAGCCGTTCACCAGCCAGAACACGATCGGCGCGAGCGGCGGCACCGCGAAATAGATCACCAGCGCGAGCAGGTTCGCCGCCACGACGACGCCGAGAAACTTCACCGAGTTCGATCACCTGCTCCGACAGCCCGAGCTCGGTGACGGGGGGCAGCGCCGGATAATGCCGCGCCTCCACCGCCGCCGCGATGGAATCGAGAAAGAACCCGACGACGAGTGCGGCCGCCGGCACCATCAGGATCACCGAAAGCGCGATCATCAGCCCGATCGCCGCCCAGGACAGCAGATTGTCGACGAACGAAACCTCGCCGAGCCAGGGCAGTGTCATGGTCTCCGGCAGCACCCAGCCGAGCCCGAGCATCACCGCCCAGAACACCAGCACCAGAGCGGCAATCGTGAGGGCGACAGCACCGAGCAGAACCCGCATGAACCGCGGATCGCCGAGCTGGCCGATCGCCCGGAACAGATCGACGACGAGGCTCATGCATCGAGCCACGTGGTGAGGGCGCCGATATCGGGGCGCGGGCGGTCCGGCGGGACCGCCTCGCAGCTTCCGATGTGAACGAAGCCGGCGACCCATTCGGTGTCATCCAGTCCCAGTTCGGCCTGCATCAGATCCGCGTCGTAGGCCGGCCATCCCGTCAGCCAGTTTGCCCCCCAGCCCGACGCCAGCGCCGCGGCCAGGAGGTTGTAGGTCGCGCAGGCCGCCGAGAGCACCTGTTCGCGCGCGGGGATCTTCTCGGTCGGGCGCGGCACGCCGATCACCGCGATCGCGAGCGGTGCGCCCTCGAAGGCCCCGGCCCCCTTGTCCGCATCGGCCCCGGTCGCCGCAGCCCGCGCTCGGATCGACTTCGCAAGCCGTACGAGCGCGGCCCCTTCGATCACCACGAATCGCCAGGGTTCCAGCTTGCCATGATCGGGCACCCGCCCGGCGATCGTGAGCATGTCCTCGATCTCGGCCCGTGCGGGTCCCGGCCCGGCGAGCATCTTCGCGGGCCGCGAGCGGCGGTGGCGCAGAAAATCCAGTACATCGTTCACGTGCCCGTCCCCTCCCCCTGTGCGTCCCCGCGACATGGGCCACCGGCCGCGGGCCGTCAAGCAGCGCTCACTCGCGGCGCAGCACCCGGTCGACCAGAAAGCCCGCCGCCCGGTTGCCGTGATACCCGGCACTGATCGCCTCGGGATCGTAGCGCGTCGCCACCCAGTCGCGAAACCCGATCCCGGTCGCGGCCCGGTCCGCCTCGTAGGCCGCGAGCAGCGCGTGCAGAACGCCGGTCGCCGCGCCCCGCACATGCAGGTAGCGCCAGGAGAGCTGTCGGCGCACCGCATCCGGCTCGGTGTCGGTGTGCAGCAGCAGGTAGAGCGCCGCGGCGAAGCCGGCCCGGTCCGCGCCCGACTTGCAGTGCATCAGGAAGGGCCGCGGCAGCCGCGCGAAGATCGCGTCGAGCGCGAGAATGCTCTCGCGCGACGGCAGCGACCGCGAGGTGGACGGGAAATCGACCAGCTCCAGCCCGATCTCGCGGCAGGTCTCGCGCTCCAGCAGGTACGAGCCGTAGAGCGTGGGGCCGCGCAGGTTCAGCACCGCCTTCAGCCCGTCCTCAGCCATCCGCCGCAGCATCGCCGGGTCGGGCTGGCTGGAGCGCCAGACGCCCGGAGCGATCTCGTCGAGATTGCGCCAGGCCTTGCGCAGGACGCCGTGGTCGAAGACCAGCATGTCGAAGGCGGCGTTGCGCCGGGCGCGCGGGGTATGCATCTCCTCGACCCAGCCCTCCTTCCAGCGCCGCTGCCAGCGCTTCCAGGGCTTCTTGCGGCGCTTGTTCACCGGGCCGGTCCGAGCATCGGGTCGTCCGCGACGCGGCACGGAGCGGTGCGGTCGCCCAGCCGCGACCTCTGCACGCCGGCGCGGTCGAAGTTCTCCGCCGACAGCCACGCCTCGTGCGCCGGACCGAGGCAGCGCCAGTCGCCGTCGGTCATCGCGAACCAGGCGGTATCGCGGTTGCGCCCGCGAACCACGGCCGCCTGCCGGAACACGCCCTCGAACGAGAAGCCGAAGCGCTGCGCCGCGCGCCGGCTGGCGATGTTCTGAGCATTGCACTTCCACTCGAAGCGCCGGTAGCCGAGACCGAAGACATGGGTCGCGAACAGCGAGACCATCTCGCTGGCGGCGCGGCTCCGCTGCATCCGGGGCGCGAGGCAGATATGCCCGACCTCGATCGTGCCGGCCTCGGGGGTGATCCGCATGAGCGCAGCGACCCCGCCGGGCGCTCCGGTCGCGCGGTCCACCAGCGCGAAGAACAGCGGATCGTCCTGCGCCAGCGCCGCGGCCACCCACGCGCCATAAGCCGCCTCGGTCGCGAAGGGTCCGTAGGAGAGCCAGTCCCAGATCCGGTCATCGGCGCTGTTTGCCGCATGGAGCGCAGGCACATGCGCGGCCGCCAGCGGTTCGAGCCGCAGCCAGCGCCCCTCGAGCGGCCTGCGCCCGGGTCGCGGTGGCGGTGTCCAGCCGGTCAGGTCCGCAGCCGTCTCCATCTCCGCTCCCAACTCACCGCACAGCCTCCCTCTCCTGCCACGCCGGCGCCCCGCGGGCAATCCGGCTCCCACCCGCGCTCGGGGGTGCACACGGGGATGCGCGCACCGTGAAACATCGCTCAACGGCTTGATCTCGTTCATTTTTGAAATCCGGTTGCGACTGTGCGCGTTCCGGCAGGGCAGATGGAACTCTCCGGAGATCCTGTCGGGTTATCCTCGCTTGCGCAACGACCGGAAGCCCGTCGAGTGCCATTGTTGACATATGTCAATGTATCATGATCGCTCGCCCCACAAGAATACGACACTGTCTAACAGTCAAAGGGGACACGCAAATGAGACGACGTATTTTCATGCTGGTGTCAGCTCTTGCACTGGGTGCCTTGACGGCGATTCCGCCCGCTGCAGTCGCTGACGACACTGCGGACAAGGCCGCGATAGAGGGCATATGGGAAAGCTACAGCGCGGCGGTTGTCGCCGGGGATGCCGAAACCTGGCTCGGGCTCTGGGACGAGGGCGGAATCCAGATGCCGCCGGGCGCCCCGGCCCGTGGCAAGGACGTGCTCGTCGAGCAGGTCCCCAAGCGGTACACGCCGGACTTCGCGTCCGCCATGCACATCAACCCGGAAGAGATCAACATCGCGGGGGACTGGGCCTACACCCGCGGAACCTACGATCTCACGGTGGGAAGCGGAGACGGCGCAACAACCATCGACGGCAAGTTCATGACCATCCTCAGGCGTCAGGACGACGGCACCTGGAAGATCTACCGCGACATCTTCAATTCGAACACGCCGTAGGTCCGCAGGATCGCCCCGCTCGCGAGAGCGGGGCCGCCGGGCCTCTTGCCTCTCGGCTCATTCCTTCGGCAGCACCCTGAGCGCCAATTCGCGGAGCTGCTCGTTGGTGGGCGCGGAGGGCGCCCCCATCATCAGGTCCTCGGCGCGCTGGTTCATCGGGAACATGATGACCTCGCGGATGTTCTCTGCGCCGGCGAGCAGCATCACCATGCGGTCGATGCCGGGTGCGATCCCCGCATGCGGCGGCGCGCCGAACTTGAACGCTGAAATCATGCCACCGAAATGCGCATCCACGTATTCCGGACTGTAGCCGACCACCTTGAAGGCCTCGTACATCAGCTCCGGCTTGTGGTTCCGCACCGCGCCCGAGCTGAGCTCCACGCCGTTGCAGACGATATCGTACTGATATCCCAGCACGTCGAGATGCGGCTGCGTCCTGAGCGCCTCCAGCCCACCCTGCGGCATCGAGAACGGGTTGTGGCTGAAGTCGAGCTTGCCGGTCTCCTCGTCGCAACTCGTACATCGGGAAATCGACGATCCAGCAGAATTCGAACCGCTCCTCGTCCGAAAGCTTCAGCTCGCGCCCGATCTCCACCCGCGCCTTCGCCGCCACCGGCTCGAACGACGACGGCTTGCCCGCAAGGAAAAACGCCGCATCGCCCTCGCCCAAGCCCAGCTGCGCCCGCAGCGCCTCGGTGCGCTCCGGCCCCAGCGCCTTGGCGACCGGGCCGGCCGCCTCCATGCCGTCCTCGGCCTTGCGCCAGAAGATATATCCCATCCCCGGCAGCCCCTCGCCTTGCGCGAAGGCGTTCATCCGGTCGCAGAACTTGCGGCTGCCGCCCCCCGGCGCCGGAATGGCCCGCACCTCGGTGCCGTCCTTCTCCAGCATGGAGGCGAAGATCTTGAAATCCGAGCCGCGGAAATGTTCGCTCACCACCTGCATCCGGATCGGGTTGCGCAGGTCGGGCTTGTCGCAGCCATACCACAGCATGGAATCGCGATAGGCGATGCGGGGGAAGGCCTGCGTGACCGGCCGCCCGCCGCCGAACTCCTCGAACACGCCGCGCATCACCGGCTCGATGGCCTGGAACACGTCCTCCTGGGTGGCGAAGCTCATCTCCATGTCGAGCTGGTAGAACTCGCCCGGGCTCCGGTCGGCGCGCGGGTCCTCGTCGCGGAAACAGGGGGCGATCTGGAAATACCGGTCGAAGCCCGCCACCATGATCAGCTGCTTGAATTGCTGCGGCGCCTGCGGCAGCGCGTAGAACTTGCCCGGATGGAGGCGGCTCGGCACGAGGAAGTCCCGCGCCCCCTCGGGCGAGGAGGCGGTGAGGATCGGCGTCTGGAACTCGGTGAAGCCCTGCGCTTCCATGCGGTTGCGCAGGCTTCTTATCACCTTCGCGCGCAGCATGATGTTGTCGTGCAGCCCCTCGCGGCGCAGGTCGAGGAAGCGATACTTCAGCCGGGTCTCCTCGGGATAGTCCACCTCGCCGAACACCGGCAGCGGCAGCTCCTCGGCGGCGCCGAGCACCTCCATGTCGCGGATGAACACCTCGATCTCGCCGGTCGGGATCTTGGAGTTCACCAGCGCCGCATCGCGCGCCTTCACCTCGCCATCGATGCGGATCACCCATTCCGAGCGCACCTTTTCGATCGCAGCGAAGGCCGGGCTGTCGCCGTCGGCGAGCACCTGGGTGATGCCGTAATGGTCGCGCAGGTCGATGAAGAGAACGCCGCCATGGTCGCGCACCCGGTGCACCCAGCCCGAGAGCCGCACGGTCTTGCCCACATCGGCGGCTGTCAGGTCGGCACAGGTGTGGCTGCGATAGGCGTGCATTGGCGGGGATCCTTCGGGGGCGTGGCGCGGAGCCGGACTTATACGCACGGTCCCTCCGGGTGCAAGGCCGGCCCCGCCCCCGCACGCCGGATCACTCGAAGAGCGAGCCTTCCAGCGTCTCGCCGCCGGTCATGCGCTGGTAGAGATGCTCGTTCCAGTAGGGCGTCCAGCAGACCAGCGCCTTGCCGGATCCGCTGAAGACCCGCAGGCGCTTCTGGCCCGAGATCAGGTTGCGCGGGAAGCGGGCGGCGCGCTGCGAGCTGAAGCGCAGGCCGCCGGTGCGCCCGAGCACCAGCCGGCCCTGAACGCGCAGATCACCGTCGTTCACGTCGACGATCTCGACCGGACCGGGTGCGTTGATCGCGACACGGCCGTGGCCGTCGAGCGTGGTCTTCCAGGATAGGAACCCGTCGCCGGCCCAGAGGCTCGACCACATCGGCTCGCGGTGGAGACCCAGTTCCACGCTGCCCTCGCTCGCCCAGTAGACGCCGGGTTCGAGGATCCAGTGCTCGCCTTCCGCGACATCGACAATGTGATAGCCGCCAAGCGAGGGCTGCAGCATGATGCTGCCGGTGCCCGCGTAATGGGGCCTGATCCGCGCTTCGCTGGTAAAGATCGACCGGAAGACATCGCCGAGACCGGGAAGCCGCGGCGTCATGGTAATGTTGCCGGCCATGTTCGAAAGCGCCCCGCGGCGGGCGCGCACGGTCTCGTTGTCGATCTGCAGGCGGACCTGCCGCATGCCCTCGGTTTCGGTGATGTCGATCCGTGCCATGAGCCGTCCTCAGATCAGGGGTTCGTCCCACACCATGGTGCGCTCCCAGAGGAGCTCCATCGGCGCGGGCGGCAGACCGGCTTCGCCCCGCAGCGGCCGGTCGAGGGTCACGATCACGAAGAGGATCACCGCGAGAAACACCGAGGTGATCGTGCCAAGGACGAATTGCTGCAGGAGTTTCATCTTCAACAGGACGATCAGCAGGATGTTGATCACGGCGCCGACGAGCACGGCGTACCAGAGAACGTTGGGGATTTGCGTGACGACCCCGGTCAGCCGGCGCTGACGGGCATCCGCGAAGGTCTGGAAGCCGGCGACGGCCTGGGCATGGATCACCTCCTGGCCGATCGTCTGCGGCTCGAAGCCGGCAAGTTCGGTGCGGATCGCGTCCACACGGTTGAAGCCGCCATTCAGGAGCTCGCCCTGCCGGTGCGCCGGCCAGTCCTTCTCGACGGTGAAGAGCACGTAGTCGCGCATCATCGCCTGCAGGTCCGAGCGCACCGGCTCGGGATAGCTTCCCGCCGCCGAATAGAGCGCGGCAAGCGAGGTGGTCTCCTGCAGGATGCCTTCCTTGATCCGGTCGTTGTTCTGGTAGGCAGCTACGGTCAGCAGGCCGAGGAGAAGGCCATAGAAGAGGCTGAAGCTCGACGTGGCGTAGTTCAGCGACTGGTTGAAGTCGGTGCCTGAGCCGATCAGCAGGCGCAGGACCGGCTTCACGATCAGGATCCCGAGGACCATCGCGAGAACCGCCGCGACAACGAAATAGACCGCAAGCTGGCGCGGCGGTATGTCGAAAACGAATTCGGGCATCGAGCAGCCCCCCCGGTCCGCGCGTCGGTCGCGCGCTTGATCGAGGGCAACACTTACCCGGATCTCGGCATATGGCAACAGATTGCGCTTTTCGTCTCTTGCGCGCAGGGTGGTGGTCGAGTTCCTGTCGCGACAGTTCTGGGGGAAGACATGATCCGCGCAGCCCTGACCAGCCTGTTCTGCCTGAGTGCCGCGGCCTCAACGGCGCAGGATCTCAACTTCTTCAGCGTCGGTTCCGGCACCGTTTCCGGCGGATATTTCTCGGCGGCGCGCAGCATCTGCGAGCGGATCAACCGGCAGGAGGCGGGCGTCATGCGCTGCAGCCCCGAACCGACGCCCGGCTCGATCTACAATCTGCGCATGCTGGCTGGAGGCGAGCTCGACTTTGCCTTCACTCAGTCCGACTGGCAATTCTCGGCCCTCGAGGGAACCGACCTCTTTGCCGGCGATCGAGCGATCCCGGACCTCCGGGGAGTGGCGTCGCTCTATCCCGAAACGCTCACTGTGCTGGTGCGGGAGGGCGTGACCATAAACACGCCGCAGGATCTCGCCGGAAAGTCGGTCGATATCGGCCAGCCGGCCTCGGGCCGCAATGCCTCGTTCCGAAGGCTGATGACGGTTCTCGGGACGAATTCGGACATGTTCAGCAGGCTTGAAGAACTCACCCCCGACAGTGCAGTCGACGATATCTGCGCCGGCCGGCTCGACGCCACGATCCTCATCACCGGCCATCCGAACGCCCTCGTCGCGCGCGCCCTGCGCGACTGCGAAGCCCGGCTGGTCGGATTCAGCGGACCACGGGTCGACGCGGAGCTCGCGAACGATCCGGGGTTCGCGAAGAACCTGATCCCGATCAGCACCTATCCCCAGCTGACCAGCGACATCCAGTCCTGGGCGGTGATGGCGACGATCGTCGCCCGCGAGGATACCGACGCGGAAACGGTTGAGCGGTTCACCCGCATCCTCATCGAGAACCTGGAGCCGCTTGCCGCAAGCAATCCGCTGTTCAGGGACCTCCATCCAGAGGCGATGCGCAACCGCGGGATGTCCGCGCCGCTCCATCCCGGCGCCGCGCGCGCCTTCGATGCGCTGATCGCCCAGACCAATTGACCGGCCCGGTCCGGCGCCGCAACGCAAACGGGCCGGCACATCGTGCCGGCCCGTCCATAAACACGCCCCCGGGCTGCGACCGGAGGCGTGCGAATTCGGAGACGCTTACTGCGGCATCGCCGCGAATTCGTCCGGGTTCAGAGAGCCGTCTCCGTCCGCGTCGAGGGCGGTCAGATCCTCTTCGGTCGCATCGGGCATCGCAGCCATGGCTTCTTCCATGGTGATCATCCCGTCGGCATCGGTATCGACTTCTTCGAAGGTCGCGGCCGACAGCAGCGACGGCAGGGTGAAAGCAGCAACAGTCAGCGTAAGCAGTGTCTTGCGCATGATGGTTCCCTTCATGACTTCTCTCCTGAAGAGGCATCCGTCTCGGCGGATGGCCCCGGACCGGCTTTCTGCCGGCCTGCGTAAGAAGTGTGCAAAGCCTGCACGTTTTCAATCCCCGGCGGCAACATTCCGCCCCGAGTTCGCGGAAATCCGCCGATGGCCGCAACTGCATGATCCCGAACACGTTTCCCTGTGACGGATTCTTGACATTCCGGGAGAACTCGCCTCCTGGCCCGTGCCGCAATTTGCGCCGATTCGTCGGCCTCACGCTCCGGCGCCCGTAGCTGCGCGGCGGCGCGAGACCGAAGCTCCGGGGTTAGTCCTTGCACCCCGTACCCGGGCTTCTATAACCACGCCAATTTGCGCAGGCGCGCCGAATCCGGACGGCTCCCGGGCCGCTGCGGGCCGGGCCACGGGAATGCAGGACCTAACATGCCGAAGAGAACCGACATCCGCTCCATCCTCATCATCGGAGCGGGACCGATCGTGATCGGCCAGGCCTGCGAATTCGACTATTCCGGCGCACAGGCCTGCAAGGCACTGCGCGAGGAAGGCTACCGTGTCATCCTCGTCAATTCCAATCCCGCCACCATCATGACCGACCCCGAAATGGCCGATGCGACCTATATCGAGCCGATCACCCCGGACGTCGTCGCGAAGATCATCGAGAAGGAGCGCCCCGATGCGCTCCTGCCGACGATGGGCGGCCAGACCGGGCTGAACACGGCCCTCGCCGTCGCCGATATGGGTATCCTCGACAAGTACGGTGTCGAGCTGATCGGCGCAAAGCGCGAGGCCATCGAGATGGCCGAGGACCGCAAGCTCTTCCGCGAGGCAATGGACCGCATCGGGCTCGAGAACCCGAGGGCCACCATCGCCAATTCGATGGCCGAGGCGATGGCCGCGATCGAGCATGTCGGCCTGCCGGCCATCATCCGCCCCGCCTACACGCTCGGCGGCACCGGCGGCGGCGTCGCCTACAACCGGGAAGACTATGAGCGCATCTGCGCCACAGGGCTCGACGCCTCGCCGGTCAGCCAGATCCTGATCGACGAGAGCCTGCTGGGCTGGAAGGAGTTCGAGATGGAGGTGGTCCGCGACCGGGCGGACAACTGCATCATCGTCTGCTCCATCGAGAACGTCGACCCGATGGGCGTGCATACCGGTGACAGCATCACCGTGGCGCCTGCGCTGACGCTGACGGACAAGGAATACCAGATGATGCGCAACGCCTCGATCGCGGTGCTGCGCGAGATCGGCGTGGAGACCGGAGGCTCGAACGTGCAGTTCGCGGTGCAGCCGGAGACCGGGCGGCTGGTGGTGATCGAGATGAACCCGCGCGTCAGCCGATCCTCGGCGCTGGCCTCGAAGGCCACCGGCTTTCCCATCGCCAAGATCGCCGCCAAGCTCGCCGTCGGCTACACGCTCGACGAACTCGACAACGACATCACCAAGGTCACGCCGGCGAGCTTCGAGCCGACCATCGACTATGTCGTCACCAAGATCCCGCGCTTCGCCTTCGAGAAGTTCCCCGGCGCCGAGCCCTTGCTGACCACAGCGATGAAATCGGTCGGCGAGGCGATGGCGATCGGGCGCAGCTTCCACGAAAGCGTCCAGAAGGCGCTCTGCTCGATGGAGACCGGCCTCACCGGCTTCGACGAGATCGAGATCCCCGGCGCGCCCGACAAGGCCGTGGTGATGAAGGCGCTGTCGATCCAGACCCCGGACCGGATGCGCCTCACCGCCCAGGCCATGCGCCACGGCCTCACGGATGAGGAGATCCACGGCGTCACCCGCTTCGATCCGTGGTTCCTCGCCCGGATCCGCGAGATCGTCGAGGCGGAGGAGGCGATCCGCGAGACCGGCCTGCCCCGCGACGCCGCCGGCCTGCGGCGGCTCAAGATGCTGGGCTTCTCGGACGCCCGCCTCGCCACGCTCACCGCCCGCACGGAAACCAATGTCCGCGCCGAGCGCCAGCGCCTCGGCGTGCGCCCGGTCTTCAAGCGCATCGACACCTGTGCCGCCGAGTTCGAGGCCCAGACGCCCTACATGTATTCGACCTACGAGGTCGACGCGATGGGCTACGTCGAATGCGAGGCCCGCCCGTCCGGCCGCGAGAAGGTGGTGATCCTCGGTGGCGGCCCGAACCGGATCGGCCAGGGCATCGAATTCGACTATTGCTGCTGCCACGCCTGCTTCTCGCTCTCGAAGGCCGGCTTCGAGACCATCATGATCAACTGCAATCCCGAGACGGTCTCAACAGACTACGACACCTCCGACCGTCTCTATTTCGAACCGCTCACGCTGGAGACCGTGCTCGAGATCCTCCGCGTCGAGCAGGAGAACGGCACCCTGAAGGGCGTGATCGTCCAGTATGGTGGCCAGACGCCACTCAAGCTCGCCAACGCGCTTCACGATGCCGGCATCCCGATCCTCGGCACCTCGCCCGACGCGATTGACCTCGCCGAGGATCGGGAGCGTTTCCAGCAGCTTCTGCACCGTCTTGACCTCAGGCAGCCCGCCAACGGCCTCGCCCGCTCCGCCGCCGAGGCCGAGCGCGTCGCCGCCGAGATCGGCTATCCGCTGGTGATCCGCCCCTCCTACGTGCTGGGCGGGCGCGGCATGGAAATCGTCCGCGACGATGCCGGGCTGAAGCGCTACATCGCCGAGGCGGTGCGGGTCTCCGGCGACGATCCGGTTCTGCTCGACAGCTACCTGATCGGTGCGGTCGAGGTCGATGTCGACGCGATCTGCGATGGCACGGACGTCCACGTCGCCGGCATCATGGAGCACATCGAGGAGGCGGGCGTGCATTCCGGCGACAGCGCCTGCGCCCTGCCACCCTACTCGCTCTCCAAGGAAATGATCGTGCGGCTCGAGGAGCAGACCCGGGCGCTGGCCCTCGGCCTCGACGTGCGCGGGCTGATGAACGTGCAGTTCGCCATCCAGGGCGACGATATCTTCGTGCTGGAAGTGAACCCCCGCGCCTCGCGCACCGTGCCCTTCGTCGCCAAGGCCACCGACAGCGCCATCGCCTCCATCGCGGCGCGCGTCATGGCCGGCGAGCCGCTCGCGACCTTCCCGCTGCGCGCCCCCTACCCCGAAGGCGTCGGCCCCGACGAACCGCTGCCCCTCGCCGACCCGATGACACTGGCCGACCCGGCGATGCCGTGGTTCTCGGTCAAGGAGGCGGTGATGCCCTTCAACCGCTTCCCCGGTGTCGATACCATCCTCGGCCCGGAGATGCGCTCGACCGGCGAGGTGATGGGCTGGGACCGCACCTTCGCCCGCGCCTTCCTCAAGGCGCAGATGGGCGCCAGCGTGAAGCTGCCGGAAAGCGGCCGCGTCTTCGTCTCGGTCAAGGACAGCGACAAGAACCCGCTCACTCTCGAGGCCGCCCGGATCATGACCGAACTCGGCTTCGAACTCGTTTCGACGGCCGGCACCCGCGCCTTCCTCGCCGAGAACGGCATCGAGGCGACCCGAGTCAACAAGGTCTACGAGGGCCGCCCGCATATCGTGGACATGATCAAGGATGGCGGCGTGCAGGTGGTGTTCAATACCACCGAAGGCGCACAATCGGTCTCCGACAGCCGCGAGATCCGCGCCCTCGCGCTCTCGGGCCGCATCCCCTACTACACCACCGCCGCCGGCTCCCGCGCCGCCGCCCTTGCCATGCAGGACCGCCTGCATGGCGATCTTGTGGTGCGGCCGCTGCAAGGGGTGTAGAGGCCGCCACCGTCGCGTCCCGAGGCCGACCGCGAGCCTGCCCGGGGGCAGTTGCGCCAAGGTCCGGGCGATATCCGCGGCCAAGCACGGCCTGCGCCCGATAAGAAAATCGGCGATCAAACCATTGAAATACATATCACACAGGCTCTGGAGCATCTCCCGGAAACGGCAGGCTGTCGCTGTCGCGTGCCTTCTGGATCTCGATGAAGACCCGCGACACCTCCGGATGCCGCCGCATGATCTCCGCTTCGAGCGCTGCGATCCCGGCCTCCACCACGCCCGCTGTCAGGTGGTCGCGGGCATCGACGCTGAGATTGACCAGAACATCCGCCGGCCCGAAATGCATGGTCCGTGCCTCGTTCACACCGTCGACAAAGGCGGCCTGCCCGGCCACGCCTATGATATCCTCGATCAGTGCGTCCGACGCCGCCTCGCCGATCAGCAGCCCCCGCGTCTGGACCGCGAGCATCAGCGCCGTGGCCGCCAGGATGACGCCGATCGCGACCGAGGCCGCGCCGTCCGCCCCCGGCATACCGAAGCGATCCGCGAGCAGCAGCCCCAGAAAGGCGACCGCCAGACCGAGAAGGCCCGCGCCCTTGCCGAACAGTGCCGCGACGAAGACCGGATCCGTCTCGGCGCGCATCGCCTGCCAGACCGGCCTCCCGTCGGGCTCCCGCTCCACAGCACGCCAGGCCATCGCCAGTGCCGCGCCCTCGAAGACGAGCGCTAGGGCCAGCACCCAGTAGGCGCGGAACGCTTCGGTCACAGGCTGCGGATTGCGCATCTGCGCGAGGCCCCGATCGACCGCGATCCCCGCTCCGAAGGCAAACAGCAGGATCGCCACGACGAAGGCCCAGAAATAGATGTCGCGGCCATAGCCGAAGGCGTGCCGGGCATCGGCCGGCCTTCCGGCACGGAGGCCGAAGAGGAGTCCGGCCTGCGTGCCCGCATCGACCGCCGACTGGATCGCCGTGGCGACCATCGCCACCGATCCCGTCACGGCCGCCGCCATGAGTTTCGTCATCGCGAGGGCCGCGTTGCCGACCATCGCCGCGATCACCACCCGCCTCGATCCGCCCGCCATCTCGCTCTCCCCGCCGCGCCGGACCGAGTTTGTGCACCAGTGCGCCCGGCCTGACAACTGCCGCGGCCGCCCTTCCGATCGGCGGTTTCTTGCCGAAAACGCATCAATCCGTTCGAATTGGAACGATTATCGACACAGCTGCAACTTGCCCGGTCGATTTGTCGCTGCTACTCGATTGTGCAGTCGCAACATGGTGGCCCCGTCGCCGCCGGAACTCGCACCCGGTCAGAAGCGGAGACCCGAACATGACCCCGAAGACACGCCTCTCCGGCGCGATCGCCGCCCTCCTCGTCCTTGCCAACTGCGCCGCGACCGAGATGCCGGCGATGAGCCAGATGGAGGACGCCCCGGTCGACCAGGCCACCCGGTCGGTCGCGAACTCCGACCTCGCCTGCCTCGCCGAGGCGATCTATTTCGAGGCCCGCGGCACCGGCCCGGTCGGCACCGAGGCGGTGGCCCATGTCGTCGTGAACCGCGCCCAGAGCCCGAAATTCCCCAACTCGGTCTGCGCCGTGGTCGGCGAGGGCTGCCAGTTCTCCTACCGCTGCGACGGCCGGCCCGACGTGCTGACCGACCCGAACGCCCGCGAACAGGCCCGGCGCACCGCCGAGGCCGTCCTTCAGGGCGCGCGCGACATCACCGACGGCGCGCTGTTCTTCCACGCCGCGCGCATGGAGCCCGGCTGGTTCGCGACCCGGCCGCGTGTCGGCACCTTCGGCGGCAACGTCTTCTACCGCTGAGCGGCCCGCCACCCTCGACGGCGCCGGCCGCGATGCGCTAGACCTCGGGGCCCCGGTCCCGAGGAGCCCCGATGACCTCTCTCACGCCCGACGCGGTCCGCGCGCGCCTCTCGAAGGTTCGCGGCCCCGATCTCGAAGGCGACATCGTCTCGCTCGGCCTCGTCGGCGAGATCGCCGTCCGGGGCGGACGGGTGAGCTTCGCCATCACCGTTCCAGCGGCCCGCGCCGCCGCCCTCGAGCCGCTGCGCGCCGCCGCCGAGAAGGTCGTGGCCGGCATGGAGGGCGTCGAGGAGGTCTTCGCCGTCCTCACCGCCGACGACCCTGCCCCGAAGCCGGCCGCGCCGCAGGCCGGTCCGGCCCCCGCCCCGCCGCCCGATCTCGGCCTGCCCAGACGTGCCCCCTCGGCGCCCGCCCCCGGCGGCGTGCCGGCCAAGGCGGCCGTGCCAGGCATCGCCGCGATCATCGCGGTCGCCTCCGGCAAGGGCGGGGTGGGCAAGTCCACCACCTCGGTCAATCTCGCTCTCGCCCTCCAGGCCACCGGCAAGCGGGTCGGCGTGCTCGACGCCGACATCTACGGCCCCTCGATGCCCCGGATGCTCGGCGTCTCCGACCGCCCGGAAGCCCGCGACGGCCGGCTCGTCCCGCCGAAGGCGTTCGGCCTCTCGGTGATGTCGATGGGCTTTCTCGTCGACGAGGACGCCCCGATGATCTGGCGCGGCCCGATGGTGATCTCGGCGATCACCCAGATGCTGCGCGAGGTCGACTGGGGCGATCTCGACCTCCTCGTCGTCGACATGCCTCCCGGCACCGGCGACGCGCAGCTGACCTTGGCCCAGCAGGTGCCCCTCGCCGGCGCCGTCATCGTCTCGACGCCGCAGGACATCGCGCTGATCGACGCGCGCAAGGGCCTCAACATGTTCCGCAAGGTCGAGGTGCCGATCCTCGGCATCGTCGAGAACATGAGCTACTTCCTCTGCCCCGATTGCGGCGGCCGCCACGATCTCTTCGGCCATGGCGGCGCCCGCGCCGAGGCGGCCCGCCTCGGCGTGCCCTTCCTCGGCGAGGTGCCGCTTCACATGGAGATCCGCCGGACCTCCGACGGCGGCACGCCGGTGGTGGTCTCCGATCCCGCCGGCGTCCATGCCCGGACCTATCTGGAGATCGCTGAGCGGGTCGCCGGCCGCCTCGTATTGGAAGGCTGATCCGTCAAGGCCTCCGCGTCGCAAAGCCGCAGCCTCGGCGGCGGCGCTCGCGATGAAGTTCGTTGACAGGCGGGTCCTGCGACGGTCTACTTGGCTCAACAGACGGGGAACGCCCGCGGAGGAGGAACGCTTGGACGCGCTGGAGGCACGACACGAACGGCTGTCGGAGGAAGAACTCCTTCGTGCCGATGTCTACGGCTTCCTCGGACGTACCTTGTTTCTCCGGCCCGGCGCAGGCGAGCTTGCGGCCCTTGCCGGACTGACAGGCGACAATACGCCCTTCGGCCGCGCCTTTACCGATCTCGCGACCCGCGCCGCCGCCTCGGACCCGGCCACGGCCGGAGATGAGTACGACACCCTCTTCATCGGTCTCGGCCGCGGCGAACTCGTCCCCTACGGATCCTATTATCTGACCGGCTTCCTGCACGAGAAGCCGCTCGCACGCCTGCGTGCCGCCATGCGCAACCTCGGGATCGACCGCGCCCCGGAGGTGAAGGAGCCCGAGGATCATGTCGGCGTGCTGATGGAAATGATGGCAGGGCTGATCACCGGTCGCTACGGCGCGCCGGCGAGCTTCGACGACCAGCGCGGCTTCTTCGGCGACCACATCGCCCCCTGGGCAGGGCATTTCTTCGCCGATCTCGAACGGGCCGCGGCCAGCAACCTCTACGCCCCGGTCGGCCGGATCGGCACTCTCTTCATGGAGATCGAGCGCGCCGGCTTCGCGATGGAATAGGAATTCGGGTCCGGGCGCGGGGTCTCTGCACCCGCCTCCGGACCGCCGGCGCCCCGAGGGGCCCGACCGGCAACAACGGCAGAGAGAAGGAGATGGCCATGGCCAACGACACCCAGGACCGGACCGGACGGGATCGGCGGGACTTCCTGAAGCTCGCAAGCCTGGGCACGGTCGCCGGAAGCGCGGCACTCGTGCTCGGCGAGGCGGCGGAAGCCGCGACCCCGGCGGCGGAAGCCCCCGGCGCGGGCTACCGCGAAACCGCGCACGTGCGGACCTATTACGACCTCGCCCGCTTCTGAAGCGCTGACGGCGCCTCGGCGCCGCATTCGAAAACGGCCCGCGCGCGGATGAGGCCCTCCGGGGCCCCGCGCGGAAGGCCCCCGACCCAGCCGGCGGAGTGCAGATGCCTCCCGAGCCAGGCAGAAGGAGAAGACGGACATGCTCAGGAAGAAGTCCCCCGGAACAGCCCAGGCCCGCCGCCTGTCTGCCGGCCCCGCCGAAACCGCCGATCGCGCCGTCAATCGGCGTGACTTCCTCAAGCGCTCGGGCCTCACCGTCGGCGGCCTCGCCGGCGCCGGGCTGTTGACCGGCGGCACAGCGACCCGCGCGCGCGCCGCCCAGCCGGCGGCGAACGCGACCGGCGAGATCGTCAAGTCGGTCTGCACCCATTGCTCGGTCGGCTGTACCGTGCTTGCTGAAGTGGCCGACGGCGTCTGGTACGGCCAGGAGCCGGCCTTCGACAGCCCGTTCAACCTCGGCACCCACTGCGCCAAGGGCGCGGCGGTCCGCGAGCACGCCCATGGCGAGCGGCGGCTGAAATACCCGATGAAGCTGGTCGGCGGCAAATGGACCCGGCTCAGCTGGGACGAGGCCATCAACGAGGTGGGCGACCGGATGCTGGCGATCCGCGAGGAGAGCGGCCCCGACAGCGTCTACTGGCTCGGCTCGGCCAAGCACAACAACGAGCAGGCCTACCTGTTCCGCAAGTTCGCCGCCTACTGGGGCACGAACAACGTCGACCACCAGGCCCGCATCTGCCACTCGACCACCGTGGCCGGCGTCGCGAATACATGGGGCTACGGCGCCATGACCAACTCCTACAACGACATCCACAATTCGAAGGCGATCTTCATCATCGGCGGCAACCCCGCCGAGGCGCATCCGGTCTCGCTCCTGCATGTCCTGAAGGCCAAGGAGCAGAACAACGCGCCGCTCATCGTCTGCGATCCGCGCTTCACCCGCACCGCGGCCCATGCCGACGAATACGTCCGTTTCCGCCCCGGCACCGATGTCGCGCTGACGTGGGGCATTCTGTGGCACATCTTCGAGAACGGCTGGGAAGACAAGGAGTTCATCCGCCAGCGCGTCTGGGGAATGGACCAGATCCGCGCCGAGGTCGCCAACTGGACCCCCGAGGAGGTCGAGCGTGTCACCGGTGCGCCGGGCTCGCAGCTCCGCCGCGTCGCGCGCACCCTGGCCGAGAACCGGCCCGGCACGGTGATCTGGTGCATGGGCGGCACGCAGCACACCAACGGCAACAACAACACCCGCGCCTATTGCGTGCTCCAGCTCGCGCTCGGCAACATGGGCAAGGCCGGCGGCGGCACCAATATCTTCCGCGGCCATGACAACGTGCAGGGCGCCACCGATCTCGGCGTGCTCAGCCACGACCTGCCGGGCTATTACGGCCTCACCGACGGCGCCTGGGCGCATTGGAGCCGGATCTGGGAAGAGGACCTCGACTGGCTCAAGGCCCGGTTCGACGTGAAGCCGGGCGCCGGCAAGGACGGCGCAGATCTCACGCTGATGAACGAGAACGGAATCCCGGTCAGCCGCTGGATCGACGGCGTGCTCGAGGACCCGGCCAACATGGACCAGCCGAACCCGGTTCGCGCCATGGTGCTCTGGGGCCACGCACCGAACTCGCAGACCCGCATGGTCGAGATGAAGGCTGCGATGGAGAAGCTCGACATGCTGGTCGTGGTCGATCCGTTCCCGACCGTTTCGGCCGTGCTCTCGGATCGCACCGACGACGTCTACCTGCTGCCGGCCTGTACCCAGTACGAGACCTACGGCTCGGTCACCGCGTCGAACCGCTCGCTCCAGTGGCGCGAAAAGGTGGTGGAGCCGCTCTTCGAGAGCCTTCCGGACCACACGATCATGCACAAGTTCGCGGTCAAGTTCGGCTTCGACGACAGGCTGTTCCGCAACATCGCGGTCAACGGCGAGGAGCCGCTGATCGAGGACATCACCCGCGAGTTCAACCGCGGCATGTGGACCATCGGCTATACCGGCCAGTCGCCGGAACGGCTGCGCGCCCACATGGCCAACCAGCATACCTTCGACAAGACCACGCTGCAGGCGGTCGGCGGCCCGCTCGACGGCGAATATTACGGCCTGCCCTGGCCCTGCTGGGGCACGCCGGAAATGGCCCATGTCGGCACGCCCAACCTCTATGACGTCTCGAAGCCCGTCGCCGAGGGCGGCCTGCCATTCCGCGCCCGCTTC
Organism: uncultured Alphaproteobacteria bacterium; assembly: GCA_963825715.1. Classification (GTDB taxonomy): domain Bacteria; phylum Pseudomonadota; class Alphaproteobacteria; order Rhodobacterales; family Rhodobacteraceae; genus Amaricoccus. The sequence goes on along the minus strand of CAWGUH010000019.1, from coordinate 49,764 downwards.
GGCGTGGAATACGAGGGCGACAACCTGCTCGCCGAGGGCTCCTGGACGGCCGGCTCCGAGATCGAGGACGGCTATCCCGAATTCACCATGGCGATGCTCAAGTCGCTCGGCTGGCACACCGATCTTACCCCGCGCGAACGGGCGATCATCGGCCGCGTCGCCGGGCTCGCGGACTTCCAGATGAACGACGCCGAGATCGGCGAGGCAGAGGGCATGGCCTTCCCGAGCGACTACGACGACCGCGTCGCCGAGATCAACTGGAAGACCGACCTCTCTGGCGGCATCCAGCGCGTCGCGATCGCGCATGGCTGCGCGCCCTTCGGCAACGCCAAGGCCCGGGCGGTGGTCTGGACCTTCCCCGATCCGGTGCCGACGCACCGCGAGCCGCTCTACACGCCGCGGCGCGACCTCCTCGACAAGTACGCCACCTACGAGGACCGCAGGTTCTACCGCCTGCCCACGGCCTACGCCTCGATCCAGGCCCAGGACTTCGCCACCGACTTCCCGATGATCCTCACCTCCGGCCGGCTGGTCGAATACGAGGGCGGCGGCGACGAGACCCGCTCCAATCCGTGGCTCGCCGAGCTGCAGCAGGACATGTTCGTCGAGATCAACCCGTCGGATGCCAACGATCTCGGCATCCGCGACGGCGAACAGGTCTGGGTCGAGGGCCCCGAGGGCGGCAAGGTCAAGGTCATGGCCATGACCACCGAACGGGTCGGCAAGGGCGTGGCCTTCATGCCCTTCCACTTCGGCGGCCACTTCCAGGGCATCGACCAGCGGGACAAGTACCCCGCCGGCGCCGACCCCTACGTGCTCGGCGAATCCACCAACACTGCACAGACCTACGGATACGATTCCGTGACCCAGATGCAGGAAACCAAGGCCACGCTCTGTCGCATCGCGCGGGCATAAGGGAAGGACATCCGAAATGGCACGAATGAAGTTCCTGTGCGACGCCGAGCGCTGCATCGAGTGCAATGCCTGCGTCACCGCCTGCAAGAACGAGAACGAGGTCCCCTGGGGCGTCAACCGGCGCCGCGTCGTCACCATCAACGACGGCTCGCCGGGCGAACGCTCGATCTCGGTGGCCTGCATGCATTGCTCGGACGCGCCCTGCAAGGCGGTCTGCCCGGTCGACTGCTTCTACGACACCGAGGACGGCGTCGTGCTGCATTCCAAGGATCTGTGCATCGGCTGCGGCTACTGCTTCTACGCCTGCCCCTTCGGCGCGCCGCAATTCCCGCAGGCGTCGAATTTCGGCTCGCGCGGCAAGATGGACAAATGCACCTTCTGCGCCGGCGGCCCGGAAGAGGACATGTCCTACATCGAGTTCCAGAAATACGGCCGCAACCGCATCGCCGAGGGCAAGCTGCCGCTCTGTGCGGAGATGTGCTCGACCAAGGCCCTGCTCGCCGGCGACGGCGACGTGGTCTCGCAGGTCTATCGCGAGCGCGTGGTCGCCCGGGGCTTCGGCTCCGGCGCCTGGGGCTGGGGCACCGCCTACCAGTCCGAAGGTGCGGGCTGATCCCGGTCCGCCCGCCCCGTCGCGTTCTATCCCGGGGGCGGCCGTCTCAAGCGGCCGCCCCCGTTCGTTTCCCGACCCCCATGACCGGACAGGGCCGCGGGCTTCCGCGGTGACGCCGGCGCCGGAGAGAGCAGCCATGACCGATCCGACCCCGTTCGCCCCCCGCGCCGCGGCCAAGGCCGCGCCTCAGCCCCGGACATCCCCCGTCCTCCTGCTGGCGATGACCCTGCTCGCGGCCTTCGTCCTCCTGATCGCCGCCCTGCCCTCCGGCGCCCAGGAAGCCCTGACCGAACCGCCCCTCGCCGGGGCGACGCCGGGCGGCACCGACGCCGCCGGTCAGGCCGATTCCGACATCTGGCGCGAGATCCGCCAGGGCGGCACCGGCACCGTCGCCGGCCAGAACCCGCTCGGCGGCACGCTGATCCAGGCCGAGGGCCACAACTGGGAGCTTACCCGAAACGGCCCGCTGGCGATGTATTCCGCCTGGATGCTGTTGGGCATGATCGGCCTTCTGGGCCTGTTCTTCGCGCTCCGGGGCCGCATCCGCATCGACAGCGGCCTCTCGGGCATCATGATCCGCCGCTTCTCGTCGATCGAGACCACCGGCCACTGGCTCCTGGCCACCAGTTTCATCATCCTCGCCCTGACCGGCCTCAACCTCCTGTTCGGCCGCGAGCTGCTGATGCCGCTGATCGGCAAGGAAGCCTTCGCGATGCTCACCGCCTGGGGCAAGTACATCCACAATTACGTCGCCTTCGCGTTCATGGCCGCGCTGGTGATGATCTTCGTGATGTGGGTGGTCCACAACATCCCCCGCCCCTCCGACCTCGTCTGGCTGATCCGCGGCGGCGGCCTCTTCGGCGGCGGCCACCCGCCGGCACGCAAGTTCAACGCCGGCCAGAAGCTGATCTTCTGGTCCGTCATCCTCTGCGGCGTGTCGATCTCGCTCTCGGGCTGGGCCCTGCTCAACCCCTTCGACACCGGCATGTTCGCCGCCACCTTCGTCAAGATGAACGCCTTTCTCGGCACCTCGCTCCCTACCGATCTCACGCCGATCCAGGAGCAGCAGTACCAGCAGATCTGGCACACCGTGATGTCGGTGGTCCTGATGACCATCGTCATCGCCCACATCTATATCGGCAGCATCGGCATGCAGGGGGCCGCCGGCGCCATGACCCACGGCGAAGTCGATCTCAACTGGGCCCGCGAACACCATTCGATCTGGGTCGAGGAAATGGAAGCGAGAGAGGACGCGGAGCGCCGCACCGGCCGGCCGAGCGCCACCCCAGCCGAGTAGCTCCCCGATGCCCGGCTTCCGGCTCGGTGGCATCGCTGTCGCCCTCGCGCTCGCCCTGGTGGCGGGCCCGGCCGCCGCCGAGCGCCCGGTGCCAGACCTGCTGACCGGCCATGGCGGCCCGGTCAAGTCGATCGCGATCTCCGCCGACGGCAGCCGCGCGCTCACCGCCTCCTTCGACTATTCGGTGATCCTGTGGGACATCGGACAGGTCAATGCCCGCATCCTGTGGCGCCTGCTCGGCCATGACGGTGCAGTCAACGACGCGGCCTTCCTGCCCGGCGAGACAGCGGCGGTCTCGGTGGGCGACGATGGCACCCTGATGATCTGGGATCTCGCCACCGGCCAGCCCGCGGCCCGCATCCCGGGCGATCCGGTCAAGACCCTCGACGTCGCCATCTCCCCCGACGGCAGCCGCGCCGCTACCGCCCGCTGGGATGGCACCGCCCGGCTCCACGATCTCACGGCCGCCCGCGAGATCGCCGTGCTCGAGGGCCACAAGGGCAACGTCAACGCAGTGGCCTTCGCGCCCGACGGCGCCACCCTCTACACCGGTGGCTATGACGGCCAGATCCTCGCCTGGTCGCTGCCGGATGCCCGCCTGATCCGCCCGGTGCTCCGCCACGGCTGGGGCATCAACAGCCTCGCCGTGATCGACGCGCAGCGCCTCGCCTTCGGGGCGCTCGACGGCACCGCCGCGATCCTCGACATCGCCACCGGCGCGCTGACCCCGCTCGCCGTCACCGACACCCCGATCCAGAGCGTCCGCACGGCCCCCGACGGCACGCGCATCGGCTACAGCGACACCGCCGGCAACATCGCGGTCTTCGATGTCGAGCGGCGCCCCGCTCGTCGACGGCCCCGTCGCGCACGGCCCGGTCTGGGATTTCGCCTTCGTGCCCGACACCGGCCAGATCCTCCATGTCGGTCTCGACGATTTCGCCATGCGCTGGCAGATCGCCCCGCCGAGCGTCGACCCCATCCTCTCGCAATCGCCCCGCCGCTTCGAGATCACCGACAGCACCGATCCCGGCGCCCTCGAATTCCAGCGCAAATGCTCGATCTGCCATACCCTCACTCCCGACGACGCCAACCGCGCCGGCCCCACCCTCCACAAGCTCTTCGGCCGCAAGGTCGGCACCGTGCCCGGCTACCCCTATTCGGACGCCCTGCGGGCCAGCGACATCGTCTGGACCGAGACCACCGTGGCCCGGCTCTTCGACGAGGGCCCAGACGTCGTGCTGCCGGGCACCAAGATGCCGGTCCAGCGCCTGACCAGCGTCACCCGCCGCGACGACCTGATCCGCTTCTTGAAAAAGGCCACCCAGAGCGTAGAGTGACACCCGCGCGCGACATCCGCGCCCGAACGGAGAACCCGCGATGAAACAGGTCCTGTCCGGACTACTGCTCACCGTCCTGATCAGCCTCGGGGCCTGGGGGATGTCGCAATATCTCTTTGTCACCCCCGCCAGCGAGGTCGGCACCTCGCCCAACCAGACGGTCCGGCTCGACTGACCCGACCGGGAGCAATCCCCCATGACTGACGGTTTCAACATGTCGATGCGCAAGTTCCTCAAGCAGGTCGGCGTGACCTCGCAGCAGGAGATCGAGCGCATCGTCCGCGAAGGCGCCGCCGGCGACACGCTTCACGTCCGCGTCGTCCTCACCGCCGCGGGCACCGATCTCGAGCATGTCATCGAGGGTACGATCGACACCTCCGATGCCTGAGCGCGCGTGAGCGACACCGCCCTCTCCCTGCCGCCGCTCCTGAGTGCCCATCCGGTCCCGCCCGGCGCGGACCCCGGGGCGCTGGCCCGTGCCGGCGCCGAGGCCCGGCGCCTCGGGGCGGGTGACCTGCTCTTCGCCGAGCGCGCGGGGATCCTCTCGGCCGCCCTCGTGCTCGAACCCGATGTGGGCCGCGACCGCTGCGGCGAGATGCTCTTCGTGGCGATGGTGGCCTTCGGCGACGCGCTCGGCGCCCTGGCCCCGCCGGAAGTCGCCGTCACCCATTCCTGGCCCGCGGTGCTGCGCGTCAACGGCGCCGCCGCCGGCCGCTTCGACCTGCAGCTTGCCCCGGGCGAGGACCCGGACTGGATGGTACTCGGGATCGAGGTCGCCCTGCTGCCGCAATCCGACCACGCGGCCGAGCCCGGCGAGGTTCCCGACCGCACCGACCTCTGGAACGAGGGCTGCGGCGAGATCCCCCCGCAGGAATTGCTGGAATCCTTCGCGCGACACCTCGTCGCCGGCATCCACGGCTGGGAGCAGGATGGCTTTCGCGGCGTCCACACCCACTGGTGGGCCCGGCTGGATTCGAAGGTCCCGATGGCGCTGGCGGGCCTCGGCGCCCCGACCGGCCTCGATGCGAGCGGCAACGCCCTCTGGCGCGACCAGGCCGGTGCCATGCAGCTCGCCGCCACTATCGACGCCCTGAAGACCCTCCGCGAGCAAGACCCGTGAAGTTCCTGAAAACCCTGCGCTTCGACCGCTCCGATACCAGCGTGTTCGAGACGGCCGCCGAGCCCGAGGAATGGGCGGTCAGCGGCGCCTTCGCCTTTGCCGATCTCGGCCCCGACGCGCTGAACGGCAAGACCCGCCAGGCCTTCGCCAACGGCTTCCTGTCGCTCGAGAGCTTCGGCCACAGCACCTTCGTCTCCGTCACCGGCATCACGCCGGCCGAGCGCGACGGCCTCGCCGACCGCCTCGCGGCCCATTTCGTCGCGGCCTACGGTGCGCCCGACCTCGCCACCGCCCGCCCCGCCGCCGAGGCCGAGATCGGTTTCGTCGCCGAGATGTGTGACGGCCTGCCCTTCGGCACCGTCCTGACCGTGCGCCGCCACCACGACGCGACCGGCGAGATCCGCGAAGCCTTCCGCAAGGTGGACACCAGCGCCGACTGCCACCACGCCCGGGTCTGGGACATCGTCGAGGACGAAGGCACGCCGTGACCGACTTCTGGAAATCCGCCGGCCTCCACCTCGTCACCCGCGATCCCGAGGGCTGGCTCCACGTCACGCCCGATTTCCTGCGCGCCTATTTCACCCGCCCGGAGATTCACCCGGTCGAGGAGAGCTGCGCCGCCGAGATCGCCCTCTTCGAGCGGCTGATGGCCGACCCCTTCGCCGCCGTCGCCCCGTCCGAGCTCGACGGGCTCGCCGATGGCGACACCGCCGACAATTACCGGGTCCTGCTGCGCTTCCGCGACCACCTGGCCGCCCACGGCACCATCGAGGCGGCCTATTCGGCGCTCTTCACCGGCGGCGCCATCGCGATCCCGCCGGTCTTCATCGACCAGATGGTGCACCTGATCCTGCGCAACATCCTCGACGGCGAGACCGACCCGATCACCCTGCGCGCCGCCGAGCTCCTTTTCCGCGAACAGATCGCCACCATCGGCGAGGACCGCCTGATGCTCGCCGATGCCGAGGTGGTGGAGATGCAGGCCGCCTCCGGCGAGGTCAGCTTCGAGCAGCTCATCGGTGGCGCCAATCCGCGCGAGGTCAGCCTCGACGTGCTCACCCCCGCGACGGCCGAGGAATACTGGACGCGCTCCGACCGCTTCGACACCGCCATCGACTTCCGCTTCACCGAACCCGGCCCCGATGCGCTCGGCCGGGTGATGTCGCGCTGGATCGCGCATTTCCTCAAGGTCGATACCCGCATCCAGGCCGTCAAGTCGATCCGCGACGACCGCTGGTCGTGGCATATCGGCCTCGATGCCGAGGCGACCCGGCTCCTCAACGCGCTCTATGCAGGGGAGACCCCCGACGAGACCGAGATTGCCCGGATCATCGGCCTCTACCGGCTCGAATTCGTCGAGGAGGCCGACGCGCTGGACAGGCTCCGGGGCAAGCCGGTATATCTGGGGCTGGCGGTCACCGCCGACCGGCATCTGGTGGTCAAGCCGCAGAACCTGCTCACCAACCTGCCGGTGCGCCGCAGCTAGCCGAGGAGAGACGATCATGGCAGCCACCCATTCCGGCGATCAGGAATACGGCTTCCTCGACACCCCGCTCGCCCGGCTCATCGGCCTCGCCGTCGCCATTTCCATGGGCTGGGTGATCTGGTCCACCTGGTCGGACGACATCGCCAGCCTGTTCTCGCCCGACCGCCCGGGCCTGCCGATCGTCGAGGCGCCAGCCTTGCCGGCGACCGACAATCCCGCCCTCGCCGCCTGCCTCGAGCGGCGCATCGGCGACGTGGACCAGATGCTCGCCGACGGCCTGATCACCGAGCCGCAATCCATCTCGTTCAAGACCCGCGCCGAAGACCTCTGCCGCGCCCAGAACCCGGCGAACTGACCGCGCTTCACTCGTCCCCGATGATGAAGTCATCGGGATCGAGCGTACCCGCCGCCCGCCGTGCGAGATCGTCATCGGTGGTCCGCATCCGGGGCCGCGTGCCCGACGCGAAGGGGTTGTCGGCGCTGTTGGCCTGAAACTCGATCCGGCAGGTGTCGCACATCTCGATCATCCGCGCCTTCTCCGGCGTCGCGAACATCGCGTGCTTGCCGGCAAGTTGCTCCCTGATCCGCGCGATGGTCGAGCGCGTGGCGAAGGGCTTGCCGCAGGACACGCAGTCGAACGGCTCCTCCTCCTTCAGCGTCTCCGGCGCCATCGCCGCCGGCGCGAGGTTCAACCGCGGCGCGAGTGACAACGCATTTTCCGGACAGGTGCTCACGCAAAGCCCGCACTGCACGCAGGCGCTCTCGACAAACCGGAGCCGCGGCTCGCCCGGCGTGTCGATCACCGCCGCCGCCGGACAGGCCGAGGTGCAGGCCATGCAGAGCGTGCAGGCCGCCACATCGACATCGATCCGCCCGTAGGGCGCACCCTCCGGCAGTGCGATCGGCTCGGGCGGCACCGCCACCTGCCGCGCCAGCGCCGCGAAGGCCGTCCGCGCGATGTCCCGCTTCGAGCCGAGGGCCGCGAACGGCGCCGGCGTCAGCGCCGCGGGCCGCGCGCCGCCCCAGAGCTCCGCATCCAGCACGTCCGGATCGGCGCTCGTCACCACCGATATGCGCCCGGTCCCGGCCAGCCCCAGCCCGTCCAGCACCGCGCCTGTCAGCGTGCATTCCGCCTCGAGCGGCGCGAGTTCGTCGCGGTCCTCGGGCGCGAGCAGGAACACGATCCGCGCCGCACCGGCCGCGAACATCGCCGCCATCTCCACATGCCCGATCTGGGTCGGCTTGTGGGTCTCCACCGGCAGCACCCGCGCCGGAAGCCCGCGCCCGAAGCGCGCCAGCGCCTCGATCACCGCGATCCCCTGCTCGCCGTCATGCACCAGCAGCACCGGATCGGCCGCGCCACCGGCCGCGAAATAGGTTCCCAGCATCGCCTGCACCCGCGCGATCATGTCCTCGCGCCGCGGATAGCGGTAGCTGATCGACCCGGTCGGACAGCGTGCTGCACAGGCTCCGCAACCGCCGCAGATCCCCGCATCGATCTCCACGCCCGGATCACCCAGCGAGACGATCGCGCCCGCCGGACAGGCATCGAGACATTTCGTGCAGCCAGTCTGCGTCGAGCGCGAATGCGCGCAGGTCTCGGCGTTGTAATCCACATAGATCGGCTTCTCGTAACTGCCGACCATGTCGCTCGCCGCGAGCACCGCGCGCAGCACCGCCGCCGGATCGCCCGGATCGGCGCGGAAATAGCCGTCGCGATGTCGCGCGCCACTCACCAGCGGTGTACCGCCCGAGAGATCGAGGATCAGGCTGCATTCCGATACCGCCCCGTCCCGCGCCGCTTCGAACACCGGCTCGGCCCGCGCCGAGGGCTTGAGCGGCGCGTAGCCGTCCACCGTCACCGCGAACTTCCCGAAACTGCCCTCGGTGCGCACCACCCGCCCGCGATAGACCGGCACCGCCGCAGCCCCGCCAAGCATCAGATCGCCCGGATCGGACAGGAGCAGCGTCACCGACAGCCGCGCTGCAAGCAGCTTGGCCGCCTCCATCGCCGCCTGCCCGGCACCGTAGACGAGGCAAAGCCCGTCGGATTCCACCGATTTCAGCCCGGCCGGCTCGCCGCGCGACGCGGCCCCGGCCAGCAGCGCCGCCATCTTCGGCCCGGCCGCGGCCCCCTCCTCCGACCAGCCCGCCGTCTCGCGGATGTTGACGAAGCGCACCGTGCCGCCCCGCCCGGCCTCCTCGGCCACCTCCTCGAAGAGCGGCGCCTCGGCGGTGCAGGCCACCACAAGCGGGCCGCCCTCGGCCAACGCCCGCTCGAAGGATCCCAGTTGCCGGCGACACAGCAGGCTGTGACGCGGCGCCACCGCCATGCCGGTGGCCTCCGCGATCGCCGCCGCATCGGGCGCCATCGTCCCCTCGCAGGAACAGATCAGGCACTTGGTCTCGGTCTCGGTCATCGGCACACGTTTTCGTGAGAATTGAAGGGCTTTCCGCTTCGAGGCTAAAGCGTGAACCCAACGCGGTCCAACCCATTCTTGTGAACCGCCGCATCTTTCGTAAGATGAGCGTCCGAGCCCGCCCGCCCCGGTTGCGGGCCGCAGAAGGAGCCGCGATGCGCCCGGTCGACCAGAAGGAGGTGCGCCTCCCCCTCGGCATCATCGTCGAGCGCCGCGAGTTGACCCACCGCTGGGGTTCGACGATCTGGAAGCCGATCGCCGCCTTCATGACCACCGAGCGGCCCGCCGGCTGGACCGAGACCCTGCGCGGCACCGATTTCGTCCAGTACAATGCCGGCACTCTCGATCTCGTCCTGCACCGCAAGGAAACCGAGGCGCTGGTCGAGAACCTCCGCCGCGACGCACCGCAGCTCTACATCCTGCTCCACCAGACCCGCCCGGCCAGCGACGCCTTCCCCTACGACGCCCACCGCATCACCGCCTCGCCCTACGAGGCCGAGGATTTCCACGGCTGGACCGACGCGATCATCGGCAAGGTCGCGATGCCCGAACCGGTCGCGGTGTTCCTCGAAGCCTTCGTCGACGTCCATCACGAAGCCGAACCGTTCAAAAAGCGCCGCCGCGACCGCCTCGACGCCGAGGAGCAGAAGTTCGGAAAGTCGGCGGTCTTCACGCCGCTGACCCGCCAGTGAGACCCGGCACGATGCCCGAAAGCCCCGAAGAAGAGACCGGCCGCCTCGCCCGCTGGTCGCGCCTGAAGCAGGCTGCCCGCGAGGGCGCCCCCGGACCGGAGGCCGCCCCGCTCCCGGCCACCGCGCCCGAGCCCGAGCCCGACCCGGCGGAGCTCGAGGCCAACCGCGCCGCTGCCGAGGCCGTCGACCTAGCGCGCCTCGGCCCCGACAGCGACCTCGAAGTGTTCTTCCGCCGGGGCGTGCCGAAGCTCCTGCGCCAGCAGGCCCTGCGCGCGGTCTGGCGCTCCGACCCGGTCTTCGCCAATCTCGACGGTCTGGTCGATCACGGCGAGGATTTCAACGATCCCAAGATGGTGATGAAGACCTTCACCTCCGCCTGGAAGATCGGCTCGGGCTATCTGCGCGAGACCCTCGCCGAGCCTGCGGACCCGACCGACCCGGAAGCTGACATACCCGGACCCCGAGCGCCCGGACTCGCCGCTGCCGAAGCTGCCGAAGCCGACCCACTTCCTCCGGAACTGGAAACCCTACCCGAAGCCGCACCCGAACCGGAGTCCGTCCCCGCCGTTGCCCCGCCGGCCGCTGCGCCGCGCCGCGCCTCGTTGCGCCAGCGCCTCGCCCTCGACACCGATACCGATACCGACCGCTCCTGACCGCCCCGGCGGTTCAGAGCTGCGGATCGGCCAGATGGTTGCGCAGCATGTCCTGGTACTTGCGCACCATGTCCTCGACGAAGGGCTCGTCCTCCGCGACATCGAGCACCCGCCGCGCCACATGCGCGTTGTAGCGCGCCGCGGCATAGAGAAACGCCAGATGCAGGTCGGTGGCCTTCACGTCGCGGTTCTCCCGATTGGCGAGGTCGATGAACCGGTCGGCGATCCTGAGGAACTTCGCCTCGGTCATCTCCCCCGCGGCCTCGGCGGCGCGGCGGGCCTTGCGGTTGGGCGGTGGCGGCTCCTGCATCGGACGTCCCCTCGGGCAAACAACGACACACGACCCTAGAGCGAAACCGCTCCGGACCGGAACACCCCGATCCCGCATCCGGGCACTGAAACCACCCTGGCGCCGCGCCGCGCCACTTCACCGCGCCGGCGGCAATCCGAGCTCGGCGCGCAGATCCTCGAGCACGAGGCTGCCGGGGTTGGCCGTCTCCGCCTCCTCCAGCGCCGCCATCGCACCGGGCATGTCTCCCGTCGCCGCGGCGATCCGCACCAGCATCCGCCAGCCGTCCAGAAGCTGCGGATCGAGCGTCACCGCCTCGCGGAACCCCTGCTGCGCCAGCGCGAAATTCCGCGAGGTCAGCCCGATCCCTCCGATGATCAGATGGGTCTCGGGAAAATCCGCATTCGCCGACAGCGCCCCGCGCCACTCGCCCATCGCCGCGCGCACCGCGGGCTCCGACTCGGCCCCGGGCACGTCGATCAGCGTGCGCGCCGCCGCCACCCGCACGGCACGCACCGGATCCGCGAGCGCGCCCTCGAGCGCCGCGACCCGCTCCGGCCCCGGCACCCCGCGCTGCAAGCGCACCGCCGCGGCCCGCACCAGCGGATCGGGATCGTCCATCAACCCTGCCGCCGCGGCGGCGAGACCCGGATCGGCCACCGGCGTGAGCAGTTCCAGCGCCGTCGCCCGCACGATCCCCGCCGCTGCCGCATCGGTCGCGAGCGCCATCAGCGCCTCCGTCTGGCCCATCGGCGCGACCCGCGCCGCGGCGAAGGTCGTGACAGGATGCGGCCCGCGATTGTCGCTCTCGGGATACCACCCGGCGATCGCCTCGGCCGCCCAGGCGGCGTCGCGGTCGTCATGGCAGTCGGTGCAGGTATCCGGCGCCCCGGTGCCCGCCACCAGATCGGGCCGCGGAATGCGGAACGAATGATCCGACCGCAGATCGTTGCCCATGTAGACCCGCTCGGTCATGTGGCAGGCCGCGCATTGCGCCCCGGCGCTGCCCGCCTCGTGGAAGTGGTGCGACGGCGAGTCGTAATCCGCCGGCACCAGCGTCGGAAACCTCTCGTTGCCTTCCGGATTGTGGCACTGGGTGCAGACCGCATTGCCCTCGGCGCGCAGTGCAGCGCGGTGCGGATCGTGGCAATCGGTGCAGCGCACGCCCTCGGCATACATCTTCGATTGCAGGAACGATCCGGTGACGTAGACCTCGTCGAGGATCGTGCCGTCGGCGTGATAGAGCCCCTCGCGCAGCAGCGAGAGCGCATAAGTTGTCGTGGTAGTTCGAGCCGGGCAGCGGGTTGCCGTCGAAGAACGCCTCGCGCCGCGAATGGCAGGCGGCGCATTGCTGGATCTCCGCCTCCGGATCGTCCGGCGCGAAAGGCTGCGAGAACCCCGCCGCCCCCATGCCGGGCCAGATGCCGGCATCGGCGGCCTCCACGCCCTCGGCCTCCCAGGTCTCCACCCAGTCGAGATGCGCCGCCCCCGGCCCGTGGCAGGCCTCGCAGCCGACGCCGATCTCCGCCACCACCGGCGCATAGACCCGCGCCTCGGCGGCGTAGTTCCGGCTGTAGCCGGTGGCGTGGCACTCCGCGCAGCGCGCCTCCCAGCTCTTGTAGGCCCCCGCCCAGTGCAAGCCGTCATTGATCCCGATCTCCTGATCGGGAAACACGTGGTACCAGCGGTTCTCCAGCGTGTCCCAGGCCACGTCGAGGGTCTGCAACCGCCCCGGCTCCGGCGAGAGCAGGTATTGCTGGAGCGGCGTGACGCCGACCACGCCCACCACTTCCCAGGTCCCCCGGGTGCCGTCCACCGCATCGGTCTCGACGAAATACCCGTCACCGTCGCGAAAGAACCGCGTGACCACGCCGTGATGCTCGAATTCCGCGTCGTCGAAATCGCCCAGCACCGTGTCCGGCCCCGGCAGGGTCCAGGCCCAGTCATGGTGCGAGCCGGTCCAGGCCCGGGCCTCGTCCTCGTGACATGTCACGCAGGTCTCGGTGCCGACATGCTCGGGAATGCGGATCTCCGCCGCCTCGCCTTCGCCCGCCAGAACCGCGAGCATCAGCCCCGCAAGTCCGCCCGTCACCCTGCCGCGAAGCCGCATGCCGTCCTCCCAGAACGCACATGCGCCCGCTTCGGCATGCCACAGCCCCGCCGAACGGACAAGCCGACGCCCGGCGCGACATGAGGGCGCGGGCCCGCAGGCGCGGCCCGGGATCACCGATAAAGGGAAGGACACATCGGCGCCGGCCCGCAGGCCGACCTCCGCCCCGGGCTGCGCGCCGCGGGGCATCGGGCCGGCCCCGCGCGGGAGCCGGCCCGGACGCGCGTCACGCCGGCTGGAGCCGCGTGGTGCCGTTGGCGCTCTGGATGACCTGAACCCGCTGGCCGATCGAGAGCATCGGCTCTGACTGGATCACGGCGATCGACCGGCCGCTGTCGAGCTGGACGGTCCATTCGACCGAGGCCTGCGTCGTCGCGGCATTGGCCGCCGCGTTGCCCGCAGCCGCACCGGCCGTCGCACCGACCGCCGTGGCGATGTCACGCCCGAGGCCGCCACCGATCTCGTTGCCGAGCAGGCCGCCGACGATGCCGCCGGCGATGGTTCCGGTCACGGAGGCCGGCGCGTTGCCGCCCTGCAGCGTGACGTTGCGTGCGTTGGTCACGGTGCCCATCGACACCGACTGCGCGGCCTGCGCCTGGTTGGCGTTGACGAGGTTGCCGGTATTGGCCGGCGTGCAGCCCGCGATGCCGATCATCAGAAGGGCCGCCGCAGCTCCCCGGACGATGTGCGATGTTTTCATGTCTTTGCCTGTCCTTTTTTCGTGCCGGCCCCTCGGCCGTCTTTCAGCCCGAAGCACCATGCAGAAAACCGCGCGGAAGTCCATCGGAATGGTCCCGAATCGCCCGCGGAAGGCCGCGATCCGCCGAAGCGGGCCGCGGCGCTGGGTTATTCCGCCGGCGAAGGCACGACGCCGGGCGCAGTGGCCTCGGACGTCACATGGGTCGTCGGCAGGCCGTGCTTCAGCCGCTGGTTGTCGCGCCAGATGGCCTTGATCAGCGACAGGCCCATCAGCACCATCACGAGACTGAACGGCAGCGCGCCGATGACCATCGCGGTCTGGATCGCGCCCAGACCCCCGGCGAGGATCAGCCCGCCCACCACGAAGGCGAGCGCCGCCCCCCAGAACAGGATGTGCGGCCGCGCCTTCGGGCCCTCGTCGCCGGCGGCGTTGATCGTGTTGATGATCAGCACCGCAGAATCGGCCGAGGTCACCAGATAGGTCAGCAGCAGGATCACCACGATAACCGACATCGCATAGGCCAGCGTCTCGCTCAGCATAACCGCCAGCATCGCGAAGAGCTGGTCCGCCTGGCCCGCGCCGGCGATCGCGCCGTCCGCGACACCGGTCAGTTCCAGATCGATCGCCGTGCCGCCGACCAGCGCGAACCACACGAAGCACATCAGGGCGGGAATGATCATCGCGCCGAGCACGTATTCGCGGATCGTCCGGCCCTTGGAGATGCGCGCGAGGAACACGCCGACGAAGGGCGCGAAGGCGATCCACCAGGCCCAGTAGAAGATCGTCCAGCCCCCCTGCCAGCTTGCCAGCGCATCGCCGGTCTCGGTGCCGTCCGCCGCCCAGACCGTCAGGAAGTTGCCCGGGATGGACAAGAGGTAGTCCCAGATGCCGACGAACAGCGTGGTAAGCCCGAAGAAGGTCGATCCGAAGATCAGGAAGAAGGCCAGCACGAAGAAGCTGAGCGCCATGTTGATGTTCGACAGCCACTTGATGCCCTTGCCGACGCCCGAAAGCGCCGACAGCGTCGAGGCACCCATGATCACGAGGAGTGCGACGATGATGCCCATGTTCGACGAGGAGCGCGTGCCGTCCTCCGAGACGGTGTAGAGCCAGTCGCCGAAGCCGATGCGCGAGAGCCCCGAAATGAACTGCTCCACCCCGAAGCCCAGCGTCTGCGACACGCCCAGAACGGTGGCAACGACCGCCACGACGTCCACCACATGCCCGAGCGGCCCCGAGAGCCGCGCCCCGAAGATCGGCGTCAGCGCCGAGCGGATCGTCAGCGGCAGGCCGCGGCGATAGGAGAAGTACCCCAGCGCCAGACCCACGATCGCATAGGCCGACCACGCCGCCAGCCCCCAATGGGTGAACGACCAGATATAGGCGTCGCGCACGTTCCCGGCGGTCGAGCCCTCGGTCATCCCCTGGATCGTCGCGGGGTTCGTGGCGAAGTGGTACATCGGCTCCGCGGTCGCGAAGGTCAGCATCCCGATGCCGATGCCAGCCCCGAACATCATCGAGAACCACGAGAAGTTCGAAAACTCCGGCCGGTCGTCCTCGAGCCCGAGCCTGAGCCGGCCCGCCGCCGGCCAGAGGGCAAGCGCGAAGCACAGCACCACGAAGAACGCCATCACGTAGACGTACCAGTAATTGAACGTCGCAAGGATGATGCTGTTCACCGCTCCCAGCGCCGCCGCCGCCTGATCGGGAAACGCGATCGCCCAGAGAATCAGAGCCCCGACGATGATCTTTGCGGTCACCGTGACGTCCTTGGTGAATCCGCGGTAGAATCCCGATTGAGAAACCCGGATCGGCAGATTGGTTACTGGCGGCTTGACTGGCATATTTCTCTCCCCCGGCTGCCTCTTGGAGGCAGAATTGTTCCGGCGACGCTAGCTCTTCGCAGCGAAAAGCATCATCGAGCCACCTGTGACTTTCCGGCGGTATAGGCGAAAAATGCCGCGAAGGCCAGCCGAGCCACGACAGGTCTAGGTCCGCAGGTGGAAGCCGGCCTTCACGATCGGGTCCGAACGCGACATCTCCGGCTGCAGCCCGAAGCGATTGACCGACCGGGCGCGCATCCCCAGCCGACAGCGCTCTGCACCCTCCGGTTGTAGCCTTCCGGGACGCGCCGAAATCACTTTCGGCGAATTTCCGCCAATTCCAGAGCCTTGCGCCTAATCATGCAAGGCAACCTCGTTTCCCATGCTACGTTGAGGCACGACGCCGGTCCGGAAGCGCCCCGCAAGGTCTACTGTGGCCGGCAGATAGGACAACATACAAAAAAAATGGCCCGAGGAGCAGAGCAGATGTACGTCAACAGACCGTTCGAGACCGGAAGCACGCCGATCGCCCCGGATCCCATGCCCAAGGAAGACGCCGAAGCGCTCGTCTGCGCGTTCGAGAAGCATTTCGGCCCGGGCTTGTTGAACGCGGATGAAGCTGCTCTTGTATCGTTCTTCGATGCACGGGGCGGTTTCAACTGGACCGTCGTCACCCGTGACGGCATGCCGGAGGCCTTCTTCCGCCAGCCCGCTTTCGCGATACGTCCGCGCTGGACATTCGTGCCCCGGGAAGAGGTTCCCGAGGAGATCGGCGCCCGTCTCATCTACTGACGGAACGCGTCTCCCCACCGGCTCCTCCGAGACACCGGCCGCAAGCGGGCCCACCCCCGAAAAAATCCGCTCGCCAATCCCGTCGAACGGCGGCACCGCAGTGCTAATCTGATCCGTTGCGCGCGCTCTGCACTCAGGCCTTCACCATCGGGTCCGTGAGCTTCTGGTGTTCCTGGAGCGCGAAGCGGTCGGTCATGCCGGCGATGTAATCCGCCACCACTCGGGCGCGCAACGTGCCCTGATGCGCACTGCAGGCGTTCCAGCCGTCGGGCATCAGCTCGGGCGCCTCCATGAACATCCCGAACAGCTCGTTCACCACGATCTTGGCCTTGCGCCGCATCCGTTGCACCGTCCAGTGCCGGTACATCCGGTGATAGAGAAATTCCCGGATCACCTTCAGCTCTCCGAAGGTGCCCGTGGAAAACCGCACCACCGGCCTTCCCAGTTCGCGCACCGCTTGCGCGTCCACGGGCCTAGCCTCCGCGATCCGCGCCCGGCTCGTCGCCAGCACGTCCTCGACCAGCAGCCCGAAGAACCGCCGGAGCGCCTCGTGTTCGCGCCGCGCCGGATCGAGACCCGGCCAGCGCGCATCGACCGCGGCGATGCAGGGGCCGATCACCGGCAGTTGCCGCAGATCCTCGAGCGTGAAGAGCCCGGCCCTCAGACCGTCCGCGAGATCGTGGTTGTTGTAGGCGATGTCGTCCGAGATTGCCGCCACCTGCGCCTCGGCACTGGCATGGGTGCCCAACTCCAGATCGTGCAGCGCCACGTATTCCGCCAGCGCGAAGGGCACCTCGCCCGTCACCGGCCCGTTGTGCTTCGCGATCCCCTCGAGGGTTTCCCAGGTCAGGTTCAGCCCGTCGAAATCCGCGTAATGCGCCTCGAGCCGCGTGACGATCTTCAGAGCCTGCGCGTTGTGATCGAACCCGCCATGCGGCGCCATCAGCACCTGCAGCGCTTCCTCGCCGGTATGACCGAACGGCGGATGGCCGAGATCATGCGCCAGCGCCACCGCCTCGGCGAGCTCCTCGTTCAGCCCCAGCGCCCGGGCCAGCGTGCGCGCCACCTGCGCAACCTCGATCGAATGGGTCAGCCGCGTGCGGTAGTAATCGCCCTCGTGCTCGACGAAGACCTGGGTCTTGTGCTTGAGCCGCCGGAACGCCGAGGAATGGATGATCCGGTCCCGGTCGCGCTGGAAGGCCGAGCGGTGCGTCGAGCTGTCCTCGGCATGAAGCCGCCCCCGACTGTCCTCGGGAAGCGTGGCGAAGGCGGCGATCGTCGACATGGGCACGGCTCCGGTCTTGTCCGCCTGCGGGCGCGGACTTACATTCCCTGCGTAACCGATCCGGAATTGGGCCGAAAGCATGGACCTCGCCATCCCTCCGCGTGTCACCGACCGCGCCTTCTCCCGCCTCGCCGAAATCGCCGCGGACGCCGAAGCGTCCTGCCTGCGCGTCGCCGTCGAGGGCGGCGGCTGCTCGGGCTTCCAGTACGACATCCACCTCGAAGCGGCCCCCGCCGCCGACGACCTCGTGCTCGAGAAGGACGGCGCCAAGGTTCTGATCGACCCGGTCAGCCTGCCCTTCCTCGCCGATGCCGAGATCGACTTCACCGACGAACTGATCGGCGCGCGCTTCGTGATCAACAATCCCAACGCCGCCTCGAGCTGCGGCTGCGGCACCTCCTTCTCGATGTAGGACGCGCCGGAGAAGGCCGTGCGAGCGCGGCCGGTCGCCCCGGGAGTTCCGGCGCCCCCGCCACATCTCCGGTCAGGCGCGACAGGTCCGGCCCCGGCCGCAGGGCGCCGCCGATGGCCCGGGTCCCCGGCGGCGCGGTTGCCGCCCGTGACAGCCGGAGCCGCACCGATCCCGCCGGTTCCGCGCCGAACAAATTCCCTTCTTCACATAGTATGCCGCAAGTGTCACACAGATGACACATAAGTGTCATGATTCGAGTGGTCCAGCGTGATCGCGACCATCCGCGGAGGGACGGAATGCGCCATCCTAGACGGAACCGACGCGAGGGCGAGGACGTGTACGGGGACCTTCGGGCCGGCACCGGCCCTGCGGGCGCACGCCACCCTGGTCGAGCCCCGCAGGGCGCCCGGACGGACTGCCCGACGCCGTGCGGGCGGCTCAGAGCCTCCCCGCGAACCGGGCGCGCACCCCTCCGATGACCCGGCCTCCGGTCCTCTGCGCCGTCGACTTCTCCCCTGATTCCGAGGCCGCGCTGCTCTGGGCGGCGGCCCGGGCCGAGCAGGACGGGGCGCGGCTGGTCGTGCTCCATGTCGTGCATGATCCGGCATCAAGCCCGGGATTCTACCGCAAGCCCGGAGCCGAATGGCTGCAGCCGATGGAGGATGTCGCCGAGGAAATGTTCGGGGAATTCGTCGACGGCGTGCGCGCGCGCAACCCCGACGCCCCCGGCCTCGGACGCATCGAGACCCGGCGTGTGACCGGACTGCCCTCGGGCCGGATCTGCGAGGTCGCCGACGAGATCGGCGCCGGCCTCGTGGTTGTCGGCAGCCGCGGGCGCACCGGCCTGCCGCATGTCATGCTCGGATCGGTCGCCGAACGCGTCGCCCAGATCGCCAGCGCCCCGGTCACCGTCGTGAAGGCGCCGGAGGCCGCGCCCCGATGACCGGGGAACTCGACAAGTTCGCGCTCTTCAGCGGCCTCTTCGGCGGGCTCGCGCTCTTTCTCTTCGGCATGGACCTGATGACGGCGGCCCTCAAGCGCGTCGCCGGAGACAAGCTGAAGGATCTCCTCGGCAAGGTCACCAGCAACCGCTTCACGGGCGCGGGGATGGGCGCGATCGTGACCGGGCTGGTCAATTCCTCCTCGGTGACCACCGTCATCCTCGTCGGCTTCATCTCGGCGGGTCTCATGTCGATGGCGCAGAGCGTCAGCGTCATCATGGGGGCCAACATCGGCAGCACGGTGACGGCGCAGATCCTCGCCTTCAACGTCACCCGCTTCGCGCTCCCGATGATCACCGTCGGGTTCCTGTTCTCCTTCCTCTCGAAACGGCAGGATTGGCAGGATTACGGGCGGATGCTGCTTGGCATCGGCCTGGTATTCTACGGCATGGGCCTCATGAGCACGGCGATGGCGCCGCTGCGCTCCAACGAGGCCTTCATCGACTTCATCGGAACGCTGGAGAACCCCGTCCTCGCCGTGCTGACCGGCATGGTGTTCACGGCGATCATCCAGTCCTCGGCCGCCACGACCGGCATCGTGATCGTGCTGGCCGGCCAGGGCATCATGTCGCTGGAGACGGCAATCGCCGTGGCGATGGGGGCCAATATCGGTACCTGCGCCACGGCGGGCCTCGCCGCCATCGGCAAGCCGCGCGAGGCGGTCCGGGCGGCGGTGGTGCACGTTCTCTTCAACGTGGCCGGCGTCGTCGTCTGGATCCTCTTCATCGACCAGCTCGCGGCGGTCTCGCGCGCCCTTTCGCCGGAGGGCGACGTGCCGCGTCAGGTCGCCAACGCCCACACCCTCTTCAACGTCGCGAACACGCTGCTCTTCATCGGCTTCACCACCCAGATCGCCCGCTTCGTCGAGTGGCTGGTGCCGGACCGGCCGCTCTCCCGCGAAGCGCCGCTCACGCCGCAATACCTCGACCGGGAGCTTCTCACGACGCCGACCTTCGCCATCGAGCATGCCCGGCGCGAGATCGGCCGGCTCGGGGAGTATGTCACCGCGATGCTCAGGAAGTCGCTCGAAGTCAACCTGTCGGGCTCGGCGGCCGAACTCGAGAAACTCCACGCGATGGACCGGCCCGTCGACGACCTGCACCGGGCGATCCTCGAATATCTCGGCGACGTGTCGCAGTCGCGCCTCTCCGACGAGCAGTCGCGCGACCTGATGCAGCTCGTGACCGTTGCCAATGACCTCGAGCACATTGCCGATGTCATCGCTTCGGACATGGTGACCTCGACGCGCAAGCGGATGGAGGAGCACGCCGGCATCACGCCCTACACCGCCGAACGCCTGACCGAATACCACGCCGAAGTCGCACAGGCGCTGGAGGGGGCCGTCCGGTCGGTCCTCACCGAGGATGCCGAACTGGCCACGAAGGTGCGCAACATGAAGCACGAAGTCGTCGAGATGTCGCGCTACATCAGCAAGACCCGCTTCGAGCGCCTCAAGAGCGCCGACAGCGGCATCGGGCGCTACGTCCGCGAGGTCGAGCTTCTCGAACTTCTCGACGGCATCTTCAAGACCGCCCGCCGCATCGCCCGAAGCCAGATCGAGCGCGAGGAGCCGGAACCGGAGGTGCAGCCCGCCGCCTGAGCACGGCAACCTCCCGAACGCGACGAATCCGCCCTCCGCACTGATCTCAGGGCACAAGCGAATAGCGCGCGTCGAAGGTGTAGCGACTGCCCTCCGACGTGTTCTCGTAAGATCGGGTCTCGACCATTTCGTCGCCCATCATGACCCGGTATACGTCCGGGTTTCCAGGCACGCCGAGTTCCGGGCCCACCGCCGAGCGTTCGTAGGCTTCCGGCAGCAGCGAGCCTGCAAGCGGTCGTTCGAGGTCGATATGCCAGACATTGCGCGCCAGTACGTCCTCCGGACTGTCGTTCAGGAAACCCGCGCCCGAATCCGGGTCTGCGTCCAATGCACGGTAATCCCGTGAAAAGGTGCTGAGCGACAATCTGCGTGCTCCGACCGGATTGCCGGGAACGAAATCCCGTTCGATATTCGCCTTGATCCGGTCATGTTCCTCGAGTGCCTGTTTCTTCGTCCGCTGCGCACCGTCGATCTCCATCAGGTAGAAGATGATCTCGAGACCTTTCGTCGGATCGACCTCTTGCTCGAAGGAGATCGGATATTCGAAGTCATGATGATCGCCGGAATCGATGTCCGTAGCCCAGCGGACACGCCAGTGCCGTTCGAGATCGCTGTAGGTCCAGCGGACGGGCCCACCCCAGCTGTCCTTGTCGCAGGGAAGCCCGGCGATGATGAAGGCGATTTCGTCCGAGCCTTTGCCACTGGTTTCCTGATTGCAGCGAAAGCCGTTGATCTGGAATTTGAGTGTCATTTTCCATTCCATTGGGTTGAGAGGGATGTGAATATCTGTACTGGACGGCTGAAAATAGGCGCTGTTCTTCCGCGAAAATTGCAAAAGGCGCATGCATAGCATAGCACATAAAAGCTCGGTGTTGTACTTTGGAGAAATATCGCGCGCAGGTCACTGCGCAGGCGATCAGTCCACCCTGTCCCGAATCCCCGTTCTCCACCCCGGCACCCCGTCCGGTCCCGCCATCGCCCCCCACTCGGGAGCGGTGCGGAAACCGGACCGCGATCGGCCCGGCCCGTGCTATGCTGGCGCGGAGGGAGAGCGTGCCATGCAGCTCGAAGTGTCCTTCCGCCAGATCGCCGGCACCGGTGCCGCCACCGGATGGGCCGGCGCGAAATGCGTCGTCGCCGACCGCCGCGCGGGCAGCGCCGGCGGCCTCGGCATCGGCTTCAGCGGCGGCGAGCTTCTCGCGCTCGCACTTGGCGGCGGCTACTTCAACCAGCTCCACTTCAGTGCCGACCATCTCGGAATCGGCATCCGGATGGCCGAGATCGACGTCATGGTGGAATTCGAGGGCGACCCGCTTATCGCGGTCTCGGCCGACATCTCCGTGCGCCTGGAGGTCGACGGCGACGCCGCCGCGCGGGCACGATTGCTCGACCATGCTCGGAGCGAATCGACGATCTCGAATTCCCTGAGCCGCGGCCTTCCGGTCACCGTTTCGTCGACCTGATTCCGTCGGCGGGCCCTGCCCGCCAGCGACGGATCCGGGCCCGGACTCACCGGTACCGCTACCGGTCATCGCGGCCGCGCCGCGCGCCGGCAGCAGGCCGCCGCCGCACTGGGCTGCGCGCGATTGTACGTACGGGATCCGTACGGGAAACATACGGAATGCAGACGGTCTTTTCCGGCCCCTCCGGGCCGCTTGCGCCCCCGCCGCGGCCCCCCTAGGCTCGGCCCGGATTTGCCGGAGCCCGCCCATGAAGATCGCCTCGTTCAACATCAACGGCATCAAGGCACGCCTGCCCGCCCTCCTCGACTGGCTGGCGGAAGCAAACCCCGATGTCGCCGTGCTGCAGGAGATCAAGTCGACCGACGACACCTTCCCGCGCAGCAAGATCGAGGACGCCGGCTACAACCTTGAAACCCACGGGCAAAAGAGCTTCAACGGCGTGGCGGTCCTCTCGAAGCTGCCCCTCGAGGACGTGACGCGCGGCCTGCCCGGCGACCCCACCGACGAACAGGCCCGCTGGATCGAGGCCAGCGTAACCGGAGAGGCCGGCACGGTCCGCGTCTGCGGCCTTTACCTTCCCAATGGCAACCCGGCGCCGGGTCCGAAATACGCCTACAAGCTCGACTGGATGGAACGCCTGAAAGATCGCGCCCAAGCCCTTCTGGATGCTGAGGAATGCGCCTTGATGCTGGGCGATTACAACGTGATCCCCCAGCCCGCGGACTGTCACGATCCCGCCGTCTGGGCCACCGACGCGCTCTTCCTCCCCGACACCCGCGCCGCATATCGGCGCATCGTCAATCTCGGCTTCACCGACGCCCTGCGCGCCACCGATGCCCGCCCCGGCGCCTACACCTTCTGGGACTACCAGGCCGGCGCCTGGCCGAAGGATCACGGCATCCGCATCGACCATGTCCTGATGACCCCGCAGGCCGCCGACAGGCTGCGGGAATGCGGCATAGACCGCCACGTCCGGAGCCGCGAAAAACCCTCCGACCACGTGCCGATCTGGGTCTCGCTCGACCTCTAGAGCCCTGATTTCACGGGCTCATCCCGTTGCCCGGGCGCTCACCACATCCGCACCGTAAAGCCAGTCGAACCGACCGAGCATCGCGCCCGGCGCCAGAGCCGAGCCGAGCCGCAGCCCGGCATGGGCGACCCCGCGCAGTGGCCCGTCGAGGTGGTAGATCCGCGCATTCCGCGCCGAAGCCCGTTGCACCCGTGTCGCCCGCGGCTTTCGTCTTGCCTCGTAGGCCATCAGCCCACGCTCCGGCTCCCGCGCCACGTCGAGCTCCGCCGCCAGAACCCAGGCATCCTCCAACGCCATTGCCGCCCCCTGCGCGAGAAACGGCAGCATCGGATGGCAGGCATCCCCCAGCAGCGCGATCCGCCCACGCGCCCACACCGGGAGAACCGGATGATCGAAGAGCCCCCAGAGGAAAGTTTCCGTTGCGGCCCCGAGCACCTGCTCCGGCAGCCCCGACCAGCCGGCAAAGGCAGCACGCAGATGCGCCGGATCATCGGGATGCATCCATCCCTCGGCCTGCCAGCCGTCCCGCGCCTGCACCGCAACGAAGTTGATCAAACGCCCGTTTCGCAATGGATAAGTGACAAGGTGGCGGCCCGGACCCATCGTCACGCAGGCGGCCTCCGGCACCACGCCCTCGGGCAGCTTTTCCGCCGGCACCAGCCCCCGCCAGGCCACGTGACCGGTGAATCGCGGCGCGGCCCCGTCCAGATGCGACGAACGCAGGCCGGACCGCACACCATCTGCGCCGATGACGATGCCCGCGCGCGCGCGGCGGCCATCGGAGAAGTCCAGATGCACGGCATCGTCGTCTGGCAACGCGGCCCGCAACGCCGCGCCAGTCACGATCTCCGCACCGGCCTCCCGTGCCGCCTCCGCAAGCAGGTCGAGCAGATCCGCGCGATGAAACTGCCAGTAGGGCCGCCCGTAACGCGCCATCGCGGCCGCGCCGAGCGGAAGCCGCACCACCTGACGTCCGGTGCCGAAATCGCGCAGTTCGATGGCCTGCGGCACGCTCGCGAGCTGCTCCGCCGCGCTGCGCAACCCCAGTGCCTCGAGCACCGCCACCGCGTTCGGGCCGACCTGCAGTCCCGCCCCGACCTCGCCAAGCGTCTCCGCCCGCTCGAAGACCCGCACTCGCGCCCTGCGCTGCGCCAGCGCGGTCGCGGCCGCCAGTCCGCCGATCCCGGCGCCGACGATGGCAATCTCCGCTCCCTCGAGATACATGCGCCGCGCCCCCGTCCCCGGACGACCGGATCCGGCCGTCCCGGCGTTGCTAGCAAAGCGCGACGGCTGCGTCAGGTCGAAAGTGGCCGGCGGGCGAGCCGCCTCAGCGCAACGTGCCGAGCAGGCGGCGGATCTCGGCGCCCAGATCGGCGCCCCGCAACACGTAGGCCTCCTGCGCACGCACAGTCGGCGCTGAGCGCGGCGCGAAACCCGATGCGGTCTGCGCCGGCACCGAGCCGCCCCGGATCGCCGCGAGCATCCCGACCAGCCGGCCCTGACCGTCGAGCACCGGACCGCCCGAGAAACCCGGCCGGACCCCCGGGATCCGCGCGATCAGTCCCGGACCGAATTGTGCGACATCGATCTGCGGCGTGACGACCTGCCCCGCAATGGTCAGCCGGGTCCCCGCGCTGCGCCCGCCGGCCGCGTCGATGCCGGCCGCGACCACGCGCGCGCCCGAGACCGGCGCGGTGGAAAGCCCCGATACCACCGGCAGGAAGCCCGACGGCACCCGCAGCACCGCCACATCCATCCGTGTGCTGACTGCCAGTATCCGTCCTGCCACCGAGGTTCCGTTCGGCGCCGAGGACACCAACTGCACCGTGGCGCCCGGCGCCCGTCCGCGGACCACATGCGCGTTGGTCACGGCAATTCCATCTGCGACAGCGAAGGCGGAGCCAGTTATACTGCCGTTGTGTACACTGGCATGATAGTCGAGGAAGGTCCGGCCAGGGCCAGCGGCCCCGACTTGCGGCAGGACAAACACGGCCCCCGTCACCGCCAAGCAAACTCCAAAGAAGACCCCTCTCAGGCGGCCGGTCAAACCGGTCCCGCCGACACCCTGTCGGACACCCATCCTGTCACCCCCGTTGGCGCCCTGACCCCCACGATCGGATCGCCACCGGGTCACGCTAGGCGGGGCCGGTTACCGGGCTGCTAACGGGGTCGAAACATGTCGTTAAACTGCATGCTTAAGGCGGGTTAACCGAGCAGGCCGGGCACGGCCCAACAAGATGGTTAACGGTTCGGCAACAAACAGCCGGTACGCGGCGGACAATGTTTGCTTTCCTGACAAATTTGCGATAACTCGCGTATAAGTTGTGCGAGATGACAGAGTGCAAGGTCCAAACCTATGAAAAGTCACACCCAGATGTCGAGAAAAGATCATATCTCGCCGACCCGCTTCTTCATCCTCGCAAGCGCTTCCGCCCTCGCCCTCGGTGCCGGCCCGGCTCTTGCGCAGGCGCCGCAAGGTGGCGTCGTCGTCAAGGGCAAGGCCGCGATCTCCCAGAAGGCCGGCCGTTCCACGATCCGCCAGGCTACCAAGCGCGCCGTGATCGACTGGCAGGGCTTCGATGTCGGCCGGGACCACACGGTCATCTTCGACCAGCCCGGCAAATCCTCCGCCACCCTGAACCGCGTCAATTCGGCCAAGAGCAGCGTGATCGAAGGCGCGATCCGCGCGCCGGGAACCGTGGTGATCCAGAACACCGCCGGCGTGATCTTCACCGGCAAGGCCAAGGTCGATGTCGGCGGCCTCGTCGCCACCTCGCAGATCGTCGGCGCAGAAGCATTCCAGCGCGGCGGCCAGCTCGAGATCGGCGGCGGTGAGCAGGCGGGCGCCCGGATCGTCAACCGCGGCGAGATCACCATCGGCGATGCGGGGCTCGCGGCGCTCGTCGGCCGCGACGTCGAGAATGCCGGGGCGATCATCGCGAATCGCGGTACCGTGGCGCTCGCCTCTGGCACCCGAAGCACCATCGACCTGACCGGCGACGGCATGATCCAGATCGCGGTCTCCGGAAACGGGGAAAGCGGCAGCGTCACCAACAGCGGCCGCATCGACGCCGCCGGCGGCAAGGTGATCCTGACCGCGGGCGGCGCCGCCGGCGCGCTCGATTCTGTCATCAACACCTCGGGCGTGATCCGTGCCTCCTCCGCCGCCGGCGCTGGCGGCAACGTGACGATCGAGGCGCGCGGCAAGGGCACCGTTTCGGTCTCAGGACGCATCGAGAGCCGCGGCGGCGCGGATGGTGGCACGCTCGACGTGACCGGCCAGCGCATCGCGGTCGGCTCTGCCGCCCGCATCGACGTCTCGGGCGCCACCGACGGTGGCCAGATCCGCCTCGGCGGCGACCTCAAGGGCAGCGGTCCGCTGCGCCGCGCCGAGCATCTCGACATCGCCGCCGGATCCCGCATCGCCGCCGATGGCGGCAGCGGAACCGGCGGCACGATCGTCGCCTGGTCGGACGGGGCTACCACCTTCGACGGCAAGATCACTGCCACCGGCAGCTATTCCGGCGGTTTCGTCGAAACCTCCGGCAAGTTCGATCTCGGCATCGGGTCCAACGCCTCGGTCTCGCTCGGCCGCGGCGGCTCCTGGCTTCTCGATCCGCGCAACGTCTCGATCGTACGACCGGATGGAACCAACGTCTCCGGTGGCACGACCAACCCGCCCAACGGATCAGGCCCCTACACGGTCAATGCCGATTCCATAGAGGCCGCACTCAACAACGGCAGCGACGTGACCATCACGACGGAACAGGCGCGGCGCGACGACCTCGGGGACATTCTCGTGCTCTCGCCCCTGACCTGGACTGGTGACGGCGCGCTCCGGCTGATTGCCGACGAGGACGTGACCATCAGCCAGAGCATCACGACCCGAAACGGAGACTTCTTCGCCATCGCCGACGACGACGTCGAGATCGAAGCGCCTGTCACATCGACCGGCTCTGCCAATCTGGTCTTCCAGACGCTGGGCATCACGCCGTTCGCCGGATCCCAGATCCGGATCTACGACAACGTCTTGGCTTCCGGGACCGGAAGCGTCACGGTTGATGCCCAGAAAGGCCCGGTAAGGTTTCTCGGAAACGCCTCCAGCAACCTGATCATGCGCACCCAGAGCGGTGATCTGTCGATCAGCGCCGGCTCCGCCGACCGCCCTTCGGACCAGTGGGACTTCGGCGTGGTTATCGCCGAGCGCGAATCCGACCAGTCCGGCAGCAACATCCAGATCTATTCCGGCAGCGGCTCCGTCGACATCTCGGCCGACACCCGTATCGATCTCAACGGCGGGAACGGTCGCAGCGGAAAATGGGTGCGGGTCGGCCGGACGGATTCCTCTTCGGACGTCACCCTCACGGCGCCGAAGATCAACATCACCGGCGGTGACAAGACCAACAACTTCGCCGAAGCCGTGGCAGGTGCGAGGGGGTCGCTGTCAGCATGCGCGCCGACGAGATCACCCTCCAGAACAACGCAGGCGTCGCCCGCGCCCTCGCGCAATCGGGCGCCGGCCTGAGCATGCTCGCGGAGACCCAGACCTGGAACGGTCCGGTCCAGGCCGGCACCGACCCGGTCACCGGCGGCGAGACCGAGATCTCGGGCGCCATCACCGCGACCGTCCAGCCCCGTTTCAGCCTGACGGAAGACCGCAGTTTCGTCATGCGCGCGACCACGCCCCTCGGAAAGCCGTCGAGCTACCAGTCCGACCTTCCGCTCCTGGTCGAGACATCCGGTTCCGGGACGATCGATATCGGGGGCCGCGTTGCCGCCCGGCAGGTCACCCTGTTGTCCGATGCCCGCGTGGGTATCGGCGCGGCCGCCCAGGTTACCGGAACCGGACCGGACGATGCGGTCGTCATCTCGGCAGGTGCGCAGTTCCGAAACGAGGCAGGTCCGGGATCGGTCCAGACCTCGGATCCGGACGCGCGCTGGCTGGTCTATATCGACGAGTTCAACGGGCTGGACGGCGATGCGGTCGGTCCGCGCGAATACGATCTCTACAACCGGCTCTACGAATTCAACCTGCCGGATTCACTGGCTGACTTTGCCGGCAACCGCATCGTCTACGGGCAGCAGCCGGTCATCACCCTGACGGGCGACACGCTCTCGAAGTCCTACGGCACCGCCGTCACACCCGGCTTCACGCTCACCGGCCTGCGCAAGGGCGACGACCTCGGTACGGCCTTCGACACCCTGCCCTCCGTCTCGAGCGACGGCAGCGCCGCCGCGGCACCGGTCGCCGGCAGCCCCTATTCGGTCGACGTGGCGGCCACGGCCTCCAGCCAGGGCTACGCGCTCGAGTTCGTCCCCGGCGTGCTCACCGTGACGCCCGTTGCATTGCGAGTCACCGCCGATGATTCGACCCGCACCTACGGTGCTGCAAACCCCGCCTTCACGGCCTCCTACGAGGGCTTCGTGCTCGACGAGGACGCAAGCGCGCTGGGGGGGACCCTCGCCTTCGACACCGATGCCGTGGAGACCAGCCCGGTGGGCGACTACGACCTGACCGCCTCGGGTCTCGTCAGCAGCAACTACACCATCACCTACGCTCCCGGCACCCTGAGCATCGACCCGGCAGCGCTGCGCATCATCGCCAATGACGCCGCCCGCACTTACGGCGCCGCGGACCCGGCCTTCAGCGCCAGCTACGAGGGCCTCGTCGCCGGCGACCGGCCGGGCGATCTCGACGGCACCCTCGCCTTCGACACCGACGCCGCGGCTGCAAGCCCGGTCGGCACCTACCGTCTCTCGGCCTCGGGCCAGACCAGCGCCAATTACGACATCACCTATGTCGACGGCAGCTTCGAGATCGACCCCGCAGCCCTACTGGTGACGGCCAACGACGCGGCCCGCACCTACGGCTCCGGCAACCCCGACCTGACCGCGACCATCACCGGCTTCGTGCTCGGACGACGACGCCGACATCCTCGACGGCACGCTGTCCGTCACCACCGACGCGACGCGGGCCAGCGATGTCGGCGACTACACGATCACCGCGGCTGGCCTCGGCACCACCAACCAGAACTACGCCATCAGCTATGTCGGCGGCACGCTCTCGGTCGACCCCGCCGCCCTCACCGTCACCGTCAACGACGCCGACCGCACCTACGGCGCCGTCAACCCCGCCTTCACCGCCAGCTACGACGGCTTCGTGCTCGGACAGGATGCGGACGTGCTCGACGGCACCCTCGCCTTCGAAACCGACGCCACCCGCCGCAGCAATGTCGGCACCTACGACGTCACCGTCGGCGGCCAGTCCAGCGGCAACTACGCCATCAGCTATGTCGGCGGCAGCCTCGAGATCGACCCCGCCGCTCTTACCGTCACCGTCAACAACGCCGACCGCACCTACGGCAGCGCCAACCCCGCCTTCACCGCCAGCTACGACGGCTTCGTGCTCGGACAGGATGCGGACGTGCTCGACGGCACCCTCGCCTTCACCACCGACGCCACCCGCCGCAGCAATGTCGGCACCTACGACGTCACCGCAGGCGGCCAGTCCAGCGGCAACTACGCCATCAGCTATGTCGGCGGCAGCCTCGAGATCGACCCCGCCGCCCTCACCGTCACCGTCAACGACGCCGACCGCACCTACGGCAGCGCCAACCCGACTTCACCGCCAGCTACGACGGCTTCGTGCTCGGACAGGAGCGCGACGTGCTCGACGGCACCCTCGCCTTCGAAACCGACGCCACCCGCCGCAGCAATGTCGGCACCTACGACGTCACCGCAGGTGGCCAGTCGAGCGGCAACTACGCCATCAGCTATGTCGGCGGCACGCTCTCGGTCGACCCCGCCGCCCTCACGGTGACCGTCAACGACGCCGACCGCACCTACGGCGCCGCCAACCCCGCCTTCACCGCCAGCTACGACGGCTTCGTGCTCGGACAGGACGCCGACGTCCTCGACGGCGAACTGGTCTTCACCTCGACCGCCACCGCCACCAGCCCGGTCGGCACCTATGCGGTGACCGCCGGCGGTCAGACGAGCGACAATTACGCCATCAGCTTCGTGGGTGGCTCCCTCAGCCTCGAAGCCGCCGCGCTCAGCGTCATCGCCAACGATGCGACCCGCGTGACGGGCCAGCCGAACCCCGCCTTCACCGCAAGCTACGAGGGCTTCGTGCTCGGCGAGGACGAGAGCGCGCTCGGCGGCACGCTGGCGTTCTTCACGCCGGCGGGCCCGGACAGCCCGGCGGGCACCTACGCCATCACCCCCGGCGGGCTCGAGGGCGGCAATTACGCGATCACCTTCGTCGACGGCGCGCTCACCGTGCAGCCGGCACCGGTCGGACCCGACGGCGGGACCGGCGCTCCCGAATCCCTCACGGGCGCGGTCGACCCGCTGCGCCGCGGCGTTCCGCCGCTCACACCGGGTGACGCGACCTTCCGCACCACCCAGTACGATGCGCCGCCGGCGGTTTCGAACACCTTCGCTCTGACCTATTCGCTGGGCGAGATCGTCCAGCTCGCTCCCAATGGCGGCGCCGCGGCGCAGGGCTTCGTGCCGGCTGCGGGTGGCGGCGAGGAGATCGAAGCAGGCGACTGCGCCGGCCCGATCAATCGCGGCGGCGACGCGGCGGGCTGCGCCCGCCAGGCCACGGCCGAATCCTTCTGGACCACCACCAGCGAAGAGACCAATTGATGCACGCACGCCTGACCCTCGCGGCACTCGCAGCCCTGTTCGCCCCGGCGGCACTCGCGCAGTCTCCGGTCGACTTCCTGCCCCGCGAACCGGGCCTCGCGGCGCCGCCGGAGCGTGTGGTCACACCACCACCGCCGGCGGAGGAAACCGGCCCGATCAGCGCCGTGGCGGCCGATGGCGGTCCGGGCATCGTGCTGGGCGGCATCACGCTCGAGGGCGTCACCGCCATCGACCCGGCCGAGCTGGAACCGATCTGGGCCGAGCTGATCGGCCAGCCGGTGACGCTCACGGCGCTCGAGGATATCGCCGCGCGCATTGGCGCGGCCTATCGGGCCCGCGGCTTCGTGCTGTCGCAGGCCGTGCTGCCGGCCCAGACCGTCGAGAACGGCCAGGTCACCATCCTCGTGGTCGAAGGCTTCGTGAACCGCGTCGAGATCACCGGCGGCGCCGACAACCAGAACGCCTATGCGCAGACCCGCTTCGCCCCGGTCACCGCCGAGCGGCCGCTCTCGCTCTCGACGCTGGAACGCGGCATCCTCCTGTCGCGCGACACCTTCGGCGGCACCGTCGAGACGGTGCTCGAACCCTCCGCCCGACACCTTCGGCGCCGCCGATCTCGGCGTGCTGATCGAGCCCGCCCCGATCAGCTACTTCGCCACCATCGACAACCGCGGCTCGCGGCTCTACGGCGAATGGACGCTGGGCGCCGGCGCGCGGGCCTACAACCTGCTCGGCCAGAACGACCGGCTCGACGCGCTCGTTGCGGGGGCGCCGAAGGACGGCTCCCTGCTCTTCGGCGCGCTGGCCTACGACGCGCCGATCCCCCGCCTGAACGGCACCCGGTTCGACGGCACCCGCTGGGTGGTCGAGACGGACATCTCGCGCGCCGACCCCGATCTCGCGCAGAGCGGCTCGCCCGACACGCTGGAGATCATCCAGAACGAAACCAACCTGCGCGCCGGCGTCGTCACGCCGTTCGTCCGGACGCGCTCGCAGAACCTCTTCGCCTTCCTCGGCCTCGGATTTCGCGAAAGCGAAAGCGAGACGGCCTTCACCGGACCCGACACGAGCGAAACCGACCGGCTGGCCATCCTCGATGCCGGCCTGACCTGGGACGTGGCCGACCGCTTCGGCGGCGTCAGCCTCGTCGATGCGGCGATCCGGCAGGGCCTCGATATCGGCGGCGTCGAGGTCGGCGCCACCGGACCGGCCGCCGGCCGCCCTGATTTCACGGTCGCGACGCTCCGGCTTTCGCGCCTGCAGCGGCTCGGAGACACCGAGTGGTCGCTCTTCGGCGAGGCCATCGGCGCAGTATGCCAGCACCGTGCTGCCGACCTCGGAGCGCTTCTCGCTGGGCGACGGCACGATCGGGCGCGGCTTCGCCCCCGGAAACACCTCCGGCGATTCCGGCTACGGCATCCGCGGCGAAGTGCGCTACACGCTCTTCAGCGAGAACCCCGACGGCCCCGTCGATGCGATCGAGCTCTACGGCTACGGCGATTACGGTCAGGCCTATGACCGGACGGCGCAGCGCGACCTCGACCAGTGGGAGACGCTGGGCTCGGCCGGCATCGGCGCCCTGATCGACGTGCGCGACTGGCTCACCATCACCCCGGAGATCTCCCGCCAGCTCGAAGGCGTCCCGACCGACACCACGAATCCCGATCTCGAGACCCGGTTCTACATCGGGGCGGTCGCGCGCTTCTGATCCGGACGGGGCGCCGCCCCCGGCGCGGCCGATCCGCGCGCGCCCCGGCTTCGCTGGACGGGGCGCCCCCCTTCCCCTAGAACCTGCTGACAGGGTCCCGGGGAACTTCATGCGCATTCTCATCACCAACGACGACGGCATCACCGCTCCCGGCCTGCGGACCGCCGAAGCCGTCGCCGCCGAGCTTGCCGGCCCCGACGGCGAGGTCTGGGTGGTAGCACCCGCTTTCGAGCAGTCCGGCGTCGCGCACTGCATCTCCTATGTCCGGCCGATGCGCCTCGAACAGCTCGGCCCCCGCCGCTTCGCCGTCGAGGGATCGCCGGCCGACTGCGTGATCGCGGGCCTCCTCGAGATCCTGGAGGGCAGCCCGCCCGACCTCGTGATCTCCGGCGTCAATCGCGGCCACAACGTCGCCGAGGACACGCTCTATTCGGGCACCGTGGGTGGCGCGATGGAAGCCGCCCTGCACGGCGCGCGCGCCGTGGCGATGTCGCAATACTACAGCCCCGCCAACCTCGCGCCGAGGATCCCTTCGAGGCCGCCCGCCTGCTCGCTCCGGACCTGCTGCGCCGCCTCATGGCCGATGCGCCCTGGGAATCCGCCGGCAACCGGGTGTTCTACAACGTGAACTTCCCGGCACGGCCCGCCGCCGAGGTGCGCGGCATCCGCGCCACCGTGCAGGGCAGGCGCCCGGGCGCTACCTTCGGCGTGAAGCCCCACACCGCCCCAAACGGCCGGACGTTCCTGTGGCTCACCCACGGTTCGGGCAACGCCGAGACCGCGCCCGGCTCCGACTTCCGCGAGGCCCACGACGGCCATGTCACCGTCACGCCGCTCATCGCGGACCTGACCGCACACGACATCGTGGAGACGCTTGCCGAGAGTCTCGGCTGAGGGGCAACACACATGGACCCTATGGAGCGCCAGATGCAGTTCGTCTTCGCCCTCCGGTCCCGGGGCGTGACGAACAAGGATGTGCTCAAGGCCATGGAAACCGTACCGCGCGCTCAGTTCCTCGAGGGCATCTTCGAGGAACGCGCCTACGAGGACGTGCCGCTGCCAATCTCCTGCGGCCAGACCATCAGCCAGCCGACCGTGGTCGGCCTGATGACCCAGGCGCTGGAGGTGACCAACCGCTGCAAGGTGCTCGAGATCGGGACCGGCTCGGGATACCAGGCGGCGATCCTCTCGCGGCTCGCCCGCCGGGTCTATACCGTGGAGCGCCACAACCGCCTCGCCCGCCGCGCCAAGGAAATGCTGCCGATGCACGGCTTCCACAACGTGACCGTCATCCATGGCGACGGCTCTCTGGGGCTTCCCGAACAGGCGCCCTTCGATCGTATCATCGTGACCGCCGCCGCGGAGGATCCGCCGCAGACCCTGCTCGACCAGCTCCGCATTGGCGGTATCATGGTGCTGCCGGTCGGCCAGAGCTATGCGGTACAGACCCTGATCAAGATCGTGCGCTCCGAAAGCGGGCTCGACTACATCGATCTGGGTCAGGTCCGGTTCGTGCCCCTTGTGGAAGGTGTCGCACATGATGTATTGGACTGAAGCAATATACCCAGATATGGGAGAGATCCGATGATCCCGCTCCGAGCCCGATCTGCGGGACCAAGCCGCCCGACCCTTCTGCTCATGGCCGGCCTCGTTGTCGCTCTCGGGGGCTGCGGCGGTTCGAATTTCGGCGCACCGATGCCCGCCCAGGCACCCGTCGTGCAGAACGCGGAGCCGGATTCGCGCGGCGTCATCACCTACGCATCCTATCAGGTCATCGTGACCCGGGACGGCGATACCATGGCCAGTGCCGCGCAGCGCGTCGGCATCAGCGCCGAGGAACTCGCACAGCGCAATGCCCTGCCGGTCAATTACATGCCCCGTGCGGGCGAGGTGCTTCTGCTGCCCGATTCCGTGCCGCGTGCGGCGCCTGGCGGGTTCGACAGCGGCGAGGTCACCACGACACCCCTCGCCTGGAGCCCGGAACGCGCTTCCGCGGCCATCGACAGCGCGGCACCGCCGCCGGCGAGCCCGCAGGCCGCCTCCGGCGATCCGCTGATCGATCCGGTACGCCACCGCGTCGAATCCGGCGAAACCGCCTATTCGATCGCCCGGCTCTACGGCGTCTCGGTGACGGCGCTGGCCTCGTGGAACGGCCTTGGGCCGGACCTGACCGTGCGCACCGGGCAGGAACTGCTGATCCCGATCGTGAGCGACGCGAACCGCATCTCCACCACCGCCGGAACCGCGCCCGGCCAGAGCACTGCGGTACCCGCGCCGCCGAGTGCGACCCAGGCGCTGCCCGAGGACACCACCGTCGCCACCGCACCGGGGTCTCCCGAGCTCGGCCAGTTCCGCACCCCGCCGGGCGGACGGCTCAGCGCGCCGGTCTCCGCAGCGATCAGCCGGCCATTCAGCCCGTCGAGCCCCAATGGCGTGGGCTTCTCGGTGCCGGCCGGCACGCCGGTCAACGCGGCCGGCGACGGCGAGGTAGCGCTGATCTCCGAGGAACTCGGCGGACAGGGTACCATCGTGCTGATCCGGCACCGCGACGATCTGATGACGACCTATTCGACGCTCTCGAATGTCACGGTCAACAAGGGCGACACGGTGCGCGCCGGCCAGCCGATCGGCTCCGTCGCCCCGCGCGACAACCCCGAACTGCAGTTCGATGTGTTCCGCGGTACCACAGCCGTCGACCCGACCACCTATATCGGCGGCTGACCGGTTGGCGTTCGCAACGTGAAACAGGACCCAAGGCCCTGTTTCGAAACGACTTCATTCTCAGAAATGGAGGTACGCGGCCTGTCGGCACTCCCGACCCGCGCTGCGGCAGGGATCGCAGATACTAGGGCCGCGGGCCGAAGTCTGCCGGCGTGATGCGACCATCCGCGTCGACGTCGAAACCGGCGAACCAGTCGGCGCTGCGGCCGACGAATTCCGCCGAACTCACCGCCCCATCACCATCGACGTCATTGTAGGCGAAGATCAATCCGTCCTCGACGCGCCTCATCGGGCCCTTCCGCGCCCCGCCGGCATTGGCCTCCATATCCGCCCGCCGGGTCTCGTCGAACAGGCGGTATTCCTCGGCGTCGAGGCTATCATTGCCGTCGGCGTCGAACATACGGAACACTTCGGCCCGCTTGATCTCGGTCTCGGCCAGCGTCACCGCACCGTCGGAATTCATGTCCCAGTTCTCAATGAAGTGTCCCCCGGGCACGCCTTGCTGGGCCGGGGCAGCGGTCCCGGTCAGCGTCGCGGCGATCACGAGGGCGATGTTTCGAAGATGCATGATCCGGATCCTTTCGGGTTCTGGATCATCGTATTCATTTATTAAATTCCTACAAGCCGCAATCGTGCTGGCTCAGCCGATCCGCACACCGCGCCGGCCGCCGAGATCGGTCACGAACTGCCACGCCACCCGACCCGACCGACCGCCGCGAGTCTGGCTCCACTCGATCGCCTCGGCGCGCATGGTCGCATCGTCGATGTCGATGTCGAATGCGTCGCAATAGCCGCGGATCATGGCGAGAAACGCATCCTGATCGCAGGCGTGGAAGCCGAGCCAGAGTCCGAACCGGTCCGAGAGCGACACCTTCTCCTCCACCGCCTCCGACGGGTTCACACCGCGCTGGCGCTCGTTCTCGATCATGTCGCGCGGCATCAGGTGCCGGCGGTTCGAGGTGGCATAGACCACCACGTTCTCGGGACGGCCCTCGATGCCGCCGTCGAGCACCGCCTTCAGGGATTTGTAATGGCTGTCGTCGTGGTCAAAACTGAGATCGTCACAGAACAGGATGAACCGCTGCGGCGCCCCGCGCAGCAGATTCAGGAGCCGCCCGATTGAGGGCAGGTCCTCGCGCTGGATCTCCACGAGCTTCAGCCCAGGCACGGTGCGCGCGGCCTCGGCATGGGCGGCCTTGACGAGGCTCGACTTGCCCATGCCCCGCGCGCCCCAGAGGAGCACGTTGTTGGCTCCCGCGCCGGCGGCGAACTGCCCGGTATTTGCGAGGAGAACGTCGCGCGCCCGGTCGATGCCGCGCAGGAGGCCGAGATCCACCCGGCTGACCCGCGCGACGGGTTCGAGCCGGTCGGGCTCGACATGCCAGACGAAGGCTTGCGCAGAGTTGAGGTCCGGCGCCTCGGGCGGAGCCGGGCTCATCCGCTCAAGCG
Source organism: uncultured Alphaproteobacteria bacterium (assembly GCA_963825715.1). Lineage (GTDB taxonomy): Bacteria > Pseudomonadota > Alphaproteobacteria > Rhodobacterales > Rhodobacteraceae > Amaricoccus. The sequence goes on along the minus strand of CAWGUH010000019.1, from coordinate 13,195 downwards.
CCTCCGCGATCCGCTGCAGGTGCCGCGCGACAGGCTGCGTCACGCGCTGTCCTTGTCGGCTTCCAGTTCGTCGTCCCAGAGACCGGCCGCGCGGAGTTCCCGCTCGCGTTTACGCTCGACCATTCGCACCAGCAGGATCGAGATCTCGTAAAGCCCGTAGACCACTGAAAACAGGATCACCTGGGTGACAACGTCGGGCGGCGTGACAAGGGCCGCAAGAACGAGGATCCCGACCACGGCGTATTTGCGCGTGTCGCCGAGGCCCTTGGCCGAGACCAGACCTGCCTTGCCCATCAGCGTGAGCAGCACTGGCAACTGGAAACAGAGCCCGAAAGCAATGACGAATTTCATCGTCAGCCCGAGATATTCGTTGATCGTTCCGAGAAACTGGATGCTGACCGCATCACCAGGCGCGGCTTCCGCCAGCGCACCGGGCTCGGGCAGCGCCGGTGCAGGTGCTCCGAACTGCTGGAAGCCGAGGAAGAAGTCGAAGGCGAGCGGCAGCACGGCGTAATAGGCGAAGGCCGCTCCAGTGACAAACAACAGCGGCGAGGCGATGAGAAACGGCAGGAAGGCGTTCTTCTCGCTGCGATAGAGACCGGGCGCCACGAAGCGCCAGAGCTGGAAGGCGATGATCGGAAAGCCAAAGACGAAGCCGCCGAACATAGCGATCTTGACCTGGGTCATGAATCCCTGCTGCAGCCCGGTGAAGATCAGCCCCGGCTCCTGGCCGTTCTCGATCAGGATGCGGGTCAGCGGTGCGGCGAGGAAGTTGAAGACCGGCCCGGCAACAGTGAAAGTCGCGACCATGCAGACGACGAAGGCCAGCACCGAATAGATCAGGCGGTTGCGCAGCTCCGCAAGATGCTCGATCAGCGGCGCGGAGCTGTCGTCGATCTGGTCGTCGGTCATGACCCGCTCGGCTCCCGCACCGGTTTTTCGGCCGGCTCGGGCGTCGGCAAGGGTTCCTCTGGCAAGGCCGAAGTCGCGGCGGCAGTCTTGTCGGGAGATTCAGCGGCGGGTAACTCCGCCTCAATCTCACCTTCCTGCTTCGGCTTCGTGGTCCCGCCGGTAACCGCCGATTTCGCATAATTCTTTGCGGATTTCGTTGCCGAATTCAGATTGAGGCTGTCGACGGCCTTCAGGCCCTTCGCGGCCTCGTTCAGCCCGCTTTCCTCGGCGGCCTGTTCCATGGAACGCTGGAATTCGCGTGCCATGCCGCGGGCCTTGCCCATGAACTGCCCGACGGTCTTGAACAGACCGGGCAATTCCTTGGGGCCAACCACGATCAACGCCACGATAGCGATCAGCAGCAGTTCAGACCAGCCGATATCCATGGGTCAGGCCCGTTCCCGAAAACCGGCCGGATCAGGCCTTGTCCTTTTCCGGCGTGATGTCGCGGGCGTCGTCCGAGGCGGCACGGCTGGCATTCTCGATCTCGTCGGTGCCCTCCTTGATCCCGCGCTTGAAACTGGTGATGCCCTTGCCGACTTCGCCCATCAGGCCCGCGATCTTGCCGCGTCCGAACAGGACCAGCACCACGATGGCGATCAGCAGCAGGCCTGCCGGACCAATATTGTTCAACATGACGTGTCTCCGTTTCCGGACCGGCCGCGGTTACCGCAGCCAATCCTTCCGGCCCCACACATATGGCTTCCGGGCGATGCAATCAAACCCCAATCGCGGGTTCCCTCGAGGCGGAGGCATCAAAAAACGGGCTCGTGAGCACGCTCTGCTCGCGGCACGGGAACACGAAACAGCGATCGCGGCGCATGGAGAGCCAGAGCGGCGTGCCCGCTGGCGGCAGAAACACCCCCGGCACCGTCGCCTTCAGCATCGACCCGTCGAAATCCATCCGGAGTTCCACGATGCTCTGGTTGCCCACGAAGCGCGCCCGCGCCACGCAGCCCCGCGCCGGCATGCCGTCCTGCGGCGTCGGCAGCGGCCCGGTGCCGTGGCGGTCGAAATCCATCTTTAGATGCTGCGGCCGGATGATGATCTCGACGTCCGCCCGGTCCGCGAGCCCCGGCGTCATGAACTGCCCGAAGGGCGTGTCCGTGGCGAAGTTGCGCACCACGCCGTGGAGCACGTTGATATCCGAGAAGAACATCGCCGCCTCCTTGTCCACCGGTGCATTGTAGATGTTGTAGGGGGCGCCCTGCTGCACGATCCGCCCGCCGCGCATCAGCGCGATGCGGTCGGCCATTTTCATGGCCTCCTCGGGCTCGTGGGTCACCAGCATTACAGCGGTGTCCTCGTCCTTCAGCACCTCGAGGGTCTGGTCACGGATCGCATCGCGCAGCCGGTTGTCGAGCCCGGAGAACGGCTCGTCCATCAGCAAGATCGGCGGGCGGGGCGCCAGCGCGCGCACGAGGGCCACCCGCTGCTGCTCTCCGCCGGAAAGCTGGTGCGGATACCGCGCGCCGTGCCGGTCGAGGCCGACCCGGGAGAGCAGATGAGCGCTGCGCTCGGCCTTCGCGGCAGCACTGCCGGTCATGCCGAAGGCCACGTTCTCGGTCACGCTCAAATGCGGGAAGAGCGCAAAATCCTGGAACATCAGGCCGATGCGCCGGCGTTCGGGCGGTTCGTGCAGCCGGCCTTCGGAGACCACATGGCCGTCGACCACGACGCGGCCGCCGCCCTGTCGCTCGACGCCGGCGGCGATGCGCAGGAGCGTGGACTTGCCGCAGCCCGACGGCCCCAGAAGGCAGGTCACCTCGCCGCGCGATAACTCCAGCGACACGCCATCGAGGACCGGTACGCCGTCATAGGCATGCACGATGTCGTGCAGTTCGAGCCGCGTGTCGCTCGGGGCGGGGCGGGCATGCTGCACCCGGGGCCTCCCATTTCCGATCAAATCCATCAGGTATGGCCAGAGATAGCAACCCCGTCCCTCCCGCGCAAGCCGCTACAGGGTCGAGTTGAACGCACCACCATCGGCAAGGATGTTCTGGCCCACGATGAACCCGGCGAACTGCGAGCAGAGGAAGGCACAGGTCGCGCCGAATTCCTGGCGGGTTCCGTAGCGCCGCACCGGGATCGTGGTGTAGCGCCGCGCCCGCGCCTCCTCGAGGCTGATGCCTTCGGCCTTCATCACCGCGCCGTCGAGGCTGTCGGCGCGGTCGGTGGCATGGATGCCCGGCAGCAGGTTGTTGATGATCACCCCCATCGGGGCCACCTGACGGCTGGTGCCGCCGACGAAACCCGTGAGCCCGGCTCGTGCAGTGTTCGAGAGCCCGAGCTGCGGGATCGGCGCCTTCACCGATCCCGATGTGATGTTCACCACCCGCCCCCAGCCGCGCTCGCACATCCCAGGGAGCAGCGCTTGCATCAGCGCGATCGGGGTGAGCATATTGGCATCGAGTGCCGCGATGAAATCCTCACGGTCCCAGTCCGACCACATCCCGGGCGGCGGCCCGGCGGCATTGGTCACGAGGATGTCTGCATCGGGTGCCTCGGCCAGTACTGCCGCGCGCCCCTCGGCCGTCGTGATATCCGCCGCCATCGCCGTGACGCGCACCCCGTGCGCCGCGCGGATCTCCGCAGCCGTCGCCTCGAGCGCCTCCGCCCCCCGGGCATTGATCACCAGATCGACCCCGGCTTCGGCCAGCGCCTCCGCGCAGCCCCGCCCGAGCCCCTTCGAGGCCGCGCAGACGATCGCCCGTTTTCCGTGAATTCCGAGATCCATTCCGTTCCCCTTTCAGCCCAGCACATCCAACAGGGGCTGCCATTGCGCACGCAGCGGCGCGAACGCCCGCTGCGGTCTGTCGAACACGGCGAGCCCCTGCTCCGCAAGATCGGAATAGGCTGCCCGCTCGGTGATCCAGGCATCGGGCTGATGTTCGAGCTTGTCGAAGAACACCTGCAGCCGCGCCGCCGAGCGCTGCTGCGGGCGGATGCGGTTGGCGACCAGATGCAGGCCCACCTTTCCCTTGCGGATGCGCTTGATCTCCTCGATGTCGCGCAGGAAACGCCGCGTGCTGTCCTCGTCGAAGAACGACGGCAGCACCGGAGCCACGAGCACAGCCGATTCGGCGATCAGCGCCTCCGCCCGCCCGCCGCCGATCGCGCCGGGGGCATCGATCACCAGCCAGTCGAGGCGCTTGGGCGCATCGCCGATCCGCCCCGCCGCGGTCCAGTCGAGCCCCGCGACCGGCGCGGCCGTGGCGGGACGTTTCTTCAGCCAGCGCAGGGCGGATTTCTGTCCGTCCGCATCGGCCAGCCCCACGCGCCCGCCCTGCCCGGCAAGCGCCGAGGCCAGCGTGATCGCCGTCATGGTCTTGCCGCAGCCACCTTTCCGGTTGACCACAAGGATCGTCTTCATCGTCGCGCCTCCCCCGTTCCGACGCCAGAGTAGAGCCCGCGTCGCACATCGCAACCGCCATCCGCCCCCGCGCCGAATTGACTTGCCCGGGCCACCCGCCGGTTGCGATATGACGTCCTGCCGGCCGACCAGCCGTGACACAGGAGGCCCCGATGACGGATTGCATTCCCGGGCTCGGCCGCATCGCCCGCGCCGCAGCACTCGCCCTCCTTGCCGCCCTGCCGGCAGGCGCGCAGACCGGGATCCCGCCGGGCAGCGTGGCCGTGCCCTTCCTCACGCTCCGAGACGCGACCGGCCAGCCCGCCCCGGCCCGCGCCCTCGGCGGGGCGCGCGCGGCGTTGAGCGCGGGCTACTGCATCCTGGACGAGAACCCAGGCCTGCTCGGTCCCCTCGCGGAGGCCACCGCCCTCAAGATGCCCGGCCGCGACTACCGGCTCTCGGCCCTGCATCTGCACAGTCCGGCGACCATCTTCGACGCGCTCGAGACCAGCGCCGGCGAGAACCGCCCGGCACTCTACATCCATGGCTACTACGAGGGCGTGGAGCGCAACTGCATCCGTGCCGGCATGGTGCAGCGCAATCTCGATCTGGAGGGACGGCTCTTGCTGTTCAGCTGGCCCTCGGACGAGGAGATCCTGAGCTACGCGTCCGACGAAAGCGATCTCTACTGGAGCGTGCCGGCCATCGCCGGGTCCATCGCCGAACTTGTGCGGCGCTTCGGCACCGGCGAGGTCGACGTGCTGGGCCACAGCCTCGGCGGCCGCGGTGCCGTCCTCGCCCTCGACAGTCTCGCCCGTGACCATGCCGGGCTGGAAGCCCTCGTCGATAACGTGGTCCTGATCGCCCCGGACATGGATTTCGACATATTCGTCCAGTACCTGCCCCGCATTCGCGGCGTCGCCCGGACCATCACCGTCTACATCTCCGACAAGGACCTGCCGCTGGCGGTCTCGGCCGAGCTGCACGGCTATCCCCGCCTTGGCCAGACAGGCAACGACGTCTCCGGGCTCGACGGCGTCGAGGTGATCGACGTCTCTTCGCTCTCGGGCATCACCGACATCGACATCCCCGGCGCCCCCGCAAGTGCGCTCTCGGGACATGTCTATCACCTCTCGAACCGCACCGTCGCGGCGGATATCGCCATCCTCCTCAAGGACGGCAAACGTGCAGCCGACCGCCCGGGCATGGAATCCCTCGGCCCGAACCTGTGGCGGCTGACGGCGGGAAGAAACTGAGCCGACGACGAGACTGCGGGACATCGAATGGCTGCGGGGGCAAGCCGCGGAACGCACGACGTGGCCGGAAGAAATAAGAACGTATTCTACCGTTAAGTTGGGCTGCCCCCTGAAAAGTGGTCCTCCCTGAAGTAGGCTTTCAGCCATTTTGGTGTTCACCCCGTCTTTGGTCCGGGCTTCATGCGACCTTCCGGGCTGACTTCAGTCGGGAGGCAAAGGTGCTCGGCGTCAAGTTTCCGAGCGCCGAATGCGGCCGGTCTTCGTTGTAATCGATCCTCCATTCGGCGATCCGTTGGCGTGCATCAGCCATGGACAGGAACCATGAGGCGTTCGGGCATTCCTGGCGGAGCCGGCTGTTGAACAACTCGATGAAGGCATTATCCGTGGGCTTTCCCGGCCCGGAGAAGTCCAGCTCTGCCTTGTTCAGGCAGGCCCATTGGTCGAGCAGCCGACCAGCGAACTCAGGGCCGTTGGCAATCCGTGTGCTCCGCGGCTTTCCCCTTTCGCCGGGCGATCCGGTCGAGCTCCTCCACGACCTGGCAGGCCCGGAATTTCGTCCTCGCAGAGGCCGCGAGAGCCTCTCTGTACTGGCAGTCCATGATCGTCAGGATACGGAACGGCCGACCGTCGAAGAGCTTGTCCGACAGGAAGTCCATGTCCCAGACGTCGTTCATCCCTTCGGCCTCTGCACGACCGATCTGTAGCGGCATGCCCGCCGCTGGGCTCGGGGTCCGGATCGACAGGCCTTCTTCGCTGTAGAGCCGGGAGGTCCGCTTGTGATTGATCTGCCAGCCTTCCCGCTGCAGCAGGACGTGCAGTCTCCGATAGGCCATAGCGCACCCTCGCCTCGGCCAGTTCCCCGATCCGCATCCGCAGTTCCACGGCCGCGATCGCCGTGACCGGTATCCGTCGGAAGCACGCCCGAAGCCCATGGCCCGGCACGCCCGACGCCCCGACAACCCGAAGACGCCCTTCTGGCAATGGCGGACGGCTTCGCGGCACAGACGGGGCTTCACCACTTCCTCTCGCAGGGCGTCCTGCAGCATCGTCTTGTCCAGCGTCAGGTCCGCCACCGGTGCTTCAGCTTCGAGTTCTCCTCCTCGACCTGCTTCGAACCGCCGGCTCCCGGATACGCCCATGCCGGCATGGACCTTCTTCCAGCGGTGGAACGTGGCTTCCGCCACGCCCATCTTCCGGCAGATCTCGCCGACGCTCAGCCCGGCTTCCGCCTGCCTCAGCGCGAATGCGATCTGCTCGTCGGTGAATCGGTTCTTCGGCATCTGGACACTCTCTCGCTTCCGAAGAGTGCCCAAAAACTCGCAGTCAGAACGGACCAGTTTCGAGGATCAGGCCATTTGGAGGATGCCAGGAAGCCGCGGAAGAAGAACAAGCCCGAAGAGATCATCGCGAAGCTGAACAGGTTGACGTGTTGTTGTCGCCCGCGACGGCGGTGGCGATCCGCAGATCAGCGTGACGCCGTTCACGTATTGCAACTGGCGCAAGGAGTATGGCGGGCTGAAGCACCGGGCCACGTGAAGCGCCTCGAGGACCTCGAGGAGGAGAACGAGCGGCTGCGGAAGGCGGTCTCCGATCTGAACTGGAGAAATTGATCCGCGCTAGGCCGCCTCGGGAAACTTTGCAGCCCCGGCTCGCCGTCGCCGCTGCAATCGACCACATCATGAGGAAGTTCGACGTGTCAGAGAGGCTGGCGTGCCGCGTGCTGGGGCAACGTCGCTCGACACAAAGAAAGGTGCGGAAGGGCGCGCCGAGATGCGGCGCCCACCGCCGACATCGTAGCGCTGGCGACGCTGTACGGCGGCTATGGCTACTCGCCGGATCACGGCACCGCTCGCGGGCGGCCGGCTGGGCGTCGAAGCGTCTCAAGCGGTGAAACTCATCTGGCGTCCTGGAGGAGGATCGAAAGTGCACGGGCAAGCAACCGAAAAAGGGGCGGTTGTGGCTGAATGACGGATCCTCCTGCGGCTCCGTCCCGAACGTCCCGACCGCGTCTGGCGTACGACTTCGTCGAGACCGCAATCACCGAACGGCAAGAAAGTTCCGCATGCTCAACGTTATCGACGAGTTCACCCGCGAATGCCTCGCGATCCGGATCGACCGGAAGTTGAAATGGACCGTGCCATCGACGTCCTGTCGGACCTCTTCATCTGCGTGGCGTGCCGGGGCATGTCCGTTCACACAATGGTCCCGAGTTCATCGCCGAAGGCCGTGCGGGAGTGGATCGCTGCGATTGTCGCCAGGACCGCGTCATCGAGACCGGAAGCCCTTGGGAGAACGGCTACGGCGAGAGCTTCGACTCAAGCTCCGCGACGAGTGGGTGAACGGGGAACTCCTTTACAGTCTCGCCGAGGCGAAGGTCATCATCGAGAGCTGGCGCAGCACTACAAAAAACGGCGTTCACACTCGAGCCTCGGCTACAAGCCGCCGGCGCCCCGCCGGGCCCGCCCGGCGAGCCGCGCCTCAACCATGGCCGAAAGGCCAAACATGCATTAGTGTCAGACCGGGCACCGATGGGGGCACGCCATAGGCAGTGACTCTCTGGCCATTATTGATCGTCGAGATTCGTGGAGTGTTCCTTCTTCTCAATTTTGACGTGGGATTTGCACAATGGATCGGGTGGATCCGGAAAACGTCACCGATTGCCGACAACGGTTCTGTCGGGCTTGCTGGGCTCAGGCAAGACCACGCTGCTAAACCACCTGCTCTGTAATAGAGAAGGCTTGCGCATCGCTGTCATTGTCAATGACATGTCTGAGATTAACGTCGATGTAGATCTGGTCCGATCTCGCGGTGCCGCGCTTAGCCATACTCACGAGACACTAGTCGAGCTTGCAATCGGCTGTATTCTGCTGCTAGCCTGCGAGGAACTTTTGACCGAGGTCCGCCGACTTCAAGGCGGAGCGCGCCGCTTTGACTACCTCATTGTTGAATCGACGGGGATCTCTAGGAGCCGCTACCCGTGGCCGCGACGTTCGAGACTCTGCGACGGAAGTGAAGGCGGTTTGTTGAGGTGGCGCGTTCGACGCAATGGTTACAGTCGTCGATGCGGCCAACCTACTTGCAGACTATCAGAGCCGCGATTCCTGCGCGACAGAGGCGAAGTTCGTGATCCGGAAGACGGGCGACTTCGTGAGTTGCTCGTTGATCAGATCGAGTTCGCCGACATCATTGTACTCAACAAGGTCACGATGGTGGCTGAGCGGACTGCTGCATCGCGTCGCATCATCCGAGCGCTGAACCCCGAAGCCAGGCTGATCGAGGCCGACTACGGCGCTGTGCCAACCGGAGAGATTCTGCAGGATCGTCGACCCTGCTCGTGCCCGGAGCCACCCGCTGTGGTTCAAGGAGCTGCATGGTTTCGCTGACCACGTCCCAGAGACCGAAGAATATGGCATTAGCTCGTTCGTGTACCGTGCCCGGAAGCCGTTCGACCTGCGGCGTGTCAAAGGAGTGCTGACCCGGACCTTTGCCCGGTGTCTTGCGCGCCAAGGGTCATCTATGGGTCAGCGAACGGCCCGATCTTGCTCTCGCATATAGTCTGGCAGGTGCGCTGACGACAATCGAGTCCGCCGGCAGGTGGTGGGCTGCCACGCCCCGCGTTCGGTGGCCCGTCGAGCGCAACGCCGTCGCACGAATTCAGGAAACTGGTCGCTGGAGTACGGTGACCGGCGCCTGAGAGTCTCGTCTTCATCGGCATCGACATGAATAGGAAATCGATTACCGAGACCCTCGATGCCTGCCTCGTAATATCAGCTCCCGGGGAGCCTGGCTCTTTCGGGGGATTCCCCGACGGGTCTGTCGTGATTTACCATGGCGAACAGAAGGATGTTCGCCATGGCCGCACCGCTCCCGCCGCGATCCAACTTCGACGAAGACATGCAGCGACGCGAGCCGTGAGGTTCCCGCTACGCAGCGCAGGCGTCCAGGTCGCTGGCGTCGGCGACCATCTACGACAGCGCCTTGCGCGGCGACGCCCCGCGGATCGGCGGCGTCAAGCTGCAGATCGTCCGGGACTGGGTGCTGCGGTTCAACGCGGAGGGCCCTGCGGGGCTGATTGACCGCAAGGCGCCGGGAGCTTCGGCGAAGCTCGACGCCGCCCAGAAGCGCGCCCTCGCCGAGATCGTGGAGAAGGGGCCGATCCCGGCGGTCCACGGCGTGGTGCGCTGGCGGCTGATCGACCTCGTCCAATGGGTCTGGGAGGAGGTTCCGCGTCTCGGTCAGCCCGCAGACGCTCAGCAGCAAGCTAAGCGCTCGGCTACCGCAAGCTCTCCGCGCGCCCGCGCCATCACGCGCAGGACCCTGACACGCTCGAGCAACTCAAAAAAAAAACCTCCCCTGCCACTCTGGCGGCGATCGCCGACAGCCCGGCGCGCGGCAAGAGCTCTGGTGGCAGGGTATGGTTCGCCTCCGGTAATGAAGAAGAAACACCGACCCCAGACAGACCTTGCTTCAGCATATCCGGCTTGTTCGTGGGCAGGGTTTTGCCCCAGCCACAATGGGAGCCGCCGGTATGTGTCTGACAAGACGACCAGATTTTCGGATCTACTGCCACCACCAGGTTTGACGCACCCCGCGGCAAGGATCCTGTCTACTGGAACCATCAGGCTGCGCACCCGATCAGATCCACGGCGCCATCGGTTTCTCCTCGCAAGTCGGTCAGCCGTCCGCCCCAGGCGGCCGTCGGCTGAAAGGGCGCGTTTCTGTACAGCAACGCCCAGGTGATCCGTGCTGCCTTGTTGGCGCTTGCGACCACGATCTTGTTGGTGAGCATGCCGCGCCCGGCCAAGCGGTCCATGAAATCGGTCATGCGGTTCGTGCGCTTGTGGCGGTTGTGGAACGCCGAGCACATACCGTGGATCATCAGCGAGCGCAAATAGGTGTTCCCACGTTTCGAAATGCCGAGCAGCACCGTCTTCCCGCCCGTCGAGCGCTGTCTCGGGACAAGCCCGAGGAACGCCTGCGCAGATCGCACCCGGTCTTGAAATCCGAGATGTTCGCGACCGCGCTGTAGAGCGCCGTCGCGACGATCACGCCGACGCCCGGGATGGGCAGCAAGGCCCTGCAGACAGGATTGCTTTTGGCGAAGACTTCCAGATCACGATCGATGTCGGCAAGACGGGTGCTGACCGAGTTATACTCGGCGATGAGCGTCGCGAAGAGGGCGCGCGAGACGGGCTGAGATCGACCCCGCCCTCGATCAGTTCCTGTCGGACATACAGGTCGAACCGGGCGCGTCCGCCGGGAATGACCAAGCCCCGCTCGCGCAACAGGCCGCGGAGTTGGTTGATGATGGCAGTGCGCGCCGCCATCAGCCGCTGGCGCACGCGGTGGAGCGCCCGCAGGTGCAGTTGCTCCTCGTGCATTTGATCCCGACGGCGTGCCGGTCCGGCCGGCGCGCAGCTTCGGCGATCGCGAGTGCGTCGTTTCGGTCGTTCTACGCCCTTGCGAACGGGCGCACGCTCTCGGGCGTCAGCAGCTTGACGGTGTGCCCCGGCTCGGTCAGCCGGTGCGCCAGCCAATGCGCGCCCGAGAGGCCTCGAAAGCTAATACTCAAAGCCTCCCCGGACTTGCCTTCAAAGAATTGAGCAGCGGCGATCTCGAGAACAGCTTGCGCAACTCGATTCCGCCTCCTGCGCCAAGGCCAATCACGTGGAAGGTCTTGCAGATATCGATGCCGATTTGCCGGATGGTCATGGGTGTAGTCCTTCTGGTTAGAGACCGTCGAATTATCCGCCACGGGAGGAGGCGAACCATCTCATAAGACGAGATCCGCGTCGGCCAGAAGAACCCGATCACCTGCCACTGGGCCAAGCGCGGCACACGCCCCGCGGCGCCCAAGGATCAGCGTACGCAGCCGGCCTACATCTTCGGCGCGATCTGCCCGAGCGAGGGCAAGGGCGCGGCCATCGTCATGCCCCGCTGCGTCACCGAGGCGATGACCAAGCACCTCGCGGAAAAGACCCCACCACGTCGCCCCCAGCGCGCACGCCGTCGTCCTGCTCGATCAGGCCCGCTGGCGTAAGTCCCGCGCCCTGGTCATCCCCGACAACATCACGCTCGTCCCGCTCCTCGCCCATGTGCCAGAACTGAACCCGGTCGAGAACATCCTGCAGTACACTGGCCGCGCAACTGGCTCTCGAACCGCATCTTCCGATCCTACGACGACACCCTCGATCACTGCTGCGCGGCGTGGAACCGCCTCGTTGACCAGCCATGGACCATCATCTCAATCGGCCGACGCGATTGGGCTCATGGGCTCCGATCAGCGGAGTTGATATTGGTCATCGTGAGCCCAGTGCAGAAAATTCACACACTCTCGGTCTACTGCCCACATGAAAGGTATTGGGCCCCACCTTCAGATCAGAAAGTCGCTGTCAACGTCAAATACAGGACTGGCTGACGTCGGTAGCCTTTTTGTCCCTTCCGCGATCGTGGGCACCTGAAGGAGGTCGGGTCTGTCCACATTCGGGAGATCATTCAAGTTTCCAAACGTCGGAGGTCCGGGCCGGCTCCTCCGCCAACCACGACTTTGATTGTCTGATCGAAGAACTGGTCGCCATCTGATGCTCGTACCACGACCTCAAACTCTTTCTCCGGACGTACTTGCAGGCCGGGCGGTCCCTTTCTGAACGAGAGTGCGCCACTTTCCGGATCAAGTTCGAACAGCCCTCTCGCTTGGCCTCTAACAATGGTGAACTTGAACTTGTCGCCGTCTGGATCGTAATGCGGCGACCCGCCCAATATAGGTTTGATCCGGCGCAACGACCAAGTCATCCGACGACGTGAAGTACCCTGTCGGACCGAGCTGCCCACCCAGCAACAAGTCTCCGTCTGGCGCAACGCCTCTGGGAGCTGCTCGGGTCGAACCAGACATCGACCCAGTAGTTTTCGCCCTGATAGGTCTGTGTGGGGAAAACAACACCGTTTCCGTAAGCGTATACTCCGTTGTTTGTTCCAGGGGCCGTCAACTCTCCAAACGGATCGATGTAGTCCTCATCAAAAAACCCTCGTGCCGCGAAGTAATTGTCGTCGGTACGATAGGAAACGGTATATTCGGTTCCCGCCTGAATCGAACAGGCGTGTCCAGCTCGGCAATCTGCCAGCCGCTTTCCCCTGGTCCGGACTGGAACGTGACGGTGGCGAGGAGGTTGCCGTTTTCGCCCCAAAGTCGACCGGCACGAACATCTGTGTCTCCTGCATCGAACGTCGCGCGCCAGTACTTCAACTCGGTGATGGCTCCATCCTGATTTGTGCTGAAGCGCGTTCCGAGTTCAATCGCCTCGCCATCGTTAAACGCCAAGCCCGACACAGTCTCGTGTGGATCAAAAATGCTGAAGGCGAGGGGTGGTGTCACCTCAACGGTCTGCGACGGAAGGGACGCAATACTTGGTAGATTAAGGCTGTCGTCGATCGCACGCGCCAAGACTTGATAGGTTCCAGCACCCGACGGAGACCAGCTGTAGGACCAGTTTGCTTCCCGTCGGCAACACGCGGCTTGACCTCCGTCGGTAAGGACCTCTACGACGGCCACCTCCGGCTGCTGCTGTCGCTGTACCCGTGATGGTCACCGTTTGCAGGCCGATGCTTGATGGGAGGGTGTCAACTGACACCGAGGCGC
>CAWGUH010000018.1:0-129704 GCA_963825715.1 uncultured Alphaproteobacteria bacterium | reverse complement strand
AGGTCCGCTTGGCTAACGTTGGTGCGTTAGGCAGGGAATGGCCGCTCACGCCCGAATTGATGCCGGCCCGGCTCGGGGCGCGCGGCCATTCCTTCACTCCGCCGGCCTGTTGCGACGTGGGCTGGACGTCCGGTCAGGCGAAGTGGGCGGCTCCGCCGGCGCTACTGATCCAGGAAACTCCGCAGCTTCCGTGACCGGCTCGGATGCTTGAGCTTGCGCAGCGCCTTCGCCTCGATCTGGCGGATGCGTTCGCGGGTGACGGAGAATTGCTGGCCGACCTCCTCGAGGGTGTGGTCGGTGTTCATGCCGATGCCGAAGCGCATGCGCAGGACGCGCTCCTCGCGGGGGGTGAGGGAGGCGAGGACGCGGGTGGTGGTTTCCTTGAGGTTGAGCTGGATCGCGCTCTCGAGGGGCAGGATGGCGTTCTTGTCCTCGATGAAGTCGCCGAGCTGGCTGTCCTCCTCGTCGCCGATGGGGGTCTCGAGGGAGATCGGCTCCTTGGCGATCTTCATCACCTTGCGGACCTTCTCGAGCGGCATCTGGAGCTTTTCGGCCAGTTCCTCGGGCGTCGGCTCGCGGCCGATCTCGTGGAGCATCTGGCGGCCCGTGCGCACGAGCTTGTTGATCGTCTCGATCATGTGGACCGGGATGCGGATCGTGCGGGCCTGGTCGGCGATGGAGCGGGTGATCGCCTGGCGGATCCACCAGGTCGCGTAGGTCGAGAACTTGTAGCCGCGGCGGTACTCGAACTTGTCGACCGCCTTCATCAGGCCGATGTTGCCTTCCTGGATCAGGTCGAGGAACTGCAACCCGCGGTTGGTGTATTTCTTGGCGATGGAGATCACGAGGCGCAGGTTGGCCTCGACCATCTCCTTCTTGGCGGCGCGGGCTTCCTTCTCGCCCTTCTGCACCTGGTTCACGATGCGGCGGAACTCGGAGATGTCGACGCCGACGAACTGGCCGACCTCGGCCATCTCGTAGCGCAGCTCCTCCGCCTTGTCGCGGTAGCGCGAGGTCAGCGCGTCCCAGCCGCGCGTGCGCAGCTCGCTCACCCGGTCGAGCCAGCCCGGCTCGAGCTCGGCGCCGCGATATTCGCGGAGGAATTCCTCCCGGTTGATGCGGGCCTGATCGGCGAGCTTCACCATCGCGCCGTCGAGCGTCATCAGCTTGCGGTTGATGCCGTAGAGCTGATCGACAAGCGCCTCGATGCGCAGGTTGTGGAGGTGCAGCGAGTTGACGAGCTCGACGATCTCGCCGCGCAACCGCTGGTATTCGCGCTCCTGGCCGGAGGTGTAGCTTTCGCTCTCGTTGAGGGTGGCGGAGATGCGGGCATCCTGCATCTCGGCAAGCCGGACGTAATCGTTGGCGATGCGGTCGAGGGTTTCAAGCACCTGCGGCTTGAGGGCGGCTTCCATCGCGGCGAGGGAGAGGTTGGTCTGGTCGTCCTCGTCGTCGTCCTCGGCGGTCGGGCGGGTCTCCTCCCCGGCATCGTCGTCGGAGCTTTCCGACGTGGTGTCGTTCTCGCGGGACCGGGCGGCAGGGGCCTCGCCGTCCTTGACCGCATCGAGCACGCTTTCCTCCTCCTCGTCGGCCTCCATCTGGCCGGAGAAGGTGGATTCGAGGTCGATCACGTCGCGCAGCATGATGTCTTCGGCGAGAAGCTCGTCGCGCCAGATGGTGATGGCCTGGAAGGTGAGCGGGCTTTCGCAGAGCCCGAGGATCATGGTGTTGCGGCCGGCCTCGATGCGCTTGGCGATGGCGATCTCGCCCTCGCGGCTGAGAAGCTCGACCGAGCCCATCTCGCGCAGATACATCCGCACCGGATCGTCGGTGCGGTCGAGGTTCTCGCTGGTGGCGGAGGTGACGGCGACTTCCCGGGACGTCGAGGTATCGGCCTCGCCGGTGGCGTTGGAGCCGTCGTCGTCCTCGGCCTCGTCGCCCTCGATCACGTTGATCCCCATTTCGGAGAGCATCGCCATCACGTCCTCGATCTGCTCGGACGTCACCTGCTCGGGCGGCAGGACCTCGTTCAGCTCGTCATAGGTGATGTAGCCGCGCGCCTTGGCCTGGCCGATCATCTTCTTGACGGCGGCCTGGCTCATGTCCAGCATGCCCCCGACACCTTCGTTGGTATCGTCAGGTCGCTTGTTGGTATCGGTGTCCTTGGCGGCCATGGGCGGCTCCCGTTGGGTTGGCGAAGGGCAGTGTGAGGCGCGGCGCGGGGGTCCGATTCGGCGAATCAGAACAAACGACGCTTGTCCCGCACGAATCAGCGATTCGCAAGGGAGTCACGTCCGGCGGGGTTTCTTCCAGATCTCCTGATCGATCAACTCCTGAAGCTGGGCGGAGAGGCCGTCCTCGTCCGCGCTGTCGTTTGCGGAATCCGCGAGGGGCGCCGTGCTGGTCCGGTGGTCGGTCTCCGCGGCTTCGCGCAGGCGCCAGCCGAAGCTCTCGGCGGTTTCCGGTGACAACTCCCTTTCCGCGTCGCGCAATTCGGCAGTTCGCCCGCTCAGGGCCGCGTGCCGGTCCAGCTCCTCCGCGATTGCGCGTCGGGCGAGGCCGCGGTCACCGCCGGCACGGAGATGACGGTTCGCGCGCACCTGTCCGGGGGCCAGAAGGATGCCGAGCGGGTCGCTG
Organism: uncultured Alphaproteobacteria bacterium; assembly: GCA_963825715.1. Classification (GTDB taxonomy): domain Bacteria; phylum Pseudomonadota; class Alphaproteobacteria; order Rhodobacterales; family Rhodobacteraceae; genus Amaricoccus. The sequence goes on along the minus strand of CAWGUH010000018.1, from coordinate 127,067 downwards.
CCGATCGCCTTTTCCACGGCCTTCTGCATGTCCGTGGGAGATAGGGAGCCTTGAAGCCCGGACAAGAGCGCGCTGCGAATCCGGTCGAGATCGGTGCAGGCGAAGCTCAGGCGCTCAAGCCGGTCCTCGAACTCGGCCGCGAGGTCGGGATGGGCGAGGCAGCCCGCGAGGATGGCGCTCTCGCGGATGCGGGCCTCGCCCTCGATGGCGGTGCCGGGACGGGCGAGCGGCGAAGCGCGCAGGGACGGTGTCGGATCGGCGGCGATCGGGAGGCGTGGGCCGCTCGCCGATCGGGAGGCTGACCGGCCCGGCCCGCGGCCCCGGCTTCCGGGCCGGAGCGGAGCGAAGAGCCGGGCACAGCGGCGGCGGATCTCGTCCTGGTAGTGGCCGCGCAGCGTCGGGTCGGCGATGGTGCCGAGCTGGGCGCGGAAGCCGGCTTCGAGAGAGGCGCGGCGCTCGGGGCTGTCGAAGACCCCGCCTTCGGTGGCGCGCGACCAGATCAGGTCGATCGCCGGCACCGAGGCATCGAGGAGCGCCTGCATCGCTTTCGGGCCGCCGGCGCGGATCACGTCGTCGGGGTCCTGTCCGGCCGGCATCAGCGCGAAGCGCAGTCCGCGGCCGGCTTCGAGAAGCGGCAGGGCGAGGGCGATCAGCCGGTGGGCGGCGGCGATGCCGGCCCGGTCGCCGTCGAGGGCGACCACGGGCTCGGGCGCCATGCGCCAGATGAGGCGGAGCTGGTTTTCGGTGATGGCGGTGCCGAGGGGGGCGACAGCGTGCTCGAAGCCGGCTTCTGCCAGTGCGATCACGTCCATGTAGCCCTCGGTGACGATCACCGTGCCGGCCCTGCCGGCGGCGGCGCGGGCGGCCTGGGCGTTGTAGAGGCTGCGCCCCTTGTCGAAGAGCGGCGTTTCGGGGGAGTTGAGGTATTTCGGCTGCTGGTCGGGCAGGAGGGCCCGGGCACCGAAGGCGATGGCGCGGCCGCGGGCATCGCGGATCGGGAACATGATGCGGCCGCGAAAGCGGTCGTAGGGGCTGCCGCCGCCCTGCGGCTGGCCGACGAGGCCGGCTTCGAGGAGCTTTTCGGCGGAGAAGCCCTTTGCGGCGAGGTGCTCCTGGATCGCGGTGCGGCTGTCGGGGGCGAAGCCGATCTCGAAGCGCTCGAGGGTTTCGGGCCTGAGCCCGCGCCGGTCGAGATAGGCGCGGGCCTCGCCGGCGCGCGCGCCGCTCAGCTGCGTGCGGTAGAAACGGATCGCGGCTTCCATCGCTTCGGAGAGACCGGTGTTGGCAGCGGCGCGTGCCGCCTCCGCCGGATCACGTTCGGGCATGGTGAGGCCGGCGTCGCGGGCGAGCACCTCGACGGCTTCCATGAAGCCCATGTTCTCGCTCTCGCGCAGGAAGCTGATCGCGTCGCCCTTCGCCTGGCAGCCGAAGCAGTAATAGTAGCCCTTCGCGTCGTCGACGTGGAAGGAGGCGGATTTCTCGGTATGGAACGGGCAGGGCGCCCAGTAGTCGCCGCGGGCGGGATTGGACTTGCGATTGTCCCACGACACTTTGCGGCCGACCACCTGCGCGATGGAGACGCGGGAGCGAATCTCGTCGAGGAAACCGGGGGGCAGCGCCATGTGAAAGTATATCGGGAACCCTGCGGGACTTGGCAAGGGCTCAGCGCCCGGTATGAAGGCGCGGTGCGAAAATCTCCCTAAGGTTGAGTTGCGGCGTGCCGGCGCGCAGTGACGGTCGCGGCGGCGGGACGTGTCGGGAGCAGTCCGGTCGCGCGAGGCTGGGTCGCAAGGTTTTCCCGGGGCCAGTGGCCGATCCGCGGAGGGCGCGCCGGGGGGCGGTTTGCCATGGCCGGGCCCCCGCAGGGCGCCTGTGGCCGGCAATGTGGCAGCGGCGATTTCGCGGCGAGGCCCGTGCTCTTCGCCCAACCTCCGAGCCCTACCGCGGTTCAGTCGCCGGGGGCGATCTCGGTCACGCCGCGGTCGGCACCGGTGCGGGCATCGAAGACGCGGATGCGTTCGCGGCCCTCGGCATCGGCGGTCACGACCGCGACCCAGCCGCTGCCGAGCGTCGCGGCGCGCGGGCGTTCGCCCTCGGGGAGTTCGACGCTATCGGGAAGCGCGAGCGGCGCCGGGGCGCGGTTCAGGCCGGTCACCAGGCTGTAGACGATGAGCGCGAAACCGACGATCAGCGTGACCATGAGTGTCGTGACAAGTCGGCGCAGGGCGCGCAGACGCGGCGGTTCCGGGGCTTCGAGCGGGGGAGCAGGCATCGGGGCCTTTCGGGCGGAGCGCGGTTCGGGGCTTTTCTAGCCCGAAGCCGGGTGAGGAACCAGTGCGCGGGCATCCGAGGATGACAGGTGCCGGTCGAGCCCGTAAGACCCCCGGAACCATTCGAGGAGCATCTGGCCGATGTCCGCGCCACCGGAGGATCTGCATGTCACGCTAGGCCATGTGCCCGGCGTACGGCTCGACAAGGCGCTCGCGGCTGCGGTGCCGGAAGCCTCGGGTCTCAGCCGGTCACGGTTGCAGGCGCTGATCGCCGAAGGAGCGGTCTCGCGGGCCGATACCGGATTGCTGCTGGTCGATCCGCGGTTCCGTGCGGAACCGGGGCTCGAGGTGGTGATCTCGGTGCCGGCGGCCATGCCCATCGCGGCGGAAGCCGAGGCGATCCCGCTCGACATCGTCTTCGAGGACGCCGATCTGGTGGTGGTGAACAAGCCGGTCGGGCTCGTGGTCCATCCCGCGCCGGGTGCCTGGCAGGGAACGCTGGTCAATGCGCTCCTGCATCATTGCGGCGACAGCCTCTCGGGGGTCGGCGGGGCGCTGCGCCCGGGGATCGTTCACCGGATCGACAAGGATACGTCGGGTCTCCTTGTGGTCGCAAAGTCGGACGTGGCGCATCAGGGACTCGCGGCCCAGTTCGCGGCGCATGATCTGGAGCGCCGCTATCTGGCAGTGTTGCACGGCGCGCCTGATCCGGCGGAGCCGAGGCTCGCCGGGCTTGCGGGGGTGACCTGGGAGCCCGGTGGGTGGCTCAGGATTTCGGGCAATATCGGCCGCCATCCGGGCGATCGCAAGCGCATGGCGGTGCTGTCGCAGGGCGGCAAGCGGGCGGTGACACGGGCGCGGGTGATCGAACGCTTCGATCGGGCGTCGCTGGCGGAATGCCGTCTGGAGACCGGGCGCACGCATCAGATCCGGGTGCATCTGACGTGGTGCGGGTATCCGTTGGTCGGGGATGCGGTCTACGGGCGGCAAAGGCGGGCGGGTGACCTGATCGACGGCTTCCCGCGACAGGCGCTCCATGCGGCAAGCCTCGGCTTCGTGCATCCGGTGACCGGTGCCGCAATGCTGTTCGAAGCGCCGCTGCCCGAGGACATGGCTGCCCTGTTGGACAAACTTCGCGCGGTCTGAGAAGACCGGCATCGCGGCCCGGGCGTGCGGGTGTGATCGGAGTGCTGGAATGGAACGGGTTCTGCGTTGGGGGCTTGGCCTCGTTCTGCTCCTGGCGGTCGGAGCGACGGCCTTCTTCGTCATGTATCATCCACCGATGCGGCTCATGCCTGCGCCGCTCCTGTTCCGGATGGGCGGAGCCGATCTGGTGGAGCTGGCACCAGCCCTGCGCGACGGCAGCGAGATGGAGATCTTCTACGCGACAAACCGGCTGCCGGTCGGCCCGCGCGACAACCGTGTCTACACGGTCGCGCCCGACACGCGGCTGCATGTCGGCAAGGCGGAACTGCGGATCGGCGAGGAGGGCGCGACGCTCGATCAGATCCTCGAATGGACCTTCGGCGGGGATCAGGGTGACCGGCCGTTCATCCATCTGAGGCGAATGCGCGAAAGCGGCACGCTGGGCTGGCGCAGCGGCGCGGAAGCGGCGGCGGACTGGTTTGCGGAGATCGATGCGCTCCTGGCGGCGAGCCCGGATCGGGACATCCTGCTCTATATCCACGGTGCAAACACGACCGTCGAGCGGGCGGCTGGCCAGGCCTCGCAGATCAGGCATTTCACCGGGCGGAACTCGGTTGTCGTGCTGTTCGCCTGGCCGACCGCGGAGAATTTCCTGCGCTACGGTCGTGACATCGACACGGCGCTCGGGGCCGCGCCGAAGGTCGCCGAGCTGATCGCGCTCCTGACCGAGAACACATCGGCGGAATTCGTCAACGTCTTCACCTACAGCGCCGGCGCAACCGTGGGCAGCGATGCGCTCGCGATCGCGGCGCAGGACGAGCCGGTCGCGGCGGCGCGGATCGCCGAAGTCTATCATGCGGCCCCGGACGCCGACTTTCGGGCTTTCGTCGACGACATGGTCGCGTATTCCGACACCGTCGGTCGGGTGACCACCGCGATCAATCTCGGTGACAGCGCCCTGCGGCTGGCCGCAGCGGTCAACCGGGCGTCCCGTGCCGGGCGTCCCGACCTTGACGAACTGGCACCGGATGCCGCGGTCTGGTTGCTGGAGGCAACCGTGTCGGACAGCATCGAGGTGGTGCAGGTTCATCCCGACGCGATGCCCGATCTCGCGGCAACCTCGCACACGTTCTGGTACGATGATCCATGGGTGAGCAACGACGTGCTGGCGACTCTGCTGTTCAACCTTCCGCCGAATGTCCGCGGACTGGAACGACGCGAGAGCAACACCGGTAAAGTCTACTGGACGTTTCCGCCCGACTATCCCGACAGGATGCCGGCGCTGATCGAGGGCGTGCGTGCGCAGATCGGTCAGGGTCTGACGGAACGCCGGAGCAGCTCACCGTAGTCGAGTGCGTGATCGAAGGCCCCGGTTCTCAGGAAGTGCACGACCTGGGCGATCACAAGCGGATTGTTCATCAGGAGCGTGTGGCTGACCGGGAGGACGATATGGTCGGACATGCCCTCGATGCGCGTGCTCTCGACCGACACCGTGCCGTCGTCCGGGCCCGGAATGAGGCTCGAGAACAGTGGATTGATCGAGAGGTTTCCGGCGATCACACCGAGGTCGAAATCGACGGGACCGAGCCTGTTCACCAGCGAATCCGGATCCGTGCCGAGCTCGGCGCCGGCGGGACCGGTCAGCCGCGTGAAGAGAACGAGGTCTCCGAAGCGGTCGACGATTTCGGAGCCGGCATTGGGGGGCGCGAGCATGACGACGCGCCCGAGATTTTCCGGGCGCCGATTGGCAAGGAAGGCCCGCACGACAATGCCGCCCATCGAATGGGTCACGAAATTGACGGTATCGGTGCCGCATTCCGCGACGGCGTCGGAGACGTGGCCGAGGATGGCGTCGATGGTTTCCTCGGTCGACGGGTAGTCGACGGTGACCACGCGGAACCCGGCCGCTCCGAGAAGTTGTTCCATGACGACGAGCGAGCTTCCGGTGCGGCCCAGTCCGTGGAGGAGAACCACGCATTGGCCATCGCTGTCGGTTGCCCGCGCCGGTCGCGGCACGGGCAGCGCCATGAGCGCGGCGAGAAGGAGGGGTACGACGAGACGGGACATGCGCAGGCTCCAGCGAGATCGGGCGGCGCGCGACCGACAGGGTTTCAGATGTGCCTTCCGGCGCGACTTGTCCAGCGGCCGGCACCGGGGCCGGCATCCGGTAACGTTCGGGGGAGGAGTGGCGAATTGCTTGATACCGGGGGGCGAAAGGACGTATTCAGGATGAAATATGGAACGGATCCCGGCCGGGAACGTTCGATCCTGATTGCAGGAGTGCCGAGATGAGCTACGCGAAATTGCCGGCCCCGTCGCCGGAACAGGGGATGTCGCGTTACCTGACCGAGATCCGCAAGTTCCCGATGCTGGAACCGGAAGAGGAATACATGCTGGCCAAGGCCTGGGTCGACCATGGCGACAAGGAGGCGGCGCACCGGCTTGTGACCAGCCATCTGCGGCTCGCCGCCAAGATCGCCATGGGATATCGCGGCTACGGCCTGCCGACGGCGGAGGTGATTTCGGAGGCCAATGTCGGTCTGATGCAGGCGGTGAAGCGCTTCGATCCCGAGAAGGGCTTCCGGCTGGCGACCTATGCGATGTGGTGGATCAGGGCGAGCATACAGGAATACATCCTGCGTTCCTGGAGCCTCGTGAAGATGGGGACCACGGCCGGGCAGAAGAAGCTGTTCTTCAACCTGCGCAAGGCGAAAAACCGCATCGGTGCGCTGGAGGAGGGTGAGTTGCGGCCGGAGAACGTCGCGCGGATCGCCCATGACCTGAACGTGACCGAGCAGGAAGTCATCTCGATGAACCGGCGCATGTCCGGCGGGGATGCGAGCCTCAACGCGCAGGTCAAGAGCGACGGGGAAGGCACGGCCGAATGGCAGGACTGGCTCGAGGACGAGGACGCCGATCAGGCGACGGCGCTGGCGGAGCGCGACGAGTACGAGAGCCGGCAGGAACTCCTGATGCTTGCCATGGAGACGCTCAACGAGCGCGAGCGGCATATCCTGACCGAGCGGCGCCTGAAGGAGGAGCCGATGACGCTCGAGGATCTCTCGAAAGTCTATGACGTGAGCCGCGAACGGATCCGCCAGATCGAGGTCCGGGCCTTCGAGAAGCTTCAGAAACGGATGCGCGACCTTGCCACGGAACGCGGGATGGCCGCGGTCGAGGGTTGAAACCGGCTGGCCCCGTCGATCACGCGCGAACCGCGATCCGCACCGTATGTGAGGGTTCATGCTCCTGACGGATTTCGTTCCCGCCGGGGCCGAGCGACCGGGCCGGAGCGGAGACGATCGCGTCGACGGGCTGATTTCGCGGTACAAGTGGAGCGATCCGGTCATTTCCTACGGGTTTCCCGACGAGAGCCGCGACTACGAGCGCGACTACTGGTCTGACGAGGACCATGACGGGCGGGATGCACCGGATGACAAGTTCGAGCCGCTCCGATGGGACCAGATGGATGTCGTTCGCGCAGCCCTCGAGAACAGCCATCGTGGAGCCGTGCCGGCGCTGCAGGGCTTTTCGGTCGAGGGCTTCACGGGTCTCGACTTCGATTTCGGAGGGCGGGGCACCGGTTCGGTCGATATCCGGGTCGCGAACAGCGATGATCCGGACGGGGCTTATGCCTTCTACCCCGGATCCTATCCGGAGGCGGGCGACGTCTGGTTCGGTGGCCTGGGGCGGCGCCCGCAGCAGGGAAATGACGACCAGTTCACCATTCTGCACGAGATCGGCCATGCGCTCGGCCTCAAGCACGGCCACGGCAGCGAGAATTTCGGGCGTATTCCGAAGGCTTTCGACTCGAACGAGTTTTCGGTCATGACCTATCGCAGTTTCGTCGGCGCGGACCCGCGCGACGGTTCGACGATCGAGGAATACGGGTCCCCGCAGAGCTTCATGATGCTCGATATCGCGGCGCTTCAGCATCTCTACGGGGCCGATTTCGAGGTGAATGCGGGCAATACGGTCTACAGCTGGGAACCGGGAAGCGGACGGACCTTCGTGAACGGGGAGGTGGCGCTCGATCCGGTGGAGAACATCATCTTCGCCACGATCTGGGATGGCGGTGGCCGGGACATCTACGACTTGAGCCGGTACCGGACCGATCTCGACATCGACCTGAGGCCGGGCGGGCACTCGGAGTTCTCGTTCAAGCAGAGCGCCTGGCTGGGCGGCGGGCCCAATGACGGGTTCGCCCGGGGAAACATCTTCAATGCCCTGCAGTTCCGGGATGATCCACGCTCGCTAATCGAAAAGGCAGTGGCGGGCCGGGGGGATGATCGTCTGCGCGGCAACGACGCCGACAACCGGTTGCTCGGCAATGGCGGTGACGACATATTGATCGGTGGGCGAGGTTCCGACGCTCTTGTTGGAGGCAGAGGTGCCGACCTGCTCATGGGTGGCCGCGGGGCCGACATCTTCGTGTTCCGGGATGCGCTCGCATTCCGCGCCGGGGGCCGTGGACAGGCTGATCGCGGGCGGCGGCGCGGCGGCATTTGCCGGAGCCGGCGCGCCGGGCGGCGACACAATCGATCTGCGGGGCATGGACGCCGATCTGACACGGCCGGGCAAGCAGGCATTCGAGTTCGGGGCGCAAGCGGGCCCCGGCGAGCTGTGGTTGAGCGACGCGGGTGGCAACACGGTGCTGCGCGGGAATCTCGATGATGACCGGCGTGCCGAGTTCAAGCTCGTGATCGAGGACGGCACCACGCTTGCCGCAGCCTACACGGAAGCGGATTTCCTGCTCTGACGCGGTCGCCGATCCGGCGTTTTTTTCGCCAATTGGCGTTATTTTCCCGCCCCTCAACAACACCCCGTCAATCTCCGTTGGCAGTCCGTTAAGGCTGGCGGGAGACACTGTACCCCTGGGACAGCTGCGGGGGGCAGTAGGGCATGAGCCTCGATACCAATCATGAATTCGAACGGCTGAACGCCCTGCGGCGCTATGCGATTCTCGATACACCTCCGGAAAGTGCTTTCGACCGTATCACGGCGCTGGCCGCCGATCTGCTCGAGTCCGATGTGGCAATGGTGAGTCTCGTCGATGCCGACCGGGTCTGGTTCAAGTCCGTGCACGGGCCGGCCGGCATTCGCGAGATGAAGCGGGGGCCGTTCCTCTGCGGTGCCGCGATCAGCCATGAAGGCACCCATGTGGTGGAACAGGCCAGCATCGATCCGAGGACACAGGAGCATCCGCTGGTCACCGGTGAATTCGGACTGGAATTCTATGCCGGGGTCCCGCTCAAGACCCATGAGGGCCATGTGCTCGGAACGCTCTGCTGCATGGACAGTCGGCCGCGCAGCGTGACCACCCGGCAATTGCGCCATCTCGAGACCCTGGCGGCCGTCGTCATGGACGAGATCGAGCTCCGGCGTTCGGCGGCGCAGATCTCGCGGCTGAGCGAGGCCCTCGCGGACGCCTGCGATGACATGGAGCGGCGGGCGAGCTTCGATCCGCTGACCGGGGTGCTCGCGCGCGCGGCGATGCTGGACAGGAGCGCGCGTCTGGTGGGCAAGGCGCTCGAAGCCGGAAAGGGTGCCGCGCTTCTGCTCGTCGATATCGATCACTTCAAGGGCGTCAACGACACCTACGGCCATGGTGTCGGCGACAGGGTTCTGAAGGAGGTCGCGCACCGCATGGCATCGAGTTGCCGGGGCGGAGACCTGCTCGGGCGGATCGGTGGCGAGGAGTTTCTCGCCGTCTTCTCCGATGTCACCCCGGATGTCGCCGTCACCATTGCGGACAGACTCCGCGAGGCTGTCTGTCGCGAGGCGGTGATGCTGGGCCCCGGCAGCGCGCTGCCGGTTTCGGTCAGTGGCGGTCTGCGGATCCTGCTGCCCGAGGAAGCCGGCATCGATTTTCCCGATGCCATGTTGCAGGCCGATGCTGCCGTCTATGCCGCGAAGTCTGCGGGGCGAAACCGGATCATGCGCGCGGACGGCTCGATCATGGTGCCGCCCGCCGCGGGGTGAACGGCGGTTTTTCTTTGCGGCCTGCCGCCACCGGGCCTAGGGTTCCGGAAAACGGGAGGGCGGCGCATGCGGAACGGCAGGGTGCGATGGGGTGTGCTGGGCGCCGCGAAGATCGCGCACGAGTGGCTCAATCCGGCAATCCATCTTTCGGAGCGCGGCGAACTTGCGGCAATTGCCAGCCGCGATGCGGCCCGCGCGGCCGCGATGGCGGCGCCCTACGGGGCACGGGCGATCGCGGGATATGACGCGCTGCTCGCCGACCCCGAAATCGACGCGATCTACATCCCGCTGCCGAATTCCGATCATGTGCCGTGGACGCTGCGCTGTCTCGAGGCGGGAAAGCACGTGCTCTGCGAAAAGCCGATCGCGCTCGACGCCGGCGAGATCGACCGGCTGATCGAAGCGCGGGACCGGACCGGGCTGGTGGCGGCGGAAGCCTTCATGGTGGTGCATCACCCGCAATGGCACCGGGTGCGCGAGATCGTCCATGGCGGCGGGATCGGACGGCTGCGCCATGTGCAGGGCGCCTTCAGTTTCTTCAACGAGGATCCCGGCAACATCCGCAACCGGGCCGATCTGGGCGGCGGGGCGTTGCGCGATATCGGGGTCTATCCGTCAGTCACAACCCGGTTCGTGACGGGTGCGGAGCCGGTCACGGTGTCCGCCGAGATCGACCTCGAGGCCGGCATCGATGCCACGGCGCGGGTCCAGGCGCGTTTTCCGGACTTTCACATGGACTTCTATGTTTCGATGCGGATGTCGCCGAGACAGCTGATGACATTTCACGGCACTGACGGCTGGGTCTCGGTGCATGCCGGCTTCAACGCAGGCTCCTACGGCGATGCCGAGATCGAGGTGCGGACGGGGGGCTCGATCCGGACGTTGGAGCGGTTTCCGCGTTCCGATCACTACCTCGCCCAGATCGATGCCTTCAATGCCGCGGTGCTCGATGGGGTGCCGTTTCCCTGCAGCCTTGAGTTCTCGAGGGGCAATCAGAGGATGATAGACATGATCTATCATGCCGCCGGAGCGACAGGGTGAGCGGGCACCCTGACCCCGGCGCGCCGGTCTTCGAGGATGAGATCACCGATGTCGCGGCGTTGCGCGCGCTCTATCCGCCGACCTCTCCGCGGGCCGCCGCCAAGGTGATCGACCACATCGATCCGATCTGCCGGCGCTATATCGCCGCGTCGCCGTTTCTGCTGATCGCGACCCGGGGCTCGGACGGACGCATGGACGTCTCGCCGAAGGGGGATCCGCCGGGCTTCGTCTCCGTGCTCGGTCCGCGGCACGTGGCGATCCCGGACCGGCCGGGCAACAATCGTCTCGACAGCTTCGAGAACATCCTTTGCGATCCGCAGATCGGGCTGCTGTTCCTGATCCCCGGACATCGTGACACGCTCCGGGTTGCCGGGCGCGGGCGGCTGGTTGCCGACGCGCCGCTGCTCGCCGATCTCTCCGTCGACGGACGACCGGCGCGGCTGGCGCTCGTCGTCGAAGTCGAGGAGGTGTTCACGCATTGCCCGAAATGCGCCATCCGCAGCGGTATCTGGGATCCGGCGCGGTGGCCTGATCTGTCGCAGGTCCCCTCGCTGGCCGAAGCCCTTGTCGCCCACGCCGGTCTCGACGCGCCGGAAGGTGAGGTCGCGGCCGCGCTCGAGACGGGAAACCGGGAGCAGCTCTACTGAAGGATGGCGTCACGGATGGTGCGTGCGGTTTGTGCCTCGGCGAACCGCGGTGCTGGCCGATGGGGTGCCGGTGATGACGATGTACGGGCGTCTGAATGGGATGCGCGTTCGACGTCAGGTTGTGTAGGCCAGGCCCTTCAAGTCGCAAAAGTGGAATTAAGTTGCTGCATTCCGGCTTCGGGACATCGGGTTGACCATATTTGAACCAGTAATTTGAATTGATCTTGACGATAGTGTAGTTTCGGGACTGCGTGTTTGGTGAGAAATGGATGTCTCTTTTGGGTGACGTCGTGGTCTGACAGTCAGGGTGACGGTCAACAGAGCTTGAAATTTTATGGGACTTTGTGCGTTTCAGGTTCCGTGAGGATTTGTTCGATAGACAACGTCAGGTCGGCTGGGGGGCAGCCGAATCAGGGTGAACGGGTCAAGGGGAACACGGATCATGACTTCCAAGAATGTCGGCGCCAGCCTTCTGTTGGCGATGATGGTCCTGGCGGGATGCCAGATGGACGAGATGATGGTGGCCGAAGCGCCCCCGTCCGACGAGGCTGCCGGTACCGAGAGAGCGGAGGCTTCCAAGCCAGACGTCGATCCGGGTGAAACGGCTGCAGATCCTGTCTATTATTCCGCGCGTGCTGACGGGAACCGGACGATCCCGGCTGTCGATACGACAGCTTTCCATCCGGCATTGCTGCGCAATGAAGTAACCTATGTGACTGATGAGGTTCCGGGAACCATCGTGATCGATACCAAGGGGCCGTTCCTCTATCTGGTGCAGCCGGAGGGCAAGGCGCTGCGCTACGGCATCGCAATCGGTCGCGAGGGCTTCGGATGGGAAGGTACCGGAACGATCGCGCGGACCGCACAATGGCCGACCTGGACGCCACCACCCGAGATGATCGCGCGCGAACCGCATCTGGAGGAGTGGAAGGCCGGGATGCCTGGCGGAGTGAACAACCCGCTCGGCGCCCGGGCCCTCTACATCTATTTCGGCGGGCGCGATTCGGGCTACCGCATTCATGGGACAAACCAGCCCAACAGCATCGGCTGGGCGGCATCCTCGGGTTGTTTCCGGATGATCAACCAGGATGTCATCGATCTCTACGACCGCGTGGGCCGCGGTGCCAAGGTCGTCGTCCTTTGAGGTCAGCGCGACTGTCGGGTCCCGGCGCTGCTGCCGGGACCCGAGGCGACCACGGGCTGGCACGGCCCTGAAGCCGATATGGGATCCTGAGCCCCAACCATCGGAACAGTGGACCACGGTCCGGAACACGGTCGTTTTGCCAATCCGGGGCAGCCGGAATCCGCCTGAGTCGCGAGATTCGTTGCGATCAATCAATAGTTAATCTATATGTCGCGGGTTGCCGCGCTCCGGCAGCCATTAAACGACAGGGGGAAACATGGATTTGATGAAGATGGTGCTCGGCACCGTGACGCCGGCCATTTCTATGAAAGTGGCGCAGGCGTTGGGGATCGAGGGAAAGACCGTGCAGCGGCTCCTCGGAATGGCGATTCCGGTGATCCTGTCGGGGGTGCTGGGCGCCACTCGAAAGCCCGAGGCCGCCGACACCTTCGGCAAGGCCTTCCGGGACATGGGCGACAATCCGCTTGATGCGCTGAACGATGCCCTTGCGACCGATCCTGCGCGCGTGAGCAGCGCCGGAAACGACATGCTGGGTTCCCTGCTCGGGGGCGGCACGGTCGGAACGCTGGTGTCCAAGATGGCCGATTTCGGCGGGATGTCCAAGGAGAATTCCGGCTCCCTGCTGGGCCTTGCGGGCTCGCTGGCGATGGGATCGCTCGGCAAGGCTGCGCGAGACCAGAACCTCGATGCGGCGGGCGCGCTGAAGATGCTCGAAGGCCAGAAGGCCAGTATCTCGGCGGCCATTCCACCGGATCTCGCGAAGGCGCTGGAAGGGACCGGAGTTCTCTCCGCGCTTGGCTCGCCGGTCAAGCCTGCCGCTGCCGCCGCGAAGCCCGCGCCGAAACCGGCGCCGGCGCCGGAGCCGAAGAAATCGGGCCTGACGAAGTGGCTCTTGCTCGCTGCAGCGGCGCTACTTCTGCTATGGCTGCTGCCGCGGTTCTTCGGCGGGACGGAAGAGGTCGTCGAACCCGTGGTCGAGACGGCGCCGGCGACGGAGGAGGCGGCTCCCGTGGAGGAAGCGGCTCCCGTGGAAGAGGCGGCTCCCGTGGAAGAGGCAGCCCCCGTCGAGGAAGCTGCCGCTCCAGTGGTGCCCGAGGTGTTCGGGACGGTCGAGAGCGCATTGTCCCAGCTGACAGCGGCGCTGGGTGGCGTGACCGATGTGGCCTCAGCCGAAGCGGCCTTGCCCCAGCTTCAGGAGATCGACACGACGCTGGGCGGTGTCGAGGCCGCCGTGACGGCGCTTCCCGAGGAGAGCCGGACCATGGTGCAGTCCGCGATCGCGGCATCCATGCCGACCATCCAGGGCACGGTCGACGGCCTGTTGGCGGATTCGGGTATCGGCGCGGTGCTCAAGCCCGTTGTCGACAGCATCATGGCCAAGCTTGCCGCCTACGCCGGCTGACGGGGCCTCACGGCAAGAAACTCCGTTCGAAAGCAGAACCGCCGGCCCTCGGGCCGGCGGTTTTTCAATGCACGGACGGTGCGCGGACCTCAGTTCGCCACGCGGTGGCCGGGATGAAGGCTGCTGCTGAGGATATGCTCGCTGCGGTCCACCACGTGGCGGCTGTGGCCGACCAGCAGCGGGTCGGGGGTTCCGACGATGGAGCGGTCCTTGCCCTCATAGGGCAGGGAGGCGAGGAAATGCGTCATGCAGGCCAGCCGGGCGCGCTTCTTGTCATTGGACTTGATGATCGTCCAGGGCGCGTCGGCCGTGTCGGTGTAGAAGAACATGGCTTCCTTTGCCTCGGTGTAGTCGTCCCACTTGTCGAGCGAAGCGCGGTCGATCGGTGAGAGTTTCCACTGCTTGAGCGGTTCCTTCTCGCGTGCGGCAAACCGTCGAGCCTGCTCTTCGCGGGTCACCGAGAACCAGTACTTGAAGAGCCGGATGCCGCTGCGGGTCAGCATCCGTTCGAGCTCCGGGGTCTCGCGCATGAACTCGAGGTAGTCGTTGGGCGAGCAGAAGCCCATCACCCGATCGACGCCGGCCCGGTTGTACCAGGAGCGGTCGAACAGCACGATCTCGCCGCCCGAAGGCAGGTTGCGGATGTAGCGCTGGAAGAACCACTGGGTGCGCTCTTCGTCGGTGGGCTTGTTCAGGGCCACGACACGGGCGACGCGCGGATTGAGATGCTCCATGAACCGCTTGATCGTGCCGCCCTTCCCGGCGGCATCGCGGCCCTCGAAGATGATGACGATGCGCTCGCCGGTCGAGACGGCCCAGTCCTGAACCTTCAGGAGTTCGATCTGCAGCTGGCGCTTCTGTGCTTCGTAGGTCTTGGTCGAGATCTTGCGGCTGTAGGGATACTCGCCGCTCTCGAAGAGATGCCGGATGGTCGCGGCGTCCGGAGCCGGCTGTACCTTGCCCGGCGCCCGCCTTGCATTGACCGGCGCTTTCTCTATCGGTCCCGGGCCGCCATTCGGTGCGATGGCAGGGATCGTCAGCGGGTCCGAGGCTGCAGGGGCCAACTGCTCCGCCGAGCCGGCCGGTTTCGGCGCCGGAGCGGCCGACTTGCCTGCCGGCTTCGGTTTTGCGCCAACGGGCTCCGTTGCAGTGTCGGAAGTCTTCGTTGCGATTTCGGCCGTGGCGTCTTTCTCGGTCATGCGCTTCCCTGTTTTTTCTCTGAAATCAACGCAACTCTACTACATGATGTGTGCGGGCGCGTTGACGCAGATCAACATTCCGGCTGTCAGGGATCCCGGAATCGGATTTGCAGGGAGCGGCTTTGCGCCGCTTGTTTCCCCTCAGGATTCCATTGCCTCCAGTTCGTCTATCATCGACGCGATGAGTGACAGGCCCTTGTCCCAGAACGCGGGATCCGAGGCGTCGAGACCGAACGGCGCCAGAAGCTCCTTGTGATGCTTCGAGCCGCCGGCCCTGAGCATGTCGAAATACTTCTCCGCGAAATCCGGATCACCGTCGCGGTAGACTGCGTAGAGTGCGTTCACCAGCCCGTCGCCGAAGGCGTAGGCATAGACGTAGAACGGCGAATGGATGAAGTGCGGGACGTAGGACCAGAAGGTCTCGTAGCCGTCCATGAACTCGAAGACCGGGCCGAGGCTCTCGGCCTGCACCGACATCCAGAGTGCGTTGATGTCATCGGGCGTCAACTCGCCCTCGCGCCGTGCCGCGTGGACCTTGCACTCGAAGTCGTAGAACGCGATCTGGCGCACCACGGTGTTGATCATGTCCTCGACCTTGCCGGCGAGGAGGATCTTGCGGGCCTTTGCGTCGGGCGCGGCATCGAGGAGTTTGCGGAAGGTGAGCATCTCGCCGAAGACGCTCGCGGTCTCCGCCAGCGTGAGCGGAGTGGAGGACAGCAGTTCGCCCTGGCCGGCGGCAAGGATCTGATGCACGCCATGACCCAGCTCATGGGCGAGGGTCATGACGTCGCGCTGCTTGCCGAGGTAGTTCAGCATCACGTAGGGGTGCAGTTCGGCCACCGTCGGATGGGCGAAGGCGCCGGGTGCCTTGCCGGGCTTGACCGGTGCATCGATCCAGCCCTTTTCGAAGAAAGGGGCGGCCAGGTCCGCCATGCGCGGGTCGAAGCCGGCATAGGCGTCCATCACCATGGCACGGGCCTCGTCCCAGCCGATCTTGCGGTCGTCGTCCCGGGGAAGGGGCGCGTTGCGGTCCCAGACCTGCATCTTCTCCAGCCCGAGCCATTTGGCCTTCAGGGCATAGTAGCGGTGCGACAGCTTCGGGTAGGCGGCGACCACCGCATTGCGCAGCGCCTCCACGACTTCGGGTTCGACATGGTTGGCGAGGTGGCGCGACATCTGCGGGCTGGGCAGCTTGCGCCAGCGGTCCTCGATCTCCTTTTCCTTGGCCAGAGTGTTGGTCACCCGCGCAAAGAGCGGGAGGTTCGCCCGGAAGACCTTTGCCAGCGCTTCGGCGCCGGCCTGGCGTTTGCCACGATCCTGATCGGTGAGCAGGTTCAGGGTCGATTCCAGCGGAAGCGGCGCCTCCTCGCCTGCCACCTCGAAGGTGAGACCCGCGAGCGTCTCGTCGAAAAGCCGGTTCCAGGCAGCGGCACCGACCACGGACTGGTCGTGGAGGAACTTCTCGAGCTCGTCGGAAAGCTGGTACGGCTTCATGGCGCGGAGCCGGTCGAGGATCGGGCGGTAGCGCTCCAGAGCCGCATCGCTTGCGAGGAGCGCGTCGAGACGGTCGTCCTCGATGCGGTTCAGTTCGAGCGTGAAGAAGACGAGCGGCGTCGAGATGTCCGTGAGTTTGCCCTGCATGTCGCCGAAGAACTTGCCGCGCTGCGCATCGGTCGTGTTCTGGTAGTAGCGCAGGCCGGCAAACGACATGATCCGGCCCGAAACGCTCTGGATCTTTTCGTAGCGCAGGATCGCGGCCAGAAGCCCGCCGGCGTCGAGAGAGCCGAGCCTTCCCTCGTAGTCCGCAGCGAAGGAGCTGCATTCTTCACGCAACCAGTCGACGTCGCGGGCGATTTCCGGGGCGTCCGGCGCGGCGTAGAGATCGGTCAGGTCCCATTCCGGCAGGTTGCCCAGCGCCTTGTCGGCAGCGGGATCGCGGGAATCGAAGACGGGTCGGGTCATGGAGGGTCCTTCCGGAAGGGGTTCAGACGATGCGCGCGGGCAGCGGGTCGCCCGCGAAATGCGCGATCAGATTGTCGACGGCGAGCATGCCCATGGCGGTCCGCGTTTCCACGGTCGCGCTCCCGATATGGGGAAGAAGCGTCACGTTTTCCAGCGCGCGGAGGGCTTCGGGTACATTCGGCTCGTCGGCGAAGACATCGAGCCCGGCACCGGCGATTCGCTTCTCGCGAAGGGCCTCGATCAGCGCGGTTTCATCGACGAGATCGCCGCGCGCGCTGTTCACCAGATAGGCGCCCGGTTTCATCCGCGCAATCATGTCGGCGGAGATCAGGCCCGCATTCGTGCCGCCGCCCGGAAGATGCAGCGAGACGACATCGGCGGTTTCCATCACGTCGGCGACAGAACCCAAGGCTCTGGCGGGGAAGTCGAATGGTCCCTTCGGCGAGCGGCTGAAATAGACGATGTCCATCCCGAAACCTGCAGCGGCGCGCTTTGCCGTGGCCTCTCCGATTCGGCCCATCCCGACGATGCCGAGGGTCTTGCCCTGCAGGCTCGTTCCGAGCCAGCCAGTGGGCGCGAAGCCTTTCCATGCGCCGGTGCGCAGGGCGGCTTCGGTCTCCGACATGCGCCGCGTCGCGCTCAGAATAAGCGCCATAGCGAGATCGGCCGTGGCCTCGGTGAGCACGCCCGGCGTGTTGCTCACGACGAGCCCCGTGGCTTCGGCTGCATCGAGATCGATATTGTTCACGCCGACGCCAAAATTGGCGAGGATCTCGGCCCGTCTTGTTCCCTCGGCGGCAATCGTCGACTCGTCGAACAGATCCGAGACGGTACAGAGCAATCCGTCGGCCTCCTGCAGCGCGCGCATCAACCGGGACTGCGAGAACGGTCGGTCGTCGCGATTGAGGGCGACGGTGAAATGCGCGCGCAGACGCGCCTCGACGGCCTCGGGCAGTCTTCTGGTCACGATGATGCGGGGGCGGGACATTGGGTGGCCGGGCCTTCGGGATCAGATGCCGTCGACGATGGCGAGCGTGCAATCCGCAGATCGCTCCCGGAGCGGCTTCACGGGCGCGTAATCGGGATCGTCCAGGAAGGCCCGGGCGGCGCTCTTGTCGGGAAACCGGATCAGCACAAGCCGGGAAGGTGTCCAGAGATCGGTTTCGACCGGATCGATCGCGCCGCCGCGCACGAGATACTGGCCGCCATGGCGTTCGATCAGCGGAACAACGGCGGCCTTGTATTGATCGTAGGTATCCGGGTCATGGATGCGGGTATCGACCAGCAGATATGCGCTCATGGATCGGCTCCTTCCCGGTCGCCAACTGACCGGAGCCGGACGCTAGACCGCGCGGCCCGAATAATCCAGTTTCAACCTGCACGGTCAGTGCAGGCGCCCGCCATCCGGTACGACCTGATCCGGGCCGATCAGCACCACCTCGCCGTCGGCGTCCGGGAGGCCGAGCACCAGAACCTCCGAGCGCACGGGTCCGATCTGGCGCGGAGGGAAGTTCACGACGGCGAGCACCTGCTTTCCGACGAGGGTTGCGGGGTCGTAGTGGCGCGTGATCTGGGCCGATGACTTCCGCTCGCCGATCCCTGCGCCGAAATCGATCCAGAGCTTAATCGCCGGCTTGCGGGCCTCGGGGAAAGGCTCTGCCCGCGTGATGCGCCCGACGCGGATGTCGACTTTCAGGAAGTCGTCGAAATCGATGTCTGCCATTCCGGGCTCCTTCCGGTTCGAAAAAAAACCGCCTGCCCCGGAGGGGCAAGCGGTATCGTCGGTCCGCGAAGGGAACCGACCTTATTTCGTGGTCAGGCTGGCTGCATAGTCGCGCAGTTCGGCCATGCTCTCCTGGATGCGGGCGGAGACGATCTCGTAGGCCTCGGTGTTGGCCTTCTGCGCGCCCTCGGCGAGCGCCTGCATGTTCGCCAGTGCCTTCTCGAAAGCGGTCTTGGCAAGTTCGGCCTGAGCCTTGGTCTTTTCGGCGTCGAGCTTGGTGGCGTCGAAGGAAGCCATATGCTTCTGGGCTTCGGCCATCGTCTCCTCGAAGACGGCCATCTGCTTCTTGAACAGGTCCTGGTAGCCGGCGGCGGCTGCCTTGTTGGCTTCGATCAGGGCATCCATGTTCTTCTGCTGGGTCGCCATCAGCGCTTCGGTGTCCATGCCGGGCATCTTCATGGCGGACATCTGCTTGGTGAATTCATTGTCCTTGAAGAACTGGGTCATCTTCTCGACATCGAAGGTGAAGGTCTTTGGGTCGAACATCTTGTGTCTCCTCGCTTGGTGGGGTGTGTCTCGATGACTCGCATATTGTGCAGCGCAGCAGAGATTTCAAGAGAGGGAATGTTGCGCTGCAGCATTTTTTTTAGCTTCCGAGTTCCCTGCTGCGCATGGCTGCCGCAGCGACGGCCTTCTGCATGAGCTGGGGGAGCCCGGATGATTCCTCCATCAGGATCCCGAGCGCCGCTGCGGTCGTCCCGCCCGGGCTGGTCACGTTGACCCGCAGCTCCGCCGGCGACTGATCTGAGGTTTGCGCCAGTTCGCCGGCCCCCGCCACGGTAGCACGGGCGAGCGCAAGCGCCAAATCCGTCGATAGGCCCTGCGCCACTCCGGCAGCCGCGAGCGCCTCGATCATAAGGAAGACGTAAGCCGGACCCGATCCGGAAACCGCAGTCACGGCATCCATCTGGTCTTCGCTGTCCAGACGGATGGTCTGCCCGACCGCGCCCATCAACGCCTCCGCGAGTGCCATGTCAGGCTCGTCCACCCGCGCATTGCCGATCAGTGCCGTGATGCCCCGCCCGACGGCAGCGGGAGTATTGGGCATGGCGCGAACCACCGCCGTGGAAGCGCCCAGTGCGGCTTCGAAACGCGCAATCGGTGTCCCGGCCGCAATCGAGACAATGAGTGTGCCGCCATTGCCAAGTGGCGTGAGGCGGTCCAGCGCCTCTCCCATCATCTGCGGCTTGACCGCGACGATGGCCACGGCCGGGGCGGGCGGAAGCTCTTCGTTCAGGCGCAGACCCTCGCCGGCGAGGGTCTGCAGTCGCGGTGTCGGTGCGGGATCGAGTATCGTGAAATGCGCAGGTTCAAGCCCGCCGGCGAGCCAGCCTTCGAGCAAAGCGCCGCCCATCTTGCCGCACCCCAGAAGAACGATGCCGTCCCCTGCGCGAGCCGGAAGCTGCATGACATCCCCTTTCCGGCCCGGATGGACCCGGAAAGGGGAGGGCCGTTTCAGGCTCGACCGTAGGCCTCGGCGATCGCAATTCCAAGGGCCTTCTCCGGTGTCTCGTTGCCGAAAGCCACGAGCTGGAAAGCCGGGTAGAAGCGCTCGGCCGTCGAAACCGCGCAGCGCACCATGTCATTGATCTGGGCCGAACTGGCCTGCGCGCCGCCGGCGAGGTTGAGGCTGTAGCGGTAGGCCATCAGATCCTGATCGCGCCAGAGCGTGAAGGCACCGCTCCAGCATCGATCGTTGGCCTTGCCCATGGCTGTGTAGAGATCCGCGATCCTGTCTTCCGGCGGATCCATCTCGAATGCGCAGATGAGCCGCAGAGACTCGTCCTGCTGGGAGAGGGCAAGCGTCACGGAATAGGTCTTCCAGGTTCCCTCGATCGCCATCGCGATCTGATCGTCGCCGATGCGGTCGAAATCCCACGACCGCTCTTCGGCAAGGGTCTCGACGATATCGATGGGGTGGAGATCTTCGCAGTCGAATTCGCGCTCGACAATGCTCATGCCCGGTGCCTCTGTTTCTGGCCTCCGACGGAGCTGACCCCGTTCGGGGGCTGTGAGGTTAACAACAGATCAGCATCGCGAGCCGCTGATCTACCACATATGGTGGTTCAAACCACGGCTCTCTGTAAAGAAGAAAATCTTCGCGTGATCGGGTTTATTTTCGCGATCCTTAATGTCCGCGAAAGGACTTCCAGAGCGGCGCGGTCCGGACCCCAGCGCGGGATCGATCGATCGGCTCAACCCTTCTTTTTCGAAGTTGCGGCTTCCATCGCATCAATCCGGGCACGAAGGATGTCGTTCTCCTCGCGGGCCTTCTGTGCCATCGCGCGCACGGCGTCGAATTCCTCGCGGGTCACGAAGTCGCGGTCCGCCAGCCAGCGGTCCATCAGGCCCTTCATGGCAGTCTCGGCCTCGGTCTTGGCACCCTGCGCGACGCCAAGCGCGTTCTGCATCAGCTGGGCCACGTCATCGAATACCTTGTTGCGGGTCTGCATCTCTCGTCTCCTTCTGGATTGCCGTCTATATGGGCGCGATGCCCGCACTTTCCAAGGCCTGCCTTGACAGTGCCGGACCCGCCACCGATGCAGGTCCGAAACCGTCCGCCCGAGGATTCCGATGCCATTCCCCGTGATCGATCCCGTACTGTTCTCGATCGAGCTGTTCGGCATCGAAATCGCGATCCGCTGGTATGCGCTTGCCTATATCGCGGGACTGCTGCTCGGCTGGCGCTATGTCGTCCGTCTGATGCGCCGACCGCAGCTCTGGGGCGGCACGGCACCCTTCGCTGCCGAGCGTGCCGATGACCTGCTGACCTGGATGATCCTCGGGGTCATCATCGGCGGGCGTCTCGGTTTCGTGCTGTTCTACCAGCCGGCCTACTACGCGGCCAACCCGGGCGAAATACTCGCCGTCTGGCGCGGCGGAATGTCGTTTCACGGCGGTTTTCTCGGTGTCGTCGCCGGCATCCTTGGCTTCGCCCTGCGCGGAAGCCACGAGCATTCTTCGTGTGGGTGACGCGGTCGCGGCTGCGGCACCGATCGGCATCTTCTTCGGGCGCGTTGCGAATTTCATCAACGCCGAACTCTGGGGCCGACCCAGTAGCGTGCCTTGGGCCGTGGCCTTTCCGGGCGAAGCTGCATCGACCTGCCCGCCGGACTGGAGCGGACCCTGCACCCGCCATCCCTCGCAGCTCTACGAAGCAGCCCTTGAGGGCCTCCTCCTCTTTCTCGTGCTGGCCTGGGCGATCCGGCGCGGCGCACTCGCCCGCCCCGGCCTGGTGACCGGCCTATTCCTTGTCGGGTACGGCGCGTCGCGCGCCTTCATCGAACTGTTCCGGCAGGCCGATCCGCAGTTCGTCACGCCGGACAACCCGGCAGGCCATGTGCTCGGCTTCGGGGCTTTCGGGCTCAGCATGGGGCAGCTTCTTTCTTTGCCGATGATCGTTGTCGGGATCTGGCTGATCGTCCGCTGCCGCCAGCCGGCATGACGCCGCTTGGTCAACTGATCAGGGATCGCATCGCCGCCGCCGGCCCGATCAGCGTCGCCGAGTACATGTCCTGGTGCCTCGGTCACCCGCAATACGGCTACTACATGCGCCGCGATCCCTTCGGCCGGGCAGGAGATTTCATCACGGCGCCGGAGATCAGCCAGATGTTCGGCGAACTGATCGGCGGCTGGCTTGCCGCGACTTGGGTGCAAGCCGGCTGTCCATCGCGCGTCGTTCTCGCCGAACTCGGTCCGGGCCGCGGGACGCTCATGGCCGACGCGTTGCGCACCGCCGCCCGACAGCCGGGCTTCATGGCTGCGGTGGACCTCTGGCTGATCGAGACAAGCCCGGCCCTGCGCGCCAGACAGGCCGCAGCGCTTGCGGCGCATGAGCCGCGCTGGGCCGACCGTGTCGAGGCGCTCCCGGCCGCGCCGCTTCTGCTTGTCGCCAACGAGTTCTTCGATGCATTGCCGGTGCGCCAGTTTCAGCGGCTGGATGCGCTCTGGCGCGAACGCCGTATCGGGCTGGAGGACAACGCGCTCACTTTCGTCTGGGCCGCACCGCAGGCCGACCCGATACTCGATGCGCAGTTCGCCAGAGTGCCCGACGGTGCGTTCGTCGAGACAAACCCCCTCGGGCAGGCGATCGCAGCAGAAATCGGGACGAGGATCTTCCGGCATGGAGGCGCGGCTCTCATCGTCGATTACGGCGATGCAGGCGGCACCGGCGATACACTCCAGGCCGTGGCAAACCATGCGAATACCGATCCACTCGCGGCCCCCGGAACCGCCGATCTCACCGCCCATGTCGCCTTCGACTCGCTGGCATCGGCCGCTTCCGACGCGGGCGCCACATCATTCGGTCCGTTGCCTCAGGGCGTGTTCCTCGAGCGGCTTGGCATTACCCTGCGTGCCCGAAAGCTGGCCGCGGCCCGGCCGCAGGACGCGGCTTCGATCGCTGCCGCACATCGCCGCTTGACGCATCCGGATGAAATGGGAAACCTGTTCCGGGTTCTGGCTCTGTCGGAACGCGACGATCCGCCTGCGGGATTCGACAAATGACGCTCGAGATCCTCACCCACGACCTTCTCGCGCCTGTCCGTCACGGCTTCTTCACCCGGCGCGGCGGCGCATCGTCCGGCATCTATGCGGGACTGAATTGCGGCCCCGGTTCGTCGGATCAGATCGAGGCGGTTTCGGTAAATCGCGCCCGCGTCGCCGAAGCCATGCATGTGGTGCCGCTTCGATTGCTCTCGCTACATCAGGTTCACTCGGCCGATGTCGTCGTCGCGACTGCCGATGGCTGGTCCGAACGCCCCCGCGCCGATGCCGCCGTCACGGCAACACCGGGCATTGCGCTCAGTATCCTGACCGCCGATTGCGCGCCTGTCCTGTTCGCTGACCCCGAGGCGGGCGTGATCGGTGCGGCCCATGCCGGCTGGCGTGGTGCGCTGGAGGGTATCGTCGAGGCTACGCTATCGAAGATGGAAGCCATTGGTGCACGGCGAGATTTCATCCGCGCGGCGGTCGGACCGACGATCAGCCAGCGCTCGTACGAAGTAGGGCAGGACTTCTTCGAGCGGTTTCTCGACAAGGCTCCGGATCACACCCGGTTTTTCGTCAACGGGAACGGGGATCGCTATCTCTTCGATCTTCCGGGCTTCGTGCTTGCGCGTCTGCGGGATGGCGGCGTGGCGGAAGCGGGCTGGATCGGTGCCTGCACCTATTCCGAACCCGACCGCTTCTTTTCCTATCGCCGCTGCACCCACTCGGGTCAGCCGGATTACGGACGCCTGATCTCGGCGATTTCCCTGTAGCGGGAGCGGCTGCCTTCAGGGTTCCGCGCGGGCCAGCGCCTCGAAGACCTCGAACGGCACGCCCGGCGCATCCTTGGCACAGCGGATCACGAGGCTTGTCTTGACGCTCGCGACATTCTGGGCGGCGGTCAGATCCTCCGTGAGGAAGCTCTGGAACGTCGAGAGGTCGGGCGCGACGCACTTCAGAATGAAATCGATCTCGCCGTTGAGCATGTGGCATTCGCGGACGAGGGGCCAGGACCGCGCCAGAGCCTCGAACCGCGACAGGTCGGCTTCGGCCTGGCTCGACAGACCGACCATCGCAAAAACCTGAACCTCGAATCCGAGCGCGCGCGCATCCACATCGGCATGGTAGCCCCGGATGTAGCCGTTCTCTTCGAGGGTGCGCACGCGCCGCAGGCAAGGCGGCGCCGAAATCCCAACGCGGCGCGACAGCTCCACGTTGGTCATGCGGCCATCCGACTGCAACTCCGCAAGAATCCGGCGGTCGATCGGGTCGAGTTTCGTGTGAGCCATGATCAGGGAAGTCCGTACCTTGGGAGTCCTTTCATTATGTCCCGGCAGCAGAAATAGCAATAATGTTTCGCAAGACGCGTGCCGACGGCGGGGGCGTCGATCCGGCCTACCGAGACGGGTAGATCGAAGGGTCGCTGCCAAGACGGCCGTTTTCCGATTTGAAAACCAATTTGCGCTAAATTGTCCGGAACCTCTTATCTCCCAGATAACCGTGGAGCCTCTTACATGCTTGATGGAATTGCAGCCGGCGACGGCCATGTCTTCGGCATGACATTCGGGACGTTCGTTCTGGACATGTTTGTCATCTTTCTGCTGGTAACGTGGTTCTGGTTGCTTATCAGGGTGTTTTCCGACCTGTTCCGGCGCGATGACGCTACCGGTCTGGGCAGGGTGATGTGGGTGATCTTTCTGGTGCTTCTGCCGTACATTGGTATTTTTGCATATCTTCTTACCCAAGGCTGGGGCATGACCGCGCGTGAACAGGAGCAGAGCGCCTTGGCGCGCGTTTCGCTGCATGCCGGGCCGGCCTTCAGCGTCGCGGACGAGATCGCCAAGCTTGACGCGCTCAGGGCCAAGGGCTCGCTCACGGAAGCGGAACACCTGAAGCTGCGCGCGCGGCTGCTCGGTTGATGCGCCTGTTTCGCCGGCTGCCCTTCCGCAGCCAGCGCGTCGGGCGTATAGAAGCGCCAATCGACACAGCCTCGAGGTTCCCAAAATGTCCGAGACGCGCCATACACGACTTCTGATCATCGGCTCCGGCCCGGCGGGCTATACCGCTGCCGTCTACGGCGCGCGGGCGATGCTGAAACCGCTTCTCGTTCAGGGCATCCAGCCCGGTGGGCAGCTTACCATCACCACCGAAGTCGAGAACTGGCCGGGTGACACGGAGGTGCAGGGGCCCGACCTGATGGTCCGCATGGAGGCGCATGCCCGCGCCACCGGGACCGAGATCATCTCCGATCATATCTCGAGCCTCGATCTCTCGAAGCGGCCTTTCCGGGCGGTCGGTGATGGCGGCACGACCTATACTGCCGATGCGGTGATCCTCGCTACCGGGGCCCAAGCGAAATGGCTCGGATTGCCCTCGGAAGAGAAATTCAAGGGTTTCGGGGTCTCGGCCTGTGCGACCTGCGACGGATTCTTCTACCGGGGTCAGGAAGTCGTGGTGATCGGCGGCGGCAATTCGGCGGTGGAGGAGGCGCTGTTCCTGACCAATTTCGCCTCGAAAGTCACGCTAGTGCACCGCCGGGACACGCTTCGGGCCGAGAAGATCTTGCAGAATCGCCTCCTGAACCACCCCAAGATCGAAACGCTCTGGCACCACACGCTCGAAGAGGTGCTTGGAACGGACCAGCCGCTTGGAGTGACCGGCATCCGGGTGAGCGACGTTCGGGACGGGACGACGCGAGAGATCGCCTGCGCAGGGGTCTTCATCGCGATCGGGCACGCACCGGCCTCGGAGCTTGTCATCGACCAGCTCGAGACCCATCACGGCGGCTATGTGGTGACTCAGCCGGATTCCACGGCCACGTCGATTCCGGGGGTCTTTGCTGCCGGCGACATCACCGACCACGTGTTTCGCCAGGCGGTGACTTCGGCAGGGATGGGCTGCATGGCGGCGCTGGAAGCCGAGCGGTTCCTCGCGGTTCAGGACTCCGAGAAGCCAGTGGAAGCGACCGCGATCGCGGCCGGGTACTGAGGCGGCGGAGACCGATCTGACCGGTCCCGGCAAGGACCGTTTTCAACCCTCTGTTCTTGCAGAAAAACTCCGGCAACCGAGTGTTGCGCCGATCTGGCACGGGAGCCACGCGCGGGCGGCCGGACCGGGATTCGCGCCGGGAGAGGCTGCTGCAGGCGCGGGGCGGAGGTGCCTGGAGCAGAGTTCTGCGGTGCCGGATCTCGTGATCGGGAGGGCGGGGCGCTGGGGGGAAGGCGCTGGACCAGCGGGTTCACTCGGGGAGGCCGGCGGTGGCGAGGTCGGCGAGTTCGGCGTCGAGGATGGCGGTGTCGGCGAGGCGGGTGCTGATGCGCCAGAGGCTGCAGGTGACGTAGGGGGCGGTGACGAGCACGTCGCGGACGGCGGCCCGGGCGTCGTCGATGCAGCCGAGCCGGACGAGAACGATGGCGCGGATCAGGCGGTGATAGGGCGGCAGCCGGTCGGTCCTGTCGTAGCAGGCCAGCGCCTCGGCATCGCGGCCCTCGAGGCGCAGGATGTTGGCCTCGGTCTGGGCCTGCAGCCAGTCGAGGTCGGGCGCGAGGTAGCGCGCGCGCTCCAGCCAGTCCCGGGCGCGGTCGACCTGCGCCGCCTCGGCCGAGACCTGCGCGAGCGCCCAGATCATGAAGGCGTCGTTCGGGGCCAGCCGCATCGCCTGCCGCGCCGCGGCCAGCGCCTTCGCCGGATCGTGTTCCTGGTAGGAGACCCGGGCGAAGAGCCAGTGCGCGTAGACCGAGGTCTGCGGCGTCAGGTCGTCCCGCGCCAGAACCTTGCGAACCAGCCTGCCGGCGGTGGCGAGGTCGCGGGCGGGGTCCTCGGACCAGAGGAATCCGGCCGCAAGCGAGTGCTTCCAGCCGAGCATCGCCTCGAGCAGCGCGGACTGCGGGTAATGACGCAGCCCCTCCTCGAAAACGGCGCCGGCGCTGTCGTTGGTTTCGCGGTCGCGCAGGCGCGTGAGCAGATCCTGACCGCGCAGATACCAGTCGTATTCCCCGAGATCGGCTGAATCCCGGCCCCAGGCTTCGACGTATTGCGCGCGGTGCAGCATTCCCAGGTCGCCGATGAGCGCGGCGACGACCTTGTCGGCGATCTCGGTCTCGAGGGCGAGCGGATCCCGCCCGCTGCGGTCGTAGCGGGTGGTCCAGACGCTGGTGCCCCCGGCGGTCTCGACCAGCTCGGCGGTGATCCGCAGGCGGTCGCCGGAATCGCGTTCGACGCTGCCGTCGAGCACGAAGGCGGCGTCGAGCCCGGTCGCGATGCGGGAGATGTCGCGGCTGCGCGCCAGCGAAGGCGGTGGCGCGTGCGATCACCTTCACGCCGCCGAAGCGCGACAGCAGTCCGATGATGTCGCTGGCCACGCCACGGGCGACGTGGCCGAGGCTCGCATCGGGGCTGAGGTCGAGGAAGGGCAGAACGAGGATCAGCGGCGGGCCGGAGGCGGGGGCGGAGTCGGGCGCCGGGGGCGAACCCGGCGCGTCGAGCCGGTACCCGCGGCGGGGCACGGTGCGCAGGATGGACCGCGCATCATCCCGCAAGGCGCGGCGGATGTCGCCGATGCATTGCACGAGGCTGTCGTCGGTGACGGCGGTGTCGCCCCAGACCACCTGAACCAGCGCATCCTTCGGGACAGTGCGCCCGGCATGCCGGGCCAGATGCTGCAGAACGGCGAAGGACTGGGCGCGCAGGGCTATCTCGCGTCCCGCGTCGTCGCGCAGCAGGCCGGACTCGAAATCGACGGTGATGTCCCCGATCTGCATGCCGGTGCTGAAATCCGATCTTCAAATGCCCTTCGAATTAGCACGAAAGCGCCGCTTTGCGCAAAAAAACGTTTCAATCGAGCTTCCGGGGCGATTTTCGGGAAAATTTCGGCTCTGTTTCAGGACTTCTTCAGGACTGGCTGGCAAGTTTGCTGCAGCGCAACATGCGCTGCAACACGAGGAGCCGTTTCATGACGGGATTCATCGAACTGACAATCCTCGCCTGCCTCGCCGGTGCGGGCGGGGACGGAGGCTGCCGGGATTTCAGCCTGCTCTACGACCCCTACGAGGTCTCGCTGATGACATGCATGCTGGGCTCCCAGCCGGAGGTGGCCCGCTGGTCGCAGGCCAATCCGGACTGGGAGGTGCGCCGCTGGTCCTGCGCGATCTCCGACCCGCGCACGGCGGAAATCGAGACCTGAGCCGACCCGCCGGGGGTCAGTGGACGCTGACCGGCGAGAAGCTGTTCTGGCGCGCGACAAGGAAGGCGTGGGCGCGGTCCGGGACGATGGCGAGGACCTCGCCGCTAGGGGCGTGGATGGCGTAGAGTTGCGCTGCGCCACCGGTCCGGGCGCGGATCTCGTCGGGCAGATCGGATGCCTTCACGCCCCGCACATAGACGATGCGCTTCTCGGCATCGTCGGAGAAGCTCGGAAAATCGGTCACTGGCTGTCTCCTTGGGGGGTGGCGTTTATGACGATGCGGCGAACGACGGGATCCGGCTCGTCTCGGGCGAGGTCGATGTGCAGGAGACCGTTCTCCAGAAACGCTCCGGTCACGTCGACATTCTCTGCGAGCACGAAGCTGCGCTGGAACTGACGTGCCGCGATGCCGCGATGGAGGAAAACCCGCTCGCCGTCCGAGTTCTCGGTCTGCTGACCGCGCACGAGAAGCTGGTTCGACTCGACAGTGATCGCAAGATCGGCCTCGGCGAAGCCGGCCACCGCCAGTGTGATGCGGTAGGTTGCGGGCCCGCGCTGTTCGATATTGTAGGGCGGATATCCGTCGCCACCGGTCTTTGCGCTGCGCTCGACAAGCTGGTCGAGGCCCTCGAAGCCGAGCAGATGCGGGTGCGACGCGAAGGTCATTTTCGTCATGGATCAAGTCCTCGCAGAAGCGACTCAGGATTGCGGTCCCATCAGGCAACCGCTTTGGAATGCAGATGGGATGCGCAGCGGAGCAAAACAAGTGCCGTGGCCTGTCAGCAGGCTTTGCCGCGTTGTCGCGTGCGTCTATAGAGTGCTCGAGGCTTTCCGAGGGTCGAGAACATGAACAATCCTCCTACGATGTCGCGCGAGGACATGCTGCGTGTGCGGCTCGATCTCCTCGAGCGCGAGCATCGCGATCTGGACGATGCCATAGCCGCGCTCGATGCCGAAGGCCGGGCCGATCCGCTTGCGGTGCGGCGGCTCAAGAAGCGAAAGCTCGCCCTGAAGGACGAGATCCGAAGGCTCGGCGACGAACTCTTTCCCGACATCATCGCCTGAACCCCTCCTTGCGCCGGCGGCACTCCTGCCTATGATCCCTGCTCCGTTTGCGCATCCCAGCGAGTGAACCATGTCTGAGCGTCTGATCGGCATCGTGATGGGCAGCCAGTCCGACTGGGACACCATGCGTGGGGCGGCCGAAATCCTTGATGCGCTCGGAGTGAGGCACGAGGCGCGCATCGTTTCTGCGCACCGCACGCCGGACCGGCTGTTCGCCTATGCCGAAGCCGCAGCGAGCCGAGGGATCGCGGCGATCATCGCGGGTGCCGGGGGCGCGGCGCACCTGCCCGGCATGCTAGCGGCGAAGACGAGAGTGCCGGTGCTTGGAGTGCCCGTGCAGTCCAAGGCGTTGTCGGGGCTCGATTCCCTGCTGTCGATCGTACAGATGCCGAAGGGTGTGCCGGTCGCGACCTTTGCCATCGGACCGGCGGGCGCGGCCAATGCGGCGCTTTTCGCCGTGGCCCAGCTTGCAGTGGACGATGCCGCTTTGGCGACGAAGCTCGACGGTTGGCGGGCTGCGCAGACCGCGGCGGTGGCAGTGGAGCCCGACCGTGCCTGATCCACTCCCGCCCGGCTCGGTTGTCGGCATTCTCGGCGGCGGGCAACTCGGGCGAATGCTGGCCCTGGCTGCTGCCCGGCTCGGTCTCAGGTGTCACATCTACGATCCCTCCGAGGCACCCTGCGCGGCACAGGTCTGCGACCGGTTCACGCGGGCCGGCTGGGAGGATGCGGATGCGCTGGCGCGCTTCGCCGCGTCGGTTGATCTGGTGACCTACGAGTTCGAGAATGTCGATCTCGCAGCCATCGATGCGCTCGCTGCCCATGTGCCGGTGCGGCCGGGCCGTCGGGCGCTCGAGGTCTCGCAGGACCGGGATGCAGAGAAGGCGTTTCTGTCCGGCATCGGCCTGCGAACCGCGCCCTGGGCGGCAGTGGACGATGCGCCGGGGCTTGCGGCCGCGCTGGTGGAGATCGGCGCGCCGGCGATCCTGAAAACACGGCGGTTCGGCTATGACGGCAAGGGGCAGGTGCGGATCGAGGTTGGTGACCGCCCGGAAGCGGCATGGGAGGAGATCGGCGGCGCTCCCTCGGTGCTCGAGGCCTTCATGCGTTTCGACCGCGAGGTCTCGGTAATCGCCGCGCGGGGACTCGATGGTGAGGTGGTGGCCTTCGATCCGGGCGAGAACATTCATCGCGACGGCATTCTGCACAGCACCACGGTGCCGGCGGCGGTTTCGGCGGGGCAGGCGCAGGATGCGGTGCTGATCGCCGGGCGCATCCTGAACGCGCTCGATTATGTCGGAGTGCTGGGCGTCGAATTGTTCGTGGCGCCGGATGGGCTTGTGGTCAACGAGATTGCGCCGCGCGTGCACAATTCCGGACACTGGACCCAGGATGCCTGCCTCATCGACCAGTTCGAGATGCATCTGCGGGCCATCGCTGGCTGGCCGCTGGGGGACGGAAGGCGGCATTCGGATGCAGTGATGACGAATTTGCTGGGGGCGGAATGCAGGCTCGCCCCGGCGATGACCGGGGCTTCGGTGCATCTTTACGGCAAGGACGAAGCTCGCCCCGGCCGCAAGATGGGGCATGTCACGCGGATCTCGCCGCGTAGTTGAATTCTACTGCTTCAAACCTTCAGGAATAGACCGATTCCTTCGAAAAATGCGTGGTCAGCATGTAGTAGACCACGGCGCGGTACTTGTTGCGGTTTGAGCGGCCGTAGGTGTCGAGCACGCTGTTGATGGCTGTATTCAGGTCTGGGCCATCAGGCAGGCCGAGTTTCTTGATGAGAAAATTGTTGCGCACCGTTTCGATTTCGCCATCGCTCGTGCCGGCCACGGTGGAGGCATCTGCATTGTAGATGCTGGGACCAAGACCGATCGTGACTTTCGTCAGCAGGTCCATGTTCGGTGTGATGCCGCACTTTTCCTTGAGGTCCTGTGCATAGAGCGCGATCAGATCGTCGCGTTTGCCCATGAGGTTTCTCCCTGATTTCGGTGGAGCCGACACTGCGACGGCGCGACTCGCCGGTCAACCTTTTCGATCCGGCGGCGTCGAAGCGGGCCGCTCGGGATCGAAAAACACCGTCGGAGATCCGTAGGAATTGCGTAGGAGATCCGTAGGACTCGCGGCGCGGTGCAACTGCGTGCCGCGGATGCTCGCCGCGTGCGGTTGACCGCGGCGGGGAGGGATGCGGTCGGTCGCTGCCAGTCGCGTTGCCATCGGCGGGCCGTCGGCGGCCTGATCGTGGTGCCGCCCGGCATCGACCTCGATGGCCGGGTTCAGCCTCGGCCCGATGTCCGCCGCGATGTTCGGGTTTGAGCGTGCCGTTCGACTTCGATGTGCGACCGTTCTGGTGTCTGGCGATCAGTGCCGCCGGGATCATCGCGACGCATCCGGAGGCGCGAGCCGGGCGCTCCCGGCGAGAGGTCGGACGGCAAGCTTCGAGGGCCTGCGAGACCTTCGTCACGGATGCGCGAAACGCGCCCGCACTTGCAGAAAATCCATCGCAATGCTCGCGGGCATTCCAATTCCGGTTCAGCATTGAGTTTGCTCGCAGCCAGATCATGCCGATACTCAGCGTTAACTTCAATCCATCAGGCGGATCGCGTCTCGAGGCAATATATGGTTGACGTGAAACCGACTGAAATCGGGTTTCAATATGGAAATATTGTCTGACGGTGCACTGCCGACGCTGCAGCGCGAGGTCCATGGATTGCTGGGACGATGTATGCTGCGGCTGCAACAGTACGAGAGCGTCTCTGAAGGCCCTTGTCGCACATCACGGAAATATCAGGACCTCCGCATGCTCTGGAAACTGTCCGAGCAACACGCATAGCTGAAACAGACCGCAAGACGCTCGGAACCCTGGTCGGCGACCTCTTTGACTCTTATGTCGTTCCCGAGGGAAACGGCACTCCTGCCGAGTTGACGCCCAAATGTGCGGAAGACGTTACCTCGTTCGGCATGCGAATACATGTGGCTCTGTCGGAAGCGGATTTCGTCCGGACAAGAAACGAACTGAAAGAACTGGTAGCTTTGCGGAACGAGCTGGTTCACCACTTCATCGAGCAGCGTGACCTCGGGAGTCTGCACGGATGCCGTGGCGCGCAAGCAGCCTTGATTGCCGCCTGCAGTCGCATCGATCAACACGTTGAACAGATCAGGGGATGGGCCGCCGACATGGAGCAATGCCGGCGGCTGATCGCGGAGTTTGTCCAATCGGATACGTTCCGCGATTTCGTCGTCAATGGCATCGCCCCGGATGGCACCGTGCATTGGCCTGCTGCAGGCATCGTGTGCAGGTTGCGGGAAGCCGCCGGCGGGTTGGCTGTCGATGGGTGGGCGTCCGTCTACGAGGCTGGAAGGTGGATTTCCGACCGGTATCCTGACCAATTGCCCGCCAGGTACGGATGCAGGAGTTGGCGGCAGGTTGTGCACGAGTCGGGCGTCTTCGAGCTTCGATACTTCGAGACGGGCGGACAGCGCACTGCTCGGTATCGGGAAAAAGAGCACTCCGCGACGCTACATTGAACTCCGTTTGAAGCGCAGGGTCTTGTCGGACTCGAAGCCCGGTTTCGCGGATGATCGGTCGAAGATATGTGCCGGGCTGTCCCGACGGTCTTGCCGGGGGAGCCTGTTGGAATTGCCAGCCTCCGGCGCAGTGCCGACCGACCTGGCCCTGACACCGCTCCGAAAGAAAACGGGGAGCTTTCGCCCCCCGTTTCCGGTGTCTGCTGCCTTGGGCGGGGCAGATTACATCATGCCGCCCATGCCGCCCATGCCGCCCATGTCGGGCATGCCGCCGCCCTGGCCCTTCGGCTCGGGCTTGTCGGCGATCATGGCTTCGGTGGTGATCAGGAGGCCCGCCACCGAGGCCGCGTCCTGGAGTGCGGTGCGCACCACCTTGGCCGGGTCGATGACGCCGAACTTGAACATGTCGCCATATTCTTCGGTCTGGGCGTTGAAGCCGAAGCCCGGATCGTTCGATTCGAGCACCTTGCCGGCCACGACCGAGCCGTCGACGCCGGCGTTTTCGGCGATCTGGCGCAGCGGAGCCTGCAGGGCCTTGCGGATGATCGCGATGCCGGCGGTCTGGTCGGCATTGGCGCCGGTCAGGCCGTCAAGCTTCTTGGAGGCCCGCACGAGCGCAACGCCGCCGCCGACGACGACACCTTCCTGAACTGCAGCACGGGTTGCGTTGAGCGCGTCATCGACGCGGTCCTTGCGCTCCTTCACTTCAACTTCGGAAGAACCGCCGACACGGATCACGGCAACACCGCCGGCGAGCTTGGCAAGACGCTCCTGCAGCTTTTCCTTGTCGTAGTCCGAGGTGGTGTCCTCGATCTGCTGACGGATCTGGCTGACGCGAGCTTCGATTTCGGCCTTTTCGCCGGAACCGTCGATCACGGTTGTCTCGTCCTTGGTGATGGTGATCTTGCGCGCGGTGCCGAGCATGTCGAGGCCGACATTCTCGAGCTTCATGCCGAGATCTTCCGAAATCACCTGTCCGCCGGTCAGGATCGCGATGTCCTGCAGCATGGCCTTGCGGCGGTCGCCGAAGCCCGGCGCCTTCACGGCGGCGATCTTGAGGCCGCCGCGAAGCTTGTTGACCACGAGGGTGGCCAGCGCTTCGCCATCGACGTCTTCCGCGATGATCAGGAGCGGCTTGCCCGACTGGATGACGGTCTCGAGCAGCGGAACCATCGGCTGCAGCGAGGAGAGCTTCTTCTCGTGCAGCAGGATGTAGGCATCCTCGAGCTCGGTGATCATCTTCTCGGCGTTGGTGATGAAGTACGGCGAGAGATAGCCGCGGTCGAACTGCATGCCCTCGACGACCTCGGTCTCGGTCTCGAAGCCCTTGTTCTCCTCGACGGTGATGACACCCTCGTTGCCGACCTTCTGCATCGCGTCGGCGATCTGCCGGCCGATCTCGGTCTCGCCGTTGGCGGAGATGGTGCCGACCTGCGCGACCTCGTCGGAACCCGACACGGTGCGGGCCTGCGCCTTGATGTCCTCGACGACGACGGCCACGGCCTGCTCGACGCCGCGCTTGAGGTCCATCGGGTTCATGCCGGCCGCGACCGACTTCATGCCTTCCTTGACGATGGCCTGGGCCAGGATCGTCGCGGTGGTGGTGCCGTCGCCGGCTTCGTCATTGGTGCGCGATGCGACTTCGCGGACCATCTGCGCGCCCATGTTCTCGAACTTGTCTTCCAGTTCGATTTCCTTGGCGACGGTGACGCCGTCCTTGGTGATGCGCGGTGCGCCGAAGGACTTGTCGATCACCACGTTGCGGCCTTTCGGGCCGAGCGTGACCTTCACGGCGTCGGCCAGCAGGTTCACGCCCTTGAGCATGCGGTTGCGGGCATCGGTATCGAATTTGAGCTGTTTGGCACCCATCTGGGTCTACTCCTCGTTAACTCGGTTTCAGCGAAGGCGAGCGGTTTTCGCTCAGGCGGCCTTGGCGGCGGCCTTGCCGGTCAGCAGACCGAGAATGTCGCTTTCCTTCATGATCAGAAGGTCTTCGCCGTCGATCTTCACTTCGGTTCCGGACCATTTCCCGAACAGGATGCGGTCGCCGGCCTTGACGGACGGGGCGATCAGCTCGCCCGAATCCTTGCGGGCGCCCTCGCCAACGGCGATGACTTCGCCCTCGGAAGGCTTTTCCTTGGCGCTGTCGGGGATGATGAGGCCACCCTTGGTGGTTTCTTCGCTTTCGATGCGGCGGACAAGCACGCGGTCGTGCAGAGGCGTGAAATGCATGGAAGGTCGCTCCTTGTTGCGTTCCAACCGAAACGGGTGGCTCTGGGTTCGTCGTTAGCACTCGCCACCCTTGAGTGCCAGACCGGGTTTCAGGTATGGAACGGCCCCGCCCGTGTCAAGACGTCCCAAGCGGCAAAAAAACCGCATCCCCCGCCGGCTTTGCGCGACGCTGGATTTCCGTTAGGGCTAGCCGGGACCACCGGGCCGAAGGCGGTCCGGGACCCAGGCTTGCGGAAGGCGCGCCATGACAAGGATCATCGAGGCCCTCGACGAGGTGTCCGAGGGCTACACCGTGCTCTACTGCGACCTGTGGGGCTGCCTCCATGACGGGCGGCGGGCCTTCCCGGCGGCGGTGGCGGCGCTGACGGCCTTCCGGGAGCGCGGGGGCGCCGTTGTGCTCCTGACCAATTCGCCCCGTCCGTCGCGGCATGTAGCGCGTCAGCTCGAGAGCCTCGGCGCGCCGGCGGCCTGCTATGACATCATCGTGTCGTCCGGCGACGCGGCCCAGCAGGCGCTGGTGGCCGGAATGGTCGGGCGGCGGGTCTATCATCTCGGCCCCGAGCGCGATCTGGGCTTCTTCGCCGACGAGACCGGTCGGCCCTTCGACATCGAACGGGTGTCGCTCGAGGAGGCCGAGGGCATCGTCTGCACCGGGCTCTTCGACGACACCACCGAGACACCGGAGGATTACCGGGCGACCATCCTCTACGGCAAGACCAAGGGCCTCCGGCTCCTCTGCGCCAATCCCGACATCGTGGTGGATGTGGGCGAGACGCGGATCTACTGCGCCGGGGCGATCGCGCAGGCCTATGCCGAGGCGGGTGGCACATCGCTCTATTTCGGCAAGCCGCATCCGCCGATCTACGCTATGGCGCGGCGCAAGCTCGCCGAGGTCCGCCCGGACGGGCCGCCCGACGACGAGATACTCTGCCTAGGGGACGGGATCACCACCGATATTCTTGGCGCGATGGGCGAGGGGCTTGATTCGCTTTTCGTCACCGGTGGCCTCGCCGCTGGCGAGACCGGCACCACCGAAACCGGCCCGGATCCGGAGCGCCTTGAGGCCTATCTGCGCAAGGTGATGATGGGGCCAAGGTTCGCAATGAGTTATCTGCGGTAAGGGTAGAGCAAGAAAGTTACCCCAGAGCAGGATACTTGTGTTATTTATTGCGCAAGGGTCTTGCGGTGGTTCGATGTTTCCCCTAGGAATGCCGCACTGCAATATCGTTGCGGAGAAGGACCGGGAATGTTGGATACGCGCGAGCACAACCTGCCGATCGGGACGATCTGCATCGAGGATCTCGAGATCGGCATGACCCGGTCCGTGTCGAAGACCATCGGCGATCGCGAGATCGAGATGTTCGCGGAGCTGTCCACCGACTGCAATCCGGTGCATCTCGACGACGGTTATGCCCGCGATACGATCTTCGAGGGCCGCATCGCCCACGGCATGCTCACGGCGGCGCTGATCTCGGCGGTGATCGGCGAGCAGCTGCCCGGGCACGGCACGGTCTATCTCAAGCAGAACCTCACCTTTCTCGCGCCTGTGCGGCCCGGCGACCGGGTCGAGGCGACGGTTTCGGTGCTCGAGATCGATCATTCGCGCCGCCGGGTGACCCTTGATTGCAAGTGCCGGGTCGGGGATACGGTCGTGCTGAAGGGCGATGCGCTGGTTCTGGCGCCGAGCCGGAAATTCGACTGACCGCTGCGGCCGCCTGAGGCCGCGGGGCCTCGGGGGCGCATGAAACGGCATTCGGGATACGAGGGGATCGCGGCGGCGGATCGCGGTGCGGCGGCGGCGATCGGCAATTTCGATGGCGTGCATCTTGGGCACCAGTCGGTGCTGGCGCTCGCCCATGCCGCCGCAGCCGGGCGCGGCGTGCCGTTCGGCGTGGTGACCTTCGAGCCACATCCGCGGCGGTTCTTTCAGCCAGATGCGCCGGGGTTCCGTCTGATGACCGCCGATGCGCGGGCGCACCGGCTCGAGAAGCTGGGCGTGGAACTGCTGTATGAGCTGCCGTTCGACGCCGAGCTTGCGGGGCTGTCGCCGGAGAGCTTCGTGCGCCGGGTGCTGCACGAGGGGCTCGGCCTCGCGCATGTGGTGACCGGGGCGGATTTTCGGTTCGGGAAAGGGCGTGCGGGCGACACGGAATTCCTGCGCCGGATGGGAGCCGAGCTGGGCTTCGGGGTCACCGTCGCACCCCTGGTTTCGGATGCGGAGGGCGACTATTCCTCGAGTGCGATCCGCGCGGCCCTGAGTGCCGGCGAGCCGGAGGAGGCCGCGCGGATTCTCGGGCATTGGCACAGGATCGAGGGCATCGTTCAGCATGGCGACAAGCGGGGGCGTGATCTGGGCTTTCCGACGGTCAATCTTCGCCTCGACGGACTGCACCTGCCGCGCTTCGGGGTCTATGCAGTGCTGGTCGACGTGCTCGACGGGCCGCATCGCGGGAGCTATCATGGGGCTGCCTCGCTCGGGGAGCGACCGACCTTCGGGATCAACGCGCCCAATCTTGAGGTCTACCTGCTTGATTTCGAAGGCGATCTTTACGGTGCCGCGGTATCGGTAGCGCTGGTGGCGTTCCAGCGTGGAGAAGCGGCCTTCGACACAGTCGATGC
Source organism: uncultured Alphaproteobacteria bacterium (assembly GCA_963825715.1). Taxonomy (GTDB): domain Bacteria; phylum Pseudomonadota; class Alphaproteobacteria; order Rhodobacterales; family Rhodobacteraceae; genus Amaricoccus. Next base: position 89,371 of record CAWGUH010000018.1, on the reverse strand, counting down.
CTTGGTCACGCAGATGGATGCGGACGTGGCCGAAGCCCGGAGGCGACTGGCCGATCTCGCGCGGCCGCCTTCGGAGCCGGGAACAACGTGGTTGACGGCTCCTGACTGAGAAGGTCGTATCACTGCCCCCGGCCACTTCGGCGCAGGGACGCGTCGAGGAGGCCGGAGAGCGCCGTGACAGGACGAACAGGCAGCGCAATCGATTTCGTCCGGCGTCTGCCAGCAGTGATCCTGCTCGTCGTCCTGGCATCAATCGCCCTGCCCATTGCGGCACAGGACAGGACGCCCCTGCGAGTGGGCATCTACGAGTGTCCCCCTTTTGTCGTCGAGGAACCGGGCGGAGGCTTTTCGGGCCTCAGCGTTCATCTGTGGGAAGGCATTGCCGATCTGCTCGGCATTACCTTCGACTACATACCGTCCGACCTCGCCGGGGTTCTCGACGGCGTCGCGTCGGGGGATTTCGACGCGGCGATCTCCTGCATTTCCATCACGCCCGAGCGTGAGGAATTCGTCGACTTCTCGCATTCCTTCTACGAGACGCACCTTGCCATTGCCGTCCGCCAGCAAGGGCTCGGCGGGCTCATTGCCGGGTTTCTCGCCAACCGGCAGGCGCTGATCATACTTGGCTCAGTTCTGGGCCTCGCGGCGCTGGTCGGCGGCGTCTTCTACCTGCTCGAACGCGGTGCGAACCCCAAGCTCTATTCGCGGCCCAGCCTCATCGGCCGCATGACCGAGGCCTTCATCATGGGCCTGTTGTTCATCACGCGGGGGCCGGTGAACTATTACGAGTTCCACACGCTGGCCGGGCGGGTGCTGACGGTGCTGCTTGCGGTATTCACGACGCTGTTCCTCGCAAGCTTCACGGCGGTGCTCGCCAGCTCGTTCACGATCGACAGGCTGCATTCGCAGATCGGTGGCCCGGAAGACCTCGGTTCGGTCGCTGTTGGCGCGAAGGCTGCGTCGACGTCCTCGGACTATCTGCGGAGTCAGGGTATCGACTACCGCAGCTTCGACGATCAGGACGCGCTGCTGGCCGCACTCGAGTCCGGTCTGATCGATGCTGCGGTCGGGGACGATCCGGTCATGAAATTCGAGATCCGGCAGGCCCAGGAAGCCGGCCGGTTTCTCAATCTCGCGGTACTGCCGCACCAGTTCGAACGGCAGAATTATGGCATCCTGCTCCCCGAGGGCAGCGCGTTGCAGGAGGGAGTCGATCTGAGTCTGCTTCGGGTGCGCGAAGACGAGGACTGGTCCGCGTTGATCCGGCAGCTGTTCGGCGACGCGACTTGAGGGCGCCTGCGATATGCAGGCCCTTTTCCTTTCCCTGCGATGAGGCGATTGTGCCGGCCATGAAACGTGATCCCATCGACCGTTCGAACCTGCGGCCGGAATTCTGGCGCAAGTATCCGCTCGACGAACTCCCCCGTGCCGAATGGGAGGCGCTCTGCGATGGCTGCGGCAAGTGCTGCCTGATCAAGCTCGAGGACGAGGATAGCGGCGAGGTGGCCTATACCTCGATCGCCTGCCGGCTGCTGGACCGCGCAACCTGCCGCTGCGGGAATTATGCGCTGCGCCGGCAGCTGGTGAAGACCTGCGTGGTGCTCGACCGCGACAGCATCGAGAGCGTCGTGGAGTGGTTGCCGGCGAGTTGCGCCTACAAGCGGGTGTTCGAGGGGGACGATCTGGCGCCGTGGCATCCGCTGATCTCCGGGGATCCCGAGAGCGTTCATCGGGCCGGCATCTCGTTGCGCGGGCGCATGGAGGCGGAATACGACGTCGACGAAGACGACTGGCAGGATTACGTGATCGAGGAGCCGATCTGATGTGGTTCACTTCCGACAATGCCGGACCGGCCGCGCCCGAGGTGATGGACGCGCTGGTGCGGGCCAATGAGGGGCATGCGGCCTCCTACGGGGCCGAGGATGCAATGGCGCGGGTCACCGCCCGGCTGCGGGAGATCTTCGAGGCGCCGGAGGCAGCGGTGCATCTCGTGGCGACAGGCACGGCGGCGAACGTGATCGGGCTGGCCTGCATTTGCCCGCCGTGGGCGACGATCTACTGCCATCGCAATGCCCATGTGGAGGAGGACGAGTGCGGCGCGCCGGAATTCTATACCGGCGGCGCCAAGCTCACGTTGCTCGAGGGCGATCACGCCCGGATCGATCCGGCGAGCTTCGAGGCGGCGCTCGCGTTCACGGCGCGGGCCGGCGTGCACAATGTCCAGCGTGGGGCGCTGACGCTGACCAATGCGACCGAGGCGGGCACGGTCTATGATCCCGATGCCGTGGCGCGGCTCGCGGGGATCGCGCGGAAGGCCGGGGTGCCGGTGCATATGGACGGGGCGCGCTTTGCCAATGCGCTGGTGCGGCTGGGCTGTTCGGCGGCAGAGCTGACCTGGAAGTCGGGCGTGGACATCCTGAGCTTCGGCGGCACCAAGAACGGGCTTCTCGGGGTCGAGGCAGTGATCCTGTTCGATCCGGCGAAGGCCTGGGAGTTCGAGTTGCGCCGCAAGCGCGGCGGGCATCTCTTCTCGAAGCACCGGTTCCTGTCGGCGCAGATGGAGGGCTATCTGGCGGACGATTTGTGGCTCGATCTGGCGGCGCGGGCGAATGCGCGGGCCGAAGCGCTGTCGGCGGGGATCGCGGCCTTGCCGGACGGCAGTCTCGTGCATCCGACCGAGGCCAATGCGGTCTTCGCCCGGTTTCCGCGCCACCGGCATCGGGCGGCGCAGGCGGCAGGGGCGAAGTACTATCTCTGGCCCGGCAACCAGACGCTGAACGGTCCCGGCGAGGTGCCGATCTCGGCGCGTCTGGTCTGTGACTGGTCCACCACCGAGGCCGATGTGGCGGGCTTTCTGGCAGCCCTCGAAACCGAAGTGGCTGCGCAGGAGATCTGACCGCCCGTTCGACGGGCCGGAGCGATGCCGCTCCGGCCGCGTGCTCAGTCGAGGCTCGCGAGATGAGCGTCGAGATGCGGCAGGCGGTCCTGGCCCCAGAACACTTCCTCGCCGACGACGTAGCTCGGCGCGCCGAACACCCAGCGCTTGAGCGCCTCGTCGGTGTTGCGCTGCAGGGTCTCCACGGCCTCGAGCAGACCGCGTCCGGCGATGTCGGCCTCGAAGCCGGCGGCGGCCAGACAGTCTCGCAGCACGGCGTCCTCGGCGATGTCGCGATCCTCTGCCCAGCAGGCCTTGAGGATGTTGTGGACCAGCTGACCCATCTCGCCGCCGCCGGCCTCCTGCGCCGCGATGATGGCCGCCGAGGCCGGCACAGCATTGGTCGGCCAGTGGGCCGGCTGGAGATTTATGGGCAGGCCCTCGATCTTCGCAACGCGCGCGATGTCCTGCATCCTGTAGCGCTTTCGCAATTCAGGGCGGTCCTTCGGCGGCAGGGTGCCGGTCTCGGCGAAGATGCGGAAGAGTTCGACGGGCTTGTAGTTGATTTGCGCGCCGTGCCGTGCCGCGACCTCCTCGAGCCGGAGGCCGGCGAGGTAGCTGAACGGCGACAGTGGAAAGAGGTAGTAGTCGATCTCGGCCATGTGTCGATGCTCCCTGTTTGGCATCCCGGTCAACAGGACAAGCGAGGGCTTTGCAAGCCCGGCGCGCGGTGTTACCCGTCCGACCACCGCAATCTCCGCGAAAGGGCCGCGCCATGAACCCCCTCTTCAAGCCGAAGCTGATCGCGGGAAATTCCAACCAGCCGCTGGCCACCGCGATCGCGCGGCGGATCTCGATCCATCGCGGCGAGCCGGTGGAACTCGTCAAGACGCGAGTGGAGCGCTTCAACGATCAGGAGATCTTCGTCGAGGTCTACGAGAACGTGCGCGGCGAGGACATGTTCATCATCCAGTCGACGTCGAACCCTGCGAACGACAACCTGATGGAACTGATGATCATGTGCGACGCGCTCAAGCGCTCGTCGGCGGCGCGTATCACCGCGGTGATCCCGTATTTCGGCTATGCGCGGCAGGACCGCCGCACCAAGGCGCGCACGCCGATCAGCGCCAAGCTGGTGGCGAACCTTCTGACCGAAGCCGGCATCGAGCGGGTGCTGACGATGGATCTGCATGCGGCGCAGATCCAGGGCTTCTTCGACGTGCCGGTGGACAACCTCTATGCCTCCCCGGTTTTCGCGCTCGATATCTGCCACAAGTTCCGCGATCTTTCGAAGATTACCGTGGTTTCGCCAGACGTTGGGGGGGTGGCCCGGGCGCGTGAGCTGGCCGAGCGGATCGGTGCCGATCTCGCAATCGTCGACAAGCGACGCTCGGCGCCCGGCGAGGTGGCGTCGATGACGGTGATCGGCGAGGTAAAGGACCGGGTCTGCATCATCGTCGACGACATCTGCGACACGGCGGGCACGCTGGTGAAGGCGGCCGATCTCCTCAAGGAGCAGGGGGCGAAGGAAGTGCATGCCTACATCACCCACGGCGTGCTGTCGGGACCGGCGGTGGAGCGGGTGCGCAATTCGTCGATGAAGAGCCTCGTGATCACGGACTCGATCGAGCCGACCGACGCGATCCGGAAGGCGCGCAATATCCGTGTGGTGCCGGTGGCGCCACTCTTCGGTCAGGCGATCCTCAATATCGCCAACGGCACCTCGGTCTCGTCGCTCTTCGACAGTGCCACCCTCGAGCCGATCTACGAGGCGCTCTACCCGACTGCGGCCTGACGGGGCCGGCGAATTTCTGCTTGGCTTGCGCGGGGATGCGAGCCTAGACTGATCGGGCAGAGATCCGGACGATGATCCGGACAGCAATCCGTGGGAGGATGACCAAGATGCGCATTCTGATACGTGGCCTCGCGGCCACGACGACGATTCTTTGCCTGGCTACTGCGGCGCAGGCCTTCGAGCCCGAAGCCACCGAATGCATCGCGCCGGCCAATCCCGGTGGCGGCTGGGACTTCACCTGCCGGCAGGTGGGCGTGACCCTGCAGGATCTCGGTCTTGTCCCCGGAACGATGCAGGTCAGCAATCTCGCCGGCGGCGGCGGTGGCGTCGCCTTCGCCGAAGTCGTCAACAAGCGCAACGACTCGAATGATCTGATCGTCGCTGCCTCCTCGGCGACCTCGACGCGGCTCGCTCAGGGCGCCTTTCCGGGCAATACGATGGATCAGGTGCGCTGGATCGGATCGGTCGGAGCCGATTATGGCATCATCGCCGTGGCCGCGGACAGCGAGATCGAGACGCTGCCCGCATTGATCGAGGCGATCAAGGCCGATCCGACAAGCATCTCGGTCGCCGGCGGTTCTGCAGTGGGCGGCTGGGACCATCTGAAGGTGCTCGCTGCGGCCCGCAAGGCCGGCATCGAGGACGTGCGTCAGATCAAGTACGTGGCCTTCGATGGTGGCGGCGAAGCGGTGACCCAGCTTCTCGCCGGGTCGGTGCAGGCCTTCACCGGCGACGCCTCCGAAGCGAAGGGCTTCGTCGATTCTGGCGACATCAAGGTGATTGCGGTGCTGGCGCCCGAGCGGCTCGAGGGCGATTTCGGCGCTTTCCCGACGGCGCGCGAGCAAGGCATCGACGCGGTGGGCGCCAACTGGCGCGGCTTCTACGCGCCGGGCGGCATGTCCGACGAGGCCTATGAATTCTGGGTCAATGCCATCGGCACCGTCTACGCCTCGGACGAGTGGAAGGCGGTGATGGCGCAGAACGGTCTCGGACCTCTCGATCTTCAGGGCGAGGCGTTTCAGGCTTTCGTCGCGGAATCCGTCGCGGAGATCGCCGAACTGTCGCGCGAGATAGGCCTGATCCAGTAGACGCGCTGCGGGCGGGGCCCCGGTCCCGCCCTGACACATCCCGAACGGGGGGGACGCCCAATGGGAGACCGCATCTTCGGCGGCATCGGCCTGGCGCTCGCCGGGTTCTTCATCTGGCAGGCGACGCAGATCCAGACCAGCTTCATCTCCGATCCGGTGGGGCCGAAGACCTTCCCGATCATCATCGGGTTGATCCTCGGCGCGGCCAGTCTCGCGATGATCCTGCGACCCGATCCGAAACCGGACTGGCCGGATGCGCCACGCTTTCTGGAGATCGCCATCGCCGCCCTCGTGATGGTGGTTTACGCGCTCGCACTGCCACGTCTTGGCTTCGTGATCGCCACGGCACTGGCTTCGGGCTTCCTGTCATGGCGGCTCGGGGCACGGCCCCTCCCCGCGCTGCTGGCCGGGATGCTGATCGCCGGGGGCATCTACACGGTGTTTCATCTGATCCTCGGGCTCTCGCTCGCGAAGGGTCCGTTCGGCTTCTGAGGAGATTGTCATGGACGCTCTCGCTTCGCTCGCCGACGGTTTCGCGGTCGCCCTGACATGGCAGAATCTGGGTCTGGCGCTGCTCGGCTGCTTTCTCGGCACGATCATCGGAGCCTTGCCGGGTCTCGGGCCCTCGAACGGTGTCGCGATCCTGATCCCGCTCGCCTTCACCCTCGGGCTGCCGCCGACCCCCGCGCTGATCCTGCTGACGAGCGTCTATTACGGCGCGATGTATGGCGGGCGGATCTCGTCGATCCTCTTGAACATTCCCGGCGACGAGCCGGCGCTGATGACGACGCTGGACGGCTACCCGATGGCGCAACAGGGTCGCGCCGGCGAGGCGCTGGCGCTCTCGGGCGTTGCCTCCTTCGTCGGCGCGTTCTTCGCCACATGGGGGCTGGTGTTTCTTGCGCCGCAGCTGGTGAAGGTGGCGCTTCTGTTCGGGCCTGCGGAATATTTCGCGCTCTTCACGCTCGCCTTCGCGACGCTGGGCGGCATCGCCTCGGCCAACCAGGCGAAGGCGGCCTGGGCCGCGGCGCTGGGGCTCGGCATCGCGATGATCGGGGTCGACGGCCAGACCGGGGTGCCGCGTTTCGCCTTCGGTGAGGTGCATCTCTATGACGGGATCGACTTCCTCGTCGCCATCGTCGGCCTCTTCGCGCTGTCGGAGGTGTTCGTGTTTCTCGAGCATCGCGGCGACGGCTCGGGGGAGGGCAAGGTCGCCAAGATGGAGATCGGGCGGATTACCCCGAGCTTCAAGATGCTCAAGGACTGCACGCCGACCATGGCGCGCTCGACGGTGCTCGGCTTCATCGCCGGCGTGCTGCCGGGGGCGGGGGCGTCGCTCGGCTCGTTCATCGCCTATTCGATGGAAAAGAAGGTCGCCGACAAGCACGGCACCTTCGGCACCGGAGACCCGCGCGGCGTGGCGGCCCCCGAGGCCGGGAACAATGCCGCGGCCGGCGGGGCGCTGGTGCCGATGCTTGCACTCGGCGTGCCGGGATCGGGGACCACGGCGGTTCTGCTCGCGATGCTGCTGGCGCTCAACATCACGCCGGGGCCGTTGCTGTTCCAGTCCAATCCGGACGTGGTCTGGGGGCTGATCGCCGCCCTTTTCATCGGCAACTTCATGCTGTTGCTGCTCAACATCCCGATGGTCGGGCTCTTCGTCCGGGTGCTGCTCGTGCCGCCGAAATACCTGATGCCGATCGTCGCGATGGTGAGCTTCGTCGGCATCTATGGCATTTCGGGCTCGACCTTCGATCTTCTGGTGATGGTGCTCTTCGGGGTGCTCGGCTGGGTGCTGCGCAAGCTCGAAGTGCCGCTGGTGCCGGTGATCCTCGGGGTGCTGCTTGGCAACCAGATGGAGGCCAATCTGCGCCGGGCGATGACGATCTCGGATGGCGACTGGACGGCGCTCTTCGCATCGCCGCTCTCGATCGCGCTCTGGACGATCTCGATCGTCGGCTTCGTTCTGCCGATCGTGTTCGGCAAGGCGATCAAGCGGCGCATGGCGATGAAGCGCGATCTGGCCGGCGACACGACGGTCGACTGAGGGCGCCGGGTTTTCAAGGAGGCTTGCGCGGTGCTGCGCGCCGGTCAGCGGCGGCAATGGCCGCCTCCCGGGTCAGGTCAGATTGCCGGCAGGGTCGATGCGGGTGCGGCCGCCGAGCCAGGGATGGAGGGCCTCGGGCAGGGTGACCGAGCCGTCCGCCTGCTGACCGTTCTCCAGCACGGCGATCAGGCAGCGGCCTACGGCGAGGCCGGAGCCGTTGAGGGTGTGGACGAATTCGGGCTTCTCGCCCTCGCCGCGGCGGAACCGGCCGTTCATGCGGCGGGCCTGGAAGTCGCCGCACTCGGAGACCGAGCTGATCTCGCGGTAGGTGTTCTGGCCCGGCAGCCAGACCTCGATGTCGTGAGTGATGCGCGCGCCGAAGCCCATGTCGCCGGTGCAGAGCACGACGGTGCGGTAGGGAAGCCCTAGATTTTCAAGAATTTTTTCGGCGCAGGAGGTCATGCGCGCGTGTTCGGCGAGGCTGTCCTCTGGGCGGGTGATCGAGACCATCTCTACCTTTTCGAACTGGTGCTGGCGCAGCATGCCGGAGGTGTCCTTGCCCGCCGAGCCGGCTTCGGAGCGGAAGCACTGGCTGTGGGCGACGTAGCGGCGCGGCAGGGTCTCGGCGTCGACGATCTCGCCGGCAACGATGTTGGTGAGGGTGACTTCGGAGGTCGGGATCAGCCACCAGCCGTTGGTGGTGCGGTAGCTGTCCTCGGCGAATTTCGGCAGCTGCCCGGTGCCGGTCATCGCCTCGTCTCGCACGAGGACCGGCGTCCAAGTCTCTGAAAGACCATGCTTTTCTACATGGGTGTCGAGCATGAACTGTGCCAGCGCGCGGTGCACCCGCGCGATGGCGCCGGAGAGCACGACGAAGCGGCTGCCCGAAAGCTTCGCGGCGAGCTCGAAATCCATGCCGGGCTTCACGGCCGGAATCTCGAAGTGTTCCAGGGGCTTGAAGTCGAAGCGGCGGGGCTCTCCCCAGCGGCTTATCTCGACATTGCCGGTCTCGTCGGCGCCGTCGGGTACCTGCGCCAGCGGCAGGTTCGGCAGGCCCATCAGGATGTCGCGAAGGGCGGCATCGGCATGGGCGGCCTCGGCCTCCAGGCGGGCGATTTCCTCTTTCTTTTCCGTGACAAGCGCGCGCAACTTCTCGAACTCTGTCTCGTCGCCTCGGGCCTTGGCGGCGCCCACTTCCTTGCTTGCGGCGTTGCGCGCGGCGAGGGCGTCCTCGGCGGCCTTGATGCGGCCCCGACGGGTTTCGTCGAGCTCGAGGATCAGTTCGGCCTGCGGTGCCAGACCGCGCCGCCCGAGGGCTTCGTCGAAGGCGTGCGGCGTGTCGCGGATGGCGCGGATGTCGTGCATGGGCGGCCTCGGAACGGGTCTAGGAGACCCGGGTCATACCCGAACCCCGGCACGGTTCAAGGGCGCAAAACCGCTGTATGCATCCTGTATGCATCCTGTACGGAACCTGTACGTACAATTTCGCCGCGGCTCAGACCGGCGCGGGCGCCCCGTCGGCGTCGCACCGGGGGGCTCCGGCGCTCCGTTTCAGCCAGCCGATCAGTGCCCGGAGTCGGGGCGCCGGCGGGCCGGGACGGGTGACGAGATGATAGCCCGGACCGGCCCCGGCCGTGGCGCCGGCGGCGACAAGGCGGCCCTCCGCGATGTCGCGCTCCACCACGACGCGCGGATGGATCGAGACGCCGTGGCCGGCGCGGGTGGCGGAGAGCACCAGCGTGTTGGTGTCGAGGGTGACGATGTCCATCGCGTCGAAGTCGAGCCCGAAGGCCTCGGCCCAGAGTGCCTGTTCGGTGAAGCCGGTCTCGATCAGCCAGCGCAGATCGGTGAGCGCCGCCGGCTCCGGTCGGTCCCGGCCGGCAAGGAGGGCCGGGGCGCCGACCACGACGAAATCGGGGGTGACGAGGGGCGTGCTCTCGACGCCGGGCCAGTCGCCGGCGCCGTAGCGAATCGCGAGGTCGATCCCGTCGCGGCGCAGATCGACGAGGGCGGTGGAGGGGCGCAAGGCGAGTTCGATGTCGGGATGCGCCGCCCAGAAGCCGCCGAGCCGCGGCATCAGCCAGTTCTCGGCGAAGGCCGGGGTGAGGGAAACAACGAGCGGCCGGGCGGCGTCGGCGTCGAGGAGTGCGGCGACGCCGGCCTCGATCGCGCCGAAGCCCTCGACGAGCGTTGCGGCGAGCTGCTGGCCGGTGGCGGTGAGCGCCATGCCGCGGCCGGCGCGGGTGACGAGATCGGTGCCGAAATGCGCCTCGAGGGCGCGCACGTGCTGGGCGATGGCGGCCTGGGTGACGTTGAGTTCGCGGGCGGCCGCCGAGAAGCCGCCGAGCCGGGCCTGCGCCTCGAAGGCGCGCAGGGCGGAAAGCGAGGGGATGCGGCGCCAGTCCATTGCGCAAATTGATAGTTCAGCTAACCAATTGTCAATCTTCCTGACTCGCCGTTTTCAGCTTTCAAAGGGTAGGGTCACGATAGTTCGGAAAAGGAGACTATCATGTTCGGCATCCTCGCAGCGACCTTAATGACCGCGACCCGCCATGACCTTCCGGCCGTGCCGGCGCCGGCCCCGCATCCGGCAAGGCGGACCGGTCCTGCCCACACGGCACCGCGGGACACACCGCCGGCGCGCTGAGACCGGCGCGGCCTTCGGGCTGGCGCCTCGAAAGGCCGCGCTGTATTTTTGCGGCCCGACGCGTTGGTTGGGGGGCTCGCGCCATGACGATCGGGATCGACGAGGTCCACCTTTCCCTGGCCGGCATGGAGGGCGTCAGCCCGAGGGCTGCCTGGGGCGAGACGGCATACTTCTACAATCCCGGCGCGGTCTGCGCGCGAGGAACCTATTTCGCGACGCTCAAGGAAAAGGACGGGGAAAACGATCGTGGCTCGAAGCTGGGCCGCGCCGGCGTGTGGCGGCTCGGTTTCGGTGTCCGGAGGCCGACCTTCGAGGCCCTGTTCGGCCCGCCGCCGCCCCGCCCGGGCAAGGGTCGGACGATCGCGGGGCCCTGGCAGTTCGAGGCTCTCGACCGGCTGATGCCGCATCCGGTCTACGGGTGGATGTGCTGGGTCGCCGTCCTGTGTCCCGAGCCGGCGACTTTCGAGGCATGCCGTCCGCTTCTCGCCGATGCGCATCTGCGCGCCCGGGAGACGTTCCTCAGGCGTCGAAAGGCGTGAGCCGCAGGCGGCCGTATCGTTGCGAGCCGGGCGGCCCGGCGGGCGTCTTTCCGGGTGGCGCGGTCGTGAGCCGCGCCGCCTTGCCAAGCTTCGGGCCCGCGCGTAGTGTCCGCGCGATTTTGCGGCCGGGGTTTCCGGCGCGCAGGCCATGAGAAGGCGACGGGCTCCGGCCCGTCCGTGCTGGAAGGAAATCCGAGATGTTCGTCACCCCCGCATTCGCCCAGGCCGCAGGAGGCGCAGGCGCCGCCGGCGGTATCGTGAGCTTCGTGCCGATCATTCTGATCTTCGCGATCATGTATTTCCTGATGATCCGCCCGCAGCAGAAGAAGGTGAAGGAACACCGCGCCATGGTCGAGGCGCTGCGGCGCGGCGACCAGGTGGTCACCCAGGGCGGGCATGATCGGCAAGGTGGTGAAGGTCACCGACAGCGAGGCCGAGATCGAGATCGCGCCGAACGTCAAGGTCAAGGTGATCAAGGCGACCATCGCCCAGGTGATGAGCAAGACCGAACCCGTCGAGGCGTGATCCGGCCGGCCCCGCCTCCGGGCGGGGGGCGCGGCTGCCAGAGGCGAGGACCCAGATGCTGCAATTTCCGCTTTGGAAGAAACTGACGGTCATCGCCGTCTGCGCCGGTGCGCTTGTCGTGGCGCTGCCCAACCTTGCCTATGACAGGGTCGAGCGGTTCAACGACGCCAACCTGCTGATCGAGCAGGGCGCCTCGCTCGACCCGGAGCAGCAGGCGGATGCCGCGGGCTGGCCGTCCTTCCTGCCTTCGGGTCTGGTCAGTCTCGGGCTCGACCTGCGGGGCGGGGCGCATGTGCTCGTCGAGGTCCAGGTCGAGGATGTCTATGCCGAACGCATGGAGAGCCTCTGGCCGGTGCTGCGCGACGCGCTGCGCGAGGTGCGCGACGAGGTCGGCACGGTGCGCCGGATCGAGAGTGCCCCGGACGAATTGCGCATCCGCATCGGCGAGCCGGGCGGCATCACGGCGGCGCGCGAGGCGGTGCAGGCGGTGTCGCGGCCGGTACAGACCCTGACCGGCGGCGTGTCGCGGGACTTCGACGTCGAGGCGGTGGGGGCGGACGAGTTGCGGATCACGCTCTCGGAGGCCGAGCGCCGGGCGGTCGATGACCGGACCATGCAGCAGAGCCTCGAGATCATCCGCCGCCGCGTCGACGAGACCGGCACCCGCGAGCCGACGATCCAGCGCCAGGGCGAGGACCGGATCCTCGTGCAGGTGCCGGGCATCGGCTCGGCTGAGGAACTGCTCGCGGTGATCGGCCAGACGGCGAAGCTCGCCTTCCATCCGGTTGTGACGCGGACCGGCGACGGGACGACGCGGCCTGGGCTCGAGGAGGTGATCTATCCGTCGATGGACGAGCCGGACACCTGGTATGTGCTCGAGCGGCGCGCGGTGGTGAGCGGCGAGCAGCTCGTCGACAGCCAGCCCGCCTTCGACCAGAACGGGCGGCCGGCGGTCAACTTCCGGTTCAATGCCGCCGGCGGGGCGGCCTTCGGCGCCTATACCGCGCAGAACATCGGCAATCCCTTCGCGATCGTGCTCGACGAGGAGGTGATCTCGGCACCGGTGATCCAGAGCCACATTCCGGGCGGGTCGGGGATCATCACCGGGAATTTCACCCCCGAGGAGACGACGCGGCTCGCGATTCTCCTGCGCGCCGGGGCGCTGCCGGCGGAGATCGTGGTGCTCGAGCAGCGCACGATCGGGCCCGAGCTGGGGCAGGATTCGATCGATGCCGGCAAGCTGGCCGCCGCGGTGGCGATGGGGGCGGTGCTCCTGTTCATGGCGCTCGCCTACGGGCTCTTCGGGATCTTCGCCAACATCTCGCTGGTCATCAACATCGCGATGGTCTTCGCGCTCCTGACCCTGATCGGGGCGACCCTGACGCTGCCGGGGATCGCGGGGCTGGTGCTGACGATCGGGATGGCGGTGGATGCGAACGTGCTGATCTTCGAGCGCATCCGCGAGGAGATGAAGACGGCGCGCGGGCCGGCGCGGGCGATCGAGCTGGGCTACGAGAAGGCGGTCTCGGCGATCCTCGACGCCAACATCACGACGCTGATCGCTGCGGTGATCCTGTTCCTGATCGGCTCGGGGCCGGTCCGGGGCTTTGCGGTCACCCTGGGGCTCGGGATCGTGACCTCGGTGTTCACCGCGCTCTTCGTGACGCGGATCATGATCGTCGCGTGGTTCGAATGGCGTCGTCCCAAGACGCTCACGGTATAGGAGGGCGGCGCATGTTCAGGCTCAGGCTGGTTCCGGAAACCACGACTGTCGACTTCTTCCGCTTCGACCGGGTGTTCCTTGCCCTGTCGATGGTGGCGATCGTCGCCTCGCTGGCGCTGTTCTTCGCCCGCGGGCTGAATTACGGCGTCGATTTCCTCGGTGGCACGCTGATCATGGCGGAGACGCCGGAGGAACAGCCGGTGGGAGATTTCCGCGACGTGCTGACCGGGCTCGAGGTCGGCGACGTTGCGGTGACGCGGGTCTCGGACCCGGCCGGCACGGAGCGGCATGCGGTGCTGATGCGGATCGGGATCACCGACGAGGATCCGGACGCGCAGGCCGCGCTGGTGACAGAAGTTCAGGAGGCGCTGAACGCGGCGTTTCCGGGGATCAGCTACCTTCAGGTCGACAATGTGGGCGCGAAGGTCTCGGGCGAACTGGTGCGCGCCGGGATCATGGCTGTGGTGGCGGCGATCGGGGCGATCCTGTTCTACATCTGGCTGCGGTTCGAGTGGCAGTTCTCGGTCGCGGCGGTGGCGTCGCTGGTGCATGACGTGATCATCACCATCGGGGTGTTCAGCCTGTTGCAGATCGAGTTCAACCTCTCGATCATCGCGGCGATCCTGACCATCGTGGGGTATTCGCTCAACGACACGGTGATCGTCTTCGACCGGGTGCGCGAGAACCTGCGCAAGTACAAGACCACGCCGCTGGAGGAGGTGCTGAACCTGTCGATCAACGAGACGCTGAGCCGGACGCTGATGACGTCCGGCACCACGCTGATCGCGCTGATCGCGCTGTTCTATCTCGGCGGCGAGGTGATCCACGGCTTCACCTTCGCGATGATCTGGGGCGTGGTGATCGGCACCTATTCGTCGATCTGGATCGCCTCGGCGCTGCTTCTGCGGCTCGGGGTCAAGCGCGACTGGTCGAAGCCGGATGCCGGCGGGGCGGGCACGCAGTTCGCCAACGTCGACGCCTGAGGGCCGGGCGGTGCAGACGCGCGAGGTCAGCTTCGAGGGCCGGATGCCGATCGACGGCTACGGGCCGGGCGGATTCCGCATCGCCGGGCGGGTGCATGCCGGGCCGGTGCTGTTGCTGCCCGGCGACGTGGCGGCACCCTGGGACGGCGCGCCGGACCTCGGGGCGCTTGCGGCGCGGGCGGCAGAGATCGACGTGCTGCTCGTCGGAACCGGCGCGGAGATGCGCGCGTTGGGGGCCGAGTTCGACGCTCAGCGCGCCGCGCTGGAGATGGCGGGCACAGGGGTGGAACTCATGGGTACGCCCTCGGCCTGCCGGACCTTCAACGTGCTGCTGGCAGAAGGCCGCCGGATCGCCGCGGCGCTGATGACGGTCTGAGAACGGGGCTTTCATCGGACCGGCTCCGGGCCATATAGAGGTCCGCAGGGTGCGGAGCCGCCACGACGAGACAGCGGACGAAGAGACATCCGACAATTCCTGACCAGAAGACAGCGAGGAACACGCAATGGCTTTCGAACTTCCCGATCTCCCCTATTCCCACGACGCCCTCGCCGAGCACGGCATGTCGCGCGAGACGCTCGAGTTCCACCACGACATCCACCACAAGGCCTATGTCGACAATGGAAACAAGCTGATCGCCGGCACCGAATGGGAAGGCAAGTCGGTCGAGGAGATCGTCAAGGGCACCTACGACAAGTCCGCGGTGGCGCAATCGGGCATCTTCAACAACGCCTCCCAGCACTGGAACCATGCGCAGTTCTGGGAAATGATGGGGCCGGGCAAGGGCATGCCGGGCGAGGTCGAGAAGGCGCTGACCGAGGCCTTCGGTTCGGTGGACGAGTTCAAGTCGCAGTTCTCGGCAGCCGGTGCAGGGCAGTTCGGCTCGGGTTGGGCCTGGCTTGTGAAGGACACCGACGGCTCGCTGAAGGTGACGAAGACCGAGAACGGCGTGAACCCGCTCTGCTTCGGCCAGACAGCACTTCTGGGCTGCGATGTGTGGGAGCATTCCTACTACATCGACTACCGCAACAAGCGGCCAGCCTATCTCACAAACTTCCTCGACAACCTTGTGAACTGGGAGAACGTCGCCAGCCGGATGTAGTATCCCTGCCGATCAGCTCTTGGGGAAGGCCGCCCGTATTCGGGCGGCCTTTTTCGTTCCGGACATCAACGCAACACGGAATACTGCGCGACCGTGACCGGGCCGTTGCGTTTACATCAATCTGACGGCCTGATATCGAAGACAAGCGCGGTCGCGGGAGTTTCGCCGCGATTGTGGAACCAGTGCGTCGTCTCGACATCTTCGATGAACGCCTCACCGGAGACATGAACGGTTTCGCCATCTTCGCGACCTTCCGTCCACTCTCCGCTCTCCATGAAGACGATCCCGGGTATGGTGTCATGGCTGTGCATCGCGATCTGGCCGCCCGGCTCGATGGTGATCCTCCGCGCCAAGAGAACGTGGCCCTCCAGACCGATCTGTTGAGCCATGGATTCCGCAGGCACCACCGCGAGTTGCTCGATGGTCAGACCTTTGTGTTCTTCAGGATAGTCGCCTTCCGCGATGGCAGGATCTGCCGTCAGCACACCCCACATTGTGATGGCCAGGGACAGAACCTTGATGACAATCAGACAGGGGCCGGACAGGTTGCGTGGTTCCATTTCATCCTCCAATTCCCGTTTTCGCCGCACGGCCATGAGACTCCAGAGGCTTGCGACACCGACGGTCCCTGTATTGGACCGCTCCATATTCATGTCGGCTGGGTTCAACCGATCTGATCGCGATTCCGACTGGAGTCGGAATTTGACGCTCAGAATGGTAGGGTTCATCGACAGCTGTGCGCAAAAGACCTTTTTTCATCTGCCGATGAGGGGAAATCACCCGCAAAGGCACGCAAGTTGCCCCCGTTTTCCGCCATACGCGCCTTCGAGGCTGCGGCGCGGCATCGCAGCTTCAAGAAGGCCGCCAGCGAGTTGTGCCTGTCGCCGTCGGCCATAAGTCACCAGGTGCGCGCGCTGGAGGCGTATCTCGATACGGCGCTCTTCGAGCGGAGCGGCACGGGTGTCGAGCTTACGCTTACGGGACGAAATTACGCGGGAAAGATCGGTGGCCTTCTCGACACTCTGGATGACGCGACCCGCTCGATAAGAGAGGCGGGAAACAAGAATTTCCGGATCGAATGCACACCGGGGTTCGCGGCGCGCTGGCTTGTACCACGCCTCGGTCGGCTGGAATTCGGCAATCGCGTCCGGCTGCGCGTCTCCAGCGGTGCGCCATCGACCGATTTCTCCTCGAACGATGCGGACGTCGTCATCCAGTGGTCGGATGACTTCGTTCCCGGGGTCCGTACGGAACCGCTGATGCAGTCAAACCGGTTTCCGGTCATCAGTCCCGACCTGCTTCGGCGCGAGAATTTGCAGACCCCGTCGGATCTGCTGCGCATGACCCTCATGCACGATGAGGTCATGGATGGCTGGCCCGAATGGTTTGCCGCAGCCGGGATCAAGGCGCCAGAGCGGCATCTCGGTCCCGTGTTCCCGAATTGCGAGCTTGCCACCACGGCGGCGGAGCAGGGGCAGGGCGTATCACTGGCCTACAGTGCCGTCGTAAGCGGAACACTGGCTTCCGGGCGGCTTGTCCGCCTGTTCGATGCTGTCACGCTGCCCATTGTCATTTACTCTGTGGCCTACTTGGAGTCACGTTCTGAGGATCCGATGATCCGCGAGTTCTGCGACTGGATCTCCGGCGAGGTGTCCCGTGACGGTTCCGGGCTGACGCACGCGCACTCTGGAATGCACCTGTCCGAAGCGACAACCCGGTAGTGCGGAACAGGGCTTCAAGCCTCGCCGACGCCGGGCAGTTCGGCTCGGGCCGGGCGTGGCTGGTCAAGGACACCGACGGCTCGCTGAAGGTGACGAAGAGCGAGAACGGCGTGAACCCGCTTTGCTTCGGGCAGACCGCCCTTCTGGGCAGCGACGTGCGGGAGCATTCGTGCTACATCGACTACCGCAACAAGCGGCCGGCCTGTCTCACCAACTTCCCCGACGACCTGGTGAACTGGGAGAACGGCGCCAGCCGGATGTGAGCAATCCCGGGAGCCAATCCACCGAAAGGCCGCTGTCTTCGCAGCGGCCTTATTCGTTTCACGGCGATCAATCGAGGTGGATGTCCCGGCGGGCGCAGCCGGCTTCAAGGGTCACCGCGATCCAGTTCACATCCGGTTCCAGCCCGAGTTCTCCGAACCAGGCCTCCTGCAGGCGATAGGCGGGCAGTTCCTGCGCAACGGGGCAGGCCTTCGCGAGACCTGCCGCGACCGGAAAGCGGCTCAAGGAACAGGGCGGGTGGCGACCTCGATCCTCGGGGCGGCGGGGTAGCCGCGGGTTTCGAGGAAGGTGTCGACGAGGCTCTGCGGGCCGCCGGCGATGCCTTCGATGGAGAGGCTGGCGGCCTCTATGCGGTAGCCTTCGGGGACGGTCAGCCGCCAGGTTCCGGCGACCGGCGTGCCGAAGAAGGCGTCGGTGCCGGCGAGAACGAGGAGGCTGCCGGTGCGGTAGCGTGCGGGCGCGAGCGTGACGGTGCCGCCATGCGGGTCGGTGAGGGTCACCGCCTCGGGCACGTCGCGGTTGCCGTTGCCGAAATTCGCCACCAGCACGCCGCGCACGAAGAGCGGGTTGTCGGTGATCTCGATCGGGTAGCTGCGGCGGCCGGCGGCGTCGGGCTCGGGATCGGTGTCGAAGGCGGTCATCGCCGAGATGGTGTCCTCTTCGCGGGTGGCGAGATCCGGGCGGGCTTCCTGCAGCGCGGCAAGTTCGGCGGCGGTGGTTGCGAAGGCCTCCGCGGAGACGAAGCCGAAGCCGGCCTCGGGGCTGTGGCGCAGGCCGCGGCCGTTGCGGCGCGGGGCCACTGCCCGGTCCGGGGCGCCCTCGGTGCCGGCGACGCTTCCGGCCGGCCGGGCGGAGAGGATGAGCGCGGCGAGCAGGTCGTGCTTGGTGAGGCCGGGATGGGTCTCGTGGAGCGCAAGGAAGAGGCCGGCTGCGGCGGGGGTCGAAAAGGAGGTTCCGCCGATATGCCGCAGATTGTAGGCGGTGGTCGGCTCGTGGCCGCGGCTCGCATAGCGGTCGCGCAGGGTTTCGGTGGCGCAGGTGCTATAGGCCCGGAAGAGCTCCGAAAGCGGCGTGCTGATCTGGGCATAGGTCGGCTGGTCGAGCAGGTCGCGGCCGGCGAAGGGCGCGTCGTAGCGGGTGCGGCCGCGGCAGAAACCGAGATTGAACGGGCTGACGAGGTTCTGCGAGACCGCGCGGATCAGGGCGCTTTCGTAGAAGTCGCGGTTGTGCTCGAGGAAGCGGTAGGTGCGCTCGAAGGCTTCGGACGGATCGGAGAACAGCCGGTAGTGGTAGCCGGGGATCTCGGCGATGACCGTCACGGCGTTGGGCGGCGAATTGGCGTTGACCCGGACGGTGCCGTCGGGGCCGGCGCTGCCGCGCCCGACGCGGACGTAGAGATCGTTGAAGATCCAGTTGAGATTGGCTTCCGGATAGGCCTGGGCGGCATCGGCGCGGTCGTTGCCGATGGCGTGGAACACCGCGGTGTCGGAGCCGGCCCAGAGGCCGCGCAGCACGTCGATCCCGGCGGAGGAGGCGAATTGCGAGGCGGTGCCGCTGAAGGCGCCCTCGGCGGTGCGGGCGATCGACGACGTCTGGCTCAGGCTGATGACGTCGGCGACCTCGACGATGCGGCGGAACTCGCCGGTCGGGAAGTCGAAGAAGCCGTTCGAGAGGTTGAAGACCGGTATGTCGCGGCCGGCGGTGCTGTCGGCGGTGCGGTCGAAGATGTAGGCCGCAGCCTCGCCGTGGCGCTTGTAGAGCGCTTCGAAGAGGAAGGGGAAGGAGAGGTTGCCGAGGCGCACGCCGGTCTCGTTGCGCTCGATCTGCACGCCGACCGAGCGGGTCGCGGGCGGATGGGCAAGCGGGCTGTCGGTGCCGTGGGTGCGGTACGCGCGCGGATCGGTCCCGGGAATGCCCGCGATCCTGTCGGGGCCGGGCAGGTTGGCGGCCTCGCGGGCGAGGGCGGAGGACGTGCCGAGGGCGAGGAGGAGGGCCGCGCAGGCGAGGCCGGGTCGGGTTCGGGGAGATGCGGGCCTGCGATCGGTCATGTCGCTGTCCTCGGTGCCGGCTTTCGGCCGAGACTAACGAAGACGCGTTAACACGGCCTTAACCATCCGCAGAGGGTGAGGCCTCGGGGGGATCGGCGCAAGCGTTTAGCTGCGGTGCAGCATGAGTCGCAATGTCGCAGCGGCGCGGGTCTTCGGGATTGACCGGAGCGATGCGCGGGATCACTCAGGCCGGAAGAACCGAAAGAGGCGCGGGATGGATCAGGTGGCAAAGGGCGTGGCGGCGATGGTCGCCGCGGCACTGGTCTGGGGCCTGTCGAGCCTCTGGTACAAGGCGCTGTCGCATGTGCCGGCGCTCGAGGTGCTGGCGCATCGCACGCTCTGGAGCGCGCTGTTCCTCGCAATCATCGTGCTGGTGCAGGGGCGGGTTGCCGAGGTGCGCGCGGCTCTGGCGGATCGGCGCGTGCGGCGGCTTCTGGCGCTCGCGGCCCTGTTCATCGCGACGAACTGGCTGGTGTTCATCTCGGCGGTGCAGTCGGGGCATGCCCTCGAGGCGAGCCTCGGCTACTACATCTTTCCGCTGGTCGCCGTGTTGCTCGGCTTCGTCTTCCAGGGTGAGCGGCTGAGCCGGTTGCAGGTGGCCGCCGTGGCGCTCGCGGGGGTAGCGGTGGCGGTGCTGGCCTTCGGGCTCGGCGGGGTGCCGCGGGTGGCGCTGACGCTGGCCTTGAGCTTCGGCGCCTACGGCCTGCTCAAGGCGCGCCAGCCGCTCGGGCCGGTGATCAGCGTGCTGATCGAGACGCTCCTGCTGGCACCGCTCGCCCTTCTGTGGATCGTCGGGCTGCAGGCGGGGGTCCTGGCCGCTCCGGGCGGGGCATCGGGCGGGCTTTTCCTTGCGGATGGGCTCACGACGGCGATGCTGATCGGGTCGGGGCCACTGACGGCGCTGCCGCTGATCCTGTTCTCCTATGCGGCGCGGCGGATCAGCTATGCTTCGGTCGGGCTGATCCAGTATCTCAATCCAACGATACAATTCGTTGTAGCTGTTATGATTTTCGGGGAAGTGTTCACCCGGTGGCATGCGGTGGCGTTTCCGCTGATCTGGATCGGGCTGGCGCTCTACACGGCGGAAAGCTGGCGTCGGTCGCGGCGGGCGGAGCGGGTGGCCGGGCCGCCCTGATCGGCCGCACCAAAACAAGGCGTGATGCGCGACGGCGGCAAATTGTGGTATGATCTCTCGCTTCGGAGGCCTCGACCCGCTCCGGGACGGCGCCCGACCGAATTGAGCAGGTACGGGAGAGAAGCATGCCCAAGGTCATCGGAAATCCGCTGTCGTGGAGTGTCGGCGCCGTGTCGGCGACCGGACGGCATCTGGGGGATGTCGCCGAGCATCTCGCGGTCAAGGAGGATGCGGCGCCGCCGGAGGTGCGGCGGCTGGAGCTGTCGGATCTGCGTGCGGCGCTG
Organism: uncultured Alphaproteobacteria bacterium; assembly: GCA_963825715.1. Lineage (GTDB taxonomy): Bacteria > Pseudomonadota > Alphaproteobacteria > Rhodobacterales > Rhodobacteraceae > Amaricoccus. The sequence continues at coordinate 68,579 of CAWGUH010000018.1, read as the reverse complement.
AAGGCGGGTGTCGACGATTTCGTCGCCTGCCGGTCGGACGTGGTGTTTCTGTGCCTGCTCTATCCGCTGATCGGCGGGTTGCTCGCCTGGGCGGCGTTCAGCGGCAATCTCCTGCCGCTGATCTTTCCGATCCTGTCCGGCTTCGCGCTGGTCGGGCCGGTGGCGGCGGTGGGGCTCTACGAGATGAGCCGCAAGCGCGAGGCCGGATTCAGCACGAACTGGGGGGATGCGCTGGCCGTGCTGCGGTCGCCGTCCTTCGGGGCGATCTTCGTGCTCTCGCTGATGCTGTTCGCCACCTATGTCGTCTGGCTGATCTTCGCGCACGGGATCTGGAGCGCGACGCTGGGGCCGGTTCCGCCTGCCTCGCTCGGGGCATTCGTTGGCGAGGTGTTCGGCACGGGGGCGGGCTGGGCGATGATCGTGATCGGCATGGCCGTCGGATTCTTCTTCGCGGTTCTCGTGCTTGCGGCGAGCGTGGTATCGTTCCCGATGCTGCTCGACCGCGATGTCGGTCTGCCCATGGCGGTGGCGACCTCGGTGCGGGTGGCGATGGAGAATCCGGTGCCGATCGCGGCCTGGGGGCTGATCGTGGCCGGCGGGCTGGTGCTCGGGGCGTTGCCGGCGCTGCTGGGCCTCGTGGTGGTGCTGCCGGTGCTGGGGCACGCGACCTGGCACCTCTACCGGCGCGCGGTGGTCTGACGCGCTCAGACCGGCGGTGCGAGGCGTTCCATCAGGGCGGGGACGCTCTCGACCGGGGTGAGGAAGTCGAGGAACGAGGGCTCGGCGAAGCCTTCGGCCACGAGGTGGTCGAGGAGCTTCAGAAGCGGGTCCCAGTAGCGGTTCACGTTGAGGAGATATGCCGGCTTTTCGTGAAGGCCGAGCTGGCGCCAGGTCAGCACCTCGAAGAGCTCGTCGAGCGAGCCGGGGCCGCCGGGCAGGGTCACGATCGCGTCGGCGTTCATGAACATCACCTTCTTGCGCTCGTGCATGGTCTCGGTGACGACGAAGTGCGAGAGGTCGCGCTTGCCGACCTCGCGGGCGAGCAGATGCACGGGGATGACGCCGAAGGTGTCGCCGCCGGCCGCCTGCGCGGCCCGGGCGACCGCGCCCATCAGCCCGACATCGCCCGCCCCGTAGACGAGGCGCAGGCCGGCGCCGGCAAGGGCCGTGCCGAGCTCCGTGGCGGCTTCGGCATGGGCCGCGTCGCGTCCGGGCCGGGAGCCGCAAAACACGCAGACCGAGGCGATCGCTGCAGCACGCATGGACACGCTCCTGAAATACAACTAGTTTCCTGTGTCGCGAATTCATGACACGCCCCCTGCTAGCAGGTTGCGCCGGAGCGGGCGAGACCTGCGGGAAAACATTCTCCCGGCGGCGGGCGCGGACCCTGGAAGGGGTTGAGAGATGACCGATCATGAGCCCGGTCGAACCGGTCCGGTAGAAGACCCGGCGCGCACAGGGCGCCGGGCGGGCGCCGTGCTGGCGGCCCTGCTGCTGGCGGGGGCGGCGGCGGGGCTTTACCGCGGTGGTCACCCAGTTCCCGGTGATGGCGCGGAGCCGGACGAGCCGGCCGGGATTGTGGTGGAACCGGATGCGCCGGAGCGGGAAACGGCTTCGGCCGTTGCGCCGGAGACCGAACCTCAGGTTGATGCGGACGTGACGGCGGACGCGGAGCCGGTCGCTCCGGAGGATGGTATGGCGGATGCGGAGGTCGACGCTGCTGAGGTCGAGAGCACAGCCGCCGACGAGGGCGGCGATCCGCAGGCGCCGGCCTTCGACCTGGTGCGGGTCGAGCGCGACGGGTCGGCGGTGATCGCGGGGACCGCGGCGCCGGGAGCACGGGTGACGATCCGCTCCGACGCCGAGGCCGTGGCCGAGACCAAGGCCGATGCGGACGGCAATTTCGTGGCGATCTTCCGGGCCGATCCGGGCACTGCGCCGCAGGCCCTCACCCTCGACGCAGAATCGCCGGATGGGACGCAGAGCCGCTCGGACGACGTGGTGATGTTGCTGCCTGCCGCGCCGGCAGATGGGGAAAGCGCGGTGGCCGGGCCGGAGACCGAAGTCGAGACAGAGGCGCAGGCGGAGGTGGCGGCACCAACGATCGCGGCGACCGCCGTGGTGCGTGCCGACGGGGCGGTGGAGGTGACTCCGACCGAGGCTCCGGCCCCGGATGCCGGCGGGGCGCGGCAGGTCACGCTGTCCACGATCGCCTATTCCGAGGCCGGCGAGGTGACGCTGAGCGGGCTTGGCACGCCGGCGGCCGGACTTCGGGCCTATGTCGATGGGCAACTCGCGGGCGAGAGCATCGTGGCCGAGGACGGCCGCTGGGCTCTGGAGCTCGACGATCTGGCCGAGGGACTCTATCGGCTCCGGATCGATGCGCTCGACGCGACGGGCCGGGTGGCGAGCCGGGTCGAGACGCCGTTCCAGCGCGATTTTCCCGCCGCGCCGCTGCCGCGACCGGGCGTCGAGGGCGCCGTGGCCGAGGTGATCGACGGGGCGGTCACCGTGCAGCCGGGAAATACCCTCTGGACTCTCGCGCGGGTGCACTATGGTTCCGGTGTGCTGTTCACCCAGATCTTCACGGCGAACAGCGCGCTGATCCGTGATCCCGACCTGATCTATCCCGGTCAGGTTCTCGCACTTCCGGGTGCCGAGGAGGCCGACTGACCGATGAGTGTTGCCGAGGATGCAGGGGCGGTGCCGGTGCCGGTGCCGCCCGGAGGCCAGCGGCTGGAGCACGGTCCGCAAGGTCTCGCCCTATCTCTGGCCGGACGACCAGCCCTGGGTGAAGCGCCGGGTGGTGCTCGCGCTTCTCGCGCTGGTGGTCGCGAAGGTGGCCACTGTGATCACGCCTTTCTTCTTCCGCGGCGCGGTGGACGGGCTCGCCCCGGCCAATCCCGCCGACCGGGGCGAGTTCCTGCTGATCGCCGGGCCGGTGGCGCTGACGATCTTCTACGGGCTGATGCGGCTCGCGGGGGTGGCGTTCGCGCAGCTGCGCGACGGGATCTTCAGCAAGGTCGGCCAGAGTGCGCTGCGCCAGCTTGCGCTCGAGACGTTCCGGCACATCCATGCTCTGAGCCTGCGCTACCACATCACCCGCAAGACAGGGGGCCTGAGCCGGGTCATCGAACGCGGCGTGAAGGGCGTGGACTTCCTGCTGCGGTTCCTGCTGTTCTCGATCATTCCGCTGATCCTCGAACTGGTGATGGTCGGGGCGATCCTCTTCTTCGTCTTCGACGTCTGGTATCTCGTCGTCGTGATCGTGGTGATCACGCTCTATGTCTGGTTCACCTTCAAGGTGACCGAATGGCGGGTGCAGATCCGCCGGCGGATGAACGAGCGCGACACCGACGCCAACCAGAAGGCGATCGACAGCCTGCTGAACTTCGAGACGGTGAAGTACTTCAACGCCGAGGACCGCGAGGCGCGGCGCTACGACACCTCGATGCAGGGCTACGAGGCGGCGGCGGTGCAGACCGGGGTCAGCCTCGCCTGGCTCAATGTCGGGCAGTCGCTGATCATCACCGCGGGGCTGGTGATCGTGATGGTGATGGCGGCTCTGGGCGTGCAGTCGGGCGAGCTCAGCGTCGGCGACTTCGTGATGGTGAACGCCTACATGATCCAGCTGACGATGCCGCTCAACTTCCTCGGCACGGTCTATCGCGAGATCCGGCAGGCGCTGGTGGACATGGGCGAGATGTTCGGCCTGCTGGAGCAGAATGCCGAGATCGAGGACAGCCCGGACGCGAAGCCGATCGCGGTGCGCGGCGGGCGGATCGAATTTCGGGACGTGGATTTCCACTACGACACCGAGCGCGGCATCCTGCACGGGCTGAGCCTCGTGGTCGAGCCGGGGCAGACCGTGGCGGTGGTCGGCCCGTCCGGATCGGGCAAGTCGACGATCGCGCGGCTGCTGTTCCGGTTCTACGACGTGACCGGCGGCGCGATCCTGATAGACGGGCAGGACATCCGCGACGTGACCCAGTCAAGCCTGCGGGCGGAGATCGGCATGGTGCCGCAGGATACCGTGCTCTTCAACGACACGATCCTCTACAACATCGCCTATGGGCGGCCCGAGGCCAGCCGGGAGGAGATCGAGGCGGCGGCGCGGGCGGCGCAGATCCACGATTTCGTCGCGCGGCTGCCGGACGGCTACGACACGATGGTCGGCGAGCGTGGGCTGAAACTGTCGGGCGGCGAGAAGCAGCGGGTGGGGATCGCACGCACGCTGCTGAAGGACCCGCCGATCCTGCTGCTCGACGAGGCGACCTCCGCGCTCGACACCCAGACCGAGCGTGACATCCAGGACAGCCTGAAGGCGATGGGCGAGGGGCGCAGCGTGATCACCATCGCGCACCGGCTCTCGACGGTGGTCGATGCCGACCGGATCGTCGTGCTTGAAAAGGGGGTGGTCGTCGAGAGCGGCACCCATGCCGAGCTTCTGGAGCGCGACGGGCGCTATGCCGCGATGTGGTCGCGGCAGGCGAGCGAGCGGGAAGAGGATGCCGACGCGGCGTGAGGGCGCTCAGGTTGCCGGGCGGTGGCGCTGGCGCCAGCGAAGCCAGGCGAGGGCCGCGATCGCCAGCGGGGTGAGGATGGCGGCGACGAGCGCGAGATGGTGCCAGAAGAACGGCAGGATGTCCTTCGCGCTGGCGCCGAAGCTGTAGGCCAGTGTCGTCCACAGGCCGACCCAGAGCGCGGCGCCGACCATGTTGGCGACGATGAAGACAGGCCAGCGCATGCCGGTGGTGCCGGCGACGATGCCGTTGAGCTGGCGCAGCACCACGAAGAAGCGCGCGAAGATCACCATGAGCGCGCCGTAGCGGGCGACCACGCCTTCGACCCTGTCCATGTTGGCCTCGGTGGCGCCGAAGCGGGCGCCGTGATGCACGATGACCGGGCGGCCCAGTTTGCGGCCGATCAGGTAGCCGATATTGTCCCCGAGCACGGCCCCGGCGAAGGCGGCGAGAGCCACGGTGCGGATGTCGAAAGCGCCCTTTGCCGCAGAGGCCGAGGCGACGAGGATGGCGCTCTCGCCCGGCAGCGGGGCGCCGATCGCTTCGAACGTGACCGAGAGGAACAGCGCAAGGATGCCGTACTGCTCGACGAGGGCGGTGAAATGGTGGACGAAGTCGGGCATGCGGGCGCTCCGGGGGCGGCCTGTCGGGTCGGCGAGAGTGCACCCGAGCGGTTCGGAGTTCAAGCTGCCGCTATTCCCGGGAGGCGGTTGGGACGATACGGAAAGCGGACCGATCCAGAGAGGATCGGCCCGCTTCCCAGACCACACACACTACCAGCATCACGGAGAGAGATGATGCGATCTCATAGTTGGGAATAGGTGAATGTAATTCAAGCTCTGTCTGGCGGCAGGGTTAATTGCGCCGTCGGTGTCCATTGCCGGTTGGGTGGTTCTGGTGGTGTGGTGGCATTTCGCGCCGGGCAGAGTAAGGACGTCGCTGCGCGGATCGTCCGACCTGGCAGGCGCGCGCGGTCGGGCGACCGCGCGCGCCTCCCCGGGCTTACTGGCGTGCGCCGATGACGGCACCGACGGCGGCGCCGCCGATGGTGGCGGCGGTCTTGCCCTGGCCCTTGCCGACCTGGTTGCCGAGCGCGCCGCCGACGACGGCGCCGGTTGCAGTGTTGATCCCTTGGTTGTCGGTGCAGCCGGCAACGCCGAGCCCGAGCAGGCAGGCCGCGACAAGGGCGGTGGTTCTGATTTTCATGGTAACGATTATCCCGTGCGTATTTCGTTGGATTCCGGATCGCGAGTCCCCGGATATCACGGTTGTCTGCAGCGGGAAACATGCAGGCCGCACGCGGGCTGCTTCGCGCTGACGGGCGCGCGGGTCCGGTCTGGCGGGAGGGCCATCGGGCAGAGGGGGTGCCGGCGCTAAGCGGCCGGCGTCCCGCACCCACGCCGATCTTCGCGACGTTGTCGACCGGCTGTCGCCTCGAAAGCGAAAGGGCGCGCCGCGCGGCGCGCCCTCTCCATGGTGTTTCGGCCGATCAGGAACCGACGAGGCCGCCGTCGGTCCTGGTGATGACAACGGTCGCCGAGCGGGGCACCGTGCCGTCATAGTCGGGGAAGCCCGACCCGAAGTCGCCGGCCGCGAACTGCTCGGGGGTGGCATGCGCGCCCGGATGCTGGAAGTTCACGAACAGCGTCTTTCCGTCGGGCGTGGCGACGACACCGGTGGTCTCCTGACCCCAGGGTCCCGTGAGGAAGCGCTTGATCTCGCCGGTGGTCGGGTCGGCGGCGAGCATTCCGTTCATGCCGAAATCCTTGAGCGGACCTTCGTAGTCGGGGCCGATATCGCCCATGTCGGTCTGGATCCAGATGCGGCCGGTCTCGTCGCACCAGAGCCCGTCCGGACAGGCGAAGATGTTGTCGTCGCCCAGCGCGCCGCCGGTGGCGACGGCCGAGTTGTTGGCGTTTCCTGCGATCACGAAGAGATCCCAGTCGAAGGTCGCCTGGGTGTGGTCGCCGTTCTCGTAGTTCCACCGGACGATCTGGCCGAAATTGTTCTCTGCCCGGGGATTGACCGCGTCGACCTGCACCTGGGTCCGACGCGAGTTGTTGGTGAGCGAGAAATAGACCGCGCCGGTGGTCGGATCGATGGTGCCCCATTCGGGTCGGTCCATCTTGGTCGCGCCGGCGGTGTCGGCGGCGAGACGTGTGTTGACGAGGATGTCGGCCAGATCGGCGAAGCCGTTGGCGGGCGTCAGCCCGTTCTGGTCCGGTGCCAGCGCCAGCCATTCGCCGGTGCCGTCGTCGTTGAACCGGGCCGCGTAGAGGGTGCCGCTGTCGAGGATCGAGCCATCGGTCTCGCCGGGCACGTAGACGCCGTCGGTCACGAACTTGTAGATGTACTCGAAGCGGGAGTCGTCGCCCGAGTAGCAGACCACTGGCGCGCCTTCGACGGCCTGTGCGAACACCACGCCCTCATGGGCGAAGCGGCCGAGCGAGGTACGCTTGATCGGCGTGGATTCGGGGTCGAACGGGTCGATCTCGACCATCCAGCCGTAGGTGTTGGGCTCGTTGCGGTAATCATCCGTGGCCGAGGCGCCGGTCGCGGAGGCGTTGAATCGCACGAATTCGTCGGCCCCCGAAGCCGCGAGGTGCCAGCCGTAGCGGCTGCCCTTGGGGTCTTCGGACACGCCGTAGCGGGCGTGTTCGCGGGGCTGGTCGGGCTTCTGATCGATCTGGTCGGTGTTCGAGAAGTAGCCGGCCCAGTTCTCTTCTGCGGTCATGTAGGTATTCCACGGCGTCACGCCGTGGGCGCAGTTGTTCACCGTGCCGCGGGTCATGGTGCCGTCCGGGCTGTACTTCGTGCGCACATGCGCAGCACCGCGCACCGGACCGCCGATCTCGATGGGCGTGTTCGCGGTGATCCGGCGGTTGCGCGGGTCGGCCACGATCGCCCAGCTGCCATCGGCCTGCTTCGTGGTGCGGTAGACCGACACGCCGTGCGCGGCGATCTCCATGCGCACTTCGTCGTCGTCGCGCATGCCGTCGGCATTGTAGAGCACGAAATCGCCGTCGACCGGCTGGCCCTTGTAGCCCTCTTTCTCCGCATGCAGGAAGCGCGGCTCGATGTATTCGTGGTTGACCGCGATGAGGCCGTCCTCGGACGAGCCGTCGATCGGGAAGAAATGCATGCCGTCATGATGCTGGCCGACCTGCATCTCCTGCTCGGCGCCGCTGTTGGCGCCGGAGCGGAACGCCGGCATGTCGCCGGTGATCGGCTCTCCGGCCGGGGCGAGGACCTGGAAGCTGTAGCCCTCGGGCACGACGACCGTGTCGTCGAAGCTGATCGGCACCGGCGCGAAGCCGATCAGGGACGAGGTGCCCTGCGCCAGCGCGGCCTTGCCCGTGAGCTGCGCTCCGATGAAGCCGGTCGCGATGGTGGCGAGCCCGCCGAGCATGAAACTCCGGCGCTGCACGCGCGCTTCCATGACCTCGTAGAAGTTGCGGTTCGCGGAGGTGTTGCACTGCGGCTCGTCGCCGTGCTCGTATCCCATCGTCTCCCTGTAGTCGGGATAGTCACGCTCGAAATCCTTCATGTCTGGCTCCTGTTGCTTGACGGGATGACGGGATCCACGCCCGATCTGGCGAGACCCTATGGCCCGATTTTCACAGGCGTGTGACAGTCGGCAGGGAATGCGGATTTGCCGCAGTCCGGCGCCGCCTCGCGGTCGGCACCGGCGCGGTGGGTGGAAGGCCTACTCCGCGGCGCGCGGCTGCGGGACGAAGACCGGCCCGGCTCCCTCGGGGAAATCGGTCCACGCGATATCCTCGGCAGGCGTCTTGCGGGCGAGCCGGCGCAGGGCGCGGTCGCGGGCGGCCTGGCTTTCGGCGCCGCCGAGCCACGCCCTGACCGCCGTCCAGAACGCCGCGACGCCGTCGGAGAGCCAGACGCGGATCGCGAGAAGCGCGGGTGTCACGACGAGGGTAAGCACGGTGGCGAGGCCGAGGCCGAACACGACGGCGGTGGCGAGCTGGTTCCACCACATCGCGGAGGGAGAATTGACGGTGTAGCCGCCGTTGAAGAAATCGACCGAGATGCCGAACATCATCGGCGAGAGGCCGGCCATCGTGGTGATGGTGGTCAGGAGCACCGGCCGCAGCCGCCTTTCGGCGGTGCGCACGATGGCTTCGAGCCGCGGCATGTAGCGGGCATAATCCTGATAGGTGTCGATCAGGATGATGTTGTTGTTCACGACGATGCCCGCGAGCGCCACGATGCCGGTGCCGGTCATGATGATGGAGAAGGTCTGGTCCATCACCAGCATGCCGATCAGCACGCCGGTGATCGAGAGCACGACCGCAGTGAGGACCAGCACGGAATTGTAGACCGAGTTGAACTGCGCGAGCAGGATGACGAACATCAGCCCGAGGGCGGCAGCGAAGGCGGTCGTGAGGAACGCCTGGCTCTCGGCCTGGTCCTCCTGGTCGCCGGTCCATTCCCAGCCGATGCTCGCCGGGAGGTCGGCTTCGGTCTGGAGCCATTCGGTGAGGGCGGCGATCTCGACGTTGGCGTTGCCCTCGGGGCCGATATCGGCCTTCACGTCGAAGTAGCGCGCGCCCTGGTAGCGGTCGATCTGGGCCAGCGAGGGCACCGGCGTGCGGGTGATGAAGGCCGAGAGCGGCACGAGGCCCTGCGCGGTTCGGACCCGGAGCGTGTCGAGGGTCGACAGGAGCCGGTCCTGCTCGGGCAGCCGTACGCGGATGTCGATCTCCTCGTCGGAGCTGTCGACGCGCATCGTGTCGAGGGTGAGGCCGCGGGTGACGAGCTGGACCATCGCCCCGACGGTTGCGACGTCGGCGCCATAGCGGCCGGCCTCGGCCACGTCGACGTCGATCTGCCAGTCGATGCCCGGGAGCGGCAGGGTGTTCTCGACGTCGCGCAGCGTGTCCTGATCCGCAAAATGATCGGTGACCATGAGGGTGGTCGCGCGGAGGTCTTCCCAGTCCGGGCCGGTCAGGCGCAGATGGACCGGCTTGCCCTGGGCCGGACCCTGCGCCTGCTCGGATATCTCGGCGCGGATGCCCGGAATCCCGGCGAGGCGGGCGTTGATGTCGGCGAGGATCTCGCGACCCGGGGCGCGGGTGCCCCAGGGCTCGAGCTCGATCTGGACCTGGCCGATGGCATCGCGCGGGCCCTGATCGGCGCCGCTGTTGTCGAGGCCGCCGGCACCGGAGAAGGCGAAGATCGCCGAAACGCCCTCGGTCTCGGCGATGACGCTCTCGACCTGGCGCACGAGCACGTCCTTCTCCTCGATCGAGAGGTTGCCGCGGGCGCGGACATAGGCGACGGCGCGCTCCGGCTCGGTCTCGACGAAGAATTCGACGCCCTTCGAATGGGTGCCGTAATAGGAGAACACCGACATCACGAAGACCACCACGGCGGCAACGGCGACGAAGGGCATGATCGGGTTGCCGGTAAGGAAGCGCACGACCCGGCCGAAGGGGGTCGGGCGGTAGCCGGCATGGCCGACCTCCGCGACCTTGCGATGGCGCAGCGAGCCGCCGATCAGCGACAGGCCGATGCAGCCGGCGATGATCGCGAGGAAGCCCCCGACCATCTGGCCACGCACCAGCATCTGCAGGCCGAACAGCAGCAGGAGCGCTCCGGGAACGAGCAGCGCAACCCGGATCCAGAGGGCGACGGTGTCGTGCAGGAAGGCTGCACCCCGTTCGACCTGCCGCGAGAACCGCCCGGCGATCCCACCGAGCACCGGCAGATATATGAGGGCGACGACGAGCGAGGCGGAGAGCACGAAGATCAGGGTGACGGGCAGGTTGCCCATGAATTCGCCGGCGACGCCGGGCCAGAACAGCATCGGCAGGAAGGCACAGAGCGTGGTGGCTGTGGAGGAGACGATGGGCCAGAACATGCGTCGCGCACTTTCGCCATAGGCGCGCATCGGCCCCTGGCCGTCCTCGATGCGCTGTTCGGCGTATTCGGCCACGACGATGGCGCTGTCCACAAGCATGCCGACTGCGAGGATCAGGCCGAACATCACGATGTTCGAGATGGAGATGCCGAAGACAGCGAGGAGTGCGAAACAGAGCATGAAGGAGGTCGGGATCGCGAAACCGACCAGCAGGGCCGAGCGGGTGCCGAGGCTGGCGAGCACGACGACCATGACGAGGCAGATCGCGGTGAGGACCGAGCCCTCGAGCTGGCTGACCATGCGGGCGACCTCGGAGCTCGAGTCCATCGAGAAATCGACGCGGACGGCCTGCTGCAACTCCTCGGGCCAGGTCGCGCGGGCGGCCTCGACGGTGGCGCGCACGAGGGTCGCGGTGTCGATGACGTTCTCGCCCTTGCGCTTGACGACCTGCAGCGCGACGGTCGGCTCGCCGTTGAAGCGGGCCATGCCCTCGCGATCCTCGAAGGTGAGGCGGATCTCGGCGAGATCGCCCAGAGTGACGATGCTGTCGCCGTTGACCTTGACCGGCAGGGCGTAGACGTCCTGCGGGCCGTCGAAGGCGGCGGGGATCTTGACCGCGAAGGAGCCGGTGGCGGCATCGACCTCGCCGGCGGCGATGAGCTGGTTGTTGCGGGTGACGACCGAGAGCAGTTCGTCGGCGGTTACGTTGTAGGATTCGAGCTTGAGCGGGTCGATCACGACCTCGAGCATCTCGTCGCGCTGCCCCGCGAGGCCGGCCTCGAGCACCTGCGGCATGCTCTCGATCTCGTCCTGCAGCTCCTTGGCGACGCGCAGCAGCGTGCGCTCGGGGACGGCGCCGGAGAGCGAGACCACGAGGATCGGGAATTCGGAGAAGTTGATCTCGTTGATCGAATACTGGTCGGCGCCGGCGGGAAAGCCGGCCTGGGCACGGGTGACCCGGTCGCGCACATCGGCCAGAGCCGCGTTGCGATCCCAGCCGAACTCGAATTCCAGCACGACGCCGGCATAGCCCTCGGCGGCGGTGGAGGACATCTTCTTGAGATTGTCGAGGCCGCGCAGCTCGGTCTCGAGCGGGCGGACCAGCAGTTTTTCGGAATCCTCGGCCGAGATGCCGGGGAAGGGCACGGAGACGAAGAGTGCGGGGATCTCGATGTCCGGCTCGCCTTCCTTTGGGAAGCGCGAGGTAGGCGTAGAGCCCTGCGGAGAGCGAAAGGATCACGAAGGCGACGATCGTGCGGGCGCGGGCCGTGGCCCAGTCGACGATGCCGATCATTCGGTTTTCTCCTCGAAGGTCGCGATGATCGGCTGGCCCTCGGTCACGAAATCCTGACCGACGACGATCACGTCGAGCGTGTCCGGGCAGGCCGGCCACCCAGACCCCCTCGGCGGTGTCGCGGATCACTTCCACGGGCAGGAACGCGGCCCTGTCGCCGTCCACGCTGCGCACCCCGATCCGGCCGGCATCATCGAGGGTGAGGGCCGATTGCGGCAGGAGATGGCCGCTGCGGCCTTCGAGCGAGACGAGGATCTCGGCGGTGATGCCGTCTCGGATCGCGAGATCGGGGTTGGGCACCTCGGCCTCGACGCGGAAGGTTCGGGTCTCGTCATCGGCGGAGCGCGAGACGAAGGAGACGGTGCCGGCGAATTCCTCGCCGTTCAGCAGCCGGGCGCCGACACGGGCGCCCGTCTCGATCTGGTCGACAAGGCGCTCGGGGGCGAAGCCTGCGAGCTTGATCGGGTCGAGATCGATGATCGTGGCGCATTCCGAGCCGGGTTGCAGCAGGGCGCCAAGTTCGGCGGTGTCGGCGTCGAGAAGGCCACCGAAGGGCGCGTGGATCTCGAGCCGGGTAAGTTCACGCTCGGCCTGATCGATGGCCGCCTGTGCCGCCTGCAGCGCGGCACGGTTGGCGATGGCGGCGGTTTCCGAGGTAAAGCCACGCTCCACGAGGCTCTCGGAGGCACGATTGTTGGCTTCGGCCTCCGCCAGCCGCGCCTGCGCCTCGGCAAGCTGCGCCGGCCGGGTCCCGGGGTCGAGCCGGCAGAGCAGGTCGCCCGCAGCGACGATGGTGCCCCGACGCAGTGGCTCGGAGATCACGAGGCCAGTGGTTTCGGCGCGGACGACGACCTCCCGGCGCGCCTCGGTGCGCCCGCGCAGGACGATGCCGGTCTCGACCGGGCTGGCCTCGGACCGGATGGCGACAACGGCGACGGCGGGCTGGATCGCCGCTTCGGCCTGCGTCGCGTCGGTCTCGGCGGCCTCGAGCTCGGCGCCGGCGAGGGCGCGCAAGGTGTCCCGCTCCATGACAAGAGCATAGAGGAAAAGCCCGACAAGCACGGCACTCAGTATCGAAAACAGTCGCATCGGTCACTCCAGTCGCCGGAGGCGCACACCACAGGACACCGCCGCACCCCAAGTCCGGCGTGTTGCCGGTTTCGCCCGGTCCCTTCCGCCGCTGCCTCCCCAAGTCCCTGCCCGCTCCGGCGTGTTCCCGCACCGGGGGCGTGCCGCGCGGATTCCGTCAGCTTGCGACCTTGCCAGCGGACCCGTCGAATACATAGTCGCGCCGTGGCGTCAAGCAACGGTGCTCTATGCGGTGCCGGCGATCGGGCTTGGCACGCTCCGGAGCCGGATGTATACCCCGGCCTTCAGCGACCGGAGGCGAAACCCTTGAGCGAAACTGATTCCTTCATTCACGAGGTGAGCGAGGAAGTCCGGCGCGATCGTTTCTACGCGTTCCTGCGGCGCTGGGGCTGGCTGATCGGGCTGGCGCTCGTCCTGATCGTCGGCGCGGCCGGTTTCAACGAATGGCGCAAGCAGAAGGCCGAGGACGATGCCCGTCTCGCTGGCGACGCGCTGCGGGCGGCGCTGCTCGAGGAGGATGCAGCGACGCGCGCCGCCGCCCTGGACGCGGTGGCGCCGGAGCTCGGCGAGGCGGCCGTTGTCGCGCGACTGGCGCAGGCCGGCAGTCTGGCCGAAACGGGCGAGATCGAGGCTGCCGCGGACATTCTGGCCGCGATCGCCTCCGACGGCACCGCCGGTCCGGTCTACCGCGATCTTGCCAGCCTGCAGCGGGTGATGCTGCTCGGTAACCTGATGGAGGTGTCCGAGCGACTGGCCGCGCTCGAGGGGCTGAGTGCCGAGGGCGCGCCATTCCGGCCGCTGGCGCTCGAGCAGCGGGCCCTTGTTCGGCTCGAGGCCGGCGATACCGAGGCCGCGCTGGCCGATCTGGAGGCCGCCCTCGCCGATCCGGCGGCGCCCGACGGTCAGGCGGACCGGCTGCGCCAGCTCATCATCGCGTCCGGCGGCGCCTTGCCGCTCGGCGGCCTGCCGGGCACGATGGCGCCGGCCGGCGGCTGACGGGTCCGGGAACTCGATCATGAACAAGGCCGTCGCGTCGTCGCCGTTGCAGCCCGTGTTCCGGGGCCGTCCTCTGGCGTTTCTGGTGGCCGCGGCCCTCGCTCTGGCGGCCTGCAACCGGAACGAGCCGCCGCTGCCTGGTCCGCGCGAGCCGGTGCGGATCTCCGCGGCCGCGGAGGCCGCCGAGGAAGCGACACGCGGGGCGGCGCCGATCGCGCTGCCGCCTGAGCGGGTGAATGCCGACTGGACCCACCGCAACGGCACGGCCGGCGGGGGCGGGGCGGGCAACCCAACGCTGGCGGCGGTGCCGCAGCTGCGCTGGAGTGCCACGATCGGCGAGGGCGAGGGCAAGCGCTCGCGCATCCTCACGGCGCCGGTGGTGGCCGGCGGGCTGATCTTCACGATGGATGCGGCCGGCCGGCTCTCGGCCTTCACGGCCCGCGACGGACGCACTGCCTGGAGCCGGAGCCTCGTTCCGGAGGGGCAGGAGCCCGAAAGCGGCCTCGGCGGCGGCATCGCGCTGGCGAATGGCGCGATGTATGTGACCACCGGCTTCGGCGAGATCCATGCCGTGAGCCCCTCCTCCGGCGGCACGATCTGGCGCAATACCCTGAGCGCTCCGGTCCGGGCCGCGCCGGCCGTGCGCGACGGCCGGGTGCTCGTGGTGGCGCGCGACGACGTGGCCTATGCCTTCGCCGCCGGGTCGGGCGAGGAGCTCTGGACCGTCGCGGCCTCCGGGGGCACCGGCCTTCTGGGCGGGGCGACGCCGGCGGTGACCGGTCGAATCGCCGTGCTGCCCTTCGCCTCGGGCGAGGTGCTCGGCGTGGAGCCCTCGACCGGGTTCCGGCTGTGGGGCACCGCTGTAGGCGGTGGGCGCCGTGATCTTTCGAGGAACAATATCAACGATATCAGCGGCGATCCTGTCATCGTGGGTGACAGCGTATTCGTGGCGAACCAGAGCGGCCGGACCACGCGGATCGAGGCCGACACCGGCTCGCGGCTCTGGACCATGGCGGAAGGCGCCTACGGGCCGGTCGTGCCGGTGGGCGGTTCGCTGTTCTTCGTGTCGGATACCGGCGCGCTGGTGCGGGCGCGTGCCGAGACCGGCGAGGTGGTCTGGGCCACCGAGCTGCCGCAGTTCCAGCCGCCGCGGCGGTTCCTGTTCTCGCGCGGTGAGCCGACCACGGCGGTCGTGCATTTCGGTCCGGTACTGGCCGGAAGCCGGCTCTGGGTCGCGAGTGCCGACGGTTTCCTGAGGGCCTTCTCGCCCACGAGCGGCGCGCTCCTGGCGGAGATCGGCCTGCCGGGCGGGGCCGCGACGCCTCCGGCGGTGGCCGGGGGCGTGCTCTACGTCGTGAACCGCGATGGCCAGCTTCTCGCTTTCCAATAGGCAGGACAGGGTTTAAGGAACGCGATCCCGGAGGTCGCGCGCCTCCCCGCTCTCCTGTTGGAAGCTTCGGTCATGTCGTTCAGCCTTGCGATCATCGGACGCCCCAACGTGGGCAAGTCGACGCTGTTCAACCGTCTGGTCGGACGGCGGCTGGCACTGGTCGACGATCAGCCCGGGGTGACGCGCGACCTGCGCGAGGGCGATGCGCGGCTCGGGCAGTTGCGCTTCACCGCCATCGACACGGCGGGGCTGGAAGAGGCGACCGACGAGAGCCTGCAGGGCCGGATGCGAGCACTGACCGAGCGCGCCATCGGCATGGCGGATGTCGTTCTCTTCATGATCGATGCACGGGCCGGGCTGACGCCGCTCGACCGCGATCTCGCCGCGATGCTCCGCAAGCGCGGGGTGAGGGTGATCCTCGCCGCCAACAAGGCCGAGGGGCGGGCGGCGGATGCGGGCCTGCTCGAGGCGTACGAACTGGGGCTCGGCGAGCCGCTGGCGCTCTCGGCGGAACATGGCGGCGGGCTCGACGAGTTGCGCGCGGTGCTGGCCCCGCTCCTCGAGGCGGCGCAGGACATCGATGACAGGGCGGAGGCGATCGCGCCGCTCGACGACAGCGTCGACGAGGAGGGATATGCCGCCGAGATACCCGAAGGCCGGCCGATCCAGATCGCCGTGGTGGGAAGGCCGAATGCCGGCAAATCGACGCTGATCAACGCCATCCTCGGCGAGGATCGGCTCCTGACCGGGCCGGAGGCAGGCATCACCCGCGACGCGATCGCGGTCCGGACCGAGTGGATGGGCACGCCGTTGCGGATCTTCGACACAGCGGGCATGCGCAAGAAGGCCAAGGTCCAGGAAAAGCTCGAGAAGCTCTCGGTCTCCGACGGGCTGCGCGCGGTGAAATTCGCCGAGGTGGTCGTGGTGCTTCTGGACGTGCAGGTGCCGTTCGAGAGCCAGGATCTGCGCATCGCCGACCTCGCCGAACGCGAGGGTCGCGCGGTGGTGGTTGCGGTCAACAAGTGGGATCTCGAGGACGAGAAGCCGCAGAAGCTCAATGAGCTGCGCGAGGCCTTCGGCCGGCTGCTTCCGCAATTGCGCGGAGCGCCGATGGTGATGGTCTCTGCGCTGACCGGCAAGGGGCTCGACCGGCTTCATGCCGCGATCCTGCAGGCCCACGCCGTGTGGAACACCCGGATCTCGACGGCGCGGCTCAACCGCTGGCTCGGGCTGCAGCTCGCTGATCACCCGCCACCGGCCCCCGGTGGGCGGCGCATCCGGATGCGGTACATGACCCAGGTCAAGACGCGTCCGCCGACCTTCGTGGTCTTCACCTCGATCCCCGAAGGCGTGCCCGAGGATTACAAACGCTTCCTTGTCAACGGCTTGCGGCGCGACTTCGATATGCCAGGCACGCCGATCCGGTTGTTCCTGCGCGCCGGCAAGAACCCCTACGAGGGGCGAAAGAAGACCAACGTGACCTCGCTGACCAAGCATGTGAAGCCGCGCCGCCGCGGCGACTGAACCCGCCCGCGTGCAGGTTTGATAAACCTTTATCGACTAGGCTTCGTCGCATCCCGCGCCGCGGGTTCTTCATTCCGAGAAGCACAAGAACGATCGCCCCGCATCCGGTGCGCGCCCGCCTGACGGCGGCGATCCGGATATGCGAGGTCGACATCGCCCATGAAACGGATCGTCATTGCCTGTGACGGCACCTGGAAACGTCTCGACTCCCTTCATGCGACCAATGTTCTCAAGCTCGCGCAGGCAGTGCTGCCGCATGATGCGGACGGGGTGGCGCAGATCACCTGCCATCTCGACGGTGTGGGGTCCGGGCGCGGGACGGGGCGGCTCGCCAAGGGCATCGACCGGGCTCTGGGCGGCATGTTCGGCCTCGGGCTGACCGCGACGCTCGAGACCGCCTACCGGTTTCTCGTGTTCAACTATGCGCCCGGCGACGAGATCTACCTGCTGGGCTTTTCGCGCGGCGCCTATACCGCCCGCTCCCTCGCCGGGCTGATCCGCAATTGCGGCATTCTCGCGCGGGCCAATGCCGCGGCGATCCCGCGCGCGCTGGCGCTCTACCGGGCACGGAGCGAGGGGACGCGGCCCGATGGCAAGGTGGCTCGGGCCTTCCGGGACCGGTTCTGCGTCGATCACGGGACGGGCATCGCGCCGTGCATTGCCTTTCTCGGGGTCTGGGACACGGTCGGCGCGCTGGGAGTTCCGGAGCATGTCTGGCTCTCGGAGCGGGTCAATCGCGGCCTCGGGTTTCACGACACCCGGCTTTCGCGCGCCGTGCTGGCGGCGCGGCATGCGGTGGCGATCGACGAGCGCCGCCGCACCTTCCGGCCGGCGCTGTGGGACAATCTGGCGGAACTCGACGCCGAGGGGGCGCCGGGTCGCTACCGGCAGTGCTGGTTTCCCGGCGATCACGGCAGCGTCGGCGGCGGCGGGCCGGTCACGGTGCTTTCGGACGATGCCCTCGTCTGGGTCGCCGAGGGCGCGGAAGCCGCGGGCCTCGCCCTCGACGCGGAGGTCGTCCGGATCTGGCGGGCGGGCTGCGACTTCTCCGGGCCGCTGTCGGCCAAGGGGGACGCCCGGCATCTCCTGCTCGACCGGCTGATCGCGCTCTTCGGCCAGCGTGACCGCGAGGGGCCGTCCGATCCCGACGAACTGGCGGAAGCCGCGCGCCTGCGCTGGCTGATGGATCGCGGCTGGCGGCCAGGCGCGCTCGACCGGGTCGCGCCGCTCCTCGGCGTGGGGGCGGCGCGACCGGCTCTTGCCGAACCGGCGGTGCGGCCGGGCTTCGCCGCCGAGGCCTGACGGTCCGCCGGAAGCGAGGCGTTTCCTTCCGCTGCCGATCCGGAGTAGAGCGGGCGCGGGCAGGCAGACGGATCGGGCGGGGCGGATGACACGGCAGGCGCGGGGAGACCGGTTCTGGATCGCGCTGATCTGCGGCTGGTTCGCCTTTCAGGTCTTCTATCGATGGCTGATCGGCGGGGCGCTCGGGCTGGACGAGGCGCAGGCGGTGCTCGAGGCGCGGGACCTCGCCTGGGGCTACGGGCCGCAGCCGCCGCTCTACATGTGGCTGCAATGGGCGCTCTTCCGGGTCATTCCCGATCCGGTGCTGGCGCTGGCGCTCCTGAAGAACGCAGCCCTCGCCGGAACCTGTCTTGCGGTCTTTTTCCTTCTGCGCACCGCACATCTTCCACGGCTCGCCGGGCCGGCGACGGTCGCGCTCATGCTGGTGCCGCAATTCGCCTGGGAGAGCCAGCGGGCGCTGACTCATTCAGTACTGGCGACCTGCCTCGCGGCCCTGACCTGCCTCGTCTTTGTAACCCGCACCCTTCCGGGAAAGCGCGGCGGCTGGCTGTTCTTCGGGCTGCTGGCCGGCCTCGGGATGCTCTCGAAGTTCAACTACGCCTTCGTGCCGCCCGCGCTCCTGCTTGCGGCGCTCTCGATGAGGGAATTCCGGGGCGGGCTGCGGCCGGGCGGTATCCTTCTCGCGGGGATTGTCGCGGTGCTGGTGACGGCGCTCCCGGTCCGCTGGATGCTCGCCAACCCCGATCTGGTGACCGGCTCGCGCGGCAAGCTCGATATCGTCGAGACGGGCGGCTTCGATCCCTCTGTCGCGGCGCAGGGCATCGGGGCGACCCTGCTTGCCGCTACGCTGTTTCTGGCGCTCCCGCTGGTCGTGACGGGGTTTCTCCATTTCCGGCATCGCGGCAAGAAGCGCTCCGGCGGCCGGCGGCTGCCGCCGCTCGACCGGTTCCTGTGGCGGGCCGCGGCGATCGGGCTGGTCCTCGTGGCCTTGGTCGTCGTCGCGAGCGGGGCGACCAGCGTGAAGGATCGCTGGATGCAGCCGGTTCTCTTCGCGGTCGCGCCGCTCCTTGCGCTGTGGCTCTTCGCGCGGGCCGGCGATCTCGCCCGGCGGGGAATGCTGCGCGCCGCGGCGGCCGCAGCGGTGCTGGTCCTCGTGATGCTGCCGGTCGAGGCTCTCTACGGCACGCCCGGATCGCCGTCGCGGCGTGCGGCGCCGCTCGCCGGGCTGGTGGCGCAACTCGAGGCGGCCTTTCCGGATGCCGGCGTGATGGTCGCGGACAAGGAATGGCTGGCAGGCAATCTGGCCCTGCAGCGGCCGGGTGCGCCGATCGTGTCGCTCGGCCGTCTGGACGGCCGCTCCGCGTGCGAGGGGATCGTGCTCGTCTGGTCGGAGGACGGGCCCGAGGCGGCGCCCGATCTGGCGCGGCAGGCCGCTGCGGCCTGCGGATTGCCGACAGCGCGTCCCGGCGGCGTGGTCACCTTCGCCGCGCCCTACCGGTTCCAGCCGGAACTCGCCTTCGAGCTGCATGCCGCGCGGCTGGAATAGACGCCGGACCCTCGGGCGAAGCGCAGAGAGCCCGGCCCGATCGCGGGAACAAAGAAGGTTAACGAACATATTACGCTTTGACCCGTTGAAGCGGGTCTGATTTGGTGCACTGTAACGAAACTGAAAAAAACAGGGAGGACGCTCATGTCCAGCAAGTTTGTCAATCGTCGGTCGTTTCTGAAGAAGTCGGCACTCGCGGGAGGCGCCGCGACCGGCGCTCTGGCCGCACCCGCGGTGCTCGCGCAGGCGCCGATCGTGCTCAAGATGCAGACCTCGTGGTCGGCGTCGAACATCTGGCAGGAATTCGCGCAGGATTACGCGAACCGGGTCAACGAGATGTCCGGTGGCCGGCTCCAGGTCGACCTGCTCCCGGCCGGGGCGGTGGTCGGCGCGTTCCAGGTGCTCGACGCGGTGAACGACGGCGTGATCGACGCGGCGCATTCGGTGCCGGTCTACTGGTACGGCAAGAACAAGGCGGCCTCGCTCTTCGGCACCGGTCCGGTCTTCGGCGGCTCGGCCACCACGATGCTCAGCTGGTTCTACGAGGGCGGCGGAAGCGAACTCTACCGCGAGCTGACCCAGGACATCATGGGTCTCAACGTCTACGGCTATCTCGGCTTCCCGATGTTCGCGCAGCCCTTTGGCTGGTTCAAGGGCGAGGTCAACACCGTGGCCGAGCTCGAGGGCTACAAGTACCGCACCGTGGGCCTTGCGGCAGATCTGCTGCAGTCGATGGGCATGTCGGTCGCACAGCTTCCGGGCGGTGAGATCGTGCCGGCGATGGAGCGCGGCGTGATCGACGCCTTCGAATTCAACAACCCGTCCTCTGACCGGGACTTCGGCGCGCAGGACGTGGCGAAGAACTACTACCTGTCGTCGTACCACCAGGCCTCGGAAAGCTTCGAGTACCTGTTCTCCAAGGACTTCATGGACGATCTCGAGCCCGACCTTCAGGCGATCCTGCGCTACGGGGTCGAGGCCGCGTCGACCGCCAACACCTCGAAGGCGATGCGGCGCTATTCGGCCGACCTCAAATGGCTGCAGGAAGAGGCCGGTGTCACCGTGCATCGCACCTCGCAGGACATCCTCGACGCGCAGATCAAGGCCTGGGACGTGCTGATTCCGCAACTCGAGGAAGATCCGTTCATGAAGAAGTGCCTCGACAGCCAGCGGGCCTGGGTCGAGCAGGTCACCTATTACGAGCTGATGAACGCGCCGGACTACCAGCTCGCCTACGAGCACTACTTCCCGGGCAAGCTGTCCATGTGATCCGGCGCTCCGGCGCCCGGTTTCCGGTCCCGGCGGTTTCTCCGCCGGGGCTGTTCACGTATCCCGGGAGACCCTCATGATCCGCTACATCCGCTTCGCGGACGCGCTGTCCGCCTGGTTCGGCAAGGCCTTCGCCTGGCTGATCATCCTGATGGCGCTCGGGACCGGCTACGAGGTCTTCGTCCGCTACGTGCTCAACAATCCGACGGCCTGGGCGCTCGACGTGTCCTTCATCATGTACGGCACGCTGTTCATGATGGCCGGTGCCTACACGCTGTCGCGCGGCGGTCATGTGCGGGGCGACTTTCTCTACCGGCTCTGGCAGCCGCGCACCCAGGCCAAGGTCGACCTCGTTCTCTACTTCGTCTTCTTCTTTCCCGGGGTCACGGCGCTGATCCTGTCGGGCTGGAAATACGCCGCGCGCTCGTGGCAATACATGGAAGTGTCGGTGAACAGCCCCGCGGGCATTCCGATCTTCCAGTTCAAGACCGTGCTGGTCGCAGCCGGGATCCTCTTGTTCATCCAGGGCATCGCGCAGGTGTTCCGCTGCATCCACTGCATCCGCACCAACGAGTGGCTCGCGGCGGATGAGGACGTGTTCGAAACCGAGGATCTTCTGATGGCGAAGGCTGCGGAAGCCGAGAAGGATGCCCATCCATGACCGACCCGCAGGTGGCCCTGTTCATGCTGGGCCTGTTCATCTTCATGGTGTTCCTCGGCTTCCCGATCGCCTTCACGCTGATGGCGATGGGCATCGGCTTCGGCTACTACGCCTATTTCGACGCGGACCGCATGTGGCGTGGCTTCAACCGGCTCGACGAGACGGCGGGAACCTGGGAGAGCTGGTCGCTCTGGTTCGAGGGGTTCATCAACAACCGCATCTTCGACCTGTTCATAAACCAGACCTATACGGTGATGTCGAACGAGGTGCTGACCGCGGTGCCGCTGTTCCTGTTCATGGGCTACATCGTCGAGCGGGCGAACATCGTGAACCGGCTGTTCACGACGCTCAACATCGCCTCGAAGAACATCCCCGGCTCGATGGGCGTGGCGGCGCTCGTCACCTGTGCGCTGTTCGCTACCGCGACCGGCATCGTCGGGGCGGTGGTCACGCTGATGGGGCTGCTGGCGCTGCCGGCGATGCTCAAGGCCCGCTACGATCATTCCTTCGCTTCGGGCATCATCTGTGCGGGCGGAACGCTGGGCATCCTGATCCCGCCCTCGATCATGCTCATCGTCTATGCGGCGGCCTCGAACGTCTCGATCGTGCGGCTCTATGCCGGGGCATTGCTGCCGGGCTTCACGCTGGTGGCACTCTACCTCGTCTACGTGATCGGACGCTCGATCCTGCAGCCGTCGGTCGCGCCGCGCCCGACCGACGACGAGGTGCCCGACGTGTCGAAGGGCAAGCTCTTCGTGATGATCATGACCTCGTTCTTCCCGCTGGCCTTCCTGATCATGGCGGTGCTGGGCTCGATCCTGTTCGGCCTCGCGACACCCACCGAGGCGGCATCGATCGGCGCGCTGGGCGGGATCCTTCTGGCCTTCGTCTACCGGGCGATGACCTGGCAAAGGCTGCGCGAGAGCGTGTATCTCACGGCGCGCACCACGGCCATGGTGTGCTGGCTCTTCGTCGGGTCCTACACCTTTTCGGCGGTGTTCTCCTATCTCGGCGGCGAGCACGTGATCGCGGAGTTCGTCACAGGTCTCGACCTCACGCCGCTGCAGTTCCTTCTGCTCGCGCAGCTCATCATCTTCCTGCTCGGCTGGCCGCTGGAATGGTCGGAGATCATCATCATCTTCGTGCCGATCTTCCTGCCGCTCCTGCCGCTCTTCGGCGTCGATCCGCTGTTCTTCGGCATTCTCGTGGCGCTCAATCTGCAGACGAGCTTCCTCACGCCCCCGATGGCGATGTCGGCCTATTATCTCAAGGGGATCGCGCCACCGGAGGTGAAGCTTACCCAGATCTTCAAGGGCTGCATGCCCTTCCTGTTCTGCGTCTTCGTCGCGATGGCGCTGCTCTACATCTTCCCGCAGATCGTGTTCTATCTGCCCGAAGCGATGTACGGGAGCTGACATGCGGGCTGCGGCGGGCGCGATCCTCGGACTCGGCGCACGGGAGCTTCATGCCCGCATGGCCGCAGGTGCGCTCACGGCGAGCGACGTGGCGGAGGCGTTCCTTGCGCAGATCGCCGCGCGGGAGCCGGAGGTCGAGGCCTGGGCCTGGCACGATCCGGGTTTCGTGCGCGCGCAGGCGGCCGACCTCGACCGCCACCGTGGCACGGGGCGTCCGCTGGGGCCGCTCCACGGCCTTCCGGTCGGGGTGAAGGACATCATCGATACCGCGCGCATTCCGACCGAGAACGGAACCCGTCTCGACGCCGGGCGGGTGCCGGTGCGCGATGCCTTCGTGGTGAGCCGGCTGAGGGCGGCCGGTGCGGTGATCATGGGCAAGACCGTGACCACCGAGCTTGCCTTCCTCGATCCCGGCAAGACACGCAATCCCCACGATCCGACCCGCACGCCCGGGGGCTCCTCCTCGGGTTCCGCGGCGGCGGTCGCGGCGGCGATGGTTCCGCTGGCCGTCGGCACGCAGACCGGTGGCTCGGTGATCCGGCCGGCGGCGTTCTGCGGGGTGACCGGGTTCAAGCCGAGCTTCGGCGCGATTCCACGCACCGGCATTCTGGCGCAGTCCCAGAGCCTCGACACGGTCGGCGTCTTCGCGCGCGACACGGCCGATGCGGCGTTGCTGGCAGACCAGCTCTTCGGTTTCGATGCGGGGGATCGCGCCACACGGCCGGCACCGCCGCCCCGGCTCCTCGAGACCGCGCTCTCGGCGCCCCCGGTGGCACCGGCCTTCGCCTTCCTGCGACCGCCCGGCTGGGAGCGTGCCGAGCCGCAGACCCGAGCCGCGTTCGAGGAACTCGCGGAGGTGCTGGGCGCGCAGTGCTTCGCGGTCGATCTTCCGCCGCATTTCGAGGATGCCGCCGAGCTGCGGGCCCGGATCAATTTCGCCGAGATGGCGCGTTGCTACTATCGCTACGGTCGCGATGGCGCGGCTGTGCTCGGACCGCAGGTCGCAGATGCGATCCGGGCCGGCGGAGAGATCACGGCGCGCGACTACCTCGCCGCGCTGGACTGGAGCGACGTGTTCAATGCGGCCCTCGGGGAGATATTCGAACGGGCCGATGCACTTCTGATGCCGGCAACGCTCGGGCCGGCGCCGCAGGGCCTCGGATCGACGGGGGACGCGATCTTCAACGGGCTCTGGACTCTCTGCGGCACGCCGGCGGTCACGCTTCCGCTGCTCACCTCGGAGGAGGGCCTGCCGATGGGGGTGCAGCTGGTCGGTGCGCGGGGTGACGATGCACGGCTGCTGCGGACGGCCAACTGGCTCGCGACCTGGGCCGACCGCGTGCAGGACAACGGATAGGAGCGAGACATGAACCCTCTGATGGCGGCCTTCGCCTTCGCGGCCCTTGCGGGCTTCCTCGGCATCCTGATCTGGAAGGTGCCGAGCCCCGACCTGATCGCGGTGGTGGTGCTGACGATCGTGCTGGTGGCGGTGGACTTCCTCACGTCGTTGCGCCGCGACCGGGACTGAGCGCCGGCGGGCGGCTCGGGATCGTGCCGCACCCTCTGACCGGTCGCTCCCCCGCCTTGCGCATCGAACGGGGGGCCTGGCGGCGCCGGCGCGGCGCGCTGGCAATCGGCGCTCCCCGACCCCAGATTGTATCCGGACGGATGCAGGATCGGAGATCGAAATGACCTACGCAAGGACCGACGATGCCGTGGCGAAGCTGACGCCGGAACAATACCGCGTGACGCAGGAAAGCGGCACCGAACGCCCCTTCACGGGCGAATACGACACGCATTTCGAGCCGGGCATCTACGTCGATGTGGTCTCGGGCGAGCCGCTCTTCGCCTCTTCGGCGAAGTATGATTCGGGATGCGGCTGGCCGGCCTTCTCGAAGCCGATCGAGCCCGCCCGCGTCACCGAGCACCGGGACATCTCCCATGGCATGACCCGCGTGGAAGTCCGTTCGGGGAGTGCCGACAGCCATCTCGGCCATGTCTTTCCCGACGGACCGCCGGATCGAGGCGGCCTGCGCTACTGCATCAATTCGGCGGCGCTGCGATTCGTGCCGAAGGCGGCGATGGAAGCCGAAGGCTACGCCGCCTATCTCGATCAGGTGGACGGCGTCTCGTGAGCGCGACCCTGCCGCCGGGAGGCCGGGTGCCGGACATGACCCGTCACGTGCCGCTCTTCGCCTTCGACAACAGCTACGCCCGTGACCTCGAGGGCTTCTACGTGCCGTGGCAGGGCGATGCGGTGCCCGCGCCGCGCCTCCTGCGCCTCAATCGCGCGCTCGCCGAAGAACTCGGGCTCGATGCGGCGGCGCTCGACACGCCGGCCGGGGCCGAAATCCTCGTGGGCAAGGCGCGGCCGCAGGGGGCGAACCCGCTGGCGATGGCCTATGCCGGGCATCAGTTCGGCGGCTTCTCGCCGCAACTCGGCGACGGCCGCGCCCTCCTGATCGGGGAAGTTCTCGACCCGCAGGGGCGACGGCGCGACATCCACCTCAAGGGCTCGGGCCGCACGCCGTTCTCGCGCGGCGGCGACGGCAAGGCAGTGCTCGGGCCGGTCTTGCGCGAATACCTGATCGGCGAGGCGATGCATGCGCTGGGCGTGCCGACGACCCGCGCGCTGGCGGCGCTGACCACCGGCGAGCAGATCGTGCGCGAAGGGCCGAAGCCCGGCGCTGTGCTGGCCCGTGTCGCGGCGTCGCATCTGCGCGTCGGAACCTTCCAGTTCTTCGCGGCCCGGGGCGAGACCGACCGGCTGCGCAGGCTCGCGGATTACGCGATCGCGCGGCACTATCCGGAACTCGCCGATATCCCGAACCCCTATCTCGCCCTCCTCGAACGCGTGCGGGACGCGCAGGCGGCACTCGTCGCGCGCTGGGTGTCGGTCGGATTCGTTCATGGCGTGATGAACACCGACAACATGACGATCTCGGGCGAGACCATCGACTACGGACCCTGCGCCTTCATCGACGGCTACGATCCCATGGCGGTCTTCAGTTCGATCGACCGGCAGGGGCGCTATGCCTACGGCAACCAGCCCACCATCGCCCAGTGGAACCTTGCGCGCTTCGCCGAGGCGCTGCTCGATCTCGTCGAGGCCCGCGACAGCGCGGATGCGGTCCGGCAGGCGACCGAAGCGATCAACGCCTTCCCCGAAATCTATCTGCACGAATGGCAGGCGCGCATGCGCGGCAAGCTCGGGCTGCAGACCGAGCAGCCCGGCGATGCCGATCTGGTCCGGGACCTGCACGCCGCGATGGAGGGCCGGGACGTCGATTTCACCAATTTCTTCCGCACGCTCGGCCGAGGCGGTTCGCGGCGAGACGGCCCCGGTCCGCGCGCTGTTCCGCGATCCGCATGCAATCGAAGGCTGGCTGGATCGCTACCTGCAGCGTGCCGCGAGGGAGCCCGCAGGAATGGCCGAAATCGCCGATGCGATGGACCGCACCAATCCCGTCTACATTCCGCGCAACCACCGGGTCGAGGAGGCCCTCGACGCGGCCGAGACAGGCGACATGGCGGCCTTCGACAGGCTGCTCGAAGCGGTGACCCGACCCTTCGACAGGCGCGAGGACATGGCGGAGTTCGCGCAGCCGGCTCCGCCCGGCTTCGGCCCCTACACCACGTTCTGCGGAACCTGAGCCCGGCCGCTTCCGTCCGCGGGGCCGTCGGCGCCTGCCGGGATCGCGGGACTGCGCGGCGGGTCCCTGAAACCGAATTACGGGGCAAGCCTGCCGCTGCGCGGCTTTTGCTTCCACCGGATCGCACACCGTGCCATTGTCCCTCGAACGGAAACCCGGCTACGGTTGTCGCGCTGGACGCATGGAATCGCTGCAAGGTGCGACATTTCGCGGGGGGCGGAGGTTTTCGATGCCGGTCATGATGGGACCGGCATAGCAGAGCGCGGTCCGCAGAATGGCCGCCAGTCAGGGAAGGGTGGGGACGATTTTCCAGAGAACCGCAAGTCGTGCGGATGCCTGCGGCCAGTGGCGCGGCGTCTTCGCAAGGCCCCGCAGCCGCGGCGCGACGGCATCCTCGGCCGGTCCGACAGCACATACCGACACCAACAGCCGCAACCAGATCAGGAGATCCGTCCGTGTCTGACATCTCGAACGACATTGACCCCATCGAGTTCGCAGGAATGGCAGGACGCCATTGCCGATGTTATCGAGCGGGACGGCCCGAACCGCGCGCATTTCCTGCTGGACCGTGCCGTGTCGCAGGCCCGCGCCGCCGGGGCGACGCTGCCGTTCTCGGCGACCACGCCCTATCAGAACACCATTCCGGCCGATGACCAGCTCGAGTTTCCAGGTGACATGGAAATGGAATGGCGCATCCGAACCATCAACCGCTGGAACGCGATGGCGACCGTCGTGCGGCGCAACAAGGTCAGCAGCGAATACGGCGGCCACATCGCGTCCTTTGCCTCCTCGGCGGCGATGTACGACATCGGGCTCAATCACTTCTGGCGTGCCAAGTCGGCGATCCACGGCGGCGATCTGGTCTTCTTCCAGGGCCATGTGGTGCCCGGGATCTATGCGCGCTCGTTCATGGAGGGGCGCATCAGCGAGGAGCGCCTCGAGAACTTCCGCTCGGAGGTGAACGGCGGCGGGCTGTCGAGCTATCCCCATCCCTGGCTCATGCCCGATTACTGGCAGTTCCCGACGGTCTCGATGGGGCTCGGGCCGCTCATGGCGATCTACCAGGCGCGGTTCATGAAATACATGCACAATCGCGGCCTGATCGACGCCGGAGACCGCAAGGTCTGGGCCTTCCTCGGCGACGGCGAGATGGACGAGCCCGAGAGCAAGGGGGCGATCTCGCTGGCCTCGCGCGAGGGCCTCGACAACCTCATCTTCGTGGTGAACTGCAACCTGCAGCGACTCGACGGTCCTGTCCGGGGCAACGGCAAGATCGTCCAGGAACTCGAGGGCGAATTCCGCGGCAGCGGCTGGAACGTGATCAAGCTGCTCTGGGGCAAGGGCTGGGACGCGCTGCTGGAGAAGGACGTCACCGGACGGCTGCACCAGCTGATGAACGAGACCATCGACGGCGACTACCAGACCTTCAAGTCGAAGAACGGCGCCTATATCCGCGAGCATTTCTTCGGCAAGTATCCCGAGACCGCCGCCCTGGTCGAGGACTGGACCGACGACCAGATCTGGGCGCTGCGCCGCGGCGGCCACGATCCGGAGAAGGTCTACACCGCCTTCAAGCGGGCCACCGAGGCGAAGGGCCAGCCGACCTGTCTCCTCGTCAAGACCGTCAAGGGCTACGGCATGGGCACCGCCGGCGAGGGGCAGAACACCTCGCATCAGCAGAAGAAGCTGGTCGAGGAGCAGCTGCGCGCCATGCGCGACCGCTTCGACATCCCGGTCAGCGACGAGGACCTGCCCAAGGCGCCCTTCGTGCGGCTCAACAACGCGCAGCGCGCCTATCTCGCCGACCGGCGCAAGGCGCTCGGCGGCGAGTTCCCCAAGCGCTTCACCGACGCGCCGTCGCTCGAGATCCCCGGCCTCGACAAGCTCGAGGCCCAGCTCAAGGGCACCGGCGATCGCGAGATCTCCACCACCATGGCCTTCGTGCGCATTCTCACCACGCTCCTGCGCGACAAGAACATCGGAAAGCGCATCGTGCCGATCGTGCCCGACGAGAGCCGCACCTTCGGCATGGAGGGCCTGTTCCGCTCGGTGGGCATCTACAACCCGCTCGGGCAGAACTACACGCCCGAGGATGCCGACCAGATGATGTATTACAAGGAGAGCAAGGACGGTCAGGTCCTGCAGGAGGGCATCAACGAGGCCGGCGCGATGGCCGACTGGATCGCCGCGGCGACCGCATATTCGAACCACGGCGTCCCGATGGTCCCGTTCTACATCTACTACTCGATGTTCGGCTTCCAGCGCATCGGCGACCTGGCCTGGGCCGCCGGCGACAGCCGGGCGCGCGGCTTCATGCTCGGCGGCACCGCCGGACGCACCACCCTGAACGGCGAGGGTCTGCAGCACGAGGACGGCCACAGCCACATCCTCGCGGGCACCATTCCGAACTGCATCTCCTACGATCCGACCTTCAGCTACGAGGTCGCGGTCATCATCCAGCACGGCCTGAAGCGGATGTACGGCGATCAGGAGGACGTCTATTTCTACCTGACCCTGATGAACGAGAACTACAGCCATCCCGACATGCCGATGGGCTCCGAGGAAGGCATCATCCGCGGGCTCTACCGCATCGAGAAGACGACGCGACCGGGCAAGAAACACGTCAACCTGATGGGCTCCGGCACCATCCTCGTCCAGGCGATGAAGGCCGCGAGGATGCTGAAGGAGGATTTCGGCGTCACCGCGGACATCTGGTCGGCGACGAGCTTCAACGAGCTTGCCCGCGACGGCCAGGACGCGCTGCGCCACAACCGGATGAACCCCTTCGCCGAGGAGCGGGTGCCCTACGTCACCGAGACCCTCGCCGAGGTGAAGGGGCCGGTGATCGCCGCGACCGACTACATGAAGAACTACGCCGAACAGATCCGGGCCTTCGTGCCCGGGCGCTACACCGTGCTCGGGACCGACGGCTTCGGCCGGTCGGACAGCCGCGTCAACCTTCGCCGCTTCTTCGAGGTCGACGCCAACCACATCGCCGCCGCGGCGATGGTGGATCTGCACCGCGAGGGTGCCGTGACCGACAAGGATCTCAAGGCGGCACTGGCGAAATACGAAATCGACGGCGACAAGCCCAATCCCCGGCTGGTCTGACGGGCGCACGAGGAGACAGAAGACATGGCGACAGACATCAAGGTGCCCGATATCGGCGACTTCACGGACGTCCCGGTGGTGACCATCCTGGTCAGCGTCGGAGATATCGTGGCGGTCGAGGATCCACTGATCGAGCTCGAATCCGACAAGGCCACAATGGAGGTTCCCTCCTCCCATGCCGGCAAGGTCACGGAGATCAAGGTCGCCGAGGGCGACCGGGTCTCCGAAGGGTCCGTCATCCTCTCCATCGAGGCGGAGGGCGCCGGTGCTGCGGCCGGTAACGGAGCCGCGGAGCCTAAAGAGGCGCCCGCTCCGGCGGCGGCCCCGGCTCCGGCATCCGCCCCGGCGGCTCCGGCCGCTGCCGCGGCGCCGGCGGTCACCGATGCCGGCTTCGGCAAGGCGCATGCCTCTCCGTCGGTCCGGGCCTTCGCACGCAATCTTGGGATCGATCTCACCCGTGTGAACGGGTCCGGCCGCAAGGGCCGCATCCTCCGCGAGGATATCACCAAGGCGTTCAAGGCAACCTCCGTTCCGGCTGCCGCCGGCGGTGGCGCGGTTTCGGGCGGCATGGGCATCCCGCCGATTCCGGCCGTGGACTTCTCGAAGTTCGGCCCGATCGAGACCGTCGAGATGGCGCGGATCAAGAAGCTCTCGGGGCCGGCGCTCCACCGCTCCTGGCTCAACATCCCGCATGTCACCCACAACGAGGAAGCCGACATCACCGAGCTCGACGAGTATCGCCGGGAACTCGATGCGGCCGCGAAGGCCGACGGCTACCGGGTGACGCTGCTCTCCTTCATGATCAAGGCCAGCGTCTCGGCTCTGAAGCAGCACTGGGAGGTCAACAGCTCGATCCATCCCGACGGCGACAAGCTGATCAAGAAGGACTTCTACAACATCGGCTTCGCGGCGGACACGCCCAACGGCCTGGTGGTGCCGGTGATCCGGGATGCCGATCGGAAGGGCATCGTCGAGATCTCGAAGCAGCTGGGCGAACTCAGCGCCAAGGCCCGCGACGGCAAGCTCAAGGGTGACGAGATGTCGGGGGCGACCTTCACGATCTCCTCGCTCGGAGGGATCGGCGGCACCTCGTTCACCCCGATCGTCAACGCGCCGGAAGTGGCGATCCTCGGGCTGACCCGCTCGAAGATCGCGCCGGTCTGGGACAAGGCGAGCGAGAGCTTCGTGCCGCGCAACATGCAGCCGCTCAGCCTCAGCTACGATCACCGCGCCATCGACGGCGCGCTGGCGGCGCGGTTCTGCGCGACCCTGAAATTCCTGCTCGGCGACGTGCGCCGGCTGATGCTGTAAGGGGGCGCGGAGCATGGACGTCAAGGTACCCGATATCGGCGATTTCAAGGACGTGCCGGTGGTGACCGTGCTCGTCGCGGTGGGCGATACGGTTGCGGCGGAGGACCCGCTGATCGAGCTGGAATCCGACAAGGCGACGATGGAAGTGCCGTCGCCGGCCGCCGGCAAGATCACGGCGATCAACGTGGCCGAGGGCGACCGGGTGTCGGAAGGCACGGTGATTCTCGTGCTGGAGGGCGCGGAGGCCGCCGATGCGCCGGCCGCAGAGGCGCCGAAGCCGGCTGCTGCTGAGGCCCCCAAGGCGGTCGCGGCGACGGGAACCGCGGGCGGAAAGGGCGACATTCACGGCGAAGTCGTGGTGCTCGGCTCGGGGCCCGGAGGCTACACCGCGGCGTTCCGGGCGGCGGATCTGGGCAAGAAGGTGGTGCTGATCGAGAAATACGACCGGCTCGGTGGCGTCTGCCTCAATGTGGGCTGCATCCCGTCGAAGGCGCTTCTGCATGCCGCGAAGGTCATCACCGAGGCCGAGGAGATGGATGCCCACGGCATCAGCTTCGGCAAGACCAAGATCGACATCGACAAGCTGCGCGGCTGGAAGTCGTCGGTGGTCGACCAGCTCGTCGGCGGCCTCTCGGGGCTCGCCAAGGCGCGCAAGGTGACGGTCGTCAACGGCTACGGCCGGTTCAGCGGCCCGAACATGATCGAGGTGCAGACCGATGACGGAATGAAGACCGTCAGCTTCGACAATTGCATCATCGCCGCCGGGTCCGAGCCGGTCACGCTGCCCTTCGTCCCGCACGACGACCCGCGGGTGGTCGACAGCACCGGCGCGCTGGAACTCGACGGCATCCCCAAGCGGCTGCTGGTGCTCGGCGGCGGGATCATCGGGCTGGAGATGGCCTGCGTCTACGATGCGCTCGGATCGAAGGTGACCGTGGTCGAACTGATGGACCAGATCATCCCCGGCGCCGACAAGGACATCGTCAAGCCGCTCCACAAGCGGATCGAGGGCCGCTACGAGGCGATCCTTCTCAAGACCAAGGTCACCGCGGTCGAGGCGCAGAAGGGCGGCCTCAAGGTCACCTTCGAGAACGACAAGGGCGAAAGCTCGACCGACACCTTCGACAAGGTCCTCGTCGCGGTCGGCCGCCGGCCGAACGGCAAGCTGATCGACGCCGAAAAGGCCGGGGTGGCGGTGGACGAGCGCGGCTTCATCGCCGTGGACGGCCAGCAGCGCACCGGGCAGCCGCACATCTTCGCGATCGGCGACGTGGTCGGCCAGCCGATGCTGGCGCACAAGGCGGTGCACGAGGGCAAGGTGGCGGCGGAGGTCTGCGCCGGGCATAACCGGCATTTCGATGCGCGGCTGATCCCGTCGGTGGCCTATACCGATCCCGAGGTCGCCTGGTGCGGCGTCACCGAGTCCGAGGCGAAGGCGCAGGGAATCAAGGTCGGCAAGGGCGTGTTCCCCTGGGCGGCCTCGGGCCGGTCGCTGTCGAACGGGCGCTCGGAGGGCATCACCAAGCTGATCTTCGACGAAGCCGACG
Organism: uncultured Alphaproteobacteria bacterium; assembly: GCA_963825715.1. Lineage (GTDB taxonomy): Bacteria > Pseudomonadota > Alphaproteobacteria > Rhodobacterales > Rhodobacteraceae > Amaricoccus. The sequence continues at coordinate 36,067 of CAWGUH010000018.1, read as the reverse complement.
ACCGGGTGATCGGGGCGGCCATCGTCGGGACGAATGCCGGCGATCTGATCTCGGAGGTGGCGCTGGCGATCGAGATGGGGGCGGATGCGGTCGATCTCGGCCACACCATCCATCCGCATCCGACGCTGTCGGAGACCGTGAACTTCGCGGCGGAGATGTTCGAGGGCACGATCACCGACCTGATGCCGCCGAAGAAGCGCAAGTAGCGGGAACGGTCGGAGGCTTGCGGGGCGCCCGGGTCGGGCGCCCTTTTTTCTGGCTTGTGACTCGAGGATTGCCGGGTGACCGGCGCGGCCGTCCCGGGCGGCGATCAACCTTCTGGAAAAGCATGGAATAATGGGGGCTGGAAGGCGGCTGGAAACGGGCTGGAATCCGGCTTGCCAATTTGCTTGCCAGCGGGCGGCGCGCGGCGATTGCCCGGAGCAGGGTGCCGGGGTCGCGCATGGGCGGTGGGACGGTCCTTTCGGTATCTGGCGCGCCGCTTCCCGGGCCGGGTCTGGCAGGGTGGAAGGGGGCCGCCGCCGCACACCGAAACCCCTTCCCGGATGTGTTGAAGCGCCATGCATGGAACAGGGCACGACCGCTCTCTCGACCGGCGGCTGCCCTCGCAGAAGTCCGCGGGGGGTGTCGTTTGAAATGTCGGATGTGCGGACCAATCCGCCAACAGGGATCTCCGTTTCGACTGAACCCTTTCCGAGACTTGCCCGCGTCGTGGCGACCGCATCTTTGCCTGCTTGGCAATATTCACGCACCCGTGATCGCCTGGAAGGCAAGCATCGCTTCAAGCACGGCGAAGGAACATTGCAGCCGTGACTTTGCGGCCATTTCGACTTCTTCCCATGTTCCGCTGAACGATCATTGAGAACACTCCAGGCCAAATTCATTGTCGGCGTCGCCAATGCGATTTGAGTATCTGAAGACTGAATCACTTCCGCAATTTGGAGGTCGACTACTATCAATTTGTGAAGCACAGGCCGCGATCCAAACAGAGCTTCCCCGTCATCATCCGTTGGTATGCAACCTCTGGCTGTTGCAATATCGCATAAGTTGCCTCAAACTCTCAATGCGATCGCAAAATGCGCTCAGATCACCCTAGGGGGGAACATAATGAATACTTCGACCAGCATTAATGCCCAGGTGGCGATCGGCCCCGATCCTGTCCTGCCGTCTGACATCACTTTGGTCATTGAGAAAGTCGGCACGATCCCGGGCGCGGATGGAGAATCCAATTTTCAGAGCCCCGTGGTGATCAAGCAGTCGCTCTACGGTTTGGACCAAGATGAGGGAAAGATCTACCGCGTGAATGCCGACGGGGATGGCAAACCCCGACTGATCTTTGATGCGGACACCGACACACCCGATGGCCTTGTTATCGATGATCGCGAAGGTATTGCGAACATGGTAGGCGGCCAGGGCAACAAGGTCTACGTTACGTTCACCAGCGACACTCTGCCCGATGTCGAAGGCACCGAAGCCGAAGATTTCTTCTCAGTCATGCGCCTGCCGGAGTTTGCTCAGCCCGGCATCGTGCCGCAGGACGATATATTGCTCGGAAATCCGTTCGTTCCAAAACTCGTTGATGATCTCTATCGACTCGAAGACGGTGATCTGGACGGCTTTCCATTCTTTATCCCCAAGGATTTCGGCATCAAGTACCAGGTCATCGTGGAATTCGACCTAGCCGGAAACAAACTGAAAAACCCGACGCCGATCACAGCTTTCGAGGTGCAATCCTCTGTCACGGGGCACCATGGTACGGGCATGGAGTTCACGTCCGATGGCAAGAATTCTCTGGGCCACCGGCGACAATCTTCCCTTCGGCTTGAATGGTCGCAAGGGAGCGCAATTGGATGAAGAACTACCATCCAAACTGTTCATCATCGACCCAACCACGGGCGAGGTGGAACTAGCCGCGAAGGGCCTTCGCAATGTCCAGCATCTTGAGATTGCGGAGTACCAAGGGGTCGAATACCTGACATTTGCAGACATTGGGGGTGTCACGGCGGAAGAGGTCAACGTCATACCGCTCGCTGACATCATGGATACATCCGTGATCGAGAATTTCGGCTGGGGCGTGGCCGAAGATGGACTGGCGCGAGAAGGGACCTTTTACGTTGGCGGTGACTTCGATCCAAGCAACCCGTTGGCCAACGGGATCGCCGGCGTGCTTGGCACTCAGCCCCCGGCGACCGGCGTATCACCTGTCCCAGAGTCTGGCTTCATTCAGCCTCATGCACAGTATAACCGAACCGGGGGCGAGTTCGTGGCTGCGTCCGGCCCGGTCATCTCCGAAAAGTCGTTCGGCGATAAGCTTTCGCTCGTATTTGGCGACCTCAACCTCGGCACGCTCTACGGTACCACAGACCCCCTTGACGCTGTCGCAGCCGATGTGTTCGTCCTTAACCTGGTCGATGAGAGCGGCACAGCTACGACGATAAATGATTTGGCCGGCGATGGTGTAAATCCTGTCCGCGCAGATCCGCGGTTCTTCACATTCGCCGACGGCACAGCCGGCGTGTTTCTTGAGACCACCGGTGACTATTTCCGCCTAACGGAGGAGTTGATCTTTTACGAAATCGCCTAAATCTTCTCAAGCCTAGCGCGACGAGGGGCGCAACACAAAGCGCCCCTTTCGATTTCAAAGGTAGGGCGAGATTATCCAAAGGAAGCGCCTTGGCGCGAGACTTGTAGGCGCCAGACAATTTCAGCCGCGGACATGCGATACTATTCGCTGACTTCCCACAGTCCTGCCTCAGGTTCGATGACGGTTTCTGTCTTCCGTTTGCCAACCAATCCAAAAGTAACTGGCCTAAATTTCTGAGTTTTTTTTGAAAGATCCGCTCCGGGCTCGAAGCGGTCAAAGGCTTGGTTGGTGGTCAGTCCCGCTGAGGGGCAAGAACGTCAACACATCCGGCAAGGGGCTTGGCCCGCGGCCCGGCGCCCCGTTGCGGGGCGACGGGACCGTGGTCGGCGTCGTAATCTAGAAATCCACCTCGATGGCCACGCCCTTCTCGATGGCGATGTCGACCACGGACTGGGCGACGGCGAGGTCCTGGAGGCCGACGCCGGTGCCGTCGAAGAGGGTGATCTCGTCGGCGGAGGTGCGGCCCGGGATGGGTGCCGTTGATGACGGCGCCGATCTCGGCGATGTCGGACTCGGTGATGAGGCCGGCGGCGATGGCGTGCTGGGCCTCGCCGATGGAGATCGACTGGGCGATCTCGTCGGTGAAGACGGTGGCCTTCGCGAGCAGGGCGGCCTCGACTTCCTGCTTGCCCTTGGTGTCGGTGCCCATGCAGGCGAGATGGGTGCCGGGGGTGATCTGGTCGGCCTTGAGGATCGCGTCGAAGCTCGAGGTGATGGTGATGATCACGTCGGCTTCGGCGCCGAGGCGGTCGAGATCGACGGCCTCGAAGGGCAGGCCGAGCTCGGCCGCGGTGGTCTCGAGGCGCGAGAGCATTTCGGGGTGGTAGTTCCAGCCGATGACCTTCTCGAAGGCGCGCTGGGAGGCGGCGGCGCGCATCTGGAAGGCCGACTGGTGGCCGGCGCCGACCATGCCGAGGACCTTGGCATCCGGGCGGGCGAGGTGCTTGATCGAGACCGAGGAGGCGGCGGCGGTGCGGAGTGCGGTCAGGAGGTTGCCGCCGACGATGGATTTCACGCGGCCGGTGTCGGCGTCGAAGAGGAAGACCGTGGACTGGTGGTTGGTCAGGCCCTTCGCCTCGTTGCCGGGCCAGTAGCCCCCCGATTTGAGGCCGAGATTGAGGGCGGCGCGGTCGAAGCCGGACTTGAAGCCGTAGAGCGCGTCGGCGTGGCCGATCGCCTCGCGGATGACCGGGAAATTGTAGGCATCGCCCTTCGACATCGATGCGAAGACCGCCTCGACGGCCTCGAAGCTGGCTTCGGCGGAGATCAGGTCGGCGATGGCCGATTCGGGGACGATGTACATGGCAGGGGTGCTTTCGGGTTCGTGCGGAAGAGGCGGGCGCGGGGCGGGTCCCGGACCGCAGGTCGAAGGGATGCGCGGGCCCGGAGAGGTGTCCGGGTCCGCGCGGTCTCGGATCAGTAGGCCTTGCCGCGGGCCGAGACCGGCCAGAGGGTCTCGACCTTGCCGTCGCGCACGCCGACATACCAGTCGTGCACGTTGCAGGTCGGGTCGCAGTGGCCGGGGACCAGCCGGAGCTTCTCGTTGACCTTCAGCACGCCGCCGAGGTCCTCGATCACGCCATGCTCGTCGGAGCACTTCACGTACTTGATGTCGTCGCGGCCGTAGATGAACGGCAGGCCGCTATCCACCGACTGGGCCTTGAGGCCGGCATCGCAGATCGCCTTCTGCGGCTTTGCGTGGCTCATGACGCTCGTCAGGATGAACAGCGCGTTTTCCCACTCGCCCTGGTCGATGCGGTTGCCGTCCTTGTCGTGGATGCGGCCGTAATCGGCATCCATGAAGGCGTAGGAGCCGCACTGAAGCTCGTTGAACACGCCCGAATTGCTCTCGAAATAGTAGCTGCCGGTGCCGCCGCCCCCGACGATGTCGCACTCCAGCCCTTCGGCCTTCAGCGCGTCGACGGCGTCGCGCACCATCGCGATGGCGATGTCGGTCTTGCCCTTGCGCTCCTCGTAGCTGTCGATGTGCTGCATCGCGCCCTGATAGGCCTGAAGGCCGGCGAACTTGAGGCCCGGGGCGGCGTCGATCGCCTTGGCCAGCTCGACCACCTCGGGCGTCGTCGTCACGCCGCAGCGGCCGGCGCCGCAGTCGATCTCGACGAGGCACTCGATCTGGGTGCCATGCTTCACGGCGGCGGCGGACAGGTTGGGGATGTTGTCCATGTCGTCGACGCAGCAGATGGTGCGCGCGCCCAGCTTGGGCAGGCGGGCCAGACGGTCGATCTTTTCAGGCTGGGTCACCTGGTTGGAGACCAGGACGTCCTTGATGCCGCCGCGGGCGAAGACCTCGGCTTCGGAGACCTTCTGGCAGCAGACGCCGACGGCGCCGCCGAGTTCTTCCTGCAGCTTCGCCACGTCGACGGATTTGTGCATCTTGCCGTGGACGCGGTGGCGCATGCCGTGGGAGCGGGCGTAGTCGCCCATCTTCCTGATGTTGCGCTCGAGGGCGTCGAGATCGAGCACGAGGCAGGGGGTCTGGATCTCGGACTCGTCCATGCCCGGAACCGCGGGCACGTCATAGCCCACTTCGAGGGTCGAGAAATCGGTCTGTGCGTTCATCTTGTCGGACTCCCAGTCAGGTCTTCATCCAGGGCAGCTTGTCGAGATCGACATTGCCGCCGGTTACGATCACGCCGACGCGCTTGCCGGCGAAGACGTGCTTGTTCTTGAGTATCGTCGCGAGCGGCACGGCGCAGCTCGGCTCCATGACGATCTTCATCCGCTCCCAGGTGAGCTTCATCGCGTCGATGATCTCCTGCTCGCTGGCGGTGAGGATGTCGGTGACATAGGTCGAGACGAAGTGCCAGGTCAGGTCCTTGAGCGGCACCTTGAGGCCGTCGGCGATGGTGTTGGGCGCGTCGTCGGCGATGATGTGGCCGGCCTTGAAGCTGCGATAGGCATCGTCGGCCTGCTCGGGCTCGGCGGCGATGATCTGCGTCTCGGGCGCGATGTTCGACAGGGTCAGGCAGGTGCCCGAGATCATGCCGCCGCCGCCGATCGGGGCCACGACGATGTCGAGGCCGCCGGTCTGCTCCATGAATTCCTTGGAGCAGGTGCCCTGGCCGGCGATGACGCGCGGATCGTTGTAGGGATGCACGAAATCGCCGCCGGTCGCCGCCTGCACCTTGGCGAACACCTCCTCGCGCGAGGAGGTCGAGGGCTCGCATTCGGTGATGATGCCGCCGTAGCCGCGGACGGCGGCCTTCTTGGCCTCGGGGGCGGTTCGCGGCATCACGACGTTGCAGGGGATGCCGCGCCGTCCGGCCGCATAGCTCAGCGACAGCGCGTGGTTGCCGGAGGAGTGGGTGCAGACGCCGTTGCTGGCCTCGTCCTCGGAGAGACCGAAGACCGCGTTGCTGGCCCCGCGCACCTTGAAGGCACCGGCCTTCTGGAAGTTCTCGCACTTGAAGAACAGCTCGGCGCCGACGAGATCGTTGAAATAGCTCGAGGTCAGCACCGGCGTGCGGTGGATATGGGGCTTGATCCGCTCGTGCGCGACGAGCATGTCGGCGAAGGTCGGGATGTACATCGGCTCCATGTCCTTCATCACGCGGCGACCTTCTGGCTGATGGCGTCGTTGCTCCGGTAGAATTCCTGCGCCGCGGCGACGCCGGAGCCGAGCCGGATGTCGAGGCCGAGATCGGCCATCACCATCTCGGCGGTGGCAAGGCCCGAGAGCATCATCACGTCGGTGAGGCTGCCGAGATGGCCGATCCGGAACACCTTGCCTGCCACCTCCCCAAGTCCGACCCCGAAGGCCACGTCGTACTTGCTCGCCGCGAGCGTCACGATGTCGGTCGCGTTGAACCCCGCCGGCGTGCGGATCGCGCTGACCGTGTCGGAATACACATCGGGTGTCGCGGCGCACAATTCCAGCCCCCAGGCGGCGACAGCCCGCCGCACGCCTTCGGCGATGCGGTGGTGGCGGGCGAAGACGTTGTCGAGGCCCTCGTCGAGCAGCATCTGGCTCGAGAGCTTCAGCCCGTTCATCAGCCCGACGGCCGGCGTGTAGGGATAGGCGTTGTTGGCATAGCCCTTCGTCATGTCGTCGTTGTCGAAGAAGGTGCGCGGCAGCTTCGCGGTCTTCGAGGCCTTCATCGCCTTGTCGGAGAAGCCGAGGATCGCGAGGCCGACCGGGAGCATGAAGCCCTTCTGGCTGCCGGTAACGGCGACGTCGACGCCCCACTCGTCGAAGCGGAAATCCATCGAGCCGATCGAGCTCACGCCGTCGACGAAGAGCATCGCCGGGTGGCCGGCGGCGTCCAGCGCGCGGCGGACGGCGGCGATGTCGGATTTCACGCCGGTGGCGGTCTCGTTGTGCGTGGCGAGGACGACCTTGATCCGGTGATTCCTGTCCGCGGTCAGGATTTCCTCGTAGCGGTCCGCCGGCAGGCCGGTGCCCCACGGAGCCTCGACGATCTGGACGTCGAGGCCGTGACGCTGGCACATGTCGATCCAGCGATGGCTGAACATGCCGTTGCGGGCCGCGAGGACCTTGTCGCCCGGCGAGAGCGTGTTGGTGATCGCGGTTTCCCAGCCGCCGGTGCCGGTCGAGGGATAGATGAAGACGCGTGCGCTGTCGGATTTCAGGATCGCGCGCACGTTCTCGAGGCAGGGGTTGAGGATCTTGCCGAAGACCGGCGAGCGGTGGTCGATGGTCGGCATGTGGCAGGCCAGCCGGACCGCCTCGGGCATGTTGGTCGGACCGGGGATGAAGACCGGGTTCTGGAAGTTCATTGCGAATTCCTCCTACTGACGTTTTTTTCACCCTACAACAGTTGCGCGTCCTTGTATATTTTTCTGAAATAAGTTTTCATTTTCGTGCGAAAATGAATTTTCAAGCGTGAAAACAGGAGCTTGAATTTTTCGCTGGTAGGGTATCATTTTCAGACCGGCAAAAAACATTCAGGGTCGAGTCGGGAGACGGACGGATGGAAACGAGTCAACGGCGCCGCGGGCGTCCGAAGGGATCCGGGGCCGGGCCTACGACGCCGTCGATCCAGTCGCTGGACCGCGCGCTCGACGTGCTCGATGCGCTGGCGCGGGGCGAGGGGCTGACGCTGACCGAACTGGCGACGGATCTGCGCCAGTCCACCGCGACGATGCACCGGGTGCTCGCCACGCTCGAGGCGCGGCAGATCGTCGAGCTGGATGCCCAGACCCAGGGCTGGCATATCGGCGCGATGGCGTTCCGGCTCGGCTCGGCCTTCCTGCGCCGCTCGAGCGTGGCCGAGCGCAGCCGGCCCGCGATGCATGCGCTTATGCAGGCTACGGGAGAAACCTCCAATCTCGGCATCGAGCGCAACGGCGAGGTGATGTTCGTGAGCCAGATCGAGACCCACGAATCCATAAGGGCGTTCTTTCCGCCGGGGACCATCTCGCCGATGCATGCCTCCGGGATCGGCAAGGCGCTGCTCGGATGCTATGCGGAGGAACGGCTGGACCGGTTTCTCGCGAGCCGGACGCGCGAGCGGTTCACCGCGAAGACCATCTGCGACGCCACCGCGCTCAAGGAGGATCTTCGCGAGATCCGGGCGCGCGGCTGGGCCTTCGACGACGAGGAACGGACCCTCGGTATGCGCTGCGTCGCCGCGCCAATCCTGAATGCCTATGGCGAAGCGGTGGCCGGGATCTCGGTCTCCGGGCCGACGCACAGGATGCCCGAGGCTCAGATCGCGGAGATCGGCCGGCGGGTTCGCGAGGCCGCGAATACAGTCTCCCGCGGAATCGGAGCGCCGCTGGCCCGCTGAGGTCTGCCAGTCGCGACGGAACATTGCGTGCCGGTTCGGGTCGGGCCGCGCCGGCGCGGGCGGGCGTGGCGGTCCGGTGCTCCGAAGGTGCGGCCGCCTTGGACGGGCGGGTGACGTGACCGAAACGAGCGTCCGTGAAGGCGCTGTTCGGACTGCGCTGCCGGCTTTGCCTGGGCCCCGGGGCAGCGCCGGGTGCAGGGGTTGATTTCCGCCCGTCCAGCCTCCCTTATGGCGCCAATCAGGAGGGACAGCCATGACATCCTTGCCCGGCTCGATCGACGCGACGCAGGCTTTGCTGGGCTCGGCCGGCTATGTCGCGGGGCGCGGGCTCGCGACCGTGGTCTTCCTGTCGCTCAAGCTCGGGCGGCCGCTGTTTCTCGAGGGCGAGGCGGGGGTCGGCAAGACCGAGATCGCCAAGACGCTCGCCGCAGCCCTCGGGCGGCGGCTGATCCGGCTGCAGTGCTACGAGGGGCTGGATGCATCGAGCGCGGTCTACGAGTGGAATTTCCCGGCGCAGATGGTGGCGATCCGCACCGCCGAGGCGGAGGGGACCGCGGACCGGCATGCGCTCACGGCGGAGCTGTTTTCCGAGCAGTTCCTGATCCGTCGGCCGCTGCTCGAGGCGATGATGCCGCAGGATGGCGGCGCGCCGGTGCTGCTGATCGATGAGCTGGACCGCACCGACGAGCCGTTCGAGGCGTTCCTCCTGGAGGCGCTGAGCGATTTCCAGGTGACGATCCCCGAGCTCGGCACGATCAAGGCGCCGGAGCCGCCGATCGTGGTGATCACCTCCAACCGGACGCGGGAGGTGCATGACGCGCTCAAGCGGCGGTGCCTGTATCACTGGGTGGATTATCCGGATTTCGAGCGCGAGCTGGCGATCCTGACGGCCCGTGCGCCGGAGGCGTCGGATCGGCTGAGCCGGCAGGTGGTGGCCTTCGTGCAGCAGCTGCGCGAGGAGGACCTGTTCAAGAAGCCCGGCGTGGCGGAGACCATCGACTGGGCGAAATGCCTCGTGGCGCTCGATGCGGTGCAGCTCTCGCCGCAGGTGATCGCGGACACGCTTGGCGCGCTGCTGAAGTATCAGGACGATATCGCCCGGATGCAGGGCTCGGCCGCGAAGCGCATCCTCGACGAGGCGAGCGCCGAACTCGGGCCGGTCTGAGGCGCGTCGTGGCCGGGGCAGGGTTCCAGGGCTGCGCCGGGGGACGGTCCTGATGGCGCGCTACGCCGATCTGCCGGTCCCCGAGGACGGACAGCTTGCGGTGAACATCACGCATTTCGCGCGGGCGTTGCGGAAGGCAGGGCTGCCGGTCGGGACCGGGCGGGTGGTGGATGCGATCCGGGCGGTGGAGGTGGCGGGCTTCACGAACAAGCACGACTTCTATCACACGTTGCAGGCCTGTTTCGTCAGCCGTCCGGAGCACCGGCAGGTGTTCGGGCAGGTGTTCCGGCTCTACTGGCGCGATCCGCAGTTCATGGAGCAGATGATGAGCCTCCTGCTGCCGCTGGTGCGGGGAGTGAACGAGGCGCCGGATCCGTCGGCGGCCGAGCGGCGGGCGGCGGAGGCGCTGCTCGACGGCGCCGAGACGCCGCCACCGCCGGAGCGCGACGAGGCCGACGAGGAGAGCCTCGTCGAGTTCGACGCGACGCTGACCTTCTCGGCCGACGAGAAGCTGCGCCGGATGGATTTCGAGCAGATGTCGACCGCCGAGATCGCCGCGGCGAAGCGGGCGATCGCGCGGCTCGACCTGCCGGTGAAACCGATCGCCTCGCGGCGTACCCGGGTCGATCCGCGCGGGCAGGTCGCGGACTGGCGGGGCACGATGCGCGCGGCGATGCGCTCGGGGGGCGACGTGCAGCGGCTGGCGTTCCGGGCGCGGCGGACGCGCTGGCCGAACCTCGTGGTGCTCTGCGACATCTCCGGCTCGATGTCGTCCTATTCGCGGATGCTGCTGCATTTCCTGCATGCGGTGTCGAACCAGCGCGGGGCGGGCTGGGCGCAGGTCCATGCCTTCACCTTCGGGACGCGGCTGACCAACATCACGAGGCATCTGCGGCGGCGCGACGTCGATGCGGCGCTCGATGCCGCGGGGCGGGAGGCGCAGGACTGGGAGGGCGGCACGCGGATCGGCGCCTGCCTGCACGACTTCAACCGCGACTGGACCCGGCGGGTGATGGGGCAGGGCGCGGTGGTGCTGCTGATCACCGACGGGCTCGACCGGGACGATCCGGACCGGCTGGCGCTCGAGATGGAGCGGCTGCACCTGTCGTCGCGGCGGCTGATCTGGCTCAATCCGCTCCTGCGCTGGGAGGAGTTCGCACCCAAGGCCCGCGGCATAAGGGCGATCCTGCCGCATGTGGATACCTTCCGGGCCTGCCACAGCCTCGCTTCGCTCGAGGAACTCGCGGAGGTGCTGGGCCGGCCCGACGATCCGGGCGAGAAGGCGCGGCTGACGCGGATGCTCGCGTCGGGCTGAGCCGCGTGCCCCCGCGCAACCGCCGGGCTCCGGCCGCGGATGCGATTTGATGCAGATCAAGGAATATGTCTTCTCTTGAATTCACACTATGCCATGTGAATCAAGGAGGAGAGTTGATGACGCTCAACTGGAAAACCGGCGGGCTGGCGCTCGGGTTGGTGTTCTTCGCGGCCGTGCTGCTGGTCAAGCCGATCGGCGTTTCGACGCAGTTCGTGATCCTCGACGGCGTGATCTGGAATGTGATCGACCCGGCGGTGGTGGTGGAGGCCCCGGACGCGACGTCGGGCTTTGCCTCGCCGAACGCCTATCTCGACAAGAGCGGCGGATCCTATGCCAAATCCGTCGCCAATCCGCTCAACTACAGCTTCGTCTTCGTGCTGGCGATGATGCTCGGTGGCTTTCTGTCGAGCCTGCTGCGCGGCGGCATGTCCGCCGACGAGCGCAGCGTGCCGGCGCTGTGGCGCGCGAATTTCGGAGAGGGTCGGGCAGCGCGCTATCTGGCGGCCTTCCTCGGTGGGTTCGTGGTGCTTTACGGGGCTCGACTCGCCGGGGGCTGCACCTCCGGGCACATGATGAGCGGCATGATGCAGACCGCGGTGTCGGGCTACATCTTCGCGGCCGGCGCCTTTGCGGCGGCAATACCGACCGCGATGATCCTTTTCAAACGGGAGGCCTGAGATGGAAATCCTGCTCGCACTCGTGATCGGCGCCGGTTTCGGCTTCGTGCTCGACCGGATCGGTGCCGCCAACCCGACCCTGATCGGCGGCATGCTGAGCCTGAAGAACCTGCACCTGATGAAGACCATCCTGCTGGCGATCGGCACCGGGTCGATCCTGATGTTCGGTGGCCAGATGCTCGGGCTGGTCGACGTGGCGCACATGTCGGTGAAGGCGGCTTACGGCGGTGTCTTCATCGGTGGTCTGCTGCTCGGCGTCGGCTGGGCGGTCTCGGGGTATTGCCCCGGAACCGGGCTCGTGGCCGCGGCGACCGGCCGGCGTGACGCGTGGTTCTTCATCCTCGGCGGATTGCTGGGCGCTGCGGCCTACATGGCGACCTTTCCCTGGGTCGAAGCGACCGGCGTGCTGGAGAGCATTCTGGGCGGCAAGACCACGCTCGGGGCGGTGCCGGGAACGGATTACCCCGCCTTGACGGCGCTGCGCGGCGACGTGCTCGGGATCGTGCTCGGGCTGGTCTTCGTCGGGATCGCCTTCCTGCTGCCGGACCGGATCGTGCCGGCGCGGCGCGAGGTTCCGGCGGAATAGCCGAAGCGACATCGCGGGATGCAAGGGGCCGGGGTTTCCCGGCCCTTTGTCTTTGGCCGGGCCGGGTATATGTCTGGGATCATCCGATGGAGTCCGACCCATGTCTGCCGTCCCAGCCCATGACAGCATTCCCGAAACCGCGCTCGCCTGGGTGCGGGAGGGGCGCGGCGTGGCGCTTGCCACGGTGGTGGAGACCTGGGGCTCCGCGCCGCGGCCGCGCGGCGCGCAGCTGGTGATCGACACCGACGCCGCGATGATGGGCTCGGTTTCGGGGGGATGCGTGGAAGGCGCTGTGGTGGCCGAGGCGCTCGATGCGCTGGAGGACGGCCGGCCGCGGATGCTGGAATACGGTGTTTCGGACGAGGAGGCCTTCGCCGTCGGGCTGGCCTGCGGCGGCACGATCCGGGTGCTGGTCGAGCCGGTGGGCGTCGGCGCCGGGCCCGAGGTGGAGTTGCTCGCGGATCTGGTGGCGGCGCGGGCGGCGCGCGAGCCGGTGGTCTATGCGGTCGATCTGACATCCTGGGAGCGGCGGCTGGTTCGCGGCGCGGACGATCCGCTCTGGCCGGAGGCGCGCGAGGCGCTGCACGCGGATCGCTCCGGGCCGGCGGGCGACTGGTTTCTCGGCGTTCACAATCCGCCGCTTCGGATGGCGGTGGTGGGGGCCGTGCATATCGCGCAGGCGCTTGTGCCGATGGCGCGGCTGGCGGGCTATGACGTGGTGGTGGTCGATCCGCGCGATGCCTTCGGGAGTGCGGCGCGGTTTCCCGACACGCGGCTGATGCATGACTGGCCCGATGCCGCGCTCGCGGCCTTCGGGCTCGACACGCGCACGGCGGTCGTCACGCTCACCCATGATCCGAAGCTCGACGATCCGGCGATCGAGGCGGCTTTGCGCGCGCCGGTGTTCTATCTCGGCTCGCTGGGCTCGACGCGGACCCATGCCAAGCGGGTGGCGCGGCTCGAGGCGGCGGGTTTCGGGCCGGCCGAGATCGGCCGCATTCATGCGCCGATCGGCGCGGATATCGGCGCGAAGACGCCGGCGGAGATCGCGATCTCGATCCTTGCGCAGATCACCGAGCGGCTGCGCCGCCCCGAGACGCGGCCCTGAGATGTTCTTCGGGGCGGTTCCCACGGGCGAGGCCGCCGGCGCGGTGCTCGCGCATTCGATCCAGTTCGGGGAGACGAAGTTCCGCAAGGGACGGCGCCTGAGCCCTGACGACGTCGCGGCGATTGCCGCGGCGGGGATCGCGAAGCTGACGGTGGCGCGGCTCGACGACGGCGACATGGACGAGGATGCGGCGGCGGCAGCGGTCGCGGCGGCGCTGGTGGCCGAGGGTGCGGCGGGGGGCTTCTCGGTGTCGGCGCCGTTCACCGGCCGGGTCAACCTCTTCGCGGAGGCGCCGGGGGTGGTGCGGATCGATGCGGCGGCGGTGGCGGCACTCAACGCTGTCGATCCGGCGATCACGCTTGCCACCCTGCCGGATTTCGCGCGGGTGCAGGCGCGGCAGATGGTGGCGACGGTCAAGATCATTCCCTACGGCCTCGAAGCCGCGAAGGTGGCGCGGGCGGCCAATGCGCTCGGGCGGGGCGGGGCTGCGGTTGCACCGCTTCGGGGCGCTGCGCGGCAGCCTGATCCTGACCCGGACGCCGGGCTTCAGGGAGACGCTGCTGGCGAAGGGCGCCGAGACGGTGCTGGCGCGGCTCGCGGCGCTGGGCGTCGAGCTTGCGGAGGCGCCGGTGATCGTCGCGCACGAGACCGGCGGCGGTGGCCGAGGCGCTCGGGCGACGGCGCAGGGCGATCTGGTGCTGGTGCTCGGGGCCTCGGCGACGTCGGATGCGGCGGATACCTGCCCGGCGGGGCTGGTCGCCGCCGGCGGGCGGCTGGTGCGGTTCGGGATGCCGGTCGATCCGGGGAACCTGCTGTTCCTCGGCGATCTCGGCGGGCGGCACGTGGTGGGGTTGCCGGGCTGTGCGCGCTCGCCGGCTCTCAACGGGGCGGACTGGGTGCTGGAGCGGCTGGTGGCGGGGCTGCCGGTGGACGATGCGGCGATCGCGGCGATGGGTGTGGGCGGGCTCCTGAAGGAGATCCCGCAGCGGCCGCAGCCGCGGGCCGGGCGGGTGGCGGTGCCGGCGCGGCCGCGGATCACGGCGCTGGTGCTGGCGGCCGGGGCGAGCCGGCGCATGCGCGGGCGCGACAAGCTCATGGAACCGGTGGCGGGCGTGCCGGTGCTGCGCCGGGTGGTCGATGCGGCGGTGGCGAGCCGGGTCGACCGGGTTCTCGCGGTGCTGCCGCCGGATGCGGAGGCGCGGCGTGCGGCGCTGGCCGAGAGCGGGGCCGAGATCATCGTTGCAGAGGATGCCGCCGAGGGGATGGCGGCGTCCCTCGGGGCCGGGGTCCGGGCGCTGGGCGCGGAGGCCGATGCGGTGGTGGTGCTGCTCGCGGACATGCCGGAGACCGATGCGGAGGGGATCGACCGGCTGATCGCGGCCTTCGATCCGGAGGAGCGGCGCGAGATCTGCCGGGCGGTGGCCGCGGACGGGACGCCGGGGCATCCGGTGCTGTTCGGACGACGGTTCTTCGAGGCGCTGGCCGGGCTTGAGGGCGACCGGGGCGCGCGCGACGTGGTGGCCGCCTCGCCGGACTTCATCGCCGATGTGGCGATGGCCGGGCGGGGGCCGCTCGTCGATCTCGACACGCCGGAGGACTGGGCGGCGTGGCGGGCGGCTCAGGGATAGTTGGCGGCCACCAGCTCGATGCTGAAGAGGTTCCGGTCGATGGTGCCGCCGGTGCGCAGCTCGGTCAGGGCGACCTTCGTGCGCTGGCCGGTCTTTGTAATGACCTCCCATTCGCGCAGCTGGATCGGATTGTCGGAGAAGGTCATCACGAGGCGGCCTTCCTTCGGGGCGCGCGGATCGACCACGGTGATGTGGGTCCCGCGGGCGTCGCGGGTGGCGCCGAGGACGAGGCCGGGTTCGGCGAGGCTGATATTGTCGCGCAGCAGCATCTGCAGGGGTGTGTTCTGCAGCGGGTAGCGGGTGGGGTTGCGGTTCGACTTCGGGTCGAAGACGCCGACCCAGTTGCCGTCGGCGACCACGAGGGCGCCTTTCGGGCTGTCGTAGTCGAAGCGGATGCGGCCGGGCTTGGAGAGCCGGAAGGTGCCGGTCTGCTTCGAGCCGTTCGGATTGGTCTGGCTGAAGCGGCCCTGGGCGGTGCGCAGCTGCTGGAGATAGGAATTGATCGGGGCCGCGTTGACCGACTGGGCTTCGGCCGGGAGGGCCATGACCAGGGGAAGGGCCGCGAGGGAGAGGAGGAGGGTGCGTCTGTTCATGGGCTCGATATATCGCCGGGCTGCCCCGGATGCACGGGGGATGCGCTCACATCTGCGGCACGGAGGGCTTCGGTCAGACCGGGTTCTGGGCGCCGACGAAGTAGAGGAAGCGGCCCTCGTCGTCGAGGAGCGGACGGATGCGCAGGCGGTTCATGAAGGGCGCGCCGGACTTGTGGTAGTTGAGAATGTCGATGGTGAAGGTCGTGCGGGCCGCGAGAGCGTGGCGGATCGCGAGGATGGCGTCCGGGTCGGTGTCGGGGCCCTGCAGGAAGCGGCAGTTGCGCCCGAGTGCCTCTTCGGGCGTGTAGCCGGTCTGGGCCTCGAATTCCTCGCTGACATAGATCATCGGATTGTCTGGCAGGGCCGGGTTCGAGATCACCACGCTCATCTCGCGCTCGTAGGCGTCGAGGAGGGCGATGAGTTCGGCGTCGGTGGGGACCGGAGCTGACATGGAGCAGGCTGCCTCTCGTCTTCGGAATTGCTCGGAAAAAACTAGACGAAAGCCGGGGCGGGGCCAATCCCGCCGGCGGTGACCCGGCGCATGTCTGCGCAGGCGGCAGCACCCCGGGGTGTCGCGGGCTCGGCAGCCAGGAATTGATCCAGCGCAAGGCGCGACCTGCAGTCAATTGGTATAATTCGTATGTTTTTATTCATTGGGGATTCCTTCGTGCTGTGGCGGGGAGCCCCGGAGAGGTGACGGCATGGCGAAAATCGTTGGGACGAGCGGCCCCGACCATCTGGTCGGCGGAAGCAGCAGCGACACGATCCGCGGGCTCGGCGGGGATGACAGTCTGTTCGGGCTGGCCGGGCGTGACAGGCTGTTCGGTGGCAGCGGCGACGACTGGCTCGCCGGCGGGCTGGCGGCCGACCATCTCGATGGTGGTGCCGGATGGGATATCGCCCATTACTGGGAGGCCACGGGCGGGGTCACGGCCGATCTCGGCAGACCGGGTACCAACACCGGAGAGGCGAGGGGCGATACCTATTCCGGCATCGAGGCCCTCGGCGGGACAGCCTTCGACGATCTCCTTGGCGGGGATGCCGGCCCGAACGCGCTTTTCGGATGGGACGGCAATGACCGCCTGTTCGGCCGGGAGGGCGACGACTGGCTGAACGGCGGTCCGGGCGCCGACCGGCTGAGCGGCGGAGGGGGGATTGACGGCGTGTTCTACGGCGGTTCCCGACGGGGTCTGACAGCCGATCTCCTGAAGACCGGATCGAACACCGGAGAGGCGAAGGGCGATACCTATATCGGTATCGAGAAGCTGGAGGGAACTTGGTTCGGTGATAGACTGCATGGAGATGACGGTGCGAACTCGCTCTTTGGGCTGGATGGCGATGATGGGCTGTTCGGACGGGATGGCGATGATTGGCTGATCGGCGGCCGGGGGGCAGACCGGCTGAGCGGCGGGGATGGCATCGACGGAGTGGCCTACGTCTATTCCGAAAGGGACTGACGGCTGATCTCCAGAAGCCAGGCTCGAATACGGGCGAAGCGAAAGGCGATACCTACGCCGGCATCGAACTCCTGGCGGGGACATGGTTTGATGACCTCCTGCCCGGCAACAACGGCATGAACACGATTTTCGGGCTTGATGGCGATGACCGCCTGTTCGGGCGGGATGGGACGACTGGCTGAACGGTGGACGTGGCCGGGACCAGCTGCACGGCGGGGATGGCTTCGACGGGGCGACCTACATCGATTCCGGCAGAGGACTGACGGTCGATCTGGACAAGCCCGGGTCCAATACCGGAGAGGCGCGAGGCGACGGTCATTCCGGCATCGAGATGCTGGAGGGCACTTGGTTCGATGACATTCTTCGTGGCACGAACAGCACGAACACGCTTTTCGGGCTGGAAGGCAATGACCGGCTGTCTGGGCGGGACGGAGACGACTGGTTGGTGGGAGGGCGAGGATCCGACCGGCTCCAGGGCGGGGGTGGCACCGACGTGGTAAGCTATGCCTCCGCCGGGCAGGGGGTGACGGCCGATCTTCGGAACCCGGGAACGAATACGGGAGAAGCCAAGGGCGACACCTATTCCAGCATCGAAGCGCTCGTCGGAACTTCGTTTGACGACGTTCTGGGCGGCACGAACCTGCCCAACACCCTGGTTGGCGACTTTGGAAAGGACCGACTGGAGGGCCGGGGCGGGACCGATTTTCTGGACGGGGGGCGCGGCGGTGACATTCTCGATGGCGGCGATGGCATCGACTACGCGAGCTACGACGAGGCCGATCGGGGGCTGAAAGTCGATCTGAACAATCCCCGGGTCAATACTGGGGAGAGCCGGGGCGATACCTTCATCGCCATCGAGGGCCTGAGCGGAAGCGGCTTCAACGATGTGCTGCGCGGCGACGGCAACGACAATTCCCTGTTCGGACGGGAGGGCATGATGCGCTTTTCGGGCGGCAGGGCGACGACAGGCTCGGTGGCAATGCCGGGGCGGACAGGCTCGACGGGGGTCCCGGCTTCGACCTTGCCCTCTACGAGGATGCGCCGCGCGGCGTGACGGCGGACCTGTCGAAGCAAGGCGCCAATCGGTTCTGGGCCAAGGGCGACATCTACGAGAGTATCGAGGGTCTGGGCGGGTCGGGCTTCGACGACATTCTGACGGGCGACGATCAGGCCAACCGGATCTACGGCGACGTCATGGATTTCGATCCGGACCGGTATCCGGGCGAAAACAGGGGCGCCGACGTGCTCAGGGGACTGGGCGGGAACGATGAATTGTTCGGCATGCAGGGCGCCGACGACCTCGGGGGCGGAGCCGGCGCCGACCGGCTCGACGGCGGACCGGGCCGGGACATCCTGACGGGCGGGGCGGGGGACGATACCTTCGTGTTCGCGACGGGCTATGGCCGCGATCGCATCACCGACTTTTCCGACGGTGACCGGGTCGATCTGCGGGACCATGAAGCGGTCTCGAGCTTTGACGATCTCATGGGCCTTGCCACGTCGTCCGGATCAGATACCGAGTTCGCCCTCGGGGCAGACCGGTTGGTTCTCGAAGGCGTGCAGCTGGTCGATCTGGACGCCGGCGATTTCGTTTTCTGATGCGCTGCCACCCGGCCTCAGGATTCCGGCACCAGCACCTCGCGCTTGCCGACGTGGTTGGACTGGCTGACGACGCCGGCATCCTCCATCTGTTCGACGAGGCGGGCGGCCTTGTTGTAGCCGATGGAGAGCTTGCGCTGGATGTAGGACGTCGAGCATTTGCGGTCCTTGGCGACGATGGCCACGGCCATGTCGTAGAGCGCGTCGTCGCCGGTGGTGTTGCCGCCGAGGCCGAGCACGAGGTCGATCTCGCTTTCGGCGTCGGATTCCGGGCCCTCGACCACGCCTGTGTCGTAGGCGGGCGGACCCATGGCCTTGAGGTGCTTGACCACGTCCTCGACTTCCTCGTCGGAGACGAAGGGGCCGTGGACGCGGGTGACGCGGCCGCCGCCGGCCATGTAGAGCATGTCGCCCATGCCGAGGAGCTGTTCGGCGCCCATTTCGCCGAGGATGGTGCGGCTGTCGATCTTGGAGGTGACCTGGAAGGAGATCCGGGTCGGGAAGTTCGCCTTGATCGTGCCGGTGATGACGTCGACGGACGGGCGCTGCGTCGCCATGATCAGGTGGATGCCGCTGGCGCGGGCCATCTGGGCGAGGCGCTGGATGCAGGCCTCGATCTCCTTGCCGGCGACCATCATGAGGTCGGCCATCTCGTCGACGATGACGACGATGTAGGGCATCGGCTCGGGATGGAATTCCTCGGTCTCGAAGATCGGCTCGCCGGTGTCCTCGTCGAAGCCGGTCTGCACGGTGCGGGTGAAGGCCTCGTCGCGGGCGAGCGCATCCTTCACGCGGGAATTGTAGCCGTCGATGTTGCGCACGCCCATCTTCGACATCTTGCGGTAGCGTTCCTCCATCTCGGCCACGGTCCATTTGAGGGCCACGACGGCCTTCTTCGGATCGGTGACGACGGGGGAGAGGAGGTGGGGAATGCCGTCATAGACGGAAAGCTCGAGCATCTTCGGGTCGATCATGATCAGGCGGCACTCGTCGGGCGTGAGCCGGTAGAGCAGCGACAGGATCATGGTGTTGATGGCGACGGACTTGCCCGAGCCGGTGGTGCCGGCGATCAGGAGATGCGGCATGCGGGCGAGGTTGGCGACGACCGGTTCGCCGCCGATGTCCTTGCCGAGGGCGAGCGGCAGCGGCTGGGTGCCGTCGCCATAGGCCTTGGCGGAGAGGATCTCGCGCAGGAGCACCTTCTCGCGGTGGTCGTTGGGAAGCTCGATGCCGATCACCGAGCGGCCGGGGATGGTCGAGACGCGGCAGGCGAGGGCCGACATCGAGCGGGCGATGTCGTCGGCGAGGCCGATCACGCGGGAGGCCTTGAGGCCGGCGGCGGGCTCCAGCTCGTACATCGTCACGACCGGGCCGGGGCGGATCGAGACGATCTCGCCGCGCACGCCGTAATCGTCGAGCACGGTCTCGAGCATGCGGGCGTTCTCCTCGAGCGCCTCGTCGGAGAGGTGGTGGCGCACGATCGAGGTGGGGTTCTCGAGGAGCGAGAGCGCCGGCATGCGGTAGACCGGGGCGCCGTTTCCGGCGAGTTCCAGTTCGGGCTGTTCCTCGGAGCGTGCGCGGCTGCTCTTGGGGAGCGGTCTGGGCGCTGCGCGGGCGGACACGGGCGCCGCCGGCGGCGTCGCCGGTGCCCGGGTTGTCGGGCTCCTCCAGAAGGGCGACATCGCTGCCGGGTGTCGGGCAGGTCGTCGTCCTCGCGGCCAATGGCGGCGGTCAGGGGCGGGATGGCGCGCTGGACCGGGGCGCGGCCGGCGGCGTCGGCCTCGGCGCGGGCCCGGACGGCCGCGGTGATCTTGGCCATGACGCTGTCGTCGGAGGAGGGCCGGATCGCCGTCGGATCGAAGCGCGGGATGCCGCCGCTGGCGTTGGCCGGAGCAGGCATCGCGGCCGGTCGGGCGGCGCGGCGGCGGCTCGCTTCGGCGGCGAGGCCCTGGGCGGAGCGCGCTCCGGTGGCCGCACCCTGCATGGCCCGACCGGTGAGGCGGAGGAGCGCGTCGTAGACCGCGACCGAGCCGGTCTTGAGGTAGCGCAGGATGCCGCCGGCCTCCGCGGCGCTCACGCCGAGCGCGAAACCGGAGACGACGACGAAGGCGACGCCGAGGGCGAGGGTGGCCACGGTGAGCGAGGGACCGAGATCGAGCGGCACGAGGGAAAGGGCGGCGCCCAGCGTGGCGTCGCCGAGGAGGCCTCCGAGGCCGTATTCGTGGGGCCAGCCGGCTGGCGGGACATGGCTCGCGGCAAAGGCCGCGCTGGCGACGAGGGCGACAGGGATGGCGATGATGCGGCTGACGGCGCGGGTCTCGCCGGCATGGGTGACGAGGCGCAGGCCCCAGACCGCGAGGGCGAGCGGGATGCCGTAGGCGGCCCAGCCGAGAGCGCGGTGCAGGGGATCGGCGATCGAGGCGCCGATGAGGCCGAGCGCGTTGCGCGGCGGGGCGTCGGTGGCGCTGAAGAGGCTCGGATCGTCGGGGGAGTAGGTCCAGATCAGGGTCGCGGCGAGGGCGCCGAGCATGAGCAGGATCAGGCCGAGCAGTTCCGTTCCGCGGCGGCGCAGGGCCTCCTCGGTGTCGCTTTCCATCAGGGGGGCGCGGCGCTTGGCCTTGCTGCGGGCTGCCATCTCAGACCATCCTTTCGTTGACGGATCGTTCACCGAGAACCGTTTTCAATGCGTGAAGACCGGTCGCGACGGTGGCCTCGTCGGCCACGAGGGCGACCCGGATGTACCCTTTTCCCGGATTGCCGCCGCTGTGGTCACGGGCGAGGTAGGCGCCGGGGAGCACCCGGACGCCGGTGCGGCGGAAGATCTCGACCGCGGCGGTTTCGCCGTCCGTGACCGGCAACCAGAGGAAGAAGCCGGCCTCGGGGCTGCGGTAGCCGGGCAGGGGGCCGAGGATGTCGTCGGCCAGCGCGAACTTCGCGTTGTAGAGCCGGCGGTTCTCGACCACATGGGCCTCGTCGCGCCAGAGCGCCTCTGCGGCGTGCTGGAGCGGCAGGGGAAGCGGCGCGCCGCCATAGGCGCGGAGCTGGCGCATCGCCGCGATGGCCCGGGGCCCGCCGGCGACGAAGCCGGCGCGCAGGCCGGCGGCGTTCGAGCGCTTGGAGAGCGAGTGGAACGCGAGGGCGCGTTCGGGGTCGGCGCCGGTGCGGGCGGCGGCCGCGAGGATGCCGGGCGGCGGGGTATCGCGGTAGATCTCGCTGTAGCACTCGTCGGCAAGGATCCGGAAATCGTGGCGTTCCGCGAGGTCCAGCAGGCGGTCCCACCAGGCCGCGTCGGCGACGGCGCCCTGGGGGTTCGATGGCGAGCAGACATAGGCGAGGCTGACCCGGTCGAGATCGGCGGGGGCGAGGGCGGCCGAGATCCGGGAGATAGCCGGTTTCGGCGGTGGCGGGCATCATGCGGGGCTCGGCACCGGCGGCAAGGGCGCCGACGCCGTAGGCCTGGTAGAACGGGTTGGGCAGCAGCACGAGCGGCGGGCGGCCGGCGCGGGCTTCCGGCGAGAGCGCGATGGCGGCATTGAAGAGCCCCTCGCGGGTGCCGTTGAGGGGCAGGATCATCGTCTCGGGGTCGAGATGGGTGCCGTAGCGGCGGGCGAGCCAGTCGGTGATGGCGCGGCGCAGGCCGGGGGTGCCCTCGTTCGGGGGGTAGCGGCGGAACTCGGCGGCGTGGCTGGCGATCAGCCCGCCGACGAAATCCGGGACGGGGTGCTGCGGCTCGCCGATGGTCATCTCGATGACCGGGCCGCCGGCGGGCACGTCGGCCAACAGCGCCCTCAGACGCGGAAACGCGTATTCCGGCAGGTCTGAGAACCGCTGGGGAAACTGCATCGCTGTGCCTCGTGGTCCGGGATCTCGCATGCCCCGATTGCGCGAAACCATAGCCTGCGGGGGCTCGCCGGTCCAGAGTGTTGCGAATCAGTCGGCCAGCGCCATCTCGAGTGCGGCACCGATCCGCAACAGCCGGGCCTCGTCGCCGGCGGGGGCCATTGCCATCAGCCCGCAGGAGGGCGTCGCGGTGGGCAGTGTCAGGGCGCAGAGCCCGAAGAGATTGGCGATGCGGGTGTTGCGCAGGGCGTGGAGATTGCTCGTCACGAAGGCCGCCGGGTCGGCGAGCAGCGGGGCGACCCGGGGCGGCAGGATGGAGACGCTCGGCATCAGGATCGCGTCGAAGCGGGCCGCGGCCTCGGCCCAGTCGGCGCGCAGCGCGTCGAGCCGGTTCCAGGCGGCGACGAAATCCGGGGCCGAGTAACCGGCACCGGAGCGGAAGCGCTCCCGGACCGGGCCGAACATGACGTCCGGGCGGGCCTCGATCTCGTCGCGCCAGAGCCCGTAGGCCTCGCCGGCGAAAAGGCAGCCCGAGAGGTCGAGGGCGTGCGAGACCGCGGGCAGGATCATTGTGCCGAGAAGTCCACCCGACGCGGCGATGCGCTCGAGGGCGGCCTCGAAGGCAGCGGCGGGCACGGGGTCGACCGGTGGCAGGGCCGGATCCTCGAGCACGGCGAGGCGGAGATCGCCGAGGCTCGCACCGGTGAGATCGGGGGCGGTGGGTGCCCCGCGCAGGAGCGCGAGGATCAGGGCCGCATCCTCGACGCTGCGGCAGAGCGGGCCGATCGTGTCGAAGCGGGGGCAGAGCGGTACCACCCCGGCATTCGGGAGCGTGCCGGCGCCGGTCTTCAGACCGACGAGGTCGTTCCAGGCGGCGGGAACCCGGACCGAGCCGCCGGTGTCCGAGCCGATGGCGGCCGCCGCGAGCCCGAAGGCGACGGAGGTCGCGGCGCCGGAGGACGAGCCGCCCGGCGCCAGCTCGGGATCGTTGATGTTGGGCGGCGTCGCGGTCACCGGGTTGATGCCGAGGCCGGAGAAGGCGAGCTCGGTCATGTGGGTCTTGCCGAGGCAGACGGCGCCGGCACGGCTGGCGCGGGCGAGGACTTCGGCATCGCGATCGGGGAGCCGGCCACGCAGCAGGACCGAGCCGGCCTCGGTCGCGGTGCCGGCGCTGTCGACGAGATCCTTCCAGCTGAGCGGCACGCCGTCGAGCGGATGGCGGCGGGTGCCGGACCGGGCGCGGCTTGCGGCGGCGCTCGCCTCGGCCCGCGCGCGCTCCGCGGTCTTGCGGGCATAGATGCGCTGGGCGTCGGGATGGGCGGCGATGGCGGCGAGATAGGTTTCCGCGAGGTCGCGCGGATCGATCGCGCCACCCTCGATTCCGCGCCCGAGCTCCGCGGCGCTTTCCCAGAGCCAGCCTTCGTCCATCGATCCGTCCCCGCGTTTTGACGCAGCGTAGCCGGCGGCGCACTGATGGACAATCGGCACCGAACGAGGCTAGGTCGGGCCATGAAACAGGATTGCGATGTGCTCATTGTCGGCGGCGGGCTGAACGGTCCGGCACTGGCGCTTGCGCTGGCTTCGGCGGGGATGACGAGCATCGTGCTGGACGCGCTGCCGGCGGATGCGGGGCTCGGGGATACCTTCGACGGACGGGCCTATGCGATTGCGCTGTCGTCGCGGCGGATGCTGGAGGCGCTGGGGCTCTGGCGCGGGCTCGAGGAGGACGCGCAGCCGATCGCCGACATCCTGATCAGCGACGGGCGGCCCGGCACGGGGGCGGCGCCGCTGTTCCTGCATTTCGACAGCGACGAGATCGACGAGGGGCCGATGGGCCATATCCTCGAGGACCGCTTCCTGCGGCGCGGACTGCGCGCGGCGGTGGCGGCCGAGCCTCGGGTGACGTGGCGGCCGGGCACGCGGGTGGTGGCACAGGCGGAGGTGCCGGGCGGGATCCGGGTCGAACTGGAGGACGGCACGGGGCTCTGTGCGCCGGTGCTCGCAGGCTGCGACGGGCGGGGCAGCGAGGTGGCCACCCGCGCCGGGATCGGGCGGATGGGCTGGGATTACGCGCAGAGCTCGCTGGTCTGCGCCATCGCGCACGACAAGCCGCACGGAGGCGTCGCGCATCAGTTCTTCATGCCCTCGGGGCCGCTGGCGATCCTGCCGCTTCCCGGCAACCGCTCCTCGATCGTCTGGACCGAGAGCAGGGCGCGGGCCGCGGCGATCTCGGCGCTGGATGACGAAGGCTACCTTGCCGAGCTGCGCCCGCGCTTCGGGGATTTCCTCGGCGGGATCGCGCTTGCCGGCGCGCGGTTCAGCTATCCGCTGGGCCTGTCGGTGACCGAGAGCTTCATCGCTCCGCGACTGGCGCTGGCGGGCGATGCGGCGCACGGCATCCATCCTCTGGCGGGGCAGGGGCTCAACCTCGGGCTGCGCGACGTGGCGGCGCTGGCAGAGGTGCTGGCGGAGGCGCGGTTTCGCGGCGAGGATATCGGGGCGGCGGACGTGCTCGCGCGCTACCAGCGCTGGAGGCGGTTCGACACCGCGGTGCTGGTGGTGGCGACGGATGGCATCAACCGGCTGTTTTCCAACGACAACCCGATCCTGAGGGCGGGGCGCGACCTCGGGCTGGGCCTCGTCAATCGCCTTCCGGCGCTGCGGCGCGGGCTGATCCGCGAGGCGGCGGGAATCTCCGGCGACCTTCCGAAACTCCTGCGGGGCCGGGCGATCTGATCCCCCGCATTCGGGGTATTTTCCGCTGGACAGAAGGCGGCCGGTGGCCTAACCACCCTGCCGATACGGGGACCGAGAGCCCCGTGCGCCCGGGTAGCTCAGGGGTAGAGCAGCGGATTGAAAATCCGCGTGTCGGTGGTTCAAATCCGCCCCCGGGCACCATTACTTTCAAAGAGTTAGCAGTTTACGGTCAGTGCTTTTCTCGACTGAGGTGTAATTGGTGTGTAATCAAGACAGCTTTTTCGCTCCGAGCGAAGCGATCTTTTTCTCTGCCTCCACACCGACCCGGCCTTGCAGGCGATCCATCGCGGACTGGATGTGCGCCCCATTCTGGTGCGCGTAGCGGGCGACCATCGCCAAAGTCTTGTGGCCGGAAATTCGCTGGACGGTCGGCAGATCGACGCCTGCTTGGACGAGGTGAGTGACGGCTGTTTGGCGGAGCGTATGAGGCGTGATCTGATCCGGGTCCATTCCAGCACGGGCTACTGATCGTCGAAATGCTTTTCGAATGGTGTGAGTGTGCCCTTTCTCACTTGGAGGCGAGGGAAACAGCCACGGGCAACCTCGCGGCAGCATTGTGATCCGGTCCTCCAGGTAGTGGCAAAGCTCGCTTGTGATTGGTTGCTCTCTGGCTCCGGCCTTGGCGACCGGCACCCAAATCACCCTTCGCCCAAAATCGATCTCTTCTCGCTTGATTGCCAAAATTTCCGAGTGCCGCATACTCGTGTGTAGCCCGACCATCACGAAGGCATGGACGTTCTCATTGTGATCCTGTGATGCAGCTACAAGAAGCGAGGAGCATTGCGCGTCGGTCAAGTAGACTATACGGCCATTCTCTTCCTTGAATCGGTTGATTTTCGCGGCGCTGGCCTTCAGCCATTTCCATTCCACTGCCTTGTTGAGCAGGTGGGAGAGCACAGCCAATTCACGGTTGATCGTCGCCTTCGCGGCACCTGCCGACTGTCGTGCTTTTTTGTAGCGCTCCACGTCGAAGGACTCGATCTGTCCGATCGGCTTGGCGCCGAAGAACGGCAGCAGATGCTGGCGCAGCTGGCGTTCTTTTGCAGCGATGTTCTTTCCGCCCTCTTCACCCAAACGGATGACATACCGTCGCGCCGCTTCAATCAATCCGAGAGGCGTCTTGCGCCCGTCCGGCAAATCCAAGCGATCCCGGCGCGCGTCTGTCCGCGCGCGGGCAATGAAGTCTTCCGCCTGCTGTCTCGTGACCCCGTCCGAACTCCCTGCCAATCACCCGATGGATACGCTGTCGGTCGTCCATTACATTTACCGAGTAAACACCATCACCAGATGCGTCGCGGCGGAACGTGATGCCGTGCTCGGAAATCGAGCCTCCAGAGGCTAAGTTTCTGACTGCTGGTCGAGTGAGTTTGCCAAATCGCTTTGCCATCACGAACCTCAGAATGGGATTTCATCGTCAGTTTCGCAATCTGGCTTTGATGCTGTTGAACGACCCACTTTCGGAATTGAACTTGGATCGGCATCGCCTTGAGCGACCAAGGTCAGCGTTTCCCACATCTCGTCCACTCGGTCTCTCATTAAGTCGGAGTCCGTCACCACCCATGTCCAACGGTCGTTGCGCCACCTCCCACGCCAAAAGTACCCGTTTTCCCTTATCAGAGACCAGATCTGCTGTTCTTCAAAAGTCATAAGATGAGGGGCGACAAATCCAAGGGAGACGGTTCTCTGACTGTCACGGACGTGCCAAAGATAGTCCGCTCTCTCTCCAATGGTTTCGGGCTCTTGTTGATCGCGCCAATTGCTGATGGGCATCGAATCAATCCTGTCAGCAATCGCCGCTTCAATGAAGGACGATTTGGTGCGCCGCTGCGTTCGCGCCGCCAGCTCGCAGAGATAGTTCAGCCTTGGGTCCAGCCGAATCGAAACGGTCTCCGTTCGACCTAGCCGTGAGCCTGCGCTGCGTGTCTTCGCCTGTCGTGCCATTACATCCTCGTGTCGAAACAACCCATATCGATCCATATCACACTTCATGTGTTGTAATGCAATACGTTTCTTGCTTTGTTCTCCGCAAGCCGTCTGGAGCGGCCCATCGAGCACAGGACACGACCATGAAGATCGAGACGGACACCCCCCGCGTTTTCATCCACCCTGACGGCCGCATGGATCGGAAGAATGCCGCCCGCTATCTCGGCTGCTCGCCGAAGACGCTGGCGGACTGGGCCATGAAGGGCCTTGGGCCTCGCTACGTCCTCCTTGGCGGACGCACCTTCTACTTCCTTGAGGATCTCCAAGCCTGGATCGCGGCAGCTCCCCGCCTTGCCGGAACTGGCGGCCGAGCCGCGCGAAACAGCGCCTGAGGTCTCAACAATGCCCGGCTCCCGAAAGCCAGACATCCGGCGAGTCAGAGTTTCCCGGACCTATTCGGTTGCTGAGATCGCGAGCCTTTTGGATGTTCACGATCACACCGTTCGGCGCTGGCTTGGACGCGGACTGATGCCAATGGACAACGCGAAACCGGTGCTCGTTCATGGACGGGAATTGCGGCGCTTCTTGTCGGATCGCCGCGCTTCTCGGAAACGGAAGTGCGAGCCGGACCAGTTCCATTGTCTTCGGTGCCGAGAGCCCCGAACGCCAGCCTCCGGCTCCGTCAACGTTGCTTGCCAAAATAGACAGACGCTCCGCCTTCGTGGCTCCTGTCGGGAGTGCGGAGCCACAATGTGGCGTGCCGGAAGCCTCGCAAGGCTGGCGGACTATGCCAAGACCTTCGGATTTCTCGCGACGGTGAATCCAGACCTAAAGGGGAAGGGCTTTCCCCTCTTGGATGGTGAATTGAAGGAGGATGAGGACGATGGAACAAATCAACACGAAGAATGAGCGTCTCAAGCGCGCCTATATCGAGCACCGACGAGATCTGGACCAGAACGCGGAAGCGACCCTCCGCGCCATCGAAAAGGCAATCCGACGCTTCGAGGAACACACCCGTCTCGCGGACTTCGCGACATTCGACAAGAAACAGGCGATGGCGTTTCGCGAGGCGTTGGCGGTGCCCCGAGCTGGCGCGAAGCAATTAAGTCTTGCAACGATCCGCTCCACTTTGAGGGCCGTTCAGGAGTTTTTCCGTTGGCTCTGTCTCCAACCCGGGATGAAGTCGAGGATCAAAGTGACGGACGTCGCCTATCTTCGCCTCTCGGAAAAGGACACGCGGGCCGCCGCCGCCACACCGTCCAAAACCTTCGCGACCATGGAACAGCTGAAGGACGCACTCGAAACGATGCCTGCCGCGACAGTGATCGAACGGCGGGACCGGGCTGTCTTCGCTCTCATCATGCTCACGGGCGCTCGGGACGACGCTGTCGCGTCCCTCCGTCTCCGCAATGTCGATCTAACCCGTTCATTGCTCGTCCAGGATCCGGCGAGCGTTCGGACGAAGGCCAGCAAGCTGATCGAGTCCGTGTTCCTGCCCCTTGGCGAGAGGTGGAGCGCGCGTTCACCGACTGGGTTGCGTATCTCCGCGCGGATGCACTCTATGGGCCCGACGATCCGGTATTCCCTCAGACGGAGACGCGGATCGATCCGCAGCTCGGGCCGGTTGCGGACAGGGTGAAGCCGGTGATCTGGAGCAACGCGGCGCCGATCCGCGCCATTTTCAAGCGCGCTTTCGCGGCGGCAGGTCTTCCTTACCACTCGCCGCATCGGGTGCGGAACAGCATTGTGGAGTTCGCCTATCGGACGAGCAGGACGCCCGAGGAGTTCAAGGCCTTCAGCCAGAATCTCGGTCACGCCAATGTCGCGACGACCCTTTTGAGTTACGGGCAAATTCCGCTGTCACGGCAGATGGAACTGATCCGAAACGCTGGAAAGGGCGAGGACAGGGACGAGGAGTTGCGGTTTCTGATGAGGCAGATCGCTCAGAAGCTCGGCTAAGTGAACCGCGAGATCGCAGCGGACATCAAGGCGCTCAACCCATCGACATGGCACGCCCGCCGCACACGCGCATAGAGTTCCACAGAGTACATCTCCCCGCCTTCAGCTCGTTCGCATCAGGCGCAAAGTGGCGGAATTTTACTCCGCCGCGATCAGAACATTCGACCGCTTCCGTGGCCCACTTTGTATCCGGGGTTCACAGGTGGACCGCTTCGACCCCGCGCTGTTGCAGTGGTTGCAGGGCCGCGACTGGCAGAACCTGTTCGTCTATGCGTGGGCACCGGGCCAGATCGCGCAGCATCTCGACGGCACTCATGTGGACATTCGCCCCGTCCGCGACACGCTTGTGAAGCGGTTCCAGCAATGAGCGAACGCCTGTCCCTTGCCGCCTATCAGACCCGCGCGGTGGACGCGCTATCGGGTGTGATCCGCAAGGTGGCCGAGTTGCACGACCGCGACCCGGCGCACCGGAAGACCATTACCCTAAAAAACGGCGTGACGCTGCTGCAAAGCCCCACTGGGTCGGGCAAGACGCTGGTGCTGGGCCGGGTGCTGGAAGGGCTGCGGGGCGGGCTGTCGCGGCCCGTGGTGTGGCTGTGGTTCGCCCCCTATGCGGGCCTTGTGACGCAGAGCTTCCCGAACTCTTTGACATTCATGATTATTCCCCAATCCTCGCGCGGCCTCCCGCGCAAGTCATTCAATGATCGGAACATATAAGGAACAACACGATTTGCAGACATGGCCACTCGTTTCGGGCCCGGCTCTCAGATGAACATCACATCAAAAGCGCCATCGACGATCAGCCTCGACCCAGGGTCAACGTTGAAGCTGAACTCATCGAAGAGACCCGGCGAATCGAAAACCTGAAGCTCGAACTCGATGATCCCCGCCGTCAACTCAGCCCGATCATTGGATTCGAGGTTCCGCGTGGTCAGCCCGCCAAGAGCGGAAGCTTCGGCGCGGATCGATCCATCGAGCACAGCCTTGCCGTCCTGGCTGGTGGCCGTGACCGTTACCTTGCTTCCGACCTGTTTGATCGTGAGCAAACCGGCATACTCAGGATCGACGGGGCCCACTGGACCGACGGGATCCACCGGACTGCCCGGGTCGAGCGGATCGCCCGTGACAACCGTATCGAAGGCACCGTTCACCGTCATTGTCACATTCGGATCGAGGGTGAACACGAAGGAGT
Source organism: uncultured Alphaproteobacteria bacterium (assembly GCA_963825715.1). Classification (GTDB taxonomy): domain Bacteria; phylum Pseudomonadota; class Alphaproteobacteria; order Rhodobacterales; family Rhodobacteraceae; genus Amaricoccus. The sequence goes on along the minus strand of CAWGUH010000018.1, from coordinate 5,853 downwards.
CGAACGCCCCCGGCGACTTGAAGACAGCAAGGTCGAAGTCGACACCGCCAGAGACCAGCTTGGCACTGTCCGCGGATTCGAAACTCCGCACCGACAATCCCGTTGCATTGGCACCGTCGAACCGGATGTTGCCGTCGAGGAACGCCCTGCCGTCCTGACTCTCGGCCGTGACAGTAACGGTGCTTCCGGAGCGGTTGATGGTCAGCAAACCGGCATATTCCGGGTCAACGGGATCAACTGGATCCGATCCACGGGGTCAACCGGGTCGACAGGATCCACTGGTCCGGTTCCGCCCACCGGAGTAAGTGGATCACCAACGGAAACGACGTTGAAGCCGCCAAGCACCTTGATTTCCGCATCCGGGTCGACGCGGAAACTGATCGCGTCGAAGCCGCCCTCGAAGACCCTGAACGAGAAGTCGATCTCCGCTGGATTCAATGTGACGCTGTCCGCAGATTCGAGCGAGGTGCGAGTGAGGCCGGAGAGCGGGAAGCCTGGCGCAAGGATGGTGCCGTCCAGAATGGCGATACCATCGCTGCTGGTTGCCGTGACCGTGACCCGGTCTCCCTGGCGGTCCACGGTTATCGTTCCGGGGAACACGGTTGGAGGCAGCGCGAATGGATTGACGTAGCCGCTCGAGTCGTAGTCGAAGGTGACTCCATTTCCGCTGACGCTGGCGGTGTTACGGTAGAAATCAGTGATCGCGAACTCCGGGAGGGCGGCGGCGCTTCCGGTAAAGCTGTACTCGATCCGGCTCACCAACTCGTCGCCGATCGCAACATTCTGCAGAACGCCGTTTCCGGTCGTCGGAATGGACGTCACAGCGATCACGTTGCCTGCCGCATCGAAGGTCGTGATGGTGCTGTCCGGCTCCTCCACGTCGATCACGAAAGAAGAATCGAACCGCACCGGACGATCCCAGCTCAGCGTCAGGGTACCGCCCGCAGCATTGTCGTCGGGATCGGATGGGTCGCCGTCCTCCGAGATGATGAGGATATTCCCCATTGTGGCAGTGGCGAGATCGAAATCGTTACCCGTCGGGTTGGCGCTGTCGAAGATCATCGCGCCGAACTCGGTCGCTGAGATGGTGAGGCCGATCGCTGCGAACTGGTTGGTGATGAAAGTTCCTGCTGCAAGTGGATTTCCAGACAAATCGGTCTCGAAGTCGACAACGGTGGTCAGGTTCTGCGCGACGCCGTTCTTGCTGTACGTCCACGTCTCTCCCGGAGCGAGCGTGTCGTCACCGTCACCCTTGTCGGTGATGGCGGTGATCACACCTTCCTTGTCGTCGACGACAACAATCGCGCTTTGGTCGAAAGAGACATTGCCGGTATTGGTCACGACATACGTCCAGACCACAGGGGCTCCAGCGGCGATCAAGCGGTGCTTCATCATCGGTGTCCGCGTCGACGCCGTTGGTGAATTTCTCGATCTCCAGGCCCGGCGTGCCCGCAACCGGCACCTCCTCGCTGTCGGTCACCGGTTCGGTCTGGTCGCTGTCGGCCTCCACCACGTTCACCAGGTCGAGCCCGGCATCGATGTCGGCCTGGGTCACGACGTATTCCAGCGTGCCCGTCGCGCTCTCGCCCGGCGCCAGCGTGGTCACATCCAGCGTGATGGCGATGTCGTCGCCGGTGTCGCCCGGGGTGAAGGCGTCATCCACCGCCGTGACATTGGTCAGCGTCGTGGCGCCGGTATTGGTCACCGTGTAGGTGTAGGTGATCACCTGGCCGGCCTCGGTCACGGTGGCCACATCGGCCACCTTCAGCACCGTGATCGTCGCATCCGCCTGCACCGTGACCGTCTCGGGATCGGTCACCGGTTCGGTCTGGTCGCTGTCGGCCTCCACCACGTTCACCAGGTCGAGCCCGGCATCGATGTCGGCCTGGGTCACGACGTATTCCAGCGTGCCCGTCGCGCTCTCGCCCGGCGCCAGCGTGGTCACATCCAGCGTGATGGCGATGTCGTCGCCGGTGTCGCCCGGGGTGAAGGCGTCATCCACCGCCGTGACATTGGTCAGCGTCGTGGCGCCGGTATTGGTCACCGTGTAGGTGTAGGTGATCACCTGGCCGGCCTCGGTCACGGTGGCCACATCGGCCACCTTCAGCACCGTGATCGTCGCATCCGCCTGCACCGTGACCGTCTCGGGATCGGTCACCGGCTCGGTCTGGTCGCTGTCGGCCTCCACCACGTTCACCAGGTCGAGCCCGGCATCGATGTCGGCCTGGGTCACGACGTATTCCAGCGTGCCCGTCGCGCTCTCGCCCGGCGCCAGCGTGGTCACATCCAGCGTGATGGCGATGTCGTCGCCGGTGTCGCCCGGGGTGAAGGCGTCATCCACCGCCGTGACATTGGTCAGCGTCGTGGCGCCGGTATTGGTCACCGTGTAGGTGTAGGTGATCACCTGGCCGGCCTCGGTCACGGTGGCCACATCGGCCACCTTCAGCACCGTGATCGTCGCATCCGCCTGCACCGTGACCGTCTCGGGATCGGTCACCGGTTCGGTCTGGTCGCTGTCGGCCTCCACCACGTTCACCAGGTCGAGCCCGGCATCGATGTCGGCCTGGGTCACGACGTATTCCAGCGTGCCCGTCGCGCTCTCGCCCGGCGCCAGCGTGGTCACATCCAGCGTGATGGCGATGTCGTCGCCGGTGTCGCCCGGGGTGAAGGCGTCATCCACCGCCGTGACATTGGTCAGCGTCGTGGCGCCGGTATTGGTCACCGTGTAGGTGTAGGTGATCACCTGGCCGGCCTCGGTCACGGTGGCCACATCGGCCACCTTCAGCACCGTGATCGTCGCATCCGCCTGCACCGTGACCGTCTCGGGATCGGTCACCGGCTCGGTCTGGTCGCTGTCGGCCTCCACCACGTTCACCAGGTCGAGCCCGGCATCGATGTCGGCCTGGGTCACGACGTATTCCAGCGTGCCCGTCGCGCTCTCGCCCGGCGCCAGCGTGGTCACATCCAGCGTGATGGCGATGTCGTCGCCGGTGTCGCCCGGGGTGAAGGCGTCATCCACCGCCGTGACATTGGTCAGCGTCGTGGCGCCGGTATTGGTCACCGTGTAGGTGTAGGTGATCACCTGGCCGGCCTCGGTCACGGTGGCCACATCGGCCACCTTCAGCACCGTGATCGTCGCATCCGCCTGCACCGTGACCGTCTCGGGATCGGTCACCGGTTCGGTCTGGTCGCTGTCGGCCTCCACCACGTTCACCAGGTCGAGCCCGGCATCGATGTCGGCCTGGGTCACGACGTATTCCAGCGTGCCCGTCGCGCTCTCGCCCGGCGCCAGCGTGGTCACATCCAGCGTGATGGCGATGTCGTCGCCGGTGTCGCCCGGGGTGAAGGCGTCATCCACCGCCGTGACATTGGTCAGCGTCGTGGCGCCGGTATTGGTCACCGTGTAGGTGTAGGTGATCACCTGGCCGGCCTCGGTCACGGTGGCCACATCGGCCACCTTCAGCACCGTGATCGTCGCATCCGCCTGCACCGTGACCGTCTCGGGATCGGTCACCGGCTCGGTCTGGTCGCTGTCGGCCTCCACCACGTTCACCAGGTCGAGCCCGGCATCGATGTCGGCCTGGGTCACGACGTATTCCAGCGTGCCCGTCGCGCTCTCGCCCGGCGCCAGCGTGGTCACATCCAGCGTGATGGCGATGTCGTCGCCGGTGTCGCCCGGGGTGAAGGCGTCATCCACCGCCGTGACATTGGTCAGCGTCGTGGCGCCGGTATTGGTCACCGTGTAGGTGTAGGTGATCACCTGGCCGGCCTCGGTCACGGTGGCCACATCGGCCACCTTCAGCACCGTGATCGTCGCATCCGCCTGCACCGTGACCGTCTCGGGATCGGTCACCGGTTCGGTCTGGTCGCTGTCGGCCTCCACCACGTTCACCAGGTCGAGCCCGGCATCGATGTCGGCCTGGGTCACGACGTATTCCAGCGTGCCCGTCGCGCTCTCGCCCGGCGCCAGCGTGGTCACATCCAGCGTGATGGCGATGTCGTCGCCGGTGTCGCCCGGGGTGAAGGCGTCATCCACCGCCGTGACATTGGTCAGCGTCGTGGCGCCGGTATTGGTCACCGTGTAGGTGTAGGTGATCACCTGGCCGGCCTCGGTCACGGTGGCCACATCGGCCACCTTCAGCACCGTGATCGTCGCATCCGCCTGCACCGTGACCGTCTCGGGATCGGTCACCGGCTCGGTCTGGTCGCTGTCGGCCTCCACCACGTTCACCAGGTCGAGCCCGGCATCGATGTCGGCCTGGGTCACGACGTATTCCAGCGTGCCCGTCGCGCTCTCGCCCGGCGCCAGCGTGGTCACATCCAGCGTGATGGCGATGTCGTCGCCGGTGTCGCCCGGGGTGAAGGCGTCATCCACCGCCGTGACATTGGTCAGCGTCGTGGCGCCGGTATTGGTCACCGTGTAGGTGTAGGTGATCACCTGGCCGGCCTCGGTCACGGTGGCCACATCGGCCACCTTCAGCACCGTGATCGTCGCATCCGCCTGCACCGTGACCGTCTCGGGATCGGTCACCGGCTCGGTCTGGTCGCTGTCGGCCTCCACCACGTTCACCAGGTCGAGCCCGGCATCGATGTCGGCCTGGGTCACGACGTATTCCAGCGTGCCCGTCGCGCTCTCGCCCGGCGCCAGCGTGGTCACATCCAGCGTGATGGCGATGTCGTCGCCGGTGTCGCCCGGGGTGAAGGCGTCATCCACCGCCGTGACATTGGTCAGCGTCGTGGCGCCGGTATTGGTCACCGTGTAGGTGTAGGTGATCACCTGGCCGGCCTCGGTCACGGTGGCCACATCGGCCACCTTCAGCACCGTGATCGTCGCATCCGCCTGCACCGTGACCGTCTCGGGATCGGTCACCGGCTCGGTCTGGTCGCTGTCGGCCTCCACCACGTTCACCAGGTCGAGCCCGGCATCGATGTCGGCCTGGGTCACGACGTATTCCAGCGTGCCCGTCGCGCTCTCGCCCGGCGCCAGCGTGGTCACATCCAGCGTGATGGCGATGTCGTCGCCGGTGTCGCCCGGGGTGAAGGCGTCATCCACCGCCGTGACATTGGTCAGCGTCGTGGCGCCGGTATTGGTCACCGTGTAGGTGTAGGTGATCACCTGGCCGGCCTCGGTCACGGTGGCCACATCGGCCACCTTCAGCACCGTGATCGTCGCATCCGCCTGCACCGTGACCGTCTCGGGATCGGTCACCGGCTCGGTCTGGTCGCTGTCGGCCTCCACCACGTTCACCAGGTCGAGCCCGGCATCGATGTCGGCCTGGGTCACGACGTATTCCAGCGTGCCCGTCGCGCTCTCGCCCGGCGCCAGCGTGGTCACATCCAGCGTGATGGCGATGTCGTCGCCGGTGTCGCCCGGGGTGAAGGCGTCATCCACCGCCGTGACATTGGTCAGCGTCGTGGCGCCGGTATTGGTCACCGTGTAGGTGTAGGTGATCACCTGGCCGGCCTCGGTCACGGTGGCCACATCGGCCACCTTCAGCACCGTGATCGTCGCATCCGCCTGCACCGTGACCGTCTCGGGATCGGTCACCGGTTCGGTCTGGTCGCTGTCGGCCTCCACCACGTTCACCAGGTCGAGCCCGGCATCGATGTCGGCCTGGGTCACGACGTATTCCAGCGTGCCCGTCGCGCTCTCGCCCGGCGCCAGCGTGGTCACATCCAGCGTGATGGCGATGTCGTCGCCGGTGTCGCCCGGGGTGAAGGCGTCATCCACCGCCGTGACATTGGTCAGCGTCGTGGCGCCGGTATTGGTCACCGTGTAGGTGTAGGTGATCACCTGGCCGGCCTCGGTCACGGTGGCCACATCGGCCACCTTCAGCACCGTGATCGTCGCAT
>CAWGUH010000017.1:0-16672 GCA_963825715.1 uncultured Alphaproteobacteria bacterium | reverse complement strand
AAGACCAAGCGCTCGATATTTCATCGGGCTCAGCCGCGACCGGGCCTTGCTCTGCTGTAGCCTACAGGTTACACATGGGAAGTTCAGGAGAGCAGTGGCAAATGGTCAAGATCAACCCGATTAAGATCGAGGGCCGCTGGCAGTCAGGCGTTGCCCTTGATCTTCACACGACAAGTAGCACCCCCGTAGGCTACAACGAATTCGGGCATATGCAGTTCGATACGGTGAGACCGGAAATTGCCGAACTTCTCTATCGACTTAAGAACCGTGCTGACAAGGATGCAGCTGGGCCGATCATCGAGACCGTAGTCAACTTTCTCGCTGCGCATCGGGATAAGTTCGACAGCATCGTCCCGGTCCCGCCGTCCCACCAGCGGGCATTGCAGCCAGTCATCGTCTTGGCCGAGGGGATTGGCACGGCGCTTGGTGTTCCGGTGTTGTCTTGCGTCACGACAACCCGCCCGACCACGCAACTCAAGAATGTGACCGATCCGGATGAGCGGAAGAAGCAGGTCGACGGCCTCTATCAGGTCGATGCGACGCAGACACGAGGCCGCAGTATACTCCTTTTCGATGATCTCTTTCGGTCGGGGACCACGATGAATGCAATCACAGATCAGTTGCTCGGCCCGGGCCAAGCAGCGGTCGTTCGGGCAGTCACCATTACCAAGACACGGAGCAACCATTGAACACAATTTTCATAGGCGGCTCGCGACACGTTTCCCGACTGCCTTCCGAGGTAAAGAAGCGGCTCGACAACGTCGTTGCGAGCGGCCATCGCGTCATCGTCGGAGACGCCAACGGTGCCGACAAGGCCGTCCAGAAGCATTTTCACGACATACACTACGATAAGGTCACGGTGTTCTGCTCGGGCGCATCGCCACGCAACAATATTGGAACTTGGCTAACCCGTCACGTCGACGCGCCCAAGCATGCGAAGGGCTTCCAATTCTACGCAGCCAAGGACCGAGAAATGGCGCGTGAGGCGGACTTCGGCCTGATGATCTGGGACGGCAAAAGTCCGGCACTGTGCTCAACGTGCTGCGCCTCGCCGTTGCCGGAAAGATCGCGGTGCTGTTCAACGTTCCGACCAAGGACGTCATCAACATCAAGTCTGTAGCGCGTGGAGGAATTTCATTGCGCACTGCAGCGACGAGTTCCGCCGCGACGTAATGGATCGCGCAACGCCCGATGAATGGCAGTTGGTCGAGATCAGCGATCAGCCCAACTTCTTGTCGGCGATCGAGAATGCGCCTTCCGTTTCGAAGTCTAAGGAAGGCTCAAACGAGACCGACACCTACTCGCCCACCCAGTTTTCGACGCTTGAAGACCTCGTCGCAGCGCTAAACGACGCGCTCGCCCGCTCGGATGCGCCTTTGGTGAAGGAAACTTTAGGCCGGATCGCGCGCGATCACGGGATGAGTCAGGTCGCGCGCGAAACCGGACTTGCTCGTGAGAGCCTCTACCGCTCGTTGGACCCCAAGGGAAATCCCGAATTCACGACAGTACTGAAGGTGCTTTCGTCGATTGGCTTGCGACTAGAGGTCAAGGCTCAGAAAGCCGACGCCGACAGCGAACCGGTTGCACTGAAAAGTTGAGCATCCGATGCCCACCCCACGCGAAGTCCATCCTCGCCGCGCTGCACGCGCGGCTCTCGGCGCTGCCCGCGACCGCCCTGCGCGGTGAGGTGCTGCCCGAGCGCGTGCCGGCCGAGGGCCTGCTGATCCTGCGCGACGGCGAGCCGGGTGGCCTGAGGTTACGCTGTCGCCTTTGCGCTACCATTACCAGCACCGCGCAGAGATCGAGGCGGTGGTCCAAGGCGCCGCCCGTGACGCGGCCTTTGACACGTTAGTCGCCAGCATCGGGGCAGCGCTTGAAGCCGACCGAACGCTGGGCGGGCTCTGCGACTGGGTCGAGGCGGAAGCTCCGCGCCCGGTCGATCTGCCCGTCGAGGGCGCGGCCAGCCTCAAGGCCGCCGTGATCCCGGTGGTGCTGCACTATTCCACGGCCGATCCGCTCGGCTGATCCCGACAACCCGAGGAGACGAACATGGCACGAGCCCAGGGGGCGCGGGCGCTGATGGCGCTTGCGTTCGAGACGACCTATGGAACGCCGCCTGCGAGCGGCTTCACCCGCATGCCCTTCGCCAGCACGTCGCTCGGCGCGGAGCAGCCGCTCCTCAACTCCGAGCTTCTCGGCTACGGACGCGACCCGCTGGCGCCGATCAAGGACGCGGTGACCGCCGACGGCGACGTCGTGGTGCCGCTCGATGCCGAGGCCTTCGGCTTCTGGCTGAAGGCCGCGTTCGGTGCGCCTACGACCACCGGCGCGGAGGCCCCGTACACCCACGAGTTCCAGTCCGGGTCCTGGACGCTGCCCAGCATGTCGATCGAGACCGGCATGCCCGAGGTGCCGCGCTATGCGATGTATTCCGGCTGCGTGCTCGACCAGATCACCTGGCAGATGCAGCGATCGGGCCTGTTGACCGCGACGGCCCGATTGGTGGCGCAGGGCGAGACGGTGGGCACGACCACCAGCGCAGGCACGCCGGCCGCGCTGGAGCTGAAGCGCTTCGGGCATTTCAATGGCGCGATCACGCGCAACGGTTCGGCCCTCGGCAACGTGGTCTCTGCCGAGATCACCTACGCCAACAATCTCGACCGGATCGAGACGATCCGCTCGGACGGCCGCATCGACGGCGCGGACCCGTCCATCGCGGCGCTGACCGGCCGGATCGAGGTGCGCTTCGCCGACCAGACGCTGGTGACGCAGGCGATCAACGGCGATCCCTGCGAAATGGAACTCGCCTACGTCCTGCCCTCGGGCGAGAGCTTCATCTTCACGGTGCACGCCGTCTACCTGCCGCGCCCCCGGATCGAGATCTCCGGGCCGCAGGGCGTGCAGGCCACTTTCGACTGGCAGGCCGCGCGCGACAGCGTGGTGGGCCGGATGTGTACCGCAACCCTCGTGAACGACGTGGAGATGTACTGACAATGCTGACGCTCGACCTGACCAACGCGCCACGCTGGCATGACCTCGCGCCTGGCGTCCGGGTGCAGCTGCGCCCGTTGACCACGGCGCTGATGGTCGCGACGCGCAGCGATCCCGCCGTCGAGGCGGTACCCGAGGAGGCCTCGGACGAGGAACGCGCCGTCGCCTTCGCCAAGGCGCTGGCCCGCCGCGCGGTACTGGCCTGGGAGGGCATCGGCGACGCGGACGGCAACCCCATCGACCCCAGCCCTAACACCGTCGATGCGCTGCTCGACGTCTGGCCGATCTTCGAGGCGTTCCAGCTGACCTACGTCTCGAAGGGGCTGCTGCTGGAACAGGAAAAAAACGCCTCCGCGCCCTTGCCGAATGGTCCTTCGGCGGGGGCGAGCGATACTGCGAGGGTTGCGAACCCTGCGAAGGCAGCCCGCAAGCCTGCGCGGACTGCCCGGCGCGGCTGAACCGGCCGCTGACCCATGAGGGCTGGCAGGTCTGGGATCTGGTCGGTCGTCTCGGCGGCCAGCTGCGTGTCCTGCCCGGCATAGTGATCGGCTGGGACATGTCCGCCGCGCTGGCGCTCGGTGACGCCATCGGCGTGCCGCCGATCGCCATGGCCGAACTGCTGCCCGTCATCGAAGCGGTGATGGTCGCCAAACTCAACGAACAGATGGATCACTCCCATGGCGGAAAAACGGGTTAGCGTCCGCCTCGCCGCCGTGGGCGGACGGCAGGTGCGCGCCGAACTGGAAGGCGTGGGCGAGGCTGGCGCGCGCGGCTTCGGACGGCTCAGCCGGGAGATGGAGGCGGCCAACGCGCGGCTGGCGGCTTTCTCGCGCCGGGTCCGGGTTGCGGCGGCCGCCGCCGTTGCAGCCGCAGCGGCCGCTGGAGTGGCCATGGTGCGCTCCGGCCTGCAGACGGTGGATGCGCAGGCGAAGCTCGCCCAGTCCCTCGGTACCACGGTCGCCTCGATCCAGACGCTGGAGCGCGCGGGCGAACTGGCGGGCGTTTCCATGTCCGGCATCGAGCAGGCGACCAAGGATCTGACGCGCCGTCTCAGCCAGGCGGCCGCCGGGACCGGCCCTGCTGCCGACGCGCTGGACCGGCTGGGCCTTTCCGCGAACGACCTGATCGCGCTGCCGCTGGACCAGCGTGTGGGTGCGATCAATGCGGCCATCGAGAACTTCGTGCCTGCCGCCGAACGCGCGGCTGTCGCAGGCCAGCTCTTCGGCGAGGAAGGCTCCATCGCCATGAGCCGGATCGACACGGCGACGCTGCGCCAGGCAACCGAGGACGTCCTCGCTTTCGGGGTCGTGGTCTCGGAGCAGGACGCTGACCAGATCGAGCGCACGAACGATGCGATCTCCCGGCTCGGGCTGATCTGGCGCGGGCTGTCGAACCAGCTCGCAGTCGCTGCAGCCCCCGCGCTGGAAGCCGTCGCGGATGCCATGGCGGCGGTCGCCAGCCGCACCGGGCCGCTCGGCATCGCCATCCGCGGCCTCTTCGACAATATCGGCCGCCTGACCACCTACGCTGCCACCTTCGCGGCGTTCCTCGCGGGACGCTGGGTCGCTGGCATGGCCGCTGCGGCGCTTTCCGTGCGCGGTCTCGCCACGGCGCTGCTCCTCCTGCGCGGCGCGCTGATCCGCACCGGCATCGGCGCGCTGATCGTCGGCGCGGGCGAGCTCGTCTACCAGTTCACCCGGCTCGTCTCCGGCGCGGGCGGCTTCGGCGAGGCGATGTCGCTGCTGAAAGACCTGGCGGTCGAGGTCTGGGAGCGGATCGGGATGGGCGCGGCTGCGGCGGGCGCGGCCGCCACGGCGATGTTCTTCGACCTGAAGGCTGATGCCGCCTCGGGCATGCAGAGCGCCATCGAGAGCGTGGTGGGTTTCGGCAACACCGCCGCGAACACGTTCGAAGGGGCCTACGAGGCGATCAAGGCGATCTGGGGTCTGCTGCCCGCCGCCATCGGCGATCTGGCGTTCCAGGCGGCCAACAGCCTGGTCGACGGCGTGGAGGCGATGCTGAACGGCGTGGTCTCGCGCATCAACGGCTTCATCGGCGGCATCAATCAAGGGCTCGAAGCGCTCGGGTCGGAGCGCCGCATCTCCGTCATCCCCGATCTTGACCTTGGGCAGATCGAGAACCGCTTCGAGGGTGCGGCGACGGCCGCGACTACCGCAGCGCAGGCGGCGTTCGACCGGGCCTTCGAGGACAATCCGCTCTCCGCGCCCGATCTCGGTCTGACCGAGGCGGCCGCTCGGGCGCTCGAGTCCGCGAACCTCTATCGCGGGGCCGCGCGCGATCTGGCCGACGGGGCCCGCGCCCCGCTGGAAAGCTGGCAGGCGCTTCGCGACGCGGTGCGTGGAACTGACGAGGCGAGCGCGGACGCGCTGACCGAGGCCACCAGCGCGGCGGAGCGGGCTGGAGACCGCGCTTGGCGATGCCGGGCGCGCCGCAACAGATACGGGCGCGGCGGCCGGGGCTGCCGCCGCAGCGGCGGAGCCCGCGACCGATGCCGCCGTCACTGGGTGGCAGGCGGTCACGGCAGCGCTGTCGGATTACGCCAGCAAGGCCCGCGACATCGGTGGTGACATTGGCCAGAGCCTCGTCGGCGCCTTCCAGTCCGCCGAGAACGCCGTGGGCGAGTTCGTGAAGACCGGCAAGCTGAACTTCCGCGATCTCGTCACCTCGCTGCTCGCCGAGAGCCGCACCATGAAGGGCGGCGGCGCGGCCGGCGTGGCGACGCTGGGTGCCGCGGGTGTCGAGGTGGCGCAGAGCGTCCTCGCCGAGACCCAGACCGCGATCCTGCCGCTGGTGCCGTATCTCGACACCCTGCGCTGGGTGTTCATCGCCGTCGCGCTCGGCGGCATCGCGGTCACGATCTACGCCCGCCTCGACGACTGGCGCCGGGGGCGGCGGTGATCGGCGGGCTCCTCGCCACGCTCGCCGGATCGGCATGGGCGCGCGCGGCGCTCCGCTACGGCGTCACCGCCCTTGCGATCCTTCTGTTCCTGCTCTCCCTGCGGCGCTCCGGCGAGCGCGTCGGCCGGCTGGCTGAGCAGCTCGAAACCATGGAGAAAACCAATGACGTCCAACGGCGGATGCTCGAGGCGGCGGCGCGCCGCCCTCGCGATCGCGACGAGCTTGCTGAGCGGCTGCGCGACGGTCGGTTCTGACGGCAGCGGGCCAGGGGCGTGTCCGCCGGTCGTCGAGTACAGCCGGGAGTTCCAGGCGCGCGCGGCCGAGGAGCTGGCCCTGCTGCCGGAGGGCTCGGCGATCGCGGAGATGCTGAGCGACTACGCCGTGATGCGGGAGCAGGCGCGGGTGTGCTGATGTTCCGGCACTTGCCTCCGACTACGCGTCGCGCCTCGCGGCGAAGCCCGGGGCTATCGGTCGGCAACCTGACCGACGCCTGGAAACCGGAAGATGCGCCCGGACGCGGCGACTTCAGAACGAGCGGGCTTCCGATCCGGTCCGCGATGGCGGCGACGATGGCGAGGCCCAGCCCGCTGCCGTCGGTGCTTGCGCTCGCCCGCTCGAAGCGGGCCGTCAGGCGGTCGAGGGTGTCGCGCGGCAGGACGGGACCGTCGTTCGCGACGATCAGTTGCCCGTCCGCCGTCAGGGTCACCTCGACCGGCGCATTCTCCGCTCCGTGACGGAGAGCGTTCTCCACGAGGTTCCGGCACAGGATCCCGAAGGCGTCGGGATCGATGTCCGACATGACCGCGCGTCTCGGGAAGCGTCAGCGCGATGCGGCCCGGCGTGCCCGCGCGCCCGATATCGTCCACCACGACGCGCGCGACCGCCCTCAGATCCGCGCTCCGGTCCAGCCGCAGCCGCCCGCCTTCGGCCCGCGCGAGCTGCATGAGGCGTTCGGAAAGCCGCGTCAGCCGCTTGAGCGTCGCCTCGATCTCGGCGGCACGCGCTTCGGTGGCCGGCTCGCGCGTTTCCGACCTGCAGCCGCTGCGCCTGCGCGATGGCGCCGGCCAGCGGCGTCCGCAACTCGTGCGCGGCGTTGGCGGCAAAGCTGCGCTCGGCCTCGAACGCCTCGCGCAACCGGGCCAGAAGGCCGTTCAGGGTCGCGGCCAGCGGGCCGATCTCCGTCGGCAGATCGCTCGCGGGAACCTCCGACAGGTCACGGGCGCCGCGCGCCTCGAGCCGCGCGCGGAACCGGCGCAGGGGATCGAGGCTGAAGCGGACGGCCAGGATGATCGCCGCCAGCGCGACCGGCAGCACGATCAGCAGCGGCAGGCCGAGGCCCATCTGGATCTCCCGCGCGACCGACGCGCGATGGGCCAGCGGTTCGGCCACGGTGATCCGGATCGTGCCCTGAAGCGCCGCGTCGCTGTAGAGCCGGTGGGTCGCGGTCTGCCGAAACCCCGGACCGTCCTAGGGCGGGAACACGGCAGGGTCGGCCGCGTGGGATTGCAGCAGGATGCGCCCCTCGGCATCGCGCACGAGGTAGGTGAAGAACTCGTCGTGCTCCCGGATCGGGCGCGAGCCGCTGCGTCACGCCCTGATCTTCCCGCCCGACGATGTCGGTCACGGCCAGCGGCAGGATGCGCTCCGCGGTCTCGCGCAGGGCGCTGTCGAAGACCTCGTCCATCTCGCCCCGCACGATCACGGCCGTGACCGTCGCGGCGAGCAGCCACAGGACCGTCAGCACGAGGCCGAGCGACAGGCCGAGCCGCGCCTGAAGGCTCGCGCGGCAACCTCATGGCTTGCCCAGCCGGTAGCCCATGCCGCGCTCGGTCTCGATGACCGCGCTCCCGAGCTTCTTGCGCAGGCGGCTGACATGGACCTCGATCGTGTTGCTCTCCACCTCGGCGTCGAAGGCGTAGAGCTTCTCCTCCAGCTGCGCCTTGGACAGCAGCTGACCGGGGCGGGCGAGGAAGGCCTCGAACAGCGCCCATTCGCGCGCCGTCAGCTGCACCGGCTTGCCGTCGCGGTGGATGCTGCGCGCGGCGAGGTCGATCTCGAGCGGGCCGTGGGTGACGATCGGGTTCGGGTTGCCGCTGTAGCGCCGGGCGACCGAGCCGATCCGGGCCGACAGTTCGGCGAGGTCGAAGGGCTTCACGAGGTAGTCGTCGGCGCCCGCGTTCAGCCCCTCGATCCGGTCCGACACCTGGTCGAGCGCGGTCAGGATGATGACCGGCGTCACGTCGCCCCGCGCGCGCAGGCCCTTCAGGAAGCCGATGCCGCGCCCGTCCGGCAGCATGAGGTCGAGCAGGATCAGGTCGTAGGACGTGGCCCGCACGGCGTCGCCCGCCGCATCGAGCCGCGTGACCCAGTCGACCGACTGGCCATCGGCCGCGATCTGGTCGCGCACGGCGGCGCCCAGAACCGTGTCGTCCTCGATCAGCAGGATGCGCATGGTCGTTCCCGTCCTCTTCCCGATGACCCTCCATGATCCGTCTGGCTGACGCGAAGCTGAAGCGCGTGGGCCACGTCCCTTCAGGCTGCCGTCAGCTTCGCCGCGCATGAATTGCATCAAGATGGCCGCAGCGAGGAGTTTGGCCCATGAAGAAGACATTGACAATTCTCGGCTTTCTCGCGGTCTTCCCGGCCGGTGTCGCGCTGGCGGACGACGACTGCTTCGTGCCGATGGCCGACTGGCAGCCGCGCGACGCCGTCGCCCGGCTGGCCGAGGAGAACGGCTGGACGGTGCGCCGCATCAAGATCGACGACGGCTGCTACGAGATCGACGGCCGCGACGCCGAGGGGCGCCGGATCGAGGTGACGGTCCATCCGGCGACGCTGGAGGTGATCGAGTTCGAATACGAGGACGAGGACGACGACGACGATCGCCCCCGCCGGGATCGCGAAGGAGGCGACGATGACTGACGCAATCCACACCATGAGCGCCGGAGATGAAGCACGGGGCCGAGCAGCAAGGTCCGTGTCTGGGATCCGCTGGTCCGGGTGTTCCACTGGGGTCTGGTCGCCGCCTTCGCGACGGCCTGGCTGACTGCGGACGAGCTGCAGCCTGTCCACGAGATCGCAGGCTACACCGTCGCCGGACTCGTGGCGTTCCGGCTGGTCTGGGGCCTTGTCGGCAGCCGCTATGCGCGCTTCGCCCAGTTCCTGAAGGGCCCCGGCGAGACGCTCGCCTATCTCGGGGACATGACCCGCGGGACGCGAGCGGCGCTACCTCGGCCACAACCCGGCGGGCGCGGCCATGGTCGTGGCGCTGCTGGTTACGCTGTCGGGCACGGCCTTCACCGGCTGGCTCATGGAGGACGAGGCCCGTCTGGCGATGCTTCCGGCCATGCCCGCCATCGTGGCGCCCGCCTGGGCCGACGACGACGGCGACGAGCGGGAATACGGCGAGCGGGGCGAGGTCGAGGGACCGCTGAAGGAGGTCCACGAGACGCTTGCCAACCTGATGCTGCTGCTCGCCGCGCTGCATGTGGGCGGCGTCGTGCTGGCCTCGTTCCGGCACCACGAGAACCTCGCCCGCGCCATGGTCACGGGCGACAAGCGCGGACCCGGTCCCGGCGACATCGCCTGACCGCACCCATACCCAAGGCCGACCGTCCCTTCGGCCCCACCTGGCCCCGCCCTCACGGGCGGGGCCTTTTCTTTCGGCGAGCCGCTCTTCTTCCTGACGGCAAGCTGAAGCGGGAATCGCGGACGCGTCAGGAAGCCCTCAGGTCGGGTCTCCAGATTGTCCTCAGCAGACGAAAGGAGACCCTGCCATGAAAAAGACCCTGACACTTCTCGTCGCCTCCACGGCGCTGACCGCCGCCATCGGCGTCCCCGCCTGGAGCGCGATGCAAGCCCCGGCCGACGGCGTCCTTCGGCCCGTCGCCGCGCTCTTCGATGACGCCCCGCAAGCGATGCCGCTCGTTCTCGCAAGCGACGATGACGATGACGACGACGACGCTGGCGGGACGGCTCGCGGCGCGGCCACGACGACGATGACGACGATGACGATGACTGACGACGATGATGACGACGACGACGATTGCCGCGGCGGCGCTCGCAATCCCGCGCCCGCCGGCACGGTCGCCCCGCCGCAGAACGGGCTCTTCGGGAACGGCGCACCGCCGCAGGTTCAGGTGAACTGAACCGCTCCGCAGCCCCTCTCCGAACAAGGATCCATCCGATGAAATCGCTTCTCGCAACGCTCGCGCTGACCACGGCGCTGACGCTTCCCGGCCTCGCCATGGCGCGGCCGGTGACGCTGACCACGACCCTCAACAACTACGGCGGCGACGGCGCCTATCTCGCGCTCTACGTCACCGACGCCTCGGGCGCCTATGTCGGCAGCCTGTGGATGGCCGGCGGCAAGTCGAAGTACTACGAGCACCTGAGCGACTGGTACCGCGCCACCGGCGGCGACACCGCGCAGATCAACGGCATCACCGGCGCCAGCGTCGGCGCGGGCCGCACGCTCGAGATCACGCTCGACCTGGCCGACGCGCTGTTCGACGCGGGCTACACGCTCCACATCGACGCGGCCGTCGAGGACATGCGCGACAGCCCGAACGAGGTGGCCGTGCCGCTCACGACCGATGGGCGCGGGCACGCCGGTGACCGGGCGCCGCTACATCGCCAGCTTCGCCTACGACATGTGAGGAGCAGGGCCATGATCCGCGCACTCCATCGCTGGCCGGGTCTTCTGGCCCTCGCGCTCGTCACCATCCTGGCCTGAGCGGCGCGGCGCTGTCGGTCTTTCCTGCGGCCGAGCGCCTCGCCGCGCCGCAGGCGGAAGCCGGGCTGACCGTCGCCGCTCTCGCGGACCGCATCCAGGCCGTCTATCCGGGCGTCGAGCAGATCCGCCGGTCGCCCTCGGGTCGGATCACCGCCTACTGGTTCGATCAGGGCGCGCCGGGCGCCGCCGTGATCGACCCGGCGACGGGCGAGGGCGTGGCCTCGGCCGACCCGAACCAGGTCGAACGCTGGCTCACCAACCTGCACCGCTCGCTGTTCCTCGGGGATGGCGGGCGCATCGCCATGGCCGCGGGGGCGGCCGCGATGCTGGTCCTGTCGCTCTCCGGCGCGGCGCTGGTCGCGCGGCGGGCGGGCGGCTGGCGGCACTGGTTCGCGCGCTTGCGCGGGCCGCTCGCCGGGCGGCTGCATGTCGAGATCGCCCGGATCGCCGTCGTCGGCCTTGTTCTGTCCTCCACGACCGCCCTGTGGATGACGGCCTCCACCTTCGATCTGCTGCCCGATGGCGGCGCCACGCCGGCCGTCCCGACCGAGGTCAGCGGCGAGACGGGCTTCGCGCTCGACCGGATGGCCGCGCTGCGGCAGACGCCCGTCGCCGAGCTGCGCGAGCTGAGCTTTCCCTATCCCGGCGACGCGACGGACGTCTTCACGCTGAAGACCGACCGGGGCACCGGATATCTCGACCAGGGCAACGGCGCGCTCCTGGCCTGGGCCGACCTGACCGGGTGGGAGCGCGTCTCGGAAACCATCTACATGCTGCACACCGGACAGGGCGCGGCGACGCTCGGGCTCGTGCTCGGGCTCATGGCGCTCGGCGTGCCGGCGATGGGCGCGACCGGCGTGCTGATCTGGCTCGCCGGGCGGCGCGGGCGGCCGCGCATCCGGGGCAACCAGCCCGCCGGGCGCGCCGAGACGATCCTGCTCGTCGGCAGCGAGGGCGGCAGCACCTGGGGCTTCGCCGCGACGCTTCACGCCGCGCTGACGCGAAGCCGGGCAGAGCGTCCATGTCGGCCCGATGTCGGCCTTCGCGCCGGAGCGCTATGCGCGCGCCGAGCGGATCATCGTGCTCGCCGCGACCTATGGCGACGGCGAGGCGCCGGCCTCGGCCAAGGGCTTTCTCGACCGGCTGAGCGCCTCCGACCGCGCGCCGGACATGCCTCTGGCCGTGCTCGGCTTCGGCGACCGCAGCTTTCCGGCCTATTGCGCCTTCGCCAAGGACGTCGCGGCAGCGGCCGCAGGCGAAGGGCTGGCCCGAACTCCTGCCGCTCGACACGATCGACCGCCAGTCGCCGCAGGATTTCGCGCGCTGGGGCCGCGCGCTTGGCGAGGCGCTCGGGATCGACCTCGAACTGTCGCACCAGCCGGTCCTGCCGCAGACCGAGACGCTGACCCTCGTCTCGCGCCGCGACTACGGCGCCGAGGTGCAGGCCCCGACCGCGATCCTGCGCTTCGCCCTGCCGCGCGCCTCGCTCTGGCAGCGGCTGACCGGGGGCGGGCTTCGCCCGCTTCCAGGCGGGCGACCTGATCGGCATCCTGCCCGAAGGCAGCGCCGTTCCGCGGCTCTACTCGCTCGCCTCCGGGCGCCGCGACGGCTTCATCGAGATCGTGGTGAAGAAGCATCCCGGCGGCCTCTGCTCGGGCCAGCTCACGGCGCTGGAGCCGGGCGACACGGTGACCGCCTTCCTCCGCCGCAATCCCGGCTTCCGTCCGGGCCGGAGCCGGGCGCCGCTGATCCTGATCGGTGCGGGGACCGGCATCGGGCCGCTCGCGGGCTTCGTGCGCGGCAATGCGCGGCGGCGGCCGATCCACCTCTTCTTCGGCATGCGCCATCCCGACAGCGACTTCCTCTACGGCGAGGAGCTGCCCGGCTGGCAGGACGAGGGGCGTCTGACCCGGCTGGTCACGGCCGTCTCGCGCGGGGCGCGTCCGCACTACGTGCAGGACGCGCTGCGCGGCGAGGCCGCCCAGGTCGCGCGAGCTCATCCGCGACGGGGCGCGCGTGATGGTCTGCGGCGGACGCGACATGGCCGCGGGCGTGGCCGAGGCGCTGGCCGAGATCCTCGCGCCGACCGGGCTGACGCCGGCGGTCCTGAAGGCGGAGGGGCGGTATGTCGAAGATGTCTACTGAGCGGTGCGCGCATCGCCCTGAACGGCCCGACCATGGGCACGCGCTGGTCGGCGCTGTTCTTCGCGGAGCCGGACTTCGACCCGGACCCGATCCGCGCGGCGCTGCAGGCGGCCGTGGACGAGGTGGATGCGCAGATGTCGACCTGGAACGCCGGACAGCGACCTGATGCGGCTCAACGCGGCGCCGGTGGGCGAATGGGTGGCGGTGCCCGCGCGACTTGCTGCGAGGTCCTGCGCCTCGGCCTCGAGATCGGGCGCGCCTCGGGCGGGGCCTTCGACATCGGCATGGGCGACGCGGTGACGGCCTGGGGCTTCGGGCCGAGGCCGCCGCGCCCGACGGCATCCGCGCCGCGATGGCCGCCCAGCGCCGCCCGGCGCATGAGGTGCTGGAGATCGACGGCGACCGCGTGTCGCAAGACCGCGCCCATCACGCTCGACCTGAACGGCATCGCCAAGGGCTATGGCGTCGACCGGCTGGCCGAGACCCTGCGCGACCATGGGATCGTCAGACGCCCTCGTCGGGATCGACGGCGAGATGCGCGCGATCGGCCTCCGGCCGGACGGCGAAGCCTGGACCATCGCGGTCGAGGCGCCGGACGCCGAGCGCCGGACGCCGCATTCGATCCTCGCGCTGCAGGATGCCGCCGTGGCGACCTCGGGCGACTACCGCCACTGGGTCGAGGTGCAGGGGCGCCGCCTGTCGCACACGATGGACCCGAGACGCGGCGCGCCGCTGATCGCGTCGCCGGCCTCGGTCACCGTCGTGGCCCGCACCTGTGCCGAGGCCGATGCCTGGGCGACGGCGCTCATGGTGCTCGGGCCCGGACAGAGGCGCGGCACTCGCAAGACAAACGCGGGCTCGACGCCCTGTTCCTCCTGCGCGATGATGACGGCAGCGCAAGGGGCGTGGGAGTCGGACGACTTTTTTCCGAAGAGCCAGCGGCAATCGCCTCAGCCGAGGGGAGATGAGCCGCATGGAACAGACACGGTACCGACCGCTTCAAGACCGCCATCCTGCTGCTGGCCGCGACCGGCCTGATTGCGGGACTTGCGTTCTACTTCGCGGGCCAACCCGACATCGCGAACCTCATCTGGATCGCCGGGGTCGTTCCCGCGCTCGCCGCGCTCGTGGTCGAGATCCTGCGCAGCATCGGCGCGCGGCGAGGTCGGGCCTCGATATCGTCGCCGCGCTGTCCATGACGGCGGCGCTCGTCTTCGGCGAGACGCTCGCGGCGGCGGTCGTCGCGGTGATGTATTCCGGCGGCACCTTCCTCGAAAGCTTCGCCGAGGGCCGCGCCCGGCGCGAGATGCACGACCTCCTGTCCCGCGTGCCCCGGACGGCGACCCGGCATCGCAACGGCGGGCTCGAGGAGGTGCCGCTCGACGAGATCGCGCCCGGCGACCGGCTGCTGATCCGGCAGGGCGACGTGGTGCCGGTGGACGGCACGGTGGCGTCCGACGCGGCCTTCGTCGACACCTCGGCGCTGACCGGCGAGTCCCTGCCGGTGCGGCTGGCGCGCGGCGCCGACGCCATGAGCGGCTCGACCAATGCGGGCGAGGCCTTCGACCTGACGGCGACGCAGCGAGGCGAAGGACAGCACCTATGCCGGGATCGTCCGGCTGGTCGAGGAGGCGCAGGCGTCCAAGGCGCCGATGTCGCGGCTGGCCGACCGCTGGTCGCTGGGCTTTCTCGCGGTCACGGTCAGCATCGCCTTCGCGGCCTGGTGGTTCACCGGCGATCCGATCCGGGCCGTCGCCGTGCTGGTCGTCGCCACGCCCTGTCCGCTGATCCTGGCCGTGCCGGTCGCGCTGGTCGCGGGCCTGTCGCGCGCGGCGCATTTCGGCGTGCTGATCAAGGGCGCGGGACCGCTCGAGACGATGGCGCGCATCCGCACGCTGATCCTCGACAAGACCGGCACGCTGACGGACGGCCGCCCGCAGATCGTGTCGATCGACAGCCACGACGGCATGGCCGAGGACGACATCCTGCGCCTCGCCGCAGCGCTCGACCAGGCATCCAAGCATCCCGTCGCGCAGGCCATCGTCGCGGCCGCGAAGGCGCGGGGCCTCACGCTGCCCGTTCCGTCGGAGGTGGCGGAGATCCCCGGCGAAGGGGTCGTGGGTCACGTCGAGGGCCGCAAGGTCATCGTCGGCGGCGACGGCTTCGTGGCGGCCCGCGTCGGGCGGCTGGCGGGCGATCATCCCGCCATGGGCGCCGGATCGGTCCTCGTCGCCGTGGCGGTCGACGGCCACATGGCCGGGCATCTGGTGATGTCCGATCCGCTGCGCGAAGGCGCGGGCGCCATGCTCGACGGGCTGCGCCGCGAGGGGATCGGGCGCATCCTGCTCGCCACCGGCGACCGCGCGGACGTGGCCGAGCGCGTGACCGAGGGGCTCGGCCTCGACGGGCTGCGCGCCGGCCTGACGCCCGACCAGAAGGTTCTGCTGGTCCTGACCGAGCGCAAGCACGGGCCCGGTGATGATGGTGGGCGACGGGGTGAACGACGCGCCCGCGCTCGCGGCGGCCGATGTCGGTGTCGCGATGGGCGCGCGCGGCGCCGCGGCCTCGGCCGAGGCGGCCGACGTCGTGCTGCTCGTCGACCGGATCGACCGGCTCGGGCCGGGGATCGAGATCGCGCGGGCGTCGCGCCGGATCGCGGTCGAAAGCGTCGTCGCCGGGATCGGCCTGTCGGTCGCTCGGCATGATCGCCGCCGCCTTCGGCTACCTCACCCCGGTGCAGGGCGCGCTGCTGCAGGAGGTCGATCGACGTCGCCGTGATCCTGAACGCGCTGCGCGCGCTGCGCATCGCGCCCCATGAACCCGCCACACCGAAACCACAGGCTGTCTCCCCCGGGCAGGCCGACATCCCCGAAGGAGCCACGCCATGAGCCGCCTCTCGCATTCCGAAATCCACATGGTGCATCGCATCGGCTGGCTGCGGGCGGCCGTGCTCGGCGCCAACGACGGTCTCGTCTCGACCGCGAGCCTCGTGGTCGGTGTGGCGGCGGCCGGATCCGGAAAGCCCGAGGTCCTGATCGCCGGGCTCGCCGGGCTTGTGGCCGGCGCGATGTCGATGGCGGCGGGCGAGTATGTCTCGGTCAGTTCCCAGACCGACGCCGAGCAGGCCGATCTCGCCCGCGAGACCCGGGAACTGGCGGAAACGCCCGAGGCCGAGCTGGAGGAACTGACGCGGATCTACGTCGACGCGGGGGCTCGACCGCGACCTGGCGGAGAAGGTCGCGGTCCAGCTGACCGAACGCGACGCGCTCGGAGCGCATGCGCGCGACGAACTCGGCATCTCCGAGACCGTGACCGCGCATCCGATCCAGGCGGCGCTGGTGTCGGCGGCGACCTTCGCGGTCGGCGCCGTCGTCCCGCTGATCGTCGCGTTGCTCGTGCCGGCCAGCGCAGATCGCGCTCGTCGTCGCGGTCACGACCCTGATCGGCGCTTGCCGTGCTTGGTGGGCTCGGCGCGTCGGCCGGCGGCGCCGGCATCGTCGAGGGGCCGTCCGCGTGACCTTCTGGGGCGCGCTGGCCATGGCGGCGACGGCCATCGTGGGAATGCTGTTCGGTGTTACTGTCGGCTAGGCGAGGTTGTGCGGTGCTGTAGTGCAGGTGCCGCTCAAGGCTGCGAACAACCGAATGAAGACAGTCGCCATAAAATAAATCAATAACTTAAGGGCGAGAAGGTTGGATGTCAGACCCATCCCCTCCGCCACTTGCCCTCGCGAAAGCGTTCTCCCGATCCGGCTGCGGCCGGATTTTCCCTTTGTTTTCGAGGGTTATGCGGGTGGGGCTGTGCACCGTCGCCAGAGAGGAACGACCGAAATCAGTCTCTCCGGAGCCGTTTTCTCTGAACCTCATGACTGCGCGGATTTAGTG
>CAWGUH010000016.1:0-16718 GCA_963825715.1 uncultured Alphaproteobacteria bacterium | reverse complement strand
GCGAAGCCGAGCCCGGCCTCCAGAACGTGATCCTCGTCGGTGATGTCGTGGCCGAAATGGCGGAACGCCTTCTCGATCCGGCAACTGTCGAGCGCGTGGAGTCCGCAGAGAGTCAGGCCCAGCCGGCCTCCGGCCTCCAGCAGGATCTCGAAGACGTGCGCCGCCTGATCGGTGGAGACGTACAGCTCCCAGCCAAGCTCGCCCACATAGCTGATGCGGTGCGCCCGGGCGAGGCCCATGCCGATCTCGATCTCGCGCGCCGTGCCGAACGGATGGGCGGCGTTGCCGAAATCGTCCGGGCTCACGGCCCGCATGAGGCCTCTCGCTTCCGGCCCCATTACGCAGAACACCGCCTCGGCGGCCGTCACGTCGGTCACGACGGCGGAGTCGTCTCCGAGATGCCGCCGGATCCAGGCGATGTCTCGCCGCAGCGTGGCGCCCGGCACCACCAGCAGGAACGCGGTCTCGTCAAGGCGCGTCACCGTCAGGTCGCTCTCGATCCCGCCGCCGGCGTTCAGCATCTGGGTATAGACGATGACGCCCGGCTCCACGTCCAAGTCGTTCGCGCAGAGCCGCTGCATCAGGGCGCGGGCGTCGCGCCCCTCCACCCGGATCTTGCCGAAGGAGGTCATGTCGAAAAGGCCGACGTTCTCGCGCACGGCCATGTGTTCGGCCCGCTGGTTCTCGAACCAGTTCTGCCGGCCCCAGTCGTAGCGGTATTCCCGCTCCTGACCCGGCACCGCGAACCAGTTCGCCCGCTCCCACCCGGCAGACCTCGCCGAACACCGCGCCCCGCGCCTTCAGGTGTTCGTGAACCGGGCTGCGCCGGACGCCGCGCGCGGTCTCGACCTGCCGCCACGGATAATGGTCGGCATAGAGCAGTCCGAGCGTCTCGGTCACGCGTTCGCGCAGGTAGCGGCGGTTGCGCTGGAACGGCTGGGCGCGGCGGATGTCCACCTCCCAGAGATCGAACGGCGGCTTTCCTTCGGTGATCCAGTGCGCGAGCGCCATGCCCGCTCCGCCGGAGGAGACGATGCCGATGGAGTTGTACCCCGCCGCGACCCAGTAGCCGCCGAGTTCCGGCGCCTCGCCGAGGTAATAGCGGTCGTCGGGGGTGAAACTCTCGGGACCGTTGAAGAAGGTATGGATGCCCGCCGTCCGGAACAGCGGCATCCGGTGCGTGGCCATCTCGAGGATCGGTTCGAAATGATCGAAATCCTCGGGCAGCGTGTCGAAGCAGAAATCCTCGGGGATCCCCGCCATGCCCCAGGGCTTCGCCTTGGGCTCGAAGGCGCCGAGCATCATCTTTCCGGCGTCGGACTTGTAGTAGGCGCATTCGTCCGGCACGCGCAGCACCGGAAGATGGCCCAGCCCCTCGATCGGCTCGGTCACCAGATAGAAATGCTCGCAGGCGTGCAGCGGCAGCGTCACCCCCGACCGCGCCGCCAGCTCGCGCCCCCACATGCCGCCGCAGTTGATGACCACCTCGGCGGCGATGTGGCCCGCCGCGTCCGCGGAAACCCAGTCGACCCCGGTCACGCTCCGGCCGTCGTCGGTCACGCCCGCGACCGTCGCGCCTTCGACGATTCGCGCGCCGCGCATCCGGGCGCCCTTCGCCAGCGCCATCGCGATGTTGGCCGGATCGCATTGGCCGTCGAGCGGCAGGTGGACCGCCCCGGTCACACCCTCGACGTTCAGGTGCGGATACATTGCCCCGACTTCGGTGGCGCCGATCTCGTGCACCTCGACGCCGAAGGCGCGCGCGAGCGTCGCCTGACGCAGCAATTCCTCGCGCCGCGCGGCGGTCAGGGCGACCGAGATCGACCCGACCTGCCGCATGCCGGTGGCGATGCCGGTCTCCGCCTCCAGCTGGACGTAGAGGTCGGCGGAATACTTCGCCAGCCGCGTCATGTTCTGGCTGCCCCGCAACTGGCCGATCAGGCCCGCCGCGTGCCAGGTCGTGCCGCAGGTCAGCTGCCGACGCTCCAGCAGGACGATGTCCGTCCACCCCGCCTTCGCGAGATGATAGGCGACGGAGCAGCCCGAGATGCCGCCCCCGATGATGACCGCGCGCGCGCGTTCCGGCGGATGCGTCATGCGCGCAGCCTTTCGTTGTCGGGATCCCAGAGCGGCCCGTCGCCGCGGACGATCGCGGACCGTCGTTCGCCGTAGATCTCCACCTCGATCGCCTGGCCGGGAACCGCGAGGTCCGCCCGAAGCACCGACAGGGCGATCGACGCGCCGACGCGGTAACCCCAGCCGCCGCTCGTCGCCTCGCCCACGACGACGCCGTCGTGCCAGAGCGTGGACATGGGAGGCGCGTCGGCGTCGCCCGCGTCGACGCTCAGCACGGCGAACCGTTTCGCCACGCCGCGCTGCCGCTCGGACAGGAGCGCCGCCTTGCCGGGGAAGTCCTGCGGCTTGTCGAGGCGGACGAAACGCTCCAGCCCGGCCTCGAGCAGCGAGTAGTCGGTCGAGAGGTCTCCCTTCCAGGCGCGATACGCCTTCTCCAGCCGCAGGCTGTTGAGCGCCCACATGCCGAAGGGCGTGGCGCCCCCCGCCAGAACCGCCTCGTAGATCTCCGGCATGTCCGCGTTCGCTGCGTGGATCTCCCAACCCATTTCTCCGGCGAACGACACCCGCGCCAGCAGCGCGGGCCGCCCCGCGACCCGGCCCGTCTGATGCGTCAGCCAGGGGCGCGAAAGATCCGCCTCGGCGATGGCGCCGAGCGTCGCCCTCGATTTCGGACCAGTGACGATCAGGGTGTCGATCTCCGCGCTGCGATCCTCCAAGGTCAGGCCGGGCGCGAGGCGGCCGCGGAGGTATTCGCCGTCGTGCCATTGCGCGGCGCCGGCCGTGATCAGCGTCATGCTGTCCGGCGCGTGCCGCAGAACCGACATCTCGGTCAGCACGCGGCCGCGATGGTCGGGGAAATAGGCCAGCCCGACACGACCCGGCGCCGGCAGCCCCCCGGCGATCAGGCCGAGAAGCCAGTCGTCCGCGCCATGACCGGACAGGTCGAACCGCGAGAATCCCGGAAGATCGAGAACGCCGACGCCGTCCCTGACCGCCTCGCATTCCGCCCGGATGCGCGGCTCCCAAGGCCCGGCGCGGCCCCAGGTGCGGGTCGCCGCCGCGCCGGTATCGTCGCCGGGTGCCGCGAACCAGTTCGCCCGCTCCCAGCCGTTGTAGGGCCCCATCTGTCCACCCGACGCCCGGATCCGCGCATGGACCGGCGACAGCCGCCGATCCGCCCCCGCGGGCCAGCGATGCCACGGGAAATGCATGGCGTATTCGTGGCCGTAGACCTCCCGGGCCTTGGCAAGACAATAGTCCGGATCGGTATAGCCAGTGAAACGGCGCGGATCGCAGGACCACATGTCCCACTCGGTCGCGCCCTCGGTCACCCATTCGGCCAGAACCTTGCCCGCCCCGCCCGCCTGCGCGATCCCGAAGGTGAAGACGCAGGCCTCGAAGGCGTTCCGCACGCCGGGCATCGGCCCGAGCAGCGGGTTGCCGTCGGGCGTGTAGGGGATCGGACCGTTGATCACCTTGGCCAGTCCGGCCTCGGCCAGAACGGGCACGCGCCGGATGGCGTCGGCGATGTACGGCTCCAGCCGGTCGAGATCGTCCGGGAACAGCTGGAAGCTGAAATCCTCCGGAAACGGATCCTCCGGCCCGACCCAATGGGCGCGACAGTCGCGCTCGTAGGGGCCGAGGTTGAAGCCCGCCTTCTCCTGACGCAGGTAGTAGGACACGTCGACGTCGCGCAGCAGCGGCAGCTTGCGCCCGGCCGATGCCGACCAGTCCCGGACCGCCGGAACCTCTTCGAACACCAGATACTGGTGGCTCATGACCGCCATCGGCACGGGGCGGCCCCCGAAGGGCAGGAACCAGTCGCCGACGCGCCCCGCGTAGTATCCGGCGGCGTTGACGACGATCTCGCAGCGGATGTCGCCCTTGTCCGTATGGACGATCCATTCGTCGCCCGCGCGGCTGACCCCTGTCGCCGGGCGGAACCGCTCGATCCGGGCGCCGAGCGCGCGCGCGCCCCGGGCCAGCGCCTGGGTCAGCTGCGCCGGGTCCATGTCTCCGTCCGCCGGATCGTAGAGCGCCCCGGCGATGTCGTGGGTCTCGAGGAAGGGGTGGCGCGACCGGAGCTCCTCGGCGGCGAGGATCTCCAGCGCCATCCCCTGATGCCGGCCCATGCCGCAGGCGCGCTGGAACTCCTGCATCCGCTCGGAGCCATGAGCCAGCCGGATCGAGCCCGTGACATTGTAGTTCATCGGGTAATCGACCGCGGCACCAAGCCCGGCATAGAGCTCAGTCGAGTACCGCTGCATGTTCATGATCGCCCAGGACGTGGAGAAGGTCGGCACGTTCCCCGCCGCGTGCCAGGTCGAACCCGCCGTCAGCTCGGTCTTCTCGAGCAGCGTGCAGTCGGTCCAGCCGGCCTTCGCCAGATGGTAGAGCGCGGAAACGCCGACCGCCCCGCCTCCGATGATCACCACGCGCGCGGTCTCGACCCCCTCCGACATGCATCGCCCTCTCCAGTTGCCGGGGCGAGTATCCGGCCGGAGACACGCGCTTTCAATCGAGCGCACAAATCGTTATTGATCGGCAAAACCGATCAGGGTGACCGATGCAGATCGAATTGATCGAGACGTTCCTCGACCTGTGCGAGACCCGCAGCTTCAACCGGACCGCGGACAGGCTGGGCGTGACCCAGTCCACGATCTCGGGACGGATCCGCACCCTGGAGCGCCACCTGCAGCGGCGACTGTTCAGCCGCGGGCGTGCGGGGACCGAACTGACGACCGAGGGGCTGATGTTCGCGCCCCACGCGCGCGGCCT
Source organism: uncultured Alphaproteobacteria bacterium (assembly GCA_963825715.1). Taxonomy (GTDB): domain Bacteria; phylum Pseudomonadota; class Alphaproteobacteria; order Rhodobacterales; family Rhodobacteraceae; genus Amaricoccus. Next base: position 11,864 of record CAWGUH010000016.1, on the reverse strand, counting down.
GCGGCTCGGATGGGCCGAGGCACTCCACGCGACCCGGCAGGCCGGCGACAGCGCGCTGTCGCTGCGGATCGGATTGCAGCACGATCTGGCGGGCACCCATATCGGCGACGTGGTGAGCGCCTGTCTCACGAGTTTCCCGGGCGTCGCCTTCTATGTCGAGGCCGACTACTCTGCCAACATGTGTGCGGAACTGTCCGCCGGAAGCCTCGACTTCGCCATGCTGTTCACCCCCAAGCCGAACCCGGATCTGCATTTCGAAACGGTGGGAGAGATCGTCTACCGCATGGTCTCGACCGAGACCGAACGACTGGCCGGGGTCCGCGCCGACCGATACATCCTTGCGAACTACTCGCCCGCGTTCGCGCAGACCCATGCGCTTCTGCACCCCGGCCTCTCGTCCGCCAGGGTGTCGAGCGGGCAGAACGCGGCGGTCGCGGGGCTTCTGGCCGCCCTCGGCGGCACGGCCTATCTGCTGGACAAGACGGCGGACGCTCTCGCGGCAGCCGGCGGCGCAGGCATGGTGGCCGACGCGCCACCCGTGACGCAGCCGGTCTTCGCGGCGGTGCATCTGCGGACCCGGCACCGGGCGAGCCAACGGCGGCTGATCCGGCTGCTTCGGTCGCATTTCGACCTCGCCGCGCCGCGGACCCGCGGCGGTGCACTGAGCGTTCACCGCCCGCCGCAGGGGCCGCCCGATCCCCGTTCCGGAATGGCCGCCCGCGAAAATTTCACAGGCTTGCCGGAGATGACCGGTCAACGCCCCTTCCAGACCGGTTCGCGCTTTTCGGCGAAGGCGCGGGCGCCCTCCTTCTGGTCCTCCGAACGGTAGAGCTTCTCGACCATCGCGAACTGGCTCCGGGTCACGCGGGTGAGCGCGTCCTGGAATTTCATGGCCTCGGCCTCGCGCACGATCTCCTTGATCGCGGCGAAGACCACCCGCGGGCCGGACGCCAGGGACGGCGGCCATCCGGCGGGCTTCTGCCATCAGGTCCGCGGCCGGATGGATGCGGTTCACCAGCCCCCAGCGATGGGCCTCCTCGACATCCATCCAGCGGCCGTTCAGCAGCAGCTCCATCGCGACATGATAGGGTAGGCCACCGGGAACGAGTAATCGTTGTTGCGGTATCGGACCATGGAGATCGAGGTCGCCCGCGTGCTGACCTTCTCGCAGGCATCATAGGGCACCGCCGGCAACGGCATCAACGCGTCGAGATCCCGCATGAGCCGCTCGCCGATCGTCTCGGCGTGACCGCGGAGGACCGCATCCTGGCGCTTCAGGCACTGCTCTTCCAACCCGGCGTTCAGCGCCTCGAAGCTCTCGAAGCGCGGCATCGGCACCATGAAGTTGCGCCGGCCGAAGCCGATCACGCCCTCCACGTTGCCCTTGTCATTGCCCTTGACTGACCTGTTCATCCTGCGAGGATAGTAAACTCACAAGCCAAGTGCGACACCGGCTATGTCCGGAGCCGCCATGGGAAAGAGATACAGCCACCTCAGCCTTGAGGAGAGATGTCGCCTGCGCGGCATGATCGAGATGGATCTGGGCATCAGCGAGATCGCGAGGCGCATGGATCGTCACCGGAGCACGATCCAGCGCGAACTCGAGCGCAACCGTTGCGCCGACGGCTATCGGCCGGACAGCGCAGGCCGCCGCGCCTGGGCGCGCAAGCTGCGCGGCTCGAAGATCGAGCGATCGCCCCCGCTGCGCGACCACGTTGAGGACCGCCTCGCCATGGGATGGTCCCCGGAGCAGATCGCGGGGCGGATGGAGCTGGAGGGATCGGAGTGCGCAATCAGCGCGGAGTCCATCTACCGCCACGCCTACAGCCCGGCCGGAAGGCGCGCGGGCCTGCCGCGGCTGCTGGCGCAGCGCAAACCGAAGCGCGGGCGCCGCCGCCGCAACGGCCGGCGCGAGCCCGCCATACCCAACCGCACGCCAACCCGGTGACTGGTGCGCACGTTAGGACCTCGCCACCCAGACCCTTGAAGAGGCGAAGATAGCCCTGGTGCAGGGCGGCGACGTCGATTTCAAAAGTGCCGTTGTCCCGAAGGGCCGCCACAGCATAGCCTTGACGCAATAATGGCAGGCGTTTGTAAAGCTCCTCGCGCTCGATCCGGCAAAGCGTCTGTGCGTCGGCCAGATCATCCTGCATGGCCGCCAACAGGGGCAACTGGTCTTCACGGGCGATAAAGGCCGCATCTATCGGCTTTAGCATGGGTCTTTCTGTGAACCCGGCGGGTGGGCGTTCGTAGAACGACAACGATGCCCTGGTCAGCGCGCGGATGGGCTGCGGCCCGTAGATCGGGGAATAGACGGCAGCTGATCGCCCTGTCGTGTGATAACCCGGCTGGCTCTCCTGCTCGACCAGGACAACGCGCGCCCCTACAGACACCAGTTCGGCGGCCACCGAAGACCCGGCGAGGCCCGGATGGGTAAAGCGGGCAAGCGCGAGTACGTGCAAGTCCTGCGGCTCTTCGAGACCTTCGAGATGGACCATGTCCACGGCGCCGTGCGCCAGGCGCTCGATCTCGGCGCCATCGGGTACGACGCGGTCAAGCATCTCGTGCTGTGTCGCGTCGAGCGGCGTCCGCCACGGCTCGACCTCGACTGCTACCCCTACCTTCCACGGGCGCGGGTCGAGACCACGAAGCCGTCGAGCTACCTCAGCCGCCGTGCCTGGTGGCGATGGAGGCCTGTGCCAGCGCGCACCATTGGGCGCGGGAAATGACGCGGCACGGGCATGAGGTCCGGCTGACTGCGCCGCCTTACGTCAAGCCGTTCCTGAAGCGGCAGAAGAACGACGCGGCCGATGCGGAGGCGATCGTCGAGGCGGCCCTGCGGCCGACCATGCGCTTCGTTGAACCGAAATCGGCCGACCAGCAGGCGCACGCCGTCGCGTTCCGCACGCGCGAGCTGCTCGTTAAGCAGCGCACCGAGGCGGTAAACGCGCTGCGGTCGCATCTCTACGAATTCGGCTATGTCGCTCCCGAGGGGATCGGCTATATGCCACGCCTCGCGAAGGTCGTCAAAGATCCCGACGCCGACGTGCCGGAACTCGCCCGGGAAATCTGCCGCATGCTCCTCGATCAGATCGCCCATCTGACCGACCGGATCGATGCGCTGAAGGCGCGGATCGCGGCAATGTCGAACGAAGGGGAAGTGCCGCGCCAGCTGCAGACGATGCCGGGTGTCGGCCCGATCACCGCGCTCGCGGTCGAGACCTTCGCCCCGCCGATGGAATAGTTCCGCCGCGGGCGCGACTTTGCCGCCCGGCTCGGTCTCGTGCCGTGCCGTGCCAGCATTCGACAGGAGGCAAGCAGAGCCACGACCCTTCTGGCGCTTTCTGTGATCGGGGGGCTCGGGTTCTGTGCTCGGGGGGCTCGGGGCGTCGGTTGGCGGTGCGGGGATCATCAAGGGAGCCATTCGCGTCACCTTCTGGGGAGCGCTCGCCATGGCAGCGACAGCAGCGGTGGGTATGATCTTTGGAGTGACGGTCGGATAGACGATGTCGGCCTACCGCAGCCCCGAGCACAACCGCGCCGTCGGCGGTGCTACACGGTCGAAGCACCTCGACGGGGCCGCCTTCGACATCGCCATGGCAAACCACGATCCGGTGGCCTTCGAGGCGGCGGCACGGGAAGTCGGGTTCCTCGGCTTCGGCTTCTACCCGCGGTCGGGCTTCATGCACGTCGACCTCGGCCCCGCGCGCCAGTGAGGCGAGCGTTTCCCGGTGCGCGCGACGGCATTTCCAGCCGAGACACCGCCCGCGCGCGAGGTGCTGGCTGACAGCCGCACAATGAAGGGTGGTGGCGCGGCTGGTGTCGCCACGTTGGGCGCGGCCGGGGTCGAGGTGGCGCAGAGCGTCCTGGCCGAGACCCAGACCGCCATCCTGCCGCTCGTGCCGTATCTCGACACCCTGCGCTGGGTGTTCATCCTTGTGGCGCTCGGCGGCATCGCGGTCACCATCTATGCTCGCTTCGATGACTGGAAGCGGGGGCGGCGGTGATCGCCGCACTGCTCACCGGGGTCGCCATGAGCCCGTGGATCCGGGCGGCGCTGCGCTACGGCGCGCTCGCGCACGCTGTGCTCCTGTTCCTGCTCGCACTCCGGCGCTCCGGCGAGCGAGCGGGACGCCTCGCCGAACGCCTTGAGACAACGAAGAAGGTCAATGATGTCCAACGCCAGATGCTGGAGGCTGCAGCTCGCCGTCCTCGCAATCGCGACGAGCTTGCTGAGCGGCTGCGCGACGGTCGGTTCTGACGGCAGCGGGCTAGGGGCGTGTCCGCCGGTCGTCGAGTATAGCCGCGAGTTTCAGGCGCGGGCGGCCGAGGAACTCGCGCGACTGCCGAACGGGTCGGCCATTGGCGAGATGCTGAGTGACTACGCCGTGATGCGCGACCAGGCGCGAAGCTGCTGATGCTCCATCATATGTCACGTTCTGCGCATCGCGTCTCGCGCGATGGTGTCCGCAGGATCTGTCGGCAACCTGAGGGAAGCCTGAAAACCGGAAGACGACCCCGGACGCGGCTCCAGAATGAGGTGGCTTCCGATCCGGTCCGCGATGGCAACGACTATGGCAAGGCCAAGTCCGCTGCCATCGGTGCTTGGGTTTGCCCGCTCGAAACGGACCGTCAGGCGGTCGAGCGTGTCGCGCGGCAGGACGGGACCGTCGTTCGACACGATCAAGTGCGCATCTCCCGTCAGGGTCACATTGACTGGCGCAGTCTCCGCCCCATGACGAAGCGCATTCTCCACGAGATTCCGGCAGAGGATGCCGAAGGCGTCAGGGTCGATATCCGACATGACGGCCGTGTCCGGTAGGGTCAGCGCAATGCGGCCCGGCGCGCTCGCGCGCGCCAGATCGTCCACCACAACACGCGCGACGGCTCTCAGGTCTGCGCTTCGGTCCATCCGCAGGCGCCCGCCTTCCGCCCGGGCGAGCTGCATGAGCCGTTCCGACAGCCGGGTGAGGCGCTTGAGCGTCGCCTCGATCTCTGCGGCGCGCGCTCCGATGGCAGGGTCCTTGGCCTCCGACCTGAGCCGTTGCGCCTGCGCGATTGCGCCCGCCAGTGGCGTCCGCAACTCGTGTGCAGCGTTCGCGGCAAAGCTGCGTTCGGCCTCGAATGCGTCGCGCAGCCTCGCCAGAAGGCTGTTGAGCGTTTCAGCCAAAGGGCCGATCTCCGTCGGCAGATCGCTCGCAGGAACTTCCGACAGGTCGCGGGCGCCGCGCGCCTCCAGCCGTGTGCGGAACCGGTGCAGAGGATCGAGGCTGAAGCGGACGGCGATGATGATCGCCGCCAGCGCGAGTGGCAGCACGATCAGGAGCGGCAGGGCGAGGCCCATCTGGATTTCCCGCGCAACGGACGCGCGATGCGCCAGCGGTTCGGCCACCGTGATGCGGATCGTCCCCTGGAGCGCCGCGTCGCTATAGAGCCGGTGAGTTGCGGTCTGGTGGAACCCCGGCCCGTCGTAGGGCGGGAACACTGCGGGGTCTGCCGCATGGGACTGCAGCAGGATGCAGACCCTCGGCGTCCCGCACGAGATAGGTGAACAACTCGTCGTGCTCGCGGATCGGCGCGAGCCGTTGGGTCACTCCCTGGTCTTCGCGTCCGACGATATCGGTCACCGCCAGCGGCAGGATGCGTTCCGCAGTTTCGCGGAGGGCGCTGTCGAAGACCTCGTCCAGTTCGCCCCGGACGATCACGGCTGTGACCGTCGCGGCGGCGAGCCAGAGGACCGTCAGCATGAGGCCGAGCGACAGACCGAGCCGCGCCTGAAGGCTGGGGGGCCACCTCATGGCCGGCCCAGCCGGTAGCCCATGCCGCGCTCGGTCTCGACGATCGCGCTCCCGAGCTTCTTTCGCAGGCGGCTGACATGGACCTCGATGGTGTTGCTCTCGACCTCGGCGTCGAAGGCGTAGAGCTTCTCCTCCAGCTGCGCCTTGGACAGGAGCTGGCCGGGGCGCGCGAGGAAGGCCTCGAACAGCGCCCATTCGCGCGCCGTCAGTTGCACCGGCTTTCCGCCGCGCTGAACGCTGCGGGCGGCGAGGTCGATTTCCAGCGGCCCGTGGGTGACGATGGGGTTTGGGTTGCCGCTGTAGCGCCGGGCGACAGACCCGATCCGCGCAGACAACTCGCCGAGATCGAAGGGCTTGACAAGATAATCGTCGGCACCTGCGTTCAGCCCCTCGATCCGGTCTGACACCTGGTCCAGCGCCGTCAGAATGATGACCGGCGTCACGTCGCCCCGTGCGCGCAGGCCCTTGAGAAAGCCGATGCCACGGCCGTCCGGCAGCATGAGGTCGAGAAGGATCAGGTCGTAGGACGTGGATTTCGCCGCGTCGCCGGCCGCATCGAGGCGCATCACCCAATCGACCGACTGTCCATCGGCCGCGATCTGGTCGCGCACCGCCGCGCCAAGCACCGTGTCGTCCTCGATCAGCAGGATCCGCATCCTCGTCCCCGTCCTCTTCCGATGACCCTCCATGATCCGTCTGGCTGACACGAAGCTGAAGCGGCGGCGCACGTCCCTTCAGGCTGCCGTCAGCTTCGCCGCGCATGAATTGCGTCAAGATGGCCGCAGCGAGGAGTTTGGCCCATGAAGAAGACATTGACAATTCTCGGCTTTCTCGCGGTCTTTCCGGCCGGCGTAGCGCTGGCGGACGACGACTGCTTCGTGCCGATGGCCGACTGGCAGCCGCGCGACGCCGTCGCCCGGCTGGCCGAGGAAAACGGCTGGACGGTGCGCCGGATCAAGATCGACGACGGCTGCTACGAGATCGACGGCCGCGACGCCGAGGGGCGCCGGATCGAGGTGACCGTTCATCCGGCGACACTGCAAGTGATCGAGTTCGAATACGAGGACGAGGACGAGGACGACGACGATCGCCCCCGCCGGGATCGCGAAGGAGGCGACGATGACTGACGCAATCTCACACCAAGGGCCAGAGATGAGCACGGGGCCGAGCAGCAAGGTCCGTGTCTGGGATCCGCTGGTCCGCGTGTTCCATTGGGGCCTGGTCGCAGCCTTCGCGACCGCATGGCTGACTGCGGACGAGCTGCAACCTGTCCACGAGATCGCAGGCTACACCGTCGCCGCACTTGTCGCCTTCCGGCTGGTCTGGGGCCTCGTCGGCAGTCGCTACGCGCGCTTCGCCCAGTTCCTGAAAGGCCCAGGCGAGACGCTGGCCTATCTCGGGGACATGACCCGCGGACGCGAGCGGCGCTACCTCGGCCACAACCCGGCGGGCGCGGCGATGGTCGTGGCGCTGCTGGTTACGCTGTCGGGGACGGCCTTGACCGGCTGGCTCATGGAGGACGAGGCCCGTCTGGCGATGCGTCCGTCCATTCCCGCCATCGTGGCGCCCGCCTGGGCCGACGACGACGGTGACGAGCGGGAGTATGGCGCGCGGAGCGAGGTCGAGGGACCGCTGAAGGAGGTCCATGAGACGCTTGCCAACCTGATGCTGCTGCTCGCCGCGCTGCATGTGGGCGGCGTCGTGCTGGCATCCTTCAGGCACCACGAGAACCTGGCGCGCGCCATGGTGACCGGCGACAAGCGCGGGCCCGGTCCCGGCGACATCGCCTGACCGCACCCAAGGCCGACCGTCCCTTCGGCCCCCTCTTGGCCTCGCCCTCACGGGCGGGGCCTTTTTCTTTCGGCAGCCGCTCTCTTCCTGACGGCAAGCTGAAGGGGGAATCGCCGACGCGTCAGGAAGGCCTCAGGTCGTGTCTCCAGATTGTCCTCAGCAGACGAAAGGAGGCCCTGCCATGAAAAAGACCCTGACACTTCTGGTCGCGTCCACGGCGCTGACCGCCGCGATCGGCGTCCCCGCCTGGAGCGCGATGCAAGCCCCGGCCGATAGCGTCCTTCGGCCCATTGCCGCGCTCTTCGATGACTCCTCGCAAGCCATGCCGCTCGTTCTCGCAAGCGACGATGACGACGACGATGACGACCGCTGGCGGGACGGTTCGCGTCGCGGCCACGACGACGATGACGATGACGACGACTGCGACGACGATGACGACGACGATTGTCGGGGCGGCGCTCGCAATCCCGCGCCCGCCGGCACGGTCGCCCCGCCGCAGAACGGTCTCTTCGGGAACGGCGCACCTCCGCAGGTTCAGGTGAACTGAACCGCTCTTGAGCCCCTCTCCGAACAAGGATCAACCCGATGAAATCGCTTCTCGCAACGCTCGCGCTGACCACGGCGCTGACACTTCCCGGCCTCGCCATGGCGCGGCCGGTGACCCTGACCGCGACCCTCAACAATTACGGCGGCGACGGGGCCTATCTCGGGCTCTACGTCACCGACGCCTCCGGCGCCTATGTCGGCAGCTTGTGGATGGCCGGCGGCAAATCCAAGTACTACGAGCACCTGAGCGACTGGTACCGCGCCACCGGCGGCGACACCGCGCAGGTCAACGGCATCACCGGCGCCAGCGTCGGCGCGGGCCGCACGCTCGAGATCACGCTCGACCTCGCCGACGCGCTATTTGACGCGGGCTACACGCTCCACATCGACGCGGCCGTCGAGGACATGCGCGACAGCCCGAACGAGGTGGCCGTCCCGCTGACCACCGAGGGCGCCGGCACACCGGTGACCGGCAGGCGCTACATCGCCAGCTTCGCCTTCGACATGTGAGGAGCGGGGCCATGATCCGTGCACTCCATCGCTGGCCGGGTCTTCTGGCCCTCGCGCTCGTCACCGTGCTATCCCTGAGCGGCGCGGCACTGTCGGTCTTCCCTGCGGCCGAGCGCGTTGCCGCGCCGCAGGCCGAGGCGGGCATGACGGTCGCCACGCTCGCGGGTCGCATCCAGGGCGCCTATCCAGGCGTCGAGCAAATCCGCCGCGCGCCCTCGGGCCGGATCACCGCCTACTGGTTCGATCAGGGCACGCCCGGCGCCGCTGTGATCGACCCCGCAACTGGTCAGGGTGCGGCCTCGGCTGACCCCAACCAGACGCAACGCTGGCTTACCAATCTGCATCGCTCGCTGTTCCTCGGCGATGGCGGGCGCATCGCTACGGCCGTGGGTGCTGCCGCGATGTTGGTCCTCGCGCTTTCGGGCGCCATCCTGGTTACGCGGCGCGCGGGCGGCTGGCGGCACTGGTTCGCGCGGCTGCGCGGACCCCTTGCTGGCCGACTGCATGTCGAGATCGCCCGCATCGCAGTGGTCGGCCTTGTCCTGTCGTCAACCACCGCCCTGTGGATGACGGCGTCCACCTTCGATCTGCTTCCCGGTGGCGGCGTGCAAGCCATGCCGGTTGAGGTGAGCGGCGAGACCGGGTTCGCACCTGGTCAGATGCTCCTTCTGGTGGAGACGCCCGTCGCCCAACTGCGGGAACTGAGCTTTCCCTATCCCGGCGACCCGACGGACGTGTTCACGCTCAAGACGGACCGGGGAACCGGATACCTCGATCGGGGCGACGGGGCCCTCCTGGCCTGGACCGACCTGACCGGGTGGGAACGCGTATCAGAGACCATCTACATGCTGCACACCGGACAGGGCGCGGCGACGCTCGGCCTCGTGCTCGGGCTCATGGCGCTCGGCGTACCCGCAATGGGCGCGACCGGCCTGCTGGTCTGGCTCGTTGGGCGACGCGGTCGGCCGCGCATCTGGGGCAACCAGTCCGCGGGTCGCGCCGAGACGGTCCTGCTTGTCGGGAGCGAGGGCCGCAGCACCTGGGGCTTTGCCGCGACGCTTCACGCCGCGCTGACGCAAGCCGGGCAGAGGGTCCATGTCGGCCCCATGTCGGGCTTCGCTCCGGAGCGCTACGCTGCGGCCCAGCGGCTCATCCTGCTCGCCGCGACCTATGGCGACGGCGCGGCGCCCGCCTCGGCGAAGGGCTTTCTCGACCGGCTGAACGCTTCCGACCGGGCGCCGGATATTCCTCTGGCAGTGCTCGGCTTCGGCGACCGCAGCTTTCCCGCCTATTGCGCCTTCGCCAGGGACGTCGCGGCAGTGGCGCAGGCGAAGGGTTGGCCCGAGCTTCTGTCGCTCGACACGATCGACCAACAATCGCCGCAGGATTTCGCGCACTGGGGCCGGGCGCTTGGAGACGCGCTCGGGATCGAACTCGAACTGTCGCATCAGCCGGTCCAGCCGCATACGACCACGCTGACCCTCGTCTCGCGGCGCGACTACGGCGCCGAGGTGCAGGCGCCGACCGCGATCCTCCGCTTCGCGCTGCCGCGCGCCTCACTCTGGCAACGGTTGCTCGGGGGCGGGTTCGCCCGGTTCCAGGCGGGCGACCTGATCGGCATTCTGCCCGAAGGAGGCGCCGTCCCGCGGCTCTACTCGCTCGCCTCCGGACGCCGCGACGGCTTCGTCGAGATCGTGGTCAAGAAGCATCCCGGCGGCCTCTGCTCGGGTCAACTCACGGCGCTGGAGCCGGGCGAGACGGTGGCCGCCTTCCTCCGCCGGAACCCAGGCTTCCGTCCGGGGCCGAGCCGGGCGCCGCTGATCCTGATCGGCGCGGGGACCGGCATCGGGCCGCTCGCAGGCTTTGTGCGCGACAACACGCGCGGCAGGCCCGTCCACCTGTTCTTCGGCATGCGCCATCCCGACAGCGATTTCTTCTACGGCGAGGAGTTCTCCGGCTGGCAGGACGAGGGGCGTCTGACCCGCCTGGTCACGGCCGTCTCGCGCGGGGCGCGTCCCCACTACGTGCAAGATGAACTACGCGGCGAGGCCACTCAGGTCGCGGAGCTCATCCGCAATGGGGCGCGCGTGATGGTTTGCGGCGGACGGGACATGGCCGCCGGCGTGGCCGAGGGACTGGCCGACATTCTCGCACCGGCCGGGCTGACGCCGGCGGTCCTGAAGGCGGAGGGCCGGTATGTCGAAGATGTCTACTGAGAGGGCGCGCACCGCGCTGAGCGGCCCGACCATGGGCACGCGCTGGTCGGCGCTGTTCTTCGCGGAGCCGGACTTCGACGCGGCCCCGATCCGCACGGCGCTTCAGGCGGCCGTGGACGAGGTGGACGGACAGATGTCGACCTGGAACTCGGGAAGTGACCTGATGCGGCTCAACACGGCGCCGGTGGGAGAATGGGTGGCGGTGCCCGCGCAACTGGCTGCGGTCCTGCGCCTCGGCCTCGAGATCGGGCGCGCCTCGGGCGGGGCGTTCGACATTGGCATGGGCGACGCGGTGACGGCCTGGGGCTTCGGGCCCGGGGACGCCGCGCCGGATGGCATCCGCGCCGCGATGACCGCCTCACGACGCCCGGCACATGAGGCGCTGGAGATGGACGGCGCCCGCGTGCGCAAGGCCGCAGCCCTGAAACTCGACCTCAACGGCATCGCCAAAGGCTATGGCGTGGACCGGCTCGCCGAGACCCTGCGCCATCATGGGATTTCCGATGGACTCGTCGGGATCGATGGCGAGATGCGCGCGATGGGCCTCCGGCCGGACGGCGAGGCCTGGACCATCGCGGTCGAGGCGCCGGACGCCGAGCGCCGGACGCCGCATTCGATCCTCGCGCTTCAGGATGCCGCCGTCGCGACCTCCGGCGATTACCGCCACTGGGTCGAGGTGCAGGGGCGTCGTCTGTCTCACACGATGGACCCGTGGCGCGGCGCGCCGCTGATCGCGCCGCCCGCCTCGGTGACGGTCGTGGCCCGCACCTGTGCCGAGGCGGATGCATGGGCGACGGCGCTGATGGTAAAAGGAAACTTGGAGGGCGCGATATTGGCGCGTAAAAGTAACTTGAGCGCTCTCTTCATGGTTCGCGAGTGCGATCATCTTCGCGAAACGAGAGTGGGACGGCTGTTCGAGAGCCGTCCAGATCCCGAGCGCGGGATTTGACGCCGGGACATGCACCAGATGACACCCTTGTTTCATGATCGCCTGAACGCCGCA
>CAWGUH010000015.1:0-186891 GCA_963825715.1 uncultured Alphaproteobacteria bacterium | reverse complement strand
GTATTCAATGAGATCTTTGATAAGGCCGGCTTTTTCGTTAATAATCGCCAAAGGATTATTGACCTCGTGGGCCACACCGGCGGCAAGACGGCCGATGGAAGACAGCTTGTGGGAGTGCTGCAATTCCCGAAAAGCAAGCTCCCTTCTTTGATCCGCTTCCCGAATCCGGGAAACCAATATATCCGTCAGCCGGAATACCACAATAAGAATCAAGGCCGAACTCACCAGAAAAACGACAACCAGATCGCTTTTCAGCGCATACCAGGCTTTTAACACCGCGGAATGGGGCTTTGCGATCACCAGTGTATATTCGGGATAGGGTAAGTGGGCGTAGGCCAAAAAAACATCGGTTCCATTGGGATCTTTTTTTTCCACAACATATGTGGAATATCCGCCGGAGGGAATTTGGATGGGACACTGCTCGAGAACCTTTCCGTACAAACGCGAATTGGTCTGGAACACACCCTCCTTGTTGAACAAATGCATCGCTTTCCGATCCAGACCCATGGCGGCAATGAGGTTGTCGAACATGGTGGTATCAATGGTGGTCCTGACAATCCAGGATTGCCCGTCCGCCTCAAGACGCTGAACAGCGATGGCGATGTGGGGAAATTTTCTATATCCCAGAAATACATCGCTGATGTAGGTCCCCTTGAGCGTCACTTCATGGAACCAGCTTTGGGTGGCATAGTTTTTTCCAAGAAGTTTATACGGCCCCGCATAGCATATCTGTGTTCCGTAGTCCCCGTTGATAAACACCCAGATCCACAAACCCGACGAATTCCTTTTTGAGGATATACAGAATATGATTGAGTGTTTTTCTCATCACACAATTGATCCGGGAATAAAAATAAGAAATGGATTTCATCAAAGACAGGCGTTCGTTTAAAAAAAATTGAAACGAGTGGGTGGTTTTGTTTGCCAGCAGTTTAGTGGGACCGACGATCTCTTCCTTGAGACTGCTCTGGTATTGATGATAGTTGATGAGCGCCATAAGGACCAGGGGAATGATGGTCAGTGCAATCATCAAAATCCGAATATTTCTGCGGAGGTTGTGGTAGCGATCCTCCGTGTATTCAACCTCGAGGAACCGCTGGAGTCTCTCTTTTATATTAAACCAGTTTTTAAGATTCAGTGCCATTTTTCCTCCGGGCAACCGGTTCTCGAAGGATATCGCCGGATCGCAGTGTTTCCGATCGAAAGCGCTTTACGGCAGCCTTGCAAGAACCGATCACAGAGTCGAAAACCCTCACATTTTTCCATGTAAGATACTTGTGCATACTTCATCTTCAATACCCCCGCAGATCACGGCCCGTATCTTTTCCACAAGGACGAGATGGCAGAGTTGTTCTGCCGAAGCTCGGGGAAGCACCACAGTCTTTTCTTCCATGAGCCGACCGTCGTCCGCCAGTTGGAGAATTTGGACCTCCGTGGCCAAATCGAATCTCGGCGCCGCCTGCGTCGTCATATAAGGTGATGAGTACTTTCTTTTCCACAGTCAATTTGTATCAAATCGTTTCGATTAAGTCCAATTCTTATTATCCATCTATTTTATATTGTTTCATTTTTCTCCACAATGTGCTTCGGCCCCATCCCAGAATGTCGGCGGCTTCGGTTCCGGCGTCCCCCGGCGTTAACCAGCGCCGCCATAATGATATCCCTTTCCATGGATGCCCAGGTCTTTTGTTCGTCGGTTTCAATATTGGGCTTTATGCGGGATGTCGGCCAGTCGGAGGGTTCCGCCTCGTCAAGCGCCAACGGTGCATTATGGGATTTTGGATCCATCAGATAAGCGGGCAGATGTGCCGGCTGGATATGTCCTTTAGGACAGATATTAACGGCATATTCCACGATGTTTCTGAGTTCCCGAACATTTCCGGGAAAAGAATAGTCCAGGAGAATTTGGAGCGCTTTTTTCGATATTTTCTTAATATCTTTGGAATCGTGATGCAAAAATATTGAGAAAGTGATCGAGAATGAGACGGATGTCATCCCCTCGCTTCCTTAACGGCGGAAGATGCAGTCTCACAACATTCAGTCGAAACATGAGATCTTCCCGAAACGTTCTCTCTTTCACCATCATCTCAAGGTTACGATGGGTGGCGGTGACCACCCGCAGCTGGCCTGAAACCCTTTTGTGCTCCCAAAGGATAGACCACCTTATCGTCCAGAAACGTCAGCAGCTTAACCTGAAGCGCCAGGGAAGATCCCGATTTCGTAAGATAAAGGGTCCCGTTATGGGCCAGCCGAAATCGTCCGGGTTTGTTTTCAACAGCCCCCGTAAATGCGCCCTTTTGATGGCCGAACAGCTCGGATTCAAGCAAGGTTTCGGGGAGGGCACCGCAATTGATTTTGACGAAAGGCCCCTTTGACCGGTTTGAGGCTTGATGAATGGCTTCTGCCAGCATATCTTTTCCGGTTCCGGTTTCACCGGTAATCAGGACCGCCGAATCAGTTTTTGGGCCAACCAGGGGAACCGTTTTAAAAAGCCGCGTCGATCCAGGACATGGGAGCAGCGGGTCTCACGTGCTCGGCAGTCGAAATGGGCGACAAGGGCAATCTGGGCGTGCGTCTGGATCTGGAAAAGGTTCCCGTTCGCGAGGATGCGATGACGGCCTACGAAATGATGCTCTCGGAAAGCCAGGAGCGCATGCTGATGGTGCTCCGCCCCGATCGGGAGCACGTTGCACGTTCCGTTTTTGAGAAGTGGGATCTTGATTTCGCAATCGTCGGGGAGACCATTCAAGAGGACCGTTTCCTCGTAATGCTGAATGGCGCCATCGAGGCTGACCTCCCGCTGAAAGCCCTGTCTGGCGCCGCCCCCGAATACGATCGACCATGGGTGCCGACCCCGGAACCCGCTCCCCTTGGCCATATTCCCGAACTGGATCCGGCTACGGCGCTACTCAAGCTGATGTCGTCACCCAATCACTGTAGTCGCGCATGGGCGTGGTCGCAGTACGACCATATGGTGATGGGTGATACGGCCCTGCCACCGGGCTCGGATTCCGGTATCGTGCGCGTGCATGGAACCGAAAAGGCGATCGCTTTCACCTCCGATGTGAACCCCAGGTATTGCAGAGCAAATCCCGAGCGCGGTGGGAAGCAGGCTGTTGCCGAGGCGTTTCGAAATCTTACGGCAACCGGCGCACGCGCTCTCGCGACGACGGACAATCTGAATTTCGGCAATCCCGAGAGACCGGAGATAATGGGACAGCTTGTCGGGTGTATCCGGGGCATCGGCGCAGCCTGCGCCGCTCTGGATATGCCGATCGTTTCGGGCAATGTCAGCCTCTACAACGAAACCGCGGGGCAGGCGATCCTTCCAACGCCGACGATAGGCGCGGTCGGCCTGCTCGACCGGCTTACTGACGTGCTCCGCATGGCTCCGTCACCGGAAGATGTCCTTGTCGTTGTGGGCGAAACGTCCGGGCATCTTGGTCAAAGCTCCTATCTCGCGGACCTTTTCGGTATGGAGGACGGTGATGCGCCACCGGTCGACCTCGAAGCGGAGCGCCGAAACGGGAACTTCGTCCTTGCGGCCCGTGACGCAGGACTGATTTCCGCAGCTCATGACCTCTCCGACGGAGGGCTCGCCGTGGGCGCGGCGGAGATGGCTCTTGCCGGGGGCTGTGCTTTCGAGCTCGAGACAGATCAGTCACTCAGCCCGGTCGAGTGGTTCTTCGGCGAAGATCAGGCTCGCTACATCCTTGCCTGCCCCGAAAGCAACTTTCCAGCGCTGGCCGCACTGGCGGGGGACGCCGGCGTTTCAGTTCGGATCCGCGGGCGTTTCGGCGGAAACACACTGCACCTTGGTGCCTCCACACTTCCGCTCGAAGAACTGCGGCAGGCACACGAGAGCGGACTGACAAAACTGCTCGGGTAGCCCTTGCAGGGCCGCCCGGGTGCCTCTAGGTATTTTTCGGAGTGAAACAGTCGGAGAAGGTCCGGGCCGATGGCAATGGAAGCAGCCGATATCGAGCGGCTTATTCAGGAGGCCTTCCCCTCGGCCGTGGTCGAAATCACCGACCTTGCCGGCGACGGCAACCACTATGCAGCGACCGTCACGGCAGAGGAATTTCGCGGTCTGAACCGGGTGAGGCAGCACCAGATGGTCTATTCTGCACTCAAGGGGAAGATGGATGGCTCGAACGGAGAGCTGCATGCGCTCGCGCTCACAACCAAAGCACCGGAGTGAATGAGATGACCGACCCCGCACATGACGCAATCAAGGCCAGCATCGATGCCAACGACGTCGTCTTGTTCATGAAGGGCACTTCCCAGATGCCGCAATGCGGTTTTTCCAGCCGCGTGGCCGGCGTACTCAACTACATGGGCGTGGCATACAAGGACGTTAACGTGCTCGAAGATGAAGCTGTCCGAAGCGGAATAAAGTCGTTCTCCGACTGGCCGACGATCCCGCAGCTTTACGTCAAGGGCGAGTTTGTCGGCGGTTGCGACATCATCACGGAGATGACGCTATCGGGCGAGCTTGACACGCTTTTCGAGGAAAAGGGTGTGACCTTTGACAAGGCCGCAGCGGACAAGATACGCGAAGCGAACGGTTGAACCCTTAAACGGCGACACATGTCCCGGCGCCTCGACGGCGCCGGGCATCATGCCAGCGAACCGGCCTCGGCAGCCTCGGCCATAGCGCTCACTTCGGCGAGGACACGCTCAAGAAGATCCAGCGCTTCCGCGTGCTCTTCGCGAAGCTTGGACATGTCAGCCGGCATCGCTCGATGATCCGCTTCCGTCTCGAGCTTGAGAGCATTGGCAGCGAGCATTGCGGCCTTTGCCTCGGTGATCCGGATGCGTTCCTCGGCCGCTTTCAGGCGTGCTTCCGTTTCGCGCAACCTGTCTTCCAGCGCCGAAGTCGTATCAGCGAGCATGAGCCCCGCAAGCAAGAGCATTCTCTTCTCGGTCGACTTACCGACAGCTGCCGTGAGACGGGTGGCCTCTGTGTCCAGCAGACGAGCTGCACGCTCCAGCGAAGCTTCCTCGCCTGGTTCGCAGACCACTTCGAACATTCGTTCGCCGATTTCCAGTGTCACCTCGGGCATGTCAGGCCTCCTCGATCAGCGGCTTGAGCTGTGCGATCAACTCGTCGAGCGCCGCAACATCCTTGTCGCGCTTGCTCCTCAAGCCGCTCAACTGACTGGCCAGCCCCGCCTTCTCGGTCTCCAGATCCGAAATCCTGGCTCTCAGGGAATCGGAATCAGCGTCCGCGTTCGTGCTCGCTGATCCACCGCGCGCCATGGCGGCGCGCAGGCGATCGAACGCCGCGGCAAGCCGGTTTTCGATTTCTGCTATCTGACTCATCTCTGCGCCTTCGACACTTGCGCGAGCATTAATAGGGAGCCGGCCCGAACAATGCAATCGGTCGCGCCGACCATTCGAGACATGGCCCGGGGACAACTGTCTGGCGAAAGCGCCTTGACCATCGGGGGGGTGCTGGTATCAGTGCCCGTATCTTCTCGGGACCGGAGGCGTTCCGACAAGCTGCCCTGACAGAAAGGCTTCGTCGTGACGATTTCCGACCTCCGCACGCAGCATCCGGACCACTGGCAGCTTGCATCGGCCCTTCGCGTTCTCGCAATGGACGCGGTGCAGGCGGCAAATTCCGGACATCCGGGCATGCCCATGGGCATGGCGGACGTGGCAACCGTGCTGTTTCGCAGGCACATCAAGTACGATGCTGCGGCTCCGGACTGGCAGGATCGGGACCGGTTTGTCCTGTCGGCCGGTCACGGCTCGATGCTTCTGTACGGCCTCTTGCACCTGACGGGTCATTCGGACATGCCGATCGAGGAACTGAAGGCGTTCCGGCAGATCGGATCTCGAACCGCAGGCCATCCGGAGTATGGGCATGCTGCCGGTATCGAGATGACCACCGGCCCCCTGGGCCAGGGGCTCGCATCAGCCGTTGGAATGGCGATCGCCGAAGCCCATCTGGCCGAGCGTTTCGGGCGGAAGATCGTCGACCACAGAACCTGGGTGATAGCCGGTGACGGGTGCCTCATGGAGGGGATCAGTCATGAGGCAATCGGCCTTGCCGGCAAGCAAGAACTCGACAAGCTGATCGTCATCTGGGATGACAATGGCATATCGATCGACGGTTCCGTCGATCTGTCGGACATCACCGATCAGCCCGCTAGATTCCTCGCCGCCGGTTGGTCCGTCCATTCCTGCAACGGCCACGACCCGGTCGATATCGACCGGGCGCTGACCGAAGCGAAAGCGAGCAACCGACCGGCGCTCGTCGCGTGCAAGACGCATATCGGCTTCGGAGCCCCGGGCAAACAGGACACGGCGGGAGCACACGGATCGCCGTTGGGCGCCGAAGAAATCGCCCGCGCACGCGATGCTTACGGCTGGCACCACGCCCCGTTCGACATCCCGGCCGAGATTCGCGATCAATGGTCGGCTATCGGCAGTCGCAGCAGGTCCGAACGCGAGAACTGGATAGAGCGGGTCAACAAGCTTTCGCGTGGCAGGAAAGCCGAGTTCGAACGGGTCATGAGAGGTGATCTGCCGCGAAAGCTGGGCCCGGCGCTCAACGCTTTCCGAAAGCAGCAGGCAGCCTCCGCTCCGAAGATCGCGACCCGCAAGGCATCCGAGATGGTTCTGGAGATCGTGAACACGGTTCTCCCGGAAACGCTGGGAGGTTCGGCGGATCTGACGGGCTCGAACAACACGCTGACTGGTGGAATGGGAGTATTCGGCGCCGGCAATCGTGGCGGCCGCTATATTCACTACGGCATTCGCGAGCACGGCATGGCCGCCGCGATGAACGGAATTGCCTTGCATGGTGGTGCTATTCCCTACGGCGGTACGTTTCTGGTGTTTAGCGACTATGCGCGGGGGGCAATGCGGCTGTCGTCCGTGATGGAACAGCGGGTTATCTACGTCCTCACCCATGATTCCATAGGCCTTGGTGAAGACGGTCCAACACACCAGCCGATCGAGCACCTCTCGATGCTCCGATCGACACCGAATCTGAACGTGTTCCGCCCGGCCGATGTGATCGAAACCGCAGAGGCGTGGGAGATCGCGCTCCAGAGCGCTGCAACGCCTTCCGTTCTTGCGCTGAGCAGGCAGAATCTTCCTACACTTCGGACGGAGCACGGGCGCCAGAACCGGTCGGCACGAGGCGCCTATGTTCTTGCGGACGCGGAAGGAAAGCGGCAGGCCATCCTGCTGGCTACGGGTTCCGAGGTCTCGCTGGCGATGAAGGCACGTGACCTCCTGCAGGCCGAAGGTATTGGAACGCGTGTGGTTTCAATGCCCTGCTGGGAATTGTTCGAGGAACAGGATATCGCGTATCGCCGCAAGGTTCTCCCGGCGGGTCCGGTGCGCGTCGCTGTCGAGGCCGCGATCCGGTTCGGGTGGGACCGCTGGCTATATGGGGAGCGGGGAACACAAAAGAAATCAGGTTTCGTGGGAATGCATGGCTTCGGAGCTTCGGCACCGGCAGAGACCCTGTTCAACCACTTCGGTATCACGGCGGAGGCCGTCGCCTTGAAGGCGAAGTCGCTGCTCTGAACCCCGGATGCTCGATAGGCCCCGAAACTCGTAGGACAGGTGAATGGTCTGGAAGACGATCGATGACGTAGAGATGGCCGGCAAGGTCGTCCTGACCCGTGTCGATATCAACGTTCCCGGTGGAAAATGGCCATGTGACGGACGCCACCCGGATCGAGCGGATAGCGCCGACAATCCGGGACATCCTCAAGCGGAACGGCAAGCCGGTTCTCCTGGCGCATTTCGGGCGGCCAAAAGGCAAACGTGTCGAAGCGCTGAGTCTGTCTATCGTCAGACCTGCGCTTGAAGACGTCCTGAAAGTCCCGGTCGAGATGGCCTCCGACTGCATCGGACCCGATGCGGCGGCATCGATTGCGGCCCTTCCCGAAGGTTCCGTGCTCGTCTTGGAGAACACTCGTTTCCACGCCGGCGAGGAAGCGAATGACCCGGCTTTCGCCACGGAACTGGCAAAGCTGGGTGACATCTATTGCAACGATGCCTTCTCGGCGGCGCACCGGGCGCATGCCTCCACCGAAGCACTTGCACATCGGCTCCCATCCTGTGCCGGTCGCCTGATGCAAGCGGAACTGCAGGCGCTCGAGAAAGCGCTTACAAACCCCGATCGCCCCTTGGTTGCTGTCGTCGGGGGCGCGAAGGTGTCCACAAAACTGGAACTGCTGGGAAACCTTGTGGACCGCGTCGATGCGCTCGTGATTGGCGGCGGGATGGCCAACACGTTTCTGGCGGCGCAAGGGATCGAAGTCGGCAAATCACTCTGTGAACATGAGATGTCGTCCACGGCCCTCGAAATCATGTCCCACGCCAAGGAAGCCGGCTGCGACATCATCCTTCCAAGCGACGTCGTTATCGCGCGCGAATTCAAGGTCGGCGCGCCTCACGAGATCGTCCCGTCGATGGACTGTCCACCCGATGCGATGATCCTCGACGCGGGTCCGGCGACAATCTCGAGGATCCTGGCCCTGTTCGAAGAAGCCCGTACCCTTGTATGGAACGGACCGCTCGGCGCTTTCGAGGTCCGACCCTTCAACGCGGCAACGGATGCCGCCGCGAAACGGGCAGCCGCCCTGACCCGTGCAGGTCGCCTGCTGACCGTAGCAGGCGGAGGCGATACGGTTGCGGCACTCAATAACAGCGGAGCCGGAGCCGATTTCACCTATGTTTCCACCGCGGGTGGCGCATTTCTGGAGTGGCTGGAAGGCAAGACACTGCCCGGGGTGGCCGCTCTGGAAATGTCCTGATCCACGATTGCATTCAACAGAGGAATGATCATGAAGGCCACGCGTACAGTTCAGAAGATCCTGTCCAACTATGAATCCGACAACGCCGGGGTGAAGGGCAATCTTTGCCGGATGCTCATGAGCGGGAAACTCGGCGGCACCGGCAAGATGGTCATCCTCCCCGTAGACCAGGGCTTTGAGCACGGTCCGGCACGCAGCTTTGCCCCGAATCCGGCTGCATATGATCCACATTACCACTTCCAGCTTGCAATCGACGCCGGTCTCAACGCCTATGCCGCGCCGCTGGGGATGATCGAAGCAGGTGCGGACACCTTTGCAGGTCAGATACCGACAATCCTGAAGGTCAATTCAGCCAATTCACTCATCCCCGACTCCGCGTTCAAGGATCAGGCGATCACGGCCTCGGTTGACGATGCGTTGCGGTTGGGGTGCTCGGCAATCGGTTTCACGATTTATGCGGGCTCCAGTGCCGGTCTCGACATGTTCGAGGAAATCGCAGCAATGCGAGAGGAAGCGGCCGCCAAAGGCGTTGCGACGGTGATATGGTCCTATCCTCGCGGTGAGGCCCTTTCAAAGGATGGCGAGACGGCCATCGACATTGCAGCCTATGCGGCCCAGATCGCTGCACTCCTCGGTGCCCATATCATCAAGATCAAGCTTTCGACCGATCATCTCGAACTCGGCGAGGCGAAGAAAGTCTACGAGAAGCAAGGTATAGAAATCTCTGACCAGGCATCCCGCGTCCGGCACTGCGTCCAGTCCGCTTTCAACGGACGGCGGATCATGGTTTTCTCGGGAGGGGCCGCCAAGGGGGAGAACGCCGTCTATGAAGACGCCAGGGCAATCCGCGACGGCGGCGGAAATGGCTCGATAATCGGACGCAACACATTCCAGAGGTCACGAGAAGACGCACTTGCGATGCTCGCGAAGCTTGTCGAGATCTACAAGGGCCGCGCTTGAACCGGAAGTTCACATACGGCTGATTACAAATTTAGGAGTTACGTCCAAAACAGGGGATTCCATTTTTTCCGGACTGCTGTCATGATTCCCGGTGAAGGCAAAGAAGCCGAGTGAATCGCCCTGTGACCTACTCCGAAGAAGGCAGCCGTTTGAACCGAGTGGCAAGCACGCTGGGCGCGATTTCGATGATCGCTTTCATGTCCTATATCAGCTTCACTGCGTTGCAGGGTGATCATGGGCTTTTCAGGCTCTTCCAGATCGAGGCGCAGGAACTCCGTCTGAAGGCTGAACTGTCCGAGTTGCGGCATCAA
Source organism: uncultured Alphaproteobacteria bacterium (assembly GCA_963825715.1). GTDB lineage: Bacteria > Pseudomonadota > Alphaproteobacteria > Rhodobacterales > Rhodobacteraceae > Amaricoccus. Next base: position 176,837 of record CAWGUH010000015.1, on the reverse strand, counting down.
CGGACGGCAATCGCGAACAAGACGCGGCGGCTCTCCGCGGATACCCTTGATCTGGAACTCCTCGACGAACAGGCCCGGAAGGTGTTGGGGCTCGGACGCGCCGACGAAATCCTCATTCACTGAGATTCTGATCAACCTGGGCATTGGCTGCTGACGATCCGGGATGACATTTGGGTGTGTCATTCAATATACTAATGTAGTTTAAGATTGAACGAGATTGGGGGGTTAATGGCCGCCGAGAAAAGGGTGAAAGAGCAGCCCAGCACCTCCCGGGATGTTCTGCTGAAACTCTATCGTGAAATGCTCTTGATCCGCAGGTTCGAAGAGAAGGCCGGCCAGCTCTATGGCATGGGCCTGATAGGAGGTTTCTGTCATCTCTACATTGGTCAGGAAGCCGTGGTCGTGGGCCTCGAGTCCGTGGCCAGGGATGGCGACCAAAGGATCACCACCTACCGCGATCACGGGCACATGCTGGCATGTGGCATGGACCCGAAGGGAGTGATGGCAGAACTCACCGGCCGTGAAGCGGGGTACTCCCGTGGCAAGGGCGGCTCAATGCACATGTTCTCCAAGGAGAAGGACTTCTATGGCGGCCACGGGATCGTGGGCGCCAACGTGCCGATTGGAGCCGGGCTTGCATTTGCCAACAAGTATCGTGGAAACGACAGCGTAACCTTTACATATTTCGGAGATGGCGCGGCAAATCAGGGGCAGGTCTATGAAACCTTCAATATGGCCTCGTTGTGGCAGTTGCCGGTGCTTTTCATCATCGAGAACAACCAGTACGCTATGGGGACATCACTCAAGCAGGCTTCATCAGCCCCGGCCTTGCACACGCGCGGCGCAGCCTTCAACATTCCAGGTAAGGTCGTCGACGGAATGGATGTCCTGGCCGTGAAGGCCGCCGGCGAAAAGGCGGCGGCACACTGTCGCTCAGGCAGAGGGCCCTTCCTTCTGGAAGTCAGTACGTATCGCTACCGTGGCCACTCCATGTCGGATCCTGCCAAATATCGGACACGCGAGGAAGTCCAGAAGGTTCGCGAGGAGAGCGACCCGATCGATCGTGTGAGAAAGCTTCTGCTGCAAGCCAATCATTCTGACGAAAACGAACTGAAGGCCATCGACAGGGAAATTAAATCCGCAGTCAACGATGCAGCCAGTTTCGCCAAGGACAGTCCAGAGCCGGCCGAGACGGAACTCTGGACCGATGTCTACGGCTGAAGAGGTCTTGAAGAATGGCGACGAACATCCTGATGCCGGCACTCTCCCCCACGATGGAAGTGGGAACTCTCGCGAAATGGCTCATCAAGGAGGGTGACCCGATCCGTTCGGGCCAGATCATCGCGGAGATCGAGACTGACAAGGCTACGATGGAATTCGAAGCCGTTGACGAAGGAACAGTGGGGCGGATTCTCGTCAGCGAAGGAACCGAAGGAGTAGCCGTCAATACACCCATTGCGGTGCTGTTCGAAGAAGGCGAAGAAAAATCGAGACATCCCGAGCGCCACCCGTCCCGGGCCCCGAAACCCTCGCCAGCGGCCAAGACCACAGGTGTCTTGCCGGCAGCAACTGTGCGGACCGACGCCCCATTGGATCCCGAAATTCCGGAGGGCGTGCGCTTCAAGACCCAAACCGTCCGCGAAGCACTGCGGGACGCGATCGCCGAGGAGATGCGGCGGGACGACGATGTCTTCCTGATGGGCGAGGAGGTCGCCCAGTACCAGGGGGCATACAAGGTCAGCCAGGGATTGCTTGAGGAGTTTGGCGAGCGTCGCGTAATTGATACACCGATCACCGAACATGGGTTCACGGGGCTTGCAGTGGGAGCCGCTTTCGCTGGCTTGCGGCCCATCGTCGAGTTCATGACGTTCAATTTCGCCCTTCCGGCTCTGGGTCAGATCGTCAATTCGGCCGCCAAGACATGTTACATGTCGGGGGGTCAGATGGGCGCCCCGATGGTTTTTCGTGGCCCGAATGGTGCGGCCGCCCGCGTTGGCGCCCAACACAGTCAGGATTTCGCGGCGCTGTATTCTCACGTTCCTGGGTTGAAGGTGGTTCAGCCCTATTCTGCATCTGACGCAAAGGGCCTCCTCAAGTCAGCGATACGCGATCCCAACCCCGTCATATTCCTCGAGAACGAGATCCTTTACGGGCGAAGTTTCGAGGTTCCGGAAACAGACGACTTCACCCTGCCGATCGGCAAGGCACGGATCGCTCGCTCTGGAGAAGACTTGACGATTGTGAGTTTCGGGATCGGGATGACATACGCGTTGCAGGCCGCTGACGAACTTCTCTCGGAAGGCATCGCCACCGAGGTGATTGACCTTCGCAGCCTGCGCCCTCTGGACACCGAGACCGTGGTCGCGTCGGTGAAAAAGACCAATCGCTGCGTGACGGTCGAGGAAGGCTGGCCAGTCGGTGCCATCGGAAACCATCTCTCGGCGATACTGATGCGCGAGGCTTTCGATTTTCTCGATGCCCCGGTTCTAAATTGCACCGGCAAGGATGTGCCAATGCCCTACGCGGCCAATCTCGAGAAACTCGCGCTGGTCTCGACGCGGGACGTCATCGACGCCTGTAGGGCAGTCATCTACCGCTGAGGAATAGCCGATGCCCGTCAACGTCCTGATGCCCGCGCTGTCGCCGACCATGGAGGAGGGAACTCTCCTGAGATGGCTGGTGAAGGAGGGGCAGTCCGTCACGACGGGAACCGTTCTGGCCGAGATCGAGACCGACAAGGCGACCATGGACTTCGAAGCCGTTGACGGCGGAACGATCGGGAAGATCATCGTTCCCGAAGGCACGGAAGGTGTGAAGGTCAACGAGCTGATCGCAGTGCTGCTGGAGGAGGGCGAAGACGCCCGTGTCCTCGAGGCCCAGGCACTGGCTGAACCCCCGACCGCGATTTCCGAGCAAGCGGGCGGTCATCCGCCACGAGGCGGTCTTGATAAGAGGAATAGTGCTCCGACGCCATCCGACGCCATCGCCGAGGAACGGATCTTTGCTTCGCCCCTGGCCAGACGGATCGCAGCAGAGCAAGGCATTGATCTCCACCTTCTATCGGGAACCGGCCCGGGGGGGCGGATTATCAAGGCAGACGTTCTGGAAGCAGGCACGCGGCTGATCGCAGCCGGGCAGCGAAGCCAGGACACCCCGACGGGCGGAGCGGTGCTCGCATCAGAAGTCTTGGGTGCGGAGGCCATCCGTCAGATCTACGCCGATCGTTCTTTCGAGGAGATCGCGCTCGACGGAATGCGCAAGAGCATCGCCGCGCGTCTGGCCGAGGCGAAACAGACAATTCCGCATTTCTATCTGAGACGCGAGATCCGCATGGATCCGCTGATCGCCTTCCGTTCCGAACTGAACCGGCAACTCGCAGCTCGCGAGGTGAAACTCACCGTCAACGACTTCATCGTCAAGGCATCGGCACGCGCCCTGCAAGAGGTTCCCGAATGCAACGCGGTCTGGGCCGGTGACCGGATCATCAAATTTGCCGCGTCCGACATCGCGGTCGCCGTCGCAATCGAAGGCGGGCTGTTCACGCCGGTTCTACGCGACGCCGACGCGAAATCGCTCTCGACACTTTCATCGGAGATGAAAGTCCTTGCCGAACGTGCACGCAAACGCAAGCTCGCGCCGCATGAGTATCAGGGAGGAAGCATCTCGATCTCGAATTTGGGCATGATGGGGATCGACAGCTTCGATGCAGTGATTAACCCGCCTCAAGCCGCGATCCTCGCGGTCGGTGCCAGCGTCCAAAAACCAGCGGTCAACGAGGCCGGCGAGATCAGAGCGGCAACGTTCATGTCGGTCACTCTGTCCGTCGATCATCGCGTCATCGACGGGGCGATGGGAGCAGATTTTCTGGAGGCTCTCAAACAGGGCCTAGAGAACCCGATGGCACTTCTCGTGTGATCCTGAAAAATGGGAGCTGGTCAGCCCCCTGAAAAGTGGTCCCACCTAAAGTAGGCTTTCAGCCTTTGGGGAACTGACCCGATTTTTGGTCCGGCCGTCATGCGACTTTCCGAGCTGGTTTCAGTTGGCCGGCGAACTCGATCGGGGTCAAGCCTCCGAGCGCCGAGTGGGGCCGGTTTTGGTTGTAGTCGATCCTCCATTCTTCGATGCGGGCGCGCGCGTCGCCCATGGAAAGGAACCATGACGCGTTCAGGCATTCCTGGCGGAGCCGGCTGTTGAAAGCTTCTATGTACGCGTTGTCGCTCGGCTTCCCGGGCCGGGAGAAATCCAGTTCGACCTTGTTGAGATACGCCCATTGGTCGAGCAGGCGCCCGGCGAACTCCGGGCCGTTGTCTACACGGATGCTCCCGGGCTTTCCCCGCAGACGGCAAAGGCGGTCGAGTTCGTCGACGACCTGATACGCGCGATAGTTCGTTCTCGGTGCTGTCGAGAGCGCCTCGCGCGTGAAGCAGTCCACGACCGTCAGGATCCGGAAGGGCCGCCCGTCGAACAGTCGATCCGACATGAAGTCCATCGCCCACACATCGTTCGCGCCGCCGGCTTCCGCGCGTCCAGAGCGATACCGACAAGCGCGCCGGCGACGAGGCGTGCGGGTGCGGATCGACAGCCCTTCCTCGCTGTAGAGGCGATACGTGCGCTTGTGATTGATTTCCCAGCCTTCTCGGCGAAGGAGCACGTGCAGCCGCCGGTAGCCGTAGCGCACCCGCGCCTCGGCCAGGTCCTTCAACCGCTCCCGCAGTGGCGTCTGCGGATCGCGGCGCGACCGGTAGCGGTGGGACGACCGATTGAAGCCGCCCGTCGCCACGGCCCTCCGCTCGCTCACCCCGAACGCGGCCTGGAACCAGGCCGCCAAGGCGCGGCGAGCGGAGGGCCTCACCACTTTTTTCGCAGGGCATCCTGCAACATCTCCTTGTCCAGGCTCAGGTCGGCCACCAGCCGCTTGAGCTTGCCGTTCTCGTCCTCGAGCTGCTTGAGCCGTCGGATCTCGGCCACGCCCATTCCGGCGTAGACCTTCTTCCATCGGTAGAACGTGGCCTCCGACACGCCCATCTTGCGGCAGATTTCGCCGACGGCGGTTCCCGCCTCGGCCTGCCTGAGCGCAAAAGCGATCTGTTCGTCGGTGAAGCGTTTCTTCGGCATCGGGACGTTCCTCCTTTCGAGGATCATGCCCGAAATCTCGCATATCAGCTGGACCCGTTTCTCGGGTCAGCACCCCGCCAACCATCTATTGGTTTCCAAACGGGCCACTCAATGGGGGCAGGCCACGATCGCCCCTATCTCAAAACAGAAATCTGGTATTCGAAGGAAATCCAATCTTTGAACGCCGCTATTCTGTCCAGTATCCTTCGCCGTAGCAAATTGGGGAATGCGTGACCATCGAAGGCCCATCAGGAACGGGATAGTCCCTGCTCTTGAAGGCCATCGTGGATCTCGAGCCGAACGACGCAGATGTACTTCTGGACCAGAATTTGCACACGCGAATGCCTGCGCACCTGCGGCCGAAGCCCTTCGCCAGAGCCCCCACCGAGAGATGCAGGTGGTCAGACGGATTGAGCGATCAATTCGAGTGCGACAGATATCCAGATCAGTTGTTCGACGCGGTCGGCGTGCTGGACGAGCTAGGATGGAAGGTGACCCGCCAATCCATTGACAGAGCGCCACAGACTGCCAATTGCCGGCGCGATCGCATTCCGGCCTCGGCACCTATGCTCGATGACGCGGACCTTCCCAGGCAAGAACACTAGACAGCAGGGGATCCGTCTCAACAATGAAAGAAATTTTCGAGCATTTACACACCATATCAAGCAAATGTAACTTGTTCTTCATGTTCTGGCATCGGCAGCACAGGCGGTTTTGGCAAGCAGGCCGCGACGATGATCACCTCGAACCGGTAGTCCGGGGTCGCGAGCCTGGCCTCCCCGGTCGCCCGGGCCGGCGGGTTGGCCGGATCGACCCAGGCGTCCCAGACCGTGTTCATCTCGGCGAAATCCGCCATGTCCGCCAGCCAGATGGTCGCCGACAGGATGCGGTCGCGCCCCGATCCGGCCTCCCCGAGCAGCGCATCGACCTGCGCCAGCGCGACACGGGCCTGCTCGGCCACCGGCGCGCCGGGCGCCCCGACCTGCCCGGCGAGCCAGACGAGATCGCCGTGGATGACCGCCTGGCTCATGCGGGCGCCGGTGTGGAGGCGGGTGATGTCGGTCATGGATCGAATTCCTCGGATCAGGTCGGATGGAGGCGGGCCGGCGAAAGGCCGGCGACGATATCGGCCGGAACGGCGGGCGCGCGCCCCGCGATCAGATCGGCGGCGAACGCCGACAGTCCCGGCGCCGTCTGGATACCATATCCGCCCTGCCCCACCAGCCAGAAGAAGCCGTCATGCTGCGGATCGAACCCGGCCACCGGACTGCGGTCGGCGACGAAGCTGCGCAGGCCCGCCCAGCTCCGCCCGATCCGCGTGACCGGCAGCGTCACCATCCGCCCGTAGCGCTCCAGCCCCTCCGCCAGCACCATGTCGTCGGGCCAGGCATCGTGCGGCTCGACCGGATCCTCGTCGGCCGGAGAGACCATGAGCTGCCCGCCGGTCGGCTTCGCGTACCAGTCCTCGCGCACCCCGCCGAAGAGCGGCCAGCCGTTCGGATCGACGCCTTCGGGCAGCGGCACCATCACCGCCGACCGCCGCTTCGGCTGTAGCCCGACCGGTGCCACGCCGGCCAACGCCGCCACCGCATCGCCCCAGGCCCCCGCCGCATTCACCACCACCGGCGCCACGACGTCGCCCTGCGCCAGCGTGATCCGCCAGACACCGGCGCTGCACTCGATCGCGCGGATATCCGCCCCGGTCCGTATCGCGCCGCCCCGCTTGAGAAGCATCCGCCGGAAGCCCTGCACCAGCCGATCTACATCGATGTCCTGCGCCGCCGGGTCGTAGCCCGCAAGCGCCACCGCCGCGCGGTCGAGGATCGGAACCATCCCGACCGCTTCGGCCGGGCTCAGCACCGTGATCCCCGGATTATCGGCGGCATGGGCCTCGACCAGCGCCTCCTCCCCGGGTCGCGCCAGCTGAAGCTCGCCGCGCGCCCCGAGCAGGGGCTCAGGCCAGAATTCCGGGTCCGGGTCACTGAGCCCCGAGCGGCCTGCGGCCGTCAGCGCGCGGATCACCCGGTTGCCGTAGCCGTCGATCAGGATCGCCGCCGACCGCCCGGTGGTGTGATAGCCGATCGCCAGCTCCCGCTCGAGCACCAGCACCCGCGCATCGGCGGCGATGCGCGCCGCGGCGCCGATCCCGGCGATGCCGCCGCCGATCACGATCACGTCCCAGGAAACGCCGCTCATGGCCGGGCACCCGCCCCGGCATGGCCACCCAGAAAAGCCGCAAGATTGTCGCCCAGTTCGGGACAGAGATAGCCGCCCTCCTGCACGATCGCCGCGGGCAGGCCGAGGCCGGCGATATCGCCGGCGATCGCTGCAAAGCCGGACGTTGTGACAGCAAGCCCCGCGAACGGATCGCCCTCGAACGCATCGAGCCCCAGCGCAATCACCAGCGTATCGGCCCCGAAATCCGCGATGCGTTCGATACCCCCTGCCAGCGCGGCCCGAAATTCGTCATCGCCGCTGCCGCGCGGAATCGGCATGTTAAGATTGGCGCCGCGCCCGGCCCCCTCGCCCCGCTCCTGCGAATGTCCCCAGAAAAACGGGTAGAAGCGGATCGGGTCGGCATGGACCGAGACCGTCAACACGTCGCCGCGCGCGTAGAAGATGCCCTGCGTGCCGTTGCCGTGATGCAGGTCGACGTCGAGAATCGCCACGCGCCGCCCGGCGGCGCGCAGGCGTTCGGCGGCGATGGCGGAATTGTTCAGAAAGCAGAAGCCTCCGGCGAGATCGGCGAAGGCATGGTGGCCCGGTGGCCGACAGAGCGCGTAGGCCGCACCCGCTCCGCCCGCCACGTCGTCGGCCGCCGCCACCGCGCACATCGCGCTTCGACGCGCCGCCTCCCAGGTTTCCGCCGAGATCGGACAGGCGGTGTCGGCCATGTGGTAGCCGGCCTGACCAACGGCGGATGCGGGATAGCTCACCCCCCGGCGATCTGGGTGGATGTTCGGGATCACTTCCTTGGAAGCATCGGGAATGCGGAGCCAGCGCGCGTGGATCGTCCGCAGGAATCGGATGTATTCGGGGCTGTGCACGGCCGCGATCGGGCCGACGCCCGCATCTGGTGGCGTCTCGGTCACGATGCCGAGCTTCGCGAGGCCCCCCAGCAGCGCATCGATCCGCGCCGGCTGTTCGGGGTTGGGTTTCGGAGCACCGGACGACAGGAAGGCCTTTGGGTCATGGCTGCGCTGGATCGGGTCGAAAAAGGCTTTCATGCCGAGTCCTCCAAAGCCGCCAGCGCCCGGCCGTCGAGCACGAGCGGCGCGTATCTGTCCATTTCGCGAAACCCGAGCCGTTCGTAGAACCCGGCGCCCGCCGTATTGCCCCGGGCGACCATCAGGAGCAGGTGATCCGCCCCCCAGCCGGCCGCCTGTCCCCGCACCGCCGCAAGCAGCCGCCGCCCGAAGCCCTGCCGGCGCAAGCTGGGCGCGAGGTAGAGGTCCTGGACATAGACGCCCGGCCGGCCGCGCTGGGTCGAGAAGGTCGGGAAAAACACGGCCACCCCGTCGAGGGTGGTCGCCCGGGCGACCACCATGGCCTGGAACACCCGGTTCGGGCCGAAACCGTGCCGCAGATAGTCCTCCGCCGAGGCGGCATGGACGGCGCCGTCCTGCGCCGAAAGCGCGCGCAGGCAGGCGAGAATGCCCTCGGCGTCGGCGCGGCAGGCGGGACGGATCACGTGCCCGCTCAAAACCCGACCTCGCCGGCACCCTTCAGGCCGAGCATCGCCCGGGCCGTCGCCGGGCCGGCCACGCTGCGGCCCTGCGCCTCGACGATGTCGCGCACATTCGCGACCTGCTGCGGCGTTCGAGCGGGCAAGCTGCCCCGCGCCGATATAGAGGCTGTCCTCGAGGCCGACCCGCACATGGCCGCCCATCGACGCCGAGAGCGCTGCCATCGGCATCTGGGCGCGGCCCGCCGCCAGCACCGAGAAGAGGTAGTCGGACCCGAAGAGCCGGTCCGCCTTGGCCTTGAGATAGACCAGCGCCTCGGGCTCGGCCGCCATGCCGCCGAGCACGCCGAAGACGAGCTGGATGAAATAGGGCGGCTCGACCAGCCCGCGATCGGCGAAGTGGCGCAGCATGTCGAGATGGCCGATATCGTAGCATTCGAACTCGAAGCGGGCGCCACGTTCGGTACCCATTTCGTGCAGCACATGGGCGATGTCGCGCGGGGTGTTGCGGAACACCAGATCGTCGCTGGCTTCGAGAAACGGCCTTTCCCAGTCGTGCGTCCAGTCGGTCACCCGGGCGATCATCGGATAGAGGGCGAAATTCATCGTACCCATGTTGAGCGAGCACATCTCGGGGGAGGCTGCCTTCGGCGCGGCAAGGCGCTGGTCGAGACTCATCACCGCCGAGCCGCCGGTGGTCATGTTCACCACCGCGTCGCAGCCCTTGCGCGATCTCCGGCAGGAACGCCATCCAGTGCGCCGGATCGGCGGAAGGCCGGCCGGTCAGCGGGTCACGTGCATGCAGGTGCAGGATCGCCGCCCCCGCCTCGGCGGCCCCGATGGCGCTTGCGGCGATTTCCTCCGCCGTGACGGGCAGATGGGGCGACATGCTGGGCGTATGGATCGCGCCGGTAATCGCGCAGGTGATCAGGATATCGCTCATGCCGCGCGGTCCACGGGAAGGTCGAGTTCGGCCGCAAGTGCGGCGAGCGCGTCGGCCATGATCGCCACGATCTCGCCGGCCTCCGCCTCAGTGGTGATCATCGGCGGACAGACCATCACGTGATCGCCCGCGCGCCCGCCGCGGGTGCGGCGCGAATAGATGATGAGCCCGCGCGCATAGGCGGCCTCGACCAGCCGGTCATGGGCGTTAAGGGCGGGCGGCAGCGGGGCGCGGCTTTCGCGGTCGGCCACCAGCTCCATCGCCAGCAAGCAGCCCCATGCCGCGCACCTCGCCGACGAACGGAAAGCGCGCCGCCAGGGCTGCCAGCCCGTCGCGCAGCACGGCCCCCGTGCGGATGGCTGTCTCCATCATGCCGTGGCGCGCGATCTCCTCGATCACCGCGAGACCGGCCGCACAGGCCAGCGGGTTGCCGGCATAGGTGAAGCCGTGCAGGAAGCCGCCCGCGTCCAGCACCGTGTCGACGATCTGCCGGTTGCGCCAGCATCGCCCCGAGCGGCACATAACCGGCGCCGAAGCCCTTCGAGGTCACGAGGATGTCGGGCACGCCGTGGCCAGTGCGTGCCGGCGAAGAACCGCCCGGTGCGGCCGCCGCCGGTCATCACCTCGTCGTGGATCGTCAGGATGCCGTGGCGCGCGCAGATCTCGGCCACCGCCTCCATGTAGCCGGCGGGCGGGACCAGCGCGCCGGTGGAGGCGCCACCCGACCGGCTCGACGATGAAGGCGAGCACGCTGTCGGGGCCTTCCGACTGGATCGCATCCTCCAGCAGGCCGGCATAGTGGCGGCCCGTCGCCGGATCGTCGGGATCGCGGTGATCGGCCCAGGCGGTGGGGGCCGGGATCAGCGGCATGCTGCGCATCATCGGCGCGAAGGGCTCCGTGAGCGGATCATAGCCGGTGAGCGCGAGCGCGCCCAGCGTGCAGCCGTGATAGGACGGGAACCGCGAGATCACCTTCCAGCGGCTGCCCTCGCCCTTCGCCAGCGCGTATTGCCGCGCCAGCTTGATGGCGCTCTCGACCGCCTCGGACCCGCCGGAGACGAAGAACACCCGGTCGAGGCCCTCGGGCGCAAGCGATGCGGTGCGGGCCGCCAGCGCCTCGGCGGCATCGGTCTCGAAATGCAGCCGGTAGCCGAAGGTCGACCGCGCCATCTGCGCGCGCATCGCCTCGAGCACCGCCGGGTTGGAATGGCCGATATTGCACACCATCGCCCCGCTCGAGCCGTCGATGTAGCGCCGGCCATCGGTGTCCCACATATGGATGCCCTCGGCGCGGTCGAGGGTCGGGCGGGGATGCCGCGTCTGGTAGAAGAGATGGCGAAGTCATGACCTACTCCGGAAGCAGCGCGCAATCGCGCCCGCGCAGATGGACCGACACGGTCTCTCCCACGGCGAAGGGCCGCGTGTCGATCATGTTGATCGCCTGAAGCTGCCGCCCGCCCACACGCACGAAATAGCGCACCGCCTGACCCTGATAATCCACCGTCTCCACACTCGCGGCCTGCGCCACGGTGTCGGGATCGGTCACGTCGGTGCCGCGCAGATGCAGCTTCTCGGCGCGGATCACCACCTTCACCCGCTCGCCCGTGACGGCCCCGCGCTGCCGGTCGGCCGGCAGGGTGAGCGTGCCGAGATCCGCGACCGCAACCCGGACGCCGCTCGCATCCACCCGCTTCGACCCGGCCCGGCACGATGTTCGAGGCCCCGAGGAACTGCGCAACGAATTCGCTCGCTGGGTGGTTGTAGACCTCCTCGGGCGGGCCTTCCTGCTCAACACGGCCATCGCACATCACCACGATCCGGTCCGACATCGCCAGCGCCTCCGACTGGTCGTGCGTGACGAACACCGTGGTGATCGCGGTCTCGCGCTGGATGCGCTTGAGCTCCACCCGCATGTCCTCGCGCAGATTGGCGTCGAGTGCGGAAAGCGGCTCGTCGAGCAGGAGCACGTCGGGCTCGATCACGATGGCGCGTGCCAGCGCGATGCGCTGCTGCTGCCCGCCCGAAAGCTGCGCCGGGTAGCGCTCGGCCACATCCGGCAACTGCACCAGATCGAGCGCGGCCCGGACCTTCGGCGCGATGTCCGCCTTCGCCACGTCCCGGTATTTCAGTCCGAAGGCCACATTGTCGAAGATCGTCTTGTGCGGGAAGAGCGCGTAGTTCTGGAACACCAGCCCGAGATTGCGCCGATGGATCGGCACGTCGTTGACCCGCACGCCCCGGATGTTGATATCGCCCTCGGTCGGGTCCAGGAGCCCCGCGATCATCCGCAGCGTCGTGGTCTTGCCGCAGCCCGAGGGCCCCAGCAGCGTGAGGAATGCGCCCTCGGGAATGTCGAGCGACAGCGGCGCCACGGCGACGAAGTCGCCGAAGCGCTTGACCACCCTGCGGAGGCTGACGGCGGCGGCAGCACTCATGGTCGCGCGCCGCCCGGGATCGGGGGCGGTCCCATCAGAACCCGCGCTGGACGCGGCTGAAGGTCTCTGACCATTCCTGCTCGTTGCCGTTCCAGTAGGCCGGATTGGCGAAGACCAGCCCCGACAGCGTGCCGGTCGGATCGAAGGCCGGCAGCGTCGGTATCTTGGCGCCGAGATCGACCTTGTTCGGATCGAGTGCCGGCGGGTAGTTCTGCCCCTCGGCCACGGCGATCGAGGTCTCCGGCTCGAGCATGAAGTTCAGCAGTTGCTCGCATTCCGCCATCGGGCTGCCCTTGATCACGAACAGGCATTCCTGCCAGCCGAACCCGTTGGGCGGGTCGAAATAGCCGATGTCGTGGCCCTGTTCCTGCAGCGCGAAGATCCGGCCCGACCAGCCTTCGGTGACGTAGATCTCCTCCTCGGCCAGCAGGCTCATCAGCTCCGCCCCCGAGGCCCAGTATTTCAATGCGAGATCGCGGTGCTGGCGCACCGCGTCCCAGGCCGCATCCATGTCGGTGATCTCGTTCGGATGCTGGTCGGTCTGCAGCGCGCCGTACCAGATCCGGGTGCGCCAGTCGGTCCAGCCGCCGATCCGGTCCTTGTAGGCCGGGTCGATCAGGATCCGCGCGCCCTTCTCCTGCACCTCCTCGTCGGAGATGTACTTGCGGTTGTAGGCGATCCCGGTGGTGCCGTAATTGTAGGGGGCCGCACTCAGGCTGCCGGGCGTGATCGAGTTGAAGGCCGTCCATCAGCGCCGGCATCACCAGCGCGAGATTGGGGATGTTGGCGGTGTCGAGCTGCGTGCTCAGGTCGAAATTGTGGTAGCGGGCATAGTCGAACACCCCCGAGAGATGCGCGATGTTGTAGGTGCCGGGCTGGCTCGAGCGGACCTGCGCGAGATACTCGTCGCCCCCCGCAAAGGTGCCGTCGACGACGGTGATCCCGGTCGCCTCGGTATAGGGGTCGAAGGCATAGGTCCGGAACGCCTCGGAGACCACGCCGCCCCAGCCGTCGAAGCGCACCTCGGTCACCTCCTGCGCCCGGGCGAGACCGGCGAACGGGGTCTGGACCCCGTAGGCCGCACCGGCCGCCCCGATGAGGCCGAGGAAACGCCGGCGGTCGAGACCGCCCTCGAGATAGCGGGTCCGCAGGCGATGAAGGCGTGTCGTGGTGTCCATGTCGTCTCTCCTGTTGGTCGGTTTCATGAGCGATTTACGGGTGGAAAGCCAGCGCGCGAGCGCCGCCCCGAGGAGCGGCAGCCCGACGGTGATGACGATCATCACCGTGCCGAGCGCGTTGATCTCCGGGCTGATCGAGTTGCGCAGCATCGAGAAGATCTGCGTCGGCACCGTCTCGACCCCGCCGGGCTTCCAGAACAGCGTGCCGGTGATGTCGTCGAACGAGATGGTGAAGGCGAAGAGCGCCCCGGCGAGCACCGCCGGCAGCATGATCGGCAGGGTGATCTGGAAGAAGGTCTGGATCGGCGAGGCGCCGAGGCTGAGTGCGGCCTCCTCGATGTCGCGCCGCATCCCCGACAGCCGCGCCTGCACCACGAGGATCACGAACGGCAGCGTGAAGATCACATGCCCCATCAAGAGCAGGAAGAAGCTCTTGGGCAGGTCGAGGAATTGCAGGAACAAGCAGGAGCGCCACCGCCAGCACCACCTCGGGCACGAGGATCGGCGCGATCAGCAGCGTCGAGATCGCCGTCTTGCCGGGAAAGTCGTAGCGCACCATCGCAAGGGCCGCGAGCACGCCCAGCGTCGTCGAGATGATCGCGGTCAGTCGCGCCCAGCACGAAGGACACGCGGAAGGCCCGCATCACCGCCTCGTTCTCCCAGAGCGCCACGAACCAGCGGAACGAGAAGCCGGTCATCGGGAAGCTGCCGAACTGGTTGGCGTTGAAGCTCAGGAGCACCACCACCGCCACCGGCAGGAACATGAAGAGATAGACCAGGATCGCCCAGCCGCGGATGAAGGCCCAGCCGCTCATCGCGCGATGCCCCGCGCGATCTGCCCCATGCCGATGAAGCGGTTGTAGACCAACACCACCAGCGACAGCACCGCGAGCAGCAGCAGCGACAGCGCCGAGCCGAGCGGCCAGTTGAGCTGCGTGATGATCGCCTCGTAGACCAGATTGGCGAACATCGCGTCGCGTGGGCCGCCGAGGATTAGCGGCGTGATGTAGGTGCCCGCCGCCAGCACGAAGCAGAGCAGGCTTCCGGCCGCGAGCCCCGGCACCGACAGCGGCAGCGTCACCTCGCGGAAGGCTTGGAGCCGCGTCGCCCCCAGCGAGGTCGCGGCATCCTCGAGCGAAGTGTCGATGCCCTCGAGGCTGACGAAGACGTTGAGGATCATGAAGGGCAGCAGGAAATGCACCAGCCCGAGGATCACCGTGGCCTCGTTGTAGAGGAGCCGAAGCGGCTCGGAGATCAGCCCGAGGCCCATCAGGATGCTGTTGAGCGCGCCCGACGAGCCGAGGATATTGATCCACGACATCGTGCGGATGATGTAGCTGATCCAGAACGGCAGGATCAGCAAGCAGGAGCAGCAGCACCTTGTGGCGCGTCGTCGAGCGCGCGACGAAATAGGCCACCGGATAGCCGGCGAAAGCACAGAGCGATCGTGGTGATCGCGGCGATCTTGAGGGTGTTGAGCAGGATGTAGCGGTAGAACGGATCGGTGAGCGCCGCCTGCCAGTTGTCGAGATGGAAGCCCGCCTGATCCGCCCCCGAGGCCGAGCGCAGCCAGAACGAATAGACGAGGATGAACCCGAGCGGCACGATCAGCAGCAGCGCGACCGCGGTCAGCGATGGTGCGAGCAATATCCTCGGGGCTCGGCGCTCGCGCGCCTCCAGGGTGGGCATCGGGAATACGGTCTCCTCGTGCGCCTCCAGCATCGCAAGCGTCGCCACATTCCCAAAATAGATAATTGCTATGGGGCGCATTCCCCGCTTCTATGCCCTTCATGGACCCGACCGACGACCCCGCCGCCCGCCTCGCACGCAATCTCGACTGGAACCTGCTGCGCACTTTTGTCGCCATCGTCGAGCATCGCGGCCTCACCGCCGCGGCTCGCGCACTCGGCCTGCAACAGCCCACGCTCTCCAACGCCCTGCGACGGCTGGAGGAAACGCTCGGGCGCAAACTGATCGACCGCGGCCCCGGCCGGTTCGAGATCACCGCCGCCGGCCAGCGGCTCTATCGCGAGGCGGTCGATGTGCAGGGCACCATCCTGCGCCTGCACCGCCAGATGCGCGACGTCACCGAGCAGGTGACCGGCCATATCCGCATCGTGATGGCGAGCCATGTGGTCTGCCCGCTCTTCGATCAAGTGCTGGCCGACTTCCGCCAGATGCACCCCCGCGCGAGCCTCACCCTCGACGTCACCGGCTCCAATGTCGCGGTGGAAGAGGTTGTCGCCCAGCGCGCCGCCCTTGCGATCTGCCTTGTGCAGCGCCGCCATCCCCGCCTGAGCTATACGCTTATGTACCGGGAATTCTTCGGCCTCTACTGCGGCCCGACCCACCCGCTCTTCGGACGCCTGCCGCGGCGCGAGACCGACCTCGTCGGCTGCGACTGGGTCTCCTTCACCACCGACCAGCTCGGCGACGTGCTGCGTCCCGTCGCCCTGCTGCGCGCCCGCGCCTCGCCGGAAGACCGCATCGTTGCGAGCTCGACCCATCTCGAGGAGGTCCGCCGCATGATCATCGCCGGCCTCGGCATCGGCCCGCTGCCGCAGCACATCGCGCGCCGCGACGAACGCGACGGCCTTCTCTGGCGGCTCCCGCCTTTGGAGGATCCCCCCGCCATCGACGTCTTCACAGCAATCAACCCACACGGCCGACCGAACCGCGCAGAAAGCGCCCTGCAACGGCTGCTCATACACCGCATTTCCGACACTCCACCGGACAAACGGACCTACACGTAATAGCCCGAAATCGCGCATCGATCGAGAAACGGCGCGGCGGGCTTTTCCCGAGCCTTGGCGTAGTAAATCCAAGGACTCCCCAACAGGCTGCTCAGAAAAGCCGGCTGGAGGATCTGCTCCTGCCATTATGCATCAGAGACTGGTATTTCATGGCTGCGGTCTCGGGAGAGGGTGCTCTGTTCATCAGAGGTTTGGGAGCTTCGAAAGTCTGGCGAGACTCTTGGCCGTCGTGGTCATCCTGAACATTGCGCGGAACCCTGTCGAGGGCGCGGAGAACTGTGAGAGCCGTACCACCAATGTCCTCTGCCGAGCCGAAGGGTTCAGCGATTCTCTTTCCCGTTTCGACGGGTCAGGGCTTAGCGCGAATGGTAGGGGGTTCATCATTTGATAGAGGAATACCGAGCCTTTCGGTTCAATATCGGAAGCCGGATGGCACCACTGGCCGGAAAACCGGACGCCCCGCTTCGGATTGCAATGCAAACCATCGCGAGACTGGCGCACCGCTATTCCGGCCGCTCGCCTTGAAACCCGCGCGGTCATTCATCTGCTTTGGTGCTGATCTGTTCGAGGTGGAGAAAATCGGTCAAGAGCTTAGACGAAACCGTGGAATCTAAGAAGTTTGGGTGCACCTTAGGGTCGGTCATCGCGAAGTCGGTGACGATCGGTCCCGGAAGCGGGCTGAATTGCACTTGCTGCCGTAGCGCGCGTTACCCGAGCAATTCGTCCGGCTACGGCATGCAGAACTCATGATTTCCTGAGAGTTGACACCTGGCGCATGAATGGCAAGATACTTTTTCACGAGTAAACTGATTTCCCGAATTTTTTGGCAGGGAGTGATGCGGCGATGCGCCAGGAACGTGTCAGGACGATGGAGGAACTGGCTTCAGTCAGCGGAATCTCCCGGCCAACCCTGTCAAAGTACTTCAACGACCCGAATTCGGTCCGGCCATCCAGCCGTGCGCGCATCGAGGCAGCCCTCGAGCGCTACGACTACACGCCGAACATCTATGCCATCAACCAGAACCGCCACCTAACGCGTAATCTTGGCATTGTGGTTCCGTTCCTCGCAGATCCGTTCTTTGCCGAGGTCGCGCGCAACCTGGAACTGCTCTGCGGCGCCGCCGGCTTCAACCCGATACTCCTGAGCTCTCACGGCGAGCCGGATCGAGAGGTATCGAATTCTGGAGAGCCTCCGGGGCATTCGACCGGCCGGCGTGCTGCTCGCGCCGATCGGCCGGCGCTCGCATCACGAGGCGCTCGATGCATTCTGCCGGGACGTGCCGACGGTCCTCTTCGATTGCGACCTGGCCGGAATCGGAGATGCCATGTTCGGCACGGACCACGCGCAAAGCACTGGAATGATAGTCGAATACCTGGCGCGCACAGGTGAGCCGCCGGCGCTTTTCGAGATGGCGAATGCGCCCAACCCGAATGCCAACAAGCGCCGCGCGGCCTATGAGGCCGCAATGCACCGACTTGGTCATGAGCCGATGCTTCTTGTCGCGGAGGGCACAGGGTGGGCCTTTGAAGAAATCGCGCACCGTGCCGCGGGCCGCATGATCGCGGAACGGCGCCTGCCGACCACGACGGTGTTTTGCAGCAATGACCGCCTCGCGATCGGGTTCTTGGCAGCGGCCTATGAAGGCGGTCTGCGGGTCGGGGTTGGCGAAGGTTGCGCCCTGCGGGTAGCGGGGCATGACGACCACCCCTTTTCGCGCTTCACCTGTCCGTCGTTGACGACGGTATCGCAGAATTACGATCAGATTGCCGGGCGCAGTCTCGACGAGCTGCTTTCCATCGTAACCTCGGGCGAGCGTCCCCAGCACAAGGCATCGGTACTGTTCGATGGATCCCTCGTGATGCGCAAGTCGGCTTAATTTAACGCGCGTAAACTTTTTTGTTGACGCGAATCTGTGCAATCGATAGGCTTCCCCAATAACATTCAAACTCAGGGAGGATATCGAATGTCACTCAAGCGCGTTCTCGGTGCCACGACGGCGCTCACGCTGATTGCGGGCGCAGGCCTTGCCCAAGACACAACGATCACGATCGCCACCGTGAACAACGGCGACATGATCCGCATGCAGGGCTACACCGACCAGTTCACCGCGGCGACCGGTATTGGCGTCGAGTGGGTCACACTGGAGGAAAACGTACTGCGCCAGCGCGTTACCACGGATATCACCACGCGCGGTGGCCAGTTCGACATCATGACGATCGGCATGTACGAAACCCCGATCTGGGGCGCCAACGACTGGCTCGTCGCGCTCGACGGCCTGTCGGAAGAATACAATGTCGGCGACATCCTGCCCGCGATGCGCGACGGGCTGAGCCATGACGGCACACTCTATGCGGCGCCGTTCTATGGCGAAAGCTCGATGGTCATGTACCGGACCGACCTGATGGAAGCGGCCGGTCTGGAAATGCCCGATGCACCCACCTGGCAGTTCATTCGCGAGGCCGCGGCCGCAATGGACAATCCAGAAACCGGCGTCAACGGTATTTGCCTGCGCGGCAAGCCGGGCTGGGGTGAAGGCGGCGCCATCGCGACCGTTCTTGGGAATTCCTTCGGCGCGCGCTGGTTCGACGAAGACTGGAACGCCCAGTTCGACCAGCCGGAATGGAACGACGCGCTCACTTTCTACGTCAACCTGATGAACGATTACGGCCCCGACGGCTACGAGACGAACGGGTTCAACGAAAACCTGTCGCTGTTCCAGCAGGGCCTGTGCGGCATGTGGATCGATGCGACGGTTGCGGCGTCCTTCGTGACCAACCCCGCCGACAGCGAAGTCGCCGATAGCGTGGGCTTCGCGCTGGCTCCGAATTCGGAAGGCGTCGATCGCCGGGCGAACTGGCTCTGGGCCTGGGCGCTGGCCATTCCCGCCGGCTCGCAGAAGCAGGATGCGGCGCTGCAGTTCATCGAATGGGCCACGTCGGACGCCTACATCCAGCTGGTCGCTGAAAACGAAGGCTGGGCCAATGTGCCGCCGGGCGCGCGCGTCTCTCTCTACGAGAATCCGAACTACGCCGACGTGCCGTTCGCGAAGATGACCCTCGATTCGATCATGGCAGCCGATCCCAACAATCCGACCGTGCAGCCTGTTCCCTATGTCGGGATCCAGTTTGCCGCGATCCCCGAATTCGCGGGCATCGCCACCGAGGTGAGCCAGGAATTCGCTGCAGCCTATGCCGGTCAGCAGACCGTCGAGGACGCGCTGGCGAAAGCGCAGGCGATCACCAACGAAGCGATGGAAGCGGCCGGCTACCGCTAAGCCGAAAGGGCGCTTCATCACTCCGGAAGGCGGCGCATCCGGCCGCCTTCCGGACCCAGACAAAAAGCCTGCAACCGCATGCGCGGACAAGAAGGGCCTAGCGCCCGCCTAGGGAGGATTTTGCCATGGCGACCGAGCATTCCCGCACCGCGGCTCGCATGATGATGGCCCCGGCGGTGTTCATCCTTCTGGTCTGGATGATCGTACCGCTCTCCATGACACTTTGGTTCTCGTTTCGCCAGTTCCTGCCACTGCGCGGCGGCGACCAGGGGTTTGTCGGACTCGAGAATTACATCCGGTTCATTTCCTCCAGCGCATTCTGGCCAGCGGTGCAGACGACGCTCGTCATCGTCGGCGGCATTCTCCTGATTACGGTGGTGCTGGGCATTCTCCTCGCCATGCTGCTCGATCAGCCGATGTGGGGGCAAGGAATCGTCCGGATCCTCGTGATCGCACCGTTCTTCGTGATGCCGACCGTGTCAGCGCTCGTGTGGAAGAACATGTTCATGGATCCCACCAATGGCCTCCTGGCGCATCTTTGGCGGGCCTTCGGTGCGGATCCCGTGGTCTGGCTGAGCGACGTTCCGACATTATCGATCATTCTGATCATGTCGTGGCAATGGCTGCCCTTTGCGACGCTGATCCTGCTCACGGCCGTCCAGTCGCTCGACAGCGAGCAGCTGGAGGCCGCGGAGATGGACGGGGCAAGCCCCCTCGCCCGTTTCGGCTTCATCACGCTGCCGCATCTCAGCCGCGCGATCACGATCGTGATCCTGATCCAGACGATCTTTCTTCTGTCGATCTTCGCGGAGATTTTCGTGACCACCGGCGGGGCCTTCGGCACACGGACGCTCACCTACCTGATCTACCAGCGCGTGCTCGAAAGCCAGAACGTGGGACTGGGGAGTGCCGGTGGCGTCTATGCAATCATCCTCGCCAATATCGTCGCGCTGTTCCTGATGCGCATCGTCGGCAAGAACCTGGACCGCTGAGGGAGGAAACCCGACAATGGCACGCGCCGTCACACCACAACGCAAGGCCCTCAACACCGCTATCTCCTGGACGATCGGCCTCCTTATCTTCTTCCCGATCCTCTGGACGATCCTGACCTCATTCAAGACCGAAGCGGTCGCGATCGCCAATCCACCGGTGTTCCTGAACTTCGACTGGACGCTCGAGAACTATGCCGTCGTGCAGGAGCGCTCCAACTACATGCGCTTCCTTTGGAACTCCGTACTGATCGCGGGAGGCTCCACCATCCTAGGTACCCTCATCGCCGTGCCCGCGGCCTGGTCCATGGCCTTCGTTCCGTCGAGGCGTACCAAGGACATTCTCCTCTGGATGCTGTCGACCAAGATGCTTCCGGCGGTCGGCGTGCTCTACCCAATCTATCTCATCAGCATCCGGCTTGGCGTCCTCGACAATCGCATGGCACTCGTCGTCATCCTGATGCTGGTAAACCTGCCGATCATCGTGTGGATGCTCTACACCTACTTCCGCGAGATCCCCGTGGAGATCCTCGAGGCCGCGCGCATGGACGGTGCTACGCTCAAGGAAGAGATCCTCCATATCCTGACACCAATGGCGGTGCCGGGGATCGCCTCGACCGTCCTCTTGAGCTTCATTCTCGCCTGGAACGAGGCGTTCTGGACGCTCAACCTCACGGCCGTCAATGCCGCACCGCTCACGGCCTTCATCGCCAGCTATTCCAGCCCGGAAGGCCTCTTCTTCGCCAAGCTCTCGGCGGCCTCCACCATGGCCATCGCACCGATCCTCATCCTTGGCTGGTTCAGCCAGAAACAACTCGTCCGCGGCCTGACCTTCGGCGCAGTCAAGTAAAGGAACACGTCCATGGGACAGATCACACTGGAAAAGGTTACCAAGAACTTCGGGGACGTGAACGTCATCCCGCCCTTGGACCTGACCATCGAGGATGGCGAGTTCTGCGTCTTCGTGGGGCCGTCGGGCTGCGGCAAGTCAACGCTGCTACGACTGATTGCGGGGCTCGAGGACATCACATCCGGAGCCATCCGGATCGACGGGACCGACGCCTCCTCCACACCCCCTGCCAAGCGCGGCCTTGCGATGGTGTTCCAGTCCTATGCGCTCTATCCGCACATGAGCGTGCGCAAGAATATCGCCTTCCCGATGCGGATGGCGGGTGTGCCGAAGGACGAGCAGGACCGCCGGATCGAGGCCGCTGCCAAGGCGCTGAACCTGACCGACTATCTGCACAGACGGCCGGGGCAGCTCTCGGGCGGACAGCGCCAGCGTGTCGCGATCGGCCGCGCCATCGTCCGCGAACCGGCGGCTTTCCTCTTCGACGAACCGCTGTCGAACCTCGACGCCGCATTGCGTGTCGGGATGCGCCTGGAGATCTCGGAGCTGCACAAACGGCTCAAGACCACCATGATCTACGTTACGCACGACCAGGTCGAGGCCATGACCATGGCTGACAAGATCGTGGTATTGCGCGCGGGCAACATCGAGCAGGTCGGCAGTCCACTGGATCTCTATCACAGCCCCCGCAACCAGTTCGTGGCGGGCTTCATCGGCAGCCCAAAGATGAACCTGATCGAGGGCAATGCCGCGGCACAGCACGGCGCCGCGACCATCGGAATCCGGCCCGAACATATCGACGTCGTCGAATCCGGTCCCTGGAAAGGCACGGTGGGCGTGGCCGAGCACCTCGGCTCGGACACGTTCCTTCATGTCCACGGCACCGGGCTAGCTGAAACCCTGACGGTCCGGGCGACCGGCGAGATCGGCGTGCGCCATGGCGATACTGTGCCGCTTGCCCCGCGAGAGGACCAGATCCATCGCTTTGACGCCGAAGGCCGTCGGATCGCATGACCCGGCTCGCCGGCAAGACAGCCTTGATCACGGGGGCGGCACGCGGGATCGGTCTGGCCTTCGCACAGGCCTATGTCGCCGAAGGTGCGCGCGTGGCGCTGGCCGATGTCGACATCGCCCGGGGCAGGCAGGAAGCGCGCGCAATCGGCGGCGCCGCAATCGCGGTCCAGATGGACGTAAGCCGGCAGGACAGCATCGACGCCGCCGTCGCCGAAACCGTTGCGTCGTTCGGGCGGATCGACATCCTGATCAACAACGCTGCCGTCTTCACCGCCGCTCCGATAGCCGAAATCACGCGCGAAGACTACGCGCGGACGTTTGACATCAATGTCGCTGGCACGCTCTTCACCCTGCAGGCCGTGGCGAAACACATGATCGAAGACGGGATCAAGGGCCGCATCATCAACATGGCCAGCCAGGCGGGCCGCCGGGGCGAACCGCTCGTCGCGGTCTATTGTGCGACAAAGGCCGCCGTGATTTCGCTCACGCAGTCGGCAGGTCTGAACCTGATCGCCCACGGCATCAATGTGAACGCCATTTCCCCGGGTGTGGTGGATGGTGCGCATTGGGACGCTGTCGATGCCTTCTTCGCGAAATACGAAGGCAAGGCCCTTGGGGAGAAGAAAGCCGAAGTCGGCGCATCGGTGCCCTTCGGTCGCATGGGCCTCGCAGAGGACCTGACCGGTATGGCCGTGTTCCTCGCCAGTGAAGAGGCCCGCTACATTGTTGCTCAGACCTACAATGTGGATGGTGGACAATGGATGAGCTGATGACACCGCCCCCAGTCCGCCTCAGCCGCGCCACGCTCGACGACCTGCCTTCCTCTGTCAAAAGGCCGCGATATGCTCGTGGGGATCTGCGCCCAGGCATCGTGCATATCGGCACCGGCAACTTCCACCGCGCGCATCAGGCCTGGTACCTGCACCGCCTGATGAACGAAGGCTCGGCCCGCGACTGGGCCATCATAGGCGCGGGCGTGCGGCCAGGCGACGCCATCATGCGCGAGAAGCTCCTCGCTCAGGACTGCCTAACGACCCTGATCGAGCTGCGCCCCGATGGGACAGCCGCAGAGGTGTGCGGTGCGATGATCGACTTTCTGCCGGTCGAGCCCCACAACGCCGCACTGATTGCGCAGATGGCCGACCCGGCCATCCGCATCGTCTCGCTGACCGTGACCGAAGGCGGGTACTTCCTGGATCCGGCCACCGGCAGCTTCGACGCTGCCCAACCGGACATCGCGCTTGATGTAGCGAACCCAGCAGCGCCTCGCACAGCCTTTGGTGCCATCGTCGCGGCACTGCGGCTCCGCCGAGAAGCCGGCCGAGGCCCTTTCACTGTGCAAAGCTGCGACAACCTGCGCGGCAACGGTGCGGTCACTCGCGCTGTCGTAGTTGGGCTGGCACAGCTGTCCGACCCGGATCTGGCGGCATGGATCGATTCGAACTGCACGTTTCCGAACTCAATGGTCGATTGCATCGTGCCTGCAACCGGCCCGGAAGAAATCGCCGTCGCCCGCGCATTCGGGCTGGAAGATGCCGCACCCGTCACCCACGAGAACTACCGGCAATGGGTCATCGAGGACGCGTTCTGCGCAGGTCGTCCCGACTGGGATAGCGTGGGCGCAATCATGTCGGACCGCGTTCATGACTACGAGGCGATGAAAATCCGCATCCTCAACGCGGGCCACCAGGTTCTGGCCAATTCGGGCGAACTTCTGGGCCATGCAACAATCGCCGACTGCATGGCGGACCGCCGGGTCTCGGCATTCTGGCGCAAAGTCGAGATGGACGAGATCGCACCCCACGTCGCGGCCGTGCCGAATATGGTAGCGGAAGCCTATGTGGACCTCATCGAAGGCCGGTTCTCCAACCCCGCCATCCGCGACACGACCCGCCGTGTCGCCTTCGACGGATCAGCGCGACACTCCGGGTTCGTCCTGCCCATCCTGCGGGACGCCCTCGCCGCGAGCGCGCCTCTTGAGGGCTTGGCACTGGTGGAGGCGCTGTGGGCGCGGATGTGCGCGGGGACGCGCGAGGACGGCACCGATATCGCCCCCAACGATCCGCAATGGGAGGCCCTCAAATCCGTCGCGATCGAGGCCCGAGAGCGGCCCCGCGCCTGGCTGGAACAGTCGGAGATCTACGGAACGGTCGGGGAGGCGCCGCGCTTTGCCGATGCTTTCGACCGATGGCTGAAGCTAATCTGGAAAATGGGAACGGCGAACGCGCTTGACGCCTACTTGCATGACCGAGTCGTCCCGGACTCGGACCGATACGCGATGTAGCTGGTTGGTCTGCAGCGTGCTTGTTGAACAATGGGCCTAATGCGCGTGGCCGTGATGTACTAGCCAAGCGCTGTCTGCCGATGTCGGAGATCCAGCCCATCTGACCATGTGAGCGGGCTGGTGTTCTGCGGAGAATTCATAGGCCTCGCCAAGGACCATTTGCCTGACGCGAGCCCTTGTTTTTCCTCCACGGGCAGCTGGAATGCGGACCAGTGGCGAGGGAACGGAGATGAAGGGAAGCAGTTTCACCGAAGAGGAGATCATCGGGGTAGTGTGTTCCATCGTGAAGCGCAACACCGAGGGCGGATGATGTATACGTCCGTCTTGAAACGGAGAACGGTGTCGACATGTCTGGACATTCCCACCTCACGGCCGAGGAGCGTGATCGGCTGGCCGATCTGAAGGCTGACGGTCTGTCGCTTCGGGCAATCGCCAATGCGCTCGGCCGGGCGGCGTCGGTCATTTCGTGCGAGCTGCGGCGCAACCAGCTCGACAGCGGGGCGTATCGCCCACACGTCGCCGACGGCGCATACATGCTGCGCCGCCAGCGCGCGGCGGCGCTCGACACGGATGCGAAGCTCGCGGCCTACGTCACGGACCGGCTGGCCGAAGGCTGGACGCCCGAGCAGATCGCCGGACGGCTGCGGCTTGGGGTAGAGAGAGGCCTGCGGGCCGTCTGCGCGGAGACGATCTACGGCTGAATCTAGCGTTCCGGGCAAAAGGCGCAACGGCTCTGGCGCTTCCTGACCCGCCACCATGCACGTCGCATAAAGTGCCGGCTGGATTCACGTTTCAAGTGCGACACCGAGGTTGGCTGCGAATGCCTCGATGGGCGTGCGGTAGCCGAGGCACTTCCGAGGCGTTGCGTTGAGGTTCCAGATCACGTCGTCGATGTCAGCATCGGTGTAGTCTGCGAGCGTGGTCTTTCGGGGAAGGTCGCGGCGGAGCCGGCCGTTGGCATTCTCGATCGACCCGCGTTGCCAGGGGCTGTGCGGATCGCAGAAGCAGGCTTGCAGGCCGATGGCGTCGGTGACGGTCTCGTGCCGCGCGAACTCGCCGCCATTGTCGTGGGTGATGGTGCGGCGGGCCGTGGCGGGCAGTCCGCCCAGCTCCGTGGCGATGGCCTGGGCGGTGAGGTCGGCGTCTTTGCCCTGAAGACGCCGGGTCAGGGTCAGGCGGGAGCGCCTCTCCTGCAGCGTCAGCAGGGTGTCGCGCTGGCGGCGGAAGTGCATCAGATCGCCCTCCCAATGGCCGAACTGGCTGCGAAGATGCGCCTTTGTCGGCCGCTGATGGATCGGCGTGCGGTTGGGTATGGCGGGCTCGCGCCGGCCGTTGCGGCGGCGGCGCCCGCGCTTCGGTTTGCGCTGCGCCAGCAGCCGCGGCAGGCCCGCGCGCCTTCCGGCCGGGCTGTAGGCGTGGCGGTAGATGGACTCCGCGCTGATTGCGCACTCCGATCCCTCCAGCTCCATCCGCCCCGCGATCTGCTCCGGGGACCATCCCATGGCGAGGCGGTCCTCAACGTGGTCGCGCAGCGGGGTCGATCGCTCGATCTTCGAGCCGCGCAGCTTGCGCGCCCAGGCGCGGCGGCCTGCGCTGTCCGGCCGATAGCCGTCGGCGCAACGGTTGCGCTCGAGTTCGCGCTGGATCGTGCTCCAGTGACGATCCATGCGCCTCGCGATCTCGCTGATGCCCAGATCCATCTCGATCATGCCGCGCAGGCGACATCTCTCCTCAAGGCCGAGGTGGCTGTATCTCTTTCCCATGGCGGCTCCGGACATAGCCGGTGTCGCACTTGGTCTGTGAGTCTACGGCGGAGGACCAGGCGGATGACCAGCCGGCGCCCGCTCTCAAGCCCGCCCGCCGCCGCACCGGCACCAAGCAGGAGGCGCTGATCGCGATGCTGCGCGCCGAGGGCGGCGCCACCATCGACGAGATCGTCGCAGCCCTCGACTGGCAACCCCACACAGCGAGAGGCGCCATTTCCGGCGCGCTGAAAAAGAAGCTTGGCCTCACCATCACCTCCGAGAAGGTCGATGGTAGAGGCAGGGCGTACCGCATCACCGACAGCTGAACACTCAGGCCACAAGGCCGATCACGCCGCCGTCCTGCTGGGCGGCGGCTACTCGGGCCAGCGGTAGCAGGCGATCGATGCGAAGAGCCCTTCACGCAGGTTCGTCGAGATGCAGCGAACGGCAGCCCCTGCGACCAGACGAAAGCGTGCCGAGATGCGTTGGATCTTGCCCTGGGGTTCCGTCTAGGCCGACCCATTGGCGTGGCGAGAGTACGCGAGTTGGGACCGAAACGACCGGTCCCTCCCAGATGTCGCTATTGGTGAGCGATATACTGGCACCAAGCCGATTTAGCCCGCCGCTTCGCTTGAAATCATGGCAGCGCGAGGCTCTCGCGACCCTCTTGCCTTGAACTTGATCTGGATCATACACGCCTAGGATGATTTAGGCTAGCTTTATATAGATTTTTCAGGGAGGATCACAAGATTAGATTGCCGGTGGTCGTGATCAAGGTTGCCGATGATGACGGAGGCAACAATGCAGGCGATGCCTTCTCGAACAAGACAATCTGGGAACTGATCCGGGATACTAATGATATTTTTGAGCCCGATGCGGGCATCAGGCTGATCTTGCAGGAGATCACGACGCTCAACAATACGCTGATCAACCGGCTAACGGATTGGTCAAAGGACTGCCCAAATGCAAAGCAGGACATTGAACACCCCGATCCGAAATTTGCAGCGAAAGGCTGCAAACTAAGCAAGTCTCAATATGAGGCATATATTCATACCAAGGCAAACTATCCGGACAAGGTCGTGGTGTATATTCGCCGGCAGACGTATGACGACAACTGCAATGTCGTCAACGAAGGTGGTGGTGGATTTTCTCATGAAGACATGAACTTCATTGCCTTGAGTTCATGGGATCCGGATAACACGACAAAGCGCTCGTTGGGCGTCATGGTGCACAACACTGGCCCCACCCCGGCACAAGCGCCAAGATCCTACCTTGCGCGTGAGCTCGGTCATTACTTCGATCTCACCCATACCATGCCGAACGACTGGCCAAAAAATCGAATCGATGCCAACCTCCAGCTTTACGCATATTGCGTACAGCACTCCATAGATCCCAAAAATGCCCCCAAAAACCTACCCGACCTGGTTTGGGATTTCGACAAGCTAAGTGACACTCCACCTGATCCTGGATACCACCTCTATAACAATATACTGTATGGCATCGAACACCCAGACGAACCAACCGCGACGGGCAATCAATGTATTGGCAGTGGTGAGTTGAAACTGGAATTCTTTGGACAGGAATTCACGGTCAAACCAGCGCGCCAGAACTTGATGAGCTACACAGCACAATGCCCGTATCTTCCCGGGAACACTACCGGTGAAACGCGCGCAAGAATAACTCCGCGGCAGCGCAACATCATTCATGCTTCATTGAAAAACAATCGAAAAAATCTCGCGCAACTCAAGCCTGGGCCTGAGCGCTTCAGCGCTATCTAGATCAAGTCGGATGGGCCTTGGCAATGGATCCAGGGATGGACCCAGGCGGACCTCTCGAAAGCGGAGGCCGAGAACAACAAGAAGGGACTTCGTCTGGCGCGGCTCAACGCCTTCGTGCTGCCCGGACATGACGGCACACGATTCAATGCCATTTGGGTCAAGTCGAAAAAGTCCTTGCATTGGGTGGCGGCATGGAAGCGGGCTGACTTCGAAAAAGAGCAGGCCGAGTACATGCGACGGGGCTATCGCCTGGAAGACCTCAACGCCTACGTGCTGCCCGATGGACAGGGCACACGGTACAACGCCATCTGGGTCAAGTCGCACGAGCCGTGGCAATGGATACTGGGATGGACCCAGGCCGATTTGTCGAAAGCTGACATCGAGAACAATAAGCAGGGGCTTCGTCTCGCACGGCTCAACGCCTACGTGCTGCCCGGACATGACGGCACGCGATTCAATGCCATTTGGGTCAAGTCGAAAGAGCCTTGGCATTGGGTGGCGGCATGGAAGCGGGCTGACTTCGAAAAAGAGCAGGCCGAGTACATGCGACGGGGCTATCGCCTGGAAGACCTCAACGCCTACGTGCTGCCCGATGGACAGGGCACACGGTACAACGCCATCTGGGTCAAGTCGCACGAGCCCAGGCCATGTGTCGGGGGATGGATCGGCTGGGACTTCCAACCACATTGCTTGGAACTCATCGAAGACGGCTACCGCCTTCATGACCTGAGCGCATTTGTTCTCACGTGACGCACGCCCTATCGCAGCGGCGAGTATGTCGTCGATGGGTCATTGCCGACCAGACCTCGTCGGTCAAAGACGCTTGTGCAATCTGCCTTGACCCTCCGACGCCTCGACGGGGCTCTCGAGGTTGCGCTTGGGGTTTGTGACCCCGGCGAAAGCCACCGTTCCAGTCCTGTACCCGAAGCGGCCAATGGTCGGATGTCCGGAAAGTCCCGCATAGCTATCCCTCCAGCGGCGCGGCGCGGAGCTGCGGTTGGTCCTGCACGGGCCCTCGGCGCCGAAGCCAAAGGCGGACCCCAAGCTGATCCACCATCTCGTCGAAACCCGCAGGCGCTGCTCGGACTATCTTGATCCACAACAGGCACTGACCGTCAGCGCCATCGCCGCTCGGGGCGGGCTGGATACCGGAGATGTCTCTCGGTCGCTGCAACTTGCGTTTCTGGCGCCGGATCTTGTCACGGCCATCCTGGAAGGCACGCAGCCCGTGGCCCTCACCGCCGGGAGGCTCAAGCGGATCAGTGAACTGCCGCTGCCCTGGCAGGATCAGGTCGACCTGCTGGGCTGAGGTCAACTCGCCCCGCGTCGACATTCCGAATCAATCCCGTCATTGCGGCAGTCTAGAACACAGGACCTTTGGCGGGTTCTGGCCCTTCAGAATTTAGTTTGGTGGCCAACAGAGCACGGAGGGGACGGCCCACCGCTTCCCGGCACATTCCGTGCTCTTGCACCAAAGTATGTCGGGAAATGGCGGAGGGTACGCACCCAAGCATTTGAAAATGCGCGATATACGTGCGGGCGCCGGAATGTGCGTCGAAACGCCAGACTGCGTGGTAGGCCCGGAGGGACTTGAACCCCCAACCAAAGCGTTATGAGCGCTCTGCTCTGACCAGTTGAGCTACAGGCCCTCTGCCGACCGTGCTACTGCGGCGGGGCTTGCGGGGTCAAGCGCGTGTTCACTTGGGCCGCGAGTTGCGGTAGATCATGCTGCGTTGTAGCTACCGTGAAGGGATATCCCGTGAGCACTGGCAAGACCGGCCTGACCTACGCCGCAGCGGGCGTGGACATCGAAGCCGGCAATGCGCTCGTGGACCGGATCAGACCGGCGGCGGCGCAGACGGCCAGGCCGGGTGTCATGGAAGGACTGGGTGGCTTCGGAGCACTCTTCGACCTGAAGGCCGCCGGGTTCTCGGATCCGGTCCTGGTCGCAGCCACGGATGGTGTCGGGACCAAGCTCAAGCTCGCGATAGACACCGGCCGCTTCGATACAGTCGGCATCGATCTGGTGGCGATGTGCGTCAATGACTTGGTCTGCCAGGGTGCTGAGCCGCTGTTTTTTCTCGACTATTATGCGACCGGAAGCCTCGATGTGGCGGCCGCGGCGGCCGTGGTGGGCGGGATTGCAGAGGGTTGCGCGCGGGCGGGGGCGGCGCTGATCGGCGGGGAGACGGCGGAGATGCCCGGGCTCTATGCCGGCGGGGATTTCGATCTGGCGGGGTTTGCCGTCGGCGCGATGGAGCGGGGACGGCAGTTGCCCCGGGATGTGTCGGCGGGCGACGTGTTGCTGGGGATCGCATCAGACGGGGTGCATTCCAATGGATACAGCCTCGTGCGGCGGATCGTTCAGGAGAGCGGGCTCGTCTGGGAAGCGCCCTGCCCGTTCGGCGACGGATCGCTCGGTGAGGTATTGCTGACACCGACGCGGATCTATGTCCGGCCGGCGCTCGCGGCGTTGCACGGGGGCGGGGTACACGGGTTCGCGCATATCACGGGCGGCGGGCTTACTGAGAACGTGCCGCGAATGCTGCCGGACGGTCTGGGCGTGGAGATCGATCTTGATGCCTGGGATCTGCCACCGGTGTTCGGATGGCTGAGGGCGGAGGGCAACGTGGCGGATGCGGAGATGTTGCGGGCCTTCAACTGCGGGATCGGGATGGTGGTGGCGGTTGCCGCCCCGGAAGCCGAGCGGATCGGGGAGATGTTCGTGGCGGCCGGGGAAACGGCAAATGTGATCGGCCGGGTCGCGGAAGGCGAAGGCGTGCGCTATTCGGGCCACCTGTGACGCGGAAACGGACGGCGATCCTGATCTCGGGTGGCGGCTCCAACATGGTGGCGCTGGTGCGGGACATGGCCGATCCGGATCATCCGGCCCTGCCCTGCCTCGTGGTGTCGAACCGGCCGCATGCCGGTGGGCTGGCGCGCGCGGAAGAGCTTGGGATTCCGACGGCCTGTGTCGATCATCGGGAGTTTGGCGGTGACCGGGGCGCGTTCGAGGCGGCGCTGATGCGGCCGCTGCGCGAAAGCGCGGCAGAGCTGGTCTGCCTTGCCGGGTTCATGCGGGTACTGACGCCGGATTTCACCGGGCATTGGGCCGGGCGAATGCTGAACATCCATCCTTCAATCTTGCCGCTGTTTCCGGGGCTCGATACGCATGCCCGCGCGCTGGCGGCCGGGATGGCGGTGCATGGGGCGACGGTCCACGAGGTGACGGCCGATCTCGATGCGGGACCGATCCTCGGGCAGGCGGTGATCCCGGTGCGGATGGGCGACGATCCGGAGGCGCTCGCGGCCCGGCTGTTGCCGCTGGAACACCGGCTCTATCCGGCGGTCTTGCGGCGCTTCGCGGCTGGGGACCGGCGGCCGCTCGCGCTCTTCCCGTGAGCCGGCCGGTCGCGGCGCTGCGCAACCTTGGGCCGCAGATGGCGAAGGCCTTCGCTGCGGCGGGGATCGAGACCGCCGAGGAGATCGAAGCGCTCGGGGCCTACGCGGCCTACGCCCGGCTGATCGCGGCGGGGAGCCGGCCGCATTTCACAGCCTATCTGGCGCTGGCGCTCGGGCTGCAGGGACGCGGCCTCCGCGACCTCGCCCCGGGGGAGAAGGCGGCCCTGCGGGCGCGCTTCGACGCGATCGTCGGCGATCATCGAGACCGGCGCGGGCACGAAGCGGCCGGGATCGAAGCGATCCTCGACCGCCTCGGGGTCGGTCAGCCGACCACTTCGAGTCCGGAAAAGAAATAGGCGATCTCGGTGGCGGCGGTGTCGGGGCCGTCGGAGCCGTGAACCGAATTCTCGCCGATCGAGAGCGCGAATTCCTTTCGGATCGTGCCGTCGGCGGCCTCGGCCGGGTTTGTCGCGCCCATGACTTCGCGATTCTTCGCGATGGCGTCCTTGCCCTCGAGAACCTGGGCGACGATCGGAGCCGAGCTCATGAATTCGGTAAGCTCGCCGAAGAACGGGCGCTCGCTGTGGACCGCGTAAAAGGCCTGCGCCTGGGCAAGCGTAAGATGGATGCGCTTTTGCGCGACGATCCTGAGGCCGGCCGCTTCGAGCTTGGCATTGATCGCGCCGGTCAGGTTGCGCCGGGTCGCATCGGGCTTGATGATGGAAAAGGTTCGTTGCATGGCCATCGGAACTGGCTCCTCGTTGGTTCCGCGGGCAGGTAACATGGGCACCCGCCGCCGGAAAGGTCTAATCGCCCGCGATCCCGGGGCATGGTTGACAAGCGTACCGGGCGAAGCCACAGACACGGCATGCTGGCTTTTCGGAACATCACCTTCGCGATGGAAGGCCGTCGTCTGTTCGACGGCGCCTCCGCGACGATTCCGTCAGGCCACAAGGTTGGCTTCGTGGGACGCAACGGCACGGGAAAGACGACGCTTTTCAGGCTGATCCGGGGCGAACTTGCCCTCGACGGCGGCGAGATCGAGGTTCCGGCGCGCGCGCGTATCGGCGGCGTGGCGCAGGAGGCGCCGGCGAGCCGGGACAGCCTGCTCGATACGGTCCTGGCCGCCGATCTGGAGCGCGCGGCGCTCATGGGGCGGGCTGGTACGACCCGCGACGCGGCCGAGATCGCCGAAATCCAGCTGCGGCTGGCCGATATCGATGCGCATTCTGCGGAGGCGCGGGCTGCGACGATCCTGAAGGGGCTGGGCTTCGATGCCGCCGCGCAGGCGCGGGCCTGTGCGGAATTCTCCGGCGGCTGGCGGATGCGTGTGGCACTGGCGGCGGTGCTGTTCTCGCAGCCCGATATCCTGCTGCTCGACGAGCCCACGAACTATCTCGACCTAGAGGGCGCGATCTGGCTCGAGAGCTTTCTTTCGCGCTATCCGCACACGGTCCTCGTGATCAGCCATGACCGCGACCTGCTGAACCGCTCGGTGGGCGCGATCCTGCATCTCGATGCGCAGAAACTCACGCTCTACCAGGGCAATTACGACCGCTTCGACAATACGCGGCGCGCGCGCCTCGAGCAGCAGGTCGCGGAGAAGAAGAAACAGGACGCGGCGCGCGCGCACATGCAATCCTTCGTCGACCGGTTCCGTGCCAAGGCCTCGAAGGCCCGGCAGGCTCAGAGCCGACTGAAGGCGCTCGAGCGGATGAAGCCGATTGCGGGGGTGGTCGAGAACGGCGTGGCGGCGTTCAGCTTCCCGACGCCGGAGGAATTGTCGCCCCCGATCCTGAAGCTAGAAGATGCGAAGGTCGGCTATGGCGACCGGCCGGTGCTGACCGGGCTGGACCTCAGGATCGATCAGGACGACCGGATTGCTCTACTGGGCGCGAACGGCCAGGGCAAATCGACGCTCTCGAAGCTCTTCGCACAGCGGCTGGCGCCGATGGGGGGCAAGCGGGTGGCGTCCTCGAAGCTGAGGGTCGGGTATTTCGCCCAGCATCAGGTCGACGAATTGCATGTCGACGAGACGCCGCTCGAGCATCTGACACGTCTGAGGCCCGACGAGGCGCCGGCGAAGCTGCGGGCGCGGCTTGCCGCGGGCGGAATTGGCGCGGATATCGCTGGCAACAAGGTCGGGCTGCTCTCGGGCGGCCAGAAGGCCCGGCTCAGCCTGCTGCTCGCCACGCTCGACGCGCCGCAGATGATCATCCTTGACGAGCCGACCAACCATCTCGACATCGAGAGCCGCGAGGCTCTGGTGCAGGCGCTGACCGAATATGGCGGCGCCGTTATACTCGTCAGCCACGACCCGCATCTGGTGGAGCTGGTCGCGGACCGGCTCTGGCTGGTGAAGGATGGGCGAGTGACGCCCTATGACGGCGACATGGAGAGTTACAGGCGGCTGTTGCTCTCAGAGGCCGGAGGCTCGGGCAAACAGACGAGTGCCCGCGAGTCTGGTCCTGCGCGCGGAAAGAAGCCTTCCGCGGCCGAGCTGGCGCCGCTGCGCGCTGAGGCATCGAAGTGCGAGGCGCGCGTGGCCAAACTCGAGGAAATGCGGGACGCGATCGATTCGCGGCTCGCCAATCCGCTGATCTACAAGAACGGCGGGCCGTCGAAGATCGAGGAGTTGCAGAAGAAGCGCGCGGAAGTGGAAGAGGGCCTCTCGCGGGCGGAATCCCTCTGGATGCAGGCGCTGGAGCGGCTCGAGGCCGTCGCGGAGAACAGGAGATGAGCGCCGAGCTGTTCGCGACCACCTTCGTCACACTCTTCGTGGTGATCGATCCCATCGGGCTGGCGCCGATCTTCATCGCCCTGACCCAGGGCATGACGGTGGAGCAGCGCAACCGAGTGGCGTTGAGGGCGATCCTGCTCTCGGCCGGGCTGCTGGCGGTCTTCGGATTCTTCGGCGAGACGCTCCTGCGCGTGATCGGGATCGGGATGCCGGCCTTCCGGATCTCGGGCGGGATGCTTCTGTTCCTGATCGCGGTCGACATGCTGTTCGAGAAGCGCTCCGAGCGGCGCGAGAAGCAGTCGACCGGGCAGACCGGCGGTGATCCTTCGGTGTTTCCGCTGACCATGCCGCTGATCGCCGGGCCGGGGGCGCTCGCGACCATGATCCTGCTCACGAGCCAGAACAGCGGCGATCCGGCGGCGCTCGTGACAGTGCTCGGGGTGATGCTGGCGGTGCTTGCGCTGACCTTCGCGCTGTTTCGGCTGGGCGGGGTGATCGAGCGCGCGCTCGGGCAGACCGGCGTGGTGGTGGTGACGCGGCTGCTGGCGATCCTGCTGGCGGCGCTGGCGGTTCAGTTCGTGCTGGACGGCTTGCGCGATCTCGGGGTGCTGGCGGAGATCGCGCAGTGATGCCCGACACGCCGGAGGATATCGGGCGGCTGATCTATCTCCTGCTGCTCCTTGCGGGGATCGGAGGGGCCGTGCTGCTCGGGCGCCGCGGGGGCGGCCTGCAGGCGCTGCGCGATTTCGCGGTTTGGGGGCTGATCTTCGCGATGGTGGTGATTGCCTACGGTTTCCGCGACGTGCTGCTGCGCGAGGTCTTGCCGCAGCGCGCGATGGTTACGGAGACCGGGGCGATCGCGCTCCGGCGGGGTGGCGACGGGCATTTCCATGCCACGGTCGAAGTGAACGGGGCGCCAGTGCGGTTTCTGGTCGATACCGGTGCGACAGGGATCGTGCTGTCGCAGCGCGACGCCGGTGCGGCCGGGATCGTGGTGGACGATCTCGATTTCGAGGGACGGGCGGCGACGGCAAACGGCATCGTACCGATCGCGCCGGTCCGGCTGGACGACCTGCGCTTCGGGGAGATTGAGGTGCGCGACGTGGCGGCTGCCGTGAACGGAGGCGCGCTCGACTCGTCGCTGCTCGGGATGAGCTTTCTGAACCGGTTCGACCGCATCGAGATCCGCGGCGACACACTCCTGCTGCACGGGCCGGTCAGGTCTCAGGGAACGAGACAGTAACCCCTACCCCAGACCGCCGCGACCCGGTCGCCAGCAGGTCCGAGCTTCTTGCGCAGGCGGCAGAGCAGCACATCGGCGATCTTGGGTCCGGCGGCGTTCTCGGGGCCAGCATAGAGCACGCCCATGATCATCGCGGTCGAAACCAGGGCGCCGTCCGCTTCGGCAAGGGCGGCGAGAATGCGCCACTCGGAAGGCGAGAGCTCGATCCGGTGGCCGCTCAGGGTCGCGTGGCCGGCATCGAGATCGATGGCGAGCCGGCCCGTGGTGACGATCCCGGTCGTGCGCTGCCGCGGGCGGTCCCGCCAGATCACGGGATGGCGGTCACCCGAGGAGACGCCCGCGCGCCACTCGTCGAGTTCGGAGGGGCTTAGCCCGTAGCGGCGGCAGACCGCCGCGGCGCCGATCAGCCCGCATTCGATGCATTCGATCACCGCGCGCTTGCGGCGGCGTGTCCAGCGCTGGCCATCGGTCGGCAGGTCGCCGAGGGTCAGGAGCGAGCCGTCGGGGCGACGCGCGCCGACCCTCTCCGGCATCGTTCCGTGATGACGCACGAGGCGCGGAGTGCGGCCGATTCGCAGGCCCGGTGACGCATTCATGACACCAGGAACCGGTCGTAACTCGGTACCGCCTTGGAAACTCATTACAACTCACCCCTCAACAAATCGGCGCCCGAAGGCCATCCCAACGGCCGGGACGGGCACCACGAAATCTTATTATAGGCGGAATCCCGCCGATGCAAAAAGAAAGTGATTGACCTTGGGTCAGACGGCCGCGGGAACGCGGCGGCGGTCGATCCAGCGGCCGTCTTCCTGCGCCCAGTAGACGGCGGCGAGACCGGCTTCAGTGACCGCGCGCCAGTCACCGCGAGCCCTAGCCAGGGCATCGGGATCGGTCCCGTCGAAGAGAAGGCAGGTCCGATCGAAGCTGGCCATCTCGGACGGCTCAGCGCCGGCGCCCTCGACGAGCATCAAGAGGCGCGCACCGTTGGGAACCTCCGGGCCTGCGGTGAGGTAGACCGGCTGGCGCTCGGGATGCGGAGAGGCGGGCGTGCCGTGCGGAAGGAAGGCATCCTGCCGGAAGGTCCAGAGCAGTCGGTCGAAACCGGCGAGCGTCGCCTCGGAGCCGACGCGCAGGACTGCCGTCCATCCGCGCGCGAGGGTACGCTCCAGAAGGTCGGGCAGCGTGCGTTCGAGCGGCGACGTGGTCAGGTGGTAGAAGAAGACCTCGGCCATCGGCCTCAGTCCGCCTCGAAACCGTCGCGGATCAGGCGGTCGAGGGCGCGCACGCCCCAGCCCGTCGCGCCCTTCGAGGAGAAATCGGTTCCCTTCGCAACGTACGCCACGCCGGCAATGTCGAGATGGATCCAGGGCGTGCCTTCCTTTACGAAGCGCTGGAGGAACTGAGCCGCGGTAATCGAACCGGCCGGACGACCGCCGACATTGGAGATGTCGGCGATGCGGCTCTTCAGGAGCTTGTCGTAATGGGAGCCGAGCGGCATCCGCCAGGCCCCCTCGCCTTCGGCGGCAGCGGCCTTGAGAAACCCATCGGCGAAGGCATCGTCGTTGGAGAAAACCCCGGCATTGTCGTGGCCGAGCGCAATGATGATTGCACCCGTGAGGGTGGCGAGATCGACCATGGCCCGCGGCTTGAAGCGCTCCTGCGCATACCACATGACGTCAGCCAGAACGAGGCGGCCCTCGGCGTCGGTGTTGATCACCTCGACGGTGTCGCCCTTCATGGTGCGGACGACATCGCCGGGTCGCTGGGCGCGCCCATCGGGCATGTTCTCCACGAGGCCGACGAGGGCGACCACATTTGCCTTCGCCTTGCGCAAAGCAAGCGTCTTCATCGCCCCGGCGACGACGCCGGCGCCGCCCATGTCCATGGTCATCTCTTCCATGCTGGGCGCCGGCTTGAGCGAGACGCCGCCGGTATCGAAGACGACGCCCTTGCCGACGAGGGCGATCGGGGCCTCATCGCCGCCACCGTTCCATTGCATGACGACGACCTTTGAGGGGGTCTCCGATCCCATGCCGACCGCCAGCAACGTGCGCATCCCCAGCTTTTCGAGCTCCGGCTCATCGAGAACCTCGACGTCGACGCCGAGTTCCCCGAGCGCCACGAGCCGATTGGCGAATTCGACGGTAGTCAGCACGTTGGCCGGTTCGTTGACGAGATCGCGCGTGAAATAGACGCCCTCGACCTGGGCCGCATGGGGCGCGAAAGCCGCCCGGGCCGCATCGGGATCCTTGACCGCGATCCGGAACTCGGTGTTGGCCACCGGAGCCTCGTCATCGGTCAGGTACTCGCGGAACGCATAACTGCGGAGCATGAGGCCGAGCGCGAGTTCCTCGACCTGCGAAAACGACCCAGCGAGCACGGTGAGAGGCACCGCTGCGTTGAAATCGGCGATCGCGGCCCCGGCGCGGCGTGCGGTTTCGCCATCGGGGCGGCGCGCGATCTTGATCACCTGAACGGCTTCGGCGACGAGCCCCGCCGGATGCGCCAGGACATGGCCGCTGCCGGGTTTGGCGCGGCCGAAAGCATCGCTTTCTGCAAGGCGCGTCACGGCGCGCCGGCTCAGCCGGTCGACCTTGCGCGCGAGCGGATCCATGCTGCCGTCCGGCGCCACCATGATCACCAGGCGGCCCTCGAGTTCGGCCACATCCTCGGAGGAAACGGATACGAAGGTGGTTTCCGGTGGCGTGGTCACGGCGCTCTCCCTATGCTCGGATCAACGCGACAGGCCTAGCCGCTTTCCCGTCGCTTGGCCAGATGGCGGCACCGCCGCCGGGGCAGAAGGCACGGAGCCGTGACGCGACTCGACCGCTACATCCTGCGCCAACTCTTCGCCGCATCCGGGTTCTTCCTCCTCGTGTTCACCGGCGTGATCTGGCTGACCCAAGCCGTGCGGCTCATAGATACGGTGATCGCCAGCGGACAGGGCGGGGGCGTCTTCCTGCTTTTCTCGGCCTTCGTGCTGCCGCAGGTGATGGTGATCGTGCTGCCGCTCTCCGCCCTCGGCGCCGCACTCTATGCCCTCAACAAGCTCTATTCGGATTCGGAACTGGTGGTGATGATGTCGACGGGCGTGAGCCCGCTGAACCTTCTGCGCCCGATCTCGATCTTCGGCGCGACCATCGCTCTCATGCTCGCCCTCGTGATGAACCTGCTGGTCCCGCAGGCCAACACCGCGCTGGCGGAGCGGTCTCAGGCGATCCGGTCCGATCTCGCCGCGGCGCTTCTGGTGGAACGGCAGTTCATCCATCCGATGAGCGGGCTCACGCTTTTCATCCAGGAAACCGGGACGGACGGCGAGATGAGTGGCATCTTCCTGAACGACCAACGTGATCCGAGCCGCGCCGTGACCTATTCCGCCGAGCGTGCCTTGCTGGTGCGGGATGGCATGGAGGCGCGGCTCGTGATGCTCGACGGGATGGCGCTGGGTGCCGGGCGCGACGGGACGCGGCTCAATTCGGTGGCCTTCGACCAGTTCGTCTTCGACATGAGTGACCTTCTTCGCGAAAGCAGCGACCGGACGCCGCGGCCGTCCGAGTATCCGACCGCCTCCCTGCTCGACCCGACTACCCAAATGGTGGAAAGCGGCCGCTACACGGCTGGTGATTTCGTCTCGGAGGGGCATTACAGGATCGCGATGCCGCTGCTGGCCCTGATCTACCCGATGATCGCCCTCGTCACCCTTCTGGCAGGCGGCTTTCGGCGCAGCGGATTCGGGCGACGGGTGATCGTCGCGGTGGCAGCCGCAGCCGTAAGCCAGATCCTGATGTTCGGCGCGCGGGCGCAAGTCGATGCGGATCCGGCGCTTTGGCCGCTGATCTATCTGCCGCATCTTCTGGCACTGCTCTATGTCGCGGCCCTGGTGATCTGGCTCGGACAGGCGCGGCGACCGCGCCGCGCCGCGAAAGTGCCGGCGTGACACTTCCACGCTACCTTCTGCGGCTCTTCCTGCGGGCCGTCTTTCTCGTCTTTCTCGTCATCCTTTCTCTCGTGATGCTCTTTGCGACCGTCGAGAACCTGCGGCGCTATGCCACGAACGGGATCGGGTTCGGCGACGTCTTCCGCATCACGCTCCTGCAATCGACCGAGACGCTCTACCAGGCGTTTCCGTTGGTTCTGATGCTGGCGAGCCTTGCAACCTTCCTGCGTCTGGCGCGCAGCAGCGAACTGGTGGTGATGCGCGCGGCCGGCATCTCGGCACTACGCTTGATCGGGGTTCCGGTGCTTGCGTCGATGGTGATCGGCGCGCTCTTTGTCGCCGGGGTAAATCCGTTCGTCGCCGCGAGCCTGCGGCAGGCCATTGACCTTGATAATGAATTCACCAACTCTGGCCAGAGCCTCCTGTCATTTTCTTCCGACGGGATCTGGCTGAGGCAGGCTGATCCGGGCGGTCAGACCGTGATCCAGGCCGAGCGGGCCAACGCCACCGGGACCTTGCTCGACCGAGTGCGGCTGCACCGGTTCGATGAAAGCGGGACACTTTATTCGCGGATCGAGGCGCCGAATGCGCGGCTCGAGGCCGGGGCCTGGCGCTTCGACGAGGCGCGGGTCTGGCAGCGCTCGCCGCGGGGCGATTTCCTGCCGGTTGCGGAGGGGGGCGGGATGTCGCTGCCCACAGACCTGACCAGCGCGGAGATCCTCGACAGCTTCTCGCCGCCCGAGATGATCGGCTTCTGGAAGCTCGGGCCCTTCATCAGCCGGATCGAGGACTTGGGGTTCTCGGGCCAACGCCATCGGCTATTCCTGCAGGGCGAGCTTGCGAAACCGGCCTTCTTCGCGGCGATGGTGCTGATCGGGGCCGCCTTCGCCCTGACGGCCGACGCGGTTCGGGCAGACCGGGGTGATGGTGCTTCTGGCCGTGCTTGCCGGGTTCTCTCTCTACTTCCTGCGGGACTTCGCGCAATCGCTCGGTGCACAGGGCAGCATTCCACTGGCCGTGGCCGTCTGGACACCGCCGGCGGCCGCGATCCTGCTGGCCGTGGGCTTGCTCTTGCACCTCGAGGACGGCTAGCAGGTTGTTGCCCCAACCGGGCGAGGACGGGAGGCGGATGGGACGCAAAGGGCTGAGAGCGCTGATCCTGATCGGGTCCATGGTCTTCATGGCCAGTGCCGCGGGGCAGACGGGTCCGGCCAGTCTCGTCGCGGATCGCGTCACCGTGGATGCCGAGCGCGGCACCGTCGAAGCCGTCGGCAACGTCGAGGTCTTGTTCGAAGGCCGGGTGCTGCGGGCCCGGCGGATCACCTACGATGAGGCGAGCGATTCGATCAGCGCCGAGGGGCCTCTGACGCTCACGGATCCTGCCGGCGCGGTCTTCGTCGCGGATGCGGCAGCCCTCACGCCCGATCTGAACGAGGGGCTGATTGTGGGCGCGCGCCTGCTGATCGACGGCCGGCTACAGCTTGCCACCGGCGAGTTGCGCCGCAAGGACGATCGCTTCACCACCTTCGAGCGCACCATCGCCTCATCGTGCAAGATCTGCAGCGAGAACCCGCGGCCGACCTGGGCGCTGCGGGCGGCGCGGGTGACCCAGGACGAGGCGGCGCGGCGGATCTATTTCGAGGATGCGGTCTTCGAGTTCTTCGGCG
The DNA here is from genome assembly GCA_963825715.1 of uncultured Alphaproteobacteria bacterium. Taxonomy (GTDB): domain Bacteria; phylum Pseudomonadota; class Alphaproteobacteria; order Rhodobacterales; family Rhodobacteraceae; genus Amaricoccus. The sequence continues at coordinate 135,804 of CAWGUH010000015.1, read as the reverse complement.
TGCCGGTGGCCTATCTTCCGCGCCTGAGCGTTCCCGATCCGCGCGAGCGGCGCGCAAGCGGTTTCCTGCTGCCGGAATACCTCTCCTCCGACATCTACGGCATCGGCTTCCGCCTGCCCTATTACCGCGTTCTCGGTCCCTATGCCGACGCCACCGTGACGCCGTTCCTGACCACCGACGGGGCGGCGCTGCTGGAGGGCGAGTACCGGCAACGCTTCTCGAACGGCGGCTTCGACTTTTCGGGAGTCTTCGCCTTCGATGACGGAACCGGCGAATTCGGCCGCGGCGCGCTTGCGACCGACGGTGCATTCCGGCTGCGCGGCGGGTTCTTCGCAGAGTTCGACATCAATGTCGCCAGCGACAAGAGCTTCCTGCGGCAGTTCGATTATTCCAACGACGACCGGCTGACCAGCGAGGCCAATGTCATTCGGACCCGTAGGGTGGATTTTCTCGAAGTCGGAACCATCGGCTTCCAGACCCTGCGCGACGACGAGAGCCAAGACACAGTGCCGTTCATCCTGCCCGACATCACCTACCGCCGCCGCGCCCCGGCCCCGGGGATCGGCGGCATGGCGGGACTCGACTTCGACGCGCTCGGCGTCTCGAGGACAGAGGGCCGGGACGTGCTGCGGGCCGGCGGCGGCGTCGACTGGCGCCGCGACTGGATACTCTCGCGCGGGCTGCAGGTCGCGGCGATCAGCGCCGCGGAGTTCGATGTCTATGAAGTGCGCAACGATCCGCTCCGCCCCGATGGCGGGCAGGCCCATGCAGTCCCTACCGTTGCCGTCGACCTTCGCTGGCCGCTGGTACGCGACAGGGGGCGTGCGTCGCAGCTGATCGAGCCCGTCGTCCAGGTGATCTACTCAGAGATCCTCGGCGATGCGGATGTTCCGAACGAGGACAGCCAGCTGCCGGAGCTTGACGAGACCAACCTTTTCAGCCTGAACCGTTTCCCGGGGCGCGACCGGTACGAGACGGGGCTCCGCGCCAATGTCGGCGTCAGCTACACCCGCTACGATCCTGCGGGGTGGAATCTGGGGCTGACACTCGGGCGGGTCGTCCGACGGAACGCTGAGCCCGATTTTCCTGAAGGCACCGGGCTGGCTGGACGGTGGTCGGACTATGTCGGGGCGCTCAACCTGAGGTTCGACAAAGGGCTTCGCCTCTCAAACCGTGCGCTCTTCGACGACGATCTCGTGTTCCGCCGCAACGAACTTGCCCTTGCCTATGACAGTCCCGATGCGGCCCTCGAAGCGACCTACGTCTATCTCGCCGCCGACGATACCAACCCGCTGCTCGGCCCACAGCCGGAAACCGACGAGTTCGGCATCCAGGGCCGCTATCGCTTCCATCCGAACTGGGAGGTGCGCGGGCTCTGGCGTTATGACGGCGTGACCCGGAGCAATCTGGTCGCGGAAGGCGGCATCACCTACGGCAACGAATGCGCCGAGTTCGATCTTTCGATCTCGCGCAGCTTCACCTCATCGGATAATGTTCCGCCGTCCACCTCGGTGCGCTTCGGCCTCAAGCTGGCCGGTTTCGGCGATCCGGCGGAAGCCGACTGGCCACCGCGGGTCTGCCGGCAGCAAGGGACATGAACGGGACGGGAAGATGAGACAGAAGATGCGGACGACGCGGATCTTGTTCCTCGGGATGATGCTTGCAATCGCCGGGCCGGCCATCGCCGCGAGCCCCTTCGATCCGGTCCGGATCGTGAACGGACAGGTCATCACCGAATACGACGTCGCAGAGCGCGTGAAGCTCCTCGATGCGCTGGGCGCGGAAGACAATCTACGCGCACTTGCCATCGAGCAGCTGACCGAGGATCGTGTGAAAGTCTTCGAGGCGGAGGTTCTCGGGATCGAATTGCCGGAGGACGCGATCGTCGCCGGGCTCGAGCAGTTCGGTGCCCAGCGCGGTCTCACGCTCGATCAGGTTCTAGACGTCCTCGACGAGGCGGAGATCGATCCGGCAGCGATGGATGATTTCGTCGAAGCGGGCCTGTTGTGGAGCGAACTTCTAGGCGCCCGGTTCCGTGAACAATCAATCCCCACGGATGACGAGGTCGCCCGGGCGGTCCGGGAAGCTGAGAACGCAACCATTCTCGTCTATCAGCTTGCCGAAATCGCGCTGCCGTTTGCCGAACGCGGCGAGGCGGAGACGGAAATCTTCGCGCGGCAGCTCTATGCCGAACTCCAGCGAGGTTTCGACTTCGAAGTGGCCGCGCGGCGATTCTCGCGTGCACCGAGTGCCGAGAATGGCGGGTTGGTCGAGCCCATACCGCAGGCCAATCTGCCGCCGCCGCTGCGCGCCGAGCTGGAGCGGCTTTCGCCGGGACAGGTCAGCGAGCCCATTCCGATCACCGGCGGCATCGCGATCCTGAAGCTGGTGAGCATCCGCAACGTCCGGCCCGAGCCGGATCCGACCCTGACCGAATTCGACCGCACGGAGCGGGCGCGCCAACAGCTTTTTTCCCAGCGCGTGACCGCCTTCGGCGAGGGTTATCTGCAGGAGCTGCTGCTTGACGCAGTGATCGTCGATCCATGACCCTGCCGGTCGCCCTCACCTTGGGCGATCCGGCCGGAATTGGTGGCGAGATCGCCCTGAAGGCGCGCCGGGCCCTCGGTGAAAGCCTGCCCTTCTTCGTGATCGGAGACCTGGCGCATCTGCGCCAACTCGGTCGCAACCTCGGGGTCAAAACCGCTGAAATCGAGGCGCCGGGAGAGGCGATTGATGTCATCCGGAGAGGGCTGCCGGTGATCGATTTTGGGTTGCCAGCGGCGGTCGTGCCGGGCCGCCCGGATCCGGCGAATGCGCCGGCGATCATCGGGGCGATCCGTCGCGGCGTGGAGATCGTTCGAACGGGCAAGGCGCTGGCGCTCTGCACGAACCCGATCAACAAGAAGGCTCTGAAGGACGGGGCGGGATTCGCTTTTCCCGGCCATACCGAATTTCTCGCTCATCTCTCGGGAGCAGTGCGGCCAGTGATGCTGCTGACCGGCCCGCAGCTGCGGGTCGTGCCGGTAACGATCCACCTGCCGCTGGCCGAGGTGACGCGCAGCCTAACCGCGGAGTTGCTGGCCGAGACGCTGCGGGTCACCGATGCCGGCATGCGGCGCGATTTCGGGATCCGGGCGCCTCGGATCGCCGTCGCCGGGCTCAACCCCCATGCTGGTGAGGGTGGCACGATGGGCGGTGAGGAAATCTCGCTGATTGCGCCGGTTCTCGAACAGCTGCGCGGCGCCGGGCTTGATCTGACCGGGCCGCTGTCGGCGGATACCATGTTTCACACGGCAGCCCGGGCGCGCTATGACGTTGCGGTATGCATGTACCACGATCAGGCCCTGATCCCGATCAAGACACTCGCTTTCGACCAGGGCGTGAACATGACGCTCGGCCTCGATTTCGTGCGGACGTCACCGGATCACGGAACGGCCTACGACATCGCCGGGCAGGACCGCGCTGATCCGACCAGCCTGATCGAGGCCCTGAAGCTCGCCCGGGAAGCCGGTCTGCGCCGGCGCGGCGCACCGTGACCCGTACCGATCCGGACAGCCTGCCGCCTCTGCGTGCCGTAATCGCGACGCATGGCCTGCAGGCGCGCAAGGCACTGGGGCAGAACTTCCTGCTCGATCTGAACCTGACCGCCAAGATCGCCCGGAAGGCGGGCGATCTCACGAACTGCGATGTGCTGGAGATCGGCCCGGGCCCGGGCGGGCTGACCCGCGGACTTCTGGTCGAGGGGGCACGCAAGGTGGTGGCGATCGAGCGCGATGCCCGCTGCCTGCCAGCGCTGGCGGAGATCAGCGCTGCGTTCCCGGGTCGACTCGACGTGCTGGAAGGCGATGCGCTGGCATTCGATCCGGCACCGTTTCTGACACCGCCTGTGCGGATCGTGGCCAACCTGCCCTACAATGTCGGCACGGAGCTTCTGGTGCGCTGGCTGACGCCCCCTGACTGGCCACCATTCTGGCAGAGCCTGACGCTGATGTTCCAGAAGGAGGTGGCCGAGCGCATCGTGGCCACACCGGGCAGCAAGGCCTACGGGCGGCTCTCGGTGCTAGCACAGTGGCGCACGACGCCGCACATCTTGATGGAGATCCCGCCGCAGGCCTTCACGCCGGCACCGAAGGTCACCAGCGCCGTGGTGCACTTCGATCGGCTCGATGCGCCGCGATTTCCGGCGGATGCCGAGATGCTGCAAAGGGTTGTGGCAATGGCGTTCGGCCAGCGAAGAAAGATGCTGCGGGCGAGCCTGCGCGGTCTGGGTCCGGCGGCGACCAGCCTGCTGGAAGCCGCAAACATCCCTCCGACCGAACGGGCCGAGCAGGTGTCGCTCGAAGGATTCTGTCGCCTCGCACGGGCGGCGGCGGCCTCAGAGTCGTCAAGAAGCGTTTAGTCCGCCGCGGCTTCGGCCTTGTTTTCGGATCCGTCGGAAGTCGGAGCCCGTCGGCGAGTACGCGGACGGCGCGCCTTCTCCGCAGGGACGGCTACGGTCTGCGGAGCTGGCTCGGGCGCTGCAACCTGCTGTGCGCTGTTTCGGCTCTCCGGCGTATCGACGGGACCGCCGCGATCGTCATCATCTGTCTCGATGGTGGTCAGGCCAGAGGAAAGCGTTTCACCGGCGGAGCGCGGAGCCCGTCCGCGGTCGCTGCCATTGTCCCCCCCCAGACCGCGCTCGTCGCGATCCGACCCGCGACCGCTGTCGCCCTGCGACGCTTCGGTTCGATTTTCGGCCTCGCGCTCCTGCGCCTGCCGCTGTTCGTTCTGCTGGCGCATGGCTTCGCCTAGGAGGCGGCTGTAATGCTCTGAATGTTGCAGATAATTTTCCGCCGCGACGCGGTCTCCGGAAACCTGGGCGTCCCTGCCGAGGGCATTGTATTTGTCGATGATCTGCTGGGGGGTTCCGCGCACCTTGCCGTCAGGTCCTGCGCTTTCGAACACGCGGTTCGGAATGTTTCCCATGCTGCGGCGCTGGTTCTGGTTGCTGCCGGACTTGTTGCGCGAGCGTGACTTGTTGGATGGTCTCATACGTCGGGGTTTCCGCCATTTTAATTGGCTTTTACGGGGACGGCCGGCTCCCGTTGGGTCAGCCGGAATGAGTCACCCGAAGCGCTTTGCACTTGTCAGATCCGCTTCGCGCCACATCAGGAATTGGGGGCGGTCCCATCGAACCTATATGTGTTATAACTTCGTCAGACGGAATGACAAGCGTAAAACCGCTAAGATCCAGTGAGAACAGCAGGGCCGATCGTGACAACCCGCGGCAGCCCCCCGAGATCTCTGGCGAGCGCTACGTCGCGAAATCCGGCATCCTGGAAGATAAGCGGGACGGTTTCGCCTTGGTCAGCGCCGATTTCGAGGAGCGCCCGGCCGGCCGGGTCAAGGTGTTTCGACAGTTGACTTGCGATTTGGGAGTAGCTCTCCAGTCCCGTCGGACCCGGGGTGAGCGCTTGATATGGCTCCCAGTCGCGAACATCGCTGGCGAGCGACGCAATCTGGTCAGCCGGGATGTAGGGTGGATTGCAGACCACAAGATCGAACGTGCCTGAGAGTCCGGCGAACCAGTCGCCCTCCGCGAATCCAGCGCGATCCGCCAAACCGAGTGCATTGGCATTGGTCCGCGCGACCGCCAATGCGGCGGGACTTATGTCGGTTCCAAGGCCCGCCGCATCAGGCCATTCGGCCAGCAATGTCAGCAGGATCGCGCCGCTTCCGGTGCCCAGATCGAGAATGCGGCGTGGTGCGGGGCCCGACAGCGCGAGGGCGATCAGGCTTTCTGTTTCCGGCCTGGGATCGAGCACATCGGGGGTGACCCGGAACGTCCGGTTCCAGAACCGTCGAACCCCGAGAATCTGCGACACCGGCTGTGCAGCAGCGCGCGCCTCTATCATTGCCGCGAACCTGGCTGCGATCTCTGGAGCCAGCGCTTCGCCCTCGACCAGAGTCAGACGAGCCGGCGGAAGACCGAGCGCTGCTGCGAGAAGGAGCCGCGCGTCCCGGGCCGGTGCGGGAATACCGGCCGATGCGAGCTGGCGCACGGCTGTGCGCAGCGCGGCGCGCCCGGTCAGAGCGCTCATGCGTCGAGGTCGGCGAGGCGGTCGGCCTGATCCGCCGCTGTCAGTGCATCGATAACCTCGTCGAGATCGCCCTGCAGGACCTGATCGAGCTTGTAGAGCGTGAGGCCGATGCGGTGATCGGTGACCCTGCCTTGCGGAAAATTGTAAGTCCGAATGCGCTCCGAGCGGTCGCCCGAGCCCACCTGCCCCTTCCGCGCAGCGGACCGCGCCTCCTGCTGGCGCTGGCGCTCAAGATCGAATAGCCGGCTGCGCAAGACTTCTAGCGCTATCGCCCGGTTCTGGTGCTGCGACTTCTCTGACGAGGTGACCACGAGGCCGGTCGGCAGATGCGTGATGCGGACCGCGGAATCAGTGGTGTTGACATGCTGGCCGCCGGCGCCGGACGCACGCATTGTGTCGATCCGCAGATCGGAAGCCGGGATGTCGATATCGATTTCCTCCGCCTCGGGGAGAACCGCGACGGTCGCGGCCGACGTGTGGATGCGCCCTCCGGACTCCGTCACGGGAACCCGCTGGACGCGATGCACGCCGGATTCGAACTTAAGCCGCGCAAATACGCGGTTTCCGCTCACCCGAACCACAAGCTCCTTCAGACCTCCGAGTTCGGTGATGTTCTCCTCGACCGTTTCCCAGCGCCAGCCGCGCGCCTCGGTGTAGCGCTGGTACATCCGAGCGAGATCGGCGGCAAAGAGCGCGGCCTCGTCCCCGCCCGTGCCGGCCCGGATCTCGAGAATGGCGGATCGGGAATCGGCGGCGTCCCGCGGGAGGAGTGCGAGCCGCACGGCATGTTCGGCTTCCGACAATGCTTCGGCGACGCGGGCAAGATCCTCTTCGGCCAAGGCCGCCATTTCCGGATCCTTCAGCAGTCGCTCGCACTCCTCCCGTTCACGGATCAGGCCGGTGTAATCCTCGATACGGGCCACCACATCGCGCAGATCGGCGTATTCGCGCGAAAGCGCCGCGATCGCAGAGGGATCGGCACCGGAATTGAGGCGAGCTTCGAGATATTCGTAGCGGTCGCGGATGCGGGCGAGCTTTTCGAAGGGAACCATGGCCGGGGTTTCCTGCATCCTAGAGGCCGGTCAAGCGCAAGCCAGCGCCGGCAATCATTGGCTCGCTCGCCCGGTGCCGCCAAGGACCGCCGGTTACCCGGCGGCGGCACCCCGCGCAAGCGGCTGCAGGCCGGCAACCCAGTCTTGCACCCGCGCGAAGTTCACGCCGAGATCGGAGGTGCCGAACCGTGCGCGCGAATAGATCGCGATCGTCGCGCCTCCCTCCGGGAGATCGAAGACCCGCACGGAGACGTAATCCGGAAACCCGAAGACCCGGCTGCGCTGAACATAGGTCACCCAGAGTTCATCGGGGCCGCCGGCGAGACGTGTCGTGCGCGGCTGGGCAATGACATGCGCGTCGAAGGCTGCGGCGAGCGTCGCGGCATCCACCGGATAGACCGGTGCGGCTGCATCGGCGGGCTGGGTCTCCCATGCCTTCCGGCAGGACACGATAGGTATTCGGCTTGCCGGTCCCGGGCTCCGACAGCGGATCGACATGCCAGACCGCCGGATCGCTCGGGGCGAGCCGTACCCAGGCTCCAAAAGCGACAAGGGCCGCGACGCCGAGAACGGCGATCCATCCGAAAATCCGCAACATGGCTATTCGGCCGCCTGAACCGGTGCCGGCGTGGCCGTTTCGGCCTCAATCTCGGCGGCGCGCCGCTCCACCTGATCGACGATGTGGTCGATCATCGACGCGTTGTCGAGCTTGTGGCTCTGCTTGCCCGCGAGATAGACCATGCCCGATCCGGCGCCGCCGCCGGTGAAGCCGACATCGGTCATCAGCGCCTCGCCCGGACCGTTCACGACGCAGCCGATGATCGAGAGGCTCATCGGCGTCTTGATGTGTTCGAGCCGCTTTTCGAGCGCTTCCACGGTCCTGATCACGTCGAAGCCCTGCCGCGCGCAGGACGGGCACGAGATGATGTTGACGCCACGGTGCCGCAACCCGAGCGATTTGAGAATATCGAAGCCGACCTTGACCTCCTCGACCGGATCGGCGCTGAGGCTGACGCGGATCGTATCGCCGATGCCCATCCAGAGAAGGTTTCCGAGGCCGATGGCAGACTTGATGGTACCCGACATCAGCCCGCCCGCTTCGGTGATGCCGAGATGGATCGGCGCGTCGGTCGCGTCGGCGAGACCCTGATAGGCGGCCGCAGACATGAACACGTCCGACGCCTTCACGCTGATCTTGAACTCATGGAAATCGTTGTCCTGGAGGATCCGGATATGGTCGAGCCCGCTCTCGATCATCGCATCGGGGCAGGGCTCGCCATACTTCTCCAGAAGGTGCTTCTCGAGGCTGCCGGCATTCACGCCGATGCGGATCGAGCAGCCGTTGTCCCGCGCAGCGGCGATCACCTCGCGCACCCGGGATTCCGAACCGATATTGCCCGGATTGATCCGCAGGCAGCCGGCACCCGCGGCGGCGGCCTCGACGCCGCGTTTGTAGTGGAAATGGATGTCCGCGACGATCGGAACCGGACTTTCGCGAACGATCTCGCGGAGCGCTTTCGTCGAGGCCTCGTCCGGGCAGGAGACCCGCACGATGTCCGCACCGGCTTCGGCGCAGCGCTGGATCTGTGCCACCGTGGCGGCGACGTCGTGGGTCAGGGTGTTGGTCATTGTCTGCACGCTGATGGGCGCGTCGCCACCCACCGGTACAGTGCCGACATGGATCTTGCGCGACTTGCGGCGATGGATGTCCCGCCAGGGTCGGATCGGATTGTGGCTCATGGGTGCGGCTTCCCGGGTTGTCGGCTTCGTCGCGAAACCTAATCCCAGTCGGCCGCCTTGTCATCCCTGCGAGAGGTCGGGCGCGCGCGGCCGAGCGCTCTCAACGCAGTGCCGTTCCGTCGTCGACCGCATCACCGCCGACCCCGAAAGCCTGCGAAATCACCTCCGGCACGTCGCGAACGACCTCGTAGCGGTCCCGCAATGCCGTGGCATCGAGCACGACGTCCCGTGCCGCCCGCGTGCCGCTGCCAAGCGGTCCGTGCAATTCGTCGCCGATGCGCACATAGACAGAGCCGGAGTTGCCCGCCCAGATCAGAGGTGTGCCGACACCGTCCGGGGGGGAATAGGTCTCGCCCTTCTCGAGGATGCGCTCGAAGATGACCGTTCCGTCTTCAAGGTAGACCCGCACCCAGGCGGGACGCTCCGCAATCACCGTCAAGGCAACCAGTTGATCTGTTCCGGGCCCGGAAGCTGGCACCGGGCCGTATTCCGCGGCCTCCGCTTCCGCCATTGCCCGGGCCACGAGAGGTCCGACCTGCGTGGCGTCGACGGGCCCCGGCCCCGCGGGGGCAGCTGGTGCTGCAAAGCGGGCCGCCAGCGGCGCCATAGCGTCGGGATCGATCGCGGCGATCGGGCCGTCGCGCGGAGCCAGGATCGGAACCTCGATTTCCTGCTGGCGGTAGAGCTCACTCAACGATGTCGCCGTGACCGGACTCGCGAGTTCCGTCAGCATCGGTCCGATCTCTTCGGGAATAGCCGGGGCCTCGAGCGGCGCGATTTCAGCGGTGGCAACCGGAAGATCCTCGACCGGCGCGAATTCTACCCGCTGTACGTTCTGCAGAACCATCCAGCCGCCGTAACCAAGTCCCGCGGCGACCAGCGCCAGCACCAGCACCGAGCCCACCGCCGGCAACGAGACCGTGCCGAACATCGGGGGCTTCTGTTCGGAAAGCGGGAATTTCGGTTGGAAGCCGGAGGGCGCGACGTTGCTTCTCGCCGCCGCGCTGCGGCGGCGCTTCGGCACCTTTCCATTGGCCTGGAACGGAGCGGCGCCAAGCCTGTCCGAACGGTGGCCGGTCTGAGCGCAAAAGAGCTGAAGCACCTCGGTCGGATCGAATCCCATGAAGCGCGCATAGGAGCGGACATAGCCCGAAACGAAACTCGGATCGGGAAACGCGCCGAGGTCGCCATTCTCGATGGCGGCGAGATAGGATGCCTGGATGCGGAGATCACGCTGGACGTCCAGGAGGCTCATTCCGTGCGCCTCGCGGGTCGCACGAAGGAACGCCCCGGCGCTCACATCCGCGTCACCAGTTCCGCCTATATCGTGGTCGCGATCCCGTTTGCTCATGGATCTGCCTTGGACCCTTGTACTCGACTGCCTGCCCGCCGCGCCTCGACCGAATCAACATCCGACCGCACACGTGTTTTGCCGCGAATTTAACATGGAATTCAGACTCTGTGCATAGAGCCTGAAGCATTTGCGGCGTGTACGCCGCAAAAAGCACAGTTAACGGCGCAAGGGAGTCGCGATTTAGTAAATGTAGCGGATCTGGTCGGTCCAGTAGCGCTCCATTCCGCGCAGGCTCGCATTGATGTCCTGCAACTGGATGTCACCAGTAACCTCGCGGCTGATGATCCCGTCCGCATGGCGCTGGAACAGATCCTCAACCACCGACCGGATGCCCTGCCCCTTTTCCGTCAGGCGCACCCGTACCGCGCGCCGATCGACCGAACACTTCTGGTGATGCATGTATCCGCACTCGACCAACTTCTTCAGGTTGTAGGACACGTTTGAACCCTGGTAATAGCCGCGGGTCTTGAGTTCCCCGGCGGTTACCTCGTTGTCTCCCACGTTGAACAGCAGCAGCGCCTGGACCGCATTTATGTCGATGATTCCGAGCCGTTCGAACTCGTCCTTGATCACATCAAGGAGCAGGCGGTGCAGCCGCTCGACCATCGACAGAGTTCTCGAGATAGGCGACAAGGAAGTCTTCGCTCGACAGGGGCTCCGCGGCCCGCGCCAGATTGGCGTGTATACTCATGCACTCTCTCCGCAAAACCGCGTCTGGAGAGGACAATCGGAGAAATTCTTCTACAACTCGTTAAAGCCTAATCGGGCTCAATCGATGCCATGTTTGGCGCGCAGGAGGTCGATCATGCGAGCGTGCATTTCAGGGGTCGGCCGCTGGCCGCTCACCCATTGATAAAGGTCCTGATCGTTCTCTTCGAGCAGTGATTCGTAGGCATCGAGATCGCAGGGTCCGAGTTCGGCGAGAACGGTATCGGAAAAAGGCCCGAGGATCAGATCCATCTCCTTGGTGCCGCGATGCCAGCTGCGCATGCGCAGGCGCTTGAAACGGATCTCTGATGTTTCACTCATGAAGGTCGACCGGCATCCGAACAAAAAAGCCCTGTCTCATCCCGGAAGCCCTTGAATTCGATGGCGTTTCCGGACGGGTCACTCAGAAAGAAGGTGCCTTGCTCTCCCGGCTCACCTTCGAAGCGGATATGTGGCTCGAGCAGGAACACGAGATCGGAGCCCCGCAGCCGGTCGGCGAGACTGCTCCAGGACCGCATGTCCAGGACCGCACCGAAATGCGGAATTGGCACGGACGTGCCGTCTACGGCACCATGTGCCGACGGAAGTGTCGGACCAAGATGGGCACTCAACTGGTGACCGAAGAAGTCAAAGTCTTGCCACGTCGGAGCACTCCGCCCCATCCGGCAACCAAGGAGATCTCCATAGAATTGCCGGGTCTCGTCGAGATCGCGAACTGGAAAGGCAAGGTGGAACGGACAGGTCATCGCAATCAGCCGATCGCCGCGCGCAGCCGCTTCTCGAGGCGCCCAAGCCTCTCGACCAGCTGCGCCTGCTCGAGACGCAATTGGCGTAACTCGCCAAGGCAGGCTTCCAGGCCCGCGTCGAAATCCGTCTCCGGCTCGAGAGCCTCCGGCAGATCGCCCTGCCCGCTCATCAGCCAGACGATCGGCACGTTGAGCATACCCGCGATCATCTGCAAACGGTTTGCACGGGGTTCCGATCGGTCCTCCTCCCAGTTTCGAAGGGTCTGGACCTTGACCCCGATCCGCCGGGCGAAGCTCGCCTGATCGAGCCCCTGCGACTTGCGAGCCGTGGTCAGACGGTCGCCGAATGTCGAGGTCTCGTCTGTGTAATCGGCGAGTGCGGTCTCGGATGGATCGGCCGTTGTCATCATGATTTTGGAAAGCTCCGCTTGCGCCGGTCCTGCCGGCCTTGCCTCGCTGCGCGGCGGAACCTAAGACACCGCAGCCACGATTGCAAACCGGAGTAACGATGCCGTTTCTCGCCGAAGCACTGGGCCGCATCAGGCCCTCGCCGACTGTTGCGATCACGGCGCAAGCCAGGGCCATGGCGGCGGAAGGCCGCGACATCATCAGCCTCAGCGCCGGCGAGCCAGATTTCGACACGCCGCGCCATATCCGCGACGCCGCCCGTGCCGCGATCGAGGCAGGCCGGACCCGCTACACCTCGCCGGAGGGTATCCCGGAACTGCGGGCAGCCATCGTCGACAAGTTCGCCCGGGAGAACGGGATCCATGTAACACCCGATCAGGTCGTCGTGTCGGCCGGAGGCAAGCAGAGCATCTACAATGCGATGATGGCGACGCTAGACCCGGGGGACGAGGTCATCATCGCCGCCCCGTTCTGGGTCAGCTATCCTGACATAGTGAGGCTCGCGGGCGGCACGCCAGTCATCCTGCCCACCGACATGACTTCAGGTTTCAAGCTTTCGGCCGAAGCCCTGGAAGCCGCCATTTCGCCCCGTACGAAATGGCTGATCCTGAATTCGCCCTCCAATCCGAGCGGGGCGGTCTATAGCCCTTCGGAAATGTCGGCACTTACAGACGTTCTCCTCGCACATCCTGATATCCATGTCCTCGCGGACGACATCTACGAGCACATCGTGTTTCCTCCGTTCAGGTTCTGCAGTGCGGCCGCCATCGCCCCCGATCTTGCCGGTCGGACCCTGACCGTGAACGGTGTATCGAAGGCCTATGCGATGACCGGCTGGCGCATCGGCTATGCCGCAGGACCGAGGAACCTGATCCGCGCGATGATCACGCTTCAGGGGCAGTCCACCACCAATGCCTGCTCGATAAGCCAGTGGGCTGCTCTGGCGGCGCTGACCGGCCCGCAGGATTATCTCGACGACGCCCGTGCGGCATTCCTGCGCCGTCGCGATCTGGTCGTCGCCCGGCTCAATGCCTGCCCAGGCATCGTCTGTCCGGTACCGGAAGGAGCATTCTACGTCTATCCGTCGATCGCGGGCCTGATCGGCCGATCAACGCCGGAAGGAAGGCGTATCGAGACCGACGCCGACTTCGCCGAAGCGCTGCTGGCCGCCGAAGGCGTCGCGGTGGTGTTCGGAGCTGCCTTCGGGACCAGCCCGCATTTTCGCGTCAGCTATGCCGCCGCCGACTCGATTCTCGAAGCGGCCTGCAACCGAATCCACCACTTCTGCACGACACTCGCCTGAGTTCTCGGGCATCGGCCGATCACTGCTGCGGTTCAGGTTCGGCCTCAGCTCCGGGCGTTGCATCGACCTCGCTGCCTTCGACCGCGTCGTTGACAAGACCCTGAATGGCATCGCGAACCTCCTGGGCTCCCTCCTCGACGGCATCCACCGCCTCAGAGGCCTGCTCGGTAGCAGCGTCGATGGCCGCATCGACCGCTTCGGCGCCGGCATCGAGGGCCTCGCTCGCCTCGGTCCCGAGCTGTTCGGCCGCATCGCCAAGTGCCGTAGATGCGTCTTCGACAGCACCGGCCGTTGCTTCTGCCGCGCCCTCGGCCGCTTCGGTGGCATCCTCGGCCGCCGTAGCCGCAGCTTCGGATGCCTCGTCGGCAGCGCCGGTCGCGGCTTCGGCTGCATCTTCGACCGCGGATGTGGCGTCAGGTGCCTCAACCACCGGCGTGTCCGAAGAGGTGAACAGGTAAAATCCCAGTGCCACGGCTACCACCAACGCTGCGATGGTCAGAATGCGTCCCATTTCGTCTCTCCAGCTTGCGGATCCGAGTTTGCGCGTGCGGAGATATCCCCACACTCCGTGAGCAAATGGGGGAATGCGGAAAGAGATGCAATAGTGCGCAACCCCATCGCGCCGCAGTGTCGGAACTGTGCTGCGCCGGAGGAACGCATCTTCACTTGCGACCGGTTCTGGACTATAACGCTCTCGATCGCCGGGGCTAGACCCCGGCGTTTCGCGGTTGATCCGCGCTGCAGAACAAAGAGTTCAACGATCAAAAGGATACAACGGCCATAGCCCGCAGACCTCACAACGCGCCCCCGACGCGCGACACCGGACCCCGCGTGAATGAACGAATTCGTGCCCCTGAAATTCGCCTCATTGGCGCCGAAGGCGAGAATATCGGCCTGATCACCCCCGAGCGGGCAATGGTCCTGGCTCAGGAAGTCGGCCTCGACCTTGTCGAGATCTCTCCCAACGCGAGCCCGCCCGTTGCCAAGATCATGGATTTCGGCAAGTTCAAGTATGAACAGCAGAAAAAGGAATCCGAGGCGCGCAAGAAACAGAAGATCATCGAGGTCAAGGAAATCAAGTTTCGCCCGAACACCGATACCCACGACTACGATGTGAAAATGCGCTCTGTCTTCAAGTTCCTCGAAGGCGGCGACAAGGTAAAGATCACGCTCCGCTTCAGGGGCCGCGAAATGGCTCATATGGACCTTGGTCGAAGGCTGCTCGAACGGGTCGCGGACGATGTTGTCGAACTTGGCAAGATCGAGGCCATGCCCCGGGTCGAGGGCCGGCAGATGGTCATGATGATCAATCCGATCAAGCACTGACGGATATTGCGGTCCCGGGTCGTTCCGGGCCCGCGCCGCGAAGCGGATGAGCCCCCGATGTCCAGACCCGGACCTGTCCGCGCCCGAACGGAGTTCGAGATCCTCCGGGCCGTTGGGGCCCTGGCCTCCCTGCTGCCTTTCGACCTCGGCCCGGCGTTGGGTGCCCGTCTGGTTCGCGCCGTCGTCGCGAGCAGCAGCAAGCTTTCGGCACGGATCGAAGACAACCTCAAACTGGTGATGCCGGAAATCGATGCGGCCGGGCGTGTTCGCATCAGGCGCGAGATGGCCGATAATTTCGGCCGTACCTTCGTCGAGATCCTCGACAATCCGCAGTTTCATGCAAGCCGGATGTGGCTCGCGCCGGAGCCGGGTGAGGGTGTGGATGCCATCCGGTCTGCCGCCATCTCTGGCACCGGAGCAATCCTCGTAACGGGGCATTTCGGCCAGTGGGAGGCCGGCCGAGCCTGGATGAAGTCGGAAAGCATCTCGTGTTCTGGCGTCTACCGGGCCATCGACAATCCGCTGATCAACGAGATCTATGTCCGAAACCTGGAATTCGGAGGAAGTCCGGTTTTCCCAAAGACCGGCCGGGGTATCCGCGCCTTGGTGACCCATGTTTCACGCGGCGGCATCGTTGCGATCCTCACGGACCAGTACCAGCACCGCGCGGGGGCCTTGGACTTTCTCGGCCAGCCGGCCCCGACTGCCCTGCTCCCGGCAGAACTCGCGTTGAAGTTCTCGATACCACTCATCCCGATCTATGGCATCAGGCAGCCGGACAGGAAGCGGGTTCAGGTCGTCGTCGAGCCGCCGATCGCGATCGGAAGTCCTTCGGAAATGATGCAGGCCGTGAACGACAGTCTTGCCGCCCGCATCCGCTCCCATCCGGGTCAGTATTACTGGCTTCACCGTCGCTGGAAGAAAACCTTCGACGCGCCGGAACGGCGAGATTAGGGGAGCTTGCTCGCCGCCAGCACAGGCCCCGCTTTCGTGCGCTGCACGATGACCACCGCGTTGTCATCGGGAGCGGCCGGTACTTCCAGCGCGACCGGTTCTCGCCCGTCCCAGCGCGCGACGGTTCGCCAGCCGGTCACGACATGTGTGTAGGTTATGTCCCGTCCAGCATTCTCGCCCCCGCCGATCGACACTTCATCGGCGGGCACATAGCTCACCAGATGAACATCGCTCGGCCCATCGATCGGGACCTCGGGCACCAAGGCGATTACCACCATGTCGCCATGCCGGTCGATGGCAATCGAAACCGCATCCGGCAGCGCCTGATGCGCGCGGATGGCTGCAAGTATGCGCTCGGCCTTGTGACCGATCAGCACGTCGCTACCCTGGACGACCATCTGCGGTGTGAAAATTGACTGCTGGCGCAACGCCTTGGCATAGGCACGCTGACGTGTCGTGTTTTCCGGGAGAGCAAAACTGTCCGTCCAGCCGAGATAATCCCAGTAGTCCACATGAAGCGCTAGTGCGAGCACACCGGGAACCTGCGCCAGATGAGGAAGCAACTCGTCGGCCGGCGGACAGGAGGAACATCCCTGGCTGGTGAAGAGTTCGAGAAGCACCGTTTTTTGCTGCGCCTGCCCGGCGAGCGGGATTATGGCGAGAAGAGCTGCGAACAGGACAGGAAGGGCGGGCATACGGCTGTTCCTCGGCTGCGGGCCAGCCAGAGGTAGCGGGTGCCTCCGCCACGGGCCAATCAAGCCTTTGCGAGCCGGCGTTCTCGTCACCAGCGCCGCGTCCGCGCAAGATAGCTTTCCGCCTCGGGACCGAAGGAATCTCGCAGAGCGGATTCCTCGGGGACGACAAAGCGGCGGGTAATGACCCAGGGAAACAACGCGACCGGAAGAAACGCCGACACAGCCGCCAGGCCGATCGCGAAGCCGACGAGGATGAGCGTCAGCCCGGTGTAGATCGGATTGCGATTTATTCTGTAGGGACCTTCGACAATCAGCGCGCGGGGTGTGTGTCCCGGCTCGATCGGCGTCCGCTTGCGCCAGAACCAGATTGCCGCCCAGCCGATCAGAACGAGCCCCGCCAGGATGAACACCCGGCCGAAGCCCTCGGGAAACCGCGCGATCGGCGCGAACTCCGCCAGCAGCCAAGACACCCCTGCCGCACCGGCGAACCAGACGGGCGGCAGGTCGGGGAAGCCTCTCAGCACCGGTCGCCCCGGTCCGACCTCAGGACACCGCGGTTATGCCGCCTTGGCGAGATTGCGCAGCACGTAGTGCAGCACGCCGCCGTTCTCGACGTATTCAATCTCCACCTCGGTATCGATCCGGCAGCGGATCCTGATCTCCTTCACCGTGCCGTCGCCGTAGGTGATCGTGCAGGGCACGTCGGAGAGCGGCTTGAGATCGCCGGCGAGACCGGTGATCGACACTGTCTCGTCGCCCTTGAGGCCCAGCGTCTTGCGGGTGTCTCCGCCGGTGAACTCGAACGGGATCACCCCCATGCCGACGAGGTTGGAGCGGTGGATACGCTCGAAGCTCTCGGCGATAACCGCCTTTACACCCAGAAGGCTCGTTCCCTTGGCCGCCCAGTCGCGCGACGATCCCGCGCCGTACTGCTCGCCACCGAAGATCACCAGCGGCGTTCCCTCCGAGCGATAGGCCATCGCCGCGTCGAAGATCGGCATCTGGCTGCCGTCCGGGCCCTTGGTGTAGCCGCCTTCGACGCCCTCGAGCATCTCGTTGCGGATGCGGATATTGGCGAAGGTGCCGCGCATCATGATCTCGTGGTTGCCGCGCCGCGAGCCGTAGGAGTTGAACTCGCGGACCGGAACCTGTCGTTCGATCAGATACTTGCCGGCCGGCGTCGAGTCCTTGAACGAACCCGCCGGAGAGATGTGGTCGGTGGTGATCATGTCGCCGAGCACCGCCAGCACCTTGGCGTCGGCGATGTCGGAAATCACCCCCGGCTCCTTGTCCATGCCCTGGAAATACGGCGGGTTCTGCACGTAGGTCGAGGTCGGCGGCCAGTCGTAGGTCTGGCTGTCGGTGGTCTCGACCGCCTGCCACTTCTCGTCGCCCTTGAAGACGTCGGCGTATTTCGAGGTGAAGGCCTCGCGGGTCACGGTCTTCTCGACCAGCGCGGCGATCTCCTCGTTGGTCGGCCAGATGTCCTTGAGATAGACGTCGTTGCCGTCGCGGTCCTGGCCGAGCGGCTCCTTCACCAGGTCGATGTTCATGTCGCCGGCGAGCGCATAGGCCACCACCAGCGGCGGCGAGGCGAGATAGTTCGCCCGCACGTCGGGGCTGATCCGGCCCTCGAAGTTGCGGTTGCCCGACAGCACCGAGGTCGCGATCAGGTCGTAATCGTTGATCGCCTTGGAGATTTCCGGCTCCAGCGGGCCGGAATTGCCGATGCAGGTGGTGCAGCCGTAGCCCACGAGGTTGAACCCGATGGCGTCGAGATCTTCCTGGAGGTTCGCCGCCTCGAGGTACTCCGTCACCACCTGGCTTCCCGGCGCCAGCGAGGTCTTCACCCAGGGCTTGCGGTTCAACCCGAGCGCGCGTGCCTTGCGCGCCACGAGACCGGCGCCGATCATCACGTAGGGGTTCGAGGTGTTGGTGCACGACGTGATCGAGGCGATCACGATCGAGCCGTCATGCAGCTGGTAGTTGCCGCCCTCGGTGGCGACATAGCCCCGCTTGTGGTGGCCCTCGTCACCGGGAATGTTTTGCGGCTCGGGCTGACCGCCCTCGCCCTCCCAGCGGATCTCGGCCGCGGCCGAGGCGTCCTTGCCGGCGCGCACGCCCTTGACGTATTCGGCGAATGCCCGGCCAGCGCCGTCGAGGGCCACGAAGTCCTGCGGCCGCTTCGGCCCGGAGATCGCCGGCACCACCTCGCCCATGTCGAGATGCAGCGTGTCGGTATAGACCGGATCGTAGTCCGGGCCGCGCCAGAAGCCGTTCTCCTTGGCATAGGCCTCGACCAGCGCGATGCGATCCTCGTCGCGGCCGGTCTGGCGCAGATAGCGCAGCGTCTCGTCGTCGATCGGGAAGAAGCCGCAGGTCGCGCCGTATTCCGGCGCCATGTTGGCGATGGTCGCGCGGTCCGCCAGCGGCAGACGGTCGAGGCCGTCACCGTAGAATTCGACAAACTTGCTGACCACGCCCTTCTCGCGCAACATCTGCACGACCTTCAGCACGAGGTCGGTCGCGGTGGTGCCCTCGATCATCGACCCGGTGAGCTTGAAGCCGACCACTTCGGGGATCAGCATCGAAACCGGCTGGCCGAGCATCGCGGCCTCCGCCTCGATGCCGCCGACGCCCCAGCCGAGCACCGCGAGACCGTTGACCATCGTCGTGTGGCTGTCGGTGCCGACGAGCGTATCGGGGTAGGCGACTTCGGAGCCGTCCTGATCGGTGTCGGTCCAGACCGTCTGGGCGAGGTATTCGAGGTTCACCTGGTGACAGATGCCGGTGCCCGGCGGCACCACGCGGAAATTGTTGAACGCCTTCTGGCCCCATTTCAGGAAGGTGTAGCGCTCGAGGTTGCGCTCGTATTCGCGGTCGACATTCATCTGGAAGGCGCGGGGATTGCCGAACTCGTCGATCATCACGCTGTGGTCGATCACGAGATCGACCGGATTCAGCGGATTGATCTTCTCGGGATCTCCCCCGAGTGCCTTGATGCCGTCGCGCATGGCCGCGAGGTCCACGACCGCCGGCACACCGGTGAAGTCCTGCATCAGCACGCGGGCCGGACGGTAGGCGATCTCCCGCGGATTGTTTCCGCCCATCTTCGCCCAGTCCGCGAAGGCCCTGATGTCGTCCACGGACACCGTGAACCCCGCATCCTCGAAGCGCAGCATGTTCTCCAGAACGACCTTCAGCGCAGCCGGCAACTTCGAGAAGTCGCCAAGACCCGCAGCCTCGGCGGCCGGGATCGAATAATAGGCGTATTCGGAGCCATTCACGTTCAGCGTGCGGCGCGTCTTCGCCGTATCCGTTCCAACTTTGATGGGCATGTGGTTTCGCGCTCCCTCCCGATGGCAGTTCTGGGGTTGCTATGCCGGAAAAAACCCTGTCCCGCAAGGTGGCTGCGCAAAAAAGAATACCGTCGCATACCGAAATTTGCCTCGCAATTGTCCGCCAGTTGTCAACCCTTCCGCCGCCGGCACCGATCAGCTATGCGGAGCACCATGGGTCTGACTGTCACCAATATCGCCTGCTCGCGCTCCGGCCGCCCGGTGCTTGTCGATCTGTCCTTGAAGGCGACGGACGGTGAAGTTGTCGTGCTGCGCGGACCAAATGGAGCCGGAAAGTCCACGCTTCTGAGGGCGCTGTGCGGGCTTCTTCCCGTCGATGCCGGCCGGATCGAACTCGACGGCCGCGCCCTCGGCAGCGAAACCGACGCCTATGTCGAGCGGGTGGCCCTCGCCGGACATCTCGACGCGATCAAACCGCAGCTCACCGTCGCCGAGAACCTCGCCTTCTGGACCGCGCTTTTCGGCGGCAGCGCGGCCGATGCGGCAAAGGCGCGCGCCGCCTTCGATCTCGACGCGATCGCCGACCGCCCGGCCCAGGCCTGCTCGGCCGGCCAGAAGCGCCGGCTCGGCCTCGCCCGCCTTCTCGTGGCGCCCCGCCGGCTCTGGCTCCTCGACGAGCCGACCGTCTCGCTCGACACCGCCGCCACCGCCCGGCTGATCGACGCGATCCGCCGCCACGCCGAGACCGGCGGCATGGCGGTGATCGCCACCCATGTCGCCCTCGACCTCTCCGCCACCCGCGACCTGCGGCTCGAGCCGATCACCGGCCACGCCGCCCGCCGCGAGATCGACCCCTTCCTCGCCGGAGAACACCTGTGAGCACCGCCACCGCCGTGCTGGGTCGCGAATTGCGGCTCGCGCTCCGCTCGGGCGGCGGCGCCGGGCTCGGCCTCGCCTTCTTCCTGATCCTCGTGCTGCTCGTGCCCTTCGGGACCGGGCCGCAGCCCGAACGGCTCGCCACCATTGCCACCGGCACGCTCTGGATCGGCGCGCTGCTCGCGTGCCTCCTGTCGCTCGACCGGCTGTTCCAGACCGATTCCGAGGACGGCACCCTCGACATCCTCGCCCTCTCGCCTCTGCCGCTCGAGGCGCTCGTGGCGCTGAAGGCGCTGGCGCACTGGCTGACCACCGGGCTTCCGCTCGTCATCGTTGCACCCGTGCTCGCCATCACCCTCCACCTTCCGGGGCCGGCCTATCCCTGGCTCGTGGCGAGCCTCGCCGCCGGCACGCCGGGGCTGAGCTTTCTCGGCGCGATCGGCGCGGCGCTCACCGTCGGCCTGCGCCGCGGCGGCCTGCTGCTGTCGATCCTTGTCCTGCCGCTCTACATCCCCACCCTGATCTTCGGCGCCCGCGCCGTCACCGCCGCCGCCGAAGGCACCGACGCGGTCCCCGCCCTGATGCTCCTGGCCGGTCTCACCCTCTTCATCCTCGTTCTCGCCCCCTTCGCGGCGGCGGCAGCGCTGCGCATCAACCTGCGCTGAGGCGCCCCTGCACAAACGTGAGCGCCTGCGGCCCAACTCCGCATTGAACCCGGCCTTTCGCCGCCCTAAAGAAATGCCCATGTCACTCTGGCGCTACGCAAATCCGGTCGAATTCATGCGGGTCTCCGGCAGGGCCCTGCCCTGGCTCTGGGCCGCCTGCGCCGCCTGCCTCGTCATCGGCCTCGGCTGGGGCTTCTTCGGCACCCCGGACGACTACCAGCAGGGCGCCACGGTGAAGATCCTCTTCATCCACGTCCCCTCGGCGCTGATGGCGATCAACGCCTGGCTGATGATGCTGGTCGCCTCGCTGATCTGGTTCATCCGCCGCCACCACGTCTCGGCCCTCGCCGCCCGCGCCGCCGCCCCGGTTGGCGCGACGATGACGCTCATAGCGCTCCTGACCGGCGCGATCTGGGGCCAGCCGATGTGGGGCACCTGGTGGGCCTGGGATCCCCGGCTCACCTCGTTCTTCATCCTCTTCGTGTTCTATCTTGGCTACATGGCGCTCTGGGAAGCCATCGACGATCCCGACAAGGCCGCCGATCTGACCGCCGTGCTCTGCCTCGTCGGCTCGGTCTTCGCGGTGCTCTCGCGCTACGCGGTGTTCTTCTGGAGTCAGGGCCTGCATCAGGGCCCGTCGCTGTCGCTCGACAAGCAGGAGAACGTCCACGACGCCTTCTACTGGCCGCTCCTGGTCTCGATCGCCGGCTTCGTGCTGCTGTTCGTCTGCCTCGTCCTGCTGCGCACCCGCACCGAGATCCGGGCCCGGCGGCTGCGCGCCCTGCGCGACATCGAGGCCCGCGCATGATCCCCGATCTCGACAAGTATGCCGGCACGGTGCTCGGCGCCTACGGCGTGACCATCGCGCTGATCGCCGGCCTCGTCGCTCTGTCTTTCTGGCGCTCGGCCCGCACCCGCGACGCCCTCGCCCGTTTCGAGGCCGAGACGCGGGGCAAGCGCGATGGCTGAGCGCAAACTCAATCCGCTGGTCTTCCTGCCGCCGGCGATCTTTGCTGCCTTCGCCCTCGCAGCCTGGGTCGCCCTGACCAACGAGAACGCCGGCGAACTGCCCTCGGCCCTGGTCGGGCGCGACGCGCCGTCGCTGGCCCAGCTCACCGACTTTGACGGCCGCCCCGCCCCGACCGACGCCGAGCTGCGCGCGCCGGGCGTCAAGCTGGTTAACTACTGGGCGAGCTGGTGCGGCCCCTGCCGCGCCGAGCATCCGCTGCTCGTCGAGCTCGGCCAAGGCGACATCCCGGTGATCGGCATCAACTACAAGGACACCCCGGAAAACGCCCAGGGCTTCCTCGCGGAACTCGGCGATCCCTATGCCGCGATCGGCACCGACGCGACCGGGCGCACCGGCATCGACTGGGGTATCTACGGCGTCCCCGAGACCTTCGTGATTGGCCCCGACGGCACGATCCTGCATCGCCATCCCGGCCCGCTGACCCGCGACGTGCTCGAGAAGCGGATCATGCCGGTAATCGACGCGGCCGGCTGACGCGGCAGCGCTTCGGTGCTATCCTCCCCTCCTCGCTCGAAGGGGGATCTGACCATGGGCTATATCGACGGATTCGCAGCAGCGGTCTCGGACAGCAACCGCGACAGCTATCTGGCGCACGCCACGCCAGATGGCGGAGCTTTTTCGCGAATACGGCGCCCTGCGCATCGTCGAGAGCTGGGGCAGCGACGTCCCCGACGGCAAGCTCACCTCGTTTCCGCTGGCGGTAAAGCGCGCGCCCGGCGAGACGGTGGTACTCTCCTGGATCGAATGGCCGTCCCGCGAAGCCCGCGACGCCGCCTGGGAGAAGCTGATGTCCGATCCGCGGATGCAGGGGGAGGACGCCGCGATGCCCTTCGACGGCGCGCGGATGATCTTCGGTGGCTTCGACGTCATCCTAGATGCCTGAGGACGCAGAGCCGGCATGGCAGCCCATCCCACCTGCAGACGCCGCGATCTGGTCCTGATCTTTCAGCGGAATCGACCGGACATGGCCCTCGGACGATCCATGTGACAAACCTCTCGTTCTCCGCCCGTCCGGCTCATGCGGCCGCGGAAACTCTGGCCGCTTGCAAGACGGTCCGCTTTGCCTAACATCGTCAGCGTTGTGGTCGGCAACGGTGCTCGAAGTCGCCGGCCGGACAATGCGGAGGGGGAACGCCGTTGGAAGAGGACCGCTTCAGGGCCCTGAATCGCTTCGCCTCGCTTCCGGAGGCGATCCTGGCGGCCCGCCGCACCCACGGCTCGGGCACCGTCGCCTTCGAGGATATCGCCGATAACAGCCTGACCTACGGCGGGCTTGCACTGGCCGGAGCGGCGCTCGAGCGCGGGTTTCGCGCAAGATTTGCGGCAGGCGAGCGGGTCGGCGTGCTGCTGCCGGCGGCGCCCGGCGTCGTGGCGGTCCTGCTCGCCTTCTGGCGGGCCGGTCGCACGCCGGCGATGCTCAACCCCACCGTGGGCAGCGGGCCGCTCGTTGCAGCACTCCGGACCGCCGGCTGCGCGAGCGTCATCTCGAGCCGGGCCTTCGTCGAGAAGGGCGAGCTCGGCGAGCTGATCGAGCGGATCGAGGCCGAAGGCTTCCGCATGCTCTGGACCGAGGATCTGAAGGCCGCCGTCGGTGCCGTCGACAAGGCGCTCGCGCTCGCCACCTCCCGTCTCGTCCCGCGTGATGTCGGCCCCAGCACCGAGGCGGCCGTCCTCTTCACCTCGGGCACGGAGGGTGCGCCGAAAGGCGTGGTGCTGAGCCATGGCAACCTGCTGGCGAACGTCGCGCAGATCAGGGCGCGCGAACATCTCGGCCCGCCCGACCGCGCGGTATCCGCCCTGCCGCTGTTTCATTGCTTCGGACTGACTGCGGGCATCGTGCTGCCGCTCCTGACCGGCGTCCGCACCGGCCTTCATCCGTCGCCGCTGCACTACCGGGTGATCCCGGAGCTGTCGCGCAAGCTGCAGGCGACCATCCTCTTCGGCACCGACACCTTCCTCGCCGGCTGGGGCCGACGCGCGGAGCGCGAACATTTCGGCACGCTGCGGGCCGTGGTGGCCGGAGCCGAGCCCGTGAGACCCGCAACGCGCGCCTTCTGGGCCGACCGGTTCGGGGCGACGATTCTCGAAGGCTACGGCGCCACCGAGACCGGCCCGGTCCTCGCACTCGGCACTCTGGGCGATCCCAAACCCGGAACCGTGGGCCGACTGCTGCCCGGGATCGAGCATCGCCTCGAGCCGGTCGACGGCATCGATGGACACCGGCTGATCGTGCGCGGTCCGAACGTGATGGCGGGCTATCTGATGCCCGGAGACGGTGGCGCGATCACTGCCCCGCCGGACGGCTGGTACGACACAGGTGACATCGTTCGCCTGGACTCCGAAGGCCGGATCGCGATCGTCGGACGCGTCAAGCGCTTCGCCAAGGTGGGAGGCGAAATGGTCTCTCTGGCCGGAATCGAGGCGCTGGCCGCTGAAGTCTGGCCGGAGGATCCGTTGGGTGCTGCCGCCCTCGCCTGCCCGCGCAAGGGACAACGCGTCGTCCTAGCCGTCGCCAATCCCGACGCCACCCTCGAGGCCCTGCGCCTGAGAGCAAAGGAGGTCGGCATCGCAGAAATCCAGCTACCCTCCGAACTGCGCAACCTGCCCGAAATACCGGTTCTCGCATCTGGCAAGACAGATTTCCCGAAGCTTCAGACACTTCTTGAAGCCGTCTGAGTCCCCGGCGACATCAAGCCGCGCCTGCTTCGCTTGGGGCGAGGCACGCCACGCATCCATCGTCGATCTCGGGAAGCATACGGCGCATGATCTTGCCCGAAGCCGTCACCGGGACCTCATCGACGAATTGCACCGCGCGCGGCACCTTGTAGGCGGCGAGATGTTTCCGACAATGCGCGATCAGAACCGCAGCGTCGATCTCGACCCGGTCGTGCAGAACGACATAGGCTTTCGCAAGCTCGCCTTTCACCGCATCCGGAATCCGTCCGACCGCGGCAAGTGCGACCGCCGGGTGCATGCACAGAACACGCTCGAGTTCGGCCGGGTAGACGTTGAACCCGGCCGTCAGGATCATGTCCTTCTTGCGGTCTACGATCGTGGCATAGCCATCCTCGTCCATGACCGCGATATCGCCGGTATGGAGCCATCCGTCCGGGCGAATGGTCTCGGCAGTCTCCGCAGGTTTGCCATGGTAGCCCGTCATGACCAGCGGGCCCTGGAACATCAGCTCGCCAGGCCGGCCGCGCGGCATTTCCCTCGTCGGATCCTCGGCATCCACCACGCGGAAGGTGTTGCCGGGATAGGGCAGTCCGATCGTCCCGGGCCTGTTGTCCGCATGAACCGGGTTGGCGCTTGCCGCACCCGCCAGTTCGGTCATGCCCCAGACCTCGTGTACCGGACAGCCGGTGCGGCGTGTGAATTCGAGTGATTTTGCCACCGGCAGGGTCTGCCCTCCAACCCAGGCCAACCGCAGGCTGGAAAAATCGCAGGCGTCGAAATCGGGATGCGCCAGCAGGTAATAGTAGGACGTGGGAACGCCGTCCATCAGAGTGGCACGGTGTATCCGGATCGCGTCGAGCATCACCGCCGCGTCAAAGCGCGGAAGCGTGATCAGGGTCGAGCCAGCCAGAATGGCCGCATTCAGGACGCAGCTTCCATAGACATGGAAAAGTGGTAGTGCACTGATCACGCGATCCTCGGTCGTGCGGCCGGCCATCAGCGCCGTGCCTGCGCCGGCACCGACCACAGCGCGGTGGCTCTGCATCGCCCCCTTTGGGCGGCCCGTCGTGCCGGAGGTGTAGGCGATAACCGCAAGGTCGGAGGCATCCCGCGGGCATGGGACGAAGGGTGCAGCGTCACGGTCGAGCCAGTCGCCCATCGGGATCGCGTCTCCAGTTTCGGGCGCGCCCCAGACGACGACATGCTCGACCGCCCCCGACGCCTTCAATGCCGTGAGTTGGGCCAATTTGTCGGCAGCACCGATCACCACGCGCGCACCAGAATCCGCCACGGTGTATTGCAGTTCGTCCGTCGTGAGCATGCTGCTCAACGGGGTCAGCACTGCACCAGTCTTGGCGGCGCCAAAGTAGGCAGCTACCCACTCGACACTGTTGGCGCCGAACAGAGCAACCCGGTCACCGGGCCTCACCCCGAGACCAGCAAGGCCGTGCGCAACGCGATCAGCCAGGCCATCCAGATCGTCAAAGGTCACTCTCCGGTCATCAACGACAAGGGCCAACCGTGGGCCATGAAGCCGGGCCGCTGCGGGGAGGATTTCGGCGAGCGTCGTGGGCATCGGTAATCTCCATGAGCTTTCTTCCATGGATTCAAGTTTGATGAGCGGAGCATGAGGACTAAAGTGTCTGCCTAGACAAATCTTGTGCGGAATCCGCCAACGATGCCAAAAATCGCACTTCTTGCAGTCGACGGTTGCTACCTCTCCTGTGCTGCCGGCTTCGCGGATGTGCTCCAGGTGGCCAATGTCCATCTTGCCCGCCAGCAGGGCCCTGCCTGCCGGCCGTTCGAATGGTTGTTCGTGTCGGTTCATGGTGGGTCGGTTACCGCCAGCAACGGCCTACCGATCGCCACCGAGCGCATCGGCGCTCAATCGCGTTTCGATGCGATCATGATCCCAGCCATGCTGTATCCCGGTTACAAGGCCTTCGCGGCCTTGCTGGACCGGCAGCGAGAGGTTTTCAGCTGGCTGAATGCACACTGGAGCGGTGGAGGATGGATCGGAGCCAATTGCACCGGGACCTTCCTGCTGGCCCAGTCCGGCCTGCTAGACGGGCGCCTCGCGACAACCACCTGGTGGCTCGATCGCCCATTCCGGTCACGCTACCCCGATGTCGATCTCCAGTACCGGTCGGTCCTTACCGAGGTCGATCGCCTCATCTGCGCCGGAGCGACTGCCAGCTACACGCTGCAGACACTTCGGATCATCGACCGGTTTGCAGGCCCTGCGATCGCATCACAATGCGCCCGGACGATGCTGATCGACGTCAGCCATACCGGCCAGATCCCCTATCTGCCGTTGCTTGTGGAAGCGGACCACGGTGATTCCATCGTCGCACGCGCGCAGGGCTGGCTTCAGAAAAACATGTCGCGACCCATCGCAATGTCCGAGCTTGCCAGTGCCATGGCGGTCAGTGACCGAACACTGCTCCGGCGATTTTCCTCTGCGATCGGACAGACGCCGCTCGCATACCTACAATCGGTCCGCCTGCAGGCGGCACGCGCCCTGCTCGAAGCCGGTGACATGAGGATCCAGGAGATCGCGCTTCAGGTCGGATACAGCGACGTGAGCTCATTCTCGAGGCTGTTCCGTCAGGAAATCGGCGCAAGCCCCGGTGCATATCGCCGACGCTTCAGGATGTCCGAAGATCCGGCACCAACGAACACCGCGATGCATCTCCCGTGAGCTCGGTCACAGAAATCAAGCCTGATCAATTGCCAAAGATTGCAGCGGTCAGTGCGCGATCGTCGGTCACTCGGTTGCGCCGGCTGCAGCAGCGCCCTTGCGGCCGCCTGCCTTCTTGCGCTTGCCGCCGCCTCCAACGCCCTTTCCGCCTCGGCGTGCACCAGCTCCCGGTGCCTTGCCTGCCGTATCTGCGTCAGGCCGATAGCGATAGATGACCTGGTTGGAGCCGTCCTTCGCCTTGCGTTCGATCCGGCGCAGCTTTCCCATGGCAGGGTGCATGAAGCCACCGGCTTCGATGGCGCTCTTCTTCACGAAGGCGAAAGCCGCTTCGAGCACCTTTTCCACGTCCGCGACCGCCACGCCGGTGGCTTCGCTGGCATGGGCAATCACGTCTTCCTTGGTTTTCATGGGATTGGCATCCGTTTGGGCCGCAATGGCCGGAGTGAAGTGGCACCCGACCCCCAGCAAGTGCCGGGGGTCGGGGAAGGTCGGATCAGTGCGCTGCCGTCGAAGGCGTCGTGCCGGCCTGCGCGCGCGCGGCTGCCGCCGCGGCCTCGGCCGCCTCGTCCCATTCGATCGGCTCGGGTTCCCGCACCAGCGCGTGCTTGAGAACATCCGTGACGTTCGAGACTGGAATCAACTCAAGACCGTTCTTCACGTTGTCCGGAATGTCCCTCAGGTCCTTGACGTTGTCGACCGGGATCAGCACCGTGGTGATGCCACCGCGTAGCGCCGCGAGCAGCTTCTCCTTAAGCCCGCCGATCGGCAGCACGTTGCCGCGCAACGTGACTTCGCCGGTCATGGCCACGTCGCGGCGCACCGGGATCTGCGTGAGCACCGACACGATCGACGTCACCATGCCGATGCCTGCCGACGGCCCGTCCTTAGGGGTCGCACCCTCTGGCACGTGGACGTGAATATCGAGGGTCTCGAACAGGGTCGGCTTCACGCCGAGCTCGGGCGACTTGGACCGGACCCAGCTTGCGGCCGCGTCGATCGATTCCTTCATCACGTCGCCGAGCTTGCCGGTGGTCTTCATCCGACCCTTTCCCGGCAGCTTGAGCGCCTCGATCTGCAGAAGGTCACCGCCCACCTCGGTCCAGGCCAGACCCGTGACGACACCGACCTGATCGGCCTCCTCCGCGAGCCCGAACTTGAAGCGGCGCACGCCGAGATATTCCTCGAGGTTCTCCGGTGTCACCACCACCTTCTCCGAAGTGCCCTTCACGATCTCCGTCACCGCCTTGCGGCAGAGCTTCGCGATCTCGCGCTCGAGGTTCCGCACGCCTGCCTCGCGGGTGTAGTAGCGCACGATGTCGCGCAGACCCTCGTCGGTCAGCACGAACTCACCCTTCTTCAGCCCGTGGCCCTTCTCCTGCTTGGCCATGAGATGCTGCTTGGCGATCTCGATCTTCTCGTCCTCGGTGTAGCCCGAGATGGCAATGATCTCCATCCGGTCGAGAAGCGGCCTCGGCATATTGTAGGAGTTCGACGTGGTGATGAACATCACGTTCGAGAGGTCGTATTCGACCTCCAGGTAATGGTCCATGAAGGTGGCGTTCTGCTCCGGATCGAGCACCTCGAGCATCGCGCTCGCGGGATCGCCCCGGAAATCCTGTCCCATCTTGTCGATCTCGTCGAGCAGGATCAGCGGGTTGGTGGTCTTCGCCTTCTTCATCGACTGGATGATCTTGCCCGGCATCGAGCCGATATAGGTCCGCCGATGGCCGCGGATCTCCGCCTCGTCCCGGACACCGCCGAGCGAGATGCGGATGAACTCGCGCCCCGTGGCCTTCGCCACCGACTTGCCCAAGCTCGTCTTGCCGACGCCCGGAGGACCGACGAGGCAGAGGATCGGCCCCTTCATCTTGGTCGAGCGCGACTGCACGGCGAGGAACTCGACGATGCGGTCCTTGACCTTCTCGAGCCCGTAATGGTCGTCGTCGAGCACCTTCTGGGCAGCACCGAGATCCTTCTTGATCCGGCTCTTCTTTCCCCAGGGGATCGACAGCACCCAGTCGAGATAGTTGCGCACCACGGTGGCTTCGGCCGACATCGGCGACATCGAGCGCAGCTTCTTGAGCTCCGCCAGCGCCTTGTCGCGCGCTTCCTTGGAGAGCTTCGTGGCCTCGATCTTCTCCTCGTATTCCGAGGCGTCGTCCTGGCCTTCGCCGTCACCCGAACCCAGCTCGCGCTGGATCGCCTTCATCTGCTCGTTGAGATAGTACTCGCGCTGGGTCCGCTCCATCTGGGTCTTGACGCGGCTCTTGATCTTCTTCTCGACTTTCAGGACCGACATCTCGCCCTGCATCAGCCCGTAGATCGCCTCGAGCCGCGCGGAGACGTCCGTCTCCTCGAGCAGCGACTGCTTCTCCTCCAGCTTTGCGCCGAGATGCCCGGCAACGGAGTTGGCAAGCTTGCCGGCCGGCATGTCCTCGGACAGCGCCGAGACAGCCTCGTCGGGAATGTTGCGATTGAGCTTGGCGTACCGCTCGAACTCCTCGGTCACGGCGCGGCTCAGCGCCTTGACCGAAGCGGCGTCACCCTCGGTTTCTGCGATGACTTCGGCCCTCGCCTCGAAATAGTCGGCATTCTCGGTGAATTCGGCGATCCGCACCCGCGCCTTGCCCTCGACCAGCACCTTAACGGTGCCGTCGGGCAGCTTCAGGAGCTGCAGCACGTTGGCGAGCACACCAACACGGAAGATGCCGTCGACGGCGGGCTCGTCCTCGGATGGATCCATCTGGCTGGCGAGCAAGATCTGCTTGTCCTCGCTCATCACCGCTTCCAGCGCCCGAACCGATTTCTCGCGTCCGACGAACAGCGGCACGATCATGTGCGGGAAGACCACGATGTCGCGCAGCGGGAGGACGGGATGGATCGTGCTGCTCAATTCGCTCATGTTGTTTTCCTTGTTTCTGGCGATGCACCCCGCCCCGTGAACTCCGGCAGCCAAGGCACACCCTCGGGTCTTCATTTGGCCCCCCGGCAGAGTGCTTTCAAGTCGAGTCGATCTTGGCCGCCACCCGGCGGCGTGGCAAGCGGGCTTTCACGCCAGAACGGTGAAAGCCTGCCCGACTTGCACGATGCGGCGCGTTTACGCTGCGGGCTTTCCGTGGCATCCAGCCGCACGATCGCCGCGGCCCTTCGAAACCAGTCATTCACGAAGCCGTGGGACCGGTTCACCCGACACTTCGGGCGATCTATCCTGTGATCAAAATAGAACGAACCGAATTCCGAAAGGTGACCGTTGAGAAAGGAGAGTCCCACATGAAGGTAGCCTCGCCTTCCCGCCGCACGTTCATCGCAACCGCAGGGGTCCTCCTGGCGACCGGCACTTCCGGCCTAATCACCGTGGCCCGGGCGCAGGGCCTTGCGCCCACACCCTCGATGCGGGGCGGGTCCAACAACTATATCCGGGGAGCGCCGATCGTCGAGCGGATCGGCAATGGCGGCTTCTGGATGACCGGATCGGTGCGCCGCGCGGGCGACGGGGCCCCGATCGCCGGAGCACGCATCCAGATCTGGGCGCATACCACCGAAGGTCATGAACGCGATCCCCACAGTCACGGTGCGACGCTCACCGGCGCCGACGGCCTGTTCCGCCTCGAGATGCCGCAGATCGTTCCCGCCTTCGGCCAGCCGCATGGCCATCTTGCCTATGATGACGAGGCCTTCGAGACGGTCTTCCTGCGTCCAGTCATGCGGAGCGCAAGCGAGACGACCCTCCACGCCGACTTCGTGCTCCAGCCCGCCTGAATTCGGATGGGCCTCGCCCGCAGCGTTCTGATCTGGTGCGGCGTCCTGGCCGCGATCTCCGTGCCGATCGTCGTTGCTGCGATGAGCCCGCTGCTAGCCTGGCGCGATCCGGTCTATATCGCCGCGGGCTTTGCCGGGACTGTCGCCTTGGCCCTTGTCCTGGTACAACCGCTGCTCGTCGGAGGGTACCTGCCGGGCCTCGCCGCCCGACGCGGGCGGCGCATGCACCGTTTCGTCGGGATCAGCCTCATCGGTGCGGTTATCCTCCATGTCGGGGCCCTCTGGGTCACCAGCCCGCCCGACGTGATCGACGCGCTCCTTCTCGTTTCGCCGACGCCTTTCTCCGTCTGGGGCGTGATCGCCATGTGGGCGCTCTTCGCCGCGGCGCTTCTGGCGGGGCTGCGCCGACGCCTGCGATTGCGGACATGGCGCACCGGCCATACCGGCCTCGTGGCCATCGTCGTCGGGTCGAGCGTCGCCCATGCCATGCTCGTCGAGGGCACGATGGGCACGATCTCGAAGGCGGTCCTCTGCGCCTTGGCCCTCGGCGTGACTGCGAAGGTGCTCGCCGATCTGCGCGTCTGGACCCTGCTGACGCCCCGACGGACCGGGGATCGGGGCGGGATGCAGTGACCGGAATGTCGTGGGATCGCCGTCAGCGCTTGTGAGATGGCGTGCCATCGCAGTGGGCGCTGTCTACCCAGAAGTTCTTGTTCTGGAAATCGAATTCAATTCAGTTACAGACCGCATAAGTCGGAACCGGTTTCCCTTCATTCAGCTCGGAGGCGCATCGCCTCGCGCGCGCGCCCTCTCGAAATCCGCGGCGAACGCCTCCAGCCGCCCTTCCGCGATCGCCGCGCGCAGGCCCGCCATCAGCTCCTGATAATAGTGCAGATTGTGCCAGGTCAGCAGCATCGAGGCGATGATCTCGCCCGCCTTGAAGACGTGATGCAGATAGGCCCTGCTGTAACTCCGAACAGGCCGGACAGGAACAGTCCGGGTCGAGCGGGCCCGGGTCGTCGGCATGGCGGGCATTCTTGATATTCACGGCACCGAAACGGGTGAGCGCCTGGCCGGTGCGGCCGGAGCGGGAGGGGAGAACGCAGTCGAACATGTCGACGCCGCGCCGGACGGCGCCGACGATATCGTCGGGCTTGCCGACGCCCATGAGGTAGCGCGGGCGGTCTTCGGGGAGCTGGCCGCAAGCGTAGTCGAGGACGCCGAACATCGCCGCCTGGCCCTCGCCCACCGCGAGGCCGCCGATAGCATAGCCGTCGAAGCCGATGGCGCGCAGGGCCGTGGCGCTCTCCTCGCGGAGGTCGGGCTCTAGGCCGCCCTGCTGGATGCCGAAGAGGGCGTGGCCGGGGCGGTTGCCGAAGGCGTCGCGGGAGCGGCGGGCCCAGCGCATGGAGAGCGCCATGCTGGCGGCAATGGTGTCGCGGCTGGCCGGAAGCGCAGGGCATTCGTCGAAGCACATCGCGATGTCGGAGCCGAGGAGCTTCTGAATTTCCATGCTGCGCTCGGGACTTAGCGTGTGTTTTGATCCGTCGACATGAGAACGGAAGGTGACGCCTTCCTCGGTGAGCTTGCGCAGTTCGGCGAGGCTCATGACCTGGAACCCGCCCGAATCCGTGAGGATCGGGCGGTCCCAGTTCATGAACTCGTGCAGGCCTCCGAGGCGCGCGACGCGCTCGGCGCCGGGGCGGAGCATGAGGTGATAGGTGTTACCCAGAAGGATGTCGGCGCCGGTGGCGCGGACGCTTTCGGGGAGCATGGCCTTGACGGTGCCGGCGGTGCCGACCGGCATGAAGGCCGGTGTGCGGATGTCGCCGCGGGGGGTCGAGAGCATCCCGGTACGGGCACGGCCGTCACGGGCGGAGATGGAGAATCGGACCTGGGTCATGAGCGACGCTTACGCCGGATGGCGGGGGTCGAGAAAGCCCCGACGCGCGGCAGAAGGCTCCGCATTCGTCGTCTGCATCGAATACGCATCCCGTATGGAACCCGTACGTACAATCGTTAATGGCCCGGAATGCGGAATTTGTCCGGTGGCCGGCTTTACCCGCGCGGCCGATTACCTTATGTAAGTGGTCAGGAATAGGGAGATCGTGACCGATGACCGCTGCGCCCGATGCCCCGATGGAGGGCACCCCGCTTATCCGGCCCTCCACGACGGATCATCCGATCTACGACAGCGTCGTCGAAGCCTGCAAGACGGTGTTCGATCCGGAGATCCCGGTGAACATCTACGATCTGGGGTTGATCTACACCATCGAGATCACCGGCGAGGACGACGTGAACATCGCCATGAGTTCCACGGCGCCAGGCTGTCCGGTGGCCGGCGAGATGCCCGGCTGGGTGGCCGATGCGATCGAGCCCTTGCCCGGCGTGCGGCACGTGAATGTCGAGCTGGTCTGGGAGCCGCAATGGGGCATGGACATGATGTCCGACGAGGCGCGGCTCGAACTCGGTTTCATGTAGCCCTTGCGGGTGGGGTCCCGGCTGCGCCATTCTGGCGCGGCTCCGGAGGCCAGCGCACCGCCCATGACCCCATCCGACATCTGTGTGCTGACCGGCGACATCGTCGCGTCCTCGAAACTGAGTGCCGACGGGCTCGACGCCGCGCTCGACGTGCTTCGCGGGGGCGCCGCGGTGGCGGCGGGCTGGTCGGGTCTTGAGTCAAGTTTCACCCGGTTTCGCGGCGATGGCTGGCAGAGCCTCGGACCGGCGCCGAGGCTGGCACTTCGGGCGGTGCTCTTCATGCAGGCGCGGCTTCGGGCGGCGGATCTCGGCTGCGACACCCGGATCTCGGCGGCGATCGGGCCGGGAGTGGTTCCGGATTCGGCAGACCTCGCCTCGGCCAGCGGTCCGGTCTTCGAGATGTCGGGACGCAATCTCGACGCGATGGCCCGAGGGCGGCGTCTGGCGCTCGGGCGGGTCGGCGCGGCGAACGGCGGGACGGCAGAGCAGGCCGTCGTGGCGCTTTGCGACGAGATTTCGGGGCGCTGGACGGCGCGGCAGGCGGCGGTGTTCGTGCTGGCCCTCCAGCCCGGTGCCGGGCCGCAGGCGGAGCATGCCGCAAGGCTCGGTGTGAGCCAGCAGATGATCGCCAAGCATCTCAAGGCCGGCGGCGATCGGGCACTGCGGGTAGCGCTGGCGGCGGTCGAGGGGCCGGAATCATCGTGAGCGATTACACTATCAAAGGGTTGTATCCAACAAAACACCCTTTTGAGGTTGTTATCCGGTGTGGCGATCCGGTCAGGGCCGGCCTGCGATGCTGCTGACCTTCGTCGCACTTCTGGCTGCGCATGTGCTGGCCGATTTCGTGTTCCAGAACAGATGGATGGCGGTCGGAAAGCGCAAAGCGGGGCCGCTGGTGACGCACCTACTGATCGTGGGGGTGGCGAGCTGGGTCGCGCTCGGGCTGCCGCTCGATCCTGTTCCGCTCGCCGTGCTGGTGGCGACCCATCTCGGGATCGACTGGGCCAAGGCGCGCTATGGTGACGCGGGGTTCCGGCCTTTCGCGCTCGACCAGGCGGCGCATCTCCTGGTGATCGCCGGCATCGCCTCGGTCTGGCCAGGTCTCTGGACGAGCGGGCTCTGGGTCCGGCCGGAGATCGTCTCGGCGCTGCCGCTTATCGACTGGCTGCCGGAAGCGCTGGTGCTGGTGTCCGGGCTGGTGGCGACGGTCTGGGCCGGCGGATATGCGGTGAAATCGGTGCTGGCGGGGATGAGCACGCCGCCGGTGCTGATGCCGGCCGCCGATCCGAGCCTGCCGCGCGGCGGGCAGATCATCGGCCGGCTGGAGCGGTTCCTGATCCTCGTCCTGGTTCTGACCGACCATGCCGACGCGATCGGGTTCCTGATCGCGGCGAAATCGGTGCTGCGCTTCAACGACCTCGCCAAAGAGACCGACCGGCATGTGAGCGAATATGTGATAATCGGAACCCTCGCGAGTTTCGCCTGGGCGCTGGCGACCGCCTTCGCGACGCAGGAACTGTTGCAGGCGTTGGGCCGTGCCCCTTGAGATCGGGGCGCGTTCCGTCTACCTTAGTGAAACGATCAGGAAAGAGGCGACGGCGCCATGTTCGGCATTCCAGGCAAACCTCCGGTAAGCATTACCCGTGCGGCCGAGTTGCAGATACAGCGGCTGATGGACAAGGGCGGCAAGAAGGGCCTGCGCATCGGCGTGAAGAAGGGCGGCTGCGCGGGCATGGAATACACCATGGATTACGTGGACGAGATCGATCCGCATGACGAGGTGGTGGAGCAGAACGGCGCGCGGGTGATGATCGCGCCGATGGCGCAGATGTTCCTGTTCGGCACCGAGATCGACTACGAGACCGGGCTTCTCGAATCCGGCTTCAGATTCAAGAACCCCAACGTGACCGAGGCCTGCGGCTGCGGCGAATCGATCAAGTTCGCGGGGATGTGAGCCGATGGCGGTCTCGGCAGAGACCCGCGCCTTCGTTCTGGAGCTTTTCGACGGTCTCGGGCATGTCACCGCGCGGGCGATGATGGGTGGGCTGACGCTCTATGCCGACGGGCTGATCTTCGCGATCGTGGCGCTGGGAGACCGGGTCTACATCAAGGCGGATGGCGACCTGGCGGAGGCGCTGCGGGCGGAGGGCGCCGAGCAGTTCGCCTATCCACGCAAGGACGGCCGGATCGACCGGATGGGATATTGGACTCTGCCGGATGATGCGCTCGACGATTCCGATGCGGCCTGCGCCTGGGCGCGGGCCTCGCTAAAGGCCAACCATCCGGGCTATTCCTGAAACAGCCACGCTGCTGTCGCCGTCCGTGGCCCGGTGCGGGTCTTCGGCCCAGTTTATGTTTCAATCCCGGACGGGTTTGCTCTAATCGGGGGCTGACCCGATTTCAGGAGAAGCGCCCATGCCCCCCCGCAAGCTCGTCGCCGGCAACTGGAAGATGAACGGCCTGACGGCCTCCGCGGAGATGCTGGCGAACCTGGCCGCGGCCCATCCTGCCCCGGAGTGCGACGTGCTGATCTGTCCGCCCGCGACGCTGGTCGCGACCCTTGCGGGTGGCGCCTTCGCGGTGGGCGGGCAGGATTGCCATGCCGAGGCCAGCGGCGCGCATACCGGCGACATCTCGGCGGAGATGCTGGCGGATGCCGGGGCCTCGGCGGTGATCGTCGGGCATTCCGAGCGCCGGGCGGATCATGGCGAGACCGATGCCATGGTCGCGGCCAAGGCCCGGGCGGCGTGGCGCGCGGGGCTGATGGCGGTGGTCTGCCTCGGCGAGACCGAGGCCGAGCGCGATGCCGCGCGCACGCTGGAGCGGGTGGGCATGCAGCTTGCCGGTTCGGTGCCGGACGGGGCGGATGCGGCGAACCTGGTGGTGGCCTACGAGCCGGTCTGGGCGATCGGCACCGGGCGCACGCCATCGCTGGCGGAGATCGGCGAGGTGCACGACTTCCTGCGCGCAAGGCTGCGCGAGCGTCTTGGCCCCGCGACGGGCGACGCGATCCGCCTGCTCTACGGCGGATCGGTAAAGCCGGGCAATGCCGCGGAGATCTTCGCGATCGCCAATGTCGACGGGGCGTTGGTGGGCGGGGCGTCGCTCAAGACGGCGGATTTCGGGCCGATCATCGCCGCGGCGGGCTGATCAGCCGACCTTGCGCTCCTTGCGGGCCGGGGCGCGGTAGTGGGCGGCGAGACGGTCGAGGGCGATCTTGAGGACGACCTTGCCGGAACGGGCGGACCAGCCGAGGCGTTTCTCGGCGGTTTCAAGACCTTCGAGGAAGCAGCAGACCCGGAAAACGATATCGGCGAGACCCGGGCCAAGGGCCTGCATCGCGCCGGCGACCCGCTCGCGGGCGCCCGAGGGCCCTTCTGCCGGGCCACGGCCGCCAACGAGGGCGCCGTCCTGGCCGCCGGCGGTGAGGAAGCGTTCCCAGTTCTGCGCGATGCGGGGGCCCATCTGGGCCAGCTCGAAATCCTCGCGCAGCCGCTCGCCGGCCTCGATGAGCTCGGCGGTGAGGTAGGGCTGCCCGTCGCGACCGCATTTGCGCCCCAATACCGAGAGCGGGCTCTCGGCGAGGTTGTAGCGGACCCTGCGTTCGCCCGATCCATCCTCGGCCATCACTGTGCGCTCGGCGAACATGCGATGCTGTTCCTGGAAGGCGCTGGGGGCCTCGGCGAAGCCGCCGGGCTGGCGGTCGCGGGCCTGGCGCTCCTCGGTCAGGAGCCGCTTGAGGGCGGCGCGCCCCACGGGGGTGATGGCATAGCACGAGATCTTGCCGGGCTTCTCGCAAGCGATCCACTCCTGCAGCGCGAAGGCATGGGCGACGTCGCGCTCGACCACGGCGATGCGGTTCTGGCGGCCGGGAACGACCTCGCGCATCACGACCGCCTTCTCCATTTCGGGCGCGACGGCAAGGAAGGCGCCCTTCTCGCAGAGCCGCCGCAGGATGCGCCGTGCCTCGCGTTCGATCCGCGATTCGGAGGCGGAACCGGGGCTTGCGGCGGCTTTCGGCATGGTCGACACCTCTCTGAGGGTGGATGGATCAAGGAAACTGTCGGCGAAGGCGCGGCACATCCGCTCCATTGCCTCGTCGATCAGCGGATCGTCGCGCTGGGCCTCGACCTTGCGGACCTGGCGCAGCACGGTGGAGGCGTGGCAGCCCTTGGCACGCGCCAGCACCCGAATCGGGTGGCCGGCGGTGGTATGGGCGAGGTAGGTCAGGGCCGAATCCGGAAGCCAGTCCGGCACCGGGCTCACCATGCGGGAATCCACGTTGTGCGGGTCGCTGTCGCCAAGTCGTGAAGGTTCACCGGCTGGCCCTCATCGGTAAATTTTTCGCAAAACTCGTCTTAAGGTTGATTCTCTAAGATAGTCTTAATTTTGATTGTTTTTATTAATTATCAATGTTTTATCCGATTTCAAGCACCGTTCGCTACACGTAAAAGTTGTGCAACACCGCAACAGTTGAGCGATGATGTTTCCCCGAGACCAATCGATGAGGGACATCATGACCGACTTCTCGAACACCCTGAGCGCCGTGCGTCGTCCGAAGATCCTGATCCGGGCTGCGCGCGCCGGCCTTGCCGATTATCGTCGGGATCGTGACTTGAAGCGGATCCTGAAGGCGGCGCGGCCCGCGGGGGACCGGAACGTGCTCGTCCCCCTATTGGCCGAGGAGGAGCGTATCGAGACCCAGCGGCAGGAGGGCGACGCGACCTACTCGGTGCAGCGCCATGTGGCCGTGCTGACAGCGCTGATCGCCGAAGGACGGATCCTGCGGATGGACCAGCCGACGCTGAACGCCGGGCTGCCGGCACCGCGGATGGCGCGGGGAAGCGCCCGCATCGCGGCCTGAGCGGAACGCGACTTTCGACGGCGGTTGCAACCGAAGGTCATCCGGAGTGTTCTGTCGGACATGACCGGACGTCTCATCATTGCGTCGAATCGCACGGCCCGGCCGGGCGAACCGAAGGTCGGCGGCCTTGCGGTCGCCCTCTGGGAAGCGCTGGCGGAACGCGGCGGCGGGGTCTGGTTCGGCTGGTCCGGCGAGACGCTCGAGCGCGAGACCCGCGGCGTGCGGCTCTTCGCCGAAGGCAGCGTCGACTTCGCGCTGGCGGATCTCACGAAAGCCGAATTCGAGGGCTATTACCTCGGTTACGCGAACCGCGCGCTCTGGCCGGTCTTCCACTACCGGGTCGATCTTGCGCATTTCGACGACCAGGACTTCGCGATTTACGAGGACGTCAACCGGCGCTTCGGGCGGTTGCTCGCTCAGGTGGCACGTCCGGACGACACGGTCTGGGTGCACGATTACCATTTCCTGCTGCTCGGGCTCGAGATGCGGCAATCGGGCTGGGACGGGCCGATGGGGTTCTTCCTGCACATCCCGTTCCCGGCACCGGAGATTTTCACCTCCCTGCCCCAGCACCAGCGGCTGGCCCGCGCGCTCTGCGCCTTCGATCTGGTCGGGTTTCAGACCGATCGGGACAGCGCCAATTTCCAGCGCTATCTGCGCGATTTTTGCGACGCGAAAATCGGCGCCGGTGGCATCATCGAGGTGTTCGGCCGGACGCTCGTCTCGAAGGCTTTTCCGATCGGGATCGACGCCGAAGACATCGCGACGCTCGCCGAGGGTGCGGATGCGCGGGAAGCCGCAGGGCGGCTCGGCCGGATCATCGACAATCGCGCACTGGTGTTCGGTGTTGACAGGATGGATTACTCCAAGGGATTGCCGCAGCGGATGGAGGCGTTCGGGCGGATGCTCGACGAGCATCCCGACCTGCACGGACAGGTGAGTTTCCTGCAGATCGCGCCCCCCTCGCGGGAGGACGTGGACGCCTACCAGGATCTGCGCGAACAGCTCGACCGGCTGACCGGCCGGATCAACGGCGATCATGCCGATCTGGACTGGGTGCCGATCCGCTACCTTGCCCGCGGCTATCCGCGCGAAGCGCTGGCGGGGCTCTACCGGCTGGCACGGGTCGGGCTGGTGACACCGCTCTATGACGGGATGAACCTCGTCGCCAAGGAATTCGTCGCGGCGCAGACCGCCGAGGACCCGGGGGCGCTGGTGCTGTCGGAATTCGCCGGCGCGGCCGATCAGCTCGACGCGGCGCTGCTGGTCAATCCCCATGACATCGCGGCGACGGCTGATGCGATCCACCGGGCGCTGGTGATGTCGCTCGAGGAGCGGATCGAGCGCTGGACGAGCCTCGACCGCGCGGTGCGGGAGCATGACATCGTCTGGTGGCGGCGCAGCTTCCTGGCCGACCTCGACGCGCTCGCGGAGAAGGCGGCTTGAGCGGGGACGCGTTGCAGCCGTCGCTGTCGTCGGGGGACGCGCTGTTCCTCGATTTCGACGGCACGCTGACCGAACTCGGCCCCGATCCGGATGCCATTCATCTCGAAGCGGCGACGGCGGAAACGCTGGGACGGCTCGCGGCCCTGCTCGACGGGGCACTGGTCCTGATCAGCGGGCGGGATCTGCGCGATCTGGCACGTCGCACGCCGGACCGGCTCTGGCGCGCCGGGGGGCACGGGCTCGAGGTGCTTGCACCGGGTGTGGAGCCGCCGGGGGCGCCGCCCGGTCCGGATGCACGGCTGCTGGAACCGCTTCGGTCGGTCGAGGCGGCGCGGCCCGGGGTCAGGCTCGAACTGAAGGGACCGGTGGCGGCGCTGCATTACCGGGCGGCTCCGGCGGCGGGAGCTGCCTGTCTCGCGGCGGCGCGGGAGGCGGCAGGGCTGGTACCTGGTCATGTCTGTCAGGCCGGCAAGATGGTCGTGGAGGTGAAGCCCGGGAGCGCGCACAAGGGACGCGCGCTCGGGGCGATGATGGACCGGCCCGGATTTGCCGGGCGGCGGCCGGTGATGATTGGCGATGACACCACCGACGAGGATGCGATCCGTGCGGCACAGGACCTCGGCGGGCTCGGCGTGAAGATCGGCGACGGCGAGAGTAACGCGCGCTTCCGGATGTCCGATCCGGCGGCGCTGCGGGCCTGGCTGGCCGGCGAGGCCGACCGGCTCTCGGCTCAGCCGAAGGCGTCGGGCTCGGAGGCCTTGCGCCGAGCGACGTAATCCTCGAGGGCCTCGGCGATGCCGGGGTCGAGCGGCGGCGCCTCGAATTCGTTGAGCATCCGGCGCATCCGCACATTGGCGAGTTGCACGGAATCCGGCGCGCCTGATTCTGCCCAGGCCTCGAAGGGCCGGTAGTCAAGCACTTCGGTGCGCCAGAAGGCGGATTTGAAGGTCTCGCGGGTGTGGGCGCAGCCAAGATAGTGCCCGCCCGGGCCGACCTCGGCGATGGCGTCCATCGCCTGGCCGTTCTCGCTCATGTCGACACCGGCGGCGAGCGCGTGGAGGCCGCCGAGCTGGTCGGCGTCGAGAACGTATTTCTCGAAGGACGAGACGAGGCCGCCTTCGAGCCAGCCGCAGGCGTGGAGCATGAAGTTGACGCCGCCGTAGAGCGCCGCCTGCAGGGTATTCGCCGTCTCGTAGCCGGCCTGGGCGTCGGGGAGTTTCGAGCCGCAGAGTGCACCGCCCGATCGGAACGGCAGGTTCATGCGCCGCGCGAGCTGGCCCGCGCCGTAGAGGATCTTGGAGGCTTCGGGAGTGCCGAAAGTCGGCGCACCCGAGTTCATGTCGATGGAGGTGACGAAAGCGCCGAAGATCACCGGGGCGCCGGGGTTCAGGAGCTGGGAATAGGCGATACCGGCCATCACTTCGGCCAGAATCTGCGTGAGGGTGCCGGCGACCGAGACCGGGGCCATGGCGCCGCCGACGATGAAGGGCGAGATGATGCAGGCCTGGCCGGCGCGGGCATAGACTTCGAGGGAGCCCATCATCACCGAATCGAAGGTGAGCGGCGAATTGATGTTGATGAGCGAGGTCATGTAGCAGTTCGGCCCGACATTTTCGGCGCCGAACAGCAATTTGCACATCTCGACGGAATCGACGGCGCGCGAAGCCTCGGTGACGCTGCCCATGAAGGGTTTGTCGGTGAGGGTCATGTGGGCCATCAGCATGTCGAGGTGACGCTTGTTCACGGCGATGTCGGTGGGTTCGCAGACCGTGCCGCCGGAGTGCTGGAGCCATTTCGACATGTGACCCAGGCGCACGAGGTTGCGGAAATCGGCGATTGTGGCGTACCGGCGGCCGTTCTCAAGATCGCGCACGAAGGGGGGCCCGTAAACCGGCGCCAGGACAAGGCTGTCGCCGCCGATCTCAACGGAACGCTCCGGGTTCCGGGCGCGTTGCGTGAAGCTCGAGGGTGCCGTGGCGCAGAGCTTGCGGGCGAGGCCGCGGGGGATGCGGACGCGCTCGCCCTCCACCTCGGCGCCGGCGTCGCGCCAGAGATCGAGGGCGGCAGGGTTGTCGACGAAGGCGACGCCGATTTCGGCGAGCACGGTTTCGGCATTGCGCTCGATGATCTCGAGCGCCTCTTCGTTCAGGATGTCGAAGGTCGGGATGCGTCGGTGGATCGCCGGGGCGGCCTCGATGCGCGGCGCGGTGCGTTCGGCCCGGCGCGCGGCACCACCGCCGGATCGGCGGGCGCGCTGCGGCTGGGCGGTGGCTGCGGCGACGTCGGACATGGCGAGAGCTCCCGGGGAGACGGCGTTCTTGGTTGCCCCCCGTTCTAGGCGCCGCCGCGCGGTCGCGCGGGCGGAATTGCGCCCCGCTGAGGCCCGGGAGCGACATCGCATGCCGAGACTTGCGGCAGCGGACCGGGCGGCCTATGCGGTTGCCATGACAGATACCAGCCATCAGCGCCTTCTCATCGTCGATTTCGGCAGCCAGGTGACGCAGCTCATCGCGCGGCGGCTGCGCGAGGCGCGGATCTTCTGCGAGATCCATCCGTTCCAGAAGGTGACGGTTGAGTTTCTCGCCGGTTTCGCGCCGCAGGCGGTGATCCTCTCGGGCGGGCCGGCGAGCGTGACGGAAGCCGGAAGCCCGCGGGTGCCGGACGCGCTGTTCGGGCTCGGAGTGCCGGTGCTCGGCATCTGCTACGGACAGCAGGTGATGATGGAGCAACTCGGCGGCAGGGTCGAGGCCGGGCATCACGCGGAATTCGGGCGGGCCTTCGTCACGCCCTCGGAAGCGGCGGACAACCAGCTCTTCCTCGGGCTCTTCGCAGGTGGGGCGCGAGGAAGTCTGGATGAGCCACGGCGACCGGGTGACGGCGCTGGCGCCCGGCTTCGAGGTCTGGGCGACCTCGCCGAACGCGCCCTTCGCGATCGTCGGCGATCCGCGAGCGGCATTTCTATGCGGTGCAGTTCCATCCGGAGGTGCATCACACCGTCAACGGCGCGCGGATGCTGAAGAACTTCACCGATCT
Source organism: uncultured Alphaproteobacteria bacterium (assembly GCA_963825715.1). Taxonomy (GTDB): domain Bacteria; phylum Pseudomonadota; class Alphaproteobacteria; order Rhodobacterales; family Rhodobacteraceae; genus Amaricoccus. The sequence goes on along the minus strand of CAWGUH010000015.1, from coordinate 92,608 downwards.
CGCGGGCTTCACCGGCGACTGGACCATGGCGGTCTACCGCGAGCAGGCGATTGCCGAGATCCGCGAAACGGTGGGCGACGCGAAGGTGATCTGCGGGCTGTCGGGGGGCGTTGACAGCTCGGTGGCGGCGGTGCTGATCCACGAGGCGATCGGCGACCAGCTGACCTGCGTCTTCGTCGATACCGGCATGATGCGGATGGGCGAGGCCGAGGAGGTGGTCGGGCTGTTCCGCGACCATTACAACATTCCGCTGATCCACGCCGACGAGGCCGACCGGTTCATCGATGCGCTCGCGGGCGTGAGCGATCCGGAAGTCAAGCGCAAGACCATCGGCGGGCTGTTCATCGAGGTGTTCGAGAAGCATGCGCGCGAGGTGGGCGACGCGGCGTTTCTCGCACAGGGCACGCTCTATCCGGACGTGATCGAGAGCGTGAGCTTCACAGGCGGGCCTTCGGTGACGATCAAGAGCCACCACAATGTCGGCGGGCTGCCGGAGCGGATGCATCTCAAGCTGGTGGAGCCGCTGCGCGAGCTCTTCAAGGACGAGGTGCGGGCGCTCGGGCGCGAGCTGGGGCTGCCGGCGAGCTTCGTGGGGCGGCACCCCTTCCCCGGTCCCGGCCTCGCGATCCGCTGTCCGGGCGAGATCACCCGCGAGAAGCTGGAGATCCTGCGCAAGGCCGATGCGGTCTATCTCGACCAGATCCGGCGGCACGGGCTCTACGACGACATCTGGCAGGCCTTCGCGGTGCTGCTGCCGGTGCGCAGTGTCGGCGTGATGGGCGACGGGCGGACCTATGATCACGTTTGCGCGCTCCGGGCGGTGACGAGCGTGGACGGGATGACCGCGGACTACTACCCTTTCGAACATGACTTCCTTTCGGAGACCGCGACGCGGATTATCAACGAAGTCAAGGGTATAAACCGTGTCACCTACGACATCACATCAAAGCCGCCGGGCACCATCGAGTGGGAATGAGCCGTGGCGGCGGGCGTGCAGGCTGACGCGCGGGCCAGTTCGATGACTTCGAACCGGCTCGCGCGCGCGCTGGTGCGGATGGCGGGGCTGGTGATCGGCCTTCTGATGCTGACGGCGGCAGCGATCAGCGTACACGCGGTCTGGCTGGACCGCTGGGCGGCACTGCCGGGGCCGGCGGAAACCATCGTGGTACTTGGCGGGGGAGTGCGGGCCGACGGCGCGCCGGGCCCGGATTCTCTCCGGCGGGTGCAGCAGGGCATCGCGCTCTGGGAAGCGGGGCTGGCCCCGCAGATCCTGTTCACCGGCGGGCACCGGAACCCCGACGTGACGGGCCTCGCCGACGGCATGGCACGGGTGGCGCTCGACGCCGGCGTGCCGGATTCCGCCATCACCACCGAGAACGCCTCGCGCTCGACCTTGCAGAACGCGCTCTTCTCGACGGAAATCGTGCCGCCGGCCGCGGCGGGACCGGTGATCCTGGTGTCGGACGGCTATCACCTGGCGCGGGCCTGGGCGAGCTTCCGCTGGGCGGGCTACGATCCGGTCTCGCTTTCCGCATCGTCGGGTTTCGGCGGCGGCACTCCGGGCGAGATGGCGCGGCGAGTTGGGCGCGAGACGCTGGCCTGGTGGTTCAACGCCGGACGGGTCGCGCTCTGGGCCTCGATGGATCTGATCGGCATCGAGACCGAGGGCCACAAGGACCTGCTGGCATGACCGCCTCGCCGGCCCCCGCACTGACGGACATTCCGCCGGCACGGCTTTTCGTCGCGATGGCCTGGATGTCGCTGGCGATCCTGTCGTTCACCGCGATGGCGGTAGCAGGACGCGCGATCCAGACCGAGATGAACACCTTCGAGCTGATGTTCTACCGCTCGGTCATCGGCTGGCTGGTGATCGTGGCGGTGATCGCTCTGCGCGGCGGCCGCTTCGGCGTGGTGCGGACGGCGCATCCGGGGATGCATGTGCGCCGCAACATCGTGCATTTCGCCGGCCAGAATGCCTGGTTCTTCGCGGTGGCGGCGATCCCGCTCGCGCAGGTGGTCTCCATCGAGATGACAAACCCGATCTGGGTTGCGGTGCTGGCGCCGTTCCTGCTGGCCGAGAAACTGACGCGCCCGAAGATCGTCGCGGCACTTCTGGGTTTTGCCGGGGTGCTGGTGGTGGTGCGGCCGGGGGCGGCGCCGCTGGACTGGGGCCATATCGCGGCACTCGGCGCGGCGCTGGGCTTTGCGCTCAACACAATTTTCACCAAGCAGATCATGCGCTTCGACGGCGTCCTGTGCGTTCTCTTCTGGATGACCCTGTCGCAGGCAGCGATGGGCCTCCTGCTTGCCCTGCCCGGCGGCATCCCCTGGCCGTCGCCTTCGGTGCTGCCCTGGGTTCTCGTGGTCGGAATCACCGGGCTGAGCGCGCATTTGGGCCTCACCTCGGCGCTGGGAGTGGCCCCCGCGACGATTGTCGCGCCGATGGAGTTCCTGCGGCTGCCGGTATTGGCGACGGTGGGGATGTGGCTCTACGGCGAGCCGCTGCATTCCGCGGTGCTGGGCGGCGCGGCGCTGATCATCGCCGGCAACATCGTCAATCTGCGGGCACAGGCCAGGCAGAAGCCCGCCGCCTGAGGGCGTTCACGGTGCTGCACGCGGGCTCTTTTTTTGCGCCTGCACACATGCTAGGCGATCGCGCGACAGTGAAGCGAGGAGACGGGACATGAACATCGACAAGATACCGGCCGGGAAGAACCCGCCGAAGGACATCAACGTGGTGATCGAGATTACCGGGGGTGCCGCTGGCGGCGCGCCGGTGAAGTACGAGATCGACAAGGACAGTGGCGCCGTCTTCGTCGACCGGATCGTCAACACGCCGATGTTCTATCCGTGCAATTACGGCTTCGTGCCGAACACGCTGCACGCGGACGGCGATCCGACCGATGTGCTGGTGCTGTGCGATTTCGACCTCGCCCCGGGCGTGGTGATCCGCTGCCGGCCGGTGGGCGTGCTGAAGATGGAAGACGACGGCGGAATGGACGACAAGCTGATCGCCGTGCCGGTCGAGAAGGTCGATCCGTTCCAGGCGCATATCCAGGACCTCGACGACGTGGCGCAGAAGACCCGCGACCGCATCAAGCACTTCTTCGAGCATTACAAGGATCTCGAGGAGGGCAAGTGGGTGAAGGTGATCGGCTGGGGCGACAAGGCCGAGGCCGAGGCGATCCTGCAGACCTCGCTGGATGCCGTGAAGAAATAATCCGGACACCGCGACCGACCGAAAGCCCCGGCCCTGCCGGGGCCTTTTCCCGTTCCGGGATGTGCAGAACGGCAACACTGTGGCATGTGACTCCGATGTTACGCTGCGTCATTGTTGACCGAAACGTCAACCGGCCGCATTCAGCCCCGAGAATTAACACCTTTCACGATCGATTCTCGGGAGGAATCACATGATCCGCATTACCGGTCTCGCGACCCTGAGCCTCGGGGCCACGCTTCTGGCCACCTCCGCCTTCGGCGCCGCCATCGAGCGCGCCATTCCGTCGACCACGCGCATCCTCTACGAGGAGGGTCGCTATCTCGAATTCGGGGTGTCCTACAACGATCCCGACCAGAGCGGCGACGACGTGACGCTGCCGCCGCTGCTGAGCCCGACCGGCACGCCCTTGAGCTTCGAGGGCAATACCGGCGATCTCTTCGAGAGCAGCTGGAACTTCAGCGGCGCCTACAAGGCCGATATCAACGACGACCTGTCCTACGCGATCCTGTTCGATCAGCCCTACGGAGCCGACACCGCCTATGGCAACGGGCCGATGATCGGCGCTCTGGGCGTGTTCAACTATGACGGGACCGCTGCGGATCTGAACACCTACCAGATCACCGGCGTGCTGGCCTATGACCTGCCCGGCGACATGAAGGTGTTCGGCGGCCTGCGCGCCCAGCGGCTCGATGCCAGTGCGTCGATCCCGTTCGTCGGACCGACCGCCGGCCTGCCGGGTTACACCGTCGACACCAACGAGGACTGGGGCTACGGCTACATGCTCGGCTGGGCCTATGCCCGGCCGGACATCGCGCTGCGGGTGGCGCTGAGCTACTACTCCTCGATCGACCACGACCTGACCACCACCGAGTTCGGCGGAATCACGGTTCCCGGCCTGCAGGACGGCGATACCGAGACCGACGTGACGACGCCGCAATCTGCGACGCTCGAGTTCCAGACCGGCGTGGCGCCGCAGACGCTGATCTTCGGCTCGATCCGCTGGGTCGACTGGTCGGAGTTCGCCATCGAACCGCCGAGCTATGTCGCGGCGACCCAGGGCCGGCCGCTGGTGGACTACTCGGACGACTGGTGGACCTACACCGCCGGCGTCGGCTACGCCTTCACGGACGCGCTCGCCGGGTCGCTCTCGATCAGCTACGAGCCGGAGGTCGGCGGCGAACTGACGACGCTCGGGCCATATGACGGCCGGACCACCGGGACGGCGGCGTCTGAGCTACGATTATGGCCAGTTCAACGTCACCGGCGGCATCACCTACGGCGTGCTCGGCGATACCACCAACGTGCTCGCCACCGACTTCAACGACGGGTCGGTCTGGGGCGCGGGCGTGCGGGTGGGCTACACCTTCTGATCCGGCCCCGGCCCCGGCTTGCATCACCGCGCCCTGCCTTATAGGCAGGGCGCGGTGACGGCTCCGGGACCGCAGATGATCTACCGCACTTCGCAGGACTGGCTGGGCGCTCCGCACAAGCGGGTCGCCCTTTTCGGCATGTCGGGCCTCGGCAAGACCCGGCTCTCGGCGATGTTGCGCGACGAGGCCGACTGGTTCCACTACTCGGTCGATTTCCGCATCGGCACCCGGTACATGGGCGAGCACATCGTCGACAATTTCAAGCGCGAGGCGATGCGCAACCCGTTCCTGCGCGACCTGCTGCGCACGGATTCGATCTACATCGCGTCGAACATCTCGTTCAACAATCTCGCGCCCCTCTCGACCTATCTCGGCAAGCCCGGCGATCCCGGGAAGGGCGGCATCCCCTTCGCGGACTACCTGCACCGCCAGCGCCAGCACCGGGAGGCGGAGATCGCGGCGACACGCGACGTGCGCGCCTTCATCGTCAAGGCCGAGGACATGTACGGCTATGCGGATTTCGTCTGCGACACGTCCGGCTCGCTCTGCGAGGTGGTCGATCCGGACGATCCCGCGGATCCGGTGATGCACGATCTCGCCGGGGCGACGCTGCCGGTGTGGATCCGAGGCACGGATGCTCATGTGGAGGAACTCTGCCGGCGCTTCGACAAGGCGCCCAAGCCGATGTACTACAGCGAGGATTTCCTCACCGGGCTCTGGGAGGCCTATCTCGCGGAGAACCGCGTGGCACCGGAGGACGTCGATCCGGACGCCTTCATCCGCCACGGATTCCGCGCGCTGATGGCGCACCGCCTGCCGCGCTACGCGGCGATGGCCGAGCGCTGGGGCGTGACAGTGGAGGCGGCTGAGGTGGCGGAAGTACGCAGCCCGGCCCAGTTCGGGGCACTGATCGGCGCGGCACTCGACCGGCGCGGCTGATGGCCGGCGCGCACGGGCATTCCTGGCAGGGGCATCCGGGGCACGCGCACGCCCATCATCACGGGCCCATGACGGTGCGACGGCCCGGGCGGTGGGCTTCGCCGCGCTGCTGACCGGCGGCTTCATGCTGGCGGAGGTGATCGGCGGGATCCTCTCCGGCTCCTTGGCGCTGCTCGCCGATGCCGGGCACATGGCGACGGATTTCGCGGCGCTCGCGATGGCTTGGCTGGCGTTCCGGGTGGCGCGGCGGCCGGCGGATTCGCGGCGCACCTACGGCTTCGACCGGCTTTCGGTGCTGGTGGCGTTCGTGAACGGGCTGACGCTCTTCGCGGTTGCGGCCTGGATCATCCGGGAGGCCGTGCTGCGGCTCTCGGACCCGCAACCGGTGGCGGGCGCGCTGATGCTCGGCATCGCGGCGGCAGGCCTCCTGTTGAACATAGCGGCCTTCTGGATCCTGTCGCGGGGTGATCGCGACAATCTCAATCTGCGCGCCGCCCTCCTGCATGTTCTGGGCGATCTCCTGGGCTCGGTGGCGGCAATCACGGCGGCGCTCGTCATTCTCGCGACCGGCTGGACGCCGATCGATCCGATCCTCTCGGTCCTGGTGGCGCTGCTGATCCTGCGCGCAGCCTTCTTCGTGGTGCGCGAATCGGGGCATATCCTGCTCGAGGGCTGCCCGGCGGGCTTCGACCGGGACGCCGTGATTGCTGATCTCGAATCTGCGGTGCCGGGGCTCGTTGCTGTCCGGCACGTCCACGCCTGGTCGATCAGTCAGGAGCGGCCGATGATCACGCTGGAGGTCCTGATCGCGCCCGGCACCGACCCGGAGGCGACGCGGATCGCGGTGAAATCCCGGCTGCGGCAGAAGTTCGCCTTCGACCATGCGACCGTCGAGATAGGTCCGGAGGATGCGCCAGTCTCGGGCGCGAAGGCTAAAGTGCAATCCGACGCTGCAGTCCGGGCGTAGGGGCGGCCGTGTCCCTGCCCTGCGAAGGCCACGCCCCGGCCGCGGCTCAGCAGGCCGTAATCCGGGCGCTGATCCAGCGGGCGAAATCGTAGTTCGGGCGTTCGAGATGCGAGAGCGGGCCGGGGGCCGAGAGGCCGGCGCGGATGCCGCGATAGACACTCTCGGTGCAGCCGCGATCCTCCTCGTTCACCGCATCGAGCAGCGTCTTCAGGGCGGCGAAATGCGCCGCAGCGTCCGGATCGTCGCGGAATTCCGGCGCCAGTCCGCCGCCGAAGAGAATTCTTCACATGGTCCGGGCCGTCGGGGTGCAGCGACAGGTACCAGAAATAGCCCGGTGTCAGCGTGATCAGCAGCGCGGGATAGATCGAGATCAGATAGGTCTTGCGCCGGTCGTCGCCCTTGAGCCGCGTGTTGGCGGGATGGGCCAGTGTCAGTGCCATCGTCTCGTCCTTGAGGATCCAGTGGTGGTTGAACGCGGGATCCCCCTCGGGGCAGGTCATCAGGTTGAGATCGACGGTGTGTCCGATCGTGCCGGCATGGCAGACCGGCAGGTGGTAGCTTTCCATGAAATTCTCGGCCAGCACCTTCCAGTTGGTGTTCCAGCGGTGGGTTTCGCGGAAGCTCTCGACGTAATGCTCCATGCCGTAATGCCCGACGAGCGCATCGACGCCGGCCAGCGCCTCGGCACAGGGCGGAGCTTCGGGGTTCAGCGTCACCATGATCCAGCCGTCCCAGATCTCGCAGCGGATCTGCGGCAGCCGGATCGCGCCGCGGTCGAACCCTTCGTTGCGCTCCATCGCCGGGGCGCCGCGCAGGCGGCCGTCGAGATCGTAGGTCCAGGCGTGGTATGGACAGACGATGGACCGCACGGTGCCGCGGCCTTCGAGCAGCACCGACATCCGGTGCCGGCAGACATTGGACTGGGCGCGCAGAACCCCGTCGCGGCCCCGGATCACCATCACCGGCTCGCCGGCGATGTCCATCGTCATGTAGTCGCCGGCCTCGGGCAGCGCGCTCGCCCGCCCGGCGCAGAGCCATTCCCGGCGGAAGAGGCAGTCAAGCTCCCGCTCGAGGAAGTCCTGCGAGGTGTAGACCGAGCGCGGCATCGCGAGGGCCCGCTCGAAGGGCACGGCGACGTTCTCCGCCAGCTCTGCCGTTGCGTTCATCGCCTCGCCTCCCTGCGCCGATGACGCGGTTCTAGCGCAGGACCGCACAGCGGTAAATCGCCCCGATCCGGGCTTCGGATCGCATTCGCGCGGGAAATGGCGCCCCGCACATCCGCCCGCCCCGCTTTCGGCGCCATGTTGTCTCGCCGGATCGGGTAGCCTATCTAGCGGTCTCCGAGGAGACCGCCCGCCCATGCCCATCAAGATTCCCGAGAGCCTGCCCGCGCATGACGTTCTGAAACGCGAGGGCGTGACGGTCATGTCCGACAGCACCGCCGAGCGCCAGGACATCCGGCCCCTGCAGATCGGGCTTCTCAACCTGATGCCGAAAAAGGTGCAGACCGAAACTCAGTTCGCGCGACTGATCGGGGCGACGCCGCTGCAGATCGAGTTCTCGCTGATCCGGATGTCGGCGCACGAATCGCGCAACACCGCGCCAGAACATCTCGAGGCGTTCTACCAGCCGTTCTCGCAGGCCCGGAAAAGGCGGTTCGACGGGCTGATCATCACCGGTGCGCCGATCGAGCATCTGGACTTCGAGTCGGTCAGCTACTGGGACGAGCTGCGCGAGGTGTTCGACTGGACCCAGACCAACGTTCATCACACGATGGGGGTCTGCTGGGGCGGGATGGCGATGCTGCGGCATTTCCACGGGGTGCCGAAGCACATGCTGCCGGCCAAGGCGTTCGGCTGCTTCCGGCACCGGGCGGTGCGACCGGCGTCGCCGTTCCTGCAGGGTTTTTCCGACAGCCTGCTGGTGCCGGTGAGCCGCTGGACCGAGGTGCGCGCGGAGGATCTCGACCTCAATCCGGATCTGGAGATCCTGCTGTTCTCCGACGAGGTCGGGCCCTGCCTCGTGGACGATCCGGGGCATCGCGCGCTCTACATGTTCAACCATCTCGAATACAATTCGACGACCCTGAAGGAGGAATACGACCGCGACGTGGCGGCGGGCGGGCCGATCACGCTGCCGCTCAACTACTTTCCCGACGACGATCCGGATGCGCCGCCCGAGAACCGCTGGCGCAGCCACGGGCAGCTTCTCTACGGCAACTGGATCAACCACATCTACCAGACGACGCCCTTCGACCTCGCGGAGATCGGCCGCTGACTGCCACGGGCGAGACCGGGGCAACCCTGTCCGTCGACGGGGTGCCGCTCCATTACCGGCGCGCGGGATCGGGGCCGCCGCTCGTTCTCCTGCATGGGGCCAGCGGCAATCTGCGCGACTGGAGCTTCGCAGAGTTCGCTGGCCTCACGCAGGACTACGACGTCATCGCCTTCGACCGGCCCGGTCACGGGCTGAGCGGCTGGCCGTCGCCGGGGGGCGAGACGCTGCGCGGTCAGGCCCGGCTGATGCGGACTGCGCTGGAGCGTATGGGCATCGCCCGCGCGCTGGTGGCCGGCCACAGTTACGGCGGCGCGGTGGCGCTTGGTTGGGCGCTCGACATGCCCGATAGCGTTGCGGGGCTCCTGCTGATCGCGGCACCGTCGCAGGTCTGGCCCGGCGGCGGGATCGGACCGTTGCAGACCATCCTCTCGAACCGGGTCGCCGGGCCGCTCTTCGCCCGGGGAGCGGCGGCGCTGGTCAGCGAGCAGTTCATCCAGGCGCGCGTGCGGCGGGCCTTCGCGCCGCAACCTGCGCCGGCGGGCTATTTCGAACATCTGCGGCGCGAGTTGGTGCTGCATCCGCAGAACCTCAGGCGCAATGCCCGGCAGCTGAAGGCGCTCAAGCGCGAGATCCGGCCGATGGTGCCGCTCTATCCGGAACTCGCGATGCCGATCGAGTTGCTGCACGGCACCGCCGACCGGACCGTGCCGATCCAGATCCATGCCGAGCCCTTCGCGCGCCAGGTTCCCGCCGCGCGGCTGACCCGGCTCGAGGGGATCGGCCACATGCCGCAGCATGCGGTTCCCGAAGCAGTGCGCGACGCCCTCGGGCGGCTTCGGGACGCGTCCGGGCGGGAGGCGCCAGCGGGCGAAACCTTGCGCGGGGCGTGACGCCTCCCCATCTGGGGTCGGACGCAAACCACGGGATAGTGCAATGACCACGCTCACCTTCACGCCGGACATGCCGGGCCTTCCGGATCCAGTGCGGGATCCGCAGTTCTACGAGGGTGTACCGGCGCGCCGGTTCGCGGCATGGCTGATCGATGTGGCGATCGTACTGGCCATCGGGCTGCCGATCGCGCTCATCTTCGGCATCGTGACCTTCGGGCTCGGCTTCATGCTGTTCTGGTTCCTGATCTCGAGCGTGGGCTATGTCTACCGCGTGATCACCCTCGCGGGTGGCTCGGCGACCTGGGGGATGCGCGCGATGGGGATAGAGATGCGGCGCCACGACGGCGGTCGCTTCGACCTCGTCACGGCGGCGCTCCATGCCGGCATCTACGCGATCTCGATCGGGGTCGTTGTGCTGCAGGCGTTGAGCTGCCTGATGATCCTCGGAACGCGCTACCGGCAGGGCCTGTCGGATATCATCCTGCGCACCACCGCCATCAACCGTCCCGCGGACTGAAAGCACCGCGGCGCACCGGACCCGGCGGCGCGCAGAATCCGGTTGCCGGCTGCGGATCGCTGCTGCTAGCTTTCGCCGATAGGAGTTCGTCCGGCGAGAGGGACCGTTAGCCATCCATGCGTCACAGCCTGCCGCAATCGCACCAGTTCTACGTGACGGCGCCGCAGCCCTGCCCCTATCTTCCCGGCAAGGTCGAGCGGAAGCTCTTCACGGCGCTGACCGGCGACGGCGCCGACCGGCTGAACGACGTGCTGTCGCATCAGGGCTTCCGGCGCTCGCAGAACGTGCTCTACCGTCCGTCCTGTGCCGGCTGCTCGGCCTGTCTTTCGGCGCGGATCGTGGTCGGGGATTTCCGGCCCTCGCGCGGCCAGAAGCGGGTCCTGAAGCGCAATGCCGGCGTGCAGCGGATCTCGCGCAGCGCCTGGGCGACCGAGGACCAGTACTCCCTCTTTCGCGACTATCTCGACGCGCGGCATGCCAGTGGCGGCATGGCCGACATGGACATGACCGAATTCGCCGCAATGATCGAGGAGACCCCGGTGAAGAGCCGGGTGGTCGAGTATTACCGCAGTTCCCCGGACGGCGCGCTGCGCGAACTGATCGCGGTCTGTCTCACGGACGTGCTCAACGACGGCGTGTCGATGGTCTATTCGTTCTTCGATCCGGACCTGACACGGCAGAGCCTCGGCGCCTACATCATCCTCGATCATGTCGAGATCGCCCGTGAGGCGGGGCTTCCCTATGTCTACCTGGGCTACTGGGTGCCGGGCAGCACGAAGATGGACTACAAGGCGCGCTACCGTCCGCTCGAGGTCTATTCCGGCGGGCAATGGCACAGGCTGACGGCGGAGACGCCGCTGGCCGGCGCCTCCGAGGCCAGCGCCCGCACGGCAATCCGCGACCAGGTCGCGGCGATCGAGCTTCCCTCAACCCGCTGAGACCCTCCCGGCCTTGGCGATTCGGTTGCCAGAAAAGGCACGGCCACGGCTGCGATCAGGCGCGCATTTCGCATTTCGATCCTGCTGATGCCCGTTTCCGAAAGAAAAGTTCCGGGAAGGCCCCATTGTCGCAACTTATTGCGCCGGATGCGGTTGACCATCCCGCGATCCCTGCCTAAGACCGAAGGGGAGGAGAGGCTTGATGTCGTCAGACTTCATCATGGTAGGACCGCGCGGGATCCGGCGGGGGCGATAGAGCCCCGACGGATCGCCGCGCTTCGGGCCCCGGTCGGGGCCCTTTTTGTTGTCGCTGCTGCGCCAGCCGGGGGACCGCCCGGATCGCACGAAGGATCGGAGAGAAAGATGACCCGACGCATGACCGGTGCCCGTATGGTTGTTCAGGCGCTCAAGGACCAGGGCGTGGATACCGTGTTCGGCTATCCCGGCGGTGCGGTGCTTCCGATCTATGACGAGATCTTCCAGCAGAGCGACATCCGGCACATCCTCGTGCGCCACGAGCAGGCAGCGACTCATGCGGCCGAAGGCTACGCACGGTCGACCGGCAAGCCCGGCGTGGTTCTGGTGACCTCCGGTCCGGGAGCGACCAACGCGGTCACGGGGCTGACCGACGCTCTGATGGATTCTATCCCGATGATCGTGCTGACCGGCCAGGTTCCGACCTTCATGATCGGCAACGACGCCTTCCAGGAGGCCGATACCGTCGGCATCACCCGGCCCTGCACCAAGCACAACTGGCTGGTGAAGGATACAGACGAGCTCTCCAGCACCATCCACCAGGCCTTCCATGTCGCCACCCACGGCCGGCCCGGCCCGGTTCTGGTCGACATCCCGAAGGACGTGCAATTCGCGGAAGGCCGCTACGTGCCGCCGGCCAAGGCGCGCGTGTCGCATTACCAGCCGCAGACCAAGGGCAAGCCGGAGGCAATCCTCGCGGCGGTCGAGGCGCTCGAAGAGGCCAAGAAGCCGATCCTCTACACCGGGGGCGGCGTGATCAATTCCGGACCGCGGGCCTCGGCGGCCCTGCGCGAGCTGGCGGCGGCCAGCGGCTTCCCGGTGACCTCGACGCTGATGGGACTGGGCGCCTACCCGGCCTCGGGCACCTCGTGGATCGGAATGCTGGGCATGCACGGGACCTACGAGGCAAACTGGGCGATGCACGATTGCGACTACATGCTGTGCATCGGCGCGCGCTTCGACGACCGGATCACCGGGCGGCTCGACGCATTCAGCCCGCGTTCTTTCAAGGTCCACATCGACATCGACCCGTCGTCGATCAACAAGAACATCCATGTCGACGTGCCGATCATCGGCGATGTCGCCTCGGTGCTCGAGGACATGCTGACGCTCTGGAAGGAGCGCGGGGCGCGCACATCGTCGGAGGGCGTCGCGAAATGGTGGAAGCAGATCGAGGAATGGCGGGCGAAGGACTGCCTGTCGTTCCGCAACTCGGACAAGGTCATCAAGCCGCAGCACGCGCTGCAGCGGCTCGAGGCGCTGACCAAGAACTAGGATCGCTACATCTGCACCGAGGTCGGCCAGCACCAGATGTGGGCGGCGCAGTATCTCGGCTTCGAGGATCCGCATCGCTGGATGACGAGCGGACGGCCTCGGCACGATGGGCTACGGCTTCCCGGCCTCGATCGGCGTGCAGATCGCCCATCCCGACGCGCTGGTGATCAATGTCGCCGGCGAGGCGTCCTGGCTGATGAACATGCAGGAGATGGGCACGGCGATCCAGTACCGGCTGCCGGTCAAGCAGTTCATCCTCAACAACGAGCGCCTCGGCATGGTGCGCCAGTGGCAGGAATTGCTGCACGGCGAGCGCTATTCGTCGTCCTGGTCGGAGGCGCTGCCGGACTTCGTGAAGCTGGCGGAAGCCTTCGGCGCGAAGGGCATCCTGTGCAGCGACCCGGCGGATCTCGACGACGCGATCATGGAGATGCTCGCCTATGACGGACCGGTGATCTTCGACTGCCTTGTGGAGCGCCACGAGAACTGCTTCCCGATGATCCCGTCGGGCAAGGCGCATAACGACATGCTGCTCGGCGAGGCCGATACGCAGGGCGTGATCGACGCGAAGGGCTCGGTTCTGGTCTGAGGAAGCTTCGGGCGGAGGGCCTAACCCTCCGCCCGGGCCGCGACCCCGGCGCGATCGCGCTGGCGCAGGGGGGCGGGATGATCTAGGCAGCCGCGACACCAGAACAGATTTGGACCGATCCCATGTCAGCCCTGAACATCAAGCGCGGCTCGTCGAAGCACTCGGCCTACGACCTCCGCAACCCGCTGAGCGAACATGAGGAAACCCACACGCTCGCCGTGCTGGTCGACAACGAGGCCGGGGTGCTGGCGCGGGTGATCGGCCTGTTCTCGGGCCGCGGCTACAACATCGACAGTCTCACGGTGGCCGAGACCGACCACGAGGGGCATCGCTCGCGGATCACCATCGTCACCACCGGGACGCCGGCGGTGATCGAGCAGATCAAGGCGCAGCTCGGTCGGATGGTGCCGGTTCACGACGTGCACGACCTCACCGTCGAGGGCGCAGCGGTCGAGCGCGAGCTTGCGCTGATCAAGGTGGCGGGTGTGGGCGACAAGCGCGTCGAGGCGATGCGGCTGTCGGACGTGTTCCGGGCCAAGGTCGTGGACACGACGCTCGAGAGCTTCGTCTTCGAGATCACCGGGACGCCCGAAAAGGTCGACGCCTTCATCGCGCTGATGCGGCCGCTGGGACTCACCGACGTGGCCCGTACCGGCGTGGCGGCGATCGCGCGCGGGGCTTGACGCCCGCGGGGCCGCTTGAACTGGCTCCGGTTTTGGACCAACCTGACCCAGACGTATCCGGAATCGCGGGAGATGATCGATGGCAACCGTTCTCGGCGTTATCGTGTTCGTGGGCATGCTGGCGGGAGTAGCCTTTCTCTGGCGCCAGCTTCCCTGAAGGCCCTGCCCGGTCCACCGCGCCGGGCTGCATTCAGATCTCAACGCGGTCTCCTACCCCGGCACATTGCTGCCGCTAAGGCCCATCGTCCGTGGCCTGTGACGCCCCGATATCGGAGCGCGGCGGGCCACGCGGGCGCTTTGCTGCCCGAACAGTGCTCGCGAGAATTCGCGTCTCAAGTGTAGCGGCCGGATTTTCCAATCGTATAAAAACAATAAAGCCAAAAAAAGGCCATTTTCACAGGTTTGTGACCTGATCGAATGTTCCCTGGATCTAGCTTCACGATGTCCGAACCTGTGCAGATCATTCAAAGGGAGTGAAGACTTGACCAAGAGAACTTTCTTCGCGGCAGCATTGATTGCCGTAATCGGTTTCGGTGCCGCCAGCGGCGATGCCGAGGCGGCGACGGTGGGCATCGCCGGCGGCGAAACCCGGGTGACGGTGACGGCGCCGCTCACGGCTCTCGGGCTTTCCGGCGCTCCGTTCGGCACCGCGACAGCCGACGTCTCGGGCGCCAACCCGGTCTTCACCTTTCCGATCACCGGCGGCTCGCTCGACACCCATGCCGGCACGGCCCTGATCGAGCATCAGGGCAGCGGCGTGACCCTGTCGGCGATCTCCGATCCGGGCATCTCGGCGACGGTCGGCAACTTCCTGATCAACACCGACAAGCTTACCGTTTCGGGCGGGATCATCGACGCCGGCACTGGCAAGGAGGTCGCTTCCGGCGTGACGTTCTTCGACATCGTTGGCGGAAACGACCCGCGCGGCGTGCAGATCAACATCAGCAGCGCGCTGGCCGGAGCCCTCACGGACGTGTTCGGCGCCGACGACCTGACCGGCGCGACCTTCGGCTTCGCGGCTCCGGACGTGAAGCCGGTCCCGCTTCCGCCAGCCGCCCTGCTGCTGCTGGGCGGACTTGGCGTGATGGGGGCGACCAAGCTGCGGAAGCGCAAGGCGGCCTGAGTCGGGCTCAAACGGATGACGACAAGACGGGGCGGCGCATTTCATGCGCCGCCCCGTCTGCGTTCAGGCGTCCGGTGTGCCGTAACCGCCGCCGCCGGGGGTCTCGAGAAGCCAGACATCGCCCGCATGGACTTCGCGGCGGTCGGCGGAGGCGAGGACCTCTTCCGTGCCGTCGGCGCGCAGGATGCGGCTCCGGCCGAGCGCGCCCGGTTCTCCGCCGTTGAGGCCGGGGGGCGGCACGGTCCGATGGCCGGCGAGGATGGCGAGGGTCATGTCCTCGAGAAAGCGGATGCGCCGGGTGGTGCCGTCGCCTCCGCAGAAGCGCCCTGCCCCGCCGGAGCCATCGCGGATGCGGAACTCCTCGAGCACGACCGGGAAGCGCCATTCGAGCACTTCGGGGTCGGTGAGGCGCGAATTGGTCATGTGGCTGTGCACGCCGGAGGTGCCGGGATGGCCAGAGCCGTCGGCGAGCCTGCCCGCGCCGGTGCCGCCGCAGACGGTCTCGTAATACTGGTAGGTCGCGTTGCCCCAGGTGGTGTTGTTCATGGTCGATTGCGCCGCCGCCTGCACGCCGAGGGCGAGGAAGAGCGCGGAGGTCACGGCCTGACTGGTCTCGACATTTCCGGCGATCACCGCGGCCGGATAGTCCGGCGAGAGCATGGTGCCGCGGGGCAGCACGACCTCCAGCGGCTTCATCACGCCCTCGTTCATCGGGATGTTGTCGTCGACGAGGCAGCGGAACACGTAAAGCACGGCGGCGCGGGTGACCGGCTCGGGGGCGTTGTAATTGGTGGCGAGCTGCGCGGTGGTGCCGCTGAAGTCGATGCGGGCGGTGCGCGCGGTGCGGTCGACGGTGATGGAGACGCGGATCTCGCGCGGGGTGCCGTCGAAATCGGGGTCCATCGGATAGACGTAGTTCGCGTCCGACAGCGCCTCGATGGCGCGGCGCACGCTTTCCTCGGCATTGTCCTGCACATGGGCCATGTAGGCCTGCACCACCGGGAGCCCGAATTGCCCGACCATGCGCCGCAGCTCGCGTGCGCCCTTCTCGCAGGCGGCGATCTGGGCCTTGAGGTCGGCGATGTTGATGTCGGGCGCGCGCACCGGGTATTTCGCCGAAAGGAGCAACGCGCGGGTCTCGGCCTCGCGGAAGCGGCCGGCCTCGACCAGCTTCCAGTTGTCGATATAGGCGCCCTCGTCGTGGATCGTGCGGCTGTCGGGCGGCATCGAGCCGGGGGTGAGTCCTCCGACATCGGTGTGGTGACCGCGGGCGGAGGTGTAGAACAGCACGGTCTCGCCGGCCTCGTCCCAGACCGGCATGACGGCGGTGATGTCCGGCAGGTGCGTGCCGCCGTTGTAGGGGGCGTTGAGCACGTAGACGTCGCCGGGTGTCATGTCGGGGTTCTGGGCGATGATCGCCTTCACGCTGGCGCCCATCGAACCGAGATGCACCGGCATGTGCGGCGCATTGGCGATGAGGTCGCCCGCCGCGTCGAAGACGGCGCAGGAGAAGTCGAGGCGTTCCTTGATGGTGACGGAGGCGGCGGTGTTCTCGAGCACGGCGCCCATCTGTTCGGCGATCGACATGTAGAGGTTGTTGAAGACCTCGAGCATCACCGGGATCGGCCTCGGTGCCGAGGGCGGTGCGCTGCGGCCGCGCCTCGACGCGCCTCAGTTCGACATGGTCGTGGGCGGTCAGCCGGGCCTGCCAGCCGGGCTCGATCAGGATCGAGGTGTGCGGCTCGACGAGGATCGCGGGGCCGGTGAGCGTGTCGCCCGGACGCATCGCGTCGCGGGCGACGAAGCGGGCCTCGTTGCCAGGCGCCGTGCAGGAACACCGGCGCAGTGAGCGCGGTGGCGATGTCGGCCTCTGGGCGCGCGGCGGTCGGGTGCTCGGCTTCGGTGAGATCGGCGGCAGCGCCGATGGCCTCGACCTGCACGCTCTCGATCACCAGCGCCGCGTCACCCGGATCGAAGCCGAAGCGGGCCCGGTGGGCCTCGGCGAAAGCGCTCCGCAAGGTGTCGAGCGGCGCGAAGGCGACGGGAAGGGCCGTGTCGGTGCCCTTCACCTTCAGATGCAAAGTCTGTTCGAGGCGGATCTGCGCCTCGGCCACGCCCTGCGCCTCGACCTCGCCGAGTACCTTCACTCCGAGCCCGTCGAGCAGCGACGCGGCATGGAGACGCGACGTGTCGTCGAGCTCGGCTTCGAGGGCTTCGGTCCGGGTGGCGCGGATATCCGCGAGGCCCATGCCGTAGGCCGAGAGGAGCGAGGCCATCGGGTGGACGAGGCAGGTGGACATGCCGAGGCTGTCGGCGATCGCGCAGGCGTGCTGGGCGCCGGCACCGCCGAAGACCGTCAGGCAATAGCCGCTGACATCGTAGCCGCGCTGGACGGAGATGGTCTTGATCGCGTTGGCCATGTTCTCGACGGCGATGCGCAGAAAGCCCTCGGCGACCTCCTCCGCCGGCTTGCCGATCTCGCGCGCCAGCGCCGCGAACGCGGTCCGGGTGGCGGCGAGGTCGAGCGGGCGGTCGGCGTCGGGTCCGAAGATCGCCGGGAAGAAATCCGGGCGCAGCCGGCCGGTCAGCACGTTGGCGTCGGTAACGGCAAGCGGACCGCCGCGGCCGTAGGCGGCAGGCCCCGGATCGGCCCCCGCGCTTTCGGGGCCGACGCGCATCCGCGCACCGTCATAGCTCAGCAGCGAGCCGCCGCCGGCGGCGACAGTGTGGATGTTCATCATGGGCGCGGTGACCCGCACCCCGGCGATGGCGGTGTTCAGCACCCGCTCGTAGTCGCCGGCGAAGTGGCAGACATCGGTCGACGTGCCGCCCATGTCGAAGCCGATGATCCGTTCGTGCCCGGCGATCTGGCTGGTGCGCACGGCGCCGACCACCCCACCCGCGGGCCCCGAGAGGATCGCGTCCTTGCCCTGGAAGAGCCCCGCATCCGTGAGACCGCCGGAGGATTGCATGAACATCAGCTTGCCGGTCATGTCGCCATCGAAGGCGGCCGCGACCCGGTCGATATAGCGGCGCAGGATCGGCGTGAGATAGGCATCGACCACGGTGGTATCGCCGCGGCTGACCATCTTCATCAGCGGAGAGACGGCATGGCTCACCGAGACCTGCGCGAAGCCCGCCTCTGCGGCGATGGCGCCGGCGCGGGCCTCGTGGGCGCGATGGCGGTAGCCGTGGACGAAATTGACCGCGCAGGCCTCGAGCCCGACGGCACGGGCGGCCTCGAGTTCGCCGCGCAGATGCGCTTCGTCGAGCGGAATCTCGACGATCCCGTCGGCGCGGACCCGCTCGCGGGCCTCGATGACGCGGGCATAGAGCATCTCGGGCAGGATGATGTGGCGATCAAAGAGGCGCGGGCGGTTCTGGTAGGCGAGGCGCAGATGCTGGGCGAAACCGCGCGTGGTGACCAGCACGAGGGGCTCGCCCTTCCGCTCGAGGAGCGCGTTGGTGGCGACGGTTGTCCCCATCTTCACGCTGGCGACACGGGCGGCGGGAATCGGCGCCTCCGGCCCGAGCGCGAGGAAGCGGCGGATGCCGTGAAGGGCAGCATCGGGGTATTGCTCGGGGTTTTCCGACAGGAGCTTTGCGCGGTGCAGGCAGCCGTCGGGATCGCGGGCCACGATATCGGTGAAGGTGCCGCCGCGGTCGATCCAGAAATCCCACATGTCCGCACCCATCGTCCACTCCTTGCCCGCATCCGTCCAAGCTCTACCGGTGCCGGCGGCGGCTGGCCAGTGCCGCCGCCGGCCCTTCGCGGCAATCGGCTGCTGCGCGGCCGGCGCGGGACTGCTAGAACTTGGGTCCATGTCGATCTGGACCCGCATTTCCGACGCGATCTCCGCCCTCGTCGCGCGCGGCCAGGCGCTGTCGGCGATGTTCGACCGGCGCCGCAGGCCGCCGGAGGCCTCGGTCGCCTTCACGATCGCTGTCGTGGGCCTCGGGGCCAAGATGGCGAAGGCGGACGGACAGGTGCTGCCGTCGGAGGTCACGGCGTTCCGGCAGGTGTTCCGGATCGCACCCGAGGACGAGACGGCGGCGGCGCGGGTCTTCAATCTCGCGCGGCAGGACATCGCGGGTTTCGAGGTCTATGCACGGCGGATCCGGCGGATGTTCGCGGACCGGCCGCAGATCCTCGAGGACATCCTCGAAGGCCTGTTCCAGATCGCGATGGCGGACGGGCGCTATCATGCCGGGGAGGAGGATTTCCTGCGGCATGTCGGCCGGATCTTCGGGATCGGCGAGACCGCCTTCGCCTGCATCGAGGCACGGCATCTCGGTGGCGCGCATGATCCGTGGAAGGTGCTCGGCGTGACCCGCGACACGCCGCTGCCGGAGATCCGGGCGCGCTGGCGGGAACTGGTGCGGATCAACCATCCCGACCGGATGATCGCCCGCGGCCTGCCGCCGGAAACCGTGACGCTGGCGACGGCCCGCCTCAGCGCGATCAATGCCGCCTGGGAAGAGATCAGCACGCGGGACGCCGCCGCGACCTCGGACGGGTCTTCGACGGCCTGAACGCGGTTCAGCCCGGCTCGTGGACCTTCCAGCACCGCCGGCCGGCGCGCTTGCTGCTGTAGAGCGCGGCGTCGGCGGCCGCGACGAGGCCCTCCGGTTTCACGCCGTGATCCGGGGCGAGGGCGATCCCGATGCTGACGCCGATCCGCACCTCCTCGTCGAGCAGCCGGAACGGCCGTTCCATGAGATCGCAGAGACGTGCCGCGAGGGCAAAGGCGTCCTCGGGCCGTTCGATCCCGGTCTGGACGATGGCGAATTCGTCGCCGCCAAGCCGGGCGAGCGTATCGTTCTCGCGCAGCGAGTGGCTCAGACGCCGGGCGACCTGTCCGAGCAGTTCGTCGCCGGCCTGATGCCCGAGGCGGTCGTTCACGGGCTTGAACCTGTCGAGATCGAGGTAGTGCAGCGCCATGAAGCCGCCCCGCCGCGCGAGGGCGAGCGCCGTGGAAAGCCTGTCCTCGAACAGCGCCCGGTTCGGAAGGCCGGTCAGCGCATCGTGGTGGGCCATATGCGCCATCTGGGCCTGGGCCCGCCGCTGCTCGGTCACGTCCACATAGGTGGTGACGAAGCCACCTCCGGGCAGCGGCGCGCCGCGGATCTCCATCGTGGTTCCGTCGGGGCGCTCGCGGTCGTAGCAATGCGCCTCGCGCCGGTGGACGCGATCCATCCTCCGCGCGACCAGATCGTCGATGTCGCCGGCACCGTACTCCCCGCGTTCGGCATTGAAGCGGAAGATGTCCTCGAGGCCGGGTGGCGGGCCGGTGAGGAACCGCTCGGGATAATCGAGCATCCGCGCGAGTTTGCCGTTGCACAGGATCATGCGCAGCTCGGAATCGAAGAGCGCCAGTCCGCCCGGAAAGTTCTCGACGACCTCTTCGAGCAGCCGGATGCGTTCCCGAAGACTGCTCGGAGCGGCCGCGGCCAGCTTGGCCACTGCAATCCCGGTATCCGGAATCGGAGCCGGGGACTTCTGCGGTGTCGCCATGACAGGTCTCGTGCCGCGTCGGCGCGGGCCGACAGTCTGTCGGCTTCCCTATGCGAAAGAGTTTGGCAAAGTCTTAACGCCCGGTCATGGACCGGGCCGACAGAATGGTCCGTCAGCCGCCGGCGAAGGGAACGCCGCCGCGCGGGTCAGGGGCCACGTCGCTCATCTCGAGATGCAGCCGGCTGCCGGTCCAGGGATGGGCGCGGGCCACCGCCTCGTCGATGCCGGTGCCGAGGCCGGGGCCCTCCGGCGCCAGCACGTAGCCCGCCTCCCAGCGGATCGGCTCGGTCAGCAGGTCGGACTGGAAGCCGCCTCCGGTGCCGATGGTCTCGAGAACGAGGAAGTTCGGGATCGAGAGGCCGAGCTGGATCGCCGCCGCCCAGGCAATCGGGCCGGCATAGAGATGCGGCGCGACCTGAACGGAAAAACCTTCGGCGAGTGCCGCGATCTTGCGGGCTTCGAGCAGGCCGCCGACGCGCCCGAGGGCCGGCTGGACGATGCCGATGCCGCCCGCGCGCAGGAGCGTGGCGAAGTCGGCCTTGGTGGTGAGCCGCTCGCCGGTCGCGAGGGGGATCGGGCAGTGCCGCGCGAGATCGGCGAAATCGAGCGGCGCATCCGGCGGGATCGGTTCCTCGAACCAGAGCGGGTCATAGGGCGCGATGCGGCGGGCGAGCCGGGCGGCACCCGAGGGCGTGAACTGGCCGTGGGTGCCGAAGAGGAGATCGGCGTCATGTCCGACCGCCGCGCGCAGGGCCCGGCAGAAGGCCTCCGAGCGGTCGAGGTCGGAAAGGCTCGGCTGGTGCCCGCCGAAGATCGTGTAGGCGCCGGCGGGGTCGAACTTCAGCGCGGTGAAGCCTTCGGCGACCATTCGGGCGGCAGTTTCGGCGGTGGCGTCCGGATCGGCGTAGAACGCCGCCGGATCCTGATCGGCGCGCGGGTAGATGTAGGAATAGGACCGCAGGCGGTCGCGGAGGCGCCCGCCCCAGAGCGCATGGATGGGTCGGTCGCGGGCCTTGCCGAGAATGTCCCAGCAGGCGATCTCGAGGCCGGAGAACGCGCCCATCACCGTCGGGTCGGGGCGCTGGGTGAAGCCGGCGGAATAGGCGCGGCGGAACATCAGCTCGATGTTCTCGGGGTTCTCGCCGGCCATGTGCCGGGCGAACACGTCTCCGATCACCGCGCGCATCGCCTCGGAGCCGACGGTCGCGGCATAGACCTCGCCCCAGCCGGTGATGCCGCAGGCCGTGGTGAGCTTCACGAAGATGAAGTAGCGCCCGCCGAATCCGGGCGGCGGGTTGCCCACCACGAGGATGTCGAGGTCGGCGAGCTTCACGCCACGCTCTCCGGATCGAAGACGATGACATTGCGCCGCGCGCTTCCGGAGCGGGTGGCCTCCATCGCCGCGTTGATCGCGTCGAGCGGATAGCGGGCGGTGATCAGTTCGGCGAGCTTCAGGCGGCCTTCGCGCCAGCGGTCGATCAGCCAGGGGATGTCGCGCGCCAGTACCGTCTCGCCCATGCGCGCGCCGAGGATGCGCTGGTTCATCGCAACCAGCGTGCAGGGGTCGAAGGCGACGCGCTGGTCGAGCGCCGTCATGCCGACGAGCACGAGACTGCCGCCGGCACCGAGCATCTCGAGCCCCTGCTCCATGGCCTGCGGGGAACCGATGGCGACGAAAACGTAGTCCGCCCCGGCCCCGCCGAGGATCGCCCGCAGCCGGTCGGGGGCATCGGGCCCGGCAATCAGACCGTCGCTGGCACCGAAGAGCCGGGCGTCGGCGAGCTTGGCCTCGGAGAGATCGATGGCGACGATCCGCGCAGCGCCCGCAAGCGCCGCGCCCTGTATCACGTTCAGCCCGATGCCGCCGGCGCCGATCACGGCGACCCTGGCGCCGGGGCGCATCTTCGCGGTGTTGAAGACGGCCCCGACGCCGGTGATCACCCCGCAGGCCAGCAACGCGGCCTGGTCGAGCGGCAGATCGTCGGGAAGCGGCACGCACTGGCTGGCATCGACGACCACCGCCTCGGCGAAGGCGCCGGTGTTCATCGCCTGCGTCACCGGGGCCCCGGCGGAATCGCGCAGCGGGCTCGGGCGGGCGTCCCAGGCATGGGCGCAGGAGGTCGGCGCGCCCCCCGTACAGGCCGGGCAGGCGCCGCAACTGGTCACGAGGGTGACAAGGACCGGATCGCCGGGGGCATATCCGGAGACGCCCGGACCGGTGGCGGAGACATGGCCGGCCGCCTCGTGGCCGTAGACCGCCGGAAGGGTGCCGCCCCAGGCCCCGGCAACATAGGCGAGATCGGAGTGGCAGATCGCGCAGGCGGCCAGCCGCACCGCGATCTGTCCGGGGCCGGGCGGGTCGAGTGTCACCTCCTCGATGGCGAGGGGCTGGCCGTGTTCCCGGCAGATCGCTGCGCGCATGATGCCTCCGACATCCCTGTACCGGAGGGAACATTAGCGGCAGGAGAGGCGCGCGGAACAGTCAAAAAGAACGCTGTCCCGCGCCCCGCATCCGGAGCGGATCAGTTCGGGATCACACCCTCGATGCCCTCGACGTAGAAGTTCATGCCGAGCAGCGTCCCGTCATCGGCCGTCTCGCCTTCGGCCAGCCAGGGCGTTCCGTCCTGCTTGTTGACCGGGCCGGTGAAGGGGTGAAGCTCGCCCGCCGCGATCGCGTCGGCGGCCGCTTGCGCCTGGGCGCGGACATCTTCGGGGATGCGATCGGAGAAGTCCGCGAATGCGACCATGCCGGTGTTGATCCCGCCCCAGGTGTCGGTCGATTCCCAGGTCCCGTCGAGCACCGCCTGTACGCGCTCGATGTAATACGGCGCCCAAGCGTCGATAATCGCGGTGAGCTGGGCATTGGGGCCGAAGCCGATCATGTCGGAAGCCTGACCGAAGGCGACGATGCCCTCCTCTTCGGCGATCGTCATCGCCGCCGTGGAATCGGTGTGCTGCATCAGCACGTCGGCGCCCTGCTCGATCAGCGTCTTGGCGGCGTCCGCCTCGAGCGCCGGGTCGAACCAGGTGCTGGTCCAGACGATGCGGAACTCGACATCCGGATTGACCGACTTCGCCGCGAGATAGGCCGAATTGATGCCGCGGATCACTTCGGGGATCGGATAGGAGCCGATGTAGCCGATGATGTTGCTCTCGGTCATCTGCCCCGCAATCAGGCCGATCACATGGCGCCCCTCGTAGAAGCGCGACGAATAGGTCGCGAGGTTGTCGCTGCGCTGGTAACCGGTGGCGTGTTCGAACTTCACCTCGGGGAACTGGGCCGCCACGGAAACCGTCTGGCTCATGAAGCCGAAGGAGGTAGCGAAGATCAGGTCATGGCCCGACTGCGCCATCTGGCGCAGAACGCGCTCCGCATCGGCGCCCTCGGGTACGCTCTCGACGAAGGTGGTCTCGACCGCGTCACCGAATTCCGCCTCGACCGCCTGCCGGCCCTGATCGTGTTCGTAGCTCCAGCCGAAATCGCCGACCGGGCCCACATAGATGAAGCCGACCTTGAGCGGGTCGTCCTGGGCCTTGGCAGGCAGTCCGAGCGCCAGCGCCAGAAGTGCCGCGGAGGCGAAGGTCGTTGCTGATTTCATGGGGTCTTTCTCCTGTTGGAACTGGAATGCCCGGCCTCAGCCGGAGCGGGCGAAGGGACGACCGAGGCTCGCGGGCGCGTTGAGGCTGGCGCGGGTCCGGTCGGCGGAAATGAGGACGAGGACGAGGATGGTCACGAGATAGGGCAGCATCGCGAGATACTGCGCCTGGGCGGGGATGCCGACCGATTGCAGCCACGACAGGAACCCCGAGGCCTGCAGGTTGAGCTGCAGGATGGTCACGCCGCCGAAGAGCCAGGCGCCGATCAGCACCCGCCAGGGTTTCCAGGCCGCGAAGACCACGATGGCGAGCGCGATCCATCCCGCCCCGGCGGTCATGCCCTCGGTCCATTGCGGTACGCGCACGAGGCTCAGATAGGCGCCGCCGATGCCGGCGCAGGCCCCCCCGAACGCGATCGCCGCGAGCCGGATCGCGACCACCGGATAGCCGAGCGAATGGGCGGCGTCGTGGTTCTCGCCGACGGCGCGCAGGATCAGCCCCGGCCGCGACCGGTTCAGGAACCACCAGATCGCCGCGACGAGCCCGATCCCGAGATAGAGCACGAGATCGTGGCTGAAGAAGACCCGCCCCAGAACCGGAATGCCCGATAGGAGCGGGATCTCGAGCGCGGGCATCGAGGGCGATTTCACGCCCGTGAAGGGCTGCCCGATCAGGGCGGCGAGGCCGAGGCCGAACAGGGTCAGAGCGAGACCGGTCGCGACCTGGTTCGAGAGCAGGTACTGGGTCATCACCCCGAAGACCATCGCGATCGCGGCCCCGCCGGCGGCGCCCGCGAGGAAGCCGAGCGCCGGAGAGCCGGTCATCACGGCCGTGGCGAAGCCGCAGACGGCGCCGATGATCATCATGCCCTCGACCCCGAGATTGAGCACGCCGGATTTCTCGACGATCAGCTCCCCCAGTGCCGCGAAGAGAAGCGGCGTGGCGGCAACGATGAGACCGGCGGCCAGCGCGACGGGATCGATCGCGGAAAGATCCATCAGGCGGGCCTCCGGGATGCGGGCCGGATCCGGTAGCGGGTCAGCAGATCCATCGCGAGCAGGAAGAAGAGCAGCATCCCCTGGAACACCGAGATCGCCGCGGCCGGGATACCGAGGGCGAACTGCGCCGTCTCGCCGCCGATATAGGTCAGCGCCATCACGAAGCCGGCGAGCAGGATGCCCGACCGGCGAGAGCCGGCCCAGAAAGGCGACGATGATCGCGGTGAAGCCGTAGCCGACGGGAAGGCTCGGCTGGAGCTGGCCGATCGGCCCCGCAACCTCGAAGAGGCCGGCGAGCCCCGCCAGCGCCCCCGAAAGGCCGAGGCAGGTGATGGTCAGCCGCTTGCCATTCACGCCGGCGAAGGCCGCGGCGCGCGGCGCCTGCCCGAAGAGCCGCACGTCGAAGCCGAAGCGGTGGCGCGTCAGCAGGACATGGGCGACCACGACCGCGAGCAGCGCGACGAGAACCCCGACATGCACCCGCGTGCCCTCGATCAGGATCGGCAGCCGCGCGCTGTCATGGAAGATCCGCGATTGCGGGAAGTTGAAGCCCTGCGGATCGCGCAGCGGCCCCGACACCATCGCCGAGAGAAAGAGCGTGGCGACATAGACCAGCATCAGACTCACGAGGATCTCGTTGGCGTTGAACCGGGTCTTCAGGAGCGCGGGGATCATCGCCCAGAGAAACCCGCCCGCCATGCCCGCCAGCGCCATCAGCGGCAGAAGCCATATCCCCTCGACGTTCCAGAACGCCAGCGCCACCGCGCTGCCGGCGAGCCCGCCCATCACGTACTGACCCTCCGCGCCGATGTTCCAGATGCCGGCGCGAAACCCGAAGGAGAGGCCGAGCGCGATCAGGATGAGGGGGGCTGCCTTGATCAGGAGCTCGGTGCGCGAATAGGGATCGAAGAGCGGCTCGACGAAGATCATCCGGATCGCCTCGACCGGATCCTTGCCCAGCGCCGCGAAGAGCAGGCCGCCCGCGATCATCGTCGCGACCACCGCGAGCACCGGGGTCGCCGCCTGCACCAGGGCGGGCGTTCTGGCGCGCGGCTCAAGACGCAGCATCGGCAACCTCCGGCATGGCCTCGAAGTCGCCCCCCATCATCAGCCCGATGGTTTCGATGTCGAGGCCGGCGGCGGGGCGGATCGGCGACAGGCGCCCGCCCTCGAGAACCGCGAAACTGTCGGAGATCTCCATCAGCTCGTCGAGATCCTGACTGATGACGATCACCCCGGCCCCGGCAGCGGCCAGCCCGTGCAGCGCGCGGCGGATCTGGGCCGCGGCATGGGCATCGACGCCCCAGGTCGGCTGGTTGACGACGAGCACGACCGGATCCTGCAACACCTCGCGGCCGATAACGAATTTCTGGAGATTGCCCCCCGAAAGCGCCCCGGCGCGCGCCTCGATGCCCGGGGTGCGGACGTCGAAGGCCTCGACGATGCGGGAGGCGAAGCCGTCGATGCGGGCGGGCTTGAGGAAGCCCCCCGACGCGAGCGCGGCGCGGATGCGGCCCGTGAGAAACCCGTTCTCCGCGAGGGACATGTCGGGGGCCGCCGCATGGCCCAGCCGCTCCTCCGGGCCGGTGAGAAGCCCCAGCGCCCGCCGCTCCGACGGGCCGGCGCGGCCGATCTCCTGCCCCTTCAGTCGGATAGCCGCCCCGGGGCTCCGGGCCTCGCCGGAAAGGGCTCCCATCAATTCGTCCTGGCCGTTGCCGGCGACGCCGCCGATCCCCAGCATCTCGCCGGCGCGCAGCCGCAGGCGGATGCCGCGGAGCGGCACGCCGAACGGCCCGGCGGGGGCAAGATCGAGACCGTCGATTTCCAGAAGCGTCTCGCCGGGCGTGAAGTCGCGCGGCGACGGGATGGGCGAGTTCCTGGCCGATCATCATCTCGGCCATCGATCGGGCGGTTTCGCCGGCCGGGATGCAGGTGGCAACGACGCGGCCGAGGCGCAGGATCGTCGCGCGGTCGCAGAGCGCGCGGATCTCGTCGAGCTTGTGCGAGATATAGAGGATCGCCACGCCTTCGGATTTGAGCTTCCGCAGCGTTCTGAACAGCTGATCCACCTCCTGCGGCGTGAGCACCGAGGTCGGTTCGTCCATGATGAGGAGCTTGGGGTTCTGCAACAGGCAGCGCACGATCTCGACGCGCTGGCGGATGCCCACGGGCAGGTCGCCGACCATCCGGTCCGGGTCGAGCGGCAGGCCGTATTCGGCGCTGACGGTCCGGATCCGCTCGGCCAGTTCGCGCCGCGGTGGCGCCGGCTCCATGCCGAGCGCGATGTTCTCGGCGACACTCATCGCCTCGAAGAGCGAGAAATGCTGGAACACCATCGCGACGCCGGCCGCACGTGCCGAGACCGGGCCCTGCGGCGTATAGGGCGCGCCGTCGAGCGCCATGGCGCCGCTGTCGGGTCGGACAAGCCCGTAGATCATCTTGACGAGGGTCGACTTGCCGGCACCGTTTTCGCCCAGCAGGGCATGGATCTCGCCGCGGTCGACGTCGAAGTTGACGGCATCATTGGCCTTCACGCCGGGATAGGATTTCGAGATGTCGCGGACATCGAGGAGCGGGGTCATGCGCGGCGAGCCTCCGGCTCTTCGGCGGCCCGCAAGCGGCGGAGCAGCCCCGAAATGTAAGAGGCGCCGGACGAGGCCGCCCCTGCGACGGTCGGGCCGGGGCGCGGTCGGCTTCCGGAACCCGGCCGGCACAGGGCGAGATCGACCCGGCCGCTCACCAGTCGATCCCGCTCTGGGCATCGAGGCATCGCAGCAGCCGTTCGGGCGTCGCCGGAGCGTCGAGGGCGGGATAGCGACCGTCGCCGCAAGAGGCGACGGCGTCGGAGAGCGCCATCAGCGCGGAAATGCCCAGCATGAGCGGCGGCTCGCCCACCGCCTTCGATCGGTGGATGGTGTCCTCCCGGTTGCGGCCGTCCCAGAGAGCGACGTTGAAGATCGCCGGCCGGTCCGAGGCGCAGGGGATCTTGTAGGTGGCGGGGGCGTGGGTCGCGAGCCGGCCCTGCCCGTCCCAGACCAGTTCCTCCATGGTCAGCCAGCCGGCGCCCTGCACGTAGCCGCCCTCGATCTGGCCGATGTCGATGGCCGGATTGAGGCTGGCGCCGACATCGTGGAGAATGTCGGCGCGCAGGATGCGGTTCTCGCCGGTCAGCGTGTCGAGCGCGACCTCGGTGACGGCCGCGCCATAGGCGAAATAATAGAACGGCCGGCCCCGTCCGGCGCGGCGATCCCACTCGACCTTTGGCGTGGCGTAGAACCCGGTGGCCGAGAGCTGGATGCGGGCGGCATAGGCCTGCGCGACCAGATCGGCGAAGCCGACGCTCTCCGCAGCCGATCCGCACCGCGCCCTCGGCGAAGCGCACGGCGTCGGGCTTCACCTGCCAGCGCTCGGCGGCGAAATCGCGCAGCCGGCCCGCGATCGTCTCGCAGGCGGCCTTCACCGCCATGCCGTTGAGATCGGAGCCCGACGAGGCGGCGGTCGCCGAGGTGTTGGGGACCTTCCCGGTATCGGTCGCGCTGATCCGCACCGCCGCGACCGGCTGCCCGAACACCGCGGCCGCGACCTGCGCCACCTTGGTGTGCAGGCCCTGCCCCATCTCGGTGCCGCCATGGTTGAGGGCGATCGAGCCGTCGGAATAGACATGCACCAGCGCGCCGGCCTGGTTGAGATGGGTGAGCGTGAAGGAGATGCCGAACTTGACGGGCGTTAGAGCGATTCCCTTCCGGATCAGCGGCTTGCCAGCGTTTTCTTCCACAATGCGCGCGCGGCGTCCGGCATAGTCCGCGCGCTCTGCCAGCTCAGCGACCAGTTCGCGGATCACGCTGTCCTCGACGGTCATGTGGTAGGGCGTGACGGTCCGCGGGCCGCTCTGGTCGTAGAAGTTCACCGCCCGCACCGCGAGCGGGTCGCGCCCCAGCTCGGCGGCGATGTGGTCGATGACCCGCTCGATGCCGACCATGCCCTGCGGACCGCCGAAGCCGCGGAAGGCGGTGAAGGAGCAGAGATTGGTGCGCAGCCGATGCGAGGTGATCCGGACCGCCGGCAGGTAATAGGCATTGTCCGCATGGAGCATCGCCCGGTCGGCCACCGGCAGCGACAGATCCTGCGACCAGCCGCAATTGACGAAATGCTCGAAGACCACCCCGAGGATGCGCCCCTCCGCATCGAAGCCGGCGCGGTAGCCGATCCGGAACGGGTGGCGCTTGCCGGTGATCATCATGTCGTCATCGCGGTCGTAGCGCATGGTGCAGCTGCGCCCGGTCAGCCGGGCGGCGAGCGCGCAGGCCACCGCCAGCGCATTGCCCTGGCTCTCCTTGCCGCCGAAGCCGCCGCCCATCCGCCGGATCTCGACCCGGACCGCATGGTAGGGAACGCCGAGGGCGCCGGCGACCTTGTGCTGGATCTCCGAGGGATGCTGGGTGGAGGAGAGCACGTGCATGTCCCCGCCCTCGCCGGGATGCGCGGTCGCGGCCTGACCCTCGAGGTAGAAATGCTCCTGCCCGCCGATCTCCGATGCGGCCGGTCACGCAATGCGGGGCCGCGTCGATTTCCGCCTCCGGCGCGCCACGGAAATATTCCACCGGCGGCTCGATGTAGCTCCCCGCCGCGAAGGCCGCGTCGATGTCGAGGAGCGCCGGCCGCTCTTCCCAGGTGACATGCGCCATCCGGGCGGCCCGCCGCGCGGCGAGATGGCTCTCGGCGATCACGAGAAACATCGGCTGGCCGTGATAATGCACCTCGCCATCCGCGAGGAACGGCTCGGGCACCGGCGCCGGCGACACGTCGTTGGCATGGGGCAGATCGCCCGCCGTCAGCACCGCGACCACGCCGGGCGCCGCGCGCACCGGATCGAGGTCGAGGGCCACGATGCGCGCCCGCGCACGGTCAGAGAGCCCGAAGGCGAGGTGCAGGGCATCGGCCGGGCGCGGGCAATCGTCGACATACCGCGCCGCCCCCGTGACATGGAACGCGCCGCTGTCATGCGGATGGGATGTCCGTATGCTCATGCCAGCCCGCGCCCCGAGGCAAGCCGGGGCGGCGTCTGCTCCTGCATGTCGTGCCAGCAGCGCCGGAGCAGGTTCTGCGCCACGCGCATCCGGTAGGCGGAACTGGCCCGCATGTCGGAGATCGGCGCGAAATCCGCCACGAAGTCCCGCGCCGCGCGCCGCGCGTTCGCTTCGGTCCAGGGCATCCCGATCAGCGCGTCCTCGACCGCCCGCGCCCGCTTCGGGACCGGGGCCATCCCGCCGAACGCGATGCGCGCCTCCGCCACCAGACCGTCGCGCACCCGGATCGAGAAGCATCCGCACAGCGCCGAGATATCCTGATCGAACCGCTTGGAGATCTTGTAGCACCGCAACGCGTCGTCCTGGGCGGGGATGAAGATGCTCTCGACGAACTCGCCCGGCCGGCGATCCTGACGTCCGTAGTCGAGGAAGAAATCCTCGAGCGGCATCTCGCGGCGCGCGGTGTCGCGGCGCAGGGTCAGGCGGGCGCCGAGCGCGATCAGGGCGGGCGGGCTGTCGCCGATCGGCGAGCCGTTCGCGATGTTGCCGCCGATGGTCGCGGCGTTGCGGACCTGCACCGATCCGTAGCGCCGGATCAGCTCGGCGAAGTCGGGATGCCGACCGGCCATCGCGCCGCGGAGCCGCGAGAGCGTCACCCCCGCGCCGAGCCGCAGGCCCTCCGGACCGGCCTCGATCTCCTGCAGACCCGCCAGCCGGCCGAGAAAGACCGGCAGCGGCAGGTTCCGCAGCGCCTTCGTCACCCAGAGACCGACATCGGTCGCCCCGGCGATCAGGGTCGCATGGGGGTTCTCGGCGTACCAGCGCGCGAAGGCATCGAGATCGGTGGGCATCGCCGGATCGCCGTCCCCCGGCAGAGCCTCGAGGGCCGCCGCATCCTCCCGGTCCCAGACCGGGGCGGGCTCGGTCGCGATCCGCTCCGCGGCGCGCAGGATCGGCGCATAGCCGGTGCAGCGGCAGAGATTGCCGGCGAGCACGTCGTTCCAGTCGCGGCGGCCGTCCCGCTGCGCGGCATGCAGAGACATCACGATCCCCGGCGTGCAGAACCCGCATTGCGAGCCGTGCTCCCGCACCATCGCCTCCTGCACCGGATGGAGCCCGCCATCGGGCGCGCCGATCCCCTCGACGGTGCGCAGCGCCTTGCCCTGCAGCTGCGGCAGGAAGAGGATGCAGGCATTCAGCGCCCGATGCACGACGCTGCCGTCCTCCATGCCCGACACTGTCACGGTGCAGGCGCCGCAATCGCCCTCGTTGCAGCCTTCCTTGGTGCCGGTCAGGCCACGCGTATCGCGCAACCAGTCGAGCAGCGTCGTCGTCGGCCCCGCATCGCGAAGCCGGACAGGTTCTCCGTTCAGAAGGAACGCAACGTCCATCGACACTCCGCCGCCCCACCCTTCGCGTCTCAAGCGGCCCGGCCCGATGCGGCAGAGAACCGGACTGGATGCCTACGCTTGCAGCAAATCCTGATTTCCCGGCCAAGGCAAGCGGCCCTTCCGCGGCCATCTGGCGTCCCCGCGATCAGACGGCGCGAAATGCCCTGAATTTCGCCACGGGCGGCGCGCCGATGAGCAACCCGATGGCGCGGCGCCCCGGACTCCGCGAGCGGCGCGAAATCCGGTTTCGCGCCCGGATGCGCTGGCCTAGACTGACGCCCATGACCACAGCCCCCCGATTCATTCATCTCCGCGTCCACACCGCCTATTCGCTTCTGGAAGGCGCCATTCCGGTCAAGGCACTCTCGAAGCTCTGCCGCGACGAGGCCATGCCGGCGGTGGCGATCACCGATACCGGCAATCTCTTCGGGGCGATGGAGGCAAGTGCGGCGCTCGCGAAGGAAGGCATCCAGCCGATCATGGGATGCCAGATCGACCTTGGGCACCAGTCAACCGCCCGGCCCGACGAGAAGCCGCCGCAGCCAGGTCCGGTCGTGCTCCTCGCCCAGAACGAGGAAGGTTTCGGCAACCTCCTGAAGCTGAGTTCGATCAACTTTCTCGAGGCCGGAAACGCGGCGCCGCACGTGACGATCGAGGCGCTCGAGCGGCATGCGGCGGGGCTCATCTGCCTGACCGGCGGCGCCGACGGACCGCTGGGGCGGCTCGTCGCCGACGGCAACACGCCCCGCGCGCGCGCCCTCGCGGAGCGGCTGGCCACGACCTTCGGCGACCGGCTCTACATCGAGATCCAGCGCCATCCCGGCGGCGACGGCTCTCGCACCGGAGCCGAACTCGCCACCGAGCCGGGCCTCGTCGGCATCGCCCATGACCTCGGCCTGCCTCTAGTGGCCACAAACGACGTGCATTTCGCGAAGCGCGATGCCTTCGAGGCCCACGACGCCCTGCTCTGCATCGCGGACGGCACCTATGTCGACCAGCAGCAGCCGCGCCGGCACCTCACCGAGGAGCACTGCTTCAAGACCCAGGCCGAGATGGCGACGCTCTTCGCCGACGTGCCGGAGGCGATCCGCAACACCGTCGAGATCGCCCGGCGCTGCGCCTTCCGGCCGAAGGGGCGCGATCCGATCCTGCCGCGCTTCGCCGAGGACGAGGTCGAGGAACTGCGGCGCCAGGCGCGCGCCGGCCTCGCGGCCCGCCTTGCGGTGATCCCCCACGCCGCCCAGGTCGCCGATTACGAGGACCGGCTCGACTACGAGCTCGGTGTCATCGAGAACATGGGGTTTCCGGGCTATTTCCTCATCGTCGCCGACTTCATAAAATGGGCCAAGGAGCGCGATATCCCGGTGGGTCCGGGCCGCGGCTCCGGGGCGGGGTCGCTGGTGGCCTATGCCCTGACGATCACCGATCTCGATCCGCTGCGCTACGGCCTCCTGTTCGAGCGGTTCCTGAACCCCGAGCGAATCTCGATGCCCGACTTCGACATCGACTTCTGCATGGACCGGCGCGAGGAGGTGATTTCCTACGTCCAGGAGAAATACGGCCGCGACCGCGTGGCGCAGATCATCACCTTCGGCGCGCTGCTGTCGAAGGCGGCGGTGCGCGATGTCGGCCGGGTTCTGCAGATGCCCTACGGCCAGGTCGATCGGCTCTCCAAGCTGATCCCGGTCGAGGGGGTCAAGCCGGTCAGCATCGAGAAGGCCCTCGCCGACGAGCCGCGGCTGCGCGAAGAGGCCCGCTCCGACCCGCAGGTGCAGCGCCTCCTCGACATTGCGAGGAAGATCGAAGGCCTGCTGCGCAACGCCTCGACCCATGCCGCCGGCGTGGTGATCGGCGACCGGCCGCTCGACGAGCTTGTGCCGCTTTACCGCGACCCGCGTTCCGACATGCCGGCCACCCAGTACAACATGAAGTGGGTCGAGGAAGCCGGGCTGGTGAAATTCGACTTTCTTGGCCTGAAGACCCTTACCGTCATCCAGAACGCCCTCGATCTCCTGAAGCTGCGCGGGGTCGAGATCGATATCGGGGCGATCCCGCTCGACGACCCGAAGAGCTACGAGCTCTATGCCTCCGCCGCGACCGTGGCGGTCTTTCAGGTGGAAAGCACCGGAATGCGCTCGGCCCTGCGCCAGCTCAAGCCGAACTGCATCGAGGACATCATCGCGCTGGTCGCCCTCTACCGGCCCGGCCCGATGGAGAACATCCCGAAATTCTGCAACGTCAAGAACGGCCGCGAGGAACGCGAGAGCCTCCACCCGTCCATCGACGCCATCCTCGACGAAACGCAGGGCATTATCGTCTATCAGGAACAGGTGATGGAGATCGCCCGGAAGATGGCGGGCTACTCCCTCGGCGGCGCCGACCTGCTGCGCCGGGCGATGGGCAAGAAGATCCAGGAGGCGATGGACGCCGAGAAGCCGAAGTTCCTCGCGGGGGCGGCGGCCAACGGCGTCGGCAGGGCCAAGGCCGAGGAAGTCTGGAACCTGCTCGACAAGTTCGCGAACTACGGCTTCAACAAGTCCCATGCCGCGGCCTATGCGGTGGTGAGCTACCAGACGGCATGGCTCAAGGCCAACCACCCCGTCGAGTTCATGGCCGCGATGATGAATTGCGACATCCACCTCACGGACAAGCTCGGGACCTACAAGCAGGAAGTCGACCGGCTGGGGATCGAGGTGATGCCGCCCTGCGTGAACCGCTCCGCCGCCACCTTCACCGTCGAGGAGGGACGGCTTCTCTACGCGCTCGGCGCGCTGAAGGGGGTCGGGGTCGAGGCCATGCGGCTGATCACCGAGGCGCGGCAAACCGGCGGGGCCTTCGAAGGGCTGTTCGACTTTGCCGGCCGGGTCGATCTCCGGCGGGTCGGCAAGAAGGCCATGGAGATGCTGGCCCGGGCCGGAGCCTTCGATGCGCTTGACGGGAACCGGCGCAAGGTGCTCGAGAACATCGAGGCGCTGGTGCGCTTTTCGGCGGCAGCCCATGACGAGCGTGCGTCGTTGCAGGTCAGCCTCTTCGGAGATGCCGGCGTCGCCCTGCCCGCGCCGCGGCTCGTCCATCACGAAGACTGGCGCCCGATGGACCGCCTGCAGCAGGAGAACGCCGCAGTCGGCTTCTATCTGTCGGGCCATCCGCTCGACGATTATGCCGGCGTGCTGCGTCGGGCGGGCATCTCGACCTATGCCGAGGTCCTGCGCCACGCTGCCGACGGACAGGCCCGCATCTGCCGGATCGCCGGCGCGGTGTCGGTGCGCGACGAGCGGAAATCGGCCCGCGGCACCCGTTTCGCCTTCGTGAAGCTGTCGGATCCGACCGGGCTCTACGAAGTCCGGGTGTTCTCGGACGTGCTCGATGTCGCGCGCGACGTGCTCGAGCCGGGCAAGTCCGTCGTCCTGACCGTCGTCGCGACCCCCGAGGGCGAGGATGTGAACCTGCTCGCCAAGGCTGTAGCCCCCGTCGATGTCGCCGTGGCAGGGACGGCGAGCCTCGGGCTACGGGTCTTCGTCAGCGGCGAGGAGGCCCCGGCCTCGCTGGCGGCGCGGATGGCCTCGGCGGCGGAGTCCGTCGAGGTCCGGTATCGTGGCCCCGTCAACCTCGTGTTGATGCATCCCGACCTGCCCGGTGAGGTCGAGGTCGACCTGCCCGGCAAGTGGCCGCTCACGCCGCAGGTGATCGGCGCGCTGAAAGCGGCACCGGGCGTCGTTGACGTCGAGGAGTTCTGAACCGGAAGCCACGCATCGACGTGCCGGAAAACGAAACGGCCGCTCGCATCGGAGCGGCCGTGATCACATGTCAGTTCGAGAAGGGTAGTTTCCCGCCGGTCAAGCCGCCAGACCCGGCGCGCCCTAGTCCAGTTCGGCGCCGGATCCCCGAAAGGTGGCAAGCCTGTTTCCAGCCACTTTCCAGCCGCAGTGCAGCCTCGGAAAATTAAGCCTCTTCAGGAAATTGCCCCGCATTCCATCCGCCCCGCTCCGGGCCAGTGGATTGCAAGCGCCCTCACGTCAGGCCGCCTCGGCGCGCTGCGCCTGACGCTCGCTTTCCTCGCGGCTGAGCGCCACCGACGTCCGCACGCCGCGTCCGACGAATTCCATCATGCCCTTGACCGTGCGCTCGTTCGGGTCGATCCCGGCGCACATCAGGACTTCACGCCCGTCGCGCGACCGAGCCCACCGGGCGATCACCTCGGGGCCGTTGCCGTATTTCTTGTCGTCGGCAATCGCGTCATCCAGAGCGGCCAGCACGACGGCGGCAAACAGCTTCTGGGCGCGGGCT
The DNA here is from genome assembly GCA_963825715.1 of uncultured Alphaproteobacteria bacterium. Classification (GTDB taxonomy): domain Bacteria; phylum Pseudomonadota; class Alphaproteobacteria; order Rhodobacterales; family Rhodobacteraceae; genus Amaricoccus. The sequence continues at coordinate 56,750 of CAWGUH010000015.1, read as the reverse complement.
CCCTGATCGTTGGTGTACGCGACCTCGTCCACGTAATCGAACATTACGTCAGTCCTTCCTCGCTTGTCCGGCGTTGCAGCGCAATATGACCATTGGGTGACAGATTTGGACTGCCAATACCACATGCCTGCCATGCGTCACAGGCATAGCTTGACGCACCCTCCCGGGGGAAGAGTTAACGTTTTCAGACTCTCAAGGCCGGCTCGCGCGCCGAATTTCCGCCGCACGAGGCGCTTCGAGCGCGGCGGGCCGGGCAATGGGCGGCGAATCGCCCCAGGTAAGTCCCCGATAGTCGAACCCCGCCTCGAGGGTCGGCTTGACAATATGGAAATACGGCGAAAGGTCGAAATCGCGCGGCGCGAACAGCGAGTGGTGGCGAATGTGCAGGATTTCGCGGCGCTGATACCGCGCCTTGGCATCTGCCCGGAACTCGCGGGTTATGCGGGGCAGAATCGGATAGCGCACCTGCTGGAAGGCCTCCGCGATCAGCGAGGAGCAGATCGCCCGGGTCGGATCGCCCGATCCGAAGGCCAGCATCCGTCGCCGCCACCGCATCGGGACCGGCGGAGTCGGGAACAGGAAACGCAGCATGTCCCAGATGTTCTTCATGTCGTAGCGCTTGCCGATGCTCTTCACCATGAAGTCGATTACCCGCGCGCGGTCCTCGACGCTCAGATCGTTGGCGCGACAGATCCGTGTGTTGAAGTCCTCGTATTTCGACAGCGGAACGGCGATGCAGCCCTGTCCCAGCTCGACCTCGATCAGGGTCAGCATCTCGCCATGGGCATTGACCTGACCGAGCGCGTTGCCGACGTAGAACGCCGCATGGGACCACGTGGACTGCGTCAGGTATTTGATCGCCACCGAGACCCGCGCATGCCCCTCCACGAGCAGCACGTCGCCAGGCTGCAGCGTGCCGCGCAACGCGACGACATTGGCGTGGGTATACGGCGCAAAGCCCGGCGAGGGCGATCCGAGCCGCGCGGCGATCAGCCGGCCGAGTTGGTCCATCAGGGTATCGCGCTGCTGCATCGTCCTCCGGCCCGGTCGCCACCGGGCATCTCGCGTCGAAGTTCACATTCTTTCCGGATCAAATTAACGGAACGCGAAGGCGCTCAAAACCCCGCTGCCCAGGTTCCGGACCCCCGCGCGCATCCTGCGCAAGTCTCACCTCGCTGTCACTCCCACCGGAGCGGTTTCGCGCCCCGGATCGGACCTTTGGTCGGTGTACGCCTACAGCTCGTCGACCCGCGCAATCAGCAGTGACCGAAAACACGGTTTCGGGCCGCTTCACCGGTTGATGCCGGGCCGGATGCCTTCATCGCAACCGGTGAGCGTCGAGCCCGAGAACGGAATCGAGGGACAGCCTGCCCGGGCCGCGAGCGATCAGCACGAGAAAACAGGCGGCCCAGAGCCCGTGGGTCGGCCATGCCGAGGGGTAGACGAAGAACTGGATCACCAGGGTCATGGCCAGAAGCGCCAGCGCCGAGAACCGCGTGAAGAGCCCGAGCACCAGCAGAACCGGAAAGAGATGCTCCGCAAAGGTTCCGAGCCAGGCTGCGAGGGCCGAAGGAATGATCGGCAGCGCGTATTCGTGCTCGAAGAGAAAATAGGTCGAGTCCTTGATGGTGAACCCGTCGACCTTCGTGCGGCCGGAGAGCCAGAACACTGCTGCAGGGAAGATCCGCGCCGAAAGGGCCACGACGCCCCAGGGGATCGCGTCGCCGAACCCGTTGAGCCGGCGGACCAGCCCGCGCCAGCCACTCTCTGTGGGTGTCTGTCCGGTCTTCGCGTCTGCGGCGGAAAGCTCCTTATGGGTCATGACCCGATCTCCTTGCTGGGTACGGTGGTCGGCTGGACCACGGCGGCAACCACGAGGCCTGCCCCGATGAGTTGCGCGAGGATGTTGGCCGGTTCGAAGGCGGTATCGGCGTCCAGTCCGGCCCGTGTGGCGGATCCGAGCGTTCCGTTGTCGCGGAGCGTCGCGACGAAGGCTGCATCCGCCGGGGCAATTCGGACCGTAATCACTTCAAGGCCCCGCCGCGCCACAAGCGCGGATTCTGCCAGCCAATCGATGGGGCCGGTTGCCGTGTGCCCGGGTTGGTTTCTGCTCCACACAGTGTGGACGGGGTGCAGCGATCCGACGACACTCACCGAAGGATGCAGCGCGAGGCACAACGTATCCGGCGCTGCCGATGCACCGACCTGCAGCGTCTCAACCGCGACGGGGTCCACGTCGGCGGCGTGATATGCCCGGCCGCGCGCCAGTTCGAGCCGAGCGATGTCGGCGAGATAGGGCAGTTTCGCGACCGGTTGAAAGTGCTCCAGAAAACCCGGCATTGCGCCACCATATTCCATCATCAGCGGGGAACGCGGCGGATGCCTGCGCGCGAACTCGGCGAACATGGCCTGAGCGAAGTCGGTTCCGACCAGCCGCACGATCACCGGGAACCGCTTGGCGAGCGCGCTGGTCAGCGCCACCATGACATTGTTCCGATAGACCGCAAAACGCCGATCCAGATCATCCGGATTCGGGGCCGTCAGCCCCTCGGGGCATCCGTGGCCCAGAACGCCGGCGCGAACAGAATCCTGCAGTTCAGCCAGCGAGGGCATCGGACACCTCCGGGACCTCGACCGCGGAGGCGAGGACTGCCTGCCGCACGCCGGGCTTCCGCCGCGAGCTCTGAAAAGGCGGGAACGTCGTTGTCCCACTCGATCAGGCTGGGCAGCGGTCCGGTACGGGCGATCAGGTCTTCGAAGAGAGTCCAGACCGGGTCGGCGACCGGCGAGCCATGGGCGTCGATCAGAAGCGGTCCCGAACCGAGCACTTCGACGTCATGCCCCGCGAGATGGATCTCGCGAACGGCCGCGACGGGAAAACCGGCAAGGTAGTCCCGAGCGTCGGTCCGATGGTTGGTCGCCGAGACGAAGACGTTGTTGACGTCCAGCAGCAATCCGCAACCGGTGCGCCGCACGATCTCGGTCAGGAAATCGGTCTCGGACCACGTGCTTGCCGCGAAGCCCACATAGGTCGATGGGTTCTCCAGCAGCATTTGCCGGCCGAGCCGCTCCTGGACCGTGTCGATATGCTCGGAAACGATCCGCAGGGTTTCGTCGGTATAGGGAAGCGGCAGAAGATCATTGAGAAAGGCCGTGCCGTGGCTCGACCAGGCGAGATGCTCGGAGAAGCTCTCGGGCCGATATCGGTCGCACAGGAGTGCCAGACGATCGAGATGATCCGAATCGAGCGGCCCGGCGCCGCCGATCGACAGACCGACGCCGTGAACAGAGAGAGCATAATCCTTGCGGAGCGCCTCGAGCTGGGCATGCGGAATACCACCCGCCCCCATGTAGTTTTCGGCGTGGATTTCCAGAAACCCGATCGCGTCCGATCCTCCGCGCAAAGCTTCGAAATGCTCTGGCTTGAACCCGATACCGGCAACGGCGGGAAGGCGGGATGGATGCATGTCGATCTCCGTTTCAGGGGCGGCACAGGGGAGAGGGGCCGGAGGGCGCCATAGCCACCCTCCGGCAATCGCGATCAGGCGGGGCGATCGATCTCTTCGAGCGATCCGTTGCCGAAGGGCGTTTCGATGTCGGCGCAGGTGCCTGCGGGCACGAGCTTCCAGGCATTGCCCTGATAGTCGACAGTGGACGTTCCGGCGCAGGTCGTCCCCGCTCCTGCCGCACAGTCGTTCTCGCCGGCGAGTGCAACGCCGAAGCACTTTTCCATCTCGTCGGCGGCATGGGCGGGAACGCCACCGAGCAGTGTGAGCGCCGCTGCCACGGAGCCGGCGAATGCGAAGGATTTGGTCATGGTGGTCATCGAGATCTCCCGTTGGATTGCGAACCGTTCAGCAGGTTCGAAATTCGGTTCGCAGCCGGGCGGGTCAGCGTTACCCTGTTCACGCCACCGTGTTCGAGACGGCAGAAATGGTCGCTTTTTCGACGTTCATGTAACAGATCGATCGGGTACCGCGAAAAGGGATGTGAATGGGCCACTCCGAAGACCCGTCGCTTGACGACCTGCTCCGCGCCGCCATCCGCGGCGATGAGCGCGCGTATGCTAGTTTCCTTCGGAAGATCACGCCGCTCGTCAGGGGTATCGCCCGGTCTCGCGGCAGCGGTCTGGGGTCGGACATATGTGAGGACATCGTGCAGGAAACGCTGCTCGCCATACACCAGAAACGCCATACCTGGCGCGAGGACATGCCGGTGCGTCCGTGGTTGTATGCCATCGTGCGCTACAAGGTGGTTGACGCCTTCCGCTCCCGCGGGCGACGGGTTCACTTGCCCATCGAGGATTACGCCGAAACGATCGCAGCGGCGCCAGAGACCGATCCAACCGAGCGCAGCGATGCCGATCGGGTGATCGACCAGCTCGACGACCGGGCGCAACGGATCGTTCGGGCAATCGGCCAGGACGGCGGGAGCATCACCGAAACCGCGGCCGAACTCGGCATGACCGAAACCGCCGTCCGCGTCGCCCTGCACCGCAGCCTGAAGCGCATCGGCGAATTGAGAGCGAGGATGATCGAATGAACACCGATGACCTCATCCGGGCGATGGCGTCCGACAGGACCGCCGCCACACCACCGGACAGGCTGTTGCCGCTGGCGGTGGCCGGCTCCGCGCTGGTCGCCGGGCTGGTCTTTCTCGCCGGAATGGGCGTGCGGCCTGACCTTCTCGAGGCGCTCGCGCATATCCCGGTCGTGGTGAAGCAGCTGTTTCCCTGGGTGCTCGCCATTTCCGGGCTCGTGCTGGCGCTGCGCCTGAGCCGACCGGGTACCGCCCTTGGAATCTGGCCGTTCGTGCCGGTCGCTGTTGCCGTCGTCATCCTGCTCGCGATGGTGCTGGAACTGGTCGCGCTACCGTCCGATGCCTGGAGCATGGCCCTGCGCGGCAAGAGCGCCGCCACCTGCCTCCTGTCGATCCTGTCGATCGCTGCCCCGGTGGCCGCCCTCAGCCTCTGGGTGCTGCGCCGCGGCGCCGCCACCCGGCCCGGATGGGCCGGCTTCGCGACCGGCCTGATGGCCGCTGGCGCCGGAGCGGCGGTCTACGCCTTCTACTGCAACGAGGACAGCCCGCTGTTCTTCGGCACCTGGTACGTGCTTGCGATCCTGCTCACCGCCGGCATCGGCGCGCTCGCCGGATCGCGCCTGCTGCGCTGGTAGTCTGCGCAGGTCGATCCGGCGCCGTCCGGGCTTTCGCCCGGCGCGCTAGACGGCGGCGGATCCGCCGCGCCGCCGCGACACCAGCACGAGGCCGGCGGTCCCGACCAGGATCAGCCAGACCGCGCCGGGCAGCGGCACCGGGGCAATGTCGGCCGCCACGATATCGCCGATCCGGCCGTGGATCACAGAGTTGGGATGAACGCTGTCGAAGAAGGCGAGCGCCAGCGCCTCCTCGGGGCTGCAGACGCTGCCGCCCGCCGCCTCCGGGAAGACGCAGGGGATCATGGCGTTCTGGACCCCGTAGTCGGTCGGATTGGCGATCAGGTCGTCGAACAGCGACGCCATGTCGTACGAGACGACATTGAGGCCCTTGGCCTCGAGCTTGTTGATCCGCCGGGCGATTGTGCTGTTGAAGGCGGCGGCCCCGGCCGCGGCCTCGCTGGCGAGCGCGGGCTGGAACAGATTGTAGCTCGGGGTCTTGGAGAGGTCGGGCAGATTGAAGATCGCCACGTCCTTGAACCCGAGATCGGCGAGCACCATCGCGTTCCGTGCGACAGATTTGGCGGCTGCACGCCCGGCCTGCTTCGCTGTGCCGCCCGGCGCGGCATTAAAGATGTCGTTCGCACCAGCCCAGATCGCGCCGATCGGACGGTCGCCGATATCTGCCAGCCGCTTGGTCTTGAACAACTCGATCTGGTCGGGAACGTCCGGAATCTGGCGCGGCCGTCCGAGGGCGACATCATCGTTCCTGACCGCCGTACCGAATCCGTAGGCGAAGTTGCCCGAAGGCCGCCCGGCCGCGGTGAAGTCGTCAGTGATCTTGTCGGCCCAAACCGGCCCGTTGGAGAACTTTCCCTGATAATACGGCGGGCTCGGAGGAATGGCGCCTCCGATCGCCTTGCTGAAGTTGCCCGGATCGGAAAGGCTGTCCCCGAACATCCACACACTTGTATAACCGTTCATCGTTGTCGCGGCGCCCGCGGTGGCCATGACCGCAAGTCCCGCTGTGACGACCAACGATTTAAACAACACGAATTTCATTGTGCCCTCCAAGCCAAAGGAATACCGCAAAAACGCAGTTATCAAGAGCTACAGACCCCTCATCCACCAATCAATGATTCTGCTTTACTCGTCGGGCCCGTCCTTCTGGTGACGCCAGCGGCGCGAGCGGGCGTCTCTCTCGCGCGCCTCAATCCGGTCCTCGAGATACTTCCCGGCAATCAGACCGGCGAGAAATCCGCCGAGATGCGCCTGCCACGCCAGCAGGCCGCCCAGTGCGAAGTAAAAAACCACGTTGAGACCGGCCAGAACCGCAACGCGGGTGGCGACCGGGCGAACCGGCACCCGGTTCGCACGATGGCGCCGCCAGTCCCAGGCGATCCACAGACCGAGAAACGCGAAAACCGCACCCGACGCGCCGACCATCGGAATGGCCTCTCGCGAAAACAGCCCGAACACCGCGCCGCCCGCGATGGCACCGGCCGCGAAGAGCGGCAGGATCGGACCCTCGCCGTAGCGATCCGAGACGAAACGCCCGATAGCAAGCAGGATCGTCATGTTCATCGCCATGTGCAGCAGGCCACCGTGAAGCAGAGCATGGCTGAAGAACATCGTGACGGGCTGCGCCGAGAAGATCGGCTGCGCTCCGTGCAGCAGTTGCGGCCAGAACGCACCCGCCTCGAAGACCCGAAGCCGCAGCGTCGGATCCCCTAGAATGCCCCGATCGGCCAGCGAGAGCATGATCTCGATCAGGGCGATGCCGCCGGTCAGCCACAGCAATGTGCGTGGCATCGGCTTGTCCGGAACCTCGCGCTTTCTCAAGAGCCCGGGGGGCTTCCCGGGCCGATCTTCGTCCCGGGGACCTGGTGCGGGGTCGGGCATAAGCCTCTCAGGCGCTGGCGGCGAGCAGGCTGGCATTGCCGCCGGCGGCCGTGGTGTCGATACACAGATGTCGTTCGAGCACGAACCGTAGCGGCGCGACCGGGGCCGTTTCAAGTCCGATGATCGGCCCGCTTCGGCGCGCGAGTGCGCGGCGAAGGGACCGAAGCCAGTCTCTTGGTCCGCATGCCGCGACCGAATCGAGCGTTGCGAGATCGGCAAGCGCCTCAGGATCGACCTGACCGTTCATCGCGCATATCGGGAAACCGGCGCGCACAAGCGGCACAACGGCCTGTTCCGCCCCCTCGGCCACGACGAGAACCGCATTTCCGCCGGCCAGAGCCTGAACAGCCTGCGCCAGGGCTGCCTCCACGCCAGCTCCCAGACAGAGCACAAAGCCGCGCGGATGCAGGCTCAGACGGTTGCTCTCGCCCGTGGGACCGGGCAGATCGACCGCGCCGGCAGGCACTGTTTCCAGCGAGGCGAGTGCGGCGGCTACGAGCGGCGCAGCTCCGGTCAGGCAGGATGCGAGACGTGCGCGGCGCTCGGGGCCGAACGGTGATTTGCCCGGCCTGACCGCTGCGAAGGCTGCCGACAAATCGGGCGCCCCGATCGCTCGGCCGGAAGGCTTCCGTGGAGTAAATCCGGCGATCGGCTCCGGCGGGTTCTGCAGTCGGGGCAGATAATGCGGTCCCCCCGCCTTTGGACCGGTTCCCGACAACCCCTCGCCACCGAATGGCTGCGAGCCGACAATGGCCCCGATCTGGTTCCGGTTCACATAGACGTTGCCGACCCTGAGCCGCGCCGTGACCTGTTCCACCCGATCATCGATGCGGCTGTGCAACCCGCAGGTCAACCCGAAACCGCGGGCATTGATCGCCTCGACAACGCGCCCGAGATCACGAGCCCGAAAACTCGCGAGATGCAGCACCGGACCGAAGACCTCCCGCTCCACGGCATGGATGCCTTCGACTTCCAGTAGCGCAGGCGAGACGAACCTGCCGCCGCCGGGAACCCCGAGGCGCTTGATCAGAGATCCCTCATGCGCATCCAGATAGCCCGTGATCGATGCCTCTGCCTCGGCATCTATTACGGGTCCGACATCTGTGGCGAGTTCCCACGGGTTGCCGATCTCGAGCGCATCCATCGCGCCGGTCAGCATCTCGACGACGCGTGCACGGGCCTCTTCCTGAACGTACAGCACCCGCAGCGCCGAGCAGCGCTGGCCGGCCGACTGGAATGCGGAGGCGAGAACGTCGCGCACCACCTGCTCCGTCAGCGCGGTGCTGTCGACGATCATGGCATTGAGCCCGCCGGTTTCCGCGATCAGCACCGCATCGGGTCCAGCATTTTCCGCCAGCGACCGGTGGATAAGCCGCGCAACCTCCGTCGATCCGGTAAAACAGACGCCGGCGATTTCTGGTGCTGAAGTAAGCTGCGCTCCGACGGCGGCGCCATCTCCAGGCAAAAGATGGAGTGCATTGGCCGGAATGCCGGCCTGGTGCATCAGTTCGACCGCGCGTCGGGCAATCAGCGGCGTCTGTTCTGCCGGCTTCGCCAGCACCGCATTGCCAGCCCCGAGGCAGGCCGCAATCTGGCCTGTGAATATCGCGAGCGGAAAGTTCCATGGACTTATGCAGACCATGACACCTCTTGCGGTCCCCGTCGCCGCTTCCGCCGCATCCGCGTAGTAACGCAGGAAATCGACGGCCTCACGCAGTTCCGCGATGGAATCGGCGAGCGTCTTGCCGGCTTCGCGACTCGCAAGCGCCATCAACTCGGCAGCGTTCTCCTCGTAGAGATCGGCAGTCCGCCGCAGGGCCGCAGCGCGATCGGCGGGAATGGTCGCGGACCAGACCCGGAGCCCTTCAGCAGCCGAGATACGCGCAGCATCCACGTCTTCCTGGGTGGCGTCCTTTACATGCCCGACCAGATCTGCAGGGTCGGCCGGATTGCGGATCTCGGCTCCCGTCCGTCCCCAGACATGGGTCCGCCACCCGGCGCGCGCATCGAGAATTCCGGCAATAGATGCAGGTTCGTTGACGTCCCAGCCGGCGGCATTGCGACGCGGGGCAAACAGGCTCGCAGGAGCCCGGATATCCGGGGCCGCCGCGATGCCGGTCGCTTCCAGCGCGTCGAGCGGATCGGTTGCCACGGTCTCCGGCGCCAGCGTTTCGTCGACAATCTGGTTGACGAAGCTTGAATTCGCCCCGTTCTCCAGCAAACGGCGCACGAGATAGGCTAGAAGGTCGCGGTGCGCCCCGACCGGCGCGTAGATCCGGCATGATGTGCCATGCTCAGCATGGACAATGTCGTGCAGGGCCTCGCCCATCCCGTGAAGTCGCTGGAATTCGTAGCCCGTTTTGTCCGGGCCGGCCATGTCCCGCACGGCGGCGACGGTATGGGCGTTGTGGGTCGCGAATTGCGGGTAGATGCGGTCTCGCCGGTCGAGAAGACGCTTGGCATTCGCGAGATAGCTCACGTCGGTATGCGCCTTCCGGGTAAAGACCGGGAACCCCGGAACACCCTTTTCCTGCGCGCGCTTTATCTCGGTATCCCAGTAGGCGCCCTTCACCAGTCGTACCATGATCCGGCGGTCCAGCCGTTCGGCCAGCCCGAACAACCAGTCGATCACCGGACCGGCGCGTCGACCGTAGGCCTGCACCACGACGCCGAAGCCGTCCCAGCCCGCGAGTTCGGGATCGCTCAGCAATGCCTCGATCACATCGAGCGAGACATCGAGCCGGTCGGCCTCCTCCGCATCGATATTGAACCCGATCCCGGCTGCCGCGGCCGCGCGGACCAGGTCACGCGCCCGGGGAAGCAATTCGCTCATGACCCGCTCGCGGCCGGTCCATTCATAGCGGGGATGCAATGCGGAAAGCTTTACCGATATTCCCGGAGAGGTCCGCACGTCCCCGGTTGCCTTTCTTGCGATCACAGCAATCGCATCGGCGTAGGATGCCGCGTAGCGGCGCGCATCGGCATCGGTCCGAGCGGCCTCGCCCAGCATGTCATACGAATAGGTGTAGCCTTTGGCTTCCATGCCAGCAGCCCGAGCCATAGCGGCCTTCATGTCCTCCCCGAGCACGAACTGCCGTCCCATCATCTTCATCGCCTGACCAACCGCGGTACGCACCACCGGCTCGCCGAGCCGGCGAACCGCAGCACGCAGCGCCCGGGCCGGACGGGCCGGGTCATCGTCGAGGACCCTGCCGGTCAGCATCAGGCCCCAGGTCGCAGCATTGACCAGCGGAGACGTCGAACGCCCGAGATGGGCGCTCCAGTTGGAGGCTTCGATCTTGTCGGCGATCAGATCGTCAATGGTCTCCGCATCGGGAACCCGCAGGAGGGCTTCGGCAAGACACATCAGGCCTACCCCCTCCTCGGTCGACAATCCGTATTCTGCCAGAAAGGATTCCATCACCGTTGGCGAGGACCGGGCGCGCACGCTCCGCACCAGACCTGCGGCATCCGAAGCCACCCGACGCCGCGCTGACCGGTCGAGATTCAGGTCCGCCACAAGCGCCCGGACAAGATCGGCCTCCTCGGCATAGGTCGCGGCGCGGATAGCAGCACGACCCATGGCCGGCCAGGCCCCGTCGGCTTGGGTCGCGATGTTTGCGGACGACAGCGGGGCAGAGGTGGTGGACATGGGGAGAACCTTCCGGGACGAGCTCAGTATGAGCCCGCACCATAGCAGATCGCGCTGGGTATTTTCGCTGAATCCCTCCAGTTGACAGCGCTTTTCGCTGAACTCGAAACCTGATAGGGGAATATCGCAGTGTCGTTCGAGGATTTGCAGTGAAGCTGGACCGGATCGACCAGGCGATCATCGCCGCGCTAGCGGAAGATGGCCGCATGACCGTGACCGATCTGGCCGAACGGGTAGGTCTTTCGAAGACCCCGTGCACCAATCGCCTAAGGCGGCTTGAAGAGGACGGCATAATCAGGGGGTACCGGCCCCTTCTCGATCACGACGCGCTCGGACGCGGACACATCGCCTTTGTACAGGTCAGCCTCACCGATACCAAGCTCGCGGCCCTCGACGCCTTTGAGACAGCGATCCGGCGCATTTCCGAGGTCGAGGAGTGCCACCTGATCGCGGGCCCGTTCGACTATCTGGTCAAGGTGCGGACGGCCGACATCACCGCGTTCCGGACGGTTCTCTCGGAGCGGATATCGACCCTGCCCCATGTCTCTCACACATCGACGTTCGTTGCGATGGCTGTGGTCACGGATTCGGCAAGCTGAGCACCTGCCGAGCTTCGCATTTGACGCACATCAAGGAACCGGAGTAAGCCGCGCCGCAGGTTGAATGAACCTTTTCAGGAGAACACCAGATGACCCATACACCCCATGAACTCGCCGAAGAGTTTCCCGACAAGGTCGACCGCATCCACGAGCTCAAGGTTTCGAACGCGCATTTCCAGAAGCTGATGCAGGAGTACCATCAGGTAAACCTCGATATCCATCGCGCAGAGACGAATGTCGAACCGACCGACCAGTTTCACGAGACCGAACTGCGAAAGACCCGTTTGCACCTCAAGGATCAGATCGCGCAGATGCTCGCTTGAGCGGAGCCCGTCCGGCTGGAGGGCGCGACACCCGGACGGCTTTGACACAGGACCACCTGCACTAGGTTCCCGGCGTCACTCCAGGAACGAACCCGATGCTGCAGGTTACCGACGTCTCGAAATCCTACCCGACCGCCGAAGCACCAGTTCCGGTGCTGCGCGGCGTGACGTTCCGGCTCGACGCGGGCCGGTCGCTGGCCCTGACCGGAGAAAGCGGATCGGGCAAGAGTACGCTCCTGCATCTCGTCGCGGGCCTCGATACTGCGGATGCCGGCGAAATCCGGTTCGGGAATACCCTCGTGACCGAGCTCGACGATGCGGGCCGGGCCTCCCTGCGGCGCAACGACATCGGGCTCGTGTTCCAGCAGTTCAACCTGATCCCCAGCCTCGACGTCGGGGCCAATCTCGCATTCCAGGCGCGGCTCGCTGACCGGCTCGACCCCGCCTGGCAGGCCCATCTGACATCCCGGCTGGGGCTCGGTGACCTCCTCGCGCGATATCCTGAACAGCTGTCGGGCGGGCAGCAGCAGCGCGTCGCGATCGGACGCGCCCTTGCCGGACGCCCGCCGCTCATTCTCGCCGACGAACCGACGGGCAACCTCGACGAGGCGACGGGCGATGCGGTGCTCGACCTGCTACTCGGAATGGTGGGCGAGAGTGGTGCCTCCCTTCTCATGGTGACCCATGCGCCGCGGCTTGCCGCGCTTCTCGACGAAACTCTGCTCCTGCGCGCGGGTCGCATCGCATGACAGCGCCAGTAGTCCTTCGGACGCTTCTGTCGCACTGGCGGCGCCATCCGCTGGAACTTGTCACGCTGCTGATCGGTCTCGGCGTGGCTACCGCTCTCTGGAGCGGCGTTCAGGCGCTCAATGCGGAAGCCCGCGCAAGCTATGATCAGGCTGCGTCGATCCTCGACGGAAACGGGCTGGCGTCGGTTCGGTCCAGCGCCGGTGGCCCGGTCTCCCTAGCGGACTACGTGGCTCTGCGTCGGGCGGGATGGCCGGTATCGCCCGTGATCGATGGCGAACTGCGTCACGGCAACATGACCCTCCGCGTGATCGGGATCGAACCGCTGACCCTGCCCCCAGACGCCGGGTTGCTCCAAGTCGAGACCGGGAACGAGCGGTTCCTCGAATTCCTGCGTCCACCGGGCCTCGCTTATGTGGCGCCGGAAACGCTCGCGCGCCTTGATCCCGTCGGATTGCCGGAACTCGCCGGCACGGACACGCTTCCCCCGGAAACGCTCCTCGTCGATATCGGCATCGCCGAACGCCTGCTCAAGCATCACGGCGGAGTGTCGCGCCTCCTGATGCAGCCGGATGTCGCGCCGGGACCCTTGCCTCCCCATCTGTCTACCCGGCTTGAAATCGTCATCCCTTCCGCCAACGGGGATCTCGCCCGGCTGACCGACAGCTTTCACCTGAACCTGACCGCATTCGGCTTCCTCAGCTTCGTTGTCGGCCTTTTCATCGTCTATTCGGCGATCGGCCTCGCATTCGAACGCCGCAAACCCATGCTCCGGACACTGCGCGCCTGTGGTGTTTCGGCGCGCCAGCTCACGCTGGCCATGACACTGGAACTGGTCTTGATCGCGCTGATCGCGGGCCTCGCCGGCGTGCTTGCCGGATACGCCATTGCCGCCGCCCTGCTGCCGGATGTCGCCGCGAGCCTGCGCGGGCTGTACGGGGCCCGGGTTCCCGGAAGCCTCAGCCTGCCGGCGACGTGGTGGCTAGCCGGAATCGGCATCAGCATACTCGGGGCCTTCGCCGCCTCGGCCGCCAGCCTCTGGAGGGTTGCTCATCTTCCCCTGCTTGCGACGGCCCAGCCCCAGGCATGGCTCACCGCAGAAAGGGGCCGGCAAGGCATGCAGCTCGCCGTCGCCGTGCTCATCGCGGTCGGGGCGCTAGCCTTCCTGATTGCCGGTGGCGGTCTCGTCTCGGGCTTCGCAGTGATGGGCGGGCTCCTACTCTCGGCCGCACTGGCCCTGCCGTCCCTTCTGGCCGGCATTCTGTCCCTCGGCGCTCGGCGGGCTCGATCGCCGCTCGGCCAGTGGTTCTGGGCCGACAGCCGACAGCAGCTCTCGGGCCTGTCACTGGCCCTGATGGCGCTCCTGCTCGCGCTCGCGGTGAACGTCGGCGTGGGAACGATGGTCGACAGCTTCCGCCAGACCTTCATCGGTTATCTTGACCAGCGGCTTGCGGCGGAACTCTATGTTTCCGGGACCGACGACGCGCAGGCAGCCGCGATGACGGATTGGCTGGAGAAACGGACGGACGTTGCTGCGGTTCTGCCAATCTGGCGTGCGGAAGGGCGGTTCGAAGACTGGCCGCTCGAGGTTTTCGGCTTTCTCGACCACGCCACCTATCGAGACAACTGGCCTCTCATTGCCGGCCTGCAGGATGCGTGGGACCGAGTTGCCGCGGGAGAAGGCGTCCTGATTTCCGAACAGATGGCGCGGCGCTTCGGCCTCGGACCCGGTGATCACGGATCACCCTGCCGGCACCAGCCGGGCACTGGGAGACGCAGGTTGCGGCAATCTACGCCGATTACGGCAATCCGATCGCTCAGGTGATGGTCGGACAAGAGGATTTCGCTCGTCGCTGGCCCGATGCCGATCGCACCCGGATGGCCGTGCGCGCCGATCCTGAGGCCGTCGGGCCGCTCGCCCTTGATTTGCGATCATCCTTTAGTGTCGCGGATGACGCCACGATCGATCAGGCTGCCCTGAAGGCGCTCTCGCGCGGTATCTTCGAACGCACCTTTGCCGTGACAGTGGCGCTGAACGCGCTCACCTTCATCGTCGCCGGCATCGCACTCCTCACCAGCCTTCTGACCCTCGGAACAGCTCGCCTCGGTCAGATGGCGCCGGTCTGGGCCCTCGGACTCACTCGTGCCCGACTAGCTCGGATCGAGATGGCCAAGACCCTCGGCCTCGCCGCACTGACCACGATCGCTGCACTTCCGCTCGGGCTGGCGGTCGCGTGGGTGCTGACCGCCGTCATCAATGTCCAGGCGTTCGGCTGGCGCCTCCCGGTGCATTTCTTTCCCGGTCAGTGGGTCCTGCTCGGCCTGATGGCCCTCGGCACGGCGTTTCTAGCCGCACTCTGGCCGACGTGGCAATTACGCAGGGCGTCCCCGCTGAAACTCCTGCAAAGGTTCAGCAATGAGCGCTAGGGTCTTGGCAACTTACTGGTCATGCTCTGCCTTCACGGACCCGTGGCAGCGCAGGGATATGCCGGCCTCGGCACCACTGCCGATGGCTATGCCGTCGTACGGCCCGAGTTTCGGTTCGAGTTCCCGAGGGACCACGGCCCGCATCCGGAACACCGGATCGAATGGTGGTACCTGACGGCCACCCTTACTGGCGACGACGGTGCCGACTACGGCATCCAGTGGACCCTGTTCCGCAACGCCATCGCGCCCGGACCAGATTCCGATCCGGACGGCTGGGCCAGCAACCAGGTCTGGCTAGGCCACGCTGCCGCAACGAGCGGCGAAACCCATGTGTTTTCGGAGACCTTCGCCCGAGGCGGCATCGGCCAGGCGGGGGTCGAAGCGTCGCCCTTCCGGGCCTGGATCGACGACTGGCACATCATCGGCTTAGATCCCTTTGGCGATGCGCTCTCGGAAATCGAAATTGCCGCAAACGGAGCCGAGTTCTCGTACAACCTGCGCGCATCGTCGCCCCTGCCACCCGTGCCGCAGGGCGTGGAGGGCTACAGCGTAAAGTCGTCAGCCGGGCAGGCCTCGCATTACTACAGCCAGCCTTTCTACACCGTGGATGGTATCCTCAACCTCGAAGGCCGCGAGATCGGTGTGACGGGGCACGCCTGGCTCGACCGGGAATGGTCAAGCCAGCCACTGGCCGAAAACCAGGACGGCTGGGACTGGTTCTCGCTCGCGCTCGATGGCGGTGCGCGTGTGATGACCTTCCGGCTGCGCGACAGAGACGGCGGTGTATTCCATTCGGGGACATGGATCTCCCCAGACGGCACGCCAACGCCGCTTGGCTCGGACGAGATTTTCCTGACACCGCTGTCCGAGACACAGACCGCGGGTCGGAACGTTCCTGTGACATGGCGAATACAGATTCCCGGGCGGGATCTCGACATAGAAACGGAGCCACTCAATCCGCAGGCATGGATGGACACCAGCTTTCCCTACTGGGAAGGTCCGATCAGGATCCGGGGCAGCCATTCGGGCCGCGGGTATCTGGAGATGACCGGGTACGAGTGACGTCGAATTCCGGCAACACGCTGGACAGGACACGTTGTCGCGTCCAGATAGTCGATGCTCAAGCGAACACCGAGGACACCCGATGACCGAAGACCGCGAGGAAAGCCTGAATGTCCTGGGCGGCCGGCTGAAACCCTGTTCGTTCGATCCGCGCACCGGCTTCTTCCGCGACGGCTGCTGCAATACCGGGCCACAGGACCGTGGCCGCCACGTGATCTGTGCCCGGATGACCGAAGCCTTTCTCGTCTTCTCGCGGGCACGTGGAAATGATCTGAGCACGCCGCGACCCGAATTCGGCTTTCCGGGCTTGCGGGCCGGAGATCGGTGGTGCCTCTGTGCCGAACGCTGGCGCGAGGCTTGGGAGGCCGGAGCTGCTCCGAGGGTGATCCTCGCCAGTACACATCGTTCTGCCCTGCAGGTCGTTCCGCTAGACGTGCTAGAAGCTCATGCAATGCCGGCGAAAAAACCGAGTAATTCCTGACCAGGAGTCAGATCGCCCAAGGAGGCGGGCGCTTTTCGAAGAAGGCGGCAATTCCTTGCCGCGCCTCGGCTGTTTCCCAGGTATCCGCGAGGCGGCGGATGGTGTCGTCGATGACGGCATCGTCGACCGCCGGTCCGAGGTTGCGGATCAGGGCCTTCGTGGCCCGGATAGCCGCCGGCGCGGCCGCGAGACAGCGAATGATTTCGTCCTCGACTGCATCATCGAGTCCGTCTGCAGACACCGCATACGTCACGAGCCCCAGCCGTCGTGCCTCCTCGACATCGAAAGTCCGCGCCGAGAGCAAGATCGACCGGGCGCGTCCGGTACCGATCCGCGCGATCAGGTAAGGAGAGATGGTGGCGGGAATCAGTCCGAGCCGGGTTTCAGTCAGAGCGAAACGTGCCGTCTCGACCGCGATGACCGTGTCACAGACGGCCATGAGACCGACGCCGCCACCATAGCCGGCACCCTGCACCCTTCCAATCAGCGGTTTGCCGAGCTTATCGAGCGACCGCAGCATCCCTGCCAGGCGACGCGCCTCCCTCATGCGTGTCGCTCGATCCGCTTCGAACTGCGCCCGCATCCAAGACAGATCGCCGCCAGCACAGAAGCTCGGTCCCGTACCCGTCAGAACCACAACCCGCACGGCCGGGTCCGCATCCAGATCGGCCGCCGCCGCGGCGAGGGAGTCACACAACCGGGCCGAGAGAACATTGTGGCGGTCCGGACGATCGAGCGTGATCCGCGCGACACCGCGAATGTCCATTTCGACGCGAACGTCCGTCTCACTCACGGTGAGTCTCCCCGGATCGGGAGACGTGCGAGAGGGTCAGGCCGAGGATACGTAGCGTTCGATCACGGCGCGAACCCGGGGATCGTGTGCGAGCCGCTCCGGCAGCCAGTCCCGGAGCGCTTCGCGGGAACTCAGCGTCTCCCCGGTAGCTTCGTGCAGGAGATCGATCAAACGCGGCCCGGGCATTGGATCCATGCCCCGCGCGACGAGGCGCTCGTTGATTCTTGCATCGGTGGCGAAAACCACGATTGCCCGGTCGCTCATGCCGCATCCTCCCATGAGTCTCACGCTCATCGGCCCGTGTTCTAATACAACTCAAGGTAGATTCCTAGCTTGACTTTGCAGCAATGCGGCAGAAACTCGTGATTCTTTTCGCAGAATTCATGCTGATGCCCGCAGTCCGCGCGCCATGCGCGCCGCTGCAGCCAGCCGATCCCTATCGAGATCCGTTTCGAACCCGAGAGCAACAAGCCGATTGTCCACCGCCTCGGTCGCCACGTTACCCGCTGCACCGGGCGCAAACGGACAGCCGCCCAAGCCTGCACAGGAGCTGTCGAAAACCCGAAGTCCGTGCGCCAGCGCAACTTCGATATTGGCCAGTGCCCGTCCGGCAGTGTCATGGAAGTGACCGGCAAGCGCGTACGCGGGGACGCATGCCGTTACCGCCTCCAGCATGTCGCGGACACGCCCAGGAGTTCCCTGCCCAATGGTATCTCCAAGGCTGACTTCGCGGCATCCCAGATCGCGCAGGGCGACAGCAAGAGCGGCAACTGCATCCGGCCCTACCGGTCCTTCATAGGGGCAGTCCGTGACGCAGGAAACATATCCGCGCAGCACGATTCCATCGTCCCGGGCGGCGGCCGCTACGGAGGCGTAGCGCGAAAGGCTTTCCGCAATCGAGCAATTGATGTTCCGCCTGCTGAAACTCTCCGATGCCGACGCGAAGATCGCCACCTCGTCCGCGCCGGCATCCCGCGCGGCCACGTAGCCGGAGAGATTTGGAGCGAGTGCCGCGTAGATCACTCCGGGCCGTCTCTGGATTCCCGCCATCACCTCCGCGGCATCTGCCATTTGTGGCACCCATTTCGGGCTGACGAAGCTGGCCACCTCGATGTGGCTGAATCCGCACTCCGAGAGCGCATCAACCAGTGCGATCTTGTCGGCGGTGGCAATGCGACGCGCCTCATTCTGCAGGCCGTCACGCGGGCTCATCTCGTAGAGCGTCACATGCTCACCCATCCTCCGGCTCCAGCGACAGGAGGAGAGCGCCTTCACTTACCTGTGCACCTTCGGTCACATCGGCACTCGCCACGACCCCGTCACGAGGCGCTGTCAGCACGTGCTCCATCTTCATCGCTTCGATTACTATGAGAACGTCGCCGCACTTCACGTGCATTCCTGTTTCAGCGGCCATCCGTCGGACGAGACCGGGCATCGGTGTGCGAATCTCGTCGCCGGCTGGCTCCGCGACGCCGCCTGCATTCAGGGGATCCTCAAACTCGGCGATCCACGCGGCACCATTTTCGAAGAGTGTCACGCGAGTTCCCTCGCGGGCCAGACCGAAACGGCTCGTTTGGCCGGCAATACGGATCAGGAGCTCGCTTTCCGTGGCACGAACGGCCTCGACCTCCACCCCACTCGCCCGCATTCTTCCCGGCCCGAGAACTTCGATATCGACGACATGGCCGGTGCCATTCAGTAGGAATGCGAGGCTCCGTCGCAGAGGAGCCCACAGCACGAACCCGGCCAATGCCGAGTCCAGATCAGTCCCGCAAAGCGCGACGACAGCCGCCACTAGATCGCGAATATCCGGTGGCCGAGCTGCGGTCAGCATGTCGAGATCCCGCCCGATCAGGCCGGTATCGTGCCGGGCGGCCAGGAAGTCCGGATGGCTGAGCAGTCGCGACAGGAACACTCCGTTCGTGGCCGATCCGGCGACGCAGGCGCCGGCAAGGGCGCGTCGGAGGACGGCAGTGGCGTCGGATCTGGTCGCCCCGTGCGAGATCACCTTGGCGATCATCGGATCGTACCATGGGCTGATCCCGTCGCCGGCCCGGACACCGGTATCGACACGCACCCCCGGCGGGAACTCGAAATGACTGAGCCGGCCTGTTGCGGGCAAGAATCCTGCAGCCGGATTTTCCGCATAGAGCCGCGCTTCGACGGCATGGCCGGAGATCGCGATCTCATCCTGCCGCTTCGGCAGTGCAGACCCGGACGCAACACGCAACTGCCATTCGACGAGATCCTCTCCGGTGATAGCCTCGGTCACCGGATGCTCGACTTGAAGACGGGTGTTCATCTCCATGAACCAGAACCTGTCCGGATGCAGCCCTTGAGCCCCGTCAACGATAAATTCGACGGTGCCCGCCCCAGAATACCCGATCGTCTGGGCGGCCCGCACGGCGGCAGCGCCCATCGCCGCGCGCATCTTCGGCGTCATTCCGGGCGCCGGCGCCTCCTCGATCACTTTTTGATGTCGGCGTTGCAGCGAACAGTCGCGCTCGAAGAGATGCACGACATTGCCGAAATTGTCGCCAAAGACTTGAAACTCGATATGACGCGGCGATGTGACGAACTTTTCCACCAGAACACGCGAATTGCCGAAGACAGCAAGCGCCTCGCTCCTTGCGGAGGCCAGTGCAGCCGTGAAATGCTTGGGATGCTCAACCATCCGCATTCCCTTGCCGCCGCCCCCTGCTACCGCCTTGATCAGCACCGGATAGCCGAAGAGCGCTGCCTGATCCGCAAGCAGCGCATCCTCCTGACCCGCGCCATGGTAGCCGGGCAGCACGGGCACACCAGCTTCTGCCATCAGCGCCTTGGCCGCGTCCTTGAGACCCATTGCCCGGATTGCTGTTTCCGACGGCCCGATGAAGACAAGGCCGGCCGCCTCCACGGCCGCGACGAAATCCGGGTTCTCGGACAGAAATCCGTATCCCGGATGGATGGCCGCAGCGCCGGTCTCTCGCGCCGCCTCGATGATCGCCCGCCCGTCGAGATAGCTTTCGGCCGCCGGGGGCGGACCGATGCGGACCGCGATATCGGCCATCTCGACATGTCGCGCTCCGGCATCGGCGTCGGAGTGGACAGCAACGGTCGAAACCCCGAGCCGACGGCAGGTCTCAATGATCCGGCAGGCAATCTCCCCGCGATTTGCAATCAGTATCCGCTCGAACATCACGCGCTCTGGCCGATCCAAAGTTCGCCGAGGCCGCTCCGCGCTTGCCTTCGAAACATCCTCTGGAGGAGCACCCGTTCACGATCCACCCGTTGGCTAAGGGGATTGCGCCCGCAGCCGAGCCGCGTTGCCTTGGGCCTACCGCCGTCAAACCCGAATACCCTGCCAACCCGGAGGAACCCGAAAAGGTGCCACCCCGACCCGAAGCTTGCGCGGCGTCCGGCTCCGGAGTTGGGGCAGAAAAGCTCAAGCGAGTCGCAACCCATAATCCGGACGCGGTTGGCGAACGTGCCCTCACGGAACAGCGCGATCGTTGCAGCTTCGGCGACCGGCCAGATCCGACGGAAATCGCGTATCCTGCGCAGCCGCAGAGAGGTGTTCTGGGCTTCTGGCTTTCGTGAGCCGAGAAGCCGGATACGGCCGGCCCAGCGCATCATCATATGGCCGGTCATGACGAGCCGGCCGCAGTACCGCTGTCGGCGGCTGTCGCGCAGACTGAACCGGCCTCCTCCGCAATGCGGACGGAACGAAACGAGCCGTGTGTGGTAACGCCGTCTCACATCCGGAACACGCCGAAGCGCGTTTCCCCGATCGGGGCATTGAGCGCGGCCGAAAGTGAGAGGGCGAGCACTGCGCGGGATTTCCGGGGGTCGATGATGCCATCATCCCAGAGCCGCGCCGTGGCATAGAGCGGATGGGACTGTTCGTCGAACTGCGCCAGCACCGGCGCCTTGAATTTTCCCTCTTCCTCAGGGCTCCATGTCCCGCCGCGCCGCTCAATCCCGTCGCGACGGACCGTTGCGAGAACACCAGCCGCCTGTTCGCCGCCCATCACGGATATCCGGCTGTTGGGCCAGCTCCAGAGGAAGCGTGGCTGATAGGCGCGGCCGGACATGCCGTAATTGCCCGCACCAAAGGAACCGCCGACCAGCAGCGTGATTTTCGGGACGGAAGTTGTTGCCACTGCGGTCACCAGCTTGGCCCCGTGTCGCGCGATGCCTTCCGACTCGTATTTCCGCCCCACCATGAATCCTGTGATGTTCTGAAGGAAAACCAGAGGGATACGGCGCTGGCTGCAGAGCTCGACGAAATGCGCGCCCTTCACGGCGCTTTCGGAAAACAGCACACCGTTGTTTGCAACGATCCCGACCGGGATCCCCTCGACATGGGCGAAACCGCAAACCAGTGTTTCGCCGAAGCGGGCCTTGAATTCGTCGAAACGAGAGCCGTCTACAAGCCGAGCGATCACCTCCCGGATGTCATAGCGTGAACGCAGATCCGCGGGCACGACATCTAGGATCTCATCCGGATCGAAGGCGGGCGGCTCGGGGCTCTGCCGCAAAACCGTCTCGGGCCGGCGCCGGTTCAGCGCGGCAACCGCGCTCCGTGCGAGCGCGAGCGCATGGGAATCATCCTCGGCGAGATAGTCGGCCACGCCCGAGAGCCGCGTGTGCACATCGCCGCCACCGAGGTCCTCCGCGCTCACCTCCTCACCTGTTGCGGCCTTCACCAGCGGCGGTCCGGCGAGGAAGATCGTGCCCTGGTCCCGAACGATGATCGTCACATCCGACATCGCCGGTACGTAGGCGCCACCGGCAGTACAGGAGCCCATCACCACCGCGATCTGCGCCACACCGTCCGCACTCATCCGCGCCTGGTTGTAGAAGATACGTCCGAAATGGTCGCGGTCGGGGAAGACCTCGTCCTGATTGGGGAGGTTCGCGCCACCGCTGTCGACCAGATATAGGCAGGGCAGACGGTTTTCGGCAGCAATCTCCTGCGCCCGCAGATGCTTCTTCACCGTCATCGGATAGTAGGTACCACCCTTCACGGTTGCGTCGTTCGCGACGACCATTACCTCCTGACCCTCGACACGGCCGACCCCGGCGATCACTCCGGCGCAGGGCGCCGCTCCATCGTAAAGCCCGTGTGCCGCGATCGCTCCGATCTCGAGGAAAGGCGCCCCGACATCGAGAAGACTGGCCACACGCTCGCGTGGCAGCATCTTTCCCCGCGCAACATGCCTCGCAGCAGCGGCCGCGCCGCCCCCGGCCGCCGCTAGACCGGCGGCGTCGGCGATCCGGGCTAGTGCAGCCTCGTGGGCCGCCCGGTTGGTGCGCGCCGCCTCGCTTCTGGCGATCAGGGCGGAGCCGAGTTTCACAGGTACTCGACCTTAGCGAACCTGTCGTCGAGCATCATCGCCTGCGCCACAGTCATGTGCATCGCACACTCATTGGCGGCCGGCCCGCTGCCGGACCCGCCACCCCACCGACTGCCTGTGCAGAGCCAGGACGCCGCGCTCCAGTCCATCCAAGCGCACTGCATGTCGCGAAGGGCCTCGGCGGGCTTCGAGGCAGAAGACCCGTTCACCGCCACGTCGCCCTCGACCGTTTTCTGCGCTTCCTTGAGCCGCTCGAAAGCAGCATTAACCCGCTCTTCCCAGTACCTTAGCTCGCCTCCGAGGCATCCGGTCATTCCGGCAGTGCTCTGCCGCTCCGGCTCTTCCATACAGGCCATAGCGGCGAAACCGACGCAGTCGGCGCGCACAGCACCGTCGGACGTGGAGAGACAGACCTCGATCGGCGCGGGACTGAACTGTGCATCCTGTGCCAACGCGGGTCCGGCGCGCATAGTCAGAAAGTGGGACAAGTCCTTCATTGCGTTCGCGCCATCAATTCGCGCCCGATCAGCATCCGCCGGATCTCGGAAGTGCCGGCGCCGATTTCCATCAGCTTGGCATCGCGCATGATCCGACCGAGCGGACTGTCATTGAGGTATCCCGCGCCGCCCATCGCCTGCACGCCCTGGATAGCCTGCTCCATCGCCTTCTCCGATGCGTAGAGCACGCAGGCCGCCGCGTCCTGCCGCGTGACCTCGCCCCGGTCGCAGGCACCGGCGACCGCGTAGACATAGGCGCGCGCGGTGTTCATCGCGGTATAGAGATCTGCGATCTTGCCCTGCATGAGCTGGAAGTTCCCAATCTTTTCACCAAATTGCTGGCGCTCGTGCATGTAGGGCATAATGTGGTCGAGGATCGCATGCATGATCCCGACGCCGATGCCCGACAGCACGACACGCTCGTAGTCGAGACCCGACATCAGCACGTTCACGCCACGGCCTTCCTCGCCGAGAATGTTTTCGTAGGGCACCTCGACGTCATCGAAGACCAATTCCGCCGTGTTGGAGCCACGCATGCCGAGTTTGTCGAAATGCGGGCTGGTCGTGAACCCGCTCATCGACTTCTCGATCAGGAATGCCGTGATGCCCTTAGGTCCAGCCTCAGGATCGGTCCGGGCATAGACAACGAGCGTAGAGGCATCGGGCCCGTTGGTGATCCAGTACTTCGATCCGTTGAGGACGAAACAGTCGTTATGCTTCTCGGCCCGCAGTTTCATTGAGACCACATCGGAGCCCGCCCCGGCCTCCGACATGGCGAGCGCCCCGACCTGCACACCGGAGATCAGGCCGGGCAGGTAACGCGCCTTCTGCTCCGTCGTACCGTTAAGTGCGATCTGGTTGACGCAGAGGTTCGAATGCGCGCCATAACTGAGCGATACGCTTGCCGATGCCCGCGCAATCTCCTCGACTGCGACGCAGTGGGCGAGATACCCCATGCCTGCCCCGCCATCCTCTTCCGCCACGGTGATACCGAGCAGGCCAAGCTCACCCATTTCCCGCCAGAGCTCGGACGGAAAGGCGTTGGCGCGATCGATCTGGGCCGCGATCGGTGCCACCCGTTCCTGCGCCCATGCATGGACCATCGCGCGCAGAGCTTCGATTTCCTCACCGAGCGCGAAATTCATCGAGGCGTGGAACATGCGCCGACCTCCCCCGGCCAGATCTCGTTTCAGACAAATGAACATGCGTTCAATTCGAAATCAAGCGCCGATACGAGACCGCCCCGCGTCACCGATCAGTCGCCGGGCTGTGCAACCATGATCATGCGCGAGATGTCGTAGCCGTTGGCGGCAAGGGCCGCACGGGCAGCGCCGACGGAAGCTCGGGTCAGGCTGCGGATCGCGGGCGAGGATCCATCCGGTGCTGCCGCCCGGATTCCCGACGGCAACGGTCTCGTAGGCGTCATCAAGATAAAGCACCCAGTAGTCGCCTGCGAAAGGAAGCCACTGCACGAACTTCACTTCGAGCTTCGCATTGGTCCCGTCGACGGGACGGGCGATGCCTTCGGCGGTTTCGATAGGTCCGTTTATCGCGCCTTGGCGGCATGTGTTGAGGACATCCACCTGGCCATCCTCGCGCAGGGAATATTCGGCGGTGACGGCTTCGCAGCCCTCCTCGAACCTGTTGGGGAATCGGGCAATCTCGAACCATTTTCCGGTATAGCGGGAGAGGTCGACCGCATCGACCGCCCGGATTGGCACGCCGGAGTCGCGGTAGCTGCTGCTGGTGCAGGCCACAAGGGTCAGGGCTGCAATGGAGGCGAGGACAAGTGTTTTCATCGGCAGGACTCCGCACGGGCTTGGAACGGCTGCAGGTGCCGTCTATACCGCGACGCGAACAATCCACGGGAAGTTCCACATGCGCAAGGCCGAGATCAACCGCACCACCGCCGAGACAGCCCTGTCGGTGAAGGTGACCCTCGATGGAACAGGCAATTACGACAACAAGACCGGCGTGGGCTTCTTCGATCACATGCTCGACCAGATCGCGCGGCATGCGATGATCGATCTGGAAATCCGCGCAACCGGGGATCTGCATATCGACGACCACCACACGGTAGAGGACGTCGGTATCGCCTTCGGACGGGCCCTCGCGAAAGCGCTCGGCGACAAGGCGGGCATACGGCGGTATGGGTCATGCCTGCTGCCGATGGATGAGGCGCTGGTGCAAGCAGCGCTCGATCTGAGCGGGCGGCCGTTCCTCGTCTGGAACGTCGAATTTCCGAGCCCGAAGATAGGAACGTTCGACACGGAACTGGTGCGGGAATTTTTCGTCGCGGTTGCGATGAATGCCGGGATTACGTTGAACATCGTCTGCATGGACGGGGCAAACAGCCACCATATCGCGGAAGCGAGCTTCAAGGCTTTCGCACGGGCGCTGCGGGAGGCCGTCGAGCCGGATCCGCGGGCAAAAGGTATTCCCTCTACGAAAGGCACGCTCTCGGGATGACCTGCGCGATCATCGACTATGAGAGCGGAAACCTGCATTCTGCGGAGAAGAGTTTCCAGCGGATGGCCTCCGAGACCGGCACCGGGCCGGTTGTGGTGACTTCCGATCCGGAGGTGGTCGCAGGGGCAGAGCGGATCGTCCTTCCGGGCGTCGGCGCCTTCGGGGATTGCCGGCGCGGTCTGATGGCGAGGCCGGGGCTTTTCGAGGCGATCGAGACCCGGGTGATCCGCGAGGGCGCACCGTTTCTCGGAATTTGCGTGGGGATGCAGATGATGGCCTCCTGGGGCCGCGAGCATGGCGAGGATACCGAAGGCTTCGGCTGGATACCGGGCGAAGTGGTGCGCATCGTGCCTGACGACCCCACCTTAAAGGTCCCGCATATGGGCTGGAATGCACTGGAGCTCGTCCGCCCACATCCGCTCTTCGAGGGAGTCGAGAGCGGGGATCATGCCTATTTCGTGCACTCCTATCATCTGGTCGCAGAACACGGGGATACGGTGCTGGCCACGGTTGATCACGGCGGGATCGTGACGGCGATGGTCGGGCGCGACAACGTCGTTGGAACGCAGTTCCACCCCGAAAAGAGCCAGAAAACCGGGCTACGGCTTATTGGGAATTTCTTGTCCTGGCGACCTTGAAGCGTGCATTTCGGGTGCCCGACACGAGGATCAAGTTCAAGACACTGACCCGACGTGATAATGTTACGGACGCTGGGTCTTCAAGGAAGTCTCGATGGTTTGAGTTTCCCGACCTGCGCTTTCGGAATGATGCGCAGTCCTGCCCGACTTGCCGGCAATGAAATCCTGCTAGGTCCGGACGAACTTGCAATGCAGGAACCATATAGAGACCCCTGAGAATGGTCGTTTCGCTCATTCGAGCCACTGCCGAGGCGTGGAATTCCGGAACGCGGTGCCCTTCACGATAACTGGCGAGGAGCCAGCGGCTGCCGGCCTAGACTACCCCATTGCCTTCTCAACCATTGCGAACCAGCAGGCCGAGCACGGCGGAGCGCTGAACGAGGCCGGCAACCCGAGTGTCCGAGAGGACCGGAAAGACGCGGTGTGGCGATGATAGGAACAGTTCCGCGACTTGAATGACATTATCCTCGACATCGACGGTGATGACATCCCGCGACATGTGCTCGGCAACGCAACCCTTCCATTCCCGGTAATAGCTCGCGTGCAGCGCGGGGCGGAAACAGTCCTTCTGGGTCAGGATCCCAGCAAGCCTGCCATCGTCGCCAATTACGGCGGCGGCGGCAGCTCGGGCCTCGAGCAGATGCGCGACGGCGCGGCGGATGGGTACATCCTCCGTTAGGGTGCCGATATCGGTGCGCATGATCTCACCTACATGGTATTCGGTCATTGGGTTGCCTCGGCTGGTTCCGTCCGACGCCGCAGAGGACAGTCCGCGCAGCGGCCCTCGCGAAGGCCGGCCGCCGCACCGCAACTCGTTCGCACCGGCCCCCGTCCCATCGCAAGCCCGAGGCCGAGCCCGGCAGCTCCGAGCCCGAAGGTCACGATGGCGAACAGCACCTCCGTCATGGACGTGACCCTCTCAAAAGAGCACCTTGCCGATCTGGCCAGTCATGATCTGCTCCGAAACCGCACCGGTCCCGACGACAAAAAGCGCAGCGATCCCGAGCGCTTGTGCCAGTCTCGGTCCGTCGACGGGGCCGGCAGCGAAGAGTGCCGTGGCCCAGCCATCTGCACGCATCGCGTCGGAAGCGAGGACCGTGACAGAACGCAGTACGTCATCCGCCGGGGCACGAGACGCTGGGTTAATGATGTGCCCATAGCTGCGGTCACCCAGACCGTAGCTCTGGTATCGTTGTCCGGAGGTCGCGACGGACATTCCTGCAGGCAGGCGCAGGATCGCGGGAGCGGCGCCTCCCTGCCACGGCGCGTCCACCGCGACGTGCCACGGCCGCCCCGAAGGATGCCTGCCGACCGCCTTGAGTTCGCCGCCGATATCAAACAGGACATCAGAGGCGCCTGCATCGACCGCGATTTCGGCCGCACGATCCAGTGCACGGCCTTTGGCGATGCCGCAGAGGTCGAGTGTCAGACCGTCGCGGGCCTTGGAAAGCCCCGACTCAGAGACCGATATGCCGCGCCAGTCCGGCACCTCGCTGCCCGCGATCGGCCCGAAACCCCAACGGGCAACGAGGGGGCCAACAGTCGGGTCGAACGCGCCCATACTTTGTTCAGCCAGATCAAGGGCACAGGCCGCTACGTTGATCAACTCGGTTTCTGCCTGATGTATTCCCGCAGGCGCTGCATTGAAGCGGCTGAGGGTGCTGTCAGAGCGCCAAGGCGACATCTGCTTGTCGATTTCGTCAAAGAGTCGCTCGATCTCAGGACGGATCCGATCGAGCTCTGCTGCAGCCGGTCCGATGATAGACCAAGTGGTTCCGAAGGCGGCACCCTCGAGCGTGTCGAGGCTTTCGGCGCGAGCGGGATGTGCCCAGAGCCCCACTGCAGCGCCGAAACCGAGTCCGATGACGCCGCGACGCGTCGGGCGGCCGAGTGGATCATTCATGCTTCAGGCTCCGAAATCGTCATAGAATATCGTTTGGTGCTCGACCCCGAGCCGCTTGAGAGTTGCGAGGACTGCCGAGATCATCACTGGAGGGCCGCAGAGGTAGTATTCGCAGTCCTCCGGCGCGGGATGTCCGGCCATCTCCGCCCCGAGCGTCTCGTGAATGAAGCCGGTCGCGCCCGTCCAGCGGTCGCCAGGTGCCGGATCGGACAACGCCGGGGTCCAGCTGAAGATCGGATGCGTGGCCGCAAGGGTCTCGAATTCCTCCGAATAGAACAGGTCGGCGGCCGAGCGCGCGCCGTAGAAATACCGGATGCGACGCTGTGTGCCGTGGCCAAGTTCCTGATGGATCATGGCGCGAAGTGGTGCCATTCCGACGCCGCCGCCGACAAAGACCATCTCGCGGTCCGTCGGCTGGACATGGAATTCGCCGAAGGGACCGGAGGCGGTGACCTGGTCGCCGGGACCGAGCGCGAACAGCCAGGAGGAGACGACACCCGGCGGGATGTCGTGCTCGCGCCCCGCTGGCGGCACCGCGAGGCGGATGTTGAAGACGGCTCGGCCGCTATCCTCGGGCCGGCTCGCAAGGGAATAGGCGCGGGTGACCTCGGCCTCGGAGCCGACTTCCAGATCGCTCCAGCCGGCTATCTCCCAGGCCTCCCGGAAGCGGGGCGGGACGTCGAACTCCGAGAAATCGAGCCGGAAGGGCGGCGCGGTGATCTGCATGAAGTCGCCTGCACGGAAGGTTGCGGGCCGGTCGGGGGGCAGGTCGAGCACGATCTCGCGGATCAGCGGCGCGAGCATGCGGGTCGAGGAGACGGTGCAGGTGAACCCGCCTCCGGCGGCGAGGATGTCCTCGGGCACGTACACCGTGCAGTCGCCACGCAGGCTGGTCTGGCAGGCGAGGCGGACATGCGCGCGCCGGTCCCGGGGCGACAGCACGCCGCGCTCGGTCGCTTGGGGCTCGCCCGCGCCCTCACCGGTGACCGTCACGCGGCAGAGACCGCAGGTGCCTGATCCGCCGCAGGCGGCTGGGATCAGCACGCCCGCGTTATGGAGCACGCCGAGAAGCTTGTCGCCGCGACGCGCGACGAGATGCATCGCCCCGTTCACCGCCACGTCAATCCCGCCGTCGGGGATGAGCTGGCGGCGCACGGCCAGCAGCCCGGTTGCAAGCCCGACGACCAGCGCGACTATGATCATGCTTCCCAAGGCGATCTCGATCATCGCGCCGCCGCCATCTGCGCGAAGGAGGCGAAGCCGAGCGACATCAGACCGGCGAGGATGAAGGCGATGCCGAGGCCCCGCAGGCCTTCCGGCAGATCTGCGTAGGCGAGCCGCGCCCGGATCGCGCTGAGCATCACCACCGCGACCGCGAACCCGACGCCGCTTCCGAGGCCGAACACGGCTGACTGAGCGAGGCTGTAGCTCCGCTCGACCATGAAGAGGCTTCCTGCGAGGATCGCGCATTGCACGGTCAGGAGCGGCAGGAAGACGCCGAACGCCGCGTGGATTGCCGGAAAGAACCTGTCGAGCAGCATCTCGAGAAGCTGTACGGTCGCCGCGATCACGCCGATGAAGGCGATCAGCGCGAGATAGGAGAGGTCGAGTTCGGGCATCCCTGCCCACGCCCAGGCACCCGGTGCCAGAAGGCCCTGATAGATGAGATGGTTGAGCGGAACCGTAAGTCCGAGCACGCCGGTCATCGCGATGCCGAGGCCGATGGCGCTTTCCGACCGTTTCGACAGGGCCAGAAAGGTGCAGAGACCCAGAAACAGGGTCAGCGGCATGTTGTCCACGAAGGCCGCGAGCAGGAAGAGGCTCCAGGTGTCGCTCATTCCGCCGGCTCCAGACGCAGGGGCGGCACGTGCTCAGGCGCTTCGGCCTGTTCGGGACGGAATGTGCGGACCGCCCATACGAGGCCGCCGAGCAGGAAGAAGGCGGACGGCGCCAGCAGCATTAGGCTTAGCGGCGTGAACCAACCGCCGGAATCGGACAGCGGAAGCACTTCGGCGCCGAGGAGCTCGCCCTTGCCGAGGAGCTCGCGGATCGTGCCGATCACGATGAGCACGAGGGAATAGCCCAGACCGTTTCCGAACGCATCGACCATCGCGGGCAGCGGCGGGTGATTCCGGGCATAGGCTTCGGTGCGACCTAGCACCAGGCAGTTGGTTGTGATCAGCCCGACATAGACCGAGAGCGCTCGGCTGATGTCGGCGAACCAGGCCTGCAGGATCTGGTCGATGACGATCACGAGCGCCGCGACGATGACGATCTGGACGATCAGCCGGATCGTGTCAGGGATGTGCCGGCGGATCACGCTGATGATGCCTGCCGACAGCGTCAGGACGACGGTGAGCGACAGGGACATGGTGAGCGCCGTGGCGAGCGTGGTCGTAACCGCGAGGGCGGAGCAGATGCCGAGGATCTGCAGCGTCACCGGGTTCTGACGGATCAGCGGATCGGTCAGAGTGGCCCGGAAACCGGTGCTTGCGGACATCCTCAGAACTCTCCGCGCCGGACGGCGTCGATCAGCGGGCCGTAGCCCTCCGGACCGAGCCAGAAGCGGACCATGCGGGTCACGCCGCTGCCGGTGCGGGTGGCGCCGGTGATGCCGTCGACCTCGTGGATGCTCGAGGCCTGCCCGCGCGCGACCTGGAAACGGATCGTGCCGCTCTCGTCGCGGGCTTCGGTCCCGGGAAAGCTCGCTTGCCATGACGGCTCGTTGATGCGGCCGCCAAGGCCAGGGGTCTCTGCATGGCGGGTAATGGCAATGCCGGCGATGGTGTTCATGTCCCCTTGGAGGGCGAGGATCGCATCGATCCGTCCACCATAGCCCTGGCCGGTCATGGGCAGGAGAGCAAGGGAGATCCCGTCGCCATCGCGCAGGAGGAAGACCTGCGTGAAATCTGGCCGCTGGCCGAGACCGGCCGTGTCCGCGCCGGCATCGAGGGCGGTCCAGTTCGCAGGATCGGCCAGGGCAGCATCGAGAGTCTCGGAGGTGACTTCCGTGGCTGCGCGGCCCCTCGCGAGGTCTATCACGACGGTCGACAGGGCGCCGCCGGATTTTTCGAGGAGCGTCGCCATCCCCGGAATGCCGCGCACGAGTTCCTCGACGCGGGCCTGTTCCTCTGCGGCCCGGTTTGCGGTCTGGATCGGGCGCAGCAGAACGGTGGCACCGCTCACGAGCAGGGCACAGACAGCAGCCACGAGAAATGCGACGGTGATTGTCTTGGGACGGCTATCGTTCGGCAATGCGAGAAACCGCCGCCACGGATTGCGATCAGTCGTGGCCATGACGTCTCCTGCGGTTTGCGTGCCAGGCTTCGAGCGCGATCTCGTCGAGAAGCGGGGCCGCGAGCGACGTCAGCAAGGCGGCCGCGACCGCCATCTGGACCGGAGCGGCTCCGCTCCATCCGACGGCGAAGAGCGTAAAGAGACCGGCGAAGAGCGCACCGTTCAGCCAGCCGCCGAGGGTAGTGGTGGCGCTCGTCACCGGATCGGTGACGAGGAGGACAAGAACGATTCCGGCCGCAGGGAGCGCCGCCTCGGGCAGGACACCGGCAACTGTCGCGCCGACCAGAACCACGAGTGCCCCTGCGAGCACGGTTCCCGGCATGGCCCCGGTGGCAGCCCCGACCAGCGCCGTCGGGATCGCCGCCCAGGCGACGGGTTCGACAAAATCGGGCCAGGGAAAGCCCGGAAATCCGAAGCCCAGAAAGGAAAGGGCCACAGTCGCCGGGTTAACGACGTTGCGACCCCATCCGCCGAACACCAGTTCGCCCATCACCGCACCGAAGCTGATACCGAGAACGAGTCGAAACACGCCCAGATCCTCCGGGGCGAGCATTGCGATCGCAAGTGCGGTCACCACGGCCGCCAGCGATGGCGGCTGCGCGCGAACCAAGAGGAACACGAGGTGCCAGACGACGAGCACCAACGCTGCCAGAGCAAGGCGTGCAAGCCCATCCGTCCCACCATACCATAGCCAGAACGATGCCAGCGGCAGATAGGCGGCCAGCAGCATCAGCGCGACGGTCTCGCGGTCCCACAGGCCCCGCGTCATGCCGCGAGCTCCGTCCGGATCCGGTCTAGCATGCCGCGCAGCAGCTCTGACAGCCGCGCCTCGCCGCCGAGGATGTAGTCGGCGAGGGCCACATCCTCTTCGAGGAGCGACAGGACGCCGAGCTTCATGGCCTCTTCGTCGTCGCCCGAACTGAGTGCGCGAACGAAAGCCGCGGCCGGCAGCTCCGCTCCGAAAGAATGCCGAAGTGCCGCAGTCGGAATGACGGGACGCGGCCGCGCCGACCGGGTCAGGGCAGAAACCAGCCAGTGCGGCCGGCGACGGGCATCATGCCTTGGCATGACTGTCACCTGCCGGTGCCGCGGGGCGAGCCAGTGCGCCGGATGCCCGTCGAGGGGCGATCCCGACATGAGAACATGCGTTCCGGGAGAGACGAAGCGCTGTGTGAGTTCGCGCAGATCGGCGCCCTGCTGCGTCCGGACAAGCCTGCCTTCGCGCATCGCGCCGCCCGCGACGCTGACCTGACGCGTCATCGGTAGTATGCCGGTCCCGAGCAGATCGCCCAGCGCCGCGACATCCTCGGCGTGGACGTCCCAGACCGGGGCCTGGATCGTCGCCGGTGCAAGATCGTGTATCCGGATGCCTGGAGAGCCCTGGGGATGGCGCGGGCCGCAATCGACACACCGGACGCGCCCGTGGCCCGCCCCGCGATCGAACAGCCGAGGTCCGGGAGACTGGCAGACGAAGATCGGCCCGTCGGTCAGCAATGTCAGGGCGGCGAGGCCCCGTTCGAAGGCTTCCTGTCGGTTGGCGAGCGCGAGAATGGGGTTCGGGGCAAACGGTCGCGTGTCGGTCGCCATCACGACGATTGCCGCAGGTCGCTCACCGGCTGCCGGCATGCCGCCGAAAGGTCGACGGCGCAGCCACGGCCAGACGCCGGCACGCTGCATCAGGCTGCGCAAACCGTCTTCGGTGGCGTCACCGGCCGTCTTGTGCCGAATGCCATCGCCACCGGCCTCACGGAACAGAACGATTTCCGAAAGCCGGCTTCCCGGCTGAAGAGATATCCGGGCGATCCGGCCGGGCATCGGCGCGACGAGCCGGATCTCCGGCGCGTCATGGAGGCAGGCGACGGGTTCTCCCCTTGCAATGACGCTATCCTCCGCAACAAGCACATTGACACGAAGGGGCGGACCGGAGGGCGGCCGGATTCCCGCCTCATCGGTGATTGCTTCCGACGGCTCCAGAACCCCCGGCGGCGGCGACGGAAATTCAGGCATAAGACCTGCACGGAAAGCGAGGAAACTCATCGTCTCTCCCCAAGTCCAGAGACCGATTTCGGGTGGTCCGGATGTCGGACGGTTCGGATTTTCCCGTGCAATCGTATCATCGGCGTGCTTAATTGGAAGGGTCAGATTGCAATTTGAAGCGGAGTTGCAGCCATGCCAAGTCGCGCCTCGATTTCCATCCCATTTATCCTGATCGCCACGCCGATCGCTCTCTTTGCCGCGAACGGAACGGGCTGGAGCCAGACCGCGGCGGATACTGGCGCGGAGGCCACGGAAGAATCTGCCATTCCTTTCGCGCTGCCGGAAGCCGGGCCGTTCAATCCGGCCGAGATCAAGGTGGAGAACAGCGAGGCCATCGCCGACTGGTTCCGGTCGGCCCATGCCAATGCCGCTGCCGAGGCTTTCCGGCATTGGGACGAGGAGCAGGAGATCGAGGCGGAATGCGCCATCTGCCATTCCGGTGAGGGTTTCCGCGCCTTCCACGGTCTCGACGGAAGCGAGCCAGGCGTGGTCGAGGGGCCGATCAACACCGGCGGCGTCGTCGATTGCGGCACCTGCCACAATGCCGGCCTAGCCCAGATCACGGAGGTGAAGTTTCCGAGCGGCCTGATGCATCCCGTTCAGGGTGTGGAGGCTTCCTGCATGACCTGCCACCAGGGCCGGAAGGCTGGCGCAGACGTGAGCGGTGCGACCGAGGGGCTCGAGGCCGACGAGCCGAATCCGGAACTGCGCTTCATAAATCCTCATTACGCCACGGCCGCGGCAACTTGGCTCGGCGGCTACGGCGGGGCCGGCTATCATTACGAAGGCAAGGAATATTCGGGGCGGTTTTTCCATGCCCGGCCGGTGTCGAGCTGCAATTCCTGCCACGAGCCCCATACGCTCGAGATCGCGGTCGAATCCTGCCAGACCTGCCACCAGGCCGACGAGCCGCAGGCGATCCGGATCGCTCGCCAGAGCTATGATGGCAGCGGCAATACATCGGTCGGGATTCGCTCCGACATTCAGGCGAATGCAGCCCGCCTCATGGACATGATCAAGACCTATGCCGACGAGGTCGCAGAGGCGCCGATGGTCTATGAGGGCACGCGCTATCCCTATTTCTTTGCCGATACGAACGGTGACGCAGTCATCGACGAGGTGGACGGCAAGGCGGTCGCATACAATGCCTGGACACCGCGCAGCCTGCGCACCGCCTATAACTGGAAACTCGTCACCGCCGATCCGGGGAATTACGCTCACAACCCACATTACGCCCTCGAACTGCTCTACGACTCGATCGAGGATCTGGGTGAGCCGCTGGGAACCGACATGCAAAGTCTGGGGCTGTTGCGGTAGGAGGCACGCTGGTCGGCGGCCGACTCCGAGCTTCGACGCCGGTCATGGACGGCTCTCCTGCCCGCCGAGAGCCGCGATGATTTCAGGGGCGAGCCCCCGTTTCTCGGCGCTCTTGCGCACGGCTTCGCGAAGGGTGGCGCTCCGGTCGAGGACCCTGCGGAACCTCGGCTCGTCGAGGGACAGAATGGTGGAGGGCGAGAGAGCACGCACTTCGACCCTGCGTGGCCTCTGGAGCAGCAGCGCCATCTGGCCGAACATCTCACCGCGCCCGAGTCGCCACGTCTGGCCGGCCGTTTCCAGTTCGACGGCGCCGGATGCGATGAAGAACACGCTTTTTGGCGGCGTATCCTTCCGGATGATGACATCACCGGCATTGAAGTAGCGGGTCCGCAAGGCCTTGCCGAGCCGGTTGAGCTCGGCCTCCCCGAGGTCGGCGAAGATCGGAAACTGCCGGACCATGTCCGACCGGCGCACGGCGATGTCGAGCCGGGGCCTGTCCTCGCACTCTATCCGCCGTGTTCCGATGTCCGCCATGAGAGCGGTGTGGAGCTCTGCACCGATCAGACCGTCCTCGCGCATCGTCGTGTATTCACGCTCCTCCAGCCGCAGGGCAGTGCGACGGATGAACCTGCGTTCGAGTTCCTCGAAATAGCCGGGGTACTGTAGGCGCAGCCCCTCGAGGGCGGTTTCGACGGCTTCGAGGCGCCGGGCGAGGAGCTCCTGGAGCAGCTCGGCGACCCGGCGACCGTGGATTCGCAGGATGCGGCCATCGACGAAGCCGCCCAGATCGCGCAGGATCAGACGTTGGGACTGCAGCAACTCGAAGCGATCCGCTGTCATTCGGGCGAGCGGCGCTGAGATCGCAAGGCGGTTCCGGAGCATGATGGCGAAGCGGAAGGAGCGGCCATAGGCAAGGCTTTGGTTCGCGGCACGGCGATAGGCGAGACGTCCACCGGTGCGCGCCCCTTCAATCAGGCGATCGGCGTCGGTAAGGATCCGTTCGCTCATCCGGGAGGAAATTGTCCGCTCGCGCATCGCGGCGATGATGGCGTCTCGTTCCGCCCCGGCCAGCGCGATCAGGCCGAGGGTGATGCGGTCGCGATCCAGAATCTCGCGGCTGTCCTCTGCGGCTCGCACAGTCTCGTCGAGCCGTTCGCCGAAGCGCTTGGCCTCCGACCGAACGATCTCGCGGGTAAGCTCGTGATCCTCCGTGGTCCGCGCCACATCCTCGCGGACGGTCTGCAACGCGACGGCAACGACCTGTCGCGAGAGCGCCTCGTCGATCGGGGAGAGCCGGTCGAGACCCAGCCGGCCAATCACCACGCGCAGCGTGGTGCCCTGAACGAACAGCGTGAAGAGGGTGAACCCGGTGGCGAGAATGCCAACGAGACGCTTGACCTCGATCGGAACGAGAACGCTTTCGGTTACCGCCAGCGCAAGTGCAAGCGTGACGGCGCCCCGCAATCCGCCCCAGAGGATGGCGGCCCGGTAAGGTCTCTCGACGCCGGGGGAGAGGCCGAGGGCCGTCAGGAGCGGCAGGAGGCCGAAGAGGATCGCGGCCCGAGCAGCAAAGGCCGCGAGGATGACCACCCCGAGCAGGCCGAAATCGGAAAGCCGGACTTCTTCCAGAAGCCGCGGGATCAGGAAAGCTGCAAGTATGAAGATGAGGGCACCGGCCCAGTGCGCGAGAAGATCCCAGACATCGCAGAGGTTTTCCCATGTCGAGGGAGACAGGCGGCCCGGGCCGACGAGGTTCAGGGTCACGCCGGCGGCCACCACGGCGATGACGCCAGATGCGCCGACACTCTGTTCGGCGATGATGAAGGCGAGATAGGGCAGTGCGACGGAGACGGAGACCTGCGCGCGTTCGTAGCGGCCGAAGAGCGCCATGACGCGGATCGCGACCCGAGCGGTGAACCAGCCGGTGAAGGCGCCGCCGATGATCAGCAGCGGGAAGCGGGCGATCGCATCGAGAAGCCGGGGATCCGGGACACCGAGCATCACATAGCCCATGAAAAGGCCGAAAAGCGCGATGGCGGCCGCGTCGTTCAGGAGGCTTTCGCCCTCGATGATCCGGGCCAGCCGTCGCGGTGCGGAGATGGACCGGAAGATGCTGACCACGGCCGAGGGATCCGTGGTAGAGACAATTGCGCCGATCAGCAGACAGGTCACGAGCGGCAGTGCGCTGGCCAAGAAAAGGCCGTAACCGACCGCGAGAGTGGCTACCACCACGGCAACCACGGCCAGAACGAGGATCGGCACCCAGTCGTCGAGCATGCGGCGCAGATTCATCCCGAGCGTGGCTTGAAAGAGCAGCGTCGGCAGAAAGACGTAGAGAAACGCATTCGAGCGGATCGGCAATCCGAGGATCGCTTCGGCAACTGGGTTCAGGGCGTCCGTCAGTTCGGTGCGCAGAAAGAAGATCGCCCCGACGCCGATGAAGACGCCCAGTGCCGCGAGAATGACGCTGTAAGGGAGGCGCATCCGCGCGGCGAGGGGTTCTGCGACGCCGATGACGACGAAGAGCGATGCGATGATCGTGGTGACGACGACGATGTCCATCGTGGTGCCTTAGACTATCGGAGCCGTCCGTGGAAACCACCTCGCACCGCAGTCTGCAACGCATTCCTCGGTGGGCGGCACATGTGGGTTAACCCGGCTTCGTGGCGATGTGGTCAACCCGACGAAGTGGGTTTTGTCCGAACCTGCTTCGGCGTCAGCCTGTTCCCGCAGTGACAGGTCGCAACCCCAGGATTTGCCTTGCCTGGGCAGGCGTGGCCACGGAGCGCCCGTGCTCCTTGCAGATCTCCACGGTGCGCCGAACGAGCGCGGCATTTGACGGCGCGAGCGTTGAGCGGTCGAGGCGGACGTTGTCCTCGAGACCGGTCCGGGCATGGCCTCCCGCAGAGATAGACCAGTCGTTCAGCTTGGCCTGGGATTCGCCGATGCCGGCCGCGCACCAGGGTGTCTCGGGTCCGAAAAGACGATGCACTGTCCTGACATAGTAGTTGAAGACGTCCCGATCGGCGGGCATCGCATTCCTGACGCCCATGACGAACTGGACATAAGGCAGATGAGGGAGGCGCCCGTCGGCATGCATGCGCGCTGCCTGCAGGATGTGACTCAGGTCGAAGGCCTCGATTTCCGGGCGCACATCATGGCGGTTCATTTCTGCGGCGAGCCAGTCGATCAGATCGGGCGGGTTCTCATAGACTCTGGTCGGAAAGTTGTTCGAGCCGACCGCGAGTGAGGCCATATCGGGCCGAAGCGACAGCATTCCGCCGCGCGCCACGCCGGCACCAGAACGACCACCGGTCGAAAACTGAATGATCATCCCTGGACAAAACGCCTCAAGACCTTCCTTTAGCTTGGCGAACTTCTCGGGATCGGAAGACGGTGTCTCGTCATCGTTACGCACATGCGCATGACAGATGGCAGCACCAGCCTCGAATGCCTCCTGCGCGCTTTCAATCTGTTCAGTCGTCGTAATCGGGACTGCCGGGTTGTCGGCTTTCTTAGGCACGCTTCCAGTGATTGCTACGCAGATTATGCATGGGGCAAGCATTCGGCATCCGTGAGATTCGACGGGATCATTGGAGGCTACCTTGCCGGCCGGGGCGGTTCCAGTCGTATCCAGATTTCCGCGCTGCCTGCGCGCGGATGCGGGGCGCTCTACTCCATTTCAGCGTTTTCTGTTGTATTTTTTCCCGTCCTGTGCGGATAACAGCAGCATGGACACCTTTTACGCCACTCTGTTCGGAGCCGTTGGCCTGATCCTCTCGGGCGACACCGATCTGATCGGCATCATCCTGCTGTCCCTCCGGGTCACGCTCACCGCCCTTCTCCTCGCCTGCGCCATCGGATTGCCGCTCGGGGCTGCGCTGGGGACCGTGCGGTTTCCGGGTCGGGTGCTGATCACGGTGTTTCTCAATGCCATGATGGGCCTGCCTCCTGTCGTGGTCGGGCTACTGGTCTACATGATGCTGTCAGCAGCGGGGCCGCTCGGGCCGCTCGGCCTGCTCTATACCCCGACCGCAATGATCATCGCCCAGACGATCCTGATCACGCCCATCGTCGCGGCCCTGACCCGTCAGGTGATCGCCGATCTCGACGAGGAATACGCGGAGCATTTCTCCTCCCTCGGAGTCGGCGTTTTCGACCGGGTTGCCGCCCTCATCTGGGACGCGCGCTACAGCCTGCTCACGGTAGCGCTGGCCGGCTTCGGACGGGCGGTCGCGGAAGTCGGAGCCGTCATGATCGTCGGCGGCAATATCAACCACGTGACCCGGGTCATGACCACGACGATCGCGCTCGAGACATCGAAGGGAAATCTTGAGCTCGCGTTGGCGCTCGGTGTCGTCCTCGTCACGATCGCAATTCTCGTCAACGCCGCTGTGATGACGTTGCGCGTTTCGGCCGCGCGGTCCGCCTATGCGTGACATGGCGCGCGATTTCCGGAACGCGGAGGCCCGTCCGGCATTCGGGACGGGCGGCGCCACGCTGATCGAGGGCCGGGGCCTCGTCTTCGAACGGGCCCGTACGCTGTTGATCGACGAGATGGACGTCCGGATCGCTGCCGGCTGTCGGACGGTCGTGCTCGGAACGAACGGGGCCGGCAAGAGCCTTCTCCTGCGCTTGCTGCACGGGCTTCTGGCGCCCGATGCGGGGTCGGTCCACTGGTACGGAACGTTCGGGTCCCGCGGGCATCCGGCCCAGGCGATGGTGTTCCAGCGGCCGGTGATGCTGCGCCGGTCGGTGCGCGCGAACCTGAAGTTCGCCCTTTCGACGCGCGGCATTCGCGGTCGCGCGGCGTCCGAGCGGATCGAGCGGGCCCTTGTGGAGGCCGATCTTGCGGACAGGGCGCATCAGCCCGCACGCCTGCTGTCGGGCGGAGAACAACAGCGCCTTGCGCTCGTGCGCGCTCTCGCAACCGAACCGGAACTCCTGTTCCTCGACGAGCCTACGACCAGCCTCGACCCGGCGGCCACCTTCGCGATCGAGAAGCTGATCTGCGACGCGCATGCTCGTGGCGTGACCGTCGTGATGGTCACCCATGATGCCGGGCAGGCGCGCCGGCTCGGCGACGAGCTTCTCTTCCTGCACCGTGGCCGGATCGTTGAAGAGGGACCTGCCGCCGAGCGGCTCGCCGCGCCGCGATCCGATCCAATGCGCGCCTGGGTCGAGGGCCGTCTCTATCTCGAACCCGTACGTTGAGTTTCATCACCGGCTGGATGCCAGAGGGCTCCGGCACACCCGAGGAGAAATAATGTTCGGACGCAGTTTGCTCAGCCTCGCGGTCGCGACCGCGGTTGCCTTCGGGATCGCCGGCGCGGCGCTAGCGGAGGATGATTTCATCCTTGTCCAGTCGACGACATCGACACAGAATTCCGGACTGTTCGACCACCTGCTTCCGATCTTCACCGCCGAGACCGGAACCGAAGTGCGGGTGGTTGCCGTCGGGACAGGCCAGGCGATCCAGAATGCGGCGAACGGCGACGGCGACGTGCTCTTCGTCCATGCGCGCCCTGCGGAAGAGAAGTTCGTATCCGATGGCGACGGCGTCGAGCGGTTCGACGTCATGTACAACGACTTCGTCATCGTCGGCCCGCCGACCGATCCGGCCGGAATCGCCGGGACCAGTGACGCCGTCGCGGCCTTCGCAAAGATCGCCGAAACCGGTGCGGCCTTTGCCTCGCGGGGCGACGAATCCGGCACCCACACTGCGGAGCTCGCGCTCTGGGGCGAGACCGGGGTCGATGTCGCCGCAGCCTCGGGCGGATGGTACCGTGAAACCGGCTCGGGCATGGGCGCGACCCTGAACACCGGCATCGCGATGAACGCCTACATCCTGACGGATCGCGCCACATGGATATCCTTCGAGAACAAGGGCGCGTTCGACATCCTCGTCGAGGGCGACCCGCGCCTCTTCAACCAGTACGGGATCATCCTGGTGAACCCGGAGAAGCATCCCCGGGTGAAGGCCGAAGCTCGGTCAGGAATTCGTCGACTGGATCCTGTCGGAAGCCGGTCAGGCGGCCATTGCCGGCTATCAGATCAACGGGCAGCAGCTGTTCTTCCCGAACGCCGAGGGGATGCCGGCGACGCGGACCGGCACCGAGGGCTGATCCGTCCCGTCAGGGCGAGAGCCAGCGCGGGCGGCCCGTTTCGGAGAGGTCGTATCCGCCGAGAGCCTCCGCCCGGTGCGCGAAGATCGCGCTCCGGGTGATCTCCACGAGGCGCTGCACCTGTTCGGTGAAATAGGCGCGCCGGTCGACGAGCAGGTCGAAGCGCTCGGAGAGGAGCGGCAGGAAATCGAGGTGGAACTGCCGGGCCATCGCCTCGATGCCGATGGCGACATCGGCCTCGCCGGCGGCGACTGCGGCCGCGGCATCGCTCTCCGTGCGGGCGAGCCCCGGCACGAAGGTCAGGGCCTCCGGTGTGAGGCCCGCTGCCGCGACCATCCGGTCGAACAGGGTTCGCGCTCCCGCCCCGGGCTGGCGCTGAACGATGCGGAACCCCGCCAGATCGTCGAATGTCGCAACGCGCCCGGCGGCCTCCGGGCCGAGCAGGAGCCCGCGCCTGCGTTCGGCCCAGCCGATCAGAACGCAGTCGCGCAGGCCCGCCGCCGCAAGACTGCCCAAATTCCAGCTGCCATCCTCGTCGGGGATATGGAGCCCGCAGATCGCCGCCTGGCCGGCCGCGAACCGCTCGAGCCCCTGCCGCGATCCCTCGAGCAGCATCGCGAGCCCGGACCCCGATTCCCGGACGGCCCAGTCGAGCAGCGGATCATGGGACCCGGTCAGGAGGGCCGGGCGCTCGCCCGCCACGGCGATCGCCTCGCCCTCAATCCAGGAGGCGATCTCGGCGGCCGGGAAGAGGAGCTTCCCGGTGATCCGTCGATGCGGAATCTCACCCGCGCCGGCCAGATCGTAGACCTTGCGTTCCTTGACGCGCAGGAGATCGGCGACCTCGCGGGTGGTGAGGTAGGCCGGCAGTCCCCGGGTCGGGTCTCTTTGCATGCGTTGCACTCGTAGCCGTGAGTGGCGGAGGATGCGGCGTAACCCTTCCTGACGCAAGCTGGGAGCAAGCGGCCCAATGCCCGTGCCAGGGATCGGGACGGTCAGGCGAGGCGGGCGGGATCGCGCCGGGAGACCCGGCCACGGATCGCGGCGACAACGCTCATGGCCGCGAGGGCAGAGGAGGACGGGCTGCCAGGCAACGACCGCCCTTCGACGACGAAGGAGAGGCTCCCGAAGTCACCAATCGCGATAACTTCGTGCCGGTTGGAGGTGAGGGCAGGATCGGCGACGAGGCTGACTTCGGTGGCATCGAAGCCGATGCCGGCCATGGCGACGAGGGCCGCGACATTGGCGTTCTTCGGATAGCCCAAGGCCGCTTCGCGCGCGGTCCCGCTGAAATGCACCCCTTCGGCCGTGAGCGACCCAAGATCCAGCACAGCCTCGGCCGGAGAGCCGAGCCATCCCGCCGGCGGCTTGCGGCCGACGTAGCGCACGCGCTCGAGGCCACCCTCACGGGCCGCGGCAAGTGCATCGAGGGCCCCTATCGCGCCCGACGCGAAACCGAGCCTTGCCGCCCCGGTTTCGGCGGCCTCGAGCAGCGTAGCCTCAAGGCGGGCATCCGCCATCGCACCCGCCGAGACTGACAGCACGTCTATCCCGGCTGCAAGCGCGGTCGCGGCATGGGCGCGCAGGGCGGCGTGGCCGGCGCAATCGACGAGGAGGTCGATCCTGGGCAAGAGTTCCGCGAGCGAGGTAACCGGCACGGGCACGCCGGGCGGGGCGTCGAGGCCCGGGCCTGCGACGAGGAGGCCAGCGATCTCGACCCCGGCGATCTCCGTGATCTGCCTGGCGACGTGGCGACCGATGGCGCCGCGCCCGACCAGACCGATGCGCAGCGGTGTGTTTGCTGTCACTGGACGTCCTTTCATGGTCTTGCGCCCGCATCGCGGCGTGCCGCCGGTCGGAGCAGGGACAGCAAGGCCGCGATTTCCGGCCAGTGCAAGACGCGCCGGAAACCGGGAGAGCCTTTCCGGATGCCTGCGGCGCGGCTAGCATCCGGACCGAAGCAGATGTCCGGAGTACTTATGCAACGTGGCAGGGGCGGAATCGCGAGGCGCATCGCGACTGGGGTGGCGCTGGCGGCCCTCCTGTCCGCCTGCGCGCAGACTGAGGACTCCGCGGATTCGGTCAGTACGGGTTCGTATCGGATCACCTTCGAGGATCAGCCCGTGCCTCAGGCCTTCGAGCGGAAGGGCGAGGCGCGCCGCGCCGCGTCGGGCACGCCGGGCGGTTTCTGGGGTGTCGTCACCGGCCTGCGCCGCGCCGAGCGAGCCGTTGTCCGCAACAGCGCGACGGGTGCGGAGATCACGGTTCCGCTTTTCGACGGCCCGACCGGCGGAGCGGCGATCATCCTGTCGCACGCCGCTGCGGATGAAATCGGACTGAAGGATGCGCCCGTGACGGTCACGGTGACCGCCTTGCGGCGCGAGCCGAGCCTACAGAGCACACGCAATGGTTTTTGACAGCCCGCGGGTCATCGCCTATCCCTTTGCCTGACCGAGGGGCGGTTCGAGACGGAGTTCTGCCATGTTCCTGCGATCCCTTTCCGCCGCGATGCTTGCCGCGATCCTTCTCGGCCGGACGGATGCCGCCGCTTTCGAGACCGAAGCCCGCGCCGCCCTTGTCGTCGACCATGCGACCGGGATCGAGCTCTTCGCCAAGGACCCGGACACGCCGTTGCCGCCGGCCTCCATGTCGAAGCTGATGACGCTCTACATGCTCTTCGAGGCGATCCGCGACGGACGCGTCGATCGCGATACTGAATTCAATGTGAGCGCGAAGGCCCAGGCGATGGGCGGCTCGCGGATGTTTCTCGAAGCGGGAACCACCGTTCCCGTGGATGCCCTGATCCGCGGCATCATCGTCCAGTCGGGCAACGACGCCTGCGTCGTCGTCGCCGAAGGGCTGGGCGGGTCCGAGAGCGCCTTCTCCGAAATGATGACCCGGCGCGCCCGGGAAATCGGCCTCGAAGGCACCACGCTCAAGAATTCCTCGGGCTGGCCGGAAGAGGGCCACCTGATGAGCACGCGGGATCTGCTCGTTCTGTCGAGCCGGATCATCGACGAGTTCCCGGAATTCTACACTTACTTCGCCGAAACCGAATACACATGGAACGACATCACCCAGCCGAACCGCAATCCGCTGCTCGGCCTTGGTATCGGCGCTGACGGGCTGAAGACCGGGCATACCAGCGAGGCGGGCTACGGGCTTGCGGGCTCGGCCGTGCGCGACGGTCAGCGGATCGTCTTCGTGCTGACCGGGCTCGACAGCATGGCGGCCCGCGCGACGGAAAGCGAAGCGGTGGTGAACTGGGCCTTCACGGCCTTCGAGACGGTGCAGCTCTTCGAGGAGGGTGCCGTCGCCACCGAGGCGCCTGTCTGGCTCGGGGAAAGCGGCACGGTGCCTCTGGTCGCTCCGGACAACATCGCCCTGATGGTTCCCCGTGAAGCCCGGAGCGAGGTGGTCGCGCGGATCGTCTACAACGGCCCGCTCGAGGCGCCCATCGCGGCGGGAGAGAGAGCCGGCGCCCTGATCGTCAGCGTTCCGGGGCAGGACGATATCAGCTTCGATCTGGTCGCCGGGGTAGACGTGCCGCGCGGTGGGCTGATGACCCGGATCGGGGCGGCGGCCCAGCTAACCCGTGACCGCGCATTCGGAATGCTGCCGGTCGGCCAGTAACCCACAGAATGACAGCCGGACGCTTCATCACCCTCGAAGGCATAGACGGCTGTGGAAAGTCCACCCAGATCGCGCGCCTCGCCGAGCGGCTGGCCGCGGGCGGGGTCGACGTGCTCAGAACCCGCGAACCGGGCGGCGCACCCGGAGCGGAGGCGATCCGCAGCCTGCTGGTCGAAGGTGATCCGGGACGCTGGTCGCCGGAAACCGAGATACTGCTCTTTACCGCCGCGCGCCGCGATCATCTGGAGGCGACGATCCGCCCCGCCCTCGCGGCGGGCCGGACCGTGCTCTGCGACCGCTTCGCCGAATTCGACCCGGGTCTATCAGGGAACGGTACGGGGCGATCTGCGCGCGATGGTCGATGATCTCCACGCGCGCACCATCGGGATCGAGCCCGACCTGACCCTGATCCTCGACATCGACCCAGACACAGCCCTCGCCCGCGGCCTTGCGCGGG
Source organism: uncultured Alphaproteobacteria bacterium (assembly GCA_963825715.1). Classification (GTDB taxonomy): domain Bacteria; phylum Pseudomonadota; class Alphaproteobacteria; order Rhodobacterales; family Rhodobacteraceae; genus Amaricoccus. The sequence goes on along the minus strand of CAWGUH010000015.1, from coordinate 11,896 downwards.
ACGGGAACGAGGATCGGTTCGAGCGCTTCGGCGCGAACTTCCAGCACCGGCTGCGTGTCGGCTTCCTCGCACTTGCCGACGAATTTCCGGGCCGTTGCAGGGTCATCCCGGCGGACGGCGCCCCCGATGCCGTCGCCGCGCGCATCTGGCAGGCGGTCGGATGAGCGGGGCCGACACCCTCGAACCCGACCGCGTCGAGGGAACCCCGCATCCGCGCGCGACTGTCTCGCTCTTCGGGCAGGATACAGCTGAGAGGACCTTTCTCAACTCGGCCGCCTCGGGCCGGATGCACCATGCGTGGCTTCTCACGGGTCCACGCGGCGTCGGGAAGGCAACTCTGGGCTGGCGGATGGCCCGGCATCTGGGGTCCGGGGGACACAGCGGGACTCTAGACATGCCGCCGGATCACCCGGTCTTTCGCCAGACCGCGCAGCTTGCCGCACCCTCGATCTTCCTCTGTCGTCGGCCCTGGGATGCGAAGGCCGAGCGCTACCGGACGGCCATCACGGTCGACGAGGTCCGGGCGTTGAAATCCTTCTTCCAGATGTCCTCCGCTTCGGAGGGCTGGCGGGTGGCGCTCGTCGATCCGACCGACGATCTGACCCAAGCCGCGGCGAATGCGCTCCTCAAGATCCTCGAGGAACCGCCAGCGCGATCGGCGCTGATCCTGATCTGCCATCGCCCTGCCCTCCTGCTGCCGACCCTGCGGTCGCGGTGCCGCGAATTGCGGTGCCAGCGTCTAGAGGCCGATCAGGTTGCTCGGGCGCTGCAGGATGGCGGGACGGAGGTGCCTGCCGCAGATGCCGGGCCACTCGCTGCCCTTGCCGACGGGTCGGTCGGCCGGGCCTTCGAGCTTCACCTGAACGACGGCGTGGCCCTCTACGGCCGGATCGTCGATCTGCTGGCCGGGATGCCCGGACTCGATCGGGGCAAGGCGGTGAAGCTCGCCGAGGAAGCCGCCGCACGCGACGACGGCGTGCGGTTCCGGCTGACCCTCGACCTCGCGGAACTCGCGCTTTCGCGCCTTGCGCGCAAGGCAGCCGATCCGACCTCGGCGCCCGCATCACTCGTCGGGGAGAAAGAACTGCACGGGCGGATGGCCCGGACGCGAGAGCAGGCGCGCATCTGGGCCGAGGCCGGCCCGCGGCTGCGATACCGCGCGGAGACCGCCCGGCAGGTCAACCTTGACCCTGCCCAGATCATCCTCGATATGTTCCTGCAGATCGACATTGCTGCGTCGGAAGCCGCGCGCAACGCTCCCTGACACGTCGCGAAGACCGGACCCGACATGCCCCTGCCCGACCTCGTCGACAGCCATTGCCATCTCGATTTCCCGGATTTCGAGGGCGAGGTCGACGAAATTGTGACGCGAGCGGCGGAGGCCGGCGTGACACGAATCGTGACTATCTGCACCCGGTTGCGGCTCCTGCCGCAGGTACGTGCCATCAGCGAGGCGCATCCGGGTGTCTTTCATGCGGCCGGAACCCATCCGATGCATGCCGCGGACGAGCCGATGGCGACGGTCGCGGACCTTGTGCGCCTCGCGCAGCATCCGAAGATGATCGGCATCGGCGAGACCGGGCTCGACTATCATTACACCGCCGACAGTGCCGCCGTTCAGCAGGAAAGCCTTAGGGTTCATATCGAGGCGGCCCGGCAGACCGGTCTGCCGCTGATCATCCATGCCCGCGACGCCGACGCGGACATGGCCCGCATCCTGAGCGCGGAACATGCGGCGGGGCCCTTCCACTGCGTGATGCACTGCTTCACCTCGGGAGCGGCACTGGCGGAAACGGCGCTCGGTCTCGGCTTCTATCTCTCGATCTCCGGCATCGCGACCTTCCGGAGTGCGGTCGATCTTCGGGCGATCTTCGCCGAGGCGCCGCTCGACCGCCTGCTTGTCGAGACCGACAGCCCGTATCTCGCGCCGGTTCCGCATCGGGGCAAGCGCAACGAACCGGCCTATACCGCCGATACGGCGCGGGCGGCGGCGGAGATCTTCGGGCTCGCGGAAGCGGACTTCGCCGCGCAGACCACCGCAAATTTCGACCGGCTGTTCTCGAAGGCCGCGATGGGGCAGGCCGTCTGATGGCGACCCTGCGCGTGACCATCCTCGGATGCGGCTCCTCCGGCGGCGTACCGCGGCTTGGCGACAACTGGGGCGCCTGTGATCCGGACGATCCGCGCAACCGCCGGAGCCGCTGCTCGCTGCTAGTCGAGCGCCTGGAGGGCGATGCGGCGACACGCGTGCTGATCGACACCTCGCCGGATCTGCGCGCGCAACTGCTCGCGGCGAAGGTCGGGGTGCTCGACGGGGTGCTCTATACCCACTCCCATGCCGACCACGTCCACGGCATCGACGATCTGCGCATGGTCGTGTTCAACCGCGGCGCGCGGCTGCCGGTCTGGGCAGATGCGGACACGGCGAACACTCTGATCGACCGGTTCGGCTATGCCTTCGTGCAGCCGCCGGGCTCGGCCTATCCGCCGATCCTGGACATCAACGCCATCGAAGGGCCGGTCGAGGTTGACGGGGCCGCGGGGCCGATCCGGTTCGAGCCGTTCGAGGTGAAGCACGGACGGATCGATGCGCTGGGCTTCCGATTCTGCGACGTGGCCTATCTTCCGGACGTCTCCGAGATCCCCGAAGCGACGTGGCCGCTGCTGGGCGGATTGCGGCTCTGGATCCTCGATGCGCTGCGTTACAAGCCACATCCCACCCATGCCCATGTGGCGCTGAGTCTGGAATGGATCGCCCGGATGGAGCCGGAGCGGGCAATCCTGACCAACCTCCACAACGATCTCGATTATGCCCGGCTCGATTCCGAGACGCCCGGGAACGTGACGCCGGCTCAGGATGGGCTGTCGGTGGACCTCGCCCTGTGATCCTCGTTCTCGTCGGGGTGGTGCTTCCGGTCTTTCTGGTGGCCGGTGCTGGTTACCTCGCGACCCTCTCGGGGCTCTTCTCGCAGGCGGCCGTCGACGGGCTGATGAGCTTCACCCAGACCTTCGCAATCCCGTGCCTGCTGTTCCTCGCCATCGCCGATCTCGACCTCGCGGCGGTATTCGACCCCAGGCTGCTGGTCTCGTTCTATTCCGGGGCGGTGCTCTCATTCGCTCTCGGCGTCTTCGGGGCCCGGGTGATCTTCGGGCGGCGCCCGGGCGAGGCGGTGGCGATCGGCTTCGGGGCGCTTTTCTCGAATTCGGTGCTCCTCGGGCTGCCGATCATGGAGCGGGCCTACGGGCCTGGCGCCCTGCCCCCGGTCTTCGCGATCATCTCGATCCATGCGCCCTTCTGCTACCTGCTCGGCATCACGGTGATGGAGTTCGCGCGGGCGGACGGGCGTGGCCTGTTCGGGACCGGGCGGGCCGTGGTCCGGGCGATGTTCCGCAATGCGCTGATGATCGGGCTGGCGCTCGGCTTCGCGGTCAATCTCGGCGGGATCGCGCTTGCGGACCCGGTCCGGGCGGGGGTCGACCTGATGGCGCAGGCCGCCCTGCCGGCGGCTCTGTTCGGGCTCGGGGGCGTGCTCACCCGCTACGCGCTGAGGGCCTCGCTGGCGGAGGCCGGGATGGTGGCGGGACTGTCGCTGGTGTTCCATCCGATGATCGCCTTGTTCCTGACCAGCCGGGTCTTCGGGATGCCCGAGGAGTTTGTCCGAGCCGCGGTCGTGACGGCGAGCATGGCACCCGGGATCAACACCTATGTCTTTGCCAGCCTCTATTCCCGCGGACAGGCACAGGCGGCGAGCGCGGTGCTGCTCGGAACGGCGCTGTCGGTGCTGACGATTTCGGCCTGGCTGGCGGTGCTCGGGGGGGCGGGATGAGCGGTCCCAGCCACGACCGAATCCAAGCCTTTGTTTTAAAATAGTAAATATTTCAGCGGAGACCGAAGACCCCTTTGGGCCCTCCGGATCGCGGGCCTGACGGGCCCGGATCAGAAATCGCGCAGCGAGGAAAAGTCCATCGCCTCGAGCTGGGCGATCTTGTCCTCGACCGGGGCGTCGCCGCTGACGCTCACCAGGATGCGGTTGTCGATTACGCCCTGCAACTCGCCGTCGTTGTCAGCAAACTGCGTGCGCTGGATGCGCGTCGGCTTGCCGCCGCCGAGCGAAGCCATGCCGGTGATCATCCCGCCGATCGAGCTGACCACCGGGGAATTGGCGATCAGGGTGATGGTCATGTCGGTCGCGCCGTTGGAATACTTCGCCGCCGCCGTGGTGCCGCCACCGAGCATCGCCATCGCCATGCCCGCGCCATCGCCTTCCGCTGCCTCGCGGGTCCAGCCCGGAAGCGGTTCCGGAAGATAGGCGGACAGGCTCTCGGATTTCAGTTCCTTGAGGAGAGCCACCGCGTAATCAAGTTCCTCCCGGGCGACGGTAATGTCGCCTTCCTCATAGGCCTGAAGCGCGCTGGAGAGCACATCGGTGAATTCGTCGGCCTTTGCGACGGTCATGCTGAGGCCAATGGCGAGGGCCACAGCGAGCGGACGGGTGAACATCGGGGATCTCCTTCGACGCATTCGAGGCGGAGACCATAGCCGAGTCGTGCGGCCGGTGTCAGCGTCATTCTTGGCAGGAATCAGGGAGCTGGCGCTGCTCCGTCGGGGCCCTGCCCCGTAGGCCGCAGGCTCGAGAGGGCGATGCAGAGGTCGTCGTAGAGGCGCTCGCGCTCCCCGGGCGACAGGAACGCACCAAGCTCGATCTCGCGACCGCCTCCCTTGATGGTGAGATATTTCTCGATATGCGCGCCATCGAGCAGCCGGGGCTGTACCCAGAACGGATTGGCATGCCAGCGATGCACGGCCCCGCGCGGCTCGCGACGCTCGACGGTGATGAGGTCGGGCCACAGCCGCAATTCCTCGGTGAGCTTCGCATCGTCGAAGTTCCGGCGCATTGCCCAGTAGACCGCAAGCAGGGCCGCGACAAGGAAGGGCAGCATGCCCCAGGCCGCCATCGAGCCGACCAGGAAGAAGAGCGGCACCGAGAGCCCTGCCGTCAGGAGGGCGAGGAAGATGCGCCAGCCACGGACCGAGAGCGAACGGTGCGGCCAGAGGCTCAGTTCCATGACGGGAGGATCGCTGCGCCGGAACGGATCGGGGGCGGATGCCGCCGCATCCGCCCCCCCGATGTGATGGCTGAAGGTCTCCCGGTCGCTCAATGCCCGGCCTTCTTGTCCCACATGTCGCGCGTGGGAAGGGTCTCGAAGGTATGCTCCGGCGGCGGATTGGACAAACTCCACTCGAGCGTCGCGTCAGGCTGCGGGCCCCAGTATTGCGGCTCGGTCACGCGCTGGCCGTAACGCAGCGTGTAGTAGATTATGCCGAAGAACAGCAGGAATGAGGCGAAGGAGATGAACGCACCGATCGACGAGATGTAGTTCCAGAGTGCGAACTGCTCGGGATAGTCCATGTAGCGGCGCGGCATCCCCTGGCGCCCGAGGAAGTGCTGCGGGAAGAAGGTGACGTTGGCGCCGACGAACATCATCCAGAAATGCAGCTTTCCGGCCCATTCGGGATACTGGCGGCCGGACATCTTGGCGAGCCAGTAGTAGATGCCGGCGAAGATGCAGAACACCGCGCCGATACTCATCACGTAGTGGAAGTGCGCCACGACGTAATAGGTGTCGTGGTAGGCCCGGTCGACCGCGGCCTGGCTCAGAACGACGCCGGTCACGCCACCGACGGTGAAAAGGAAGATGAAGCCGATCGCCCAGAGCATAGGGGTCTTGAACTCCACCGAACCGCCCCACATCGTCGCGATCCAGGAAAAGATCTTGATGCCTGTAGGCACGGCGATGACCATCGTCGCCAGCATGAAATAGCTCTGCTGCGTCACCGACATGCCGACCGTGTACATGTGGTGTGCCCAGACCACGAAGCCGAGGGCGCCGATGGCGATCATCGCAAAGACCATCGGCAGGTAGCCGAAGACCGGCTTGCGCGAGAAGGTCGAGACCACGTGACTGATGATGCCGAATCCCGGCATGATCACGATGTAGACTTCCGGATGGCCGAAGAACCACAGGATGTGCTGGTAGAGCACCGGGTCTCCGCCGCCGGCCGGATCGAAGAACGTCGTGCCGAAATTGCGGTCTGTCAGCAGCATGGTGATCGCGCCAGCGAGCACGGGAAGCGCGAGCAGGATCATGAACGCGGTGACCATGATCGACCAGGCGAAGAGCGGCACCTTGAACAGCGTCATGCCCGGCGCACGCATGTTGAGGAAGGTCGTGATGATGTTGATGGCGCCGAGGATCGACGACGCGCCCGAGAGGTGGACGGCGAAGATCGCGAGATCCATCGACATGCCGCTCTCGGTCGTGGAGAGCGGCGCGTAGAGGACCCAGCCCACGCCCGAGCCGAGCAGGCCGTTGCCCCCGGGCGCGACCACCGAGAGGACCGCGAGCGAGCCGCCGGCCACGAAGAGCCAGTAGCTGAGATTGTTCATGCGCGGGAAGGCCATGTCGGGCGCGCCGATCATGAGAGGCATGAAATAATTGCCGAAACCGCCGAACAGGGCCGGAATCACGACGAAGAACATCATCAGAACGCCGTGGGCGGTGATCAGCACGTTCCAGATATGGCCGTTGGGCTCGCCGTCGATCAGCATGTACTGGACGCCGGGATGCATCAGCTCGAGCCGCATGTAGACAGTGAAGCTGACCGAGATCAGACCGAGGATCGCCGCCGTCACGAGGTAGAGGATGCCGATGTCCTTGTGGTTCGTGGACATGAACCAGCGGGTGAAGAAACCCGGTTTCGGATGGTCGGCGTGCGATTGCACGGCAGCGTCGGCCATGAGCTTGATCTCCTGACAAATTCCGGCAAGCCGATTCCGTTCTGAACGTATCGGCGCTTGTGAATGGTCTACCCTGCCCGGATCATGGCCTCAAGCCCCTGCGTCACCATGCGGCATGGTTGACCCGGGTGCGGGATCGCGTCAGTCCAGATCGATGGCGGACGATCTCCTTCCCGGACAGCTCCTCGCGCGCGGCGTGGCGCGACATCTTCTCGCGCACGACTTCGCGAGCCTTTCGGAATTCGTGCCCGGCCCGGGGTTGCGGGTCGATCTCATGGCTCTCGGCCCGAGGGGGGAGCTCTGGATCGTGGAGTGCAAGTCGAACCGAGCGGACTTCATGTCCGATCGCAAGTGGCAGGGATACGCCCCCTGGTGCGACAGGTTCTTCTGGGCCGTGGATGCGGACTTCCCGGACGAGATCCTGCCCGCCGAGACCGGCCTGATCCGCGCCGACGCGCACGGTGCGGAGATTGCCCGCTGGCCTGACCCGACCCCGTTGGCACCGGCCCGGCGACGCGCCCTTACCCTGCGCTTCGCCCGCGTATCGACGCTGAGGCTGCTCCGGAACTGCGATCCCGGCATCCTGCAGACCGGTGGCTTCGACTAGTCCCTGCGCTTGCGGCCGGTGCCGCGTTTGCCGGCATTCCTCGCCCGCTCGGCAGCCGCGCGCAACTCCTCGGCGATCTCCAGCGCCTCGTCCGGGTCGAAATCGAGCGGGATCTCGATGGTGTCGGTCTCGATGAAGAGTCGCACCATGCCATCGGTCGTCGGCCCGATCTGAAGATTGGCCACGATGTCGCTTTCGCTGTTGATGCCCAATTTGCACCTCATCCGTTCCGGCGGCGGGCCGGGTTCCGGTCCGGTTTGCAAGACAGACTTGCAATCGTCAATCGGGATCGCTAACCCCTCTCCCCGGAGCCGACGTAGCTCAGTAGGTTAGAGCACCAGATTGTGGATCTGGGGGTCCCCCGTTCGAGCCGGGGCGTCGGTACCATGATTTCCAGCCTGGAAGCAGTTCGAGATCCGAGAGTTCCGGGGCAGTCCCTCATTATTCGACCCATATTGCCCGCATGGATGCGGTGCATTTCAGGAAGGTCCTGCAACGTCACCGGCCCCGGCAAATTGGTGACCGCACCCTTGCCGGCCCCAGGAAGTCTGTGCCGAGCGCTCGGTCCGGCGACCGAGGACGGCCATCGCCAACGCCGCCGCTCCCCGATCCGAGCATGGCGATCGCCTTCAGGTCTGTCCGTTGTCGCCGCCACAATGTCGGGCCAACCGCGCCTTTTGGCGATCTTGTCCAACTCGCGGGCAACCCGGAGACCGGAGAGCGGGAAATCGGAGATCATCGGCGGCCATCCATCGGCGCGTCGCGGACGAGGCCGTGGCCCCGGCGTTGGCTCGCTGATCCGGTGCCTCCCGCACGGTTCCGCCGCGCTCTTGCCCGGCTCATGCTCCGTCAGGATGCCAGTGACTTGCCCGTCGCCGAACGGTGAACTCTTCATTGTCGCTCTCCTCAGCTGGAATATGGGCCGAGGTCGCGTCAAGGCCATTTCGGCACAGCAGGCCTAAGAGCCGGATGCAAGAGATCATTGGACATGACAATATGTTGCAAGCCTGCGGGTCATGATCCTTGTGCTGGCGATGAAGGTCCATGCAGTTGACGTTTCGAGGGAGGTTTCCCAGTCCTTTGCGAGTCGGCGGCATAGACCCAGCCAGGCGAAGCTCTGCTCAACAACCCAGCGGCGCGGCAGGACCTTGAAGCCTTTTGCCGTGTCCGAGCGCTTGACGATCTCGATTGTCCAATCGCCCTTGCCCTTGAGTGCGGCGCGCACCTTTGGTCCGGCGCAACCGCCGTCGGCGAAGACATGGCATAGCTAAGGAAAGCGGTGGCGGATCGCCTTCAGCACCTCCGGCGCGCCGTCACGGTCCTGGATATCGGCCGCGTGGATCTCCGTGAAAAGCATCAGGCCGAGCGTATCGGTGATGATGTGGAGCTTGCGTCCCTTGGCCCTCTTGCCCGCGTCGAAGCCGCAAACCCCGCCACTCTCGGTGGTTTTCACCGATTGCGTGTCGTTCACACCCGCCATGCGGCTGGCCTCGCGCCACTCCAAATCCCGCGTGCTCATGACCAGCAGAAGGTCGATCGTCTGCCACAGGCCGGCATCGCTCCAGGCGTAGAAATAACCCCGGACGGTCGAAACCGGCGGGAGGTCCCCTGGAAGCATGAGCCATTGGCAGCCGCTGTCCTAGATGTAGAGCATCGCGTTGGTGATGGCGCGAAGGTCGGTCGTTCTCTTGCGACCGCCTCGCTCGGCCAGCGGAAGCAGCGGCTCTAGCAAGGCCCACTCACGGTCCATCAAATCGCTTGGATACCGTAATCCATCGCGACTATGCTGCTTACGAGCGGTATCGTCCCAAGGCATCCGATCCTCCATCTTCTCGACAAAGACGGTGAATCAGAACCAGATGATATCGCCCAGAAACTTTCAAATCTGGCTCTTCGAGCTTTTTCTCAATGACGACTTACAGCAACTCCTTGTACTGCTAAAGGTCAGAGACGATGCCATTCAGCAGCGCGTTCTCTTTCTCCAACTCACTGAGCCGTTCATCTACGTCTACATCATCTTCGGCATACTGTTCGCTCATATTGACGAACGTAGGAGAGCGGATCCCGCCTTCCTGGAGACATCCACGACGGGCGCGCCGTAATCAGCGTGCATGATTGGCGAGGCTTTTCGCGCGTCCGTGAACTCGGATGTAAGCATGCCTTTCCAATCCCGTCCGAGCCATGAGACACTAGACGGAGAACTCCAGAAACAATTTGGGGCGCTATCGCGGATCAAATCGGGTCCAGTTTACCGCTCCTGCCAGTTCACCTTGCTTGTCGGGTCGAGTTTCTGCATTGCTCCACCCATGTTTCGCGTCGCTCATCCGATGATACCATCCGGGCCCAAGCCAGCGCCCGTGGATGCCGATTTATCCCGACGAATCCGCATATGCCGGGTCCTCGGGATATTCTTCGTGATTCTCGTACATCTCCAGCCAACTGCGGAACTCATCCCTGGCGCCCCACAGACCGTAGAGGTGCTCCGATACTTCTTTATAAATGTGCTCGGCCACGCCTCCGTTCCGCTCCTGAGTCTGATCAGCGGGTTCCTGCTTGTCGAACTCCTATGAATCCCGTGGATACCCGAAATACCTCCTTCACCGCTTCCAAATATTATATTTGCCGATGGTCGCTTGGAACCTGATCTTTGCGGCAGCACTCATCTCGGTAAACCAAGCAGGCTTCGACTCAAACTCTTATGATCGAATGTTGGAAACAGGGCCGTTAAATTCTATCTTTGCAATATGGAAGGCTCCAATCAACGGGCCACTCTACTTCCTGCGCGACATGTTCGTAATTTCAATCTTCGCACCAATCTTGGTGCGAGCCATCCGATCCGCGCCACTTATTCTACTGACCGCTGCAGGGTTGCTTGTTTGGTTCGGGCTTGGTGAGCCTGTCATCTTCCGACCAATCACCTTGTTTTGTTTCTGCGTCGGCCTGGGGCTCCGAATTTATGGAAGCAATCTGCGCGCTCTGGATGCCAAGCTCATCCCTATCTTGTTGTTCTCGTGTGTTTTCTGGATCGGCGGCACATGGTTTGTTTTTGCCACCGGCGTAGTGGAGAACATGTTCGACGCGAGAGGTTGGTTCGATATGGTGAACCGCCTTGTGGTTATCGTCGTCTTTTGGGTGCTTGGCGCGTGGATTGCAACAACAAGCGCAGTTCCAATTTTCGAATGGATGGAGAAATTCATTTATCTTGTATTTCTAAGTCATAGTGTAGTCATCCTATTTATTGGTGGCGCTTTCAAGGTATCTTTGGTGGCTATGCGAATTATTGGTACCTAGCGTTGATGTTTGTTACGCCAATTGCTTGCGTACTCGCTGCCTGGACCGCGCTTCCATTAATTAAATATTTTCACCCATTTGTACAAAGAATTATAAATGGTCGTACAGTCTATTTTAAAAATTTTTAAGGTAATTTTAATTTTAAATATTTTTTATAAAATTATTTTATGTCATATAATTACTCTGACATACTTAAACTTTCTTTATTTTGTGCTTATTTTGGCGCTCTCACAGAAAGCCAATGGAGACTGGTATACGGTCGGTGGTGATATTGCCGCGCTTCCCCGTCGTTCATCCACCTGCGACCTGAATCGTAGGTTGAGAATTGCCCGTGAGCACGACGGTAGCAACGGGCATCGGCGGGGAGCTTTCGAGGCGGCGCGGCGCTGGTGCCCGTTGCGGTTTCAGGGTCGCGGCGCAGGCGGCCGGCGTCCTGTAGCCGATCGTAAACTGACAAAGAAGTGCGACACCGGCTATGTCCGGAGCCGCCATGGGAAAGAGATACAGCCACCTCAGCCTTGAGGAGACATGTCGCCTGCGCGGCATGATCGAGATGGATCTGGGCATCAGCGAGATCGCGAGGCGCATGGATCGTCACCGGAGCACGATCCAGCGCGAACTCGAGCGCAACCGTTGCGCCGACGGCTATCGCTGAATTCACGTTTCAAGTGCGACACCGAGGTTGGCTGCGAATGCCTCGATGGGCGTGCGGTAGCCGAGGCACTTCCGAGGCGTTGCGTTGAGGTTCCAGATCACGTCGTCGATGTCAGCATCGGTGTCGCACTTGAAACGTGAATCCAGCGCCGACCAGGTGATCTGCAGACGCTCCCGGCCTGTCTTGGTGCTTCACGAGCGCAAGACCCGGATCACGCTGATGTCGCGCCTTGCGGGCAAGACCGCCGCCGAGACCATCTCCGCGATGACGGCCGCCTTCCGGCGGCTCGACCCCAGGATGCGCGGCTCGGTCACGTTCGACAACGACACCTGTTTCGCACGCCACATGCTCCTTCGCGGAATGCTCTCGGCCACCACGTATTTCTGCGACGCCTACGCAAGCTGGCAGAAGGGCGGGGTCGAGAACACCAACGGGCGGATCCGACGATGGCTGCCGCGCGGAACGGATCTCCACGAGATCACCGAAGCCGACATCCAGGAGATCGCAATGACCATCAACCTCACCCCGCGCAAATGCCTCAAT
>CAWGUH010000014.1:0-19972 GCA_963825715.1 uncultured Alphaproteobacteria bacterium | reverse complement strand
CCGTGCCCTCTCACGCAGCACGAATTTCTGGATCTTGCCCGTGGAGGTCTTCGGCAGCTCGCCGAACACCGCCACCCGCGGCGCCTTGAAATGCGCCATGTTCTCCCGGCAGAACGCGATCAGGTCGGCCTCCGTCACCTCCGCGCCGGGCTTCAGGCTCGACGAAGGCGCAGGGCGTCTCGCCCCATTTCGGATCGGGCTTCGGCCACCACTGCCGCGGCCATCACCGCCGGATGCCGGTAGAGCACCGATTTCATCTCCACCGACGAGATGTTCTCGCCGCCCGATATGATGATGTCCTTCGAGCGGTCCTTGATCTCCACATATCCGTCCGCATGCATCACCCCGATATCCCCTGAGGCGAACCAGCCGCCCCGGAACGCCTTCGCCGTCGCCTCCGGATTCTTCAGATACCCCTTCATCACCACGTTGCCGCACATGAAGATCTCGCCCAGCGTCTCCCCGTCATGCGGCACCGGCACCAGCGACTCCGGGTCCGCTACCATCAGCCCGGCCAGCGCGAAAACATCAGGGCCCCCTTGCCGTGCCTTGAGCCGCGCGCGCTCCGCCGCCGGCAGCCGGTCCCAGTCCGGGTTCCAGGCGCAGACCACCGAGGGCGCCGAGGTCTCGGTCAGCCCGTAGACATGGGTGACCTCGATCTCCATCGCCTCCATCTTCTCGATCACCGAAGCAGGCGGCGAGGCACCCGCCGTCATCACCTTCACGCGCTGCGGGAAGTCCTTGAGCGCATCGGGGGCCGCGATCAGCATGGTGAGCACGATCGGCGCCCCGCAGAAATGCGTGACTCCCTCGTCGCGGATCAAACCGAACACCGACTCGGCGCGCACATGCCGCAGGCAGATGCAGACCCCGCCATTCGCCGCGATCGTCCAGGGAAAGCACCAGCCGTTGCAATGGAACATCGGCAGCGTCCAGAGATAGCGCACATGCGCCGGCATCGCCCAGGTGACGATGTTCGACAGCGCGTTCAGCGCCGCCCCCCGGTGGTGAAGACCACCCCCTTCGGATCGCCGGTGGTCCCGGAGGTGTAGTTGAGGCTGATCGCGTCCCATTCGTCGCGCGGCAAAGCCCGCCAGTCGAACTCCGGATCACCCTCCGCGAGCAGGTCGTCGTAACCGAGCGCCCCGATCCCGCGCGCGCCCGGCACATCCGGCGCCACGATGTCCACCACGAGGATCTCCCGCCCGGGCAGAAGCGCCAGCGCCGCCTCCGCCACTTCGGCGAATTCCGGATCGACGATCAGCACCCTCGCCTCGCCATGCCCGAGGATGAACGCGATCGTTGCCGCGTCGAGCCGCGTGTTGATCGCGTTCAGCACCGCGCCGGCCATCGGCACGCCGAAATGCGCCTCGAACATCTCCGGGATGTTCGCCGCGATCACCGCCACCGTGTCGCCCCGGCCGATCCCGCGCCCGGCCAGCGCCGAGCCGAGACGCCGCGTCCGCGCATAGGTCTCCGCCCAGCTCCGCCGCACATCGCCGTGCACCACCGCCGGCAGGCCCGGCCAGACCGCCGCGGATCGCGCGATGAAATCGAGCGGCGTGAGCGGCGTGAAGTTCGCCGGCCCCGCCTCAAGGTCCTGATCGTAGATGTTTCTCATGTCAGGCACCTCGCCTCCTCACTGCATATGCAAGTCGAATCAGAGCGCTCGAGTCACCCCTCCGCCCCGGCCGCATCCAGTCCACCCCGTCGCACCGGAGACGTACACGCGGGTCATGACGGTAGGCAATCCTCGCGCCCCCCGTGGTCCGGCCGCTGCCCCTCGCGCACACTAGGTCCGCTCCGTATGGAAAGATACCGCCCGTCTCTTCGATCGTCGCACCCTGACGATCCTCATCCGAGCCGCCCCGCCCGCACCGTTACTGGCCAGCGCACCCGATGGCAGACATCCGCATCCCCCCACAGCCCCGCAATCTCATCGGCGAACTCCGTCACCCCCGCCCCGGCCACGCGCGCCGCTCGCACCGCCGACCACGTCTCGATCTATCCTGTCACATCCCCGGCTTGCCAGTCTCGCACGATCTCCAGTTCCGGCACCGCCAGCGCCTCGAACGGGAAGTCGAGGTCGCCGTACCCCCGCTCGACATGCCGCCGTGCCGCTGGCCAGAAGCGGTGAATGTCCTGCCAGTAGAATTGCGCGAAGGCTGGCCCCGCCGGTCCCTCGACCACCGGCACGCCGTAGCTCACCAGCGCGATCGCCGCGCCCTTGGCCGCCACCCGCCGGGCCTCGGCGAAAAAGGCGTCCAGATCGAACCAGTGTGCCGCCTGGGCCGCAACCACCAGATCGACCGACCCGTCCCCGAGCCCAATCCGCTCCGCCGATTTGCAGACATAGCTCACCCCCGGGCAGTCCCGCGCCGCCGCCAGTTGATCCGCGCTCGCATCGCTCGCCGTCACCCGGTCGAAATGTCCCGCCAGCCGACAGGCCAGTTGCCCGCTTCCGCAGCCCACATCGAGCGCCTGCGCCCCGAGCCCCGCCAGAACCGGCCCGAGCGCTTCCGGATAGGTCGGACAAAACCGCGCATAATCCCCGCCGCCCGCCGTGAACGGATTGTCCGGCAACTGTTTCCCCACCTTGTCACAATACGCCCTGTGACGCACCGGCCTGAAGTTCGCCTTGCAACCGCCTGAGGCGCGAAAAAACGGAGAGGCGTTCAGGTCAGGTCCGAAACCCCCGTCTCGATCCGGATGACCTTTCCGTCCCGCTTGAGGTTGACGATCATCGCCCCCTCACGCGACCCGCTGCGGAACGACAAAATGGTGTGCACCACCAGAATGTCCTCGTTCTCGTAGAGGCAGCGGATGTCTTCGATGGTGCGGTTTCCGCCGGCCCAGACCTTGCCGAGCAGCGCCGCCATCTCGTCGCGGTTCAGCGTATCCTTCGACTTGTGCCGAACATAGGAGAAGTCCTCGTGAAAGAGCGCGACATAGCGATCCACGTCGTCGGCGCGCATCGCGGCGGCCATTTCATCGTAAATTCCCACGCGCCCGTTCCCTTGCGCTGATCACCGGCGCCAAGCCTACACCGATCATCCGGACACCAAAACGAATTCGCGTGGCAGGCGCCCCGCAGGCACCGGTTTCTCCGCGTGCCAGTCGCCTCGGCGAGGCCCGCATCCGGACGCGGGTCGCCCTCTCCCCCGGAGTCCCGCACTGAAGGATTGTACGTACAGAATAAGCGACTGATGCATACAGCTTGCATACAGCGATTCTCGCCCCCGAAGCCGCCCGCCCCCGGCGCGTCCACCCCGCGACTTGACGCCCCCGCCCCGGCAGGGTCACAGTCCGCTGCCCGCCCCCGCCGGAACCGATCCATGCCCCCGCGCCCCGAAGTCGACGCCCTCACCGAAGCCCAGGCCAAGGCAGAACTCGGCCTGCTCGCCCGCGAGATCGCCGCCGCGGATCAGGCCTATCACGGCGCCGATGCGCCCGAGATTACCGACGCCGCCTACGATGCGCTGAAGCGCCGCAACGCCGCCATCGAGGCCCGTTTCCCGCATCTCAAGCGCCCCGACAGCCCGTCGGAAAAGATCGGCGCCGCCCCGTCCGAAGCGTTCGGCAAGATCCGCCACGACGTTCCGATGCTCAGCCTTTCCAATGCCTTCGACGACGATGAGATCGTCGAATTCGACACCCGCATCCGCCGCTTCCTCGGCCTCGACGCCGCGTCCCCGCTCGCCTACGCCGCCGAGCCCAAGATCGACGGCCTGTCGCTCTCGATCCGATATGAGGACGGCCGGCTGGTCCATGCCGCCACCCGCGGTGACGGTGAGACCGGCGAGAACGTCACCGCCAACGCCCGCACCATCGACGACATACCCGAGACGCTGTCGCCGGCGCCCCGGCCCTCCTCGAGATCCGCGGCGAGGTCTATATGAGCCACGCCGATTTTGCCGCCCTCAACGCACGCCAGGAGGGCGCCGGCACCCGCACCTTCGCCAACCCCCGCAACGCCGCCGCCGGCTCGCTTCGGCAGCTCGACCCCGCCATCACCGCCGCCCGCCCGCTTAGGTTCTTCGCCTATGGCTGGGGCGCGCTCTCCGCACCGCTGGCCGAAACCCAGACCGGCTCCATCGACCAGCTCGCCGCTTTAGGTTTCTCGACCAACCCACTGATGAAGCTCTGCAAAGGCGTGGCAGATATGATCGCGCACTACCGCCGCATTGAGGCCGATCGCGCTGCCCTCGGCTACGATATCGACGGCGTCGTCTACAAGGTCGACCGGCTCGACCTGCAAGCCCGGCTCGGCTTCCGCTCCTCAACGCCGCGCTGGGCCATCGCGCACAAGTTCTCCGCCGAACGCGCCACCACCCTGCTGGAGGCCATCGAGATCCAGGTCGGCCGCACCGGCGCCCTCTCCCCCGTCGCGCGCCTAACTCCGGTCACTGTCGGCGGCGTCGTCGTTTCGAACGCCACCCTCCACAATGCCGACTACATCGCCGGCCGCGACTCCTCGGGCGCCCCGATCCGGGAGGGCCGCGACATCCGCGTCGGCGACCGGGTCACGGTCTACCGCGCCGGCGACGTGATCCCGAAGATCGAGGACGTCGACCTCGCCCGCCGCCCCGCCGAGGCGGTTCCTTTCGTTTTCCCCGAAACCTGCCCGGTCTGCGGCTCCGACGTGATCCGCGAAGAAGGCGAGGCATTACACCGCTGCACCGGCAACCTGATCTGCCCGGCACAGGCAGTTGAAAAGCTGCGGCATTTCGTCAGCCGTGGTGCCTTCGACATCGAGGGGCTCGGCGCGAAGCAGGTCGAGGCGTTCTTCGCCGTAGGCTGGCTGCGCGAGCCCGCCGACATCTTCACCCTTGAGGCCCGCCACGGTGCCGCGCTCCGCACCCGCGACGGCTGGGGCGAGAAATCCGCCGCCAACCTCTTCGACGCCATCGCCTCCCGCCGCACTGTTCCCCTGGATCGGCTGATCTTCGGTCTCGGCATCCGCCATGTCGGCGAGACCTCCGCCCGACTCCTCGCCCGGCACTACGGCAGCTGGGATCGCTTCCGGGCCGCAATGGAGGCCGGCCGCGAGCACGAAGGCCCGGACTGGGACGCCCTGAACGGCATCGACGGGGTCGGCCCGGTCATGGCCGCGAGCCTCGTCGACTACTTCCACGAACCGGCCAACCGTGCCGCCGTCGACCGGCTGGTGGCTGAGCTCGACATCGCCGACGTCTCGGCCCCGAACGCCACCGACAGTCCGATCGCCGGCAAGACCGTGGTCTTCACCGGCACGCTCGAGCGCATGACCCGCGCCGAAGCCAAGACCCGCGCCGAGGCGCTGGGAGCCAAGGTCTCGGGCTCGGTCTCCGCCCGCACCGACTACGTCGTCGCAGGTCCGGGCGCCGGCTCCAAGGAAAAGAAAGCGCGTGAACTCGGCCTCACGCTCCTGACCGAGGACGACTGGCTCGCGACTTATCGGCGCCGGCTGAGCCTCAGCCGGTGTCGACCATGGCACAGGCCAACTCCGGCCCGCCGGGTGCGGCGAACAGCGCCTGATCGCCTTTTGTCCAGAAGAGTGCCTTGCCGCCCGGCTCGGTCTCCGAAGCATAACGTGCGCCCGACGCCGCTACCGCCTGCGGCAGCACCAGCGCCTCGTCGCGCCAGCGGATCGCCACGAGCGCAGGCTCCGTGTTCACGAACGTGATGCTCAGGAGTGCGTCGAGCCCGTCGCAGGCCCAGGCCGTCGGCCCGACCGACACGCCGGCCTCGTCGTCCGCGCGGGCCCGGGCGGAGCCCTCCCGGATCGCGTGGATCCGCAGCGCATATTCCGCACCGAGGCAGGTCTCAAGCCCGGCCGCCGACTTCCCGCACGCGTCACGCCACTCTGTCCTCCCCCGCTGCATCGCCTGCAGCGTGGCACGAGTCTCATCATCGACGTCGGGATCATCCAACGCCAGCCCGTAGAGCCGCGCAAGCTCCCGGTCGAGCGCCGCAAGCCCGGCATCGGCACAGATCGCGGTCTCCGCTCTAGAGCCGGCTCCCGCACAGTCGAAGGACTGCTGCGCCGCCGGGCCAGGCGCCGAAAAGGCCCAGAATGCGAGGAATCAGGACAGGACGGAACAGGCTGATCGACATGGGGCGGGCGCTCCTCAATGTAGCGGCCCGCATCATCTCCACCCACGCCTGACGGTCAAGCAAGAGCGCCTTCGGGGTACTTCGGCGAAAACGGTTGATCCGGCGCCGAACGTCGCGTCTCTTCGCGCCATGAGCGGCCGCCCCGAAATTCTCTTTCCCCTTTTTTCCGAACTGACCGCGCTCGATGGGGTCGGTCCCGAAGACCGCGAAGCTGCTCGAGAGACTCGAGGTCACGGCACCCGCCCATCTTCTGCTGACCCTTCCCGTCTCCGGGGTGGATCGGAGGCTGCGCGCCTCCATCCGAGATGCGGCGCTTCCCGGAATCGTCACCGTCGAGGTCGAGATCGGCCTGCACCAGCCGCCCTCCGGGCGCGGCCGGCCCTACCGCATTCATGTCCGCGACGCGGCGACCGAGTTCCTGCTGGTATTCTTCCGCCCGCGCGAGGACTGGCTACGGCAGAGCTTCCCGCAAGGCGCGCGACGGGTGGTCTCCGGGCGGGTTGAACTCTTCGACGGCATCGGCCAGATGGTCCATCCCGACCACGTGCTTGAGCCCGGTAGCGGCGAAGACCTGCCCGAATTCGAGCCGATCTATCCGCTTACCCAGGGGCTTGCGCTACGGACCATGACACGCGCGGTGCGGGCTGCCCTTGCCCGCGCCCCGGCGCTTCCCGAATGGATCGAGCCCGGCCTGCTCCGGGCCCGCGGCTGGCCCGGCTGGCGTGCCGCGCTCGCCGAAGCCCATGCCCCCCGCGGGCCGGCCGATCTTTCGCCCTACGCGCCCGCCCGCGAGCGTCTCGCCTACGACGAATTGCTCGCTCACCAGATGACGCTGGCACTCGCCCGGGCGAAGGTGAAGCGCGCGAAAGGCTTCGCCACGGTGGGCGACTGCCATCTGAGGGAGAGGGTGCTTGCCGCTCTGCCCTACGCACCAACCGGCGCACAGGACCGCGCGGTCGAAGAGATCGTCGCCGATATGGCGGCCCCCGCGCGCATGAACCGGCTCCTGCAGGGCGATGTCGGTTCGGGCAAGACGCTGGTCGCCCTGATGGCAATGCTCGCCGCAATCGAGGCCGGGGGACAGGCCGCGATGATGGCCCCGACCGAGATCCTCGCCCGCCAGCACCTCGAAACCCTCGAGCCTCTGACCGAGGCCGCCGGGGTCCGTCTCGGGCTGCTGACCGGACGCGACAAGGGCGAGGTCCGAGCAACCAAGCTCGCAGAACTGGCGGCGGGAGAGATCGCGATCCTCGTCGGAACCCATGCGCTCTTCCAGTCCGACGTGACCTTCCATGATCTTCGGCTTGCTGTGATCGACGAGCAGCACCGCTTCGGCGTGCGACAGCGCATGGATCTTGGCGCCAAGGGGCGTGCGCCGGATATCCTCGTGATGACCGCGACGCCGATCCCCCGCAGCCTCGCGCTCGCCCAGTACGGCGACATGGATCTGAGCGTGCTCGACGAGAAGCCACCCGGACGCCAGCCGGTCGAGACCGTGCTGATCTCGGCCGCCCGAACCGACGAGGTGATCGCGCATCTTGGCCGCGCCCTTGCGGACGGACGACAGGTCTACTGGGTCTGCCCGCTCGTGGACGAATCCGAAACCGTCGATCTGAAGGCGGCCGAGGCACGGGTCGACAGCCTGCGCGCCGCCCTCGGTCCCGATGTCGTGGGCCTCGTCCATGGCCGACTGCGCCCGGAGGACAAGGATGCCGCGATGGCCGCCTTCGTGGCCGGGAAAACGCGGGTCCTGGTCGCCACTACCGTGATCGAGGTCGGCGTGAACGTGCCGGAAGCCTCGATCATGGTCATCGAGGGGGCGCAGTCCTTCGGCCTCGCGCAACTCCACCAGTTGCGCGGCCGGGTCGGCCGCGGCACCGCGCGCTCGACTTGCCTTCTGCTCTACGATGCACCGCTCGGCGACAGCGCCCGGGCCCGGCTGGAGATCATGCGCCAGACCGAGGACGGCTTCGCAATCGCCGAGGAGGATCTGCGCCTGCGCGGCGCCGGCGACCTCCTGGGCGTGCAACAATCGGGCCTGCCGAAGTTCCGCATCGCCGATCTCGAAACCCGGACCGACCTGATGCGGATCGCGCAGGACGACGCCCGCCTCCTGCTGACGGTCGACCCCGACCTCGCCTCGCCGCGCGGCGCGGCGATGCGCACCCTGCTGTGGCTGCTGGAGCGGGACCGCGCGATCCGGATGCTGGCCGTGGGTTGACTGGGTTTGTTCCCTTCCTGTTCTCTTTTTCGATTGACCATGCGCGAATCTTGTGAGAACGTTAAGAGAACGAAATGGACCGCACTGGAGGATCCGCCATGAAGGAAGCCGCCCGCCGCATTCTCTCCGCTGAACCGGATGTCCTGGTACGCGAGGCATTCGGTCTCGCCGCGCTTTGTTCGGTCATCTTCGCGATCTTCTGCCTGCCTCTCGTCGGCTGACGTATCTCACGCTTTGCCCTGCGGGGCCGGACCCGCGGATACCTGCCTCTCCGCCCCACGCTGCCTGTCGTCTCCGGCCTTGCCACTTCATCGCTGCGCATCCTCGGGATGGCGCGGCGATTTTTTTTGGCGATGCTTGGTACCGCGCAGAGCGGAGACAGGACTGCGCCGGTTCCTAGGCGGCAGCAAGCGCCTCGTCGCAGGCCGCGACGGTTGCATCCAGCGCAAGCAGGATTGAAGCATGGCGGTTCTTGTAGTCCCGCGCGGGCAGAAGGACATCGAAGCCGTCGAACGGGGCGTCGGGGACCGGACCGTCTGACTTGAGCATTGCGCGAAGCTGGTCGCGTGCACGGACGATGTCGTCGCGGGTGCAGCCGATCACCGCTCGGCCGAGCACCGACGCCGCAGCCTGACCCAGCGCGCAGGCCTTCACGTCCTGCCCGAAGTCGCTGATGCGGGGGCCGTCAAGAGTGAGATCGACGGTGACTGTCGAGCCGCAGAGCGGCGAGCGCTTGCGGGCGGTGACCTGAGGGGCGGCCAGACGGGCGGCGTGGGGAATGTCAGCCGCCAGCGCGAGGATGCGCTGGGAGTAGAGCTTGATCAGATCGTCGTCGCCGCTCATGGCACCCACCCTTTGCATTCCCGCCGGTGACCCATAGATAGGCCGAAATCCGGCGCGGGAAAAGGGAGCCGAATGTGGCTGAATTCGATATCGAGAGCCTGCGCTTTGATGCAGCCGGCCTGATCCCGGCGATCGCACAGGATCGGGACGGGGCCGTACTGATGATGGCGTGGATGACCGCGGCCAGCCTTGCGGAGACGCTGGCCAGCGGACAGGTCACCTACTGGTCGCGATCGCGGCAGGAACTCTGGCGGAAGGGTGCGACCTCGGGGCATGTCCAGCGGCTGGTGGAATTGCGGGTCGATTGTGACCGGGATTGCCTGCTGATGATCGTCGACCAGACCGGCCCGGCCTGCCACACCAACCGGCGGAGCTGCTTCTTCACGGCGGTGCGCGACGGGGCGGAAACCGAGATCTTCCGGCCGATCGCCTGAGACCGCGCGAAAAAACTTAAGGCAAGCATCTGATCCGTCTGCACTTTCAAATGCGAACGGGGGCCGATCGATCGATATTCCTTGCTCACGCAATGCCGCCGGACCGGACCATCGCCCGAACGGCGTCCGGAGTGAAACCCCGTTCGCGGAAGCTGCGGAGGGCGCGGGCGTCGTCGCGTTTGGCGAGGCGTTTGCCCGATTCGTCGCGGACCAGGCGGTGGTGGTGCCAGTCGGGAACGGGCAGATCGAGGAGGGCGATCAGGAGGCGGTGGAGCGGGGTCGAGGGGCCGAGGTCGGCGCCGCGGACGATTTCGGTGATGCCCTGGGCGGCGTCGTCTACGACGACGGCGAGGTGGTAGGAGGTGCCGATATCGCGGCGGGCGAGGACGATGTCGCCGTGGTCCGCCAGCAGAGTTCCGGGGTCGAGGTGACGGGGGCCGGGGTTTTCGCCGGTCTCGGTCCAGCCGAGGCGGGCGACGGCTGCAGGGCCACCGAGATGCTCGAGCGCCGCGGCCATGTCGAGGCGCCAGGCGGAATCGGGTGGCGAATCACCGCGGCCGCGGCAGGTACCGGGATAGACCGGCGGGGCCGCGACGCCCTCCTGCGGGGCGGAGAGGGCGGCCTCGATCTCGCGGCGGGTGCAGGTGCAGGGGTAGAGAAGGCCCGCGTCGCGGAGGCGCTCGAGTGCGGCTTCATAGGCGGGACGGCGTTCGGACTGCCGCATCACCGGCTCGGGCCAGTCGAGACCAAGCCATTGCAAATCCTCACGGATTCCCGCCTCGAAGTCGGGGCGGCAGCGCTGGGTGTCGATGTCCTCGATGCGCAGGAGGCAGGTGCCGGAGGCCTCGTGGGCGCGGTCGAAGGCGGTGAGGGCGGAGAAGGCGTGGCCGAGATGCAGCCAGCCGGTGGGCGAGGGCGCGAAGCGGGTGACGTAGGGCGTCACGCCGCGTTCAGTCGCGGTCGCGATCGACCAGGCGGCGGGTGCGGCGCTCCTCGCCGGACTGGAAAATAAGCAGCCATGCCAACAGGATGAAGAGCGGATGCGACAGGCCGCCGGAGACCAGGATCGCGGGGATCCAGATCAGGAAGGTCACGAGGCCGACGATGGGCCGGCCGGCGAACAGGATCGAGAGCGGGGGCAGGAAGAGGGCGAGGACGTAGTTCATGGGAGGGAGATAGGGAGGCCGGGCGCGCGGGCGCAAGCGGGGCGGATTCGCGCAGCGATGCCAGCGGGTTGCGGGGGCTGGAATTGGGCTGGAAAGGGGCTGGAATCCGGCTTGCCGGTTTTGAGGGGCATTTTAACGGGTTTGCGGCAGGATGGCGGCTTCCGGGACACCAGACAGGAGAGGCCCCCCGTGACCGAGCGGATGCGGACCAATGCCCAAGAACGGGCGCATGTGAAGATGATGATCGAGCTCGACCGCCAGGAGCGCGACATCCGCGACGCGCGGCTGCGGGCCGCGCTGATCCCGCCCGACTGGGGCCGGCTGGAGACCGAGGCGCCGACCCGGCCGCGCAAGAAGAAGGTGACGGTGGCGCTCGACGACGAGGTGGCGCGCTGGTTCCGGGGGCTCGGGATGGGCTATCACGGGCGGATCAATTCGGTGCTCCGCACCTACATGCTGGCGGTGATCTCGAAGGAGGTGCTGAGCCGGGAGGACAGGGACCGGAACGGGGACGAGATCTGGGGGAAGGCGGCACCGAAGCGCAAGGAGGCGTGAGGGTCGGGGCTAGCGACGGGGGACGCGCCGGAGCTTTCGCGCCCGGAGAGCCTCGATCATCCGGGCCTGCACGGCCTTGGTAAAGCGCGGGCTGAAGGCGCCGATCCGGCCGCCCGGCTCGAAATGGAAGCTGCGGGCGGGGAGATCGGCGTTGGCCTCGTCGGTCACCACCCAGAGCCGGAGATTCGGGTCGAGGCCGGCGCGGCGTTTCTCGATGTCAGGGACCTCGAGGGCGAAGGTGGGCGCGGCGGGGGGCTGCGAGGTGACGGGCACCATGAGGATCTCGGTCTCGCCGGCGGTGTTGCGCGTGACGAGGATCAGCGCGACGGGGCGATGCTTGCGGCCTTCGGTTTCGCCGCTTGAGGCCTCGCGGCTCCAGAGGAAGGGATAGCGCCAGACGTCGCCGACCGCCGGGGGCGGATCAGTCATTGTCGATGCTGTCCTGCAGCGCGGTGATCAGCGTGTCGGCTTCGGTGTCGGCGAGGTCCGCGACGTGGAAGGCACGGCGGGTGTCGGCCTGCCCGCGCAGGCGGTCGAAGGCTTCTGCCGACAGCACGACAAAGCGCGGTTTGCCGTGGCGGGCGATCAGGACCGGGGCCTGCGCGGCGGCGGCCAGCACGTCGCCGGTGGCGTTGGCGAGTTCGGTGGAGGAGAATTGCTTCATGGGGGTCGAGTCTCCGAATTTGGGGAACTTAGCTAATATCGGGGTTTTCCGCAAGTCTCCGGTTGGGGCTTGCCCTACGGAGCAGCGGCGAGCCGACTTCGACCCGGCACAGGCGACGCATGCGTCGCGCCGGGGCGTCGGCCGGAGCGCGCGAGCGCGGAGGCCGAGGGGGGTGGGGCCTGGGGCGAAGGGGTGCGATCCGCGCGCGGCTGCCTGGGTGGGCGCGGAATCGCGCCTGCCCCCGGGCAGGCAGGCGCGCGCGGATCTGTCGACGGACAGATTGGCGAGGGGAGGGCGGGATCGTTGCGCCCGACGATAGGGCGGCGCGTTGGACAATAGGAACTCTGGGGCGGGCTATCAGAGTGCTGGCTTTGCGTGTGCCCATACCTTCCCTACGAACTCACGAGCTTCCTTAAGCTCGGGATCATTCTCCAAGTCTCGATCCTCCAGCACTCTTTCAACAAAGCCAGGCCCATGAGAGCCAACGCTGCGGCAGAAGCCCTCTATTTCGCCGACCGGGACAATCCAAAGTCGATGATCGCTACAAATCTCGCTCATTTTGTCAAAGTTCTTGATCGCCTCACCCGGAGGAAGACCACTGCGACCACTTCGCTTTAATGCGCTCCATGGTGACACTGTTTTGAAGATTTGCTTTATCTTCCTTTCATTTTCCTCCGGAAATTGTCCAGTTCCGGAAACGTCCCCAATTTGTTCCGCGATGAGGCCTGCAACTTGCTCCGCGTTGAGCGGGGGGCGCTGCTTTAGCACAGCATCGGCAACAGCCTTCCAGTTCGGCTCAATATTCGCCCATTCGCCTCCCAGTTTTTGAAACAGATTCTTGAAGGTCCGCTCATCGTTCAGAAGATCGATATCCGCGATAACTGAAACCGGAACATCGAGTGATCGCAGCGTATCGGCAAGCTTCGCCATTCGATGTTTACCGGCGCTGTGGACAAAAAGAACGTCCGGTCGACGGTCACCGGAAATCGAGGGGAGGTTCAGAATCGACTGGTAGAACATGCAATCGGCGTCAGCCTCGCAAATGACGACATGCTCGAAGAAAATGCCATCGAACACACGCGAGAATCGCGCCAAGGTGTCCTTGGCGACCTCTTTCGTCTGCTCCTTGCTCAGCTCCTTTATGTGGTTCACATCGCCCTCGCGGCGCAGGCGGACAATGCGGACCTTGTCAGAGCCGCCTTCGAGCAAACCGTCGAGAACATCCGTGCTGTGCGTTGAGATGAAGAGCTGAGAACTTCCCGGCCTATTTTCCGCGATGTAGCGCCCTAGGAGACGCGCTTGGGGCGGATGAAGAAAGGCCTCCGGCTCGTCAAGGAACTGGATCGAATGGCTTCCAGCCGCTAGTATGTTAAGGATGACCGCAGCGAAACTTCGCATGCCGTCGCCTTGCGCTTCGAGCATGACGTTCGAAGCCTGTAGCGCCTCAACAAACTCCCTTGAGAGTTCATCCTTACCAGCGGGCACTGTAGGCTTTATTCCAACATAAAGTGGGTACTTGCCGCCGCCGGCGCGGAATGGTGTGAGGTCCTTGCCGAAGGCATGCTGGAACTTTTCGCTAATGTCTTTCGACAAGTGCGGATCCATAAGCATTACGTGTATCGGGTGAGTTGGCGGGCTCTGGTAGAGAGCCAAAGCTGGCGCAGCGTCAGAGTCCTTTATGCGGTCTTCGGTGGTCAACCGCTTTGCAAAAAACGATGCTACCGGATGCCGGTCGTCCTCTTGGTCGAAGTATTGCAGGTGCGAGTGATGGATGTTGTAGCCGATCCCACCGTAACGTAATTCTCCGAGTTTGCCGCTCTTCTGCGCATTTGAGTCAAGATATGCTCTCAAATCCTCCGCTGTTCCCACCTTGTTCAATGTTGCATTAATGATCACTACCCCGGGCTGGGACCTTGCGACCCAGCTTTCCAACTCTCGCAGTGCCGCGCTTTTTCCCGCATTGTTCGGTCCCACAAAAATGACTATTTCGTCTTCATCCAGTCCCAGAACGGAACCGTCAGAGAAAGTAATCGACTGAAACGAAAGCCGCGGACGCATTAGCTCAGCCTTGACTTTCAGTGCGTCGCCCTCATCCATTATTATCGTTTTCGCTCCCTGCAGCTTTCAAAAGAAGTCATTTCCAAAAACATTGACGCCGCCCTGCTCACGCCACCGCCCGCTCAACCTCCAGCCACCCCGCAAAATCCGCCTTCGCCCGGTCCGTGTACCCCTTGTACCGCACCTTCCGGCCCTTGCGCCCGCCGCGCGCATCCTCGAGCGGGGGGAAGAGGCCGAAATTGACGTTCATCGGCTGGAAGGTTTTCGCGTCCGCGCCGCCGGTGATGTGGGTGACGAGGGCGCCCATGGCGGTGGTGGGGGGCGGGGTGTCGAGGGGGCGACCCAGGCGTTCGGAGGCGGCGAGGCGGCCGGCGAGGAGGCCCATGGCGGCGCTCTCGACATAGCCCTCGACGCCGGTGATCTGGCCGGCGAAGCGCAGGCGGGGGTCGGCCTTGCAGGCGCATCCGCGCCGTCGAGGAGGCGGGGGGAGTTGAGGAAGGTGTTGCGGTGGATGCCGCCGAGGCGGGCGAAGGCGGCGTTCTCGAGACCGGGGATGGTGCGGAACACCTCCGTCTGGCTCCCGTATTTCATCTTGGTCTGGAAGCCGACGATGTTGAAGAGCGTGCCGAGGGCGTTGTCGCGGCGGAGCTGGACCACGGCGTAGGGCTTCCGGTCCGGGGCGTGGGGGTTGGTGAGGCCGACGGGCTTGAGGGGGCCGAAGCGCAGGGTCTCGCGGCCGCGCTCGGCCATGACCTCGATGGGCAGGCAGCCCTCGAAATAGGGGGTGTCGCGCTCCCAGTCCTTGAACTCGGTCTTCTCGGCGGCGAGGAGCGCGTCGATGAAGGCCTCGTACTCTGCGCGGTCCATCGGGCAGTTGAGGTAGGCGGTGCGCTCGGCCTCGGTCTCGCCCTTGTCGTAGCGCGACTGGAACCAGGCCTTGGAGAGGTCGATGCTCTCGAAATGCACGATGGGGGCGATGGCGTCGAAGAAGGCGAGCGCGCTCTCGTCGGTCAGCGCGCGGATGGCTTCGGCCAAGCTGGGCGAGGTGAGCGGGCCGGTGGCGATGATGACCGATCCCCAGTCGGCGGCGGGCAGGCCTTTGAGCTCGCCGCGCTCGATGCGGATGAGGGGGTGGGCCTCGAGCTTCGCGGTGACCTCGGCGGTGAAGGGCTCGCGGTCGACGGCCAGCGCCCCGCCGGCGGGAACCGCGTGGCGGTCGGCCGTGTGCATGATGAGCCCGTTCGCGGCCCGCATCTCCCAGTGCAGCAGGCCGACGGCGTTCTGCTCGTCGTCGTCGGAGCGGAAGGAGTTGGAGCAGACGAGTTCCGCGAGGCCCTCGGTCCGGTGGGCGAAGGTGGCGACATGGGGGCGCATCTCGTGGAGGATGACGGGGACGCCCATGCTGGCCGCCTGCCACGCGGCCTCGGAGCCTGCCATGCCGCCGCCGATGATGTGGATGGGTTCGATGCTTGCCATGGGGTCGATCTAGGGCAGCGGCGGCGGATTGGAAAGCCGGCTTGTCGCGGCGCTTGAGTTCGACTATTCCGGAAACATGGAAAAATCAGGCAGTCTCGCGGCGCTGTCGGCGCTCGCCCACGAAACCCGGCTCGACGTGTTCCGGCTCCTGGTGGCGGCGGGGCCCGACGGGCTGGCCGCGGGGGAGATCGGCAGGACGCTGGGGCTGGCGCCGGCGACGCTGTCGTTTCATCTCGGGCCGCTGAAGCAGGCGGGGCTGGTGACGGTGCGCCGGGAGGGTCGCAGCCTGATCCATGCGGCGGATTTCGGCGCGATGGAGGGGCTGATCGGCTACCTGACCGAGAATTGCTGCGGCGGCGCCGTCTGTGCGGTCAGTGCGCGGGAGGTCTGCGCATGAGTGCGGTGGCGGAGGCTCCGGCGGGGATCGGCGGCTTCGAGAAGTGGCTGTCGCTCTGGGTGGCGCTCGCCATCGGCGCGGGGCTCGCTGCTGGGCAATCTCTTCCCCGGGCTCTTCGGGGTGCTTGCGGGGGCCGAGATCGCCTCGGTGAACCTCGTGGTGGCGGTGCTGATCTGGGCGATGGTCTACCCGATGATGGTGGCGGTGGATTTCGCCTCGCTCGCGCATATCGGCGACCGGCCGAAGGGGCTGATCCTGACGCTGGTGGTGAACTGGCTGATCAAGCCCTTCACGATGGCAGCCCTTGCGGTGCTGTTCTTCGAGCATGTCTTCGCGCCCTGGATCGACCCGGCGGATGCGCAGCAGTACATCGCCGGGCTGATCCTGCTCGGGGCCGCACCCTGCACCGCGATGGTGTTCGTCTGGTCGCAGCTCACCCGCGGCGATCCGACCTACACGCTGGTGCAGGTCTCGGTGAACGACGTGATCATGGTCTTCGCCTTCGCGCCGATCGTCGCCCTGCTGCTCGGCGTGACCGATATCGTGGTGCCCTGGGAGACGCTGATCCTGTCGGTGGCGCTCTACATCCTCATCCCGCTCGCGGCGGGCATGGTGACGCGGCCGCGCACTGGGGTCGGAGCGGCGGTGGCCGGGTTCACCGCGCGCATCAAGCCGTTCTCGGTGATCGGGCTCTTGGCGACGGTGGTGCTGCTCTTCGGGTTCCAGGGTCCGGTCATTCTCGCCCAGCCGCTGGTGATCGCGCTGATCGCGGTGCCGATCCTGATCCAGTCCTACGGCATCTTCGCGCTGACCTATGCCGCCGCCTGGGCCTGGCGTGTCCCCTTCGCCGTGGCGGCGCCCTGCGCGCTGATCGGCACGTCGAACTTCTTCGAGTTGGCGGTGGCGGTCGCGATCAGCCTTTTCGGGCTCAACTCCGGGGCCGCCCTCGCCACGGTGGTGGGCGTGCTGGTCGAGGTGCCGGTGATGCTCTCGCTCGTGGCCTTCGCCAATCGCACCCGCGACCGGTTTCCGGGGTGAGTTTTCAGAACGCGACGCCGAAGACCAGCGGTGCAAGCAGCACGAAGACCCCGAAGATCACGGCGATGCCGATGATGTTCAGGAGGAAGCCGGCGCGCACCATGTCCGAGAGCTTCATGCGCTCGTAGGAGAAGACGATGGCGTTGGGGGGCGTGGCCACCGGCATCATGAAGGCCATCGAGGCGCCGATCGCCACCGGCACGGTGAGGATGAGCGGATCGAGCGCGAGGCCCACCGCCACGGCGCCGAGCACCGGCAGGAAGGTCGCGGTCGAGGCGGTGTTCGAGGTGATCTCGGTGAGATAGACGATCGCGGTGGTGACGAGGAACACCAGCATGAGCGTGCCGATCTCGAGGCCGGCGACGGAATCGCCGATCCACTGCGCCAGTCCGGTCTTCCCGAAGCCGCTCGCCAGCGCGAGACCGCCGCCGAAGAGCAGCAGGATGCCCCAGGGCAGGTCGCGGGCCGCCTTCCAGTCGAGCGCGAATTCGCCCCGCGCGCGCGAGACCGGCACCGCGAAGAGGATCATCGCGGCGATCATGGCGATCATCGTGTCGTCGATCGCAAGACCGGTGAGGCTCACCAGCGGCTGGCGCAGGATCCAGGACAGCGCCGCTCCGAAGAACACGAGGCCCACGAGCTTCTCGCCGCGGCTCATGGCGCCGAGGGCCGCAAGCTCGCGCGCGACCACCGAGCCCGCATCGGCGATGGCGATCTGCCGGGCGGGAAACAGCAGGCGGGTGAGCAGGAGCCAGGTCAGCGGCAGCATGATGACGACGATCGGCACGCCGATCAGCATCCAGGTGAAGAAGGTGATCCGGATGTCGTAGGTCTCGGCGAGGAAGCTCGCGAGGAGCGCGTTGGGCGGCGTGCCGATCAGGGTGCCGATCCCGCCGATCGAGGCGGAATAGGCGATGGCGAGCATGAGGGCCACGCCGAAATTGCGCACGACCCGGTCGTCGTCGGTCTTGCTCGCGACGAAGCCGATCACCGAGAGCCCGACCGCATACATCATGATGGCCGTCGCGGTGTTCGAGATCCACATCGACAGGAAGCCGGTGGCGAGCATGAAGCCGAGGATGATGCGGTCCGGCGAGGTGCCGACGCGGCTGACGATCTCGAGCGCGATCCGGCGGTGCAGCCCGACACGCTGCATGCCGGCCGCGAGGAGAAAGCCGCCGAGAAAGAGGTAGATCAGCGGGTTGGCGTAGTTCGCCGTCACCTCCCGCATCCCGTCGATGCCCAGAAGCGGCATCAGGATGATCGGCAGCAGCGCGGTGGCCGGGATCGGGATCGCCTCGGTGAGCCACCAGACCACCATCCAGACGGCCATCGCCACCAGCCGCCACGCTTCCGGCGGCATCGCCTCGGGGGCGGGCAGCACCAGAAGCAGCCCCGCGAGCAGCGGGCCGCCGACGAGCCCCGCGAGACGCAGGCCCGCGACCGGAATCCCGGCGGCCGAGGCCTCGTCGGACGGTGTTTCCCTGGCCTGGTCTTCAGCAGGCCGCCCCGATCCCGATATCGCCATGTCGTCCCCGTGATGTCTGCGTCGGCGTCTCCAGAACCGCTGTCGGGTCCGCTGGAGAGCCGGGAAGGGTTCGCCGAAATCCCGTCAGGACAGCGCCCTGCGTCAGTCCTGCGCCTTCGGCAGATACGGGATCGCTCCGGCGAGATCGGTATCGTCGATGGCGCGGAACCAGCTCTTGCTGCCGGCCTGGCGGGCCTTCGCATGCGGCGCATAATCGGGATCATCGACGAAGGCCTGAAGCGCGGCCATGTCCGGAAACTGGATCAGCGCGATAATCGTGGTTTCGGTGGCATCGCCTTCCAGCGTGGTGATGTTGCCGGAGCGCGACAGGTATTTGCCGCCGTGCTTCGCAGCGATGTCGTGCACCGCGGCGGCGTAGTCCGGCACCCAGGCGTCATCGGTCAGTGTCACGTCGGCGATCAGAAATGCTGCCATGTTCGTTTCCCCCGAGATGGCCGATTCTGCATCCGGCCCGCGGGAAGCCTAGCCGGCACCGCTCCCGGTGGCCACTCTTTCGTGATGCCCCCGCACGGCGACACGGCCTCGGGATGTCATACGGGCAGAAACCCTATCGGGCAGGAATCGGGCCCCGTGCCAACAGGCAGGGGATGATGCAATCCGGCCAAAGGGCCGGTCCTTCTGCTGCGCTGTCCGCATGAAAGCCCGCGGCGCGGGTGTCGGGGTGGCGCGCAAGGACAAGTGGCCCGCGCCGGATCGGCCTATGGAGGGGGGGTCGTCGCGGATCGGACAGACCGGGGCGGCGGGACACATGTTTTTCGAGGACCCCATGGCCCCAATCACCCGCGTCACGGCCGTCGCGCTGCTGGCGCTGTCCCTCGGTACCGGCGCAGCGCCGGCCCAGGACGATCCGACGGAGACCCTGCTCCGGGCGATGACCGACTATCTCGCGGCCCAGGACGCGCTGGCCTTCAGCTACGATTCCAGCCTCGACGTCGTCACGACGGACGGCCAGAAGCTCACGCTCGCGGCGTCGGGCGAGGTGCATCTCGCGCGGCCCGACCGGTTCGCTGCCACCCGGAAGGGCGGCTTCGCCGATGCCTCGATGACCTTCGACGGCACGACGCTGACCCTCGTCGGCAACCTCGCCAACGCCTATACCGAAATCGCGGCGCCGGGCAGTTTCGACGCGCTCGTCGCCACGCTCAAGGAGACCTACGGCGCACCGCTTCCGGCCGTGGACCTGCTCACTGCGGATGCCTTCGAGGCGCTGACGGCCGGTGTGACCGAGGCGCGCGATCTCGGCAGCGGCGTCATCGACGGCGTGGAATGCGATCATCTGGCCTTCCGGGCGGGTGAGGTGGACTGGCAGATCTGGATCGCCCAGGGCGACGCGCCCTATCCGTGCCGCTACGCGATAACCACGCGCGACGTGGAGGGCTGGCCGGGCTACGTGATCGATGTGCGCGACTGGCGCACCGGCGCCGACGCCGCCGGGGACTTCGCACCGGCAATTCCCGATGGGGCGACGCGGGTCG
>CAWGUH010000013.1:0-36129 GCA_963825715.1 uncultured Alphaproteobacteria bacterium | reverse complement strand
GAGTGCGCTGACGGGCCCCGCGGGGTCGCCCCGCTCGGCAGCCTTGATCGCCTCCCAGTCCCGCGTCTGCTGCTCGGGGCTCTTGTCGCGATCCTCTTCGCCAAAGACATGCGGATGCCGCCGGACCATCTTCTCTGAGATCGCCTCGGCTACCGCCGCGAAGTCGAAATGCCCGGCCTCCTCGGCCATGCGCGCATGATAGACCACCTGCAGCAGCAGATCGCCCAGCTCGTCGCGCAGGTCGCCCATGTCGCGCCGGGCGATCACATGGCCACCTCGTAGGCCTCCTCGATCGTGTAGGGAGCGATCGTGTCGAAATCCTGTACGATGTCCCAGGGGCATCCCGTCTGCGGATCGCGGAGCCGCGCAATGATCGCGACGAGCCGCGAGGTCGCCGCGTCCCGGGTCCGTTGCGGGAGGGGTCTGCGCATCATCTGCCATGGTCGGACCTTGCCTGCTCGACCGGGCCGCCGCAAGCCGGCCGGCACAGAAGCCCCGGCATTGACGCTTCCGCCCGGAAGTCCGTTTGTATGTACGGGATCCGTAAGGATACCGACAGGAACCATACAGCGATTTCAGAAGTTAATTCTGCAATTCCGGCGGCTTTGCCCGGTTCGATGCCGGGCGGCCAGAAACCGCCCAGTCGCCACTTTCAGTCGCTGTCGAGCACCGTCGTCCAGATGAACGCACCGATCGCCGCCCCCGCCAGCGGCGCGAGCCAGAACACCCAGAGCTGGGCGAGTGCCGGGGTCTCGGCGAAGAACGCCACCGCCGTCGAGCGCGCGGGGTTGACCGAGGTGTTGGTCACCGGGATCGAGATCAGGTGGATCAGCGTCAGGCGCAGCCGGCCGTCGCGATGGGCGCGAACCCCGCCGGCGCCCCACGCTGGGTCGCTCCGAGGATCACCAGCACGAAGCCGGCGGTCAGGATGACCTCGATCGTCAGCGCCGAGGCAAGGCCATACCCGCCGGGAGAGAATTCCCCGAACCCGTTGGACGCGAAGCCTCCCGGCGTCCAGCCGGTCTGCCCGCTCGTGATGATGTAGAGCGCGAGCGCGGCCAGGGTTCCGCCGACGATCTGAGCCAGCCAGTAGGGGATCACCTCGCTCCATTCGACCCGGCCTGCCACCGCAAGGCCCAGCGTCACGGCCGGGTTGAAATGCGCACCCGAAATCGCGCCGACCGTATAGGCCATGGTGAGCACCGTGAGACCGAAGGCGAGCGCCACGCCGACGAAGCCGATGCCGAGTTCGGGAAAACCGGCAGCCAGCACGGCGGGAACCGCACCCCCGAACACGAGCCAGAACGTGCCGATCGCTTCGGCAGAGAGTTCCTTTATCACCGGATGAGCCTTTCAAATGAGGGAATGATCTCGCGGAACCCTGCTCAACTGCCCGAATCTGTGCCTCGGAAAAATCACTGCCCCGACCGCAGGATCAGTGCTTCCAGTCCCCGGAAATGGTAGCGGTCCGCGAACTTGGGCTCCGCCGCGATCCAGAGCCTCGGCCAACGCGAAACAGGATCGGCAGTGCCGTGACAAGCTCGAGCCGCGCAAGCGGCGCCCCGAGGCAGAAATGGATCCCCGCTCCGAAACTCAGATGCGCGCCGGCGTTCCTGCGGCGCGGATTGAAGCTGTGCGGCATCGCGAACACCGCCGGATCCCGGTTCGCCGCCGCCAGCAGGCATCCGACCGTCTCGCCACGCCGGAAACGGTGACCGAACACCTCCACATCCTCCAGTGCGATCCGCGTGAAGAGATGGAGCGGCGCATCGAACCGCAGCATCTCCTCGACGGTCGCTGTCGCCGCGACCGGGTCGCCAAGGACCGCGAGCGCATCGAGACCCGGAGTCGAGCAGGGCCTTCACTCCGTTGCCTATCACATGGACCGTGGCTTCGTGCCCCGCATTCAGGAGCAGGATGCAGGTCGCGACGATCTCGTCCTCGTCGAGCGCCTGATGACCCGCGCGCGCCGCGACCAGCTTCGAGATCAGATCGTCCCCGGGACGGGTCCACCGCGCCGCGACCAATGCCCGCAGATACGCCGAGAACGCCGCCGCCGCGGCATCGGCCTTCAATTCCACGGCCCTGTCGCGCCGCGCCTGATACATCGCTACCATGTCATGCGACCAGGCCAGCAGATCGGCGCAGGCGGCCTCCGGCACTCCGAGCAGCCGAGCGATGACCAGGACCGGCAGGCATTCCGCGAACCCGCCGAGCAGGTCGAATTCCGGAGCCCCAGGTCGTCGACGAGGGACCGTGACAGGGCTGCGATTTCGGGTCCCAAAGCCGCGATCCGCCGCGCTGTGAAATCCCGCAGAACCAGCCGGCGCAGGCGGGTATGGTCCGGCGGTTCCCGGTCCAGCATCGAGAGATCATCGACCGCACGAAACGCCCGCAGATGCTCTGGAACCGGAGGCCGGGGCGCACCGGGAAGCTCGCGGCCAAACCGTCGGTCGCGCAGGAGCGCGTTGACCTCGACATGACCCGCAGCGCAGGGGAACCCATAGTCTTCCCAGTCGAAGAACGGACCGGTGGCCCGCGCCATGTCATAGAAGGGATAGGGATCCTGAACGAATGCGGCGGCGCGCGGCGACTGCGAAAACCGCTTCAAGGTGCAAAGTCCTCGATCCCCGGGACACTGACGGAAACCCGGCGCGCCGCTCCTGTGCGATCGGGCGCGTACCGAGACGTCTGTTTCATGGCACTAAGCCTGCTTGACCGGATCACTCCCACAATGCTGCGGGCCGTCCGGTGGCTTTTCAAGAGCTCAGGCGGGCTCGTGCTGGCCGATCTGCCAGAGTGTGGTGGCATCCGCGACCGGAGAGCCCCGTCGCGAAGCCCTGCGCATGGGTGAAACCCATCCGGCGAACGGCGGCCAGCTGCTCGGACGTCTCGACACCTTCCGCGGTCACCGAGATGCCCTGTGCCCGCGCCGAAACGATGATCGCCCGGATCAGCTCGGCCGTGCACGGATTGGCCAGATCCTGCACGAAGCACCGGTCCAGCTTGATGCAGTGGTGGGGTAGTCGGGCCAGATAGGCGAGGGCGCTGTACCCGGTGCCGAAATCGTCGAGCGCGATCCGCACGCCACGATTGATCAGCGTGCGGAGCTGCCCGATGGTCTCGGGATTGTCGCGCATGAGGACAGTCTCGGTGATCTCCAGCTCGAGCCTTTCGGCCGGAAACCCGGTCGCGGCCAGGGCCACATCCACCTTCCGCGTGAAGTCGGGCTGGCGGAACTGCAACGCCGAGATGTTGACCGACAGCCGTGGCCCGTCCGGCCAGTCCGCGGCCGCTTCAAGGGCGCGGCGCAGTGTCCAGTCTCCCATCGGCAGGATCTGCCCGGAGCGTTCTGCAAGTCCGATGAAGGCCGCGGGCTGAAGCTCGCCCCGTTGCGGATGGTCCCATCGCAGCAAGGCCTCGACACCACTCGGACGATTGCTCTCGAGATCGAGATAGGGCTGGTATACGAGCCGCATCTGGTCGAGATCGATGGCCTGTCCCAGATCGATTTCGAGACGGCAGCGTTCCTGCACCGCAGCCTCGACCCGGGCTTCGTGCCGCACCACTCGGTTCCCACCTTCGGCCTTTCCGCTGCGCAGCGCGTGCTCCGCCTGCATTAGCAGGGTTTCGCCCGTGACCACCGGATCCTTCGAGGTGACCAGTCCCAGCGTCGCCCGAAGCGCGATCAAGTCGCCAGCGATCAGGATCGGCTCCGCAAGGTTGTGCAGCAGCCTTCCCGCAAAGTCCGGAAGATCGGCGCCGGGAAGGTCCGAAAGCACCAGGAACCGGTCGGATTCTAGCCGCGACAGCACATCCTCAGGGCCGATCGTGCGGGCAAGCCGTGTCGCGGTGATGGCCAGAAGAGAGTCTCCCGCAGGGAAACCCAAGGCGGCATTGACCGCGCTGAAACGGTCGATGTCGATTAGAAGAAGAGCCGCTGCGCCGCCTCTGCTGCCTTGCCGCGCTTCGATGATCCGGCACGCCTCGGCCCGGGGCAGAACGGAATAGCGGACCGCGGTATCCGTCTCTGTCCGCCGCGTCGCGACACGCAGGAGCGCCAGAAGCGCGGCCCCCTCGCGGAGCTCGTCGAGGAGAGCGGCCTCGTCCAGATATTGTCCGTCGTTCCGGGCGATGAGAAGGCCGACCGGACGGCCATCAATGTTGACCGTTACGGCAACGCCAAGCTCGGAAGATCCGTCGGTGCTCTTCAGTTCGAAGTGATCTTCCGGGGCCGCCCCGGGAATGGAACGCCAGTCGACGCCGGATCGCGCGGCATCGATCTCCGCCAGAAATCCTTCGAAAGCTTCGGTTGCTGCGATGACGCGCGGAGGGCTTTCGCCAGCCTCGAGATAGCCGACTGCCGGACTGCCGATACGCGCCGCAATCATCCGGATCAATGCCTGTTCGGGAGCGTCAGAGGCCGCGGCACTGGCGGTCATGGCTGGCATCCTCGGTAGTCGTTCAGGCCCAGGCGGATACCTCCGCTGAGATCAACCTAAGGTAGATTATATTTCTCGGCAATACCCGGTCGAATGACGACGTTTTTTGCTCCCCGTCCGGATGCGTTCCCTGACCTTAATAAGGTCACGATGGCTGAAGCGTGACATCGGAAACCCATACCGAACAGCGCCTTAAATGGCCTGAACTGGACCTGCGCTCTGATCCCGAAATCCGCTCGGGAAACGCGCTTTGGCACTTGTCTCCGGCGAAGCAATGGGTCTATACCCCGGCTCAGGACGCGGGCGTAGCTCAGGGGTAGAGCATAACCTTGCCAAGGTTAGGGTCGTGAGTTCGAATCTCATCGCCCGCTCCAATTTCCGGAATAGATATCGAAGATAACCCGCTCAGGCGCGGGTGTCTTTCGTTGCCGGCCTTGGTTCTTCCGGAGTGCGTCGGCCGCTCGCTGAATAGGTTCCGATGGCCCGACCAGATGCCTCGATCCGGGTGATTTCCGCATCGGCCGAACGCAACCCCGCGAGACTGGCCTGGATCAGCCGCGCATTGCGCTCGGCCTTGGCCCGCAGGCTCTCGACAAAATTCTCCGGAAGCCGGTCGGTCGCGGCCGAAATCTCCTCCATTGCCGCTTCGCGGCGATCCACGATCGCCGCCAGCGCGGTCAGCGGTCCTTCCAGCAGGATCCGCCTCTCCTCATCCAGCAGCCTCAGGATGCGGGCCTGACGGGCCGAGGCCAGAATGGTGGCGATCATGGGGCGACACTCCGCTGTTTGAGCAATT
Source organism: uncultured Alphaproteobacteria bacterium (assembly GCA_963825715.1). Classification (GTDB taxonomy): domain Bacteria; phylum Pseudomonadota; class Alphaproteobacteria; order Rhodobacterales; family Rhodobacteraceae; genus Amaricoccus. The sequence goes on along the minus strand of CAWGUH010000013.1, from coordinate 30,891 downwards.
CGAACACCTGTTCGGCCAGTCCGATCCCGCCACGCTCGGCCAGTAACCTGCCATATTCCTGGGTAAGCAGCCCGGAGAAGGCGTCTTCGCCCGCTCCGCCTCCGAACGCCTCCGGCATCGCGTTGATTCCAGAGTTTTCCAGCACATCCGCGAGAAAGGCGGCCTCGAAGGCCTCCGCCGTTTCGCGCATGCGGGCCTCTTCCTCGGGCCGATCCGGGCCTTTCACCGAGAGGTTAGGTGGCAATGCGGGCAGGGGAGGCAGTTCCATCCGAGCGGCTCCAGTTTAGGCTTCATGCCGCCCATCTGTGCCGGGTGCAGTAAATAAATCGTAATGCTTTGCGGAGAATGAGGCAGGTGACCCTTTCGATGGTGCACCTATGCCTCCTTCCTCCGAGCCAGCCTTCCTGCGACCCACCGCAGCGCCGCAGCGTTCCGTCGTCGCTCCCAATGCCCAGCAGCGCAACGAGACCGCCGGGCATCCGAAACACGACGGACGAGCCGACTTCGAGGATCATGTCACGTCGCGCGCCAAGGCGCGGACCGCCGAGAAGGGGCCAGCAACGCCCGCTCCGCAGCTGGTGGATGCCGTTTCGAAGGAGCCGACAGAAATCGGCACCGAAGGCGGAAGCCGATCCGGAGACCGTGCCGCTGACAGCGTTCGACGATCGCATGCTCCGCCAGCAGGCCGGCACACCCGCCGCGGTGCCGCCGGTACATCAGGATGTAGCGGTTCCAGAAGCGACGCCGGAACAGGCGCAAGCCACGGCGGATGCCGAGCAGGCTGAACAGACCGAGCGGCCGAGCAGCCACTTGGAGCTAGGCATCGCAAGGGCGGGGTCCTCCGACACGCGGCAACCCTTCACCGCCGCCCGACAGCCTCAGTCCGTGGGGTCGGCTGTCAAGCCGGCACCGCCGCCCGTGCCGACGGTTCCCGCACAACCCGACTTGGCGCTCGGGACTCTCGATGCGGAGTCCGCGCCGGAGGGTAATGACGACCTGCCCGGCGCGCCGGTTCGGACCGGTCCCGAAACGGCGAGTGCATCTCCCGCAGTTGCGGCTTTCCGCTCCCATTCATCGGTGCCTCAAACCTTCCCGACAATCGGGCCCGATACCGGTGGCCCGGGGACCGACACCGCGCTCCAGGCCGGTTCCGGTCGCGGGGCCGATTGGCGCCTCGAAGCCATCTCCGCCTCACCCGCCCCGGCCTTCAGTTCAGAGGGCCGAACCGGCGCGGTTAAGGCCCATCCGCAGGCGGTCGCCGGACAGATCACGGTCGCTCTGACCCGGACCCGAGAGCGCAGCGTCGAGATCCGCCTCGATCCGCCGGAACTGGGGCGTGTCCAGATCCGTCTTGATCCCGCCGAGGACGGCCTTCGCGCCGTCCTTCTGGCAGAACGCCCCGAGACCCAGGATTTCCTCAGGCGCCACGCCGACACGCTGATCCGCGACCTGCGGGACGCGGGCTACGAAAATGTATTGCTCGGCTTCGACGCAGGCGGGGAGATGCCCGGGGAGCGCGACGGGCGCGAGGATCGTGCCATTCTCCGGCCCGCGTCACCCGTCACGCCAGCGGCCGGCTCCGACATCCCCGCCACGAATGGTCGCGGGAGATCCGTGTCGGAGACTGGTCTCGATATCCGCCTCTGAACCTCAACTTCAGGAAAGAAATGCACATGGAAATCACACCCGCCCAGATCGCCAACCTTCCCGCAAGAAGCGCATCGGGCTCGAAACAGGACGTCGGCTCCAACGAGCTGGCCGGTGATTTCGAGACCTTCCTCACGCTCCTGACAACGCAGATGCGCAATCAGGACCCGCTCAAACCAACGGACAGCACGGAATTCGTCGCCCAGCTTGCCAATTTCTCAGGCGTCGAACAGCAGGTCCGCTCCAACGACCGGCTCGAACAGATCTACGAGCTTCTTGCTGGTGGCAATGCGGAGGGGATGGCTTCGTGGATCGGACGCGAGGTGGGCGCTCCCGGCAAGACCGAGTTCGCCGGCAATCCGATCGACGTCGCGATAAATCCGGTCGCGGATGCCGACCGCACGGTTCTGGTCATCCGCAACGATTTCGACCAGATCGTCGGACGACGCACCATCTACCACGCCGGCGGCCGGATGACCTGGGACGGTCGCGACGCGTCGGGCGCGGAACTGCCCCACGGAACCTACAGTTTTTCCGTCGAGAGTTACAAAGGTGAGAGCCTGCTCGATACACAGGCCGGCACTGTCTTCTCGAGGGTCACCGAAGTCCGGCTTTCCGATCGGACACCTCAACTCGTCCTGGCCGGTGGCGGAACCGTCGCGCTCGATGCCGTGACCGGCATCCGCTGAGCTGTTCAGTCAGGATCAAGCCGCGCCTTCGCGCGGTTGATCAGCGCGGCGAGGGCATCCGACCCTCCCATGTCCGGATGGTTCCGCCGGATCAGGCGGTGATACGCGTCACGAATCTCGTCCGCGTCGGCGCCTGCCTGAAGGCCGAGTACCCGCAGGGCTTCGGCCTCGCTCATCTCGTCGCCGTCGGAAGCCGCGTCGTCACCGGCAAACTCGGGCTCAGCATCGATTCCCGCGCGCTCCATGTAGGCAAGCAGCAGCGCGAGGCTGTCCTCGTCGCTGTTGGCCCGAAACTGGTCGACAAGACTGCGCAACGCGGCCAGGTCCAGCTCCGAAAGACGCATTCCCGCCATCGGCCCCGCGAGGACAGTGCCGTCAAGCTCTCCGCTGTCGTGATCGAGACGCATCGACAACCCGGCAGAACCGACCTCGGAGGCCTGTCCGGCCGAGGGTGCCCGGCGCCGCATCGACGGGCGGCCGAGGCTTGCGCCCCGGCTCCAGAGGCTGAATCCGATCATTGCCAGCGGGATGGCCAGCGGCAGGAGCCTGACAAGCGCGAGCGCGGCCGCTGCGGAGAGAACGAGGGTCGCAATCGCGCGGTCCCGCGGAACGCGTCCCGTCACGACGGCGGCAAGTCCCACGCCGAATACGAGCGCGGCACCGGCGACCGCCGGGTTCACCGGCGCATGTCCGCAAGCAACTGGCGCGCCGCACGGCTGCCCGAGGCCTCCAGCGCCGGGCGGCCTCCCGCGGCATAGGCACCGACCGCGCCGAGAAGCGCGCGCAATTCTGCCGGTGCGGCCGGATCGAAGCGTAGGAAGGCGCCGTCGGTCAACCGCGCGATCTCGCGGTAGGCCCGTTCCGCCGACGCTTCATGCCCCTCGAGAAACATGAACGCCCGTGTTTTATGGATCGCGAGCTTGCCGGCCTTGTGACACAGCCGATCGATGTCCTCTTCCATCGCATCCCCCACAAAGGCAAGCGCGGCGACGGGCGTCTTCGCGGCTTCCGTGACTGCGTGATCGAGAATCCGGCCGATCTGCGTCAGGCCGCCATGGCAGCCGATCCCCGTCATCAATCCCGTCAGGCTGCGCGCATCGCCGACCCAGCGCGAGGACCGTGCTTCGTCCCGCCCCCGAAAGTACGAGAGCTTTACGTCAAGTCCGCCGGCAAGAGCCGCTGCATCGAACATCTCAGCCTGCAGGTCGCAGGCCAGATCCCAGGTCGGTTGGCGGCTCATCGTAGCGTCGAGTGCGAAGATCAGTCTCCCGCGGGCGGTCCCTTTCCGGGGAGGCGCGGTCCGGCGCAGTTCAGCAATGAAGTCCGCGACCTCAGAACGCTTCTTTACAGCGTCGGATGCGCTTTCCCGCCCGGCGCGATCGACATCCAAACCTGTCCGCGTCGTTCCCGGCATCTGGCGAACGGTGTCCTTGGTCTGGTCGGCTTGATGTTTTTTCATGGTGCTTCCTGAACCCGGGAAATGGGTCCACTTGCCCGATTTGCAAGCTTTTCAAGTGTCCGGGCAACAGGCCGCGACGACCTGCAAATGCACTGGACGCCCCGAAACGCCTTTGCTATAGCCTCGCCCTGCGCAATCGCGTGTTCCGGCGTAGCTCAGTGGTAGAGCAGTTGACTGTTAATCAATTGGTCGTAGGTTCGAACCCTACCGCCGGAGCCAAAAGCTCAAATTTAAACAATTAGGTGCCCTTTCTGGCTGGGCACAGAGCCCACGGCTCAAGTCTCTGGGGTAACAAAAGAGCACACGTTTTGCTAACCCGTTCACCGCTCGGAAGTTGCTCCGCGTCGCTACTGTCCTGCATAATGTCGCGGGCGTTGCTCGGGGGTGTGGCGTGCGGGAACAAATCTATGAAGCCGGGGTGTATGCGTTCTGCTTCGGAGCGGTCGTCGCGCAGGTCCATACCAACTAGTCGATCGTTGTGCATCTCTGGGGGAATTGAGCGCCGCGTCCCGGCCAAGGAGTTTTTGAGGGACCGTGCTCACTCGGGGGTTTCCATACAAGGGATTGATCGACTGCAAGGCATGAGCCGCCCGCGGGTCGGATGTTGCGTGGGTCGGCCAGCCGCGGTGCAGAAGGTCATGAAAAACATGTACGCGCCCACCGCGACGAACTCGCCGAGGTCCGGCCCGACTTCCGGTGAGAGCGGCGATGGCCTGACGGATTTCAACGGCGCGGGCAAGATCCTGCGCGCCTGGTGCAGCGGGCTGCGGCCCGACCCGGACCTGACCGTTTCGGAATGGGCGGACTGGCACCGGATGCTCTCGGGCCGCGCCTCGGCAGAGCCGGGGCGGTAACTCCGAAAAAGGTCTGGCGACCGACACGCATCGATCCCGGTTCAGGACCCGAAGTATTCGCTCCTCGCCTGCTTCGTATCTCTCGATCGCTCACCAACGCGGTAGCCCACGCCGCGCACAGTCCGGATCAGCGCCACCGGCTCGCCCTCGTCGATCTTCCGGCGCAGGTAGCGCACGTAGACGTCGACTACTTTGGTGCCGGGATCGAAGCCGTAGCCCCAGTTATTGTTGAGGATCTGCGCACGGCTGAGCACGGTGCCGGCGTTCTCCATCAGGTAGCGCAGCAGCCCGTATTCCTTGGGGGTAAGCTCGATCGCGCGCCCGCCGCGGACCACCTGCCGGGTGGTCGGGTCGAGCGTGAGGTCGCCGACGCGCAGCACCGGGTCCTGGCGCTGGACGCCGCTGCGCCGCAGTAGCGCCTCGATCCGCGCGAGGAACTCATCGAAGGCGAAGGGCTTGGTCAGATAGTCGTCCGCCCCGGCGTTCAGGCCGCCGACCTTGTCGCCGATCGCGTCCTTGGCCGTCAGCAGCAGCACCCGGCAGTCGCAGCCGTCGCTGCGCAGCTGGCGGCAGACCTGAACTCCGTCCATATCGGGCAGCATCCGGTCGAGGATCACGAGGGCGTAGTCGGCAGAGCGCAGCATGGCGATGGCGCGCAGGCCGGCGCCGGCCACGTCAACGGCGTGGCCCTCCGCGCCCAGCCCGCGCTCGATGAAGCTGGCGATGCGCGGGTCGTCTTCGACGAGTAGGATCCGGGCCATCAGTGCCTCGCGGCGTAAGTGGGAAAACGGAAGGTCACGACGGTCTCGCGCGCGGCGCTGGTCAGCGAGATGCCGCCGCCGTGGGTGTCGACGATCCACTTGGCGATCGACAGGCCGAGGCCGCTGCCCTCGGCGTTGCGAACTCCGACCTGACGGCCGCGATAGAAGCGGTTGAACACAAAGGGCAGGTCGCTCGGCGGGATCGCCGGGCCGTAGCTGCGGACCCGCACCGTCGCCTCGGCCCCGTCGCAGGCGAGCAGGAGTTGGGCGCTTTCGCCGGGGTCGGAATACTTGATCGCGTTGTCGAGCACGATCAGGAAGGCCTGGGTCAGCCGCTCCACGTCGCCCTCGATCCGGCAGGGCTCGGGCGGCAGCGTTGCGTGCAGAAGGATGTCACTCGAGATCGCGAGCACGCGCGCCTCGGCCAGGGCGATGTCGAGCACGTCCTGCAGCGCGACCGGCTGCATCTCGAAGCGGACCGCGCCAACCTCGGCGCGGGCGAGGAACAAGAGGTCCTCGACCAGCCGACCCATCTGCTGGGTCAGCGTGACGATGCGACCGAGCGTCTCGCGATGCTCGTCCACCGCGCGCTCGCCGCGCAGCGCGACTTCGGCCTCGCCGCGCAGCACGGTAAGCGGCGTGCGCAATTCGTGGCCGATGTCGGCGAGGAACAGCATGCGCATGTGGTCGAGCCGCTGCAGCCGCCCGTTGGCGTCCTCGAGCTGGCTGGTGCGGCGCGCTACTTCGGTCTCGAGCCCGGCCTGAACCTCGAGCAGCTGCTGGCGCTGCGCCTCGAGGCTGGCGGCAGTGATGTTGAACTGGTCGGCGAGGTCGGAGAATTCGTCGCGACGGTCGTAGTCGATGCGGTAGCTCAGGTCGCCCTCGCCGATCGCCCGCGCCCCCGACGTCAGCGCCGCGATCGGCCGGGTCAGCGTCCGGGCGAGCAGGGCGCCGGCCGCCAGAGACCGCCAGCGCGGCGAGGCAGACGCCGAGCACGAGCAGGATCAGCTGCTGCTCGAGCTGGTTGGTGCGCGTCTCGATCGTCTCGATCTCGGCCTCCTCGTCGGTGATCGCCTCGCTGATGTAGAGTTCGAGCTCCTCGTCGAGGCGGTCCTCGATGTCCTCGCGGAACAGCTCGACCGCCTCGCCCTGCCGGCCCTGGTCGCGCAGGAACATCAGCCGCTGCGCGGTCAAGTCGATCAATTCGAACAGCGTGCGCATGGTGCGGGCGCGGTTCAGCTCAGCCATCTCCTCCTCGCGCTCGCCCTCCGTGCGGACGAATTCGACCTCGTCCTCGATCAGCTCGGTCAGCCGCGCGAGGCTGTCCTCGAGGCTCGAGCGCGCGACGGAGAAATCGTCAAGCTCGGTCCTTCCGAGCAGGAGCATCTCCGCGATGTTCTCTGAGTAACGGTTCATGTGCGCCGACAGCCGGATCACGGTGTCCATCTGTTCGCGCGAAAGCCGCGTCCGGTCGAAGTAGTAGTCGAGCCGCTCGATGGAGAAATACGTGGCCGCCGCCGTGCTAAGCAACATGAAGGCCACGACCACCTGGAAGGCGATGATTTTCAGCCTGATGCTCATCGGACCCTCCCGTTTCCCGGCGTTCGTCCGAGGCGATCCTGCCCCGGTCCAGAGTGATGACGCGCCCCGAAGCGAGGATGGTCTCGGGTCGGTGGGCGACGACGATCCGGGTGAGCGCCATCCGCCGCAAGGCGGCGTTTACAGCGCGCTCGTTGGCGACGTCGAGGTGGCTCGTCGCCTCGTCGAGCAGGAGGAGGCCCGGGGCGCGGTAGAGCGCGCGCGCAAGCACGACGCGCTGCTTCTGGCCGCCCGACAGCACGGTGCCCATGTCGCCGATCAGGGTGCCGTAGCCCATCGGCATCGCGACGATATCGTCGTGGACCGCGGCGCGGCGGGCGCAGTCCTCGACGCGCGCCTGCTCGGCGTCGGTCGGCGAAGAAGGAGATGTTGTCGGCGATCGAGCCCGCGAACAGCGGATCGTCCTGCATCACCACGCCGATCATAGCGCGCCAGGCCTCGGCCCCGAGCCGATCGAGCGGCTCGCCGTTGACGAGGATCTCGCCCGAGGTCGGCTGCAGGAGGCCGGCGAGCAACTTCAGCAGCGTGGTCTTGCCGCAGCCCGAGGGGCCGGCGATGGCCACCCATTCGCCCGGTTCGATACGGAAGGACAGGTCGTCGAGCACCAGCGGATCGTTGGGGCCGTAGCGGTAGCACAGGTCTCGGACCTCGATCTCGACCGGCGTCGAGGCGGCAGGCGCGGCGCGCGGCGCGGCGGCGGGTTCGGGCGCCGTCAGGGCGATGTCGGCGAGCCGCTCGGCGTGCAGGCCGAGCATCCGCAGCTCGACCAGCGTGTCGATCAGGCCGCTGACCCGCCGCAGGAACAGGTCCTTGTAGGCGATAAAGGCGATCAGCAGGCCGATCGAGAAGGCGTTGTCGAGGATCATCCGCGCCGCGAGGTAGACGATCACGATGCCGAGCCCGCCGAGCAGCAGCGCGTTGGCGGTCCTGAACAGGATGTCGAGCCGCTGGGTGATCAGCTGGCGGTTGACCGTCTCGACCAGCAGGTTCAGCCAATAGGCCCGCCGGTCGCGCTGGCCGTTGAACAGCTTGATAGTGGTGATGCCGCGCAGCGTCTCGAGGAAGTGGCTGTCGCGGCGAGCGGCCCAGATGATCGCCTCGGACGAGGCTTGGCGCAGCGGCATGTAGGAGGCCCAGCGCAGCAGGCCGTAGAGCACCGCGCCGACCAGCGCGACCGTCGCCAGCGTCGGGGCGAGCATGAACATCACCACGACGGTGATTACGCACATCAGCCCGTCGAGGATGGCGACGACGAGGTCGGTGGTCAGCGTCTGCAGGATCGTGTCCTGCGAGCTCGAAGCGCGACATCACGTCGGCGAGTGTGGCGCGCCTCGAAGTAGCTCGCCGGCAGCGCTACGAGATGCGAGAACAGGTTGGCGCGGGCCTGCACCTTGAGCGAGGCGCCGAGCGTCATCAGCATCCAGCTGCGCAGCGTGCTGATTGACACCTGCAGGATCAACAAAAGGCCGAACGCGATCGCCAGCGTCAGGAGCAGGTCGCGGTCGGCCGAGACGATCGCCTGGTCGACCGTCAGCCCAAGGAACAGCGGGCTGAGCAGCGCGAATATCTCGATCGCGAAGGCGAGCAGCAGCAGGTGGCCGAGCGAGCGGCGCAGGCCCGGTGCATCCGCCCGAGCAAGGCGCGGATGCGCACCCGCGGCGGGGCCGCCGCGGCCTCGAAGCCGCCGGCCGGAGTCAGTTCCAGTGCCACACCGGTGAAGTGCGCGCGAGACGTCGGCCAGCGACAGCCGGCGCAGGCCCTCGGCCGGGTCGTGGATGGTCACGCCGCTGCGCCCGACCGACTTGAGCACGACGAAGTGGTTCAGATCCCAGTGCAGGATGCAGGGCGTGCGCAGCATCCGCAGCTCGTCGAGCTCAAGCCGCAGCGGGCGCGACGCGAGGCCGAGGCGGTCGGCGACGGCGATCACGTCCTTGAGCGTCGCGCCCTTGAGCGAGAACCCGAAGCTGCGGCGCAGCGCGCTCGGGTCGGCGGCGTGGCCGTGGTAGCTCGCGATCATCGACAGGCAGGCGAGGCCGCATTCTGCGGCCTCGGACTGCAGCGTGACCGGCAGCCTGCGGCCCCAGCCGAACTGAAGGCCCTCAACCCTCATGCCGCGCCCCGGCCGGTCAGCGAGTACAGCGGGTCGAGCACCCATTCGTAGATTCGGCGGGTCTCGATCAGGATGTCGGCCTCGAGCGTCATGCCCGGCTGCAGCGGGACCGCCTCGCCATAGGCGGTCGCGGTCTGGCTGTCGAGCGCGACGGCGATGCGGTAGACTGGTTCGTCGCTGGCCACGAGGCCGGCGAGCCCGGCCGGGCCGCGCTCGGCGAGCTCGCCAGCCCCCACGGTCGTGCGGGAGACGCTGGTCACCTCGCCGGAATAGTGGCCGAACTTCTGGTACGGGTAGGCCTCGTAGCGGATCAGCACCCGCTGCCCGGGCCGCACGAAGCCGATCGAGCGGCTCGGCCCGTAGAGCCGCGCCTCGAGCCTCGCCCCGCGCGGCACCAGCGTCATCAGCGGGTCGCTGGGCGAGACGCCGCCGCCGGCGGCGACCTGGACCGCGGTGACGGTGCCGGCCTGCGGTGCTGCGACGACGATCTCGCGCGCGGCCTCGGCCTCGGCAAGCTCCTGCTCGAGCGTGGCGACCGCCCGGTCGATCTCGGCGAGCTCCAGCTCCTCCCGCAGCGGGGCCTCGGCCTGGGCCGCCTCGATCTCGAGTCGGGCGCGGGCGAGCGTGGTGCGCTGCCGCTCAAGGGTCTGCAGCGCGAGCGCCTGATCAAGCGCGCCCTCCTCGGCGTCGCCGAGCGCCGCCGCGGTGACGAGGTCACGCGCGCGCAGGTCCCGCTGACGCGCGGCCGCGGCCTCGGCGAGCGCGAGCCGCGCCCGCTGCAGCTCGAACTCCTTCTCGAGATCGGCCGCCTCGGCTGCCATCACTTCGAGCCTGGCTTCCTGCGCCGCCGCCGCCTGTCTGAACAAGGCGGTGCGCCGTTCGCGCTCGGCGCGCAGGCTGTCGCGCCGAGCGCGCAGCGCGCGCAGGATCTCGTCCTGGGTGGCTCCGAGCGCCTCGCTGCGCCGCTCGGTCGACAGCACGGCAAGCGGCGTGCCGGCCTCGACCTCGTCGCCCTCGGACGCCTGGACCCGCGTGAGGACCCCGGCCTGCGGGGCCACGATCTGGATCAGGCCCTGCTCGGGCGCCAGCCAGCCGCCGATGCGGGCCTTGCGCGTGAATTCCCCGAAAGAGAACAGCCCGATGGTCCCAGCCACCAGCACGGTCGCGACCGCCGTGAACAGCGTATGCGACGGCGACGGAGCGACCAGCACCGTGCCGAGCCATCTGTCCTGCTGCTCGGCGACCGCTTCGGCGCGGAACAGGTCGGGCTTGCGCTCCGGGGCGGGATCCTCGGTCGTCATGCGCTCACATCTGCGACGTGTTGCAGTCCCGGATCTCGACGCTGACCTCGACGAGCTTCTCGACCCGCCGCGCCTGCAGCACGGTGCGGATGCGCGGATCGAAGAAGTCCTTGAGAAGCGGCGGCCGCCGGGCGCGGAAGTAGAAGGCCGGATCGTCCACCACCGCCTGCGCCGCCGCCACGTCGAGCTCGTCCCGGCGGGTCACGGTCTGGATCACCGCCGGCGCGTGGGTGACGCCGGCCGCCCGCAGCGCGCAGGCGCGGTGGTAGCCGTTGTGCAGGACCATACGGTCGTCCGAGCGGATCACCGAAAGGAAGTTCGAGCCGTAGCCGACGAACAGGCCGACGATCGCCGCGACCGGCCCGACGCTGTCGTAGCCGCTAATCTGTTCCGGCCGGAGCAGGGTCGTGTCGAGGAAGCGCAGGTCGTTGGAGGGCGAGGTGAACCCGTAGCGGTTGCCGCCGAGGCGGCGGATGGTCACCGGCGGATCGCGCCGCTCGAGCGGCTGGCAGAAACGGAACAGGGCCTCGGGGTCAGGCAGGGGGTCGAGTCGCGCGCGCTGGGCCTCGACGAAGGGCAGCGTTACGCGCCGCTGCGAGACCACAATCTTGTCGAGCTCGACCATGCCAAAAGTGGTCGGCATCCGGTCGAAGGTGTTCACGAAGCTAGGCGTGCGCGCCAGCTCCTCGGCCAGCGGCGCGAGCAGCTCGGGAAGATCGAGGCACTCGATGGCGTCGGCGATGCCGTCCTCGGCGGTTTCGAGTTCGTAGTAGTAGTCGTTTGCCGCGCGCCAGCCGTCGACCAGCGCCCGGCGGTCCATGTCCGCCCCGCCGTCGACGACGTTGCGCAAATAGTCGAGATAGTCCGACAGCGCCGGTTGCCCGAGCAGCCAGAGCTGCGGCTCAATCTCGGCGGCGCCGATCGCTGCCGCAGCGAGCCGGCTATCCTCTGGTGCGGTCTCGAAGGGCACGTCTCCACCTCGCTTTCGTGCTAAACGCCCCGGTGACGAAGGTCCCCGAGGCGCATGGCGAACCCTGGCGGTTTCGCAATGGTCTGGCGCGATCAACTGTTGCTGTTGCTCTTGCCGCTGTTGCTATTTCCGCTCTTGCTGCGGCTGTTGCTGTTGCTGCCGTTGCGCCGCCGGGCCTTGCGCCGCTTCCGCCGCCTGCGGCCCTTGCCGCCGGCCCCGTAGACGTTCTCCAGTTCTTCGTCGAGAAGGTCGCGCATGTTTAAGTCTCCCTTGTTCCGCTCGCGTGAGCATGAGTGATTACTTGCAGTGGGCGCGCGCCATCTCAAGGTAGGCCCTTGGATTCAGAGGGTTTCTTACCAAATTTTAATCTGATCTTCCCGCGACCTTAATCTTTCTTCAATCTCGGATTGCAGGCCAAATGCAAATACGCGCTCCGCGCGTAGAAGGCGGCATCGGGGGCTGCCCGCACGATCACCGACTGGCGGAGCGCGGCAGGTATAGCGGCGAACATGACATTTTGTATCGGCCTGTCTTGCTTTGAATGACCGACACGCGGTCGCGGACGGAGCCACCGGAGACGAGATCGGTCACCTTGAGGCGAACGAGGTCGCAACCACGCAGCTTGCTGTCAATCGCGAGGTTGAACAGCGCAAGGTCGCGCAAGTTGTCTGCGAACTCGAGCCTCGCACGAATGCCCCAAACCTGTCTTGGCAGGAGCGGGCGTTTCTGACCGATTAGTCGCCCCTTGTTCCAAGGCGGGCGAGTCGGACGTGTCGCTGGAAGCTGGATACTGGACATGATGAGGTCTCCATTCAGCCCTCCCACACCTGGCATCGGCACCGTGCCATCGCGCGGATTTTACCCGACAAGGACGAATGTCCGCTTCGTGACCATCTGTTCCTTCAAGCGTCGCTGCGCTGCAATGGTCTGCTCCGAGCCCTTTGCTGCCGCTGGTTCTGAGCGCAATGTTCGACACGCATCGCGGAGTGGCGCTCAAAGACAAGCGGGGTGAGTCCTGGCTACATTCAATACGGTCGCCGAGCCAGCACCGCACTTTAAGCGGCGCATGCCATTCCCGACCTGCTGAAAGTGCATGCAGATTTGGCAGCAGTCGCTGGAATTGAACCGCTGCTTCCGCTCGCAGCTCCGCGCCTAGGCCGTCAATCGCATAAATCAACGATCCGGACTCTGCCGTCCGATACAGCGGCGTGGCATGCATCCTGTGAAAACGCGACGGACCGGTTGATTCCAGCGGCAAGCAGATGTGTCCAGCCTGCCTCGAGATCGGTCAAATTCAGGCGGTAAATCCCCGCGTCCCGTACAAACATCCTTTCTCCGGTGAGGATCGCAAAGAGATGATCTCCCGCCAGCTTGAAGTCATAATTGCGAAAGAAACTGCAGGGATCGAAGAGCGAGCAAGAGTTCGTATCCTCGACCGGATCCGACATCCAGCGGTAGTCCGCTAGAGCGAGACTGCCACGGAATGAGCGTGTCGCGGTGCGTCGAGGATTTGCCCGGTCCGGAAACAGTCGCCGATCGCCTGGATCTCCGGTGCGGTCCGTCGCGCGAGACAGTCTTGGTGAACCATGGCGTTCGGCCTCACGCCCACTGCGAACACGACCATGCGGCATCGCGCGACCCCTCGTCGTGCTCCACAGGCGCCCAGCCGCGCCGGCGGTCGTCTTGCAGGACGTCGGCAGAGCGGCCCAGCCGGCCGAGCGGTCGGCGACGCAGGAAGTCGGGTAGCCGGCGGCTCTGTCCTTCGAAGTAGCACCGCATGTCCTTTCGGGTCCGAAGGGCGCACCGGACGGCCGTCAACTCTGCGAACTCGATGCACAGAGCGGCCGTGCGGGCCAGCACCACGCCAGGGCAGGGGTGCGGGCAGCCGAGGCTCGAGACGAGGACGACAACCGTGGTTCGGTGCTGCGCCCCGCGGACGCACGCGGCGGCGCGGACCTGGGCCCCGCGCACCCCGACCATCGGCAGATCCGAAAGCGGCCGAACGCTCGCCTCGACACTGCCGGGATCGCCGTGCCTCTCCAAGATGTCGTCCACCGCCTGCCGGTCAAAGTCGGTCACCACGAGGTCGGAGTGGCGGACGCAGTCCCCGAGGCGGGCGCGGGCATGCGGTCCCATCGGCACCACCCGGACCCCGCGGGCACGGAAGATCTTCGCCAGGCCATAGGCCAAAAACGGGCGCACTGCTTCGGGGCGGCGAGGAAATCAAGGTCGAGGCCGCCCGGCAACCGGTCTTCCGGGCGACCCAGGCCGTAGAAGGTGGCGTAGCGAACGAAGTGCCCGCGCGCCCGGGTCGAGACCGAGAAGGCCTGCGGCATGACGCTGCAGAACCGACGCTTCACCGCCAGTTCGGCCCGGAAGCTCCGGCGAACCTGACGATGCAGCGTCGCGGTCGAGGCGATCAGTTCGAGAATTTCCATTTTGAGCCTGCGCATCGCTTTCCTCGCGAGGATGCGACCCACCGGAACGCGATCCGATTACAGGCTACTCCCGCGTCACGCCGCCCGCCATGATTTAGCGCAACCCTGCCGGGTAGGGACTGTGCCAAGCTGGTGTCCGCGTGGTCGATCAGAACCGCTGCGGCAGGAGAGGGATTGTGATGGACTGGACGGCCGCCATCGACATCTACTGCGAGCGGACCTCGGCCGCGTTCTGGGCGGAGCCGGTCAACGCCTGGACCAACCTCGCCTTCCCTGCCGCCGCACTGTGGGCGACGGTCGCCGCCCGGTGCCGCGGGGGAGCGTCCGGTGCTTTCTGGACGCTCGTGGCGCTGGCCGCGCTGGTGGGCGTCGGCTCTTTCCTGTTCCACACCTTCGCGACCGTCTGGTCGGAATATGCGGACACGATCCCGATCTGGACGTTCGTGGCCGCCACGGTCTACGTCGCCGCCGGCCGGGTTGCCGGGCAACGGCCCGGACCGACTTTCGGTGTTCTGCTGGTCGCCGCCGTGGTGGGCATCGTGGTCTTCGCCGCCGCCACTGATCCCACGTCGGACGTGCCGCAGGGGCCCGACCCGCTGAACGGATCGGGCCAGTACGTTCCGGCGCTCCTGGCCCTCGCCGCCTTCACCGCAGTGGCGTGGATCCGGGCGATGCCGACCCGCGGTCTGCTCCTCGCGGCCACGTTCGCCTTTCTCGCCTCGCTTATGTTCCGCACAATCGATCTCCGCGTCTGCCCGGCCTTTCCGCTCGGGACGCATTTTCTGTGGCATTTGATCAACGGACTGATGGTCGGCTTGATCCTGATGGTCATGCTCGCGACCGATCCGCACGATCGGCCGCCGGGCGCCGATCAGGGCACGGGCCGCGGAAGGGCCACCGGTGCCGGCTTCACTGAAGTCGGCAGAAGGAAGTTCGGGTTCGGTCCGCCCACGGCCCGCTTCTCCAACGGAATGCATGCGGCACTTCTGAGCGATGGCTTAGTCTGCGGCCCGGTCGTCGGCTCCCTTAACCTCGCTGCGCATAAGCCGAATGGCCGCTTTCATGGCCGCGCCGCAGCGTGACTCCTCGTTTGGCCACGTTGATCGGTTTGCCACATGAGCGAAGGCGGCAATTTCGATCCGACCGCTCTGAGCTCTGTGCGGTCATCTGAGTGATTCCGTCGGGCACTGGGGCAATCGCTTGCGCCAAATGACCGGTGTGCGGACTTTGCAGTCATCCACTGTTACCAACCCAATCGACGTGAACGGCCCTTACCGGACCTTCGCGTCGCTTCTGGTTTCTGCTCAGCGCTTCTCCGAAGCCGCCGTTCGTGCACCGCAGCAGGGCGACCTTGGAGAGATCCGCTGTGCGGACAGTTGGCGAAATCTGAGGGAAGGACTCAGATGACCCGTTCGCGGTCAAAACGAGCGCGAAGCAGATGGAGAGCTTCGCGCTCGTGGCATAGAAGACACCGATGAGACCGGCCCAAAGGAGGTTGGCCGCGCCGTCGCCCAATGACCGGAAACCGCCGACAGAAGTTGAAGGCAGTTCTGCGAAATCTGTGGGGTCTGGCTTTCCACCCTTCACGGCACCAGTTGCCTGCTTGGCAGTCGCGGCGTCAGGAACAGTGAGCAGACGGCCGACCTGCATTGTGCCATCCCAGCCGGGATACGCGCCATGGCACGCCCTTGCGGTTGCCAGAACCGGCAAAGTACCCCATGCCATTGCGATGGAGCTTGCATCGAGGAGCGCGGCTTGGCCTTTACGCTGCGACAACTCCAGTTCTTCGTCGCCGCCGCCGAGCACGAGAGCGTTTCCCGGGCGGCGAAGGCGCTTTCGATTTCCCAGTCCTCCGTCACCGAGGCGATCAAGGCGCTCGAGGCCGACCTCGGGGTCACGCTCTTCGAGAGGCGTGCCCACGGGCTCGAGATCACGAACGCCGGGCACCTGTTCCTGCGCCATGCACGGAAGATTCGCGACGATGTTTCGGATGCCCGCCGCGCCTTCGCCACCGGCCCAGAGGCGCGATGCGGCGAGATCCGGCTCGGCGTCACATCCCTCGTGGCGGGCTACGGTCTGTCGGACGCGCTCGCGCGATTCCGGCGGACCTATCCGAACGTGCAGGTTTCGGCCATCGAGGACACGGGCGAGTACCTTGAACACCTCCTGATCGGAGGCGAGATCGACGTGGCCTTCCTCATCACGTCCAACCTGCACAACCGCCATGCTCTCCAGGTGGAAAGCATCGCCGTCTCTGCCATGCGGCTCTGGCTGCCTCTCGGCCATCCACTCGTCCTGCGTGAGGCGGTGACGCTCGATGACGTGGCGGCGGAGCCCCTCATCATGCTGTCCGTCGAGGAGATCGAGGCGGGCACGGCGAGCCTCCTCGCCTCGCTGGGAGCACGGCCGAATGTGGCCTTCCGCACCCGGTCGGTGGAGGCGGTGCGGAGCCTCGTGGCGACGGGGTTGGGCCTCGCCATCCTGCCCGACCTGATCTACCGGCCCTGGTCGCTCGAAGGCGACCGGATCGAGATCCGGGACGTTTCGGGTGACCTGCCGACAGTCCAGGTCGGCCTCGCCTGGCGCCGGGGAGCGCCGCTGGGCGGACGTGACGAGCGACTTCATCCGGCTCGCCCAGGCGTCGTTTCGGACAGGGCCTTGACGGAAAGGTATCGGCTTTTCCGATAACGATCTTCATCAACTTGTGTTTGCGAAACGGGTGGGTCCTGTCACTCTTGCGCCAGGCGGGTGAGTCCACGGGGAATCCGGGGCCGCCGCCGCCCGTCCGGGGCGGCGATCAGATCACGGGGAGACATCACGATGAACGCACGACTTCTTGGAACCGTGGCGATGGCCCTGGCCGTCGCCACGCAGCCGCTCGCCGCCCAGATGACCGAGATCGGCCCCGGCGAGGGCCGGCTCGATATCGTGGCTTGGCCCGGCTACATCGAGCGGGGCGAAACGATGGCCGAATTCGACTGGGTGACCGGGTTCGAAGAAGCTACTGGCTGCATGGTCAACGTCAAGACCGCCAACACTTCGGACGAGATGGTGGCGCTGATGAACGAGGGCGGCTTCGACCTCGTGACCGCCTCCGGCGACGCCTCGCTGCGGCTCATCGCGGGGGACCGGGTGCAGCCGATCAACCTCGCCCTCATCCCGTCCTGGAACACGGTCGACCCCCGCCTCCAGAACGCGCCGTGGTACGTGGTCGACGGCGTCCATTACGGCGTGCCCTACATGTGGGGCCCGAACGTGCTGATGTATTCGACCGAAGTCTTCGGCGACACGCCGCCCACCTCGTGGAACGTGGTGTTCGAGGAGATGAACCTCCCCGACGGGCAGCCGAACGCAGGCCGCGTGCAGGCCTATGACGGGCCGATCCACATCGCCGACGCGGCGCAGTACCTGATGTACCACAAGCCGGAACTCGGCATCACGTCGCCCTACGAGCTGAGCCAGGAGCAGTACGACGCTGCGCTCGACCTCCTGCGCGCGCAGCGGCAGCTGGTCAGCCGCTACTGGCACGACGCCTTCATCCAGATCGACGACTTCAAGAACGAGGGCATGGCGGCCTCGGGCTCTTGGCCGTTCCAGGTGAACCTGTTGCAGGGCGACGGCGCGCCTGTGGCGTCGGTCATCCCGCAAGAGGGCGCGACCGGCTGGGCCGACACGACGATGATGCATGTGAATTCGGAGCATCCGAACTGCGCCTACATGTGGATGGAGCACACGCTGAGCTCGAACCTCATGTCGGATCTTTCGGTCTGGTTCGGCGCGAATCCCGCGGTTCCCGCTGCCTGTACCGACGGGCGCGGCATGCAGACGGCCGAGGGCTGTACCAAGAACGGCTTCGACGATTTCGATCGGATCCGCTTCTGGACCACGCCGGTCTCGTCCTGCCCGCAGGGCGAATGCGTGCCCTACTACCGCTGGGTGTCCGACTACATCGGCGTGATCGGCGGCCGCTGAGCCCGGCATCATCCCGCAAACCCGACCCGGCAGCCGCGTGCCGCCGGGGATCGCCCAGGTGCTGCGCCCGTCATGACCCTCGCCGTAGAGTTCGAATCCGTCTCGCGCCATTTCGGCGCCGTCCGGGCCGTGGACGGCGTCTCGGTCGGCATCGCGGAGGGCTGCTTCTTCGCCATGCTCGGCCCCTCGGGCTCGGGCAAGACGACCTGCCTGAGGCTCATCTCCGGGTTCGAGCGGCCGACCTCGGGGCATATCCGCATCTTCGGCGAGAACTCGGAAAGTATCCCGCCGAACCGGCGCCCTGTGAACACCGTATTCCAGGATTACGCGCTCTTCCCGCACCTCACCGTGCGGGAGAACGTGGCCTACGGGCCGAAGATGGCGGGAGTCGATCGACGTACGCGGGAGGCGGCGGCCGAGGAGATGCTGGCGCTCGTCAAGCTCGCAGGCTACGGCGACCGCAAGCCTGCGGCGCTTTCGGGCGGCCAGCGCCAGCGCGTCGCGCTCGCCCGCGCTCTCGTGAACCGGCCGCGGGTGCTGCTGCTCGACGAACCGCTCGGCGCTCTCGACCTCAAGCTGCGCGAGGCGATGCAGGAGGAGCTGAAGTCGCTCCAGCAGGCGCTCGGCATCACCTTCATCTTCGTGACCCACGACCAGGGCGAGGCGCTGTCAATGGCCGACCGCGTGGCCGTGTTCAACGAGGGCCGCATCGTGCAGGAGGGCACGCCGCAGGACATCTACGAACGCCCCCGCACGCGGTTCGTTGCGGATTTCGTGGGCTCGGCGAACGTGCTGTCCCCCGAACTGTCGGCTCGCGCCGGGGCACCGGCGCACTGGGCGAGCCTCCGGGGCGAGATGATGACGCTGGTGGCCCCTGACGCGGGGCGTGTTTCGGGCGCGGTGCGGTCTGTGCGCTATATGGGCGCGGTCAATCGCGTGACGGTCGCAATAAGTGAGGGCGAGCTCATCGCCACCGTCCCCGCCGGCCTGCCGCTGCCCGCGCCGGGCGAGACGGTGGGCCTCGACTGGGCGGCAGACGCGCTCCACGAGATGGAGGGCGGTGCGTGACGGATGCGGCCGGACCCCGCCTCGCTTCCAGCGCGCGCGATCCGCGCGGCGGAAGTCCGTTCGAGCGGCTCTCGGACCTCTTCTGGCGCCGGCCGCGGCTGTTCCTCGTCCTCCTCCTCGCGCTGCCTCTCCTCTGGCTCGGGATCATCTACATCGGCTCGCTCGCGGCGCTGCTGGCGCAGAGCTTCTTCTCGATCGACGAGTTCTCGGGCCTCATCAACCGCGAGGTCACGCTCAGGACCTATGCCGAGCTCTTCAGGCCGGCGAATTTCGACATCATCCTGCGCACGGTCCTGATGGCGGCTGCAGTGACGGTGGCCTCCGCAGTCGTGGCCTTTCCTATCGCCTACTACGCCGCGCGCTACGCACGGGGCAGGATGAAGGCGTTCTTCTATCTCGCGGTCATGTTGCCCCTCTGGTCGAGCTACCTCGTCAAGGTCTACGCTTGGAAGCTGATCCTGGCCAAGGAAGGCATCCTCAACTGGGCTGTCGAGGGGATCGGCGCTTCGGCGGTGCTGACCGCGGTGCTGGCGCTGCCGGTGATCGGGGGCAACTCGCTGTCTGTCAGCTACATCGGGACCTTCCTCGTCTTCCTCTACGTCTGGCTGCCTTTCATGATCCTGCCGCTGCAGGCCTCGCTCGAGCGCGTGCCGGTGAACCTCCTCGAAGCCTCCGATGACCTCGGCGCGAGGCCCGGCCAAACCTTCCGACACGTGATCCTGCCGCTCGCCATGCCAGGGCTCCTCGCGGGGTCTATCTTCACCTTCTCGCTGACGCTTGGGGACTACATCATCCCGCAGATCGTGGGCTCCTCGCGCCGCTTCATCGGGCAGGCGGTCTACCAGCACCAGGGCACGGCGGGGAACATCCCGCTCGCCGCCGCCTTCGCGGTCGTGCCAATCGTCATCATGGGGCTCTACCTCTGGATGGCCAAGCGGAAGGGGGCGTTCGATGCGCTCTGACCGTGCGCCGCTGGGGCTGAAGATCGCGGCCTTCGCAGGGCTCGCCTTCCTGCACCTGCCGATCCTCCTGATCTTCGTCTACGCCTTCACGACCGAGGACAAGAGCTACCAGTGGCCGCCGCCGGGCTTCACGCTCCAGTGGTTCGGCGTCACCTGGAACCGCCCCGACGTCTGGCAGGCGCTCTCGCTGTCGCTCAAGGTCGCGGCGATATCGACTTGCGTCGCGCTGATCCTCGGGACGCTCGCCGCCGCCGCCGTCTCCCGCGCTTCGTTCTGGGGGAAGGAGGTGGTGACGCTCCTCGTCATCCTGCCCATCGCGCTGCCGGGCATCATCACCGGTATCGCTCTCAGGTCCGCCTTCAACCTCGGCGACATCCCGTTCTCGACGCTGACCATCGTACTCGGCCACGCGACCTTCTGCATCGTCGTGGTCTACAACAACACCGTCGCCCGCTTCCGACGCCTCTCGGGCTCGATGCTCGAAGCCTCAGCCGACCTCGGCGCGAACGGCTTCCAGACCTTCCGCCACGTTGTCCTGCCGAACATCGCGACCGCGCTCCTTGCGGGCGGCATGCTCGCCTTCGCGCTGTCCTTCGACGAGGTGATCGTGACGACCTTCACCGCCGGCCAGCAACAGACGCTGCCGATCTGGATGCTCGAGGAGCTCGTCCGCCCTCGCCAGCGCCCGGTCACCAACGTCGTCGCGATGGTGGTGGTGATCGTGACCTTCCTGCCGATCCTCGCGGCCTACTACCTCACGCGCGGCGGCTCCGACACGGCCGGTTCCGGCAAATAGAATCCCGAAGGGAGGAGAACCCCATGGACACGCACCTTCTCATCAACGGCAAGTTCGCTGCCGGAACCGAGGCGGCCGAGACGATCCTGAACCCGCGCACGGGCGAGACGATCCTCGAGCAGCCCGAAGCCTCGGCCGAGCAGATCGACGCCGCCGCCCGGGGCGCGCGCGAAGCCTTCGAGACATGGTCCCGCACGACGCCGTCCGAACGCTCAGCCGCACTCCTGCGCATCGCTGAGCGGATCGAGGCCGAGGCCGAGGACTTCGGCCGCCTCGAGGCGCTGAACTGTGGCAAGCCGATCAATGCCGCGATCGGCGACGAGATCCCGGCCATCGTGGACTGCTACCGTTTCTTCGCGGGCGCGGTGCGGACGCTCCATGGCCCCGTGGCTGGGGAATACATGGCGGGCCACACCTCCATGATCCGTCGCGATCCGGTGGGGGTCGTGGCCTCTATCGCGCCCTGGAACTATCCCCTGATGATGATGGCCTGGAAGCTCGCGCCCGCCATCGGCGGCGGCAACACAGTGGTGTTCAAGCCCTCCGAGCAGACCCCGCTGACCGCACTCAAGCTCGCCCGCATCCTCGCGGAAGAACTGCCCAAGGGCGTCGTCAGCGTGTTGACGGGCCGGGGAGAGACGGTCGGCAACGCGCTCATCCACCACGATGCGATCGACATGATCTCACTCACCGGCGACGTGGCCACCGGAAAGAAGATGTTGCAGGCCGCGTCCAAGAGCGTGAAGCGGACGCATCTGGAACTGGGTGGCAAGGCCCCCGTCATCGTCTTCGACGACGCCGACATCGAGGCGGTCGTCTCCTCGCTCAAGATCTTCGGCTACTACAACGCAGGCCAGGACTGCACAGCGGCCTGCCGGGTCTATGCCGCCAATGGGACTTACGACAAGCTCGTGGCCGACCTCACCTCGGCCGTCGAGAGCATCGCCTATGCGCGCGCCGACGACACCGAGAACGAGATCGGCCCGCTCATCTCCCGCCGCCAGCGGGACCGGGTCGCGAGCTTCGTCGAACGCGCGCGCGAACTGCCGCATGTCGAGATCACCACGGGCGGCGCCACGCATGGCGAGACCGGCTTCTATTACCGCCCCACGATCGTCGCCGGTGCGCGGCAGGAGGACGAGATCGTCCAGCGCGAGGTCTTTGGACCCGTCGTCTCCGTGACGCCGTTCTCGGACGTCGATCAGGCGGTGGCTTGGGCCAACGATTCGCACTACGGCCTCGCCTCGTCGGTCTGGACGAAGGACGTGGGCCGCGCGATGGCGACTGCCGCGCGACTCCGCTATGGCTGCACTTGGATCAATACGCATTTCATGCTGGTGAACGAGATGCCCCATGGCGGCCTCAAGCAGTCGGGCTACGGCAAGGACATGTCGGTCTACGCGCTCGAGGATTACACGGCGGTCCGGCACGTGATGGTGAAGCACTGATCTGAGCCCCTGCCCAACTTGCTGACGGGCGCGGTCGAACCTGGGGGTGCATGACGTCATGTCATGCGACTTGGGGCGCGTGGCAGATCATGCAGGCGATGAGTGCTTGCTCAACGACCGACAGGCATGAACTGCCGGACAGTGGACCAATTCAGATAGGGAGGCTCAAGCTCGATTTGGCCAAGGTTCTCTCCGCCTGGGTGCCTTTTTGAGTTCCGGGCGCCCTGGCTCGCGCAATGTCTGCAGCACCTTCTATATGATCTTCCCCTCCAGCCGCGTCGCGCAATCGTCGTAGATATCGCCAGCGCGGGTCAGCCAGATCCTGTCGCGATGATCGCAGATATGGCGAAAGGCGCGCCGCAGATGGCGCAGGCGATATGGCTGTCCGACGAGGTAGGGATGGAGGGCGATGCCCATGACGAGCGGTTGGGCGACCGATTGCTCCAGCATCTCGTCGAAGTTGTCGGTGATTATGTCGGCGAACTGCGCCGCGCCGTCCTTGCGGGCAACGATGGACGGAATGTCGTTGGCTTCCTGCGGATAAGGAATGGACAGGAGGGGTCCGTTCCTGGTGTTCATCCAGATGGGCTGGTCGTCCATGCACCAGTTCAGTGTATAGCGGTATCCGGCAGCGGTGAGGAGATCTGGTGTGTCGACACTCTCTGCGATCCAAGGCGAGAGCCATCCACGTGGCGGTATCCCCTCGGCGGTGTGCAACGCAAGCGTTGCCTCTTCGATTAATGCCGTCTCCGCGGTGGCATCCAGAACGTTTTGACGTTCGGAATTCGTGCGTCCGTGTCCAACGATCTCGTCGCCTCTGGCCCGAAACGACGCCATCAGGTCCGGGGCATAGTCGTACATCGCCGAATTGGCGAGCACGCTTACGGGCAGGTCCAGTGTCTCGAAGAGGTCCAGCATCCGCCACGCGCCCACCCGATTGCCGTAGTCGCGCCAGGCGTAGTTCAGGATGTCAGGGGGTGGCCCGCCGGGCGCCAGCTCGGCGCCGAGGCCTTCGCCAAAGGCGAAATGCTCGAGGTTGAGGCCGATATAGACCGCCAGTCGGGTCCCGTTCGGCCAGTCGTAATCCGGCCGTCCGGTGATCGCGCGATACTCGTAGCGGCCGTGCCCCCTGACCATGCCTCAAAGCTCCGCTTCGGCGAGCCCGGCCTTGTGCAGCAGGATCTCGGCGCTGTCGTTCCACACATCGGTACTGACGATCTTGCCGTCCCGCACAACGAATTTATCCATGTAGCGGTTGGTCTCGAACGTCGTGCCGTCGTGCCACTCTCCATAGAGATAGCCCGTGTTGTAAACATGGACATCCCCGGTTTCCGGGTCCAGGGCGGCATCGGTGCGCAGGAAGCGCTTCTTGACCCAGGCATAGCGCTTGGAGTTGAAAGCAGAGCTTTCGGCGGGCCCGGAAAACCGACGCCCACCGGTGAATACGAGCTGGAATTCGTCCGAGATGTAGGCGCTCGCGCCTTCCGGGTCGGGCACCATGGATCGTTCGAGATACGACTCGACGATGGCCTTGGCGGCGAGGGTCGGGTCTGTTTTCTGATCCATTTCAGATCCTTTCTGAGGGGAGGCGGGCCGCGCAATGGCGGCTGCAAAAGCTCTGTACTACCGCGGTGGCGGCTTCGGCGGTGACACGTGCGGCGCGGTTGGCATGGTCGATCCGGTCGGCGGCCGCCTGTGCTCTCACCGCAAGGGCGGCTTCGTCGATGGTCTGCATCCGGCCCTCGGCAAAGACCGTGCGGCCGTCGATGATCACCTCTCGCACGGCGGCTCCATTCTCCGCGAGTACGACCTGATCGAGCGCGCGGCGCAGAGGTGTGTAGTGGCAATACCTGCGGTCGAGCAAAACCAGATCGGCCGCCCATCCGGGCGCGATCCGCCCCACGTTTTTTAAACCCATCAGCGCGGCACTGCCTTCCGTCGCCATGATGAACGCCGCGCGCGCGCTCACCCATTCTGCCGGATCGGATGTGGCGGCACGGCTGAGCGTTGCGGCCAGTCGCATCGCTTCGAACATGTTCTGCCCGTCGGAGGTGTTGCTGGCGTCCGTGCCGATGCCCAGCCCGACGCCCGAACGTCGCATCCGGTGTAGGGGCGCGACGCCGGAGCCGAGCCTGAGATTGCTCATGGGGTTGTGCGAGATGCCGGCGCCATGCCCGGCGAGCAGTTCCATCTCGGGGTCCGACAGCCAGACACCATGCGCGCCGCTGAAACGCTCCGAGAGCACGTCGAGTATGGAAAGGTGCTCGGTCAGCGAAACCCCGTACTTCGCCTGCGCCATGACCTGCTGCATCCGCGTCTCGGCGAGGTGCGTCTGCAGCGGTATCCCGTCAGTCGACGACAGCGCGGCGCAGGCGCGCAGAAAAGCGTCGGAACAATGCAGCGGGATGGTTGGGCCGATACCAGGGCGAACTCGCCCGCCCTGCACGGGCCACGATCTGAGAGCCTCGGTGCAAACAGCCATTGTGCTTTGCCAATCCGGCAGTGTGATTGCGGCGACCCTTCCGCGAAGTTCTCCTTCGAAGGCATCTAGAAGGCCCGGCAGCGCGGCAAATATCGTCTGATCGGCGATCATCGGGGCGACGACAGCCCGCATGCCAACCGTATCGTACGCTTCCGCTACCGTGTGAATGCCCTCGATGCTGGGGCCCGGCATCTCGACGAAAAGGTCGAAACAGGCGGTGCAGCCCTTGCGGATGAGTTCGACCGCGGAAAGCTCGGCCGCAAGCCGCAGGTCATCCGATTGCCGCTGCATGTTGAGCCACGACGCGCCCGCAAGGAACGTCTCTAGTGTCATCGCATCGGACACGCCGCCGCGACCGAGGGCCCCGTGTGAATGGGTGTGTGCGTTGACGAGACCGGGGATCACGAGGCGGTCCCGGGCATCTAGGATGTGCGCGTCGGCAACATCCTGTTCTGCTGGCAGCAGTTCAGAGATCCGACCGTTTTCGAGCAGGAGGGAGACATCCTCGAACCGCTCATTGTCGACAAGAACAAGCCCGCTCTGGATCAGCGTTTTTCGCATGTCACTGTGCGGGGTTGGAAGCATGGGCCAAGACGGCGCGCCCCGAGGGGCGCGCCAGAGCGTTCAGTTGATCGTGACGACGAAGCCGCGCGCTTCCGGCGCGGGCAGGAACGACCGGTCGAAGATCTCCGAGGCTTCGGGGAGCCGCTCCAGGTCATAGCCTTGCGCGACGATCTCGATCGAGCGAGTCAGGCGCTCGTCGACCAGATCGCCGATACCGATCTCGGCGGTTTCGGACGCATTCATCAGGTTGGTCAGGGCAAATTCAAGGCGGGCCCGCTCCAGCTCGGGGTCTACCAGATTGTCGAATGCCATGATCGCCTCGACCGCGGCGTCCTGATCGACGCGATCTCCAGCGTCGCCTTGTTGACCGCGCGTACGAGCCCGGCGACGGCTTCCGGATTTTCGGCGAGCAACTGGCGTGAGACCATCAATGCCGTTGGAATAGAGGTCCATCCCGTAGTCCTCGAACTGGAACCAGTTGAAATCCGCCGCCGGATCCTGGCGGTTGGCGATCAGGTTGAACCAGCTGGTGATGGTGAACACGAAGGCGCCGTCGATGTCGCCGCGGATCAACATCGGCTCCTGCAGGTTCGGCGCCATGTTCTCCTGCGCGACTGTGTCGAGGTCGACGCCGTTGATCTCGGCGAACACCGGGAACAGTCGCGTGGTGGGCGTGCCCTGTGCGCCGCCCAGGGTCTTGCCTTCGAAATCCGCGGGCGTCTCGATGCCCGAGGATTTCGGGGTGACGATGGCGAAGGGTGGACGGTTCCAGAGCTGATACACCATCACAGGGGCCTCCCCGGGCCGCGCGGCTGCGTTCTGGATGATGGCGTTGATATCCCCGAACCCGGCGTCATAGGCGCCGCCCATGATACGCGTGACCGTTGCCGCAGAGCCTTCGCCCTGGTCGATCGTGACGTTCAGCCCTTCCTCCTCGAAATAGCCCTTGTGAAGCGCCAGAAGGAACGGGGCGTCGCTTCCTTGCGTCTTCCAGCCGAGGGTAAAGCGGATATCGGTCATCTCTGCCATAGCCGGAGAGAGGCCCGCGATCACAGCAAAAGCTGCACCGAACACTGTATGTCTCATGCGTTTTTTCCCTGTTT
Organism: uncultured Alphaproteobacteria bacterium; assembly: GCA_963825715.1. GTDB lineage: Bacteria > Pseudomonadota > Alphaproteobacteria > Rhodobacterales > Rhodobacteraceae > Amaricoccus. The sequence goes on along the minus strand of CAWGUH010000013.1, from coordinate 4,668 downwards.
GCGAAGTGAGTTAGGAGATCAGGTCACCGCGATGTCATTGCCGCGGGTGGCCCAGCCGGTGACGCGCCGTTCGAGGAACGAAAATGCGGAGTAGAGAGCGACACCCATCAGGGCGAGGATGAACAGCCCCGCAAAGACGAGCGAGACCTGAAAGTTTGATGACGCCGTCATCATCACATTGCCGATGCCCCGGTTCGACGCCACCGTCTCGGAGAGCACCGCACCAACGAACGACAGCGTGATCGCCACCTTAAGCGAGGCAAAGAAATACGGCATCGTCCGTGGCAGCCCGACATTCCAGAGGATCTCGGTCTTGGACGCGCCGAGCGTCTTCAACACGTCCTCCAGATCCGGCTCGGTCGTTGCCAGGCCCGTCGCGATGTTCACAACGATGGGAAAGATACAGATCACCATCGCGGTCAGAACCGCCGGCGTCGTGCCCGAGCCGAACCACAGAACGAAGATCGGTACCACCGCGACCTTCGGGATCGATGAAAAGCCGACGAGAAGCGGATAAGCTACGGCATAGGCGAGCTTGGAGGTCCCTACGATCACACCGAGGGTGACGCCGATCGCAACCCCGAGCACGAACCCGAGGAGCGTCGAGTAGAGCGTTTGCAGGATATGCGGCCAGAGCACCGGGAAACGCGTGATCAGGGTTTCCACGATCTCTGTCGGGCGGGGCAGCACCAGATCCGATACGTTCAGAACGATGCACAGCACCTCCCAAAGCACGAAGAACCCGACGATGAGGGAGGCCGACATCAAGCGAATTCGTCTTGTTTCACTCATGTACCCGTCCTCAGCTCTTGCGGACTTGCGCGATCAGCTCACGCAGACCCTGGGTCATTTCGACGAATTCGGGGCTGTAGATCAGCCCGATATCGCGCGGCTGCGGGATGTTCACCGCCTCGTCGGAGATGATCCGCCCCGGTCGCGCGCTCATCACGCAGATCCGACGCGCCAGATAACCCGCCTCGCGGAGGTCGTGCGTAACGAGCAGTACGGTCGGCTTCCGGTCGAGATAGAGATCCTGAAGGGTCTGCCAAAGCTCCTCGCGGGTGAACTGATCGAGCGCGCCAAACGGCTCGTCGAGCAGCAAGACATCCGGCTCGTGGATCAGCGCGCGGCACAGGTTCGAACGCTGGAGCATGCCGCCGGAGAGCTGCCAAGGGTAATGGCCCGCGAACTCCTGCAATCCGACCTGCTTGAGCAACGCGTGGACCCGGTCGCGAAACGCGCCTTTCTTGTCCTTCCGATAGGTATGCTTGAACGGCGCCACGATCTTGAGCGGCATCATCACGTTCTGCTCGATCGTGAGCCAGGGCAGCATCGTGGGGTTCTGAAAAGCCATGCCGAGCCGCAGCGCTTTGGCTCTGGCCTCTTTTCCACCAACGAGCACCAGGCCGGACGAAGGCGGAAGCAGGTTGCTGACCAGCTTCAGGATCGTGGATTTTCCGCAGCCCGACGGGCCGACAAGCGCCACGAAATCACCGCGATCCATCTTGAGGTTTGTCGGCGTGAGAGCCGTTACAGCCTTGTCGCCGGTGCCAAAGACCACCGATGCCTCGCTGAGCTCCAAGGCCGGTCGCGCATGGACCGGTATCGATGAGTCCGCGGTTCGGGCGGGTGCGGAGAGTACTGACATTTCCATGACGATCACGGACCACGGCGGGCCGCCGCACGACAGAAAATAAGTAAATCAAAATTGAATTAGCTTGGGGCTGCCCGCTTTTGCGGCGGTTTCGGACGCCTTTGGTGAAGGCGAGGTCATATACAAAAGTATGCAGCGCGCGAGAGAAACCCTTAAAGGATCGGTGATTCTGTCGCGCCCAGCGCATGCAACACGAAAGACACCACATGCCTGCGCCGTTCCGCGCGCCAGGCCGGATCGGTCAGATCCTGCCCGAAGGTCGCGGAAAGGGTATGCGCGCTGTTGAGATGATGCGCGCTCAGGGCAACGATCGTCACGTAAAGATGCAGAGGGTCCTCGCGCCGGGTGAAGACGCCCTCGACATAGCCGCGCTCGAGAACCGCGCCGATCTTGGTCAGAAGCGGCCGCGACATCTCGCGGATCGCCGAGGTCTTGGAGATATAGCGGCCCCCGAGCAGGTTTTCGTTGCGCGTGATCTTTCCGAACACCGGATTGGTGTCGAAAAAGTCGAACGTGAATTCGACGAGGGCCTGAACCGCATGCCTCGGGGGCAGGGTGTCGAGGTTGAGCTCTCTCTCCTCCTTTCGGATCTGCGCATAAATCCTTTCGAGCGCGGCGAGGTAGAGTTGCTCCTTGTTGCCGTAGTAGTGGTAGATCAACCGGGCATTGCACGAGGCGGCACGGGCGATGTCCTCGATCTTCGCTCCGTGATACCCGCTTGCTGCAAACTGCTGAAGCGCGCCCTGCAAGATCTGCCCCTTCGTGCGCTCGGGGTCGCGCGAGCGGGCCTTGTCGGTCTGTCTGGGCGCATATTTCATGTGGTGCTGGGTATCTTGGCGGACCGCCCACAGCAATCCCGACTTCGTCCGAGGCTGCTCCCACGCGTAGCGTACCTGCCTGACCCGGCCAGGATGCGTCCGGCCTGAACTTGCCGTCGCCCTGCAAGAGTGGTGATAGTGGCGCCCCGAGCCTCCCCGTTCGGTGAAGAGTTGCGACGCCCTTCGGGGTCCCGCGTTGAGACGCACATACGAGCGGAAGGCCCGAAACCATGCTCGATATCAATCACCCCGAAACCCTGGCCGAGGTTGCTGAAGCCTTCCGGCGCTACGAAGCCGCACTGACGGGCAATAATGTCGCGACCCTCGATGAGCTCTTCTGGTCGAGCGACCATGTCGTGCGGTACGGCGCGACCGAAAACCTCTATGGCCAAAAAGAGATCCTGGCCTTCCGCAAGGCAAGGCCCTCTGCCGGGCTGGATCGCACGTTGCGCAACACGGTCATCACGACGTTCGGGCGCGACTTCGCGACGGCAAGCACAGAGTTCAGCAAGCCCTCGTCTACCCGGGTCGGACGGCAGAGCCAATCTTGGGCGCGCCTGCCGGAGGGGTGGAAAATCGTCGCGGCGCATGTCTCCTGGATGGATATGCCGGCCTCGGGAGGGGGGTCTTAAATTGGATGATCCCGTCAACGCGTTCATCGAGACCTTCACGCTGAGAGAAGCCTCCAGCGGTCCGCTCGCCGGCGCGACCTTTGGTGCAAAGGACCTGTTCGACATTGCAGGTCACGTGACCGGCTACGGCAATCCCGAATGGGCCCGCAGCCGCGAAAGGGCAAACCGCCATGCCGATGCAGTCGCCATTCTGCTGGATGCGGGCGCGACGCTGGTGGGAAAGACCCATACCGACGAGCTGGCCTACAGCCTGATGGGGGTGAATGCACATTATGGCACGCCCCTGAACAGCGCCGATCCCCGGCGCGTGCCCGGCGGCTCCTCTTCTGGATCGGCCGCGGCTGTAGCGGCGGGGCTCGTCGAGATCGGGCTGGGCAGTGACACGGGCGGTTCAGTGCGGCTGCCGGCGTCGTTCTGCGCTGTCTGGGGCTTGCGCACAACGTTCGGCCTGCTCTCCCTCGAAGGGGCGATGCCGTTCACGCGGTCGTTCGACACGGTCGGTTGGTTCGCCCGCGACGGGGCCACGATGGGCCGGGTGGCTGATGCGTTTGGCTGCCCGGAAGGCCCCACTCCGGCCCGGCTGCTCCTGCCGGTAGATGTCTGGGCCCGGGCCGATTCGGATTGCGTTGGCGCCGTTGGCCCGGCGATGGCCCGGTTGCAGGCGCATATGGGCCCGGCTGTGCCGGTCGTGCTGGCGCCGGATGGCCTGGACGCTTGGCGCGAAGTGTTCCGCGTTTGTCAGGCTGGCGAGATCTGGGGCTGTCTCGGCGACTGGATTTCCCGGAACACACCCGACTTTGGCCCCGGCACCCGCGAGCGCTTCGAGATGGCCGCCGCAATCGACCCGGCCTGCTTCACCTCCGCCAGCCAGCAACACGCCTCCATTCGAGCGCGCCTGGCCGAGATCGCAACGCCGGACACGGTCCTCGTGTTTCCCACGAGTCCGGGTCCGGCGCCAATGTTGTCCGCCAGCACTGAGGATCTCGATGCTTTCCGCCGCCGCGCGCTCGAAATGCTCTGCCCGTCGGGCCTTGGTGGCTTGCCGCAACTCTCCGTGCCGGAGGGAAGGGTCGATGGAGGCCCCGTCGGGCTCAGCCTGATCGGAGCCGCAGGGCAAGACCGACAATTGATCGCCCTCGCCAATGCCGCCGGGCTTGGAACAGATCTAATCTGAGCCGATGTTCGAAGCGATCGCCTGCCGAACGTTCGAGGTCTGAGGCACTGTACGAGGCGATCTTTCACGCGGTAGAGCTTCACATTTGTACCAAGGTGATGGTGCGCCCGCCAGTGGCGGACCCAACCTCCATCTCCATCAGGCGCTCGGCCGCGTAGCCGATCATCTCGCGCAGAAGATCCGCGTCCGGGGCCTTCTCGACGAGGTCGCGGAAGTTCATCATCTCGGTGGTCATTCCGGTCAAGGCTGGTGTCAGCAACCAGACCCTACCGGAACATTGCTGGTGACCGCCTGAGGCAGAACCTACACCACTTCGTGGCACACGATCCGGGTTCATCTGAATGTCAGCTTTCCGAGTCCTGTCTGGGTAGGTTTGCACTCGCAGAGAAT
>CAWGUH010000012.1:0-10135 GCA_963825715.1 uncultured Alphaproteobacteria bacterium | reverse complement strand
AGTTTCAGGCGCGGGCGGCCGAGGAACTGCGCTCTGCTGCCGAAGGGATCGGTGATCGCGGAAATGCTGGCCGACTACGCCGTGATGCGCGAGCAGGCGCGAAGCTGCTGATCTTCCAACAATTGTCATGTCCTTCGCATCGCGTCTCGCGCGATGGTGTCCGCTGGATCTGTCGGCAACCTGAGGGAAGCCTGGAAACCGGAAGACGACCCCGGACGCGGCGACTCCAGAATGAGTTGGCTTCCGATCCGGTCCGCGATCGCAACGACGATGGCAAGGCCGAGTCCGCTGCCATCGGTGCTTGGGTTTGCCCGCTCGAACCGGACCGTCAGGCGGTCGAGGGTGTCGCGCGGCAGGACGGGACCGTCGTTCGACACGATCAATTGTGCATCTCCCGTCAGGGTCACATCGACCGGCGCAGTCTCCGCCCCATGACGAAGCGCATTCTCCACGAGGTTTCGGCAGAGGATGCCGAAGGCGTCAGGGTCGATATCCGACATGACGGCCGTGTCCGGCAGGGTCAGCGCGATGCGGCCCGGCGCGCTCGCGCGCGCCAGATCGTCCACCACGACACGCGCAACGGCTCTCAGGTCCGCGCTTCGGTCCATCCGCAGGCGCCCGCCTTCTGCCCGCGCAAGCTGCATCAGGCGTTCGGAGAGCCGGGTCAGGCGCTTCAGCGTCGCCTCGATCTCTGCGGCCCGCGCGTCAGTGGCCGGGTCACTCGTCTCCGACCGAAGCCGCTGCGCCTGAGCGATGGCCCCTGCCAGCGGGGTTCGCAGCTCGTGCGCTGCATTGGCGGCAAAGCTGCGCTCCGCCTCGAACGCTTCGCGCAACCTGGCCAAAAGGCTGTTCAGGGTCGCGGCCAGCGGGCCGATCTCCGTCGGCAGATCGTCGGCGGTAACCTCCGAGAGGTCGCGGGCGCCGCGCGCCTCGAGCTGCGCGCGGAACCGGCGCAGGGGGTCGAGGCTGAAGCGGACGGCCAGGACGATCGCCGCCAGCGCGAGTGGCAGCACGATCAGGAGCGGCAGGCCGAGGCCCATCTGGATTTCCCGCGCGACGGACGTGCGATGCGCCAGCGGTTCGGCCACCGTGATGCGGATCGTCCCCTGGAGCGCCGCGTCGCTGTAGAGCCGGTGCGTTGCGGTCTGGCGGAACCCCGGCCCATCGTAGGGCGGGAACACTGCGGGGTCTGCCGCATGGGACTGTAGCAGGATCAGACCCTCGGCGTCCCGCACGAGATAGGTGAACAACTCGTCGTGCTCGCGAATTGGCGCGAGCCGTTGGGTCACCCCCTGGTCCTCGCGTCCGACGATGTCGGTCACCGCCAGCGGCAGGATGCGTTCCGCAGTCTCGCGCAGGGCGCTGTCGAAGACCTCGTCCATCTCGCCCCGCACGATCACCGCCGTGACCGTAGCGGCCAGCAGCCACAGGACCGTCAGCACGAGGCCCAGCGACAGGCCGAGCCGCGCCTGAAGGCTGGCGGGCCACTTCATGCTTTACCCAGTCTGTAGCCCATTCCGCGCTCGGTCTCGATGACCGCGCTCCCCAGCTTCTTGCGCAGACGGCTGACATGAACCTCGATGGTGTTGCTCTCCACCTCGGCGTCGAAGGCGTAGAGCTTTTCTTCCAGCTGCGCCTTCGACAGAAGCTGACCCGGGCGGGACAGAAACGCCTCGAACAGCGCCCATTCCCGCGCCGTCAGCTGGACGGACTTGCCGTCGCGATAAATGCTGTGCGCGGCCAGGTCGATCTGAAGCGACCCGTGCGTGATGATCGGGTTCGGGTTGCCGCTATAGCGCCGGGCGACCGAGCCGATCCGCGCTGACAGTTCGGCGAGATCGAAGGGCTTCACGAGATAGTCGTCGGCCCCCGCGTTCAGCCCCTCGATCCGGTCCGACACCTGGTCCAGCGCCGTCAGGATGATGACCGGCGTCGCTTCGCCCCGCGCGCGCAAGCCCTTGAGGAACCCGATGCCACGGCCGTCCGGCAACATGAGATCGAGCAGGATCAGATCAAAGGACGTGGCGCGCACGGCGTCGCCGGCAACGTCGAGCCGCGTGACCCAGTCCACCGACTGGCCATCCGCGGCTATCTGGTCGCGCACCGCGGCGCCCAGCACCGTATCGTCCTCGATCAGCAGGATGCGCATGATGGTTCCCGTCCTTTCCCGATGACCCTCCATGATCCGTCTGGCTGACACGAAGCTGAAGCGTGTGGGCCAAGCCCCTTCAGGCTGCCGTCAGCTTCGCCGCGCATGAAGTGCATCAAGATGGCCGCAGCGAGGAGTGTGCCCCATGAAGAAGACATTGACAATTCTCGGCTTTCTCGCGGTCTTTCCAGCCGGTGTCGCGCTGGCGGACGACGATTGCTTCGTGCCGATGGCCGATTGGCAGCCGCGCGACGCCGTCGCCCGGCTGGCCGAAGAGAACGGCTGGGCGGTGCGCCGCATCAAGATCGACGACGGTTGCTACGAAATCGACGGCCGCGACGCGGAGGGGCGTCGGATCGAGGTGACGGTCCATCCCGCCACGCTTGAAGTGATCGAGTTCGAATACGAGGACGAGGACGACGACGATCGCCCCCGCCGCGACCGCGAAGGAGGCGACGATGACTGACGCAACCACTCATGACACTGCGAAGATGAACACCAGGACGTCGGGCAAGGTCCGGGTCTGGGACCCTCTGGTCCGGGTGTTCCACTGGGGTCTGGTCGCCGCGTTCGCGACGGCTTGGCTGACCGCGGACGAGCTGCAGCCCGTGCACGAGATCGCGGGATACGCCGTCGCCGGCCTCGTGGCGTTCCGGCTGATCTGGGGCCTCGTCGGCAGCCGCTATGCGCGCTTCGCCCAATTCCTGAAAGGCCCCGCGACACGCTCGCCTATCTCGGAGACATGGCTCGCGGCAAGGAGCGGCGATACCTGGGCCACAACCCGGCCGGTGCCGCCATGGTGGTGGCGCTGCTCGTGACCCTGTCGGGTACCGCCTTCACCGGTTGGCTCATGGCGGAGCCAGCCCGTGTGGCGATGCTGCCAGACCTGCCGCAGATCGTGGCGCCCGCCTGGGCAGACGACGACGGTGGCGAGTACGGCGAGCGCGGCGAAGAGGCGGTTGAAGAGCTGCACGAGATCCTTGCCAATCTCATGCTGCTGCTGGCCGCGCTTCATGTCGGAGGCGTGGTGCTGACGTCCTTCCGGCATCGCGAGAACCTCGCCCGCGCAATGGTCACAGGCGACAAGCGCGCACCCGGATCCGGCGACATCGCCTGAGCACCCCAAACTAGGCCGACAGGCCAGAGCCGACCGTCCCTTCGGCCCGACCTCGCCCCGCCCTCACCGGCGGGGCCTTTGTCTGTCGAGCGACGCTTTTCTTCCTGACGGCAAGCTGAAGCAGGAACCGCCAGCGCGTCAGGAAGCCCTCAGGTCGGCACTCCAGATTGTCCTCAGCAGACGAAAGGAGACCCTGCCATGAAAAAGACCTTGACGCTTCTCGTCGCCTCCACAGCGCTGACCGCCGCCATCGGCGTGCCCGCCTGGAGCGCGATGCACGCCCCCGCCGACGGAAGCCTTCGGCCGTTCACTGCGCTGTTCGAAGAGGGGGAGCAGACGATGCCCCTCGTTCTCGCCAGTGACGACGACGACGACGACCGCCGCTGGCGGGACGGCTCCCGGCGCGGTCACGACGACGATGATGATGACGATGACGACGACTGCGAAGACGATGATGACGACGACGATTGCCGCGGCGGCGCCCGCAATCCCGCGCCCGCTGGAACGGTCGCACCACCGCAGAACGGTCTCTTCGGAAACGGCGCTCCGCCGCAGGTCCAGGTGAACTGAGCCACTCCGCCGCAACTCTCCGAACAAGGACCGATCCGATGAAACAAATCTCTTCTCGCAACGCTCGCGCTCACCACGGCGCTGACGCTTCCCGGCCTCGCCATGGCAAGGCCGGTGACGCTCACCACGACCCTCAACAACTACGGCGGCGACGGCGCCTATCTCGCGCTCTACGTCACCGACGCCTCGGGCGCCTACGTGGGCAGCCTGTGGATGGCCGGCGACAAGTCGAAGTACTACGAGCACCTGAGCGACTGGTACCGCGCCACCGGCGGCGACACTGCTCAGGTCAACGGCATCACCGGCGCCAGCGTCGGCGCGGGCCGCACGCTCGAGATCACGCTCGATCTGGCCGACGCGCTGTTCGATGCGGGCTACACGCTCCACATCGACGCGGCGGTCGAGGACATGCGCGACAGCCCGAACGAGGTGGCCGTCCCGCTGACGACCGCTGGCGCCGGCACGCCGGTGACCGGCCGGCGCTACATCGCCAGCTTCGCCTACGACATGTGAGGGGTGATGGCCATGATCCGTGCACTCCATCGCTGGCCGGGTCTCCTGGCCCTCGCTCTCGTCACCGTCCTATCCCTGAGCGGCGCGGCGCTGTCGGTCTTCCCTGCGGCCGAGCGCATTGCCGCGCCGCAGGCCGAGGCGGGCATGACGGTGGCCACCCTCGCGGATCGCATCCAGGGCGCCTATCCGGGCGTCGAGCAAATCCGCCGCGCGCCCTCGGGCCGGATCACGGCCTACTGGTTCGATCAGGGCACGCCCGGCGCCGCAGTGATCGACCCCGCCACTGGTCAGGGTGTGGCCTCCGCCGACCCCAACCAGACGCAACGCTGGCTTACCAACCTGCACCGCTCGCTGTTCCTCGGCGATGGCGGGCGCATCGCCATGGCCGTGGGTGCCGCGGCGATGTTGGTGCTGTCGCTTTCCGGTGTCCTGCTGGTCGCCCGGCGTGTGGGCGGCTGGCGGCACTGGTTCACGCGGCTGCGCGGACCCCTTGCTGGCCGGCTGCATGTCGAGATCGCCCGCATCGCGGTGGTCGGCCTTGTCCTGTCGTCCACCACCGCCCTGTGGATGACGGCGTCCACCTTCGATCTGCTTCCCGGTGGCGGCGTGCCAGCCATGCCGGTTGAGGTGAGCGGCGAGACGGGGTTCGCACCTGGTCAGATGCTCCTTCTGGTGGAGACGCCCGTCGACGAACTGCGGGAGTTGAGCTTTCCCTATCCCGGCGATGCGACGGACGTCTTCACGCTGAAGACCGACCGGGGGACCGGGTATCTCGATCAGGGCACCGGTGCGCTGCTGGCCTGGACCGACCTGACCGGGTGGGAACGCGTATCGGAGACCATCTACATGCTGCACACCGGACAGGGAGCGGCGACGCTTGGCCTCGTTCTGGGGCTGATGGCGCTCGGCGTCCCGGCCATGGGCGTGACTGGCGTTGTCGTCTGGCTCGCGGGACGGAGGGGGCGGCCGCGCATCCGGGGCAATCAGCCCGCGGGACGCGCCGAGACGATCCTGCTCGTCGGCAGCGAGGGCGGCAGCACCTGGGGCTTTGCCGCCACGCTCCACGCCGCACTGACGCAAGCCGGGCAGAGCGTGCACACAGCACCGATGTCGGCCTTCGCGCCAGAACGCTATGCTGCGGCCAACCGGATCATCGTGCTGGCCGCGACCTATGGCGACGGCGCGGCGCCTGCCTCGGCCAAGGGCTTTCTCGACCGGCTGGCAGCAGCCGACCGCGCACCCGACGCGCCCCTGGCCGTTCTCGGCTTCGGCGACCGCAGCTTTCCGGCCTACTGCGCCTTCGCCAAGGCTGTCGCGGCAGCCGCCGAGGCGAAGGGCTGGCCGCAGCTCATGGCCATCGACACCATCGACCGTCAGTCGCCGCAGGACTTCGCCCGCTGGGGCCGCGCCCTCGGAGACGCTACTGGGGATCGATCTCGAGCTGTCCCATCAGCCCGTTCGCCCGGCAACCGAGACGCTGACCCTCGTCTCGCGGCGGGACTACGGCGCAGAGGTGCAGGCCCCGACCGCGATCCTGCGCTTCGCCCTGCCGCGCGTCAGCCTCTGGCAGCGGTTCGTCGGGGCCGGCTTCGCCCGGTTCGACGCGGGCGATCTGATCGGCATCATGCCCGAGGGGAGCCCCGTGCCGCGTCTCTACTCGCTCGCCTCCGCGCGCCGCGACGGTTTCATCGAGATCGTGGTCAAGAAGCATCCCGGAGGCCTCGCCTCTGGCCAGTTGACCGCGCTCGAACCCGGCGACACGGTCACCGCCTTCCTCCGCCGCAATCCCGGCTTCCGCACGGGGCGGGGCCGCGCCCCGCTGATCCTGATCGGCGCAGGCACAGGGATCGGACCTCTGGCGGGCTTTGTGCGCGGCAATGCCCGGCAGCGGCCCGTCCACCTGTTCTTCGGCATGCGTCATCCGGACAGCGACTTCTTCTACGGCGAGGAGCTGCGCGCCTGGCAGAAAGAGGGCCGTCTGACCCGTCTGGTCACGGCTGTCTCGCGCGGGACGAAACCCCACTACGTGCAGGACGCGCTGCGCGGGGACGCAGCGCAGGTCGCTCAGCTCATCCGCGACGGGGCCCGTGTGATGGTCTGCGGTGGACGCGATATGGCGGCGGGCGTGGCGGATGCGCTGGCAGAGATCCTTGCGCCGACCGGGCTCACGCCCAGCGGTTCTGAAGGCGGAGGGGCGGTATGTCGAAGATGTCTACTGAGAGGGTGCGCTTTGCCCTGAACGGCCCGACCATGGGCACGCGCTGGTCGGCGCTCTTCTTCGCGCCGAGCTGGGCTTCGATCCGGCGCCGGTCCGCGCGGCGCTGCAGGCGGCCGTCGGACGAGGTCGACGCGCAGATGTCCACCTGGAACGCGGGCAGCGATCTGATGCGCCTGAACGCAGCGCCTGTTGGCGCTCGGGTCACGGTGCCGGATCGGCTGAGCGAGGTTCTGCGTCTCGGTCTCGAGATCGGTCGTGCCTCGGGCGGGGCCTTCGACATCGGCATGGGCGACGCGGTGACGGCCTGGGGCTTCGGGCCCGAGGCAGCGGCGCCCGAGCGCATCCGCAGCGCCATGACGGCCAAACGTGTGCCTACCCATCAGGCGCTCGAGATCGACGGGACAACAGGTCTCGTCCGCAAGACTTCGCCGCTGGCGCTGGACCTCAACGGCATCGCCAAGGGGTATGGCGTCGACCGGCTGGCCGAGACGCTGGCGGCGCATGGCATCGACGACGCGCTTGTCGGCATCGACGGCGAGATGCGTGCGCTCGGGCTCCGGCCCGACGGGGAAGCATGGACCATCGCGGTCGAAGCGCCGGACCCCGACCGCCGCGCGCCCCATTCCATCCTCGCGCTTCAGGACGCCGCCGTGGCGACCTCGGGCGACTACCGGCACTGGGTCGAGGTTCAGGGCCGCCGCCTGTCGCACACCATGGACCCCGGCGCGCGGTGCGCCCCTGATCGCGTCGCCCGCCTCGGTGACGGTCGTCGCCCGGACCTGCGCCGAGGCGGATGCCTGGGCGACGGCGCTGATGGTAAAAGGAAGCTTGGAGGGCGCGATATTGGCGCGTAGAAGTAACTTGAGCGCTCTCTTCATTGATCGTGAGGGCGATCATCTTCGCGAAACGAGAGTGGGACGGCTGTTCGAGACCCGTCCAGATCCCGAGCGCGTGAGCTGACGCCGGGACATGCACCAGATGACACCCTTGTTTCATGATCGCCTGAACGTCGCCCTGCTGGGCCTGGCATTGCTTGGCCTGGTATCCGGCCTCGTCCTTTGGCTGGTGGGGCAGCCGGACCTTGCCGGCATCGCGTGGACGGCGGGTGTCGCTCCCGGTCCTTGCGGCCCTCTGCGTCGAGATCATCCGGAGCCTGGGGCAAGGCGAGGTCGGGCTCGACATCGTGGCGGCGCTGTCGATGTCGGCCGCCCTCCTCTTCGGCGAGACGCTCGCGGCGGCGGTCGTCGCGCTGATGTATTCGGGCGGCACCTTCCTCGAGAGTTTCGCCCAAGGTCGCGCCCGGCGCGAGATGAGCGATCTTCTGTCCCGCGTGCCCCGGACCGCCACGCGGCATCGCAATGGCGCGCTGGATGAGGTGCCGCTCGACGACATCGCGCCGGGCGATCTGCTGCTGATCCGGCAGGGCGACGTGGCCCCCGTGGACGGGACGGTCGAGAGCGCCGGCGCGATGCTCGACCAGTCCGCGCTGACCGGCGAGTCGATGCCCGCCCGGCTGGCGCGGGGGCAGGACGTGATGAGCGGCTCGACCAACGCGGGCGAGGCCTTTGACCTGCGGGTCACACGGCGGGCTGCGGACAGCACCTATGCCGGGATCGTCCGGCTGGTCGAGGCGGCGCAGAAGTCCAAGGCGCCAATGGCGCGGCTGGCCGACCGCTACTCTCTGCTGTTCCTCGCCGTGACCGTCGCGCTGGCGACCGCCGCCTGGTGGTTCACGGGCGATCCGATCCGGGCGGTTGCGGTGCTGGTGGTGGCGACGCCGTGCCCGCTGATCCTCGCCGTTCCGGTGGCATTGGTCGCCGGGCTTGTCGCGCGCGGCGCATTTCGGGGTGCTGATCAAGGGCGCGAAACCGCTCGAGGCGCTGGCCCGGATCACGACGCTGATCCTCGACAAGACCGGCACGCTGACCGACGGACGCCCGCAGATCGTGTCGATCGACAGGCATGGCGATCTGTCCGAGGACGACATTCTGTACTTCGCCGCAGCGCTCGATCAGGCATCGAAACACCCGATCGCACAGGCCATCGTCGGGGCGGCCCAGGCGCGCGGGATCGCCTTGCCGATCCCCGCGAGCGTGGTCGAGACGCCCGGCGAAGGCGTTGCCGGGACAATCGACGGACGCAGGGTCGTGGTCGGCGGCGCGGGTTTCGTCGCCGCGCAGCTTGGCGTCGCCGACCCCGAAAGCACGGTGGTCGAGGCGGGATCGGTGGTGGTTTCGCTTGGCGTCGACGGGAAACTGGCCGGCCACATCGTGATGGCTGACGCATTGCGCGCTGGCACGGCCGAACTGCTTTCAGGGCTTCGACAGTCTGGGCGTCGGCCGCATCCTGCTGGCGACAGGCGATCGCCGCGCCGTTGCCGAGGCCGTGACGGAGGGCCTTGGCCTCGATGCCGTGCGCGCCGATCTGACCCCCGACCAGAAGGTCCTGCTGGTCCTGACCGAGCGCAAGAACGGCCCGGTCATGATGGTGGGCGACGGTGTCAACGACGCGCCCGCGCTGGCGGCCGCCGACATCGGTGTCGCCATGGGCGCGCGTGGGGCGGCGGCTTCGGCCGAAGCGGCGGATGTCGTGCTGCTGGTCGATCACCTGGATCGCCTTCTGCCGGGGATCGAGATCGCGCAACGGTCCCGCCGCATCGCCCTTGAGAGCGTCGCGGCCGGGATCGGTCTCTCGGTCCTGGGCATGATCGCCGCGGCCTTCGGCTACCTGTCCCCGGTGCAGGGCGCGCTGTTGCAGGAGTTGATCGACGTGGCGGTCATCCTGAACGCGTTGCGGGCTCTCAGGATCGTGCCGGGTCACGTAGGTCAGATCGAGGGCAGCCCTGGCGATACAGCGGTTCGTCGCCCGCCCACGCCGACATTCACCGCAACATAGCCCGGAAGGCCCTTTTGAGATGAGCAGACTCTCCCATTCCGAAGTCCACATGGTTCATCGCATCGGCTGGCTACGTGCCGCTGTTCTGGGCGCGAACGACGGTCTCGTTTCGACAGCGAGCCTCGTCGTCGGGGTCGCTGCGGCAGGATCCGGGCGTCCCGAGATCCTGATCGCCGGTCTTGCCGGGCTCGTCGCCGGGGCGATGTCGATGGCTGCTGGCGAATACGTCTCCGTCAGTTCACAGACCGATGCGGAGCAGGCCGACATCGCGCGCGAAACCCGCGAACTGAGGGAAACACCCGAGGCCGAGCTCGACGAGCTCACACGCATCTACGTTGCGCGCGGGCTTGACGATGGCCTCGCGCGCCAGGTCGCGATCCAGCTGACCGAGAAAGACGCACTTGGCGCGCATTCGCGTGACGAGCTTGGCATCTCGGAGACCGTGACCGCGCATCCGATCCAGGCGGCTCTGGTGTCAGCGGCGACCTTTGCGGTCGGCGCTGTCATACCGCTCATCATTGCTGCGCTGGTTCCTGCGGCCCAGATCACTCTCGTCGTCGCGGTCACCACTCTGGTCGCGCTTTCAGTGCTGGGCGGACTCGGGGCATCGGTCGGCGGTGCGGGCATCGTCAAGGGAGCCGTTCGCGTCACGTTCTGGGGCGCGCTTGCCATG
>CAWGUH010000011.1:0-41376 GCA_963825715.1 uncultured Alphaproteobacteria bacterium | reverse complement strand
GCGTTGGCAGCTGGCGCTGACCAAGATCGCCGCGCGCCTGAATGCGCAGTGACTTCAATGTGTTGCAACACTTTTCCCTTCGACATCTGCAACATATCCGTGCTATTCCGAAGGCAAGATGGGGAGAGTGCGCTGGAAAGCCCGCTCTCCCTTTTGCATTGACGGGGGCCTTCTGGACCCCGGCATCCAGCAAGGGTCCGGCCGGGGTCCAGCCCACGGCAGTTTACGGTTCCTTCCTGGCGATAATCGTATGCTGGCGGGCGAAGCGCGCAATATCGCCAGCGACAGGGCCGGTTTTTTGGGAAGCCACCCCGGCGGGCATCCACCCGCGATCTGCTGAAAACCACAACAAAACAAACTCTTGGAACCGGACACGTCCGGTGGCCGCTGGACCCTTTGCGGAGTCCAGGCTGGCTGCCGGTGTCCGGAGTCCAGGATCCACCCGATTGAGGCGAACCGACCATCATGACCCTGAGCTTTGCCCCGGACGCGATCGAGACCTGGCCGCTGGCCAAGCTCCAGCCCTACGCGAAGAACGCGAAGACGCATGGCGCCGACCAGGTCGCGAAGATCGCCGCCAGCATGGCCGAGTTCGGCTGGACCGTGCCGTGCCTCGTCGCCGACGACGGCGAACTGATCGCGGGCCACGGCCGCGTGCTGGCCGCCACGCAGCTCGGGCTGACCGAG
The DNA here is from genome assembly GCA_963825715.1 of uncultured Alphaproteobacteria bacterium. GTDB lineage: Bacteria > Pseudomonadota > Alphaproteobacteria > Rhodobacterales > Rhodobacteraceae > Amaricoccus. The sequence continues at coordinate 40,689 of CAWGUH010000011.1, read as the reverse complement.
GCGCCGGTGATCGTGCTGGGCCATCTGACCGAGGCGCAGCGCCGGGCGTACCGCATCGCCGACAACAAGCTGACGGAACTCGGCACCTGGGACGAGGCGCTGCTGTCGGCCGAACTGAACGACCTGCTGGCCGAGGACTTCGACCTGTCGCTGGTCGGCTTCTCCGACGGCGAGCTGGACAAGCTGCTGGCCTACGTCCCGGAAGAGGACGGTGAAGAAGGTGGCGCCGGGGGCTCCGTGCCGCCGGTGACCATCCCCGAACCGCCGCGCAATCCGGCGTCGCGGACGGGCGATCTCTGGATCCTCGGCGACCACCGGCTGCTCTGCGGCGACAGCACCAGCGCGGCCGACGTGCGCCGCCTGATGAACGGCGAGCGGGCGATCCTGTTCGCGACCGACCCGCCGTATCTCGTCGACTACGACGGCTCGAACCATCCGACCCGCAACAAGGACTGGTCGGCGTCCTACGGCACCACCTGGGACGACAGTTCGCAGGGCGCCGAACTCTACGACGGCTTCATCGCCGCGGCCGTGGCCGAAGCCATCGCCGAGGACGCCGCCTGGTACTGCTGGCACGCCTCGCGCCGCCAGGCGATGCTGGAGGCCTGCTGGGAGAAGGCCGGCGCCTTCGTCCACCAGCAGATCATCTGGGTGAAGGACCGCGGTGTCCTGACCCGGTCGCATTACCTCTGGAAGCACGAGCCCTGCTTCATGGGCTGGCGCCGCCCGAACCGCCCGCCGAAGGTCGCCGAGGAAACGCTGCCCTCGACATGGGCGCTGCCGAGCTTCGCCAAGGACGACCGGCCCGACCACCCGACGCCGAAACCGCTCGACGCCTTCGGCATCCCGATGCGCCAGCATGTCGCGCGCGGCGGGCTTTGCTACGAGCCGTTCTCGGGCTCCGGCTCGCAGATCATGGCGGGCGAGGCCAACGGCCGCCGCGTCTTCGCGATGGAGATCAGCCCGGCCTATGTCGATGTCGCCGTGGAACGCTGGCAGGCCGAGACCGGCAGGACGCGATCCTCGACGGCGACGGCCGGACCTTCGCGCAGGTGAGGACCGAGCGGCTGGGCGACAATGCCGATCCGGCCGATACGCCGGACGCGGACGCAGCCCCCGAACCCGCGCGAAAGCGCAAGACCGCCGCATGAAGCAGTCGCGCCTCATGTCGCTGGTCGAGGTCCGTCGCCAACGTGATCGTCGGCTACGGCGTTGCGGTCGTCACGCAGATCCTGATCTTCCCGGTCTTCGGGCTGCACACGACGCTGGCGCAGAACCTGAAGATGGGCGCCGTGTTCACCGTGGTGAGCATCGCGCGGTCCTTCGCCTTGCGGCGGGTGTTCGAGGCGTCCGGGTTCGCTCATCCACACCACGACATGCTGCGGGAAAAGATCTTGTCGAAGCGAGGCTGAGGCATGGCATCAGCGATGTCGTTCATTGCGCTCCTGCCTCCCGGTTCACGAGGTCGGCGAATGGCCCATCGGGCTCGCAACGTAGAACAGCGCCGTGCGCGCGGGAGCAACGCCCTGTTCCGCCCGGTCATGTTCACCGCAGCGGCTCGACAAAGGCCTGCCGGCCTCGATCACGACCGGCTCCCGATCGTCCAGCTCGAGCGTGAACGCGCCCTCGATCATGTAGACCGTCACCGGGAAGCGGTGGGAGTGGTACGGGGTGACATCGCCCGGCAGCAAGGTCGCGAACAGCACGCGCACTTCCTGTTCGGCTGACCTCGGCGACCGCCACCACCTCGCGGTGAAGCGGCGTCAGCTTGGCCATGCCGTTGTCCTGTGCGGTGCGGGTCACGCCGACCGTCCGGCCGGCGGTCATGGTTTCGACGTCGGTTCTCTCGTGCATGTCAGCCTCCATCTCTGTGAACAGGCTACCAGCGGGCCCGCGACAGCGGCAGCAGCAACTCTGGCGAAACGCGCTGCAAAAATGCATAACGGCAGGATGTTCGACTGGGACGATCTGCGCCACTTGATCGCCGTGTCGCGGCAGGGAAGCACCCTCGCCGCCGCGAAGACGCTCGGCGTGAACCAGTCGACGGTCCACCGCCGCCTGCTGGAGCTGGAGAAAGCCATCGGCCTGACGCTGATGAAGCGCCATCCCAGCGGCTATCGGCTGACCGAACTTGGCGAGGCGCTGATCGATCATGTGCTCGCCGTCGAAACGGCCGTTCGCACGCTTGAACAGCAAATCCGGGCGTTGAAGCTCGACCTGAAGGGAGTCGTGCGCCTCACCTGCCCGGAGCCGACCGTACCGCGGATCGTCGCAACCGGGCTGCTGGACCGGTTCCACGAGCGCTATCCCGGGCTCCAGGTGGAGTTCGTGACCAGCGACCGGTACCTCGACCTGAGCAAGGGCGACGCGGACGTCGCGTTCCGGTCCGGCGAGCCCGTGGACGACACGCTCGTCGGCCGAGATCTGCGATCGATCTGGGCGATCTATGCCAGCAAGAGCTATGTCCAGCAGCACGGCCGCCCGACGAGCATTGCTGATCTGGCTGACCATGCGCTGCTCGGCTTCGACGGGATCATGGAGATCCTCCGGGTGGCGAAATGGCTTCCGGTTGCCGTGCCGCACGCCCGCATCGTGAGCCGTAACGACAGCATGCTCGGAACGCTCTCGGCCGTGAAGGCTGGAGTCGGGATCGCGCCATGCCGACGGCCCTCGGGGACGCCGAAGACGTCGCTGATCCAGGTTCTTCCACCGTCGTCGAGCTCACACGGAGTTGGTATCTGCTGACGGCTCCCGACCTGCGAAGGACACCTCGGCTCGCTGCTTTCGTGGATCGGTCCTCGAAGATGTCCGCTTGCGGAAGCGCTATCTGCTGACGCGTGCACAAGGCTGAAGGCGATCCGGATGCGGAGCGCCAAATGATCGACCGCCGCCCCGGAGGGACGGCGGCCATCAACTTGTCGGGGTCCGGTGCGTCAGGCGGCAGGGAGTTTGTACACGCGCCCCCGGTCCTCGACCTTCTCCGAGGTCACCTCGAGCCCGAGCTTCTTCTTCAGCGCCCCGGCCATCGCGCCGCGCACCGTGTGCGACTGCCAGCCCGTCGCGGCCATGATCTCCTCGATGGTCGCGCCGTCCGGCGCGCGCAGCATGGCGATCAGCGTGGCCTGCTTGGTGCCCTCGCGCGGCGTGCGCGTCTTGGGCGCGGCCTTCGGTTCGGTGGGGGTGTCCGGCGCGGGCTCCTCGGTCGGCGCGTCCGTCGCGCCCGCAGGCGCGGTGTTCGCGTCCTCGGGCTCGATGCCGATGGCGGCGAGGCCTGCGTCGGTGGCGACCAGCGTGACGCCGTGGCCGTCGCCGGTCTCGCGCCAGACGGGCTCGCCCTTGCGCATGTCGGCGTCGACCTCTTCGAGGAAGCCCTTGGCGAGCATCGCGCCGACCACCTTGGCGGCGGCGCCGCCGCGCAGGCTCTCGGGCAGCGGCAGGGCGATGTGCTCGGGCCGCTGGGCGGCGGCGCTCAGGATGATGGCTTGGGTGTCGGAAAGCTTGGTCATCGGGTCGTCTCCCGTATCGGGGCGCGCGGGATGCGGCGCCCTTCTACGAGGCCGAGCCCGCCAGTCGGCGGGCGGGAGTCCGGGAGCGGGTCGTCTCACTCGGCGTGTTCGCCTTCGCTGAAGGCGCTGTCGGTGATCCGCTTCAGCAGGCGCGCGTAGTGGTTCAGGGTGCCGACATGGCCCCAGTTGATCTCGTCGGGGTGGGCGTTGAAATGGTCGTCGCTGAGGGCCTGCAGGCGCGCGAGCATCTCGTCGATCTCGGCCTTCTTGCCGATGAAGGCGTCGAGCGCGGCTTCCTTGTTCCGGCGCGCCTTCTCGGCGCGGAGTTCGTGGCGCGGGGTGGTGATCGGGTTCAGGCGGGTCATCGTGGTGGCTCCGTGGTGAGTTGCATCGTCCTTCGTGGAGATGACGTTCGCTCTGTCCGCGAGCGCTTATCAACTCGATAAGCACATGATTTTGAATGATAATCGGAGCCGTCGATGCAGGGCATGAGCGAGCGCCAGTACGCCGCCCATGTCGGGCTGTCGCGGGGCGCGATCCAGAAGGCGAAGACGGCCGAGCGGCTGGTCCTCTATCCCGACGGCAGCATCAACGCGGCCGCCAGCGACGCCCGGCGTGCCGAGACGACGGACCCGTCGAAGACCAGGAAGCCGCCCGCGCCGAAGCTGAAGCCCGTCCCCGAGGCGGCGGTGGCCGCCGTCGGCGACACGCTGCGCGAACAGGGGCTGGCGGTCCCGGCGGTCGGCGGCGGCACGACCTTCCTGCAGGCCAAGACCGCGAACGAGGTGCTGAAGGCGCAGGAGCGGCGCATCCGGCTCCAGAAGCTGAAGGGGGAGTTGATCGAGCGGGCCCGCGCGCTGGCGCTGGTGTTCCGGCTGGCGCGGGAGGAACGGGACGCGTGGGTGAACTGGCCCGCGCGCGCGGCGGCGCTGATGGCGGCCGAGCTCTCGGCCTCGTGCAGCGACGCGACGGGCCAGCAGATCACCGTGGAGCCAGCCGCGATGCAGAAGGTCCTGGAGAAACATGTACGCGCCCACCTCGACGAACTCGCCGAGGTCCGGCCCGACTTCCGGTGAGAGCGGCGATGGCCTGACGGACTTCGACGGCGCGGGCGAGATCCTGCGCGCCTGGGGCAACGGGCTGCGGCCCGACCCGGACCTGACCGTCTCGGAATGGGCGGACCGGCACCGGATGCTCTCGGGCCGCGCCTCGGCCGAACCGGGGCGGTATCGCACGGTGCGCACGCCCTACATGCGCGAGATCATGGACCGGCTGTCGCCCGGCGATCCCACGCAGCGGATCGTGTTCATGAAGGCCGCGCAGGTCGGCGCGACCGAGGCGGGCAACAACTGGATCGGCTTCGCCATCCACCAGGCGCCGGGGCCGATGCTGGCGGTCCAGCCGACGGTGGAACTGGCCAAGCGCAACTCGCGCCAGCGGATCGACCCGCTGATCGACGAGAGCCCGGAGCTGCGGGAGCGGGTCAAGCCGGCGCGCTCGCGCGACGCGGGCAACACGATGCTGTCGAAGGAATTCGCGGGCGGCATCCTGATCATGACCGGCGCGAACTCGGCGGTCGGGCTGCGCTCGACCCCGGCGCGCTACATCTTCCTCGACGAGGTCGACGCCTATCCGGCCTCGGCCGACGAGGAAGGCGATCCGGTCACGCTGGCCGAGGCGCGGTCGCTGACCTTCGCCCACCGGCGCAAGGTGTTCCTGGTCTCGACGCCGACGATCCGGGGGCTGAGCCGCATCGAGCGGGAGTACGAGGCGAGCGACCAGCGGCGGTTCTTCGTGCCGTGCCCGCATTGCGGCGCGATGCAGTGGCTGAAGTTCGACCGGCTGCGCTGGCAGAAGGGCCGCCCGGAGACGGCGGAATATCACTGCGAGGGCTGCGACGACGCCCATCGCGGAACACCACAAGACGGCGATGCTGGAGGGCGGCGAATGGCGGGCGACCGCCACGGCCGCCGATCCGACCACGGTCGGCTATCACCTCTCGGCGCTCTATTCGCCGATCGGCTGGCTGAGCTGGGAGCGGATCGTGCGGGCATGGGACGCGGCACAAGGGTCGGACGAGGCGATCAAGGCGTTCCGCAACACGATCCTCGGCGAGACATGGGTCGAGACCGGGGAAGCGCCGGACTGGCAGCGGCTCTACGACCGGCGCGAGCGCTGGACATCCGGCACGGTGCCTGCGGGCGGGCTGTTCCTGACCGCCGGGGCCGACGTGCAGAAGGACCGGATCGAGGTCGATGTCTGGGCCTGGGGCCGTGGTCTGGAAAGCTGGCTCGTCGATCACGTCGTGATCGAGGGCGGGCCGGACCGGCATGACGCGTGGTCGGAGCTGACGGCGCTGCTCGGACCGGACCTGGCCGCATGAACGCGGCGCGCATCTGCAGGATCGCGCGGCTCGCCATCGACACCGGCTACGAGGCCCCGGCGGTCTATTCCTGGTCGCGGGCGCAGGGCTTCGCGCAGGTGTCGCCGGTCAAGGGCGTCGAGGGGTTCAACCGCTCGAGCCCGGTGTCGGGCCCGACCTTCGTCGACGCGACCGAGGGCGGCAAACGCCTGCGGCGCGGCGCGCGGCTCTGGACCGTGGCGGTGTCGACCTTCAAGGCCGAGACCTACCGCTTCCTGCGGCTGGCGCGGCCGACCGAGGAGGAGATGGCCGACGGGGCGGCGTTCCCGCCCGGCTCGGTGCATCTGCCGCACTGGGTCGAGAACGAATGGCTGAAGCAGTTCGTGGCCGAGCAGCTGGTGACGGTGCGCACGAAGCGCGGCTTCGCCCGGCTGGAATGGCAGAAGCTGCGCGAGCGCAACGAGGCGCTGGACTGCCGGGTCTATGCCCGCGCCGCCGCCTGGATCGCGGGCGCGGACCGCTGGCCCGACGAGAAATGGCGCGACCTCGAGGATCAGCTCGGGGCGGCCCCCACCGACACCGATCCCGCCGGGCAGATCAACCGGCCGGGACAGGCCCCGCAGGGCAAGCGCCGCTCCGACTGGCTCGGGCGGCGCGGAGGATGGTTCTGAACATGACCGACTGGACGGAAACCGAGCTCTCGGCGCTGCGCCGGGCCTATGCCAGCGGCACGACCCGGGTCAGCTATGACGGCAAGTCCGTCGACTACGGCTCGGCCGAGGATCTGCTCGCCCGCATCCGCACCATCGAGCGCGCCATCGCGGGCGACGACCGGCCGCTGCCGGTGGCCGGGCTCGCGGGCTTCTCGCGCGGGGATCGCTGATGTCGGCGACCTGGTTCGACCACGCCATCGCCACGGTGGCGCCGCGCATGGCGGCCCGCCGCGTGATGGCGCGTCAGGCCTTCGAGACCCTGACGCGGGGCTATGACGGCGCCGCGCGCGGGCGGCGGACCGAGGGCTGGCGCGCGCCGGGATCCTCGGCCGACACCGAGATCGGCGTCGCCGGGGCGCTGCTGCGCGACCGGATGCGCGATCTGGTGCGCAACAACCCGCATGCGGCCAAGGCCGTGGCGGTGCTGGTGAACAACATCATCGGCGCGGGCATCATGCCGCGCGCCGCCAGCGGCGACGACACGCTGGACCGGAAGGTCGACGCGCTCTTCGAGCGCTGGACGGCGGAGTGCGACGCCGACGGCCAGCTCGACTTCTACGGCCTGCAGACGCTGATCTGCCGCGAGATGGTCGAGGCGGGCGAGGTGCTGGTGCGCCGCCGCCTGCGGCGGGCGACGCGATGGCCTGCCGGTGCCGCTGCAATTGCAGGTGCTGGAGGCCGACTTCCTCGACGCCACCAAATCCGGCGCCCTCGGCGCGGGCCGCCTCGTGCAGGGGATCGAGTTCGACCCGGTCGGCAAGCGCCGGGCCTACTGGCTGCATGCCGAGCATCCGGGCGACGCCTATGGCGCCTTGCAGAACGGGTCTGCAGAGCCGCCCGGTCCCGGCGACCGAGATCGCCCATGTCTACGAGAAGCAGCGCACGCAGGCGCGCGGCGTTCCCTGGGGCGCGCCGGTGATCCGCAGCTTGCGCGATCTCGACGACTACGAGGTGGCCGAACTGGTCCGCAAGAAGACCGAGGCCTGCGTCACCGCCATCGTCTTCGGCGACGACGAGGCGCAGCAGGGCATCGCGCCCTCCGTGGTCGATGCCGACGGCAACCGGGTCGAGCAGTTCGAGCCGGGGCTGATCGCCTATGCCCGCGGCGGCAAGGACATCCGGTTCAACCAGCCCTCGGCCACCGGCGGCTACGGCGAATACAAGCGGGCCAGCCTGCACACGATCTCGGCCGGGTTCCGGGTGCCCTACGAGCTGCTGACCGGCGATCTCAGCCAGGTGAACTATTCCTCGATCCGGGCGGGGCTCGTCGAGTTCCGCCGCCAGATCGACGCCGTGCAGTGGCAGCTGTTCATCCCGATGTTCTGCGCGCCGGTCTGGCGCTGGTTCACCGAAGCCGCGTGGGCGGCGGGGCAGATCCCGTCGCCGATCGTGCCGGTCGAATGGTCGCCGCCGAAGTTCGAGGCGGTCGATCCGCAGAAGGACGCGATGGCGAACCTGCTGTCGATCCGCTCCGGCACCATGACGCTGGCCGAGGTGATCGCGCGACAGGGCCGCAACCCCGACGCGGTGCTGGCCGAGATCGCCGCGACCAACGCCAAGCTCGACGCGCTGGGGCTGGTGCTCGACAGCGACCCGCGCCGCGTCACCAAGACCGGCAGCGCGCAGACCAGCGATCCGGCGACCGATCCGGCCGACGAACCGACCGACGACCCGGCCGCCGACGCGGAAACCGACCCGGCGCAGGCCGACCAACAGGACTGACCCATGGACACGATGATCGAACTGCCGGCCATGCGCCGGTCGGCGGAGCTTGCGCCGAACACGGCCGATGCCGACAGCCGCACCGTCGAGGTGGTCTGGTCGGCCGGGGCCCGCGTCCGCCGCGCGACCTTCTTCGGCGAGCCCTATGACGAGGAACTGAGCCTCGACCCCGCCCATGTCCGGCTCGACCGGCTGAACGCGGGCGCGCCGTTCCTGAAGGTGCACGAGCTCGACACGCTCGACGCGGTGATCGGCTCGGTCGTGCCGGGCTCGGCGCGGATCGAGAACGGCCGCGGCATCGCGCTGGTGCGGATCAGCGAGCGTGCCGATGTCGAGCCGATCTGGCGCGACATCCAGGCCGGGCACATCCGCGCGGTCTCCATCGGCTACCAGGTCCACCGCTTCGAGGTCTCGAAGCCCGAGGCCGCCCGCGAACTCTGGCGCGCGGTGGACTGGACGCCGTTCGAGGTCTCCGCCGTCGCGGTCGGCGCCGATCCCGCCGCGGGCTTCCGCGCCCAGCATCCCCTTCACGACTGCGTCCTTCACCGCCGGGACGCCCCTTCCACACACGAAAGGACCGATCCCGATGACGGACAAGACCCAGACCCCGGCGAGCGACGCCGCAACCCCCGCCACCACCCAGCCGACCGAGCCGGTCGAAACCGAGGACACCCCCATGACCGAGCCGAAAGCGGCTGCGCCCGACCCGAAGGTCGCCGCCAGCGAGACGCGCAGCCAGCCGAAGACGCAGGCAACGTCCCGCGCCCGACACCGAGGCGGTCGCCACCCGCGCCCGCGAGGCCGAGCGCGACCGCGTCTCCACCATCTACGATCTGGCGGGCCGCCTGAACCTCGAGCGCGGCTTCGCCGAGGATCTGGTCAAGCGCGGCGTCAGCGTCGACGAGTCCCGCCGCCTGATCCTCGATCAGGTCGCCGCGAAGTCCGACGAGACCCGGACCTTCCCCCATGTCTCCGTCCCGCTCGGCGGCCGGGACGAGCGCATCACCCGCCGCGACGCGGTGGCGAACGCGCTGCTGCACCGCTACAGCCCGACGCTGTTCCAGCTGGAGGACGCCGCGCGCCAGTATCGCGGCATGACGCTGCTGGAACTGGCCCGCGAAAGCCTCGGCAATGCCGGGGTCAACACGCGCGGCCTGTCGCGCGACGAGGTGGCGACGCGGGCGCTGCATTCGACCTCGGACTTCCCCGAGATCCTGTCGGCGGTCACCAACAAGACCCTGCGGCAGGCCTACGAGGCCTATCCCCGCACCTTCATGCTGTTCTGCCGCCAGGTGCTCGCCACCGACTTCAAGGCCATGCACCGGGTCCAGCTCGGCGAAGCGCCGCAGCTGCTGGAGGTCGGCGAGAGCGGCGAGTTCAAGCGCGGCACGCTCGGCGAGAGCAAGGAGAGCTACAAGGTCAAGACCTATGGCCGGGTGGTCGCGATCACCCGCCAGACGCTGATCAACGACGATCTCGACGCCTTCACCCGGATCCCGGCGATGTACGGCAACTCCATCGCCCAGCTGGAGTCGGACGTGGTCTGGGGCATCATCACCGCCAACCCGGCGATGGCCGACGGCAACGCGCTGTTCCACACCACCCACAAGAACCTCGCGGGCACCGGCGCGGCGCTCGACGTCGAGCAGCGTCGGCGCGGCCCGCGCGGCGATGGCCAAGCAGACCGGCCTCGACAAGAAGACGGTGCTGAACGTCCGCCCCGCCTTCCTGATCGTGCCCGCCTCGCTGGAACTGAAGGCCGAGCAGCTGGTCGCCCAGAACCTCGTGCCCGCCGCGACGTCCAGCGTGGTGCCGCAGTCGATCCGCACGCTCGCGCCGATCAGCGAGCCCCGGCTCGACGCCGCCAGCGAGACCGCCTGGTATCTGGCGGCCAGCCCGAACCAGATCGACACCATCGAGTACGCCTATCTCGAGGGTCAGCAGGGCGCCTACATCGAGACGCGCAACGGCTTCGACGTCGACGGCGTCGAGATCAAGTGCCGCCTCGACTTCGGCGCCAAGGCCATCGACTGGCGCGGCCTCTACAAGAACCCGGGCGCGTAACCCGCACCCCATGCTGAACCCTGACATGCGGGCGGTCCTGACGGGCCGCCCTTCGTCTTTCCACGAGGATCCCCCCCATGAAAAACTACGTCCAGCCCGGCAACACCATCACCCTGACCGCGCCCTATGCCGTCGCCTCCGGCGATGGCCTGCTCGTCGGCTCCATCTTCGGCATCGCCGCCGGAGCCGCCGCCCTCGGCGAGCCCGTCGAGACCGCGCTCGTCGGCGTCTTCGACATCACCAAGGTCGGCTCGCAGGCCTGGACCGTCGGCGCCAAGGTCTATTGGGACGACACCAACAAGCGCTGCACCACGGTCGCGACCGACAACACCCTGATCGGCGTGGCCGTCGAGGCGGTGGCGAGCGGCGCGGGCGACACCATCGGCCGGGTGCGCCTGAACGCGACGTTCTGATGAGCGCCTTCGCCGCCGCCGTCGGCGCGCTCTTCGCCGATCCGAACATCGGCCGGGACGCGGTCTACATCGCCGACGGCGGCGCGCCCGTGCTGGTGCGCGTCGTCGCCCGGCGCGCCGATGCGATCACCGACTTCGGCGATGCGCGGCTCTGGTCCGAGACCACCCGGATCGACCTGCGCGTCGCCGAGGTGGCGAACCCGCGCCCCGGCGACCGCATCGAGATCGACGGCGACGCCTTCCTCATTCAGGGCGAGCCCGTCCGCGACCGCGAGCGGCTGGTCTGGACCGTCGATCTGAGGCCCGCGTGAAACTGAAGCTCGACATCGATCCCGACATCGTCGCGATGATGGCGGCCGAGGTCGCGGCGGGCGAACGCGCCGTGACCGCCGCCATGCGCGAGGCCGGGACCGGGCTGAAGACGGCGTGGCGGTTGCAGATCACCGGCGCGGGGCTCGGGCACACGGCTGGCCAACTCGATCCGGAGCCAGAACTTCCCGAGGTCGGGCGAGAGCCTGGACGCCGCGGCGCTGGTCTGGTCGAAGGCCCCGGTCATCGTCGGCGCGCATGACACCGGCCCGCTGATCCGCTCGAAGAACGGGTTCTGGCTGGCGATCCCGCTGCCCGCCGCGGGCAAGTCCCTGCGCGGCGGCCGGATCACGCCCGGCGAATGGGAACGGCGACGCGGGCTGCGCCTGCGCTTCGTCTATCGCCGCACGGGCCCGAGCCTGCTGGTGGCGGAGGGACGGCTGAACACGAAGGGCCAGGCGGTGGTGTCGCGCTCGAAGACCGGGCGCGGCAAGGTCACCGCGCCGATCTTCCTGCTGGTGCCGCAGGTCAAGCTGCCGAAGCGGCTGGACCTGGCGCGGGATGCAGACCGGGCGTTGGACAGCGTGCCGGGGCTGATCGTGGCGAACTGGGTGGAGGGAGGTCGTTGATGCAGCTCTGCAGACCGCCGAATTGCAGCTGCTGCAGTGTCGCCGATAGGCAGCTCGAGCCACGCGTCTCTGATCGACAGGCGTGCTCGAATGTCCGCGCTCGAGCAATCGCATCGACCGGATAGTTCCTAAGCATCAGCGTCCGACGTCGTTGCGATCAGTGATGCACGTCCATCGGACGATGAGCCGCAGCTGGTTATCAGCCGGCGATCCAGACGTCAGCGATGCATCTCAGCGTCGAGCGTACGGTTCGCACTCGATGTGCGACGGAATGTCTCGCAGCCATCTGACAAGCGTCCGGTCGATGCTGTCGGCGGTCTATCGTGCTGCAATCGCTGCGCATGGCCGTCCGAGCATCGCTCGCACGATCCTGCGCCAGCGCAAGATCTCGACAGCAGATGCTTGCGGCACGTCTGGCGTCAGAATTCGTCGATAGCCGATTTGTCGACAGTCGCTCGATGCGCGCACGATCACGAGGCTTGTCGAAGCAGCCGTCCGTCGATCTGACAGCAGCGTGCAGATGCGCTGCGCGATCGGCTGCATTCTCGGAATGCGCATCAGCATTCGACGCATCCCCGCGTCGAGCTGATCAGCTCGACGATGAGGTCAATCGACGTATCCAGCATGATCACCGGATCGTCAGCGCATGACAGTCTGCAGCGCGAGCTTCATGTTGCAGCATCTGGCAGTGCGGTCCAATGCGCTGATCATCGTCAGCGAACTACTCGCAAGCTGGCTGCGAACATCGTCTGAACTCGATCAGACGTCTTCGACGTACCGATCAGCGCCGATCTGCCAAGCTGAACAGTCTTCGGCAATGCTCAAGATGGAAGCCAATGCCCACCCCCCGCGAAACCATCCTCGCCGCGCTGCACGCGCGGCTCTCGGCGCTGCCCGCCACCGCCCTGCGCGGCGAGGTGCTGCCCGAGCGCGTGCCGGCCGAGGGCCTGCTGATCCTGCGCGACGGCGAGCCGGGGGAGCCCGAGGTCACGCTGTCGCCGCTGCGCTACCACTACCAGCACCGCGCCGAGATCGAGGCGGTCGTGCAGGGCGCCGACCGTGACGCCGCCTTCGACACGCTGACCGCCAGCATCGGCGCGGCGCTCGCCGCCGACCGCACGCTGGGCGGGCTCTGCGACTGGGTCGAGGCGGAAGCGCCGCGGCCGGTCGATCTGCCGGTCGAGGGCGCGGCCAGCCTGAAGGCCGCCGTGATCCCGGTGGTGCTGCACTATTCCACGGCCGATCCGCTCGGCCTGACCCCGACAACCCGAGGAGAACACCATGGCACGAGCCCAGGGGGCGCGGGCGCTGATGGCGCTTGCGTTCGAGACGACCTATGGAACGCCGCCCGCCAGCGGCTTCACCCGCATGCCCTTCGCCAGCACCTCGCTCGGCGCGGAGCAGCCGCTGCTGAACTCGGAGCTTCTCGGCTACGGCCGCGATCCGCTGGCGCCGATCAAGGACGCGGTGACGGCCGACGGCGATGTCGTCGTGCCGCTCGACGCCGAGGCCTTCGGCTTCTGGCTGAAGGCGGCCTTCGGCGCGCCGACGACCACCGGCGCGGAGGCCCCGTACAGCCACGAGTTCCAGTCGGGGTCCTGGACGCTGCCCAGCATGTCGATCGAGACCGGCATGCCCGAGGTGCCGCGCTACGCGATGTATTCCGGCTGCGTGCTCGACCAGATCACCTGGCAGATGCAGCGCTCGGGCCTGCTGACCGCGACGGCGCGGCTGGTGGCGCAGGGCGAGACGGTCGGGCACGACGACCAGCGCCGGAACGCCCGCCGCGCTGGAGCTGAAGCGCTTCGGCCATTTCAACGGGGCGATCACCCGCAACGGCACCGCCCTCGGCAACGTGGTCTCGGCCGAGATCACCTATGCCAACAACCTCGACCGGATCGAGACCATCCGCTCGGACGGCCGCATCGACGGCGCGGACCCGTCCATCGCGGCGCTGACCGGCCGGATCGAGGTGCGCTTCGCCGACCAGACGCTGGTGACGCAGGCGATCAACGGCGAGGCCTGCGAGATGGAATTCGCCTACGTCCTGCCCTCGGGCGAGAGCTTCACCTTCACCGTGCACGCCGTCTACCTGCCGCGCCCGCGCATCGAGATCTCCGGGCCGCAGGGCGTGCAGGCGACCTTCGACTGGCAGGCCGCGCGCGACAGCGTCGTCGGCCGGATGTGCACCGCCACCCTCGTGAACGACGTGGAGACGTACTGATGCTGACGCTCGACCTGACCAACGCGCCGCGCTGGCATGACCTCGCGCCCGGCGTCCGGGTGCAGCTGCGCCCGCTGACCACCGCGCTGATGGTGGCGACGCGCAGCGATCCGGCCGTCGAGGCGGTGCCCGAGGAGGCCTCCGACGAGGAGCGCGCCGTCGCCTTCGCCAAGGCGCTGGCGCGGCGGGCGGTGCTCGCCTGGGAGGGCATCGGCGACGCCGACGGCAACCCCATCGACCCGAGCCCCGAGGCCATCGACGCGCTGCTCGATGTCTGGCCGATCTTCGAGGCCTTCCAGCTGACCTACGTCTCGAAGGGCCTGCTGCTGGAACAGGAAAAAAACGCCTCCGCGCTCTCGCCGAATGGTCCTTCGGCGGGGGCGAGCGCTACTGCGAAGCCTGCGCGCAAGCCTGCCCGGACTGCCCGGCGCGGCTGAACCGTCCGGAAACGCCGGAGGGTTGGCAGGTCTGGGACCTGGTCGGCCGTCTCGGCGGCCAGCTGCGCGTGCTGCCCGGCGCGGTGATCGGCTGGGACATGTCGGCGGCGCTGGCGCTCGGTGACGCGCTCGGCGTGCCGCCGCTCGCCATGGCCGAACTGCTGCCCGTCATCGAAGCGGTGATGGTCGCCAAGCTCAACGAACAGATGGATCACTCCCATGGCTGAGAAGCGGGTTAGCGTCCGCCTCGCGGCCGTGGGCGGACGGCAGGTGCGCGCCGAACTGGAAGGCGTGGGCGAAGCCGGGTCGCGCGGCTTCGGACGGCTGAGCCGGGAGATGGAAGCGGCGAACGCCCGGCTCGCGGCCTTCTCGCGCCGGGTGCGGGTCGCGGCGGCCGCCGCCGTGGCCGCCGCTGCCGCCGCTGGCGTGGCGATGATCCGCTCCGGCCTGCAGACGGTCGATGCGCAGGCCAAGCTCGCGCAGTCGCTCGGCACCACCGTCGCCTCGATCCAGACGCTGGAGCGCGCGGGCGAGCTGGCGGGCGTCTCGATGTCCGGCATCGAGCAGGCCACCAAGGATCTGACGCGCCGTCTCAGCCAGGCGGCCGCCGGGACCGGCCCCGCCGCCGACGCGCTGGACCGGCTCGGGCTTTCGGCCAACGAGCTGATCGCCCTGCCGCTGGACCAGCGGGTGGGCGCGATCAACGCGGCCATCGAGAGCTTCGTGCCCGCCGCCGAACGCGCCGCCGTCGCGGGCCAGCTCTTCGGCGAGGAAGGCTCCATCGCCATGTCGCGGATCGACACCGCGACGCTGCGCCAGGCGACCGAGGACGTGCTCGCCTTCGGGGTCGTCGTCTCCGAGCAGGATGCCGACCAGATCGAGCGGACGAACGACGCGATCTCCCGGCTCGGGCTGATCTGGCGCGGGCTGTCGAACCAGCTGGCGGTCGCCGCGGCGCCCGCGCTGGAAGCCGTCGCCAACGCCATGGCGGCGGTCGCCAGCCGCACCGGGCCGCTCGGCATCGCGATCCGCGGTCTCTTCGACAACATCGGCCGCCTGACCACCTATGCCGCCACCTTCGCGGCCTTCCTCGCGGGACGCTGGGTGGCCGGCATGGCCGCCGCGGCGCTCTCCGTCCGTGGCCTCGCCACGGCGCTGGTCGTCCTGCGCGGCGCGCTGATCCGCACCGGCATCGGCGCGCTGATCGTCGGCGCGGGCGAGCTCGTCTACCAGTTCACCCGCCTCGTCTCCGGCGCGGGCGGCTTCGGCGAGGCGATGTCGCTCCTGAAGGACCTCGCCGTCGAGGTCTGGGAGCGGATCAGGATGGGCGCTGCTGCGGCGGGTGCGGCCGCCACGGCGATGTTCTTCGACCTGAAGGCCGATGCCGCCTCGGGCATGCAGAGCGCCATCGAGAGCGTCGTCGGTTTCGGCAACACCGCCGCGAACACCTTCGAGGGCGCCTACGAGGCGATCAAGGCGATCTGGGGCCTGCTGCCCGCCGCCATCGGCGATCTGGCGTTCCAGGCGGCCAACAGCCTGGTCGACGGCGTCGAGGCGATGCTGAACGGCGTGGTCTCGCGCATCAACGGCTTCATCGGCGGCATCAACCAGGGGCTGGAAGCGCTCGGGTCGGAGCGCCGCATCTCGCTGGTGCCCGACCTCGACCTCGGCGAGATCGAGAACCGCTTCGAGGGCGCGGCCACGTGCCGCGACGACGGCGGCGCAGGCGGCGTTCGACCGGGCCTTCGAGGACAACCCGCTCACCGCGCCCGATCTCGGCCTGACCGAGGCGGCGAACCGGGCGCTCGAGTCCGCGAACCTCTATCGCGGGGCCGCGCGCGATCTGGCCGAAGGGGCCCGCGCGCCGCTCGAAAGCTGGCAGGCGCTGCGCGATGCGGTGCGCGGCACCGACGAGGCCAGTGCCGATGCGCTGACCGAGGCCACCGGCGCGGCCGAGCGGCTGGAGACGGCGCTCGGCGATGCCGGACGCGCCGCGACGGGTGCAGGTGCGGCGGCCGGGGCTGCCGCCGCTGCAGCGGAGCCCGCGACCGAGGCCGCCGTCACCGGCTGGCAGGCGGTCACGGCGGCGCTGTCGGACTACGCCAGCAAGGCGCGCGAGATCGGCGGCGACATCGGCCAGAGCCTCGTCGGCGCCTTCCAGTCGGCCGAGAACGCGGTCGGCCAGTTCGTGAAGACCGGCAAGCTGAACTTCCGCGACCTCGTCACCTCGCTGCTGGCCGATCTCGCCCAGCTCGCGGCGCGGCGGTTCATCCTCGGGCCGATCGCCAATGCGCTCTCCGGCGTGTTCTCCGGCGCGGGCGGCATCTTCGCCAACGTCCTGCATGCGGGCGGGATGGTCGGATCGGCCGGGCCCTCGCGCATGGTCCCGGCCATGGCCTTCGCCGCCGCGCCCCGGATGCATGGCGGCGGCATGGCCGGGCTTCGCCACGACGAGGTGCCCGCGATCCTGCAGCGCGGCGAGCGGGTGCTGTCGCGGCGCGAGGCGCAGAGCTACGGCGCGGGCGGCGGCGTCAACGTCACCATCATGGCCCGCGACGCCGAGAGCTTCCGGCAGTCCCGCACGCAGGTCGCGGCCGACATCGCCCGCGCCGTGTCGCTCGGGCGGAGGGGCATGTGATGGCGTTTCACGAGGTCCGGTTTCCCGACAACATCAGCCGCGGCGCGCGCGGCGGGCCGGAGCGGCGCACGCAGATCGTCGAGCTCGCCTCGGGCGACGAGGAGCGCAACGCCAGCTGGGCCAACTCGCGCCGCCGCTACGACGTCGCCTACGGCATCCGCCGCGCCGACGATCTGGCGGCGGTCGTCGCCTTCTTCGAGGCGCGCAACGGTCGCCTGCACGGCTTCCGCTTCAAGGACTGGGGCGACCACAAGTCCTGCCTGCCCTCGGGCACGCCATCGCCGACCGACCAGGCGATCGGCACCGGCGACGGCGCGACGACCGCCTTCCAGCTGGTGAAGCGCTACGCCTCCGGCGCGCAATCCTGGACGCGCGCCATCGCCAAGCCGGTGGCGGGCACGCGTGCGCATCGCGCTCGGCGGGGTCGAGCAGCCCTCCGGCTGGTCGGTCGACACCACGACCGGCGTCGTCACCTTCGGCGCCGCGCCGGGCGCTGGCGTCGCGATCACCGCGGGCTTCGAGTTCGACGTGCCGGTCCGCTTCGACACCGACGTGCTCGACGTGACGCTCGACCTCGAGCGGCTCGGCTCGATCACCTCCATTCCGCTTCTGGAACTGCGCCGATGAAGACCCTCGATCCCGCCCTGCAGGCCCATCTCGACGAGGGCACGACCACGCTCGCCTGGTGCTGGCGGATCGCGCGCGCCGATGGCGTCGACCTTCGGCTTCACCGATCACGACCGGACGCTCAGCTTCGACGGCACCGACTTCGAGCCCGAGAGCGGGCTGACGGCCTCCGAGGTGCGCTCGGGCTCGGACCTGTCGGTCGATGCGCAGGACGCCGAGGGCGTGCTGACCTCGGACCGGATCACCGAGACCGACATCCTCGACGGCCGCTGGGACAACGCCGAGGTCGAGGTCTGGCGGGTGAACTGGGCGGACACGGGCCAGCGCGTGCTGATGCGGCGCGGGCGCCATCGGCCAGATCCGGCGCGGGCGGCTGGCCTTCGTCGCCGAGGTCCGCTCGCTCGCCCATGTGCTGGGCCAGACGGTCGGGCGGACCTTCCAGGCGACCTGCGACGCCGCGCTCGGCGATGCGCGCTGCGGCGTCGATCTGGAGGACCCGGCCTTCAAGGGCACGGGCGCCGTCATCGATCTCCTGCGCGACCGGGCCTTCACCGCCTCGGGGCTCGGCGGCTTCGCCTCCGGCTGGTTCACCTTCGGCACGCTGGACTGGACGAGCGGCGCGAATGCGGGGCGGCGCACCGAGGTGCTGGGCCATGACGTCACGGACGGCATCGCGGTCCTGACCCTGCTCGAAGCGCCGGTGCGCGCGATCGCCGAGGGCGACGCCTTCACCATCCGCGCGGGCTGCGACAAGCGCATGGAGACCTGCGGGGCGAAGTTCGCCAACACCGCCAACTTCCGGGGCTTCCCGCACATCCCCGGCCAGGACGCGGTGCTGCGCTACGCCACCAAGGATGGCGGGCACGAGGGGCGCGTGCTGTGACCTCCGCCGATCCCGCGCGCGTCATCGCCATCGCGCGCTCCTGGCTCGGCACGCCGTACCACGACCAGGCCAGCCTGCGCGGCGTCGGCTGCGACTGCCTCGGGCTGGCGCGGGGCGTCTGGCGCGAGGTCGTCGGCCCCGAGCCGTTCCCGATCCCGCCCTACAGCCGCGACTGGGGCGAGACCGGGCCGCGCGAGGTTCTGGCCGAGGGCGCGCGGCGCATGATGATCGAGGTGTCGCCCGCCGAGGCCGGTCCCGGCGCGCTGGTCCTCTTCCGCATGAAGCCCCGCGCCATCGCCAAGCATGTCGGGATCCTGACCGGTCCCGACACCTTCCTCCACGCCTACGAGCGGCTCGGCGTGATCGAGGAACCGCTCACCCCATGCCTGGCGGCGGCGCATCGCCTTCGCCTTCCTGTTCCCGCAACGCTGAGACCCGACCATGGCCACCCTCGTTCTCGGTGCCGCTGGCGCCGCCATTGGCGGCAGCATCGGCGGCGCGATCCTCGGCGTCAGCGCCGCGACCATCGGCGGCTTCATCGGCTCCACCATCGGCTCGGTCGTCGACAGCTGGATCATCTCGTCGCTGGCGCCGACGCAGCGCATCGAGGGCGCGCGGCTCGACACGCTGCGCATCACCTCGGCCACCGAGGGCGCGGTGATCCCGCGGCTCTACGGCCGGATGCGGATGGGCGGCAACATCATCTGGGCGACCGATTTCCGCGAGGAGACGAAGACCACCACGCAGGGCGGCGGCAAGGGCGGCGGGGGCGGCAAGGTCAAGACCACCGAGTATCTCTACTACGCCAGCTTCGCCGTCGCGCTCTGCGAGGGCCCGATCACCGGCATCGGCCGCATCTGGGCCGACGGCAAGCCGATGGACCTCTCCGGCGTCACCTGGCGCTGGTATCCGGGCGACGAGGCGCAGACGGCCGATCCGTTCATCGCGGCGAAGATGGGCGCGGCCAGCACGCCCGCCTATCGCGGCACCGCCTATGTGGTCTTCGAGGAACTGGCGCTCTCGACCTACGGCAACCGCCTGCCGCAGCTCTCCTTCGAGGTGTTCCGGCCGCTCGCCGATCCCGACACCGCCGAGGGGCTGACCCGCGCCGTCACCATGATCCCGGCCTCGGGCGAGTTCACCTACGCGACGCAGGCCATCCGCAAGACCGATGGCGGCGCGACGGTGCCCGAGAACCTGAACGCGCTGGCCGACTCCACCGACATGGTGGAGGCGCTGGACCGGCTGCAGGCGATGGCGCCGGCGGTCGAGAGCGTCAGCCTCGTCGTCGCCTGGTTCGGCGACGATCTGCGCGCGGGATCCTGCAAGGTGCGGCCGGGCGTCGAGGTGTCGGCCAAGTCGACCACGCCCGCCAGCTGGTCGGTGAACGGCGTCAGCCGCGCCAATGCCTTCCTCGTCAGCCGCGACGATCAGGATCGCCCGGTCTATGGCGGCACGCCGTCCGACTTCGCGGTGGTGCAGGCGATCCAGGAGATGAAGGCGCGCGGGCTGCGCGTCACCTTCTATCCGTTCATCCTGATGGACGTGCCGCCCGGCAACACGCTGCCGAACCCGTATTCCGACAACGCCGCCGAGACCGGCCAGCCCGCCTTCCCCTGGCGGGGGCGGATCACCTGTTCGCCGGCTGCGGGCTTCGCCGGGACCGTGGACAAGACCGCCACGGCCGCCAGCGCAGGTCGCGGCGCTGTTCGGCGCGGCCACGCCCGCCAGCTTCAGCGTCTCGGGTCGAGCAGCGTCAGCTGGACCGGGCCGCCCGGCGACTGGGGCCTGCGGCGCATGGTGCTGCACTACGCCCATCTCTGCGCGGCGGCGGGCGGGGTCGACGCCTTCCTGATCGGCACCGAGATGCCGGGGCTGACGACGATCCGCTCGGGCGCCAGCACCTATCCGGCGGTGCAGGCCTATCGGGACCTGCTCGCGGATGTGCGCTCGATCCTCGGGTCCGGGACGAAGATCGGCTATGCGGCCGACTGGTCGGAGTATTTCGGGCACCAGCCGGGCGACGGCAGCGGCGACGTGTTCTTCCACCTCGACCCGCTCTGGGCCGATCCGGAGATCGATTTCGTCGGCATCGACAACTACATGCCGCTCTCGGACTGGCGCGACGGGTTCGAGCATGCCGACGCGGCCGAGGGCTGGCCCGCGATCTACGACCGGGCCTACCTGCAGGGGAACATCGCGGGCGGCGAAGGCTTCGACTGGTTCTATGCCAGCGCGGCCGACCGCTCCGCGCAGGTGCGCACCCCGATCACCGACGGCGCGGCGGCCAAGCCGTGGGTCTTCCGCTACAAGGATCTGCGCGCCTGGTGGTCGAACGCGCACTACGACCGCCCGGGCGGGGTGGAGAGCGGGACGCCGACGGCGTGGGCGCCGCAGTCCAAGCCGATCTGGTTCACCGAGCTCGGCTGTCCCGCCATCGACCGGGGCACCAACCAGCCCAACGTCTTCTTCGATCCGAAGTCGTCCGAGAGCTTCACGCCGCATTTCTCGCGGGGCTGGCGCGATGACGCGATCCAGCGCGCCTATCTCGAGGCGACGTATCTCTGGTGGGGCGAGGCCGCGAACAACCCGCTGTCCTCGGTCTACGGCGGCCGGATGGTGCATGTGCCCGAATGCGCCGCCTGGACCTGGGACGCGCGGCCCTATCCGTTCTTCCCGGCGCTGACCGACGTCTGGACGGACGGCGCGAACTGGCGGCTCGGCCACTGGCTGACCGGGCGGCTCGGCGCGGTGTCGCTGGCGGCGCTCGTCCGGCACCTCTGCCTGCGCGCCGGGCTGCCCGAGGCCCGGATCGACGTCACCGGCCTCTGGGGCGCGGTCGAGGGCTACGCCATCACGGCGCTGGAAAGCCCGCGCGCCTCGATCACCACGCTGTCGCGCCACTTCGGCTTCGACGCGGTCGAGACCGAGGGCGTGATCCGCTTCGTCATGCGCGGCCGGGCCTCCGTCGCCACCCTCGCGCCCGACGATCTGGTGGCCGCCCGCGAGGGCGACGTGCTGGAACTGACGCGCGGCCAGGAGACCGAACTGCCGCAGGCGCTGAAATGGCAGGTCGCGCGCGCCGACGAGGATTACGACGCGGCCCTCGTCGAGGCGCGGCGCATCACCGTGGACACGACGCGGATCGCCTCCGAGTCCTTCCCGATGGCGGTGCCGCCCGAGGAGGCCGAGCGCCGCTGCCGCCGCGCGCTGATGGAGGCGTGGGTGGGGCGCGAGACGGCGGCGTTCCGTCTGCCGCCCTCGCGCCTCGCGCTCGATCCGGCCGACGCGATCCGGCTCGCGCATGACGGGCGGCTGGTCGATCTGCGGCTCGTCTCCATCGCCGACGCCGAGGCGCGCGGCATCGAGGCGGTCCGCCAGGACCGCGCGACCTACGATCTGCCGCCCGGCGATCCCCGCGCGGCGTCGCTGACGCGGGCCGTCGTGTTCGGCGCGCCGGATGCGGTGCTGATGGACCTGCCGCAGCTGACCGAGGACCAGCCCGCGCATCGGCCGCTGGTCGCGGCGCACGCGGTTCCCTGGCCGGGCGAGATGGCGGTGTTCCGCAGCCCCTCGACCGATGGCTTCGAGCTGCTGACCACGTTCGGCAGCCGCGCCCGGATCGGGGCGCTGGTCTCGGACTTCTACGCGGGCCCGACGTCGCGCTTCGATCTCGGCAATGCGCTGGTGGTCGATCTGCTGACCGGCACGCTGGAAAGCGTCACCGACCTGACGCTGTTCGGCGGGGCGAACGCGCTGGCCATCGAGAGCGCGCCCGGCGTCTGGGAGATCGTGCAGGCGGGCGCGGCCGAGCTGCTGGCGCCGGGTCGGTATCGTCTGACCCGGCTCCTGCGCGGCCAGCGCGGCACCGAGGGCGCCATGGGCAACCCGGCGCCTGCTGGCGCGCGGGTCGTGGTGCTGGACGACAGCGCTCGCGTCGCTGCCGATCGCCGAGGCCGATCTCGGGATCCCGTGGAACTGGCGCATCGGCCCGGCGAGCCGCCCGGTCAGCGACGAGACCTATGTGGCGCAGGCCTTCACGCCCGAGGGCGTCGGGCTGCGGCCGTTCTCGGTCGCCCATGTCGAGCAGCCGTGGCGCACGCCGCGCACGCCCGGCGATCTGACGATCCGCTGGACACGCCGGTCCCGCGCGCTCGCGGCCGACAGCTGGGGCGGGCTCGAGGTGCCGCTGGCCGAGGAACTCGAAGCCTACGAGGTCGAGATCCTCGACGGCGCCACCGTGAAGCGGGTGCTGAGCACCGCCACCACCAGCGCGGTCTACACCGCCGCCCAGCAGACCGCCGATTGGGGCGCGCCGCTCGGCCCCGGCGACACGCTCGACATCCGCATCTTCCAGCTCTCCGCCCTCGTCGGGCGGGGCGCGCCGAAGACCGTCACGCTCACGTTCTGAAGGCCATCCCATGTCCGACGCCACGACCCATCTCCTGCTGCCCTACATCCTGGCGGCGCAGGCCCAGAAGCATGTCACCCACAACGAGGCGCTGCGGATCCTCGACGGGCTCGTCCAGCTCTCCGTCCTCGACCGGGATCTGACAGCGCCGCCCGGCAGCCCCGCCGATGGCGACCGCTACATCGTCGGCTCGGGCGCGACGGGCGACTGGGCGGGCTGGGACCTGAACGTCGCGCTCTGGACCGACGGCGCCTGGCTGCGCCTGCCGCCGCGGACCGGCTGGCGGGCGTGGGTCGAGGACGAGGGCCTGCTGCTGGTCTACGACGGCGCGGGCTGGATCGGCACCACGCCGGCGGCGCTGCAGAACCTGGCGCTGCTCGGGCTCGGCACGACGGCGGATGCCTCGAACCCGTTCTCGGCCAAGCTGAACGCCGCGCTCTGGACGGCGAAGACCGTGGCCGAGGGCGGCACCGGCGATCTGTTCTACACCATGAACAAGGAGGCCGCAGGCGACGATCTCGGGCTGACGCTGCAGACCGGCTTCGTGACCAAGGCGCTGGTGGGGCTCTTCGGCTCGGACCGCTTCCGCGCTCGCGGTCTCCGCCGACGGCAGCACCTTCTTCGACGGGCTCAGCGTCGACAACGCCACCGGCATCGTCGATCAGCCCCGGCTGCCGCGCTTCAAGGCCTACACCAACTACGACAACTATGTCGGCGTCGGGACCTGGACGAAGATCGGCCTGAACAACACCGACTACAACGATCAGGGCGCGTTCGACGCCGCGAACAACCACTTCGTGGCGCCCGTCGACGGCACCTACCTCTTCGGCGCGACGCTGCTCTACAAGATCAACGCCAGCGCCACGGCCCGCATGCGCGGGCGGCTCGTGCTGAACGGCACGACCGAAATCCGCGGCTCCCTCGGCGAAATCTCCGCCACCCACGTCTCGCTCGCCACCGCCAT
Organism: uncultured Alphaproteobacteria bacterium; assembly: GCA_963825715.1. Lineage (GTDB taxonomy): Bacteria > Pseudomonadota > Alphaproteobacteria > Rhodobacterales > Rhodobacteraceae > Amaricoccus. Next base: position 16,787 of record CAWGUH010000011.1, on the reverse strand, counting down.
CTGGCTGCAGACCATGGTGCCGCTGACCGCGGGCGATACCGTCGAGCTGCAGGGGTATTTCCGGGTCGCGGACGGCTACTTCGCCGCCGACCACACGTCCTTCTGGGGCTGCAAGATCGGCTGAGCGGCGGAAGGAGGATCCGATGAACCCACCCCGATCCGAGGGCTTCGTGCGCATGCCCGACGCCGAGTTCGAGGCGATCCTGACGCGCGCCGCCGAGGAAGGCGCGAAGCGCGCGCTCGCCGATGTCGGCCTCGACGGCGACGAGGCCGCGCTCGACATCCGCGATCTGCGCTCCCTGGTGGACTGCATCCGGCTGGTGCGCCGCACCGCGATGCAGACCGCCGTCCGCATGATCACCACCGGCGTCATGCTGGCGCTGCTCGCGGGCATCGCCATCAAGCTGAAGATCTTCGGCGGCGGCCCGTAGCCGCTCCCATCTCCCATCATCAGCCCAACAGCACCCGCCCTCGAGGCGGGTTTTTCGTTTCGGAGGACCCCATGACCACGACCTTCCACCGCCATTGGCGCGACGTGCCCGAGAGCACCTGGCGCTGGCCCAACTTCTCGCCCGCCGAGATCGCCTGCCGGGGCACCGGCAAGCTGCTCATCAACGAACCCGCGCTCGACAAGCTGCAGGCGCTGCGCGACCGGCTGGGCAAGCCGCTGATCGTCCGCTCCGCCTATCGCAGCCCCGAGCACAACCGCGCCGTCGGCGGCGCGAGTTGTCCTAAGTCGGCTCGCGGCGGATGCAGCGAAAGCCGATATGGCTCATGCCGCTCTCGACCATCTGCGCGTGCCGCGCGGCGGGGCGGTAGCGGCGGCAATAGTTCGGCGCGCAGAGGAACGAGCCGCCCTTGACCACCTTGCGCGGGATGTTGACCTGCGGCTGGAGCGGGTCGAGACTGGCCTCGCGCGCCGGTCCGCGCGGGTCGGTCACGGCGCAGCACGACGGCTTGTCGGGATCGGCGGGGGCGTGCTTGGCCACGAACCAGTCCGTCGTCCATTCCCAGACGTTGCCGCAGACCTCGTGGAGCCCGTAGCCGTTGGCGGGGAAGCTGCGCACCGGACAGGTGCCCGTGAAGCCGTCGGTCTCGAAATTCCGCCAGGGGAACGGGCCCTGCCAGGTGTTGGCGACATGCGTGTCGTCCGGGGTCAGCTCATCACCCCACGCGAACTCTGCCCCGTCAAGGCCGCCGCGCGCCGCGAACTCCCATTCGGCCTCGGTCGGCAGGTCCTTTCCGGCCCAGGCGGCATAGGCGGCGGCATCCTCGAAGGCGATCTGGACCACCGGGTGATCCTCGCGCCCCGCAAGGTCGCTGTCCGGCCCTTCGGGGTGGCGCCAGCAGGCGCCGGGGGTCCAGGCCCACCAGTTGCGATAGTCGGAAAGATCGACCGGCCCGTCGGTCATGCGAAACACCAGCGATCCGGGCTCGAGCATCTTCGGGTCGGCGCCTGGATAATCGGCGGGGTCGAGCGGCCGCTCGGCAACGGTGACATAACCGGTCGCCGCGACGAAGGCCGCGTATTCGGCGTTCGTCACCGTGGTTTCGTCGATCCAGAACCCGTTGACCGTCACCTTGTGGGCCGGGCGCTCGTCGCGATAATGATGGTCCGAGCCCATCAGGAAGGTGCCGCCGGGGATATGGCGCATACCCGTAAGCGCCTTGAGGGTCTGCATGTCATTCATCGAGTGGCTCCTTCATGTCATGGCGGCGACCGGGGCGAACCGGCGGAGTCACTGCGACGCCTCCTCGGGTGGGGTCCATCCGGCCTCACGCAGCCCGTCGACCAGCGCCTCGACGATTTCGTCGTTTGCCTGGTGTATTCGGTAAGCCGCAGCGGGGTCGCGCCCAATCAGCGGCAAGGCCTCGGCCATGGCGGCCAGAGCGTCTTGCGCCGCCTCCATGTCGCCGAGCTTTGCGTGACTGATCGCGGCGAACGACAGGCCCAGGGCCGAGCCGTCGGTTGCGGATTTCTCGGCCGCTTCAAGTGCGCGTTCGTAGTCGCCGTCGAGATAAGCGTAGATCGCGATCAGATATGAATACCAATCCGGCGGATTGGCGCTGCGCGCGATGGCCTGATCGAGATAGTCGAGGCCCTCGCGGTTGCCGCGCACCGCAAGCCGCCAGCCAAGTTGCGCGAGGGTGTCGGGATCATACGGATTGAGTGCGAGGACCTCGCGTTGCAGGTCTTCCGCCGTCGCGTAGTCGCCCCGATAGAACGTGATGGCGGAGAGTGCCGCGAGCGTGCGTGGACTCTTTGGCTCGAGTTTCACAGCATGCGATGCCGCCTCAAATGCCGCGGCCATCTCGGCCGGATGCTCGGCCGCCGGCGCGAGGTCATTACGCACCGCGTCAAGATGCAGCCAGCCGAGCATCGCCCAGGCGTCGGCGTAGTCGGGATCGCGCACGACCGCCCGCTTCAGGCAGTCCATGGCGGGCGCGAAGAGAACCTTATCGAAGCTCCGCCGGTAATCATACGCGCGCAGGATGCAGGTGTAGCTCGGCATGCTGGGCGCGTCGTCGATGATCATGCGCCGCGCGATGGCCTCGTTCACGGCGCCGTAGGGTTCGCCCAGCTCGGTCGAGATCGCCACCGCCAGATCGTGCTGCGCCCCGAGCAGATCGCCCGGATCGAGCGGCTCCTCGTAGCTGCCGCTCCAGCGCACCTCGCCGGTCCGCGCGTCGACCAGCCGGGCGCGAAGGTTCACCTGACCGTTCTGCACTTGCATGATGCCCGTCACGGCGAACGAAACCCCCAAGTCGCGCTCGAGTGTCCCCGGATCGGCGCCGGCATCAAGGCCAAGGCCGGCCGTCAGAGAGTAGACCCGGAAGTCCTGAAAAAGCATAAGGTTCGCGATCAGTTCTTCAGTCACGCCGGAGGCGATCAGTCCGACATCGTCGATGTCTCCGAACGCCTCGAACGGCAGCACGACGATCGCGGGCGTCCGGGCCTGCGTGGCGCCCGATCCCCCGTCGCGCAGGCCGAGAACGGCGGCGGCGATCGCAAACAGGCCGCCGGCGACGACAATCGCCACGACCAGCATCCGCCGTTTGCGGGGGCGCTGAGGGTCAGCCGCCGCATCGGTCGAGTTTGGCGCAGACACGTCCGTGGATGAGAGCGGCGCATCCTGCGGCTGTGGTTCGGGCGGCGGGGCCGGCGCGTGCGCCTCCCGGTTCTGCCAGGCGAAGTGCGGGACGTAGCCGCCCTTCGGGATGGTGATGCGAACCGGGTCCTCGCTGCCCGCGTCGACGTAATAGCTGTCGAGGTCGCTCCGCAGCCGTCGCGCCTCGAGGCGCACGACCGGATCGGACTGCTGATCGAAGGTCTCGTCCCGCCCGAACACTGCCATCGCCACCGCGACGCCCTTCAGCCGGTCGCCGCGACCGGCCAGCGTTTCCTCGACGATGAAGCTCAACATCTCCTGCCGGCGCTGGCTGGAGCGGAACGACGGGGTCTCCAGCATCCGCCGCAACTGAGCACGGACATCGGCTTGGGAGGGTGGATGCGGAGATGGCTCCGCAATGACCTGGCCCGCGCCGCCTGTCTGATCCACCAGCCTCTTTCCTCGCTCCAACCGCCGAAAAACATTCCGACTTCACAATAGAGACTGCCACGGCGGAAAGGCAACGCGCGATCGGCCACAGTCGCGTCAGAACCGGCCGCGAGGGACCGGTCCGTCGGAGCTGCCGCCGGCATTTCGGAAGAAAATCGGGGGTACGAACATGTTCGCACCTCCCGTCTCCCGCGTTCCCGGGGCTGATGTTGTCTCGTCGCCGCGCAAGGGAGAGACCAATGCCAAGTCTGTCCGGCCTGCTGGAACGATTTCCGGCGCGTGAACTCGAGATCCGCAGGCTCTGCGCGCAGGAGACGGAATTTCGCGGCGTCTGCGAGGACTACGAAGTGGCGCTGAAGGCGCTCCTGCACTGGGAGCGTGACGGAAAAAACGCCGTCCGTGTGGCCGAATATCGCCAGATCGCGGATGAGATCGCCGACGAGATCACCGAACGTCTGGACGCCGCATCGGCCTGCCGCAGGGCGCCCGATTTCAGCCGCTCGAACTAGCCACGCTGCAACATAGCCGCGCATGACATGCCGAATCTGCAACAGGAGCAAAAATGATGAGACTGAAAAGACGAGAAGGTCCTTTCGCGCGCGGAGCCGGAGCGCTCTTCGCGAGCGCGATCGCGCTTGGCGCCGCGGCGTTCGGGGGCGCGGCCCAAGCGCAGGACGCGACCGCGCCCGCGGCCGCCACTGAGAAGCCGAACATCCTGTTCATCATGGGCGACGACATCGGCTGGATGCAGCCGTCGATCTACCATCGCGGCCTGATGGTCGGCGAGACGCCCAACATCGACCGCATCGGCCAGGAAGGCGCGATGTTCACCGACTATTACGCCGAGCAGAGCTGCACGGCCGGGCGCAACGCCTTCATCACCGGCATGCAGCCGCTGCGGACCGGCATGATCATGCCGCAGCTGCCGGGCAGCCCGAGCTACCTTCAGCCGGGCACGCCGATGCTGTCCAAGTTCCTGCTGGACCTCGGCTACAACACCGGCGAGTTCGGCAAGAACCACCTGGGCGACCATACCGACGCCCTGCCGACCGCCCACGGTTTCCAGGAATTCTGGGGCTATCTCTATCACCTCGACGCGATGCAGGGGGTGAGCTTCCCCGACATCAACATATCGGCCACCGATCAGGGCATCGTGCCGCCGTGCAAGAACACGCCGATTCCCGGCCTGGACGAAGTGCCCGGCGCCGTCGACCCGGCGACGACCATCTGCCTGACGCCGCCGCGTCCGGTGATCCACTGCACGTCGAGCGATGGCACCGCGGCGAACATGACCTGCAAGGACGAAGGCCCGCTGACGCTGGAACGCTCCAAGACCATCGACGAGGAGATCTCGGCGCAGGTCATTGACTTCCTCGACCGCAACGACCCCGAGACCACCGGCAAGCCGTTCTTCGTCTGGTACAACCCGGCCCGAATGCACATCACCACCGTCCTCGATGACAAGTACCTCGACATGGTCGGCGTGAAGGGCGGCAAGGACTGGGGCGTCAACGAGGCCGGCATGAAGCAGATGGACGACAACATCGGCTATGTGCTGCAAAAACTCGAAGACATGGGCGAGCTCGACAACACCATCGTCGTCTTCACCACCGACAACGGCGCCGAGACGATCACCTTCCCCGATGGCGGGGTGACCCCGTTCAAGGGCGGCAAGCTGACCACCTGGGAAGGCGGCATGCGGGCGCCTGCGGTCATTCGCTGGCCCGGCAAGATCGAGCCCGGCACCGTATTCGACGACATCTTCGCCTCGCTCGACTGGCTGCCGACGCTGGTCGAAGCGGCGGGTGGTCACTCGGGCAACGATCTGAAGACCGAACTCGAGGCGGGCACCTATCCCGGAATCGTCAAGACGACGCTCGATGGAACAAATCAGATGGCCTACCTGACCGGCGAGTCCGAGACGGCGGCGCGCGACTACTTCATGTACTACTCGGGCAAGGATCCGTCGGCCGTTCGCTTCAAGAACTGGAAGATGTACTTCGCCATGGTGTCGGATGACCCGGCCGGCTTCACGGCGGGCGTTCAACCCTACCACTGGACCCAGGTCGTGAACATCAAGCGGGACCCGTTCGAGACCTCCATCGGATCCCAGACCAAGACACTGTTCGGCATGGGCGGCGCGATCGCAGCTCCGATGACGGCCTATGTCTACGACTGGAACATCCTGCCGCTCGGCCAGCAGCTCTGGCTCAGGGAACTCGAGAGCTATCGCGACTACCCGCCGATGCAGGATCCCTCCAGCTACAACCTGGAAGACGTCATCAACCAGGTGAAGAACATGAGGACCAGCAGCCGCGGTGAGTGAGCCCGGTTGACGTGAACGAGACTCAGGCGCCCGGGATCCGGGCGCCTGACGACGTGAAGACCGGGGCGACATCCACACCGCATCGAACGTGGCGCGCCACCGACGCGCAGAGCGAGAACCGGAGAAGAGCATGTCCAGATTTATACGAAACGTGACCGCGGCGCTGACAATCGGCCTCGCTCCGATCGCCCTTCCCGCCTTCGCGCAGGACGCGGCCGAGAAGCCCAACATCCTCGTCATCATGGGCGACGACGTCGGCTATTGGAACATCTCCGCCTACAACCGCGGCATGATGGGCTACCGCACCCCCAACATCGACCGGATCGCCGAAGAGGGCGGGCTGTTCACCGACTATTACGCCCAGCAATCCTGCACCGCAGGTCGCGCGGCCTTCATCACCGGCCAGAGCCCGATGCGGACCGGCCTGCTGAAGGTCGGACTGCCCGGCGCGCCCGAGGGCCTGCAGCCCGAGGATCCGACCATCGCCGAACTGCTCAAGCCGATGGGCTACATGACCGGCCAGTTCGGCAAGAACCATCTCGGCGACCGCAACGAATTCCTGCCGACGGTCCACGGCTTCGACGAATTCTTCGGCAACCTCTACCACCTCAACGCCGAGGAGGAGCCCGAGCACCCCGACTATCCGCAGGGTACCGTGTTCCGCGAGACCTTCGGGCCGCGCGGCGTGATGCGCTGCCAGGCCACCACCGAGGTCACGCCCGGCGAGGACCCGCGCTTCGGAGCCTGGGGCAACCAGAGCTGCGAAGACACCGGCGCGCTCGACCGGGAGCGCATGGAGACGGTGGACGAGGAATTCCTCGACGCCACGCTCGACTTCATCGACCGGGCGCACGAGGCTGACAATCCGTTCTTCGTCTGGTTCAACCCCAGCCGCATGCACATCTGGACCCACCTCAAGCCGGAATCCGAAGGAGTCACCGGCCTCGGCATCTATCCCGACGGCATGGTCGAGCATGACGGTCATGTGGGCGTCCTGCTCGACCGGCTCGACCAGTTGGGCATCGCCGAGGACACCATCGTCATCTACACCACCGACAACGGCGCCGAGACCTTCAGCTGGCCCGACGGCGGCACGACGCCGTTCCGCGGCGAGAAGAACACCAACTGGGAGGGCGGCTACCGCGTCCCCGCCGTCGTCCGCTGGCCGGGCCACGTGGAGCCGCGCAGCGAGTTCAACCAGATCTTCTCCCACGAGGACTGGCTGCCGACCCTGCTCGCCGCCGCCGGCGAGCCCGACATCAAGTCGAAACTGCTCGAAGGTCACGCCGCCGGCGACGCGACGTTCCGGGTGCATCTCGACGGATACGACCAGAGCGCCGTCCTGGCGGAGCCCGAGGCCGAGGATCCGCGGCGCGAATTCTTCTACTGGACGGATGACGGCGATCTCGCCGGGCTGCGCTACGACCAGTACAAGGCGGTGTTCATGGAACAGCAGTCGCATGGTCTGGAGGTCTGGGTACAGCCGCTCGTGCCGCTGCGGGCGCCCAAGATCTTCAACATCCGCAGCGATCCGTTCGAGCGCGCCGAGATCGAGGCCGGCGGATACGTCCGCTGGTTCGTCGACCACATGTTCGTGCTGCTGCCCGGCGCAGCAGATCGTCGGCGAGCACCTCGCCACCTTCCAGGAATTCCCGCCACGCCAGCGGCCGGGCAGCTTCTCCATCGACAAGGTGATGGAGATGCTGATGGAAACGAACCGAAACTGAACCGCCGCAAGGCCGAAGGAGCAAAGCGGCATGGACGGGACATCCACCAATCAGGACGCTCCAAAGCGGAAAAAATTGAGCCAAACGTGCTGGCTCAAAAAGAAGCACCCCGTGGCCAGCGTTCATCCAGTCGGCCCCTCATGATTTCGGTGCGGATGGCCGTGTTTGCCGGCTGTGTGGCCACCGTCGGAATTGCGGAGCCCGTTGACGCGGTCGGCCAGGAAGACTTGGCGACACAAGCAACGTCGGTAACGATCGCGACCGGCCGGGTCGGCGGCCTCTACCATCCGGTCGGAGGGGCGATCTGCACGCTCGTCAACGAAAACCGCGAAGCGCATGGCATCAGCTGCACCGTCGAGATCACCGGCGGATCCATTCCGAACATCAGGGACCTGAGAGAGGGAGATGTCGAATTCGCTCTTGCACAATCCGACGAGTTGCATCGTGCCTTTTACGGGAACGGGCCGTTCCGGGAAGACGGCTCATTCAACGACCTGCGCCTCGTCTTCGGACTCTATGTGGAGCATTTCACGATCGTCGCCCGCGGTGGACGCGACATGGACACGTTCGAAGATCTGCGCGGCAAGCGGATCTACGTCGGTGGCGAGGATTCGAGCCGACGCAACGCCATGGACGTGCTGATCGGCGCTCACGGCTGGACGGGCGGGGAGGTGACCGACGTCTCCACGTTCAAGGCGTCCAATCTCGCCGAGGCCCTGTGCGACGACGAGTTCGACGGTTTCATCTATACGATCGGACATCCCAATCCGACCGTCAGGGAGGCGGCGACCCTTTGCGACATCAACCTCGTCGACGTCTCAGGCGAGGTCATCGACAAACTCGACCGGCAGAACCCGTTCTATGTCACCTCGGCGATACCGGGCGGCATCTACCGGGGAAATCCGCGAGATACGCCGACCTTGGGCGTGACTTCGATGCTGGCGACGACGGCCGAGGCCGACGAGAGTGTGGTCTACGAAATCACCAAGTCATTCTTCGAAAATCTGGATCTCCTTCAGGCCCTGTCGCCCCTTTTCCTGTCTCTGACTAAGGAACAGATGACCGAGTCGGATCTGGACGTCCCTTTTCACGAAGGCGCGCTGAAGTATTTTTCCGAAGTCGGCTTGGATTGATGCGGGCGAATCCGTATCCGCCGCCATCGCGCGATGACATCGCGTGCTCTCGGATAAAAATCGTAATGGTTCAAGCTGGCGCAGAATCCCGGAGAGTCTTGCGTGACCAAGAAGGATCGTAACGGGATGATCTGCAGTTTCGTCTTAAAGTGTCTCCGGGTTCTGGTTCTCGCATTGACGCTCCCGGCCTTTGACACTTCCGCCCAGACCACCGATCTCGGTGCGATCCTTCACGCGATCGAGGATCCGTATCCATTGCGGGCGGCGGACACGTCAAGTCCGCGCGACACTTTCCGATCCTATCTGCGCGACATCAACACGGCCGTGGAAGCCTGGCAAAACGACAAGCCCAATGCCGAGGTCGAAAGGGCGCTGAACCGAGCTGCCGATACGTTCGACTTCAGCGAGATTACCGATGTCGACCGATCCACGACCATTGCCATCAAGATGATGTTGCTCAAGGAGATTCTCGACCGGGTGGCCCTGCCGCCGTTCGCGGCCATCCCGGACGACGAGCGGGTTGCGCAGGACGGGATCGTGCGCTGGACCGTTCCCAATACGAAGATTGAAATCGCCCGGATCCCGGAGGGACCAGACGCCGGGGAGTTCCTGTTCACGAAAGAAACGGTCGAAAACCTGAATGAATACTACGCCGTAGCGCGGGACCTCCCCTACAAATCCGGCGCGAGCGTCGGACTCTACGACGAATACCTGTCCTCTCCCGGGCCGTGGGTTTCGAGGGATTTTCCGGACACCTTGCCGGATTGGGCGCAGTTGGTCGTTCTTGGCAAAGGGGTCTGGCAATGGATTTCCGCGTTCTTGCTGCTTGCCGTTTCGGGGTTTGCGATTTGGTTCGCGTACCGGCAAGGTTCGCGGTGGGATAGAAGATTCAAGCGTGCCCGGCCGGCCGTCAGATTTGGCGTGCCTCTGGCGCTGATCCTGGCGGTTTGGATTGCCGGCCTCGTAAAGAGTGTTTCCATCAATGTGATCGGACTGGACACAGTCTCGCTTGCGACCGTTTCGTACATCGCATTGGCTGTTCAAGTCGGCGGCCTAGCGTGGCTGACCTTGGTACTTGCCTCCCGCCTCGCTGATGCTTTCGCGTTCAGGCAAGACGTTTCAGCCGATAAGCGCGGGTTGGACGCCGCCCTGTTGCGGATCGTCTTCCGCCTGGTCAGCATTGTCATTCTCGTCTACCTCGCCGTCTACGCGGCGGGAGCGGTGGGAATTCCGATCGCCCCGCTGGTGGCGGGTCTCGGTGTCGGCGGTCTCGCGATCGCCCTCGCCATCCGACCAACGCTGGAGAACGTCATCGGAGGGTTGACCCTCTTCGCGGACCGGCCGGTGCGGGTCGGCGACTTCTGCCGCTACGGAGACCAAATCGGGACCGTCGAGGAGATCGGTCTGCGGTCGACACGGGTCCGATCGCTGGAACGGACGGTCGTCACCATTCCCAACGCCGAGTTCTCGCAGATGCAGCTCGACAACTTCGCGCCACGTGATCAGCGCCTGTTCAAGACCGTCCTGGGCCTGCGCTATGAGACCACGCCTGAGCAACTCCGCGATGTTCTGGAGGAACTGCGTAAGCTGCTCGCCAATCATCCTCGAGTGATGGAGGAACCGGCGCGGGTGCGGTTCATCGGATACGGCGCCTATTCCCTCGACCTGGAAATTTTCGCCTACTTGGTCTGTAGCGACCAGGACACCTTTCTCGCCATCCAGGAGGAGATTCTTCTGCGTATCGCCGACATCGTGAAGGCGTGCGGCGCCGATTTCGCGTTCCCCTCGCAGACGACATATCTGGAGATGAGCGGGACACAGAGGATGGCCTTGTCAGAACAGGAGAAAGCGCTCTCGGCATAGGGCCGTCGGCCTGACCTTAGCAGGCTCGTTCAAATCGGAGCCATATAAGCATACCCGTGATCCGGGATTGGGCAACGTCGGCGACTGTGGAGGAGCGATGACGGAGAATATCTCAGAGGGCGGCACTTCTGGTCTTCCCTTGCGATGCTCATTCATTTTGGAGACAGGCATCGAGTTCCGAAGCCGAGGAGGTCGATCGAACCCTGTATTTTGAAAGGCCGCTTCCCGCCCTTTCGGTAGAACGCCACGCTTGAGCTGAAGTCTCAAAAAGGCTCATAGGAGCCGATCACTGCGTTGGTCACGAACGGCTGCTTCATCCAATTTGGTCAAATTGCTCCGCCTGCTCCGACCACTTCACCGAAAACGGCCCCATCACCCGCGCCAAAGTCACCACCGGCCCATGCCGCCCATCGAGGATCGCCTCGACAATGTCGGGCGCGAGCAGCGTCAGGCGCAGAACGCGGGTCATGTAGGACGGCGCGATGCCCTCGTGGAAACGGCGGTGCAAAACTCTGCCAGGGAAGCGGCGTGATGGTCGCGCTGTGGGCGGAGTAAAACTCGGCCACTTTGGCCCTTTCTGGCGACAGGGAGGGCGGGGGCATTTTCAGCGTGGAGCTATATCGGAAGGTGCGTCTCGCCTGTCGGGACGGGATGAGCGAGCGCGCGGCGGCGCGTCATTTCGGGGTCTCGCGCGAGAGCGTGAAGAAGATGCTGAGCTTCTCGGTCCCGCCGGGTTATCGGCGGTCGGCGCCGGTCAGGCGGCCGAAGCTGGACGGGTTCACCGAGATCATCGATCAGTGGCTGCGGGACGATCTCGTCCAGCGCGCCAAGCAGCGCCACACGGCGAAGCGGGTGTTCGAGCGGCTCCGGGACGAACATGGGTTCACCGGCGGCTACACCATCGTGAAGGACTACATGCGGGAGCATCGGCGGCGCGGCCGGGAGATGTTCGTGCCGCTTCACCACCCGCCGGGGGATGCTCAGGCCGATTTCGGCGAGGCGACGGTGTTCATCGGCGGCGTCGAACAGACGGCGCACTTCTTCGCCTTCGACCTGCCGCACAGCGACGCCGGCTTCGTCCGCGCCTATCCGGCGGCCACCGCCGAAGCCTGGGTGGACGGCCATGTCCACGCCTTCGCCTTCTTCGGGCGCGTGCCACAGTCGGTGCTCTATGACAACGACCGCTGCCTGGTGGCGCGCATCCTGCCCGACGGGACGCGCAAGCGAGCGACGCTGTTCAGCGGGTTCCTGTCGCATTACCTGATCCGCGACCGCTACGGCCGGCCCGGCAAGGGCAACGACAAGGGGGCCGTTGAAGGGTTGGTCGGATGGGCGCGGCGCACCTTCATGGTTCCGCTGCCGCGCTTCGCCACCTGGGACGACTTCAACGCCTGGCTCGAGGAACAGTGCCGCAAGCGCCAGGCGGAGATCCTGCGGGGGCATGCCGAGACGATCGGCGCGCGGCTGGCGCGGGACCTGGAGGCGATGGCGGATCTGCCGGCAGCACCCTTCGACGCCTGCGACCAAGCGACCGGACGGGTCAGCTCGCAGGCGCTGGTTCGCTACAAGACCAACGACTATTCGGTGCCGGTCGCCTACGGCCATCGCGATGTCTGGGTGCGCGGTTACGTCGATGAGGTGGTGATCGGCTGCGGCGGCGAGATCGTTGCCCGGCACCCCCGGTGCTACGACCGCGAGGATATGGTCTTCGACCCGGTCCACTACCTTCCCCTGATCGAGAAGAAGATCAATGCCTTGGATCAGGCAGCCCCCTTGGTGGGATGGGACCTGCCGCCCGAGTTCCAGACCCTGCGCCGCTTGATGGAGGCGCGGATGATCAAGGCGGGCCGGCGCGAGTACGTGCAGGTCCTGCGGCTGCTGGAGACCTTCGAGATGGACGACCTGCATGCCGCGGTGAAGTCCGCACTGCGCCTGGGCGCCGTCGGCTTCGACGCGGTCAAGCACCTCGTCTTGTGCCGGGTCGAGAAGCGCCCGCCCAAGCTCGACCTCGACGTCTACCCGTACCTGCCGCGGGCCACTGTCGCGCGAACCTCGGCCGCCAGCTACATGTGCCTGGTCTCGGGGGATGCAGCGTGACCGACGCCCCCGAGATCCTGCTCGCCCATCATCTGAAGACGCTGAAGCTGCCGACCTTCCTGCGCGAGTACGAGAAACTCGCTCGCCAGTGCGCGGCCGAAGGCCTGGACCACGTCCGCTTCCTCGCCCGGCTGGTCGAGCTGGAGCTGATCGACCGCGAACGCCGGATGATCGAGCGCCGCATCAAGGCCGCGAAGTTTCCAGCAGCCAAAAGCCTCGACAGCTTCGACTTCAAGGCGATCCCCAGCCTGAACAAGATGCAGGTGCTGGAACTGGCGCGTTGCGAATGGATCGAGCGGCGCGAGAACGTCATCTCCCTCGGCCCCAGCGGCACCGGCAAAACCCATGTTTCCCTGGGGCTCGGGCTGGCCGCCTGCCAGAAGGGCCTCTCCGTCGGCTTCACCACCGCGGCCGCCCTCGTGCACGAACTGATGGAGGCCCGCGACGAGCGCAGGCTGCTGCGCCTGCAGAAGCAGATGGCGGGCCACAAGCTCTTGATCGTCGACGAGCTCGGCTTCGTCCCCCTCAGCAAGACCGGCGCCGAACTGCTGTTCGAGCTGATCAGCCAGCGCTACGAGCGCGGCTCCACCCTGATCACGAGCAACCTGCCCTTCGACGAGTGGACGGAAACCTTCGGCTCCGAGCGCCTCACCGGCGCGCTGCTCGACCGGCTGACGCACCACGTCACAATTCTCGAGATGAACGGCGACAGCTACCGGCTGGCCCAGAGCCGGGCGCAAACGACCGCCGCCAAACCCTGACAGCCTCAGATTGGCCCTGACGGGCCAGCGCGCCTTGGCACACGCCAGCTATCTGGAGAGCGCGCGTTCCAAGGCGCGCGCGCCACTGCCCCAACCTCCGTTCCCGACCCCGAGGTGGTAGATTATTGCGCCGCCGCGTGGCTGGTTTTTGCTCCGCCGTTGACATCGCCTGCCGGGGCACTGGCAAGCTGCTCATCAACGATCTGGCGCTCGACAAGCTGCAGGCGCTGCGGGATCGACTGGGCAAGCCGCTGATCGTGCGTTCCGCCTATCGCAGCCCTGAGCACAACCGCGCCGTCGGCGGTGCCACGCGGTCGAAGCATCTCGACGGCGCCGCCTTCGACATCGGCATGGCGAACCATGACCCCGTGGCCTTCGAGGCGGCGGCGCGCGAGGTCGGGTTCCTCGGCTTCGGTTTCTATCCGCGCTCTGGCTTCATCCATGTCGACCTCGGCCCGGCACGGCAGTGGGGCGAGCGGTTCCCGGTCCGGGCGACCGCATTTGCAGCCGAGACGCCGCCCGCGCGCGAAGTGTTGGCCGACAGCCGCACGATGAAAGGTGGTGGCGCGGCAGGCGTGGCCACGCTCGGCGCTGCCGGGGTGGAGGTTGCGCAGAGCGTTCTAGCCGAGACCCAAACCGCGATCCTGCCGCTGGTGCCGTATCTCGATACACTCCGCTGGGTGTTCATCGTCGTGGCACTCGGTGGCATCGCGGTCACGATCTACGCGCGTCTCGATGACTGGCGCCGGGGGCGGCGGTGATCGGCACCTTGCTCGGCGGGATCACCACGAGCCCATGGATGCGGGCGGCGCTGCGCTACGGCACCATCGTCCTCGCCGTGCTGCTGTTCCTGCTCGCGCTCCGGCGCTCCGGCGAGCGAGCGGGACGCCTCGTCGAACGTCTTGAGACCACGGAAAAGGTCAATGATGTCCAACGCCGGATGCTGGAAGCGGCGGCGCGCCGCCCTCGTGATCGCAACGAGCTTTCTCAGCGGCTGCGCGACGGTGAGTTCTGACGGGCGCGCCGTCCGAACATGTCCGCCCGTGGTCGATTACAGCCGGGAGTTCCAGGCGCGGGCGGCCGAGGAGTTGGCCCTGCTGCCACAGGGATCTGCGCTCGCTGAGATGTTGAGCGACTACGTTGTCATGCGGGAGCAGGCGCGGGTTTGCCTCCTGTAGACATGCTCGCATTGGTTTCCGATGTCGAGAACGGATGCTGAAACGCCCGACCGTCAATAATTGGGAACCTTCTTTCCCTGCGCGGCATGCTCAGAAACGGCGTGTATTCGTTTCAGCCGAGTATCGCGGCCCTTCGCGGAAGCGATCCAGCGCAGCACGTTGCGCCGATAGGATGGGGCTGCCGTCACCCACCAACCATAGCCACCGACCTCGTCAAGCGCTTCCACAAGGTCGGACGGCTCTTCCAAGGCGTCAACCGATTGCATCGAGTTCGAAGACCCCACTTTGGCGCGCTTCCTCAAGGGCAGCCCTACCAGGCGGCTTCATTCTCCCTTCGCGCTCAAGCCGCTCGGCACGATCGCGATACGACTGAGCCCATGCTTTCTGCTTGCGCGGCGATATCAACTGCATGACCCGCGCATCGTCGAGTTTGAGTTTGCGGCCGTCGACCCATCCATAGGCAATCAGGGCATCCAGCACCTGGTTGTTCGAGATATACCGGTCGCGATGCGCCGCCTTCCACGTGACCAGCCAAACGCTGTTCGACTGGTCGTGATGGGCGTCTAGCCACGACCACAGGTCCTCTTCAGCTGTGATTTCGACCTTTGGAAAGGAGTCTGCATCCATCGCGGATCATCCTTGAGATTGAGGAGTGGCCGACGCTGCTTCCATAACGGCCTTCGCGACCGCACGAACACCAAGCTCGATGCGAAGTTCGTGCTGCGAGGACCCAAGGGCGTCTGACAAGCACATGTGCCCAATGTCCATCGCGGCCCTCAGGTCCAGAGCGCGCCCGACGAGCGACCTTTCCGCGGCGCGGCAGCGCCAGGGAACGGTGGCGAGGCCGAGCCAAGAGCGATCCGCGCCTCGGCGACGACACCCCCTTCAAGGCGCAGGGCCACGGCAGCTGAAGCGCTGGCAAAGGCATAGGATGCACGGTCGCGAAGCTTCGCGTAGGCCTGGCCGAACCAGGCGTGCCGCGGAAGCACGATATCAGTGATCAGGTCGCCGGGCTGCAGAGTGTTCTCGATCTCGGGTGTTCCCCGGGCTGGCGGTGCAGGTCTGTCACCGCCATCGTGCGGCGGGCGCCGTCGGCGCCGGCGACCGTCAGCTGCGCATCGAGCATGGCGAGCGCAACGGCAAGGTCTCCGGCATAAGGTGCCATGCAGTGGCTGGACGTGCCGAGGAGTGCCAGTGCCTCGTCGCTGCCGGCACCGCTGCATCCGCTGCCGGGGCTGCGCTTGTTGCAGGGTGAACGCCCGTCGCGGAAGAACGCGCAGCGGGTCCGTTGCAGGAGATTGCCGCCGAGCGTTGCCATTTCGCGGATTTGCGGGCTGGCGGCGAGAGCGAGCGCGAGATGGACGGCCCGGTCGCGTTGGACAAGCGGATGGCGCTCTGCCTCGGCCATGGTCGTCATGGCGCCGAGTCTCAGCCCGCCGGGCGTCTCCTCGATCCCCGAGAGCGCGGCGCGGCGCGGTCCGAGATCGACAAGTTCGGAGGGCGCCTCGACCCGCAGCTTCATCAGATCGACGAGGGTCGTACCGCCAGCGATCCACCTGCCCGATGGAGACGGGACGCCGTCCTTGCGCGGGAAGGATTCGTCATTGTGAAGCCTCCGACAAACGCTTGGCGCAGTCCGATATGGCGGCGCGGATCTGTACGTAGGCGGCGCAACGGCAGAGATTGCCCGCCATCCACTCGGCGATCTCTTGGTCCGATCCGGCATGGCCTTCGCGGACGCAGGCGATCGCCGACATGATCTGACCTGGCGTGCAGTAACCGCATTGGTACGCGTCGTTTTCGAGAAATGCCTGCTGCATTGGATGCAAGGCGCCGTCCACCGTGATGCCTTCGATGGTCGTCACGGCACCGCGCACCGTCGTGGCAAGCTGGAGACAGGACAGTACGCGCCGCCCGTCCACCAGCACTATCCGCAGGCCGCACTGCCGTCGTAGCAACCCTTCTTCGTCCCGGTCAGATCCAGTTCTTCGCGCAGATAATCGAGAAGTGTGGTCGTCGGATCGTCGGGCAATGGATGCTCGGTTTCGTTGATCAAGAGCGTCATTCTGCGGCCTCCTTGAGCGCCTGCGCTTTGGCGGTACGGACCGCGCGAAGCCTTTCGGTGTGTGTCATGGGCAGCGA
>CAWGUH010000010.1:15000-223909 GCA_963825715.1 uncultured Alphaproteobacteria bacterium | reverse complement strand
CTGGGTCGCTCCGAGGATCACCAGCACGAAGCCGGCGGTCAGGATGACCTCGATCGTCAGCGCCGAGGCAAGGCCATACCCGCCGGGAGAGAATTCCCCGAACCCGTTGGACGCGAAGCCTCCCGGCGTCCAGCCGGTCTGCCCGCTCGTGATGATGTAGAGCGCGAGCGCGGCCAGGGTTCCGCCGACGATCTGAGCCAGCCAGTAGGGGATCACCTCGCTCCATTCGACCCGGCCTGCCACCGCAAGGCCCAGCGTCACGGCCGGGTTGAAATGCGCACCCGAAATCGCGCCGACCGTATAGGCCATGGTGAGCACCGTGAGACCGAAGGCGAGCGCCACGCCGACGAAGCCGATGCCGAGTTCGGGAAAACCGGTAGCCAGCACGGCGGAACCGCACCCCCCGAACACGAGCCAGAACGTGCCGATCGCTTCTGCAGAGAGTTTCCTTATCACCGGATGAGCCTTTCAAATGAGGGAATCATTCGCGGAACCCTGCCTCAACTGCCCGAATCTGTCCTCGGAAAAATCACTGCCCCGACCGCAGGATCAGTGCTTCCAGTCCCCGGAAATGGTAGCGGTCCGCGAACCTCGGCTCCGCCGCGATCCTGAGCCTCGGCCAGCGCGAAAACAGGATCGGCAGTGCCGTGACAAGCTCGAGCCGCGCAAGCGGCGCCCCGAGGCAGAAATGGATCCCCGCTCCGAAACTCAGATGGGCGCCGGCGTTCCCGCGGCGCGGATCGAAGCTGTGCGGCATCGCGAACACCGCCGGATCCCGGTTCGCCGCCGCCAGCAGGCATCCGACCGTCTCGCCACGCCGGAAACGGTGACCGAACGCCTCCACATCCTCCAGTGCGATCCGCGTGAAGAGATGGAGCGGCGCATCGAACCGCAGCATCTCCTCGACGGTCGCTGCCGCCGCGACCGGGTCGCCAAGGACCGCGAGCGCATCGAGACCGGAGTCGAGCAGGGCCTTCACTCCGTTGCCTATCACATGGACCGTGGCTTCGTGCCCCGCATTCAGGAGCAGGATGCAGGTCGCGACGATCTCGTCCTCGTCGAGCGCCTCATGACCCGCGCGCGCCGCGACCAGCTTCGAGATCAGATCGTCCCCGGGACGGGTCCACCGCGCCGCGACCAATGCTCGCAGATACGCCGAGAACGCCGCCGCCGCGGCATCGGCCTTCAATTCCACGGCCCTGTCGCGCCGCGCCTGATACATCGCTACCATGTCATGCGACCAGGCCAGCAGATCGGCGCAGGCGGCCTCCGGCACTCCGAGCAGCCGCGCGATGACCAGGACCGGCAGGCATTCCGCGAACCCGCCGAGCAGGTCGAATTCCGGAGCCCCCAGGTCGTCGACGAGGGACCGTGACAGGGCTGCGATTTCGGGTCCTAAAGCCGCGATCCGCCGCGCTGTGAAATCCCGCAGAACCAGCCGGCGCAGGCGGGTATGGTCCGGCGGTTCCCGGTCCAGCATCGATAGATCATCGACCGCACGAAACGCCCGCAGATGCTCTGGAACCGGAGGCCGGGGCGCACCGGGAAGCTCGCGGCCAAACCGTCGGTCGCGCAGGAGCGCGTTGACCTCGACATGACCCGCAGCGCAGGGGAACCCATAGTCTTCCCAGTCGAAGAACGGACCGGTGGCCCGCGCCATGTCATAGAAGGGATAGGGATCCTGAACGAATGCGGCGGCGCGCGGCGACTGCGAAAACCGCTTCAAGGTGCACAGTCCTCGATCCCCGGGACACTGACGGAAACCCGGCGCGCCGCTCCTGTGCGATCGGGCGCGTACGAGAACGTCTGTTTCATGGCACTAAGCCTGCTTGACCGGATCACTCCCACAATGCTGCGGGCCGTCCGGTGGCTTTTCAAGAGCTCAGGCGGGCTCGTGCTGGCCGATCTGCCAGAGTGTGGTGGCATCCGCGACCGGAGAGCCCGTCGCGAAGCCCTGCGCATGGGTGAAACCCATCCGGCGAACGGCGGCCAGCTGCTCGGACGTCTCGACACCTTCCGCGGTCACCGAGATGCCCTGTGCCCGCGCCGAAACGATGATCGCCCGGATCAGCTCGGCCGTGCACGGATTGGCCAGATCCTGCACGAAGCACCGGTCCAGCTTGATGCAGTGGTGGGGCAGTCGGGCCAGATAGGCGAGGGCGCTGTACCCGGTGCCGAAATCGTCGAGCGCGATCCGCACGCCGCGATTGATCAGCGTGCGGAGCTGCCCGATGGTCTCGGGATTGTCGCGCATGAGGACAGTCTCGGTGATCTCCAGCTCGAGCCTTTCGGCCGGAAACCCGGTCGCGGCCAGGGCCACATCCACCTTCCGCGTGAAGTCGGGCTGGCGGAACTGCAACGCCGAGATGTTGACCGACAGCCGTGGCCCGTCCGGCCAGTCCGCGGCCGCTTCAAGGGCGCGGCGCAGTGTCCAGTCTCCCATCGGCAGGATCTGCCCGGAGCGTTCTGCAAGTCCGATGAAGGCCGCGGGCTGAAGCTCGCCCCGTTGCGGATGGTCCCATCGCAGCAAGGCCTCGACACCACTCGGACGATTGCTCTCGAGATCGAGATAGGGCTGGTATACGAGCCGCATCTGGTCGAGATCGATGGCCTGTCCCAGATCGATTTCGAGACGGCAGCGTTCCTGCACCGCAGCCTCGACCCGGGCTTCGTGCCGCACCACTCGGTTCCCACCTTCGGCCTTTCCGCTGCGCAGCGCGTGCTCCGCCTGCATTAGCAGGGTTTCGCCCGTGACCACCGGATCCTTCGAGGTGACCAGTCCCAGCGTCGCCCGAAGCGCGATCGAGTTGCCAGCGATCAGGATCGGCTCCGCAAGGTTGTGCAGCAGCCTTCCCGCAAAATCCGGAAGATCGGCGCCGGGAAGGTCCGAAAGCACCAGGAACCGGTCGGATTCTAGCCGCGACAGCACATCCTCATGGCCGATCGTGCGGGCAAGCCGTGTCGCGGTGATGGCCAGAAGTGAGTTCTCCCGCAGGGAAACCCAAGGCGGCATTGACCGCGCTGAAACGGTCGATGTCGATTAGAAGAAGAGCCGATGCGCCGCCTCTGCTGCCTTGCCGCGCTTCGATGATCCGGCACGCCTCGGCCCGGGGCAGAACGGAATAGCGGACCGCGGTATCCGTCTCCGTCCGCCGCGTCGCGACACGCAGGAGCGCCAGAAGCGCGGCCCACTCGCGGAGCTCGTCGAGGAGAGCGGCCTCGTCCAGATATTGTCCGTCGTTCCGGGCGATGAGAAGGCCGACCGGACGGCCATCAATGTTGACCGTTACGGCAACTCCAAGCTCGGAAGATTTGTCGGTGCTCTTCAGTTCGAAGTGATCTTCCGGGGCCGCCCCGGGAATGGAACGCCAGTCGACGCCCGATCGCGCGGCATCGATCTCTGCCAGAAATCCTTCGAAAGCTTCGGTTGCTGCGATGACGCGCGGAGGGCTTTCGCCAGCCTCGAGATAGCCGACTGCCGGACTGCCGATACGCGCCGCAATCATCCGGATCAATGCCTGTTCGGGATCGTCAGAGGCCGCGGCACTGGCGGTCATGGCTGGCATCCTCGGTAGTCGTTCAGGCCTAGGCGGATACCTCCGCTGAGATCAACCTAAGGTAGATTCTATTTCTCGGCAATACCCGGTAGAATGACGACGTTTTTTGCTCCCCGTCCGGATGCGTTCCCTGACCTTAATAAGGTCACGATGGCTGAAGCGTGACATCGGAAATCCATACCGAACAGCGCCTTAAATGGCCTGAACTGGACCTGCGCTCTGATCCCGAAATCCGCTCGGGAAACGCGCTTTGGCACTTGTCTCCGGCGAAGCAATGGGTCTATACCCCGGCTCAGGACGCGGGCGTAGCTCAGGGGTAGAGCATAACCTTGCCAAGGTTAGGGTCGTGAGTTCGAATCTCATCGCCCGCTC
Source organism: uncultured Alphaproteobacteria bacterium (assembly GCA_963825715.1). Classification (GTDB taxonomy): domain Bacteria; phylum Pseudomonadota; class Alphaproteobacteria; order Rhodobacterales; family Rhodobacteraceae; genus Amaricoccus. The sequence continues at coordinate 219,980 of CAWGUH010000010.1, read as the reverse complement.
CAATTTCCGGAATAGATATCGAAGATAACCCGCTCAGGCGCGGGTGTCTTTCGTTGCCGGCCTTGGTTCTTCCGGAGTGCGTCGGCCGCTCGCTGAATAGGTTCCGATGGCCCGACCAGATGCCTCGATCCGGGTGATTTCCGCATCGGCCGAACGCAACCCCGCGAGACTGGCCTGTATCAGCCGCGCATTGCGCTCGGCCTTGGCCCGCAGGCTCTCGACAAAATTCTCCGGAAGCCGGCCGGTCGCGGCCGAAATCTCCTCCATCGCCGCTTCCCGGCGATCCACGATGGCCGCCAGCGCGGTCAGCGGTCCTTCCAGCAGGATCCGCCTCTCCTCATCCAGCAGCCTCAGGATGCGGGCCTGACGGGCCGAGGCCAGAATGGTGGCGATCATGGGGCGACACTCCGCTGTTTGAGCAATTCGAACACCTGTTCGGCCAGTCCGATCCCGCCGCGCTCGGCGAGCAGGCGACCGTATTCCTGCGTCAGCAGGCCGGAAAAAGCATCTTCCCCTGCGCCGCCACCGAAGGCATCGGGCATGGCATTGATGCCGGAGTTTTCCAGAGCATCCGCGAGAAAGGCCGCCTCGAAGGCCTCCGCGGTCTCGCGCATCCGGGCCTCCTCCGCCGTTTGATCGAGGCGTTTTGCCTGCGTCGAAAGCGGCAGCGCGGGAAGGGGTGGAAGGTCCATCGGTCGGGCTCCGGTCAATGGGTCACTCCTGAAGACTGCGCCGATCGCGGTAAATAAATCGTAATGGTTTGGGGGGATTGAGGCATGTGACCCGTTTGACGGAGTACCCATGCCGACTTCTTCCGAGCCAGTCTTCCTGCGAGCCGCGGCAACCGCGCAGCGTCCAGCCGCGTCTCCGGCTTCGCAGCCGCGCGGTGACACTGCCGGTAACGGAAAGCGGGACGGAGCCTCCGACTTCGAGGATCATGTCACGTCGCGCGCCAAGGCGCGGACTGCCGAGAAGGGGCCAGCAACGCCCGCTCCGCAGCTGGCGGATGCCGTTTCGAAGGAGCCGACGGAATTGGCACCGAAGGCAGAAGCCGATCCGGAGACCGTGCCGCTGACAGCCCTCGACGATCGCATGCTCTGCCAGCAGGCTGGCACACCCGCCGCGGTGCTGCCGGTACATCAGCATGTCGCGGTTCCAGAAGCGACGCCGGAACGGGCGCAAGCCACGGCGGATGCCGAGCAGGCTGAACTGACCGAGCGGCCATGCAGCCACTTGGAGCCAGGCATCGCAAGGGCGGGGTCCTCCGACACGCGGCAACCCTTCACCACCGCCCGACAGCCTCACTCCGTGGGGTCGGCTGTCAAGCCGGCACCGCCGCCCGTGCCGACGGTTCCCGTACAACCCGACTTGGCGCTCGGGACTCTCGATGCGGAGTCCGCGCCGGAGGGTAATGACGACCTGCCCGGCGCGCCGGTTCGGACCGGTCCCGAAACGGCGAGTGCATCTCCCGCAGTTGCGGCTTTCCGCTCCCATTCATTGGTGCCTCAAACCTTCCCGACAATCGGGCCCGATACTGGCGGCCCGGGGACCGACACCGCGCTCCAGGCCGGTTCCGGTCGCGGGGCCGATTGGCGCCTCGAAGCCATCTCCGGCTCACCCGCCCCGGCCTTCAGTTCAGAGGGCCGAACCGGCGCGGTTACGGCCCATCCGCAGGTGGTCGCCGGACAGATCACGGTCGCTCTGACCCGGACCCGCGAGCGCAGTGTCGAGATCCGCCTCGATCCGCCGGAACTGGGGCGCGTCCAGATTCGTCTTGACCCTGCCGAGGACGGCCTTCGCGCCGTCCTTCTGGCAGAACGCCCCGAGACCCAGGATTTCCTCAGGCGCCACGCCGACACGCTGATCCGCGACCTGCAGGACGCTGGCTACGAAAACGTATCGCTCGGCTTCGACGCAGGCGGGGAGATGCCCGGGGAGCGCGACGGGCGCGAGGATCGTGCCATTCTCCGGCCTGCGTCACCCGTCACGCCAGCGGCCGGCTCCGACATACCCGCCACGAATGGTCGCGGGAGATCCGTGTCAGAGACTGGTCTCGATATCCGCCTCTGAACCTCAACTTCAGGAAAGAAATGCACATGGAAATCACACCCGCCCAGATCGCCAGCCTTCCCGCAAGAAGCGCATCGGGCTCGAAACAGGAGGTCGGCTCCAACGAGCTGGCCGGTGATTTCGAGACCTTCCTCACGCTCCTGACAACGCAGATGCGCAATCAGGACCCGCTCAAACCAACGGACAGCACGGAATTCGTCGCCCAGCTCGCCAATTTCTCTGGCGTCGAACAGCAGGTCCGCTCCAACGACCGGCTCGAACAGATCTACGAGCTTCTTGCTGGTGGCAATGCGGAGGGGATGGCTTCGTGGATCGGACGCGAGGTGGGCGCTCCCGGCAAGACCGAGTTCGCCGGCAATCCGATCGACGTCGCGATGAATCCGGTCGCGGATGCCGACCGCACGGTTCTTATCATTCGCAACGACTTCGACCAGATCGTCGGACGACGCACCATCGACCACGCCGACGGCCGGATGACCTGGGACGGTCGCGACGCGTCGGGAGCGGAACTGCCCCACGGAACCTACAGTTTTTCCGTCGAGAGTTACAAAGGTGAGAGCCTGCTCGATACACAGGCCGGCACTGTCTTCTCAAGGGTCACCGAAGTCCGGCTTTCCGAGGGGACGCCTCAACTCGTCCTGGCCGGTGGCGGAATCGTGACGCTCGATGCCGTCACTGGGATCCGCTGAGCTGTTCAGTCAGGATCCAGCCGCGCCTTCGCGCGGTTGATCAGCGCGGCGAGGGCATCCGAGCCTCCCATGTCCGGGTGGTTCCGCCGGATCAGGCGGTGATACGCGTCACGAATCTCGTCCGCGTCGGCGCCTGCCTGAAGGCCGAGTACCCGCAGGGCTTCGGCCTCGCTCATCTCGTCGCCGTCGGAAGCCGCGTCGTCACCGGCAAACTCGGGCTCAGCATCGATTCCCGCGCGCTCCATGTAGGCAAACAGCAGCGCGAGGCTGTCCTCGTCGCTGTTGGCCCGAAACTGGTCGACAAGACTGCGCAACGCGGCCACGTCCAGCTCCGAAAGACGCATTCCCACCATCGGCCCCGCGAGGACAGTGCCGTCAAGCTCTCCGCTGTCGTGATCGAGACGCATCGACAACCCGGCGGAACCGACCTCGGAGGCCTGTCCGGCCGAGGGTGCCCGGCGCCGCATCGACGGGCGGCCGAGGCTTGCGCCCCGGCTCCAGAGGCTGAATCCGATCATCGCCAGCGGGATGGCCAGCGGCACGAGCCTGACAAGCGCGAGCGCGGCCGCTGCGGAGAGAACGAGGGTCGCAATCGCGCGGTCCCGCGGAACGCGTCCCGTCACGACAGCGGCAAGTCCCACGCCGAATACGAGCGCGGCACCGGCGACTGCCGGGTTCACCGGCGCATGTCCGCAAGCAACTGGCGCGCCGCACGGCTGCCCGAGGCCTCCAGCGCCGCGCGGCCTCCCGCGGCATAGGCACCGACCGCGCCGAGAAGCGCGCGCAATTCTGCCGGTGCGGCCGGATCGAAGCGTAGGAAGGCGCCGTCGGTCAACCGCGCGATCTCGCGGTAGGCCCGTTCCGCCGACGCATCACGCCCCTCGAGAAACATGAACGCCCGTGTGTTATGGATCGCGAGCTTGCCGGCCTTGTGACACAGCCGATCAATGTCCTCTTCCATCGCATCCCCCACATAGGCAAGCGCGGCGACGGGCGCCTTCGCGGCCTCCGTGACTGCATGATCGAGAATCCGGCCGATCTGCGTCAGGCCGCCATGGCAGCCGATCCCCGTCATCAATCCCGTCAGGCTGCGCGCATCGCCGACCCAGCGCGAGGACCGTGCTTCGTCCCGCCCCCGAAAGTACGAGAGCTTTACGTCAAGTCCGCCGGCAAGAGCCGCTGCATCGAACATCTCAGCCTGCAGGTCGCAGGCCAGATCCCAGGTCGGTTGGCGGCTCATCGTGGCGTCGAGTGCGAAGATCAGTCTCCCGCGAGCGGTCTCTTTCCGGTGAGGCGCGGTCCGGCGCAGTTCAGCGATGAAGTCCGCCACCTCAGAACGCTTCTTTGCAGCGTCGGATGCGCTTTCCCGCCCGGCGCGATCGACATCCAAACCTGTCCGCGTCGTTTCCGGCATCTGGCGAACGGTGTCCTTGGTCTGGTCGGTTTGATGTTTTTTCATGGTACTTCCTGAACTCCGGAAATGGGTCCACCTGCCCGATTTGCAAGCTTTTCAAGTGTCCGGGCGACAGGCCGCGACGACCTGCAAATGCACTGGACGCCCCGAAACGCCTTTGCTATAGCCTCGCCCTGCGCAAGCGCGTGTTCCGGCGTAGCTCAGTGGTAGAGCAGTTGACTGTTAATCAATTGGTCGTAGGTTCGAACCCTACCGCCGGAGCCAACAAAATCAAAGACATGGGCGCTCTGTTTTCTTTCAGTGTTTGATCTATTCAACCACAAAGCCTTTCGGGTTCAGCGAGCTGCCTGTTTCGGTCGACGTTCGGCAACCAACGATATTGAGTGCTTCGTATTGCCTGCTGGTCAGCAGCCTCATTTTGTCGTTAGTGCATTGTAATTCCAAAAAATCTTGGTGCAAATAATCTGAGTGCAGACGAAATTTAAGTTGATCCGAATGCATGAAATGTCCACGAACGTTTGAAATACTGCCTCAATCGACTTTAAAATCCGGGTGGACATTGAATCGCTGTAGTGCCCCATGGGATGTCGTAGCAACTCTGCCGTCGGAGTGGGCAGGGACTGATCGGGTCGCCACGAGGGGCAGCCTGATGGTCGAAATTCCGAAGACGCGGAAAGGGTTTCGAGGCCACTGAAGCGCCGCGCGATGGTCCGTTCGTCGTTGGTTTCCGGCATCAGCGCACGGACCTAGCGGATGATTGCCTCGTCATTTCGGAAGATCACAATCACGTCTGCCTGCCGCTCGATTTCGCGGTCCGCCCGTTCGATTTCGGTTTTGGACGCGATCCGGGCCCGGTGTTCGCAGGGGAAATGCTCGGCGATGTTCCGATCGTTAAGAAGTAAGTCGATGACTTGAACGATGCCAAGGTCACCCTCTAGAGCGGTCCTGTGAACCAAAATGAGTCTGCGGCAGATCGGAACAGGTACCGCCATCTTGAACTGATCGAGCAGACCGCAGTGTTTCGAGAATATCGCCATGACCGGCATATCCGTTGTGCTCAGTGGACGTCGTTTTCGATCTGGTTGAAAAAAGCGAAACGGCCGCCTCCCACGAGGCGGCCGTTTCGGGTCTCTGGGGCCTGGCTTCGGCCGTTATTCGTAGGTGGGCTCGGAACTCGCCAATTCGGGCCAGTCGGCCAGCATGCTCTGACCGAGCAGCGGCTTGGCGGCACCCTGGTGGCAGGTAGTGCAGGCACACCTTCGAGACATCGCCGAGCGGGCCGAGGCGCTCTTCGGGCAGCAACGGCAGGTTGGGCAGGACGTACTCGTTGTTGGTCTCGACCACCATCGCCCGCCCGAGCTGCGCCACGCCCCATTGCGGGGTGTGGCCTTCCGGCTCCGCCGGCGCCCGGGTGTTGTGGCAGTAGGTGCAGTTCACGCCGAGACTGTTGGAGAAGTGCTGCATCAGCGCGAAGGTCTGATAGGTGTGGTAGATCGAGACGTTCGAGCTGCCGTCCTCGTCACGCGGCGCGTAGCCGTGGACCCCGACGAGCTGCGAGTCCTCGAGGAGATAGACCTGCAGCGCATCGACTGGCAGGGCGGTCGAGTAGTTGGCCGCCCGGGCCTGGTTTTGCATGTTGGCACTCGGACCCGCCCAGGAATTGAGCGGCTCGGGGCTGAACCAGACGTTGCTCGGCACCGCGTTGCCCCGGTGGCAGGTGTAGCAGGTCACCCCGGTCTGGGCGACGTGGCCGTCCCAGTTCTCGTTGATGTTCCACACCATCTCGATCATGTTGCGCGCGACCGCGGTGGCGTAGGTTTCCTCCTCGGAGAACAGCGTGTCGTTGCCCACCCATTCGCGCATGGCGGCCACGAGGCGCTCGTAGTTGCGCGCCGTGAGATGCCCGAGCGGTTCCGAGTTGGGATAGACGTCGCGGGCCAGCGGCTCGCCCGGCTCCGGCGGGATCGGACCCACCTCGGCGACCGGCATGACGTTCGCCGCGGCGAGGTCGGCATTGTCCGAGACGAATTCGACCACGTTCATTCCGGTGCCCCGGAAGCCGGTCTGCTCGCCTTCCGTGGGCCAGATCTTGCCCAGTTGGACCGGGATGACCATGAAGGCGATCGCCGCGAGGAACATCAGGATGCCGATGAACCCGCCTCGCAGCAGGAGGCCCGTCATTTCGTCGCGGATCTGGTTGCGTGTCTTGCTCATGGTCAGCCTCCCGTTCCGGTGTAGCCACCGACGCCGAGCATCGCCGGGTACTCTGGCGCGAAGTGGTGTTCGACGGCCCAGAGGTACCAGTTGTCGACGACCGTGCCGGTCAGCAGGATGCCGATCCCGCCGGTGATCGGCGTGAGGATGGCAAACCACCAGATCCAGCGGTGGATACCTTCGGCGGTCGCATTGAAGCCCATGGTCCAGCGCCAGAAGAGGGCGCCGCGCTCGTAGGCGGTACCGCGGTCGACGATCTGCTCTATCTCGCGGTCACCGCCCATCCGGCTGATCGCCAGCACGGTGGCGCCGTGCATCGCGAAGAGCATGGTCGAGCCGTAGAGGAAGGTGATCGAGAGCGCGTGGAACGGGTTGTAGAAGAGGTTGCCGTAGCGCAGCGAGAACGCCGTGGTCCAGTCGAGATGCGGGAAGATGCCGTAGGGGACCGCTTCCGACCAGGAGCCCATCAGCACCGGCCGGATCAGGCCGAGCACAAGGAAAAGCCAGATCGCCGCGGCGAAGGCCCAGGCGATATGGTAGCCCATTCCCAGTGCGGTGGCGCGGCGGTAGGTGCGGATCCACCAGGTGCAGACCGATATCAGCAGGAAGAACGAGGCGATCACCCACCAGCCACCGTCATTGAGGGGCGGGATGGATAGACCATATTCAGGGCCCGGCGGTTCGAGCGCCAGCCAGAAGAGCTGGCGGATGAATTCGCCTACCTGGTAGTCGACGGAAGCCAGCATCGATAGACCGACAATGTTGAACCAGATGATCCCGGTGACGATGCTGATCAGTCCCCACGAGCCGAGGTAGATCGGACCGAGCTGGGCATTTCCTATAGCGCCCAGCAGGTTCGAGAAACGCGGCTCTCCGTGGCGGCCCAGTTCTGCGCCACCTCCGGCCATGCCCAGTTCGGCAGGGCCGCGCACCTGTACCTGGGTGAAGATGTTCTGATATTCGGCCATGGTTCAGTTCCCCCAGATCGGCAGATCGAGCCACCAGTTCCACCATTCCGGCCAGCCTCTGGTCCAGAGTGGTCCGGAGATGACGATGCAGACCGCACTCCAGAACCCGGCATTGAGGGCCAGCAGAAGGCCCACGCGGTGGATTCCCAAGGGTGCCGACCGAGTAGCCGATGAAGTCGCGGAAGAAGGTGTCTTCGTGGTCCGGCGTCTTGATTTCCTGTCCTTTTGGCGGGTTGGTTGCGGAGAGCACCAGGCCGCCATGGAGGGAAAGGGCCAGCGTGGTGGTGAAGAAGAACGTCACCGCCAGCATATGGGCCGGATTGTAGTGAAAGTGCAGATACTGGTATCCGGTGTTGGATACCCAGTCCAGATGGCTGAAGATGCCATAGGGAAATGCGTATCCCCAGGCGCCCATCAGCATCGGCCGGAACACCACCAGCGTGGAATAGGCGAGGATCGCGAAGCCGAAGGCGATCGGAACATGGTAACCGATGCCGAGCTTTCGGGAGATCTCGACCTCGCGAAGGGCCCACGAGATGAAAGCGCCGTGGGCGCAGACCGTGATTATCTGCCAGAGACCACCTTCCGCCAGCGGGGCTACTCCGAGACCGTAGGATATGTCGGGCGGCGCGATGTTGATCAGCCAGGGATTCCATTCATTCTGGAGCGCCGCGCCCCAGAAGATCAGAACAGTGCCGAGAGCTGCAAAGAAGATCGTCGCTACCCCGAAGAAGCCGACGTAGAACGGCCCGACCCAGAAGTCGAACAGATCTCCGCCTATGAGCGTCCCTCCGCGGACGCGATATTTCCGCTCGAAGCTGAGCATTGCCATAACTTCTGTCTCCGCATCAGAGGCTTGGGCCGCTCGGGGTCAAAGCCGTGAGGTCGTGAAATGGTCGGCTGCGGGCGAGCGCGCCGCCCGCAGCGATGGTCTCTTGCGCGTTACTCTGCTGCGGCAACTTCGGGGGCATATTTGATAGCCGCCTGATCGAACCAGTTGTAACGCTCCGTGCTCAGCAGAACGAGATGGATCATCGCTGCCAGCAGGAAGAGGAAGACGCCCTGTGCCACGAAGACGCGACGCGGGTCGAAAACCAGCCAGATCTTGTAAAACTTGCTCATTCTCGTGTCCTCCTCAGAACCAGGGGCGCCAGATGAAGACTGCGAGGTGGGCGACAATCGCGACGGTTGCAAAGAGGTACAACCCGCTCATGTAGACACTGTGCAGCTCCTGGGCCTGGTCATCGGTGAGGCCTGTGAAAGACAGGCCGGTATTTTCAGCCATGAACGATCCTCCGGATGGTTTGACTGATGCCGCAGAAACCTCGCGGCCAGGGTACCGGGACGCGGGTTCGCGCCCGGATGGCGGTTGCCGTCGTCTCAGACGGCGAAAATCTGCGGCGTGACCCGTCGGGCCATTGACCATGCTTCGGAAAGGAAGAACCTCCGCGGCGTGTCCGTGCGGTTCGGCAAAACCGAGCGCACCAAGGCCGTTGGCACGGAGATCATCAGGATCAGGCTGAAGTAGAGGGCGTATTCCACGCGGCTCGCGTGCCGCGGCCGATGCGCATGGGTGTCTGCGTTCATCATTGTGGTCTCTCCCTTTGCGAAAGTCGGTGTCATCTGGTGGTGTTCCCGGGGTCGGGTGCGAGGCTGGCGACGATGCCGCGCTCAACGCGGGCAGCGCCGCGGTCGAGGCTGCGCTTCTCGGCGGCGTCGCGCAGGGACTTGGCGGCGGAGATACGGGTGAGCACCGGGTGGCGCGCGACGATCTCGTCGAGCAGTGCCTGTGCGTCGGCATCCCAGGGCAGGTCGCGGCGCAGGTTGGTAGGCGTTGCTTCGGCCGCGTCCATGTCCGTTCCGAGCGGAAGGATGTGGAAGAGCGCGTCGAAGAGCGCGTTGCAGACCTCCTGCACGAGGTAGGTCGCGCCGGCGTAGCCCATGAAGGGCGTGCCGGTGGCCCGTCTGATCGCGGCACCGGGGAACGATGCCGGGATGAAGGCGGGCTTCGGACCGAAGCCGCTTTTCATCTCGGCGAGATACATCTTCTCGTTGATGGAGCCCATGACGACCAGTGGCCGTTTCTGGTGCATCATCGCGCGCACCGCGTCGTTGTCGGTCTTGGCGCCGGCGGTGCGGGAGACCGCGAAGGCGCAGGGCAGGCCCAGATCGGTCTCGAGGAAGTTCCGGATTCCGCGCGCATAGGTCTCGTTCGCGACGATGGCGAAGGAGGCGGTGGCGAAGAAATCCTGGGTGACCGAGCGCCAGAGATCCCAGAGCGGCTTGATGGTGGAGTGCTTCTCGCGGGCGATGAAGGGCTCGGGGTCGAGGCCTAGCATGTCACCGAGCTTGCGCAGGAATTTCGTGGTGCTGTCGAGGCCGATCGGCGCCTGGAGATAGGGCTTGCCCAGTACTTCCGCGAGGCCGCGACCGAATTCGCGGTACATCACTATGTTGGCGTCGGCATTCACCAGCCTGGGCATGTCGGCGACATGGGAGCCGAGCGGCATCACCATGTTGATCTCGGCGCCGATGCCTTCGACGAGGCGGCGGATCTCGTGGAGATCGGAGGGCATGTTGAAGCTGCCGTACATCGGTCCGAGGATGTTGACCCGGGGCTTCGCGTCGTCTTCGCGCTTGGCTTCCTTGGGCATGCGGCCCTTGGTCATCCCGAACTCGGTGAAGGCCCAGGTCATGGCGCGGTCCGCGGCCTGCCACTGGTCCTCGTCTATGGTGCGGGGCAGGAAGCGCTGGATGTTGGTGCCCTGCGGCGTGACGCCGCCGCCGATCATCTCGGCGATGGAACCGGTGACGACGACCGCCGGCAAAACCGGGTCGAGCGTCTCCCAGGCGCGCTTCATCGAATCCTCGGTACCGGCGCCCATTTCCTCTTCGCCGAGACCGGTGACGACGATGGGAAGTTCGTGCGGCGGCAGGCCGTCGGTGTAGTGCAGGACGGAGGTCACCGGCAGGTTCTCGCACCCGACGGGGCCGTCGATGACGACCTGGAGGCCCTTGATGGCGGTGAAGGCATAGACTGCCCCCCAATAGCCGCCGGCTCGATCATGATCGGTGACCAGCATCAGATCATCTCCGCCGCTTTGTCGGCGCGGGCGCGTTTTTCGAGCTTCTTGGCGTGGCGCGCGCGGAACTCAGGCTGGAGGTTCGGCTCGGTTTCCCAGATGCCGGCCGTATCGCCGGATCCGGTGCCCTCGAAGAAGTCGCGCATCGTCTCCATGCGGGCCTTGTTGGCGATGGCGGCATTGACCACCTGGGCGAGCTGGCCGGCCCCGGCGACGCCCATCAGCGGACGGGCGGAGATCAGATTGGTGAAGTAGAGGCTCGGGAATGCCCAGCTCCTTGCCCTTCTGGACAACCGGCGTGGTGCCGATGGCGAGATCGGGCCGGATCGCTTCCATCGCGGCGCAATCGTCCTCGAGGCTGGCGCGGAATTTCACCGTGATACCCCGGTCGCGCAGCCAGGCGGCGTCCTCGGCGTTCCAGGGGGTCTTCGGGCAGGCGGTTCCGACATAGGGAATCTCGGCGCCCGATTCGATGAGCAGGCGGGCGACGAGAAGCTCGGAGCCCTCGTAGCCCGAGAGCGTGATCGTGCCCTTGACCGGATTGGCCGCGAGCCCGGCCCGGATGGCGGGCAGGACGGCATTGATGGCGTCGGAGACCTTTTCCGCGGGCAGGGCGAAGGTGTCGCCGATGGCGCGGAGCCAGGCCTCGGTGCCTTCGACGCCGACGGGCGCGGAGCCGAGAACCGGGCGGCCTGCGCCCTGAAACTCGCGGATCGAGGCGGTGTAGAACGGATGGATCGCGGCCACGGCGCCGCAATCGAGCGCGGCGTAGAGCTCGCGCCATTCCCGGCAGGGCACGACGGGGCCGGCGGCGAGGCCGAGCGGCGCCAGAAGTGCGCCGATCGACATCGGATCGGCCGGGAACATCTCGCCCAGGAGCGTGACGGTCGGCCGGTCGGACTTGCCGCCCTTGGGGGCCGGGACCGGGCCGGCTTCGACCTCCTTGCGGGCATAGGCGAGCATGGCGCCGGCGAGGACGTCCTTGGCCTCCGCATGGGTCGGCACGCCGAAACCGGGAACGTCGATGCCGACGATCCGCACGCCGTCGATCTGGTCGGGCAGGAGGCGCAGCGGCACGCCCGAGGCGGTGGGCACGCAGAGATTGGTCACGACGATGGCGTCGTATTTCGCGGGGTCCGCCAGTTCATGGACCGACTCGCGGATGTCCTCGAAGAGCTTGCCGGTGACGAGGCTCTCGGAATTGAAGGGGACATATCCGACCGAGCGGCGGGCGCCGTAGAAATGGCTCACGAAGGTCAGGCCGTAGACGCAGCAGGCCGAGCCGGAGAGCACGGTCGCGACCCGGCGCATCCTGAGGCCGACGCGCAGGCTGCCGAAGGCCGGGCACATGCTCTGGGGCTTGTCGTGGGGGCCCTGGGGGTAGTCTTTCGCGAACCGCGCGAGGAGCTCGGCATTGCCGCCCTCGATGGCGCCGGCGCGCAGCTTCTCGGCTCCCGAGTGACAGCCGAGCCCGTCAGAGGCGGGCGCAGGCGCGTCGGGTGTTCCGGGGATCTCCGGAGCCTCCGCGCTGCCGTCATGTCGGAATCCGAGCGTCATGCCGCGTGCTCGCGATGCCGGTCGTGGAAGGGGCATTGCGCGGGCTTTGCCGCAGGGGCGGGCTTGCGGATCGGGGTCGGCGCCCCGTGGGATCCGGGTGCGATCGCGTTGAGCGCGTCGTCGGCCCGGGCGAGTTCGTCGAGATCAAACATCGTCGTACACCACTTCGAGTGAGGGTTTCGGGGCGTAATGCTTGCCGCGCATGTCGGCGTCTGTGGCGGGTTCGAGCACGATGTTGCCGCCGGTGTCCTTGGAGTCGAAGAGCCCGAGCAGGCCGTCCTGGGTGAGCGGCGCGGGCTTGTTCGGGATGGAGCCGGCGATGTTCTCGGCGAGCTCCGCGAACATCGGGCCCCACTGGCTTTGGGCCGTGCCGACGATCTGGTAGTTCGCCGATTTGCGGCGGATGTCGTCGTTGGCGGGGATGGTGGCGAGGACCGGGATCTGCGCGGCGGCGGCAAAGGCCGCAGCCTCGCCGGTGCCGTCGTCGCGGTTGATCACCATGCCGGCGACGCCGACATTGCCGCCCATCTTGCGGAAATACTCCACCGCCGAGCAGACATTGTTGGCGACGTAGAGGCTCTGGAGGTCGTTGGAGCCGACGACGATGACCTTCTGGCACATGTCGCGGGCGATCGGCAGGCCGAAGCCGCCGCAGACCACGTCGCCGAGGAAGTCCAGAAGGACGTAGTCGAAATCCCAGTCGTGGAAGCCGAGTTTCTCGAGCAACTCGAACCCGTGGATAATGCCGCGTCCGCCGCAGCCGCGGCCGACCTCAGGTCCGCCGAGCTCCATGGCGAAAACGCCAGAGCGCTTGAAGCAGACGTCACCGATGGCGACTTCCTCGCCGGCGAGTTTCTTGCGGGTCGAGGTCTCGATGATCGTCGGGCAGGCCTTGCCGCCGAAGAGGAGCGAGGTGGTGTCGGATTTCGGGTCGCAGCCGATCAAGCAGGACGCGCTTGCCCTGCTCGGCCATCATGCAGCTGAGATTGGCGAGCGTGAAGGACTTGCCGATGCCGCCCTTGCCGTAGATCGCGATGATCTGTGTGTGCTTGGTGGCCTCGCGGACCGGGATCTCGCCGAGCGGCGCATGGGCCTCGGCGCGAAGCTCGGCGTCGCGGGACTTGATGTCGGGGATCTTGAGTTCGACGGTCATGCGGTGCCTTCCCAGTCGAGGATCATCTTGAGGCAGGACGGATCGCCGAAGGCGGTCTCGTAGGCCGTGGCGGCATCGGCGGCCGGGCTGCGGTGCGTTATCAGGCCATCGAGCGAGAGCAGACCCTCCTCGACGAGCAGCCGGGTCGCGAGCATGTCGTCGCGATTCCATTCCGCGGCGACCCGCATCCGGGCCTCCTTCATGAAGGCCGGTGCGAAGGCGAAGGAAAGCGGCTCGCTGTAGAAGCCCGCCAGGACGATTTCCCCGCCCTTGGCCATGCGGCCGATCAGGCTGTTGAGAATGCCGGAGTCGCCCGAAACGTCGAAAATCGTCCGGTAGTCGCGCCGCGGATCGTCGTCCGGGTGGCTTGTCGGGTAGCCTTCGGCGCCGGCGCGGCGATCTGCGTCGAGATCCCAGACCATCGGCGCGGTTCCGCCGGCGGCCAGCGTGATCCGGGCGATCAGGCGGCCCAGAACACCGTGGCCGACGATGAGATCGGGAAGATCGTGATCGAGGCCAGCGACCGCATGGCGTGCCGTGGCTGCGAGCGCAAGGAGCGCGCCACTGGCGCCGAGAGTCTCCGTCGACTCGGACGACCCGGTCGGCGGAGGTGACGACGGTGCGGGATGCGCCGCCGAAGAGCCCCTTGATGTCTCCGTAACAGTCGGCTCCAGGGACGAAGACATGCTCTCCGGTCCTGAAGCCGGTCTCCCGGCCCGCCTCGACGATTTCGCCGAAGGATTCGTAGCCGGGAACCAGCGGGTATCCCATTCCCGGGAAGGGCGGCATCTTGCCGGAATAGAAGAGCTTTTCCGTGCCGGTGGAGATTCCGGAATGCCGGATCCGAACCACGACATCGCCGGATTTCGGTGGCGTGAGGTCGATCTCCTCGAGCCCGATCTTGCCGGGCGCGTCGAGAAGAACAGCGGTCGTGTGCATTTTCGCTCTCCCCTTTTTCCGTGCCGCGCGGACCCGGCGAACCGTTTCCGAAAGCAACCTATCGTTCATGTGTCATGGTAGCTAGACAGGCCAAAATGTCAATGTAGCTTTACACTAAAATTCGACGTCACGTCGGCGCCCGGTCGCGCTGCGCCGTGATCACCGAAGTCACGAACCGCTGGCGCGTGCGCGGCTGGCGGATCGCGGTGAATCCGGCGGCGGAAAGCAGTTCCCGGTGGCGTTCCGGGCTGCGCGGCTGGCCGGTTCCCATCGCGAGCGTGTAGAACCCGAAATACGTGTCGCCGGCCCTGGTCGGTCGCGTTCCTCCGGACATCGGTTCCGAGACCAGAAGCCGGCCCCCTGGCGGCAGGGCATCGTGGACGCGGGACAGCAGTGCCGCCACCACGTCGTCGTCGTGATCGTAGAGGACTCGAATCAGGCTGATCGCATCAGCTCCTTCGGGAAGCGGATCGTCGAGAAAGCTCCCGCCGCGGATCGTCGTGGCGGCCGCGACTCCGGCCGCCTCGAATTGGCTGGCCGCGCGGGCGGCGACGGCGGGCAGGTCGAAGAGCGTCGCCCGCAATCCCGGCGTCGCGCGCAGGGCGGCCTCGAGGAAAGCGCCTTCGCCGCCGCCGATGTCGAGAAGATGGCGCACACCGGTCAGCGGTGCCGCGGCGAGGGTTTCCTCGGCGACCATCGTCTGGCTCACCGCCATCAGGGTCGAGTAGGATGCCGCGACGTCGGTCGGCATGTCATGGGTGGTCGCGCCCCCGACATAGGCCCAGAACCGTGCCAGCTCCGGGTCGGTGGCGTCCCGCAGGAGCGCGACCGGATCCGAGAGGTCGCGATAGAAGAGGGCGTGATGGCGGACCATTTCGCTGACGCCCGGCGCCCCAGAAAGCGCGGCGCCGAGCGGACCCACTCCGTAGTCGGGCCCCTGTCTCGAAACGAGATCCAGCGCCGCCGCTGCCTGGAGGAGCCGCCGGCAGCGGTCGGGCGCGAGGTCGAGGCGGCCGGCGAGGTCCTCGACGGTGCGTGGCTTGTCGAGATGGGCGAAGAGATCGAGCTCGACGCAGGCGAGCAGCGTCTGGGAATAGACGAAGCCGGCGACGAGGTCGTAGAGCCTTGCGGCTTCCGCGCGGGCAACCGGACGGGTTACCGGAAACCGGATGGCCCAGGACTGAAACGCGGGATCCGCGATACGCGCATTCCGCCAGGCCTCGAATTTCCGGCGCAGCTGTCTCAAGAGGCCGATCGCGGGCGCGCCGGTTTCGGACATCGCCACGACGGATCAGGCCGCGTAGCGGGCGAATTCCACCGGCGTTAGCCGCTTGGCCTGGCGCCGCACGATTTCGCGCAGCGCGACTTCCCCGGGACAGGCGGGGATCGCCCCGATCGCGCCGCCGAGGATGTCCTGCAGCTTCGCGACGGCACCCGGAATGCCCAGGGACGCGACGGCATTGGGGCGGTGATGGATGGCATCCTGGCCCGCCGGCTTGCCGAGTTCGGCTTCGGTGAGCAGGGCGTCGCGCAGGTCATCGGCAACCTGGAAGGCCTCGCCGATGCGGGCGCCGAGTTCGGTCCATTCGCCGGGATTGCGTCCGGCGGCCTGGGCGCCCATCGTGGTCGCGGCGACGAAGAGCGCGCCGGTCTTGGCGCGGTGGTAGGCGCCGAGGTCGACTTCGGCTTCGCTCTCCCAGCCCTGGCCGGCACAGATCCCGCCGGGCATGCCGGTCGAGCGCGCCAGTGTGGCGACGAGGCCGGCGAGGCGGTCCGGAGCGGACTGCCCCGCGCGTGCGAGGGTGTCGAAGGCGAGGACGATCATCGCGTCGCCGGCGAGTAGGGCGAGTGGTTCGGAGAAGGCGGCATGTACCGTCGGCTTTCCGCGCCGGATGGCCGCATCGTCGAAGCAGGGCATGTCGTCGTGGACGAGGCTCGCACAGTGGATGAGCTCTATCGCCGCTGCTGCGGCGTCGCTCAGTTGGGGCCGATCGTCGCCGCAGGCGAGGCTGACGGCCATGAGGAGCTGGGGCCTGACGCGGGCGCCGCCGGGGAACAGCGCATGATCCATTGCGGCGGCAAGGCGCGGTGGCGCCGCTTCGCTGGTGGCCGATGCCATTGCGGCCTTGAGGGCGGTCTCGATGCGGAAGTCGGTGTCCATGGCGTATCCCCGGCCGCTTGTGTCACTCGAAAATGACAGATAATGTGTAAATCATAGTGGACACTTTGAATGGAGCTGTCAATCGACCGTGTGATCCAGCGCAGCGACCATGTGATCGTGGTGGGGGCCGGCATCGCCGGTCTCTCGGCCGCGGCTCTGCTGGCGTATGCGGGGCGACGGGTGACGGTCTGCGAGGCGCAGCCCGTCGTTGGGGGCAAGGCGCGCCGGCTTCCGAGCCCGGCCGGGCCGGTCGATGCGGGGCCGACCGTGTTCACGATGCGCAATGTCTTCGACGAGCTCTTCGAGGAGACCGGGGCGCGCCTCGAGGATCATGTCCGCCTCGCGAAACTCGATGTTCTGGCGCGTCACGTCTGGCCCGATGGCAGCTCTCTCGATCTCATGGCGGACATGGCCGACAGCGAGGCGCGGATCGCGGCCTTCGCCGGGCCAAGCTCCGCGCGGGAATTCCGCGACTTCACGGCGCGGGCCCGGATGCTCTTCGAGGCCTTCGAGAAGCCGGTGATGCGCCATGCGCGGCCCAGTCCGGCCGGCGTCGCCACGGCGCTCGGCCTCTCGGCCCTGAGGGTCCAGAAGGCCCTCGGCGTCCGGCCGGATCTGGCCGGGGCGCTCGCGCGGCAGTTCAGCGATCCGCGACTCGTGCAGCTCTTCGCCCGCTACGCCACCTATGTCGGCGGCTCGCCCTGGCTCAGCCCGGCCGTGCTGATGCTGATCTGGCGGGCCGAGGCAGCCGGGGTCTGGGCGGTCGAGGGCGGGATCGCGGCACTTGCGCGGGCGCTGGGCGATCTGGCGGCGTCGCATGGTGCGGAGATCCGCACGGAAACCCCGGTCGCGCGAATCCTCGTCGAGGACGGCCGGGTTGCCGGCGTGGCGCTGGCGGAGGGCGAGACGCTCCACGCCGATCGGGTGATCTTCAACGGCGATCCCTCCGCGCTGGGGGCCGGGCTCTTGGGACCGGGTGCGGCAGCCGCGGCTCCGGAAGCGAAACCGTCGGAGAGGTCGCTGTCGGCCTGCGTGTGGACCTTCGCCGGACGTCCCCGAGGGCGTCGCGCTGGCCCATCACACCGTGTTTTTCTCTCGCGATTACAGGGCCGAGTTCGACGACCTTTTCACCCGAAACGACGCATGCCGCGCGATCCGACGCTCTATATCAGTGCGCAGGACCGCAAGCCGGGCCGGGAGCCACGCGACCCCGAGCGCCTGATGATGATCATGAACGCGCCGGCGGAGGGCGATCGCCCCCGCCCCGACCCGGAGGAGATGGAGACATGGACGAATCGCGCCTTCGCGAGACTGGACGCTTCGGGGCTGAAGCTGGAGACGCCGCCGGCGGAGGCGCTGACGACGCCCTGGGAGTTCGCGCGGCTGTTTCCGGGCACGGGGGGCGCGATCTACGGGGCGGCGCCGCACGGGATGATGGCGACGTTCAAGCGGCCGATGACGGAGACGCGGGTGCCGGGGCTCTATCTGGCGGGGGGTGGGGCGCATCCGGGGCCGGGGGTGGCGATGGCCTGCCTGTCCGGCCGGCTCGCGGCCGCGGCGATCATCTCGGGCCGCGTTTCGATCTGAAGGTCGATCCCGACGGCTACGCCTGGTGGTATGTGGACGGCATCTCCGACGACGGCCGGCAGGCGGTCAGCGTGATCGGCTTCATCGGCTCGGTGTTCTCGCCCTATTACGCCTGGAGCGGGCGGCGGGATCCGCTCAATCACAGCTCGATCAACGTCGCCCTCTACGGCCGCGGCGGGCGCTGGGCGATGACCGAGCGCGGGCGGCAGGCGGTCCGCCAGAGCCCGACGCGGTTCGAGGTCGGGCCCTCGGCGATGACCTGGGAGAACGGCCGGCTGGTGATCGACATCGACGAGATCGCGGTGCCGCACCTGACGCGGCTGCGCGGGCAGATCCGGGTCATTCCGTCCGCCGTGACATCGGTGGAGGCGGTTCTCGATCCCGGAAAAGCCCATGTCTGGAGGCCCTTCGCGCCGGTTTCTCGCATTGAGGTCGATCTGGAGAATGCCGGCTGGCGCTGGGACGGCCACGGCTATTTCGATGCCAATTTCGGCACGCGCGCGCTGGAGGCCGACTTCTCCTACTGGACCTGGTCGCGGCTGCCGCGGGCCGACGGGGCGGTGGCGTTCTACGATGCGGCGCGGCGGGACGGGAGCCATCTGGAACTGGCGCTGGCCTTCGGGACGGACGGCACGGTAAGCCCGATCGAGGCGCCGCCGCGCACCCGGTTCCGGCGGTCGCTCTGGACGGTGCGCCGCGAGACCCGGGCGGATCCGGGCTATGCGCCGCATCAGGTGCGCCCGATGCTCGATGCGCCCTTCTACACAAGGTCGATGGTGCGCACGCGGGTGCAGGGCGAGGAAACCACGGGCGTGCACGAGGCGCTCGATCTCGACCGCTTCGCCAATCCGTTCCTCAAGACGATGCTGCCGGTGCGGATGCCGCGGCGGGCACGCTGGCCGGGCTTCGCGGAGCAGGCCCGGGATGGATCCTAGGGCCGGAATCGGCCTTATTCATTCCGTATGCTTCGCGTATGCATGCTGTACGTACGATCTTGTGCGGCAAGGCAAAGCTTCACTCGGGAGTCCGCACGGCGCGAGTGCGACCGGAACCGACCGACTGGGTGTCCTGGTGAGCGGCACTCGCCACCCGGACCGGTG
This sequence comes from uncultured Alphaproteobacteria bacterium, assembly GCA_963825715.1. Lineage (GTDB taxonomy): Bacteria > Pseudomonadota > Alphaproteobacteria > Rhodobacterales > Rhodobacteraceae > Amaricoccus. The sequence continues at coordinate 201,045 of CAWGUH010000010.1, read as the reverse complement.
ACCCGATCCGACTTTCGGCCAGACTTTCGGCGATCACGGTCGATCCAAATGGAAATGACGTGGATCAAGGCAGCCGGGCATCCGGAGGCGATAGGGTGCCGATGCCGGAACGGGTTTGCGATATGCTTCTGAGTTATGGATCACCCGAGAGAGCCTCCCGAAATCGAGGGTGCGGCCGGCTTCCAGCTTCGGCATTTCGCGGGGCTTGCGCCGCCTTGATGGTGGCGATCGCATCGGGACTGCCCTCTTGCGCGGGGTCGGAGACGCTATCGCCGGCTGTGCCGGGCGGGTATTCCTGCGCGCAGGGGGACCTGACCGTCTTCGCGGTCGACCGAGGATTGGCGGGGCATGTGTGTGACCTCGCCGCAGATGTCGATCCGATGCTGTCGTCCTGTGGCCTGCCCGCCGGCGGCCCTCTGACGCTCTACGTGGTCGAGCGGATCAATGCAGAGGTGGAGCATTGTCTGGGAGTCTATGTCTGCGAGACGGAGGAGATCGCGGTCGTCAGCCCTGCGACGCTGGCTGATGACGACACGCTCCCCAGACGCTATCGGACGATGGCTCCGGAAACGCTGTTCGACAGTCTGGTCGTTCACGAACTGACGCATGCGCGGTTGTCCGCCGCGCTCGGGGAAAGACGGATCAGCAGGGTGTCCCACGAGTACATCGCTCAGGCGATGCAGATCGCAGCCCTTCCCGAGCTGGCCCGGAAGGATTTTCTTGCCGGGGTGCCTGCGGGAAACATCGATGTGTCCATGTTGAACGAGGTCACCATGCTCATGGGCCCGGACGTGTTCGCGGGCCTGGTCTGGCGACATTTCGAGGGGCCGGAAAACGGCTGCGACTTCATCCGATCCCTGATGGAGGGAGAGGTGTCGCTGGGTCTCTCGGAGACGGGATGAGCCGGCCATCTCCGGATCGGCCTGGCGCGCCACTCTGCGAAGACCCCGAATTCGGCATGTCGGGGTGGTCTTGCGTCCTCTTCACGCTGGCAGGGGCTCGGTCACGGGCGGTCGTGACCTGTCGGGTGGCCGCCCGGTGACCTGCATCACCCGGCGCTGGCCGGGTCCGGAGGTCCGGGCGCGTGGTGTTCAGGCCCGGGCGCGGAAGGCGAGGCTGCGTTCGGCGTCGCGGCGGCGGAGTTCGGTGAAGATGTCGGTGAGGTGATCGGCGCGGGCCGGGTCGCGCACGGCGTTGCTGCGGGCGGCTTCGACGAGGAAAGCGGTCTCGGGCAGCGGCGGTGCGTAGAGCACGGCGCTGCGCGGCATGACGCAGGCCATGCCGGCGCGGGCGAGGGCCGATCCGGCCAGCGCGATCTTGCGGCGGTGGCTGGTTACGGCGCGCCGGGTGATGCTGTCGTAGCCCTGGGTGCGGAGGCGGGCGCCGATCTCGGCATAGATCAGCCTTGCTGCGAAGATCGCGGGACGCGACGTGGCGGGCAGGGCGGCGATGCCGGCCTCGGAGCGGTAATAGAGCCGGTTCGCTTCGGAGAGCAGGCGCGCGACGAGCTTCGCGACCTCGGCGACCGGGACGCGGCCGGCGAGCAGATCCTCCGGGTCGATGCCGGCGCCCGCGAGCCAGTCGAGCGGCAGGTAGAGCCGGCCCTCGCGGGCATCCTCGCCCACGTCGCGGGCGATGTTGGTCAGCTGCATCGCCACGCCGAGATCGCAGGCGCGCGCCAGCGTATCGCCGTCGCGCACACCCATCAGCACGGTCATCATCGCGCCGACCGAGGCCGCGACGCGGGCGCCGTAGGCGCGCAGTTCGGAGAGGTCGGCGTAGCGCCGTTCGGTGGCGTCCCAGGCGAAGCCCTCGAGCAAGGCCTCGGGCAGGGCGCGGGGCATGTCGTGGGCATCGACCATTGCGGCGAAGGCGCGGTCTGCGGGGCTGTCCACCGGTCGGCCGGCATAGGCGCGGTCGAGGCGGTCATGGAGCGACAGGACGGCGGCGGGTTTCTCGGCGTTGAGGTCCACCGCGTCGTCGGCGAGGCGGCAGAAGGCGTAGAGCGCGATGGCCGGGTCGCGGACCCGGCGCGGCAGCAGGAGCGATGCGGCGTGGAAGCTTTTCGAACCGTGGCGGATCGCGGCGCGGCAGGCTTCGAGATCGTCGAGTGCCGCCGCGCTCACCGGACGGTCTCCGCCGCGGGGACGAGCTGGTCGAGGACTTCGGCCGAGGAGATCACCCCGGGAAGGCCCGCGCCGGGATGCGAGCCCGCGCCGACGAGATAGAGGCCGCGGACCTCCTCGGAGACGTTGTGCGGGCGGAACCACGCGCTTTGCAGGATGCGCGGCTCGATCGAGAAGCCGGCCCCGTAGGGCGAGAGGTAGCGGGTGCGGAAATCCTCGGGCGTGAGCACATGGCTCGAGGCGATGCGGTCGCGAAGTCCGGGCAGGGCCTCCTTCTCGAGCATGTCCTGCATGCGGGCGAGGAAGGGGGCGCTTTCCGTCTCCCAGTCCACCGGGTTGTCGAAGCCGAGATGCGGTACCGGGGCGAGGGCATAGAAGCTGTCGCAGCCCTCGGGAGCGGCCGAAGGGTCGGTCACCGTGGGCCGGTGCAGGTAGATCGACATGTCGTCGGCGAGGTGGCCCTTGATGAAGATGTCGTTCACCAGACCCTTGTAGCGCGGGCCGTTGAGGATGGTGTGGTGGCCGACATCGGACCACATGTCGCGCGTGCCCTCGGTGCCGAAATACCAGACGAACAGCCCGTTGGACCACCGGGTGCGCTTGAGGCGCTTGTCGGTCCAGCGGGATTTGGTCTGCCGGCGCAGCAGGTGGCTGTAGGTGTGGCCGGCATCGGCGTTCGAGACGACGATATCGGCGCGGAGCACCTCGCCGTCTGCGAGCCGCACGCCGGTGGCGCGGCCGTCCTTCACGGTGATCTCGTCGACGGTGACGCCGAAGCGCAGCTCGCCGCCGGTGCGCCGCACGAGGCCGGCGATGCCCTCGGCCAGCGCGCCGGCGCCGCCCATGGCGTAGTGGACGCCGAAGGTCTTCTCGAGCCAGGCGACCAGCGAATACATCGAGGTGACGTTGAACGGATCGCCGCCGATGAAGAGCGGGTGGAACGAGAGCGCCATGCGCAGGCGCTCGTCCTTCATCCGCAGCGCCGCGTGTCCGTAGGTCGAGCGGTCGGCGCGCAGCCAGGCGAATTTGGGCAGGACCTTGATCAGGTCCCAGAGCTTGTGCATCGGCCGGCGGCCCAGATCCTCGAAGCCGAATTCGTAGCGCGTCTCGCTGTCGCGCAGGAAGCGGTCGTAGCCGGCGAGATCGTCAGGCGAGAGCCGGGCCACCTCGGCGCGCATCGCCTCGGAATCCTGCCGGGCGGTGAAGTGCGAGCCGTCGGGGAAGCGGATGGTGTAGAACGGGTCGAGCGGGCGCAGGTCGATGTCGCGCGCCATGTCGCGGCCCGCCAGCGTCCAGAGCGCCTCGAAGACCTGCGGCACCGTGACGATGGTGGGGCCGAGATCGAAGCGGTAGCCGTCCTGCTCGATCGAGGAGGCGCGGCCGCCGGGCATGTCGAGGCGGTCGAGGATGACCACCCGGTAGCCCTTCACGCCGAGGCGGACGCCGGCTGCGAGACCGCCGAAACCGGCGCCGATGACGAGAGCCACCGGGCGCGGATCGGGCGCGGTCGTCTCGTGGGTCTGCGGGTCGAGTGTTGTCAGCATCGGCGAACGGTAGCAGTGTCCAGTTTAATTTACAATCGGACGTTTTGCCCCTTTCCCGAAATGGCTGTCCGTGGCAATTTGGCCGCCATGGACGGGGGAATTCAGGCACATCGCGACGACACGCAGGATGCATCGCAACAGGCGGTGTCGCTGAGCTTTTTCCGGTTCGGGCCGCTGCACCGGCGCCTCTGGGCCTTCACGCAGATGGGCTTCGCGCGCCGGCCGCTCAAGCGGCTGCCCGGGGCGGACTTCGTCAAGCTCCTGGGGGCCGGGACCGGCGAGGGTTTCACGCCGATTCCGGATACCTCGGTGATGGCGGTTCTTGTGGTCTGGCCCGATTTCGAGGCGGCGCGCGACGCAGTCTCGTCGGCGCCGGTCTATCGGCGGTTGCGCGGCCGGGCGGTGGAGAGCTTCACGCTCTATCTCGAGCCGGTCTCGGTCCGGGGCGAGTGGTCGGGCCGTCTGCCGTTCCGTGCTTCGGCCGGTGTGCCCCAGGGGCCGATCGCGGCTCTTACGCGGGCCACGATCCGGCCGCGGGCCGTGCTCGATTTCTGGCGACAGGCGCCGGCGATCTCGAGGCGGATCGGGTCGAACGGTGACGTGATCTTCAAGGCCGGGATCGGCGAGGTGCCGTGGCTGCATCAGGTGACCTTTTCGGTCTGGCCCGATGCCGCGCGGATGGCGGCCTTCGCGCGGGTCGCGGGGCCCCATGCCGAGGCGATCCGGAAAGTGCGCGCCGAGGGCTGGTTTTCCGAGGAGCTTTATGCTCGCTTCGCGGTGCGGGCCCATGAGGGCACGTGGGGCGGAAGCGATCCGCTCGCCGCCCGCGCGCCGCAGGTCGTCGCGCACTAGACCTCGACCAGAGACTTCGACCAGCCCAGGAAGACCGCATGACCTCTCCCGCCTTTCCGTTCTCCGCCATCGTCGGGCAATCCGAGATGAAGCGCGCCCTGACGCTGACGGCGGTGGATCCGTCGATCGGCGGGGTTCTGGTGTTCGGCGACCGCGGGACCGGAAAGTCCACGGCGGTGCGCTCGCTGGCGGCGCTGTTGCCGGAGATCGAGATCGCGCGCGGCTCGGCCTACAACCTGCCGCCCGAGGCAGGCGGCGAGGCCGATACGGTGCCCACACCGGTGATCGACCTGCCGCTCGGGGCGACCGAGGACCGGGTGGTCGGGGCGCTCGATCTGGAGCGCGCACTCACGCGGGGCGAGAAGGCCTTCGAGCCGGGGCTGCTGGCGCGGGCGCATCGGGGCTATCTCTACATCGACGAGGTGAACCTGCTGGAGGATCACATCGTCGATCTGTTGCTCGATGTGGCGGCGTCGGGCGAGAACGTGGTGGAGCGCGAGGGGCTGAGCGTGCGGCATGCGGCGCGCTTCGTGCTGGTGGGGTCGGGGAACCCGGAGGAAGGGGAGTTGAGGCCGCAATTGCTCGACAGGTTCGGGCTGTCGGTCGAGGTGGCCTCGCCGACGGATATCGGCGAGCGGGTGGAGGTGATCCGCAGGCGGGATGCCTACGACCGCAACCCGGCGGCCTTCATGAAGAGCTGGAGCAAGGCGGATCTCAGGCATCGCAAGCTGATCCTGACGGCGCGCAAGCGGCTCGGGCGGGTGAAGATGTCGGACGACGCGCTGGCGGATGCGGCGCGGCTCTGCGTGGCGCTGGGGGCCGACGGGCTGCGCGGGGAGCTCACGCTGATGCGGGCGGCGCGGGCGCTGGCGGCGGTGGAGGGCGACCGGGAGATCGATCGCGAGCATCTGCGGGCCGTGGCGCCCTCGGCGCTGCGCCACCGGCTGCGGCGCGATCCGCTCGACGAGGCCGGGTCGGGCGCCCGGGTGGAGCGGGCGCTGGCCGAGGTGTTGCCGGTGTGAGCGGTGCGGAGGCCTGGGCCGACGCCTGCCGCGCCGCCGACCTGCTGGCGGTCGATCCGGGGCTGGGCGGGCTTAGCCTGCGGGCGCGGGCCGGGCCGGTGCGCGACGCCTTTCTGGCGCGGCTCGCGGCAGTTTCGGCGGCGCGGCCGATCCTGCGGATGCCTCCGGGGATCGAGGACAGCCGGCTCCTCGGTGGGCTCGATCTGGCGGCGACGCTGGAGGCGGGACGGCCGGTGATGAGTCCGGGGCTGCTGGAGGATGCGGCCGGGCGCACGCTGGTGCTGCCGATGGCCGAGCGGGTGACGCCGCAGCTGGCCGGGCGGCTGAACGCGGCGCTCGATGCGGGCGGGGATTTCACGCTGGTGGTGCTCGACGAGGGGGTGGATGCCGAGGAATTGGCGCCGGAGAGCCTCGTGGACAGGCTGGCGTTTCGCCCGGATCTGAGCGGCGTTGCGCTGGGGGATCTCGCGCCGGCAACGGCGGCGGATCTCGCGGCGGCGCGGGCGCGGCTTGCCGATCTTGCGGTGCCCGAGGGGCTGGCGGAGGCGATCGTGTCGCTGGCCGCCCGGCTGGGGATCGTCTCGCTGCGCGCGCCGATGCTCGCACTAAGGGCCGCGCGGGCCGCGGCGGCGCTGGCGGGGGCCTCGGGCGTCGACGAGGCGGCGGCGGAAGTGGCGGTGCGGCTGGTCCTCGCGCCGCGCGCGCTGGTGCTGCCGGAGGTCGAGGCGCAGGAGGCCGAGGAGCCGCCGCCGCCGCCGGACGGCTCGGAGAGCGCTCAGGAGTCGGACGGACGGACCGAAGCCGAGATTCCGGAGGAATTGCTCCTCGAGGCGGTGCGCGCGGCCCTGCCGCCCGATCTGCTGGCGCGGCTCCTCGCCAGTGCGGCGCGGCGCGCGGCCACGGCACATGGCAGCGGAGCCGGCGACGACCGGCGGTCGCGGGCGCGGGGTCGGCCGGCCGGGGCGATGCGCGGAGCACCCCGGGACGGCGCGCGGATCGATCTGGTGGAGACGCTGCGTGTGGCCGCACCCTGGCAGCCGCTGCGGCGCCGGGAGACGGGGGCCAGCCCGGCTCTGGTGCAGGTGCGCCCGGACGATTTCCGGGTCAAGCGCTCGAAGGTGCGGGCCGAGAAGGTGGTGATCTTCGCGGTGGATGCGTCGGGATCGGCGGCCTTCGCGCGGCTGGCGGAAACCAAGGGCGCGATCGAGCTGATGCTGGGACAGGCCTATGTGGCGCGCCAGCAGGTCGCACTTGTGAGCTTTCGCGGCACCGGGGCGGAGGTGCTGCTGCCGCCGACGCGCTCGCTGGTGATGACCAAGCGCCGGCTCGCGGCGCTGGCCGGGGGCGGGGGCACGCCGCTCGCCGCGGGGCTCGCGGAGGCGATGGGCCTTGCCGGGCAGGCGAAGTCGCGCGGCATGGTGCCCTATGTGGCGGTGCTGACCGACGGGCGGGCGAATGTGGCGCTCGACGGCAGCGGCGGGCGCGAGGCGGCGGGCTCGGATGCGACGCGGATCGCCCGGCTCCTGAGGGCCGCGGGCATCCGGTCACTGGTGATCGATACCGGCAACCGTCCGTCGCAGCCGGCGCGCGATCTCGCGACCGAGCTCGACGCGACCTATCTGCCGCTGCCGCGGGCCGACGCGAAGGCGCTCTCGGGAGCGCTGCAGACCGCCGTGGGCGGGGGCTGATCCGGTGGCGCTCGACTGGAAACGCGACGGTGCGGACTGGCCCAACCGGGAGCTCAGCCGCTTCGTGTCCACCCGCGGGGCGCGGTTCCATGTCCAGCGGGGCGGAAGCGGCCGGCGCGTGCTGCTCCTGCACGGCGCCGGGGCCTCGACGCACAGCTGGCGCGACATCGTCCCGAGGCTGACGCCGGAGTACGACGTTATGGCGCTCGACCTGCCGGGGCAGGGCTTCTCGACCGGGCGCGCCGACCGCTTCACTCTGCCCCTGATGGCGCAGGATATCGGCGCGCTGCTCGAGACCGAGGGCTTCGAGCCCGATCTGGTGGTCGGGCATTCGGCGGGGGCGGCGATCGGGCTCAGGATGGCGCTCGACGGCCATGCCGTCCCCGGACCGGTGCTGAGCCTGAACGGGGCGCTCGCGCCGTTTCGCGGACCGGCCGGGGTGCTGTTTCCGCCGCTGGCGAAACTCCTGTCGCTCAATCCGCTGACGGGGGCGTTCTTCGCGCGCACGGCGTCGTCGGGAAACTCGGTGCGCAACCTGATCGAGGGGACCGGCAGCCGGATCGATGCGGAGGGGCTGGCACTCTACCGGCGGCTGATCGCCGATCCGGGGCATGTGAGCGCCACGCTGGCGATGATGGCGCGCTGGGACCTCAAGCCGCTGATGGCGGATGTCGGGCGGCTGCGGGTTCCGGTGATCCTCGCCCTCGGCCAGAACGATCGCGCCGTCCCGCCGGAGACGACGCGGGCGCTGGCCGGGGCGTTTCGCGATGCGCGCGTGCTGGATTTCACCGGCCTCGGGCATCTGATGCACGAGGAGGACCCGGCGAGTTTCGCCGGGCTCATCGCCCGGACGGTGCCGGGCGGCTGAGCCCTATGCCACGGCCCTGCTGAGGGCGCACTGGCTCCAGAGGGCGGCGAGGGCTCGGACGAGGCGGTCGATGTCGGCGTCGGTGTGCAAGGGCGAGGGGGTGAAGCGCAGGCGCTCGGTGCCCTTCGGGCACGGTGGGATAATTGATCGGCTGGACGTAGATGCCGTACTGGTCGAGCAGGATGTCGGAGAGCACCTTGCACTTGACCGGGTCCTTCACCATCACCGGGACGATGTGGCTCGGATTGTGGAGATGCGGGATGCCGGCCGCGTCGAGGCGGGCGCGCAGCTTGGCGACGTTCTCGCGCTGCTTGAGGCGCTCGGTGTCGCTCTGCTTGAGGTGCCGGATCGAGGCGCGGGCCGCCGCGGCGACCGCCGGCGGCAGGGCGGTGGTGAAGATGAAGCCCGAGGAGAACGAGCGGATGAAATCCACCAGGGGTGCGGAGCCGGTGATGTAGCCGCCCATCACGCCGAAGGCCTTGCCCAGCGTGCCCTCGATCAGCGTGACGCGGTCCATCAGCCCCTCGCGCTCGGCGACGCCGCCGCCGCGCGGGCCGTAGAGCCCGACCGCATGGACCTCGTCGAGATAGGTCATCGCGCCGTGCTTCTCGGAGACCTCGAGGATCTCGGCGATCGGGGCGATGTCGCCGTCCATCGAATAGACGCTCTCGAAGGCGACGACCTTGGGGCGCGACGGGTCGATCTCCGCCAGCCGCCGGTCGAGATCCTCGGGATCGTTGTGGGTCCAGATCCGCTTCTCGCAGCGCGAATGCCGGATGCCCTCGATCATGCTGGCGTGGTTGAGCGCGTCCGAGAGGATCACGCAATCCTTCAGCTTCGCGCCGAGCGTGCCAAGTGCTGCCCAGTTCGAGACGTAGCCCGAGGTGAAGAGGAGCGCCGCCTCCTTGCCGTGGAGGTCGGCGAGCTCGCGCTCGAGCAGGACGTGGTCGTGGTTGGTGCCCGAGATGTTGCGGGTGCCCCCCGCGCCGGCGCCGCAGCGGTCGATCGCGGCATGCATCTCGGCCAGGACGTCGGGGTGCTGGCCCATGCCGAGGTAATCGTTCGAGCACCAGACCGTGACGTCCGAGGGCCCGTCCCCGCCGCAATGGCGCAGCGCCTGCGGAAACGCCCCGCGCTTGCGCTCGAGCTCCGCGAAGACCCGGTAATTCCCCTCGGCATGCAGAGCATCCAGCTCGGCCTGAAACAGCGCGTCGTAGGTCATGGCAGTTTTCCTTCGGTCTCGGGCAGGGCCGGGTCGGCGTGGGAATTGCGGTCGGGCATGGCCCAGGACCAGAGGGCGGCGTCGGGGATGGGCAGGACCATCATCCAGTGCTCGAAAAGCGCCAGGGCCGTGAGCGTGGCGAGAAGCGCGAAGCCGATCTCGGCACCCGAGCCGGCGGGGGCGGAGATTGTGCGCTCGACGAAGCAGCCGGTGGCGAAGGTCAGGAGCGTGACCGACCACGGGAAGAAGGCGTTCATCGGCGCCCGGCGGAAATGGCTGGAGAGATGCCGCAGCGGGCTCGGCAGGAAATGGTCGTTGATGTTCGGCACGCCGAGGAAGACGTTGAGCTTGGCGGTGATGCGGGCGAGGAAGAGGACGATGAAGGTCCAGAGCCCGAAGGCGTTTTCGGCGCCCTGGGAGACCAGCACGAGCAGCATCACCGAGGCGATCAGCACCATCTCGGAATAGGCGATCGTGCCCCAGGCGCGCAGGAAGCGCTCGGGGCCGGAAACGCCGGGCGGGCAGGGCCGGGGATGCGGCCCGGTGATCACGCCGGCGAGGAAGGCCAATTCGATCCATCCCCAGATCGCCAGCGCCGAGAGGAAGGCGATGTAGGCCCCCCGGAGCGTGGTGTCGTCGAGCGAGGCTTGGATGCCGAGGCAGCCGAGTGCCAGAAGCGGCAGGGCGAGGATGACGATGTTGGCGAAGGCGTCGCGGCCGATGCGGTCGGCGCGCTGGACCGCGAGCAGGATCGCGCCGGTGGAAAACCACCAGACGAAGAGGGCGAAGAGGCCCGCGATCCAGATGCTGTCCATGCGTCTCCCTCAGTAGGTCGGCTGGAGGCGGCTGCTGGCGGGCAGCGCGTTGGGCTTGACCGGGATGGTGTAGAGCCCGGCGAAGCAGGTGAAGGCGCGCGCGCCGGCGGCCCATTTCTTGAGCTTGCCGCCGACGCCGCCCTGGCGCTCGGCCTCTTCCATGTCCGTGAAGATGTGGCGCATCTTCGTGAGGCCCTTCTGCCAGCGCGGATTGTCGAGATCGAGGGTGATCGGGAAGACCTGTCGGCTGATCTCGGTGGTCGTGCGGAAGACCTTGTCGTCGTAATCGTCGATGTCGACGCCCATCGCCTCGTGGAAGGCCGGGCGGGCGTGGTCGCGCACATGCATCGTCGCGAAGACCGCGACGAGGAAGAAGCGGATCCAGAGCTTGTTGCGGCCTTCGAGCAGTTCGGGATTGGCGCGCATCAGGAGCGCGAAGGCCTCGCCGTGGCGGAACTCGTCGTTGCACCATTCCTCGAACCACTTGAAGATCGGGTGGAAGCGCTTCTCGGGGTGCTTCTCGAGGTGGCGGAAGATGGTGATGTAGCGCGCGTAGCCGATCTTCTCGGAGAGATAGGTCGCGTAATAGATGAACTTCGGCTTGAAGTAGGTGTACTTCTTGGCCTTGGTCAGGAAGCCGAGGTTGACGCCGATGCCCGCCTCCTTCAGCGCGTCGTTGATGAAGCCGGCGTGGCGGGCCTCGTCGCGGGACATGTAGCTGAAGAGCTCGCAGATGTCGGGATTCTTGCCGCGCCGCTTCATCTCCTTGTAGAGCACGCAGCCGGAGAACTCGGCGGTGAGCGACGAGACGAGGAAGTCCGTCAGTTCCTTGCGGAGCTCGGGATCCATGTTCGCCCAGTCGGGCTCGTCCCAGTCGGCGTTCTTCTTGAAATGCTTCCTGTTGGGGTCCGACTTCATCTCGGCGATGAGCGCGTCCCATTCCTCGCGGACGGAGCTGACGTCGAGCCTGTCCATCTCGTCGAAATCGGTGGTGTAGAAGCGCGGATTGAGAAGGGTCGTCTCGGTTGCCATCGCCTGGGTGTCGAGGGGCTCGCCGTGCGGCGGCTCGATCGCGATTTCGGCGATTTCCGTGATGGCGTTCATAGCTTGATCTCCTCGGAGAAGCTGAATTCGCAGAGTTCCATGACCTCGAGGTCGCCGGTGAGTTTCGTCCAGAGACGCTCGACATGGCTGGCGCGGGTGATGGTGGCCGTGCGTTTCTCGGTGATGACTTCGCCGTAGGCGGCGAGAACCGGCTCGCCATGCACGAGGACCTCGTCTCCGGGATGGATGATCGCGCCATTGTCGAAGCGGACATGGGCGTGCAGGCTCTCGAAGAGGTGACTCACCTCGACGGTGCAGGGGGCTTCCTCGCGGGAACGGGTGAACAATCCGGGCATCACGGGTCTCTCTTTGGCGGTCGGTATCAGTCGAGCAGGGCCAGGAAGGCGTCGCGGTTGTCGTCGCCGAAGCCCATGAGTTCCACCCGCCATCCGGTGGCGGGATCGCGCAGGCCGAGCCGGCCGTCGGCAAACTGGACGATGCGCACCGGCGGGTTGCCATCGATCTTGTGGAGCATGCGCTCGCGCCCGAGTGCCGTCATCACGCCGTTGATGAAGCCGGCCTCGGTCGCGTCGAGATCGGCGATCACCGCCCCGGTCTCGCCGTCGGTGACGAGGGCGGCGCCGCCGAGCACGCCATCGACGACGATGCTGCGCTCCTGCACGATGCCGACGGTGTCATCCGGGGTGGCCGCCGGCTCGAGGCCGAGAATCCGCGCCCCGATCGTCAGCGCGAGGCTGAACAGGACCACCGCGACGATGGCGCGCAGGAGGACGGCCGGGATTTTCGACGGCGGTGCCTCGGCGTGCCTCGAATTCGGCGCGTAGCTCATGCGTCCTCTCCTATTCCGCCGGCATCGGCCAGCCGCCGGCCGGGGCGGGCCGCGTGGTTTCCGGCACCGCGGCACCGACAGAGATCTCCGCCACCTCGATGGCGGCGGCCTCGGCGATCAGGGCCGCCACTTTGGCCGGTTCCGGGATGCAGCGCAATGCCGGTTGCGTCCTGCTCACGACCCAGGGCCGCACATGCGGCCAGAGCACAAGGTAGGAAAACCGGGTCTCGCCCCGGAGATCAAGGGCGATCGTCCCGGTTCCGTCGCGGTGCGTCGTCACGTCCGCCGAATTGATCCAGCGGTAGGGCAGGTTCAGGGTGACGGTGAGTGCCGCCCCGATCCGCATGGCGATGCGCCTGTTGGTCACGGTGTAGACCGTGGCCTTCGCCATCACCCAGGCCATCAGCGTGAGCACGCCGACGGCGACGAGGCCGATGACGGCGAACCAGCTCGCCACCGTCGCCCCGGCGGCAATGCCGTCCTCGACCCCCACCACGTAGCCACGCCAGATCGCGAGGGCCGCGAAATAGCCGGCGATCCAGCCGGCATTGAGCGCATGCCGGGAAAGCGAGATGGCGGAGGGTGCTCCCTGCCAGAGGATGTGCTCGCCTTCGGGCGGCAGTTCCGGCAGTCCGCGGATCGGCTCGTGGTCGAAATCGTCATGCGCCATGTCGGATCTCCGGATTTCAGGCGGGGGTCGGGTCGAACTGCGGCTCGAGGCGATCGAGGGAGGCGTAGAGCTTGCCACCGGCGAAGTAGCCGCTGACCATGTCCTCCTCGAGCTTGGTCACGGTGTCGGTCGAGGCGGTTTTCGGGACGCCCGCGAACTGGTCGGAGCGGATCGAATGCACGCGCACGCCCTTCCAGGTGATCTTGGCGAGCGGCATCGGGATCAGGCGCTTGCCGGCCGTGCCGAGGTCGATCTCGAGGTAGCGCACCATCGCCTCGGGAACGTCCACCCACATGTCGGAGATCGTTCCGGCGACTTCGCCGTCGGCTCCGATCACCGGCATGCCGCGCGGATCGCGCCCCGCGGAATGGCTGAAATCCGGCTGGCCGGCCATCGGGCGGATCTTGGGGTGGCCGTGGCCGTCGAGTTCGGGCGCATCCTCGCGCATGGCGTAGGAGGCGGGGCCGACGCCGTCGGCCATCGGGTCACCGGTCGGTGTCCAGGGGCTGCCGAAGCTCTTGGAGGTGCGTTCCATCGCGAAGGTGCGGGTCTCGCGCTTGCCGTCGGGGTAGGAGACTGAGCCCCGGCCGCCGGGCAGGATGAAGGTCTTGGGTTCGGGCATCGGGAAGATGCCCTGGTTGGTCGGGTTTCCGTCGTCGTCTTCGGTGGGATAGCCCTCGCGCATGTTCTCGCGCTGGAGGTAGAAGACCAGCCCCGCGAAGAAGATCCAGAAGCTGTAAAGCGCGACCTGGGCCAGGTCCACGGTGCCGAAAAATGTAGCGGTCATGTCGTTCTCCTCAGGGTCGCGTCAGGTCGGGAATTCGCTCAGGCCGAATTCGGTCCGGGTTTCGCTGCGCCGGCCGACCCGCACGAGCGGGCCGATCGCGATGATGGTCAGGAACAGAAGTCCGATCTCGATGTGGTAGACGAAGGAATAGCCGGCAAAGGGCGTGGCCATTCCGGGGCCGAAGGCGCCGGACATCGCCCAGGCCCCGAAGATGTCGCGGATGAAGCCGCCCGCCGCGATGGCGAGGCCGGCGGCGGTGGCCTGGGCCGCGCCCCAGGCCCCGAGCGCGAGGCCGCTGTCGACGAGGCCCTCGCGCGGCATGTCGAGGACTGCCGTCAGCATCGAGACCGCGAAGAGGCCCGAGCCGAAGCCGATCAGGCCGGCGCCCGCGAAGAAGAGCGGCGCGGAGTTGAGCGGTGCCGAGAACACCACGGCCGAGAAGGCGGCGATGCCGGCGAGCAGGCCGTGGGCGGCGACGCGGAAGGGGTCGTTGCCGTCGCCGAGACGCCGCGCGGCCAGCGCGAAGCCGATGAGCGCGCCGAGCGCCCAGACGGCCGTCAGCGTCGTGGTGGCGGCGACCGAGAGGCCGAGGATCTCGCCGCCATAGGGCTCGAGCAGCACGTCCTGCATCGAGAAGGCGGCCGTGCCGAGCGCGACCGCGGCCATGATGCGCAGCATCCGGCCCTGACCGAGCAGGTCGAAGAACGCATCCGAGAATCGCGGCCGGGGCGCGGCGCGCTCCTCGCGGCTCATCGGGTTCATGCGCTCCTGCTTCCAGAGCGCGACGAGGTTGAGGACGAGCGTGAGCGCGGCCGCACCCTGGACGACCTGAATCAGGCGGATGGCGCTGAAGTCGCGCAGCAGCGCGCCGAAGATCAGCGCGCTGATCGCCATGCCGACGAGGAACATCACGTAGAGGAGGGCGACGACGCGGTGGCGCTTCTCGGGTTCGGCCTGGTCGGCGGCAAGTGCGAGGCCCGCCGTCTGGGTCATGTGGAGGCCGAGGCCGGTCATCACGAAGGCGATGGCTGCGAGCGCCTCGCCGGCCCAGGCGGGGCCGTGGGTCTGGTCGCCGGAGAGCAGGATCAGCGCGAAGGGCATGAAGGCGAGGCCGCCGAACTGGTAGAGCGAGCCGAACCAGATGAAGGGTACGCGCCGCCAGCCGATCGCCGAGCGATGGGTGTCGGAGCGGAAGCCGAGGAAGGCGCGGAAGGGGGCGACGAGAACCGGCAGGGCGACCATCGCGGCCACCAGCATCGCCGGGACCGAGAGTTCGACGATCATGACGCGGTTGAGCGTGCCGAGCAGCAGCACTGTGGCCATGCCGACGGAGATCTGGAACAGCGACAGGCGGAGGAGCCGGTCGAGCGGCAGGCCGTCGCTCGCGGCATCCGCGAAGGGCAGGAGGTCCATCCCGAATTTGGTCAGGGGATGCCGCTTGTCGGTCATCTGGGGGCGAACTCCATGGCTTCGCTGATGTAGAAGCCCGACTTGATCCGCTCGAAGGGTTCGAGGTGCCAGTCCGACAGGGGCGCGAGGGCCGCAGCCAGTGCGGCGGCGCGCACCGGCACGATGGCGGGAGAGCGGTCGGCGCGGGGGAAGGCCTTGCCGGCGAGGTGCATCGCCTGCAGCGCCGGGGTGGAGGGTGCTACAGTGAAGACGACGCTGCCGCGCGTCCGGGCCGCGAGACCCGAAAGGGCGGCGGCGATGTCGGCGCAGCGGTAATGGATGAGGCTGTCCATCGCCACGACATGGTCGAAGGTGCCGTGGGTCCGGGTCGAGCATGTCGCCGGCGGTGAGGGTCACGCGGCCGCGGACATCCTCGGGCATGCGCGCGCGCGCGACCTCGAGGAGGTTGGGCGAGATGTCGACGCCCAGCACCTCGGCGCCGCGCCGCGCGGCCTCGACCGAGAGCTGGCCGACGCCGCAGCCGGCATCGAGGAGGCGCATGCCGGTCATGTCGGCGGGCAGGCGGGCGAGCAGGGTGTCGCGCATCCGGTCGCGGCCGGCGCGCACGGTGGCGCGGATGCGGCTCACCGGATCGGTGGAGGTCAGCCGCGCCCAGGTCTCGGCCGCGGTGCGGTCGAAATAGGTCTCGAGGCTGGCGCGGGTGGTCTCGTAGCTGGACATCAGTCGAATCCCAGGAGTTCGAAGATCTGCCGGTCCTCGAGCGGGGCCGGGGCGAGCGGGTCGGTGCCGGCATAGAGCGTCTCGGCGAGCTTGATGTATTCCTTCTGGACCGAGACGATGTCCTCGTCGGTGCTGTCCATCTCGAAGAGCGTGCATTTCTTCAGCCGCGAGCGGCGGATCGCGTCGAGATCGGGCAGGTGGGCGAGGCGCCTGAAGCCGACCACGTCGCAGTAGCGATCGACCTCGTCGGTGTCCTTCGAGCGGTTGGCGACGCAGCCGGCGAGCCGGACATTGTAGTTCTTCGCCTTGGCCTGCACCGCGGCGATGATGCGGTTCATCGCGTAGATGCTGTCGAAGTCGTTGGCGGTGACGATCAGCGCGCGGTCGGCGTGCTGCAGGGGCGCCGCGAAGCCGCCGCAGACCACGTCGCCCAGCACGTCGAAGATCACCACGTCGGTTTCCTCGAGCAGGTGGTGCTGCTTGAGGAGCTTGACGGTCTGGCCGACGACGTAGCCGCCGCAGCCGGTGCCGGCGGGCGGACCGCCGGCCTCGACGCATTTCACGCCGTTGTAGCCCTCGTAGACGAAATCCTCGGCGCGCAGTTCCTCGGCGTGGAAATCCACGTCCTTGAGCACGTCGATCACCGTCGGCATCAGCTTCTTGGTGAGCGTGAAGGTGCTGTCGTGCTTGGGGTCGCAGCCGATCTGGAGCACGCGGTGGCCGAGCTTGGAGAAGGCGACGCTGAGGTTGGACGAGGTGGTGGACTTGCCGATCCCGCCCTTGCCGTAGACCGCGAAGACCTTCGCGCCCTCGATCTTCACCGAGGCGTCGAGATGGACCTGAACGGAGCCTTCGCCGTCTCCGCCGTTCAGGATGGGGGCCTTGTCGAGCGGGCTCATGGCTGTCTCCTCATTCGGCCGCGATGCCGGTGCCGCCGACGCCTTCGAGGGTGTCCTCGAGTTCGTCCGCACCGCGCCGCAGCGCTTCCAGGGTTGCTTCGTCCGGTGTCCAGTAGGCGCGCTCATGCGCCTCGATCAGGCGGTTGGCCACCCGCGCCGAGGCGGCGGGGTTCAGTTCGGCGAGGCGCCGGCGCATGGTCTCGTCGAGCACGAATGTCTCGCTGAGGCGCTGGTAGACCCAGGGCTCCACCTGTCCGGTGGTGGCCGACCAGCCCATCGTGTTGGTGACCTGACATTCGATGTGATGCACGCCCTCGTGGCCGTGCTTGAGCATGCCCTCGTACCATTTGGGGTTGAGAGCGCGGGTGCGGGTCTCGAGCGCGACCTGCTCGGAGAGCGTGCGGACCTTGCCGTCGCCGCGGGTCTGGTCGCCGATATAGACCGGGGTTTCGGTGCCGCCGCGGGCGCGCTTCACGGCGCGTCCGATGCCGCCCAAAGTGTCGAAGTAGTGGTCGACGGTGGTCACACCCAGCTCGACGGATTCGAGGTTCTGGTAGGCGAGATCGACGTCGCCGAGCACCGCCTGCATCAGCGCGGCCTGCGGCGCCGCCTTGCCGCTGCGGCCGTAGGCGAAGCCCTTGCGCTTTTCGAAGGCGTCGGCGAGTTCGGTCTCGTCGGTCCAGGCCCCGCTCTCGACGAGCTGGTTGACGTTGGAGCCGTAGGCGCCTTCGGCGTTGGAGAACACGCGAAGGGCCGCGGTCTCGAGGTCGCAACCCATCTTCTCGGCATAGGCGAGGGCATGGGCGCGGATGTGGTTCCGCTCGAGCGGTTCGTCGGCGCTGGCGGCAAGCCAGGCGGCTTCGGCGAGCATCCGGGTCTGGAGCGGCAGGAGGTCGCGGAAGATGCCCGAGAGGGTCATCACCACGTCGATCCGGGCGCGGCCGAGTTCCTCGAGCGGCAGGAGTTCGGCGCCGCAGAGCCGCCCGTAGCCGTCGAAGCGGGGCCGTGCCCCCATCAGGGCGAGGGCCTGGGCGATCGGGCCGCCGTCGGACTTGATGTTGTCGGCGCCCCAGAGGACCATCGCCACCGAGCGGGGCAGGGCGGCGCCGCTTTCCATATGGCGGGCCAGCAGCTTCTCGGCCTGCCTGGCGCCGTCGGCGAGCGCGAAGGCGGTGGGCATCCGGAACGGGTCGAAGGCGTGCATGTTGCGCCCGGTGGGCAGGATGTCGGGGCTGCGCAGCAGGTCGCCGCCGGCGACCGGGCGGATGTAGCGCCCCGCGAGGGCGCGCATCAGGGCCGGGGTCTCGTGATCCTCGGCCATGAGCTTCTCGGCGCGGGCGAGGGCGACCGGGTCGGCACCTTCGACTTCGGACATCGAGGCGATCAGTTCGGCACGGGCCGCGGCATCGGGAGGGCTGCCCACAACGTGGAGGCCCTGCGGGATCAGTGTCGCCTCGAATTCGGTGAGGTCGCGCCAGAGCTTCGCAGTCGCTTCCTCGCGGTCTTCCCAGGCCGGTTCGGCCGGGCAGAGATCGAGCTCGGCGGCCTGCGCCTGCAGGAGCACGGCGAGATCGCCGCGTTCGGGCGACATCGGGTCGCCGGAGCGCCAGCGGTCGAGGGTCGCGCGCAGCTCCGCGAGGCCCTTGTAGAGCCCGGCCTTGCCGACCGGCGGGGTGAGGTGGGTGACGAGCGTCGCGCCGATCCGCCGCTTGGCGAGCGCGCTCTCGGAGGGGTTGTTCGCGGCATAGAGGTAGACGTTGGGGATCGCGCCGATCAGGCGGTCGGGCCAGCAATCGTGGCCGAGGCCGGTCTGCTTGCCGGGCATGAATTCGAGCGCGCCATGCATGCCGAAATGCAGAAGCACGTCGGCGCCGAAGTCCTCCGCGATGTAGCGGTAGAAGGCCGAGAAGGCATGGGTCGGGCGCGAAACCCTTCTCGAAGAGGAGCCGCATCGGATCGCCCTCGTAGCCGAAGGTCGGCTGGACCCCGACGAAGACGTTGCCGAAATGCGCGCCGAGCACGAAGATGCCCGAGCCGTCGGACTGGTGCCGGCCGGGTGCCGGCCCCCATTGCGCCTCGATCTCGCGGAGCCAGGGCTCGCCGGAAACGAACTCCTCGGCGCTGATCCGGTGCGCGACGTTCGCAGCCTGGCCGTAGCGCGCGGCATTGCCGTGCAGGATCGACTCGCGCAGCGTGTCGACATCGGCCGGGGCATCGACCTCGTAGCCTTCGGCCTTCATGGCATGGAGCGTGTTGAAGAGGCTCTCGAACACCCCGAGATAGGCGGCGCTGCCGACGGCGCCGGCATTGGGCGGGAAGCCGTAGAGAACGATGGCGGCCTTGCGGCCGGCGGTCGCGCCGCGGCGGAGCTGCGCGCGACGCGCCACCCGCTCGGCCAGCGTCTCGATGCGGTCGGGGCAGGCCATCATCCTCCGCCCGGTGGCGTCGCCCTGGCAGTTGCGGTCGCAGCCGTGGCACCCCTCGCCGCCGATCCGGCCGCCGAAGATCATCGGGCCGGTCGCGCCGTCGAGTTCGGGGATCGCCACCATGATCGTGGTCTCGACCGGGGAGAGGCCGGACTGGCCGGTGGCCCACTGGTCGAGCCGCTGGAATTCCAGCGCATGGGCCGCGATGTAGGGCACGTCGAGGTCGGCGAGGGCTTCCTCGGCCGCGCCTGAATCGTTGTAGGCCGGGCCGCCGACGAGGCTGAAGCCCGAGAGCGACAGGAGGGCGTCAATCTTCGTCTCGCCGTTCCTGCGGAAAAAGGCGTCGATGGCGGGGCGCCCGTCGAGGCCGGCGGCGAAGGCCGGCAGCACGCGCAGGCCGCGGGCCTCGAGGGCGCGGATCACCGCGTCGTAATGCGCGGTGTCCCCCGAAAGCACATAGGCGCGCATCAGGATCAGGCCGACGGTGCCCGCGGGCGCCTCCGGGCCGGGGATGTCGGCGGGGTCGGTGGTGATGCGGTCGGGCAGGTCGGGATGGTAGAGGCCGGTTTCGGCGTATTCGATCGGCGCGGCGGGCTCGAGGGTGTCGGCGAGGGCGCGGCGCGGGCCGGAGGCGTAGGTTGCCACGAGGTATTCGACCATCGCCTCGACGTTGTCGTCGGAGCCGGCGAGCCAGTACTGCATGCACAGGAAGTAGCTGCGCAGGTCCTGGGCCTTGCCGGGGACGAACTTCAGGATGCGCGGCAGCCGGCGCAGCATCGACATCTGGCCCGCCCCCGAGGAGGCCTTGGAGCCGCGCGCGCCGCGCAGCCGCTTCATCAGCGCCATCATGCCGGTGGCGGGCTTGGACATGTCGAGCCGGCCGAGCTTCGTGAGCTTGACCACCTCGGCGCCGGCGATGCAGCAGACCATCGCGTCGCAGCTGTCGCGGCGGGCCTCGAGGTCGGGCAGGATCGCGCGGATATGCTCGTCGAGGAACAGCATGGTTGCGATGATGATGTCGCCGCCGGCCACCGCATCCTTCGCCCGCTGGAGCGCGTCCGGGTCCTCGCTCCATTCGGCGGCGGCATGCACCGAGAGCTCCAGCCCGGGAATGCTGCGGATCAGACGCGCTTCCGCCCGCTCCGCCGGACCGGCCACATGGCTGTCCAGCGTCACGATGACCACCCGCACGGGCGGTTCAGCGGGAATAATGGGCTTTTGCATCATAGAGCGTCTCTACCGTTATGGAGGTCAGTCCGGACTCGGTTGCAAAGGCTTCGGTGTTGCGGCGGGCCTTGCCGCGGACGAAGAACGGGATCTTGCGCAGTTCCTTCTCGGCCTCGGCGGCCCAGAGGATCGCGCCGTCGCCCGCAGGTGTCGCGGCGGCGGGTTCGGGTTCGGCCGGGGCTTCCGCCGGTCGCGCCGGGGCGTGGGAGGCGTGGTGGCTCGGGCCGGCGCCGTCGTGGAACTCGAAATCCTCGCGGAACATGGTGAGCAGGTGTTCCTCGAGGCCCATCACCAGCGGATGGACGAGGGTGTCGAAGAGCACGTTGGCGCCCTCGAAGCCCATCACCGGGGAGTAGCGGGCGGGGAAGTCCTGGACGTGGACGGGGGCCGAGATCACCGCGCAGGGGATGCCAAGGCGCTTGCCGATGTGACGCTCCATCTGGGTGCCGAGGATCAGTTCGGGCTGGAGCCGTTCGATCGCCTCCTCGACCTCGAGGTAATCGTCGGTGATCAGCGCCTCGACGCCGTAGTCCTTTGCGGCCGCGCGGATCGGCCGGGCGAATTCGCGGTTGTAGGCGCCGAGGCCGACCACCTCGAAGCCCATCTCGTCGCGGGCGACGCGGGCCATGGCGAGGGCGTGGGTGGCGTCGCCGTAGACGAAGACCCGCTTGCCGGTGAGGTAGGTCGGAATCGACCGAGCGGGTCCACCAGGGCAGGCGGAGGTCGCGCTCGTCGGCGGTGAGAGGCTGGCCGATGATCTCGCTGATCTCGCGCACGAAATCGCGGGTGGCGCCGACGCCGATCGGGACGGTGCGGGTGTATTTCTGGCCGTGGGTCTTCTCGAGCCAGCGGCAGGCTTCCTCCGCCGTCTCGGGGTAGAGCATCACGTTGAAATGCGCGGCCGCCAGCCGGGTGAGGTCGGCGGGGGTGGCGCCGAGCGGGGCTGCGACGTTGACGCCGATGCCGAGGCCTTCGAGGAGTTTGGTGATCTCGGCCACATCGTCGCGGTGGCGGAAGCCGAGGCCGGTGGCGCCGAGGAGATTGCAGGTGAGCGCCTCAGTCCGCTCGGCGGGGCCGGCGAGGTTGCGGACCAGCTGGAAGAAGGTCTCGGAGGTGCCGAAGCTCTCCTTGCGCTGGTAGGAGGGCAGCTCGAGCGCGATGACCGGCACCGGCAGGCCCATGCTCTCGGCGAGCCCGCCCGGATCGTCCTGGATCAGTTCGGCGGTGCAGGAGGCGCCGACGATCATCGCCTGCGGCTTGAAGCGCTCGTAGGCCTCGCGGCAGGCGGACTTGAAGAGCTCGGCGGTGTCGGAGCCGAGGTCGCGGGCCTGGAAGGTGGTGTAGGTCACCGGCGGGCGGTGGTCGCGCCGCTCGATCATCGTGAACAGCAGGTCGGCATAGGTGTCGCCCTGGGGCGCGTGCAGGACGTAGTGCAGGCCCTTCATGCCGGTGGCGACGCGCAGCGCGCCCACATGCGGCGGGCCTTCGTAGGTCCAGACCGAGAGCTTCATACCCGCACCGCCTTCCGGCGCAGGATCGGCCGGGAGAACAGGCCCGCGAGATCGCCGGCCTGTTCGTAGCCGTGGACCGGAGTGAAGACGAGTTCGATCGCCCATTTGGTGGTCAGGCCCTCGGCCTCGAGCGGATTTGCGAGGCCGAGACCGCAGACCGTGAGGTCCGGGCGTGCCGCGCGGCAGCGGTCGAGCTGCAGGTCGACATGCTGGCCTTCGGAGATCGTCGGGCCGGAGGGCAGCAGGGCGAGATCGGATTCGAGCAGGCGGCGATGGAGGAAGGGGGTTCCGACCTCGATCGGCACCATGCCGCATTCGCGGGCGAGGAACCGCGCGAGGGGGATCTCGAGCTGGCTGTCGGGGAAGAAGAAGATGCTGCGGCCCGAGAGCACGTCGCGCGCGCCGGCGATGGCCTTGCGGGCGCGGGCGCGCGGGGCGTCGGTGGCGGCGGCGAAGCGTGCGCGGTCGACGCCGAAGGCCTCGGCGGCGGCCAAGAGCCAGGCGGTGGTGCCTTCCTCGCCGAAGGGGAAGGGGGCGGCGAGATGGCTTGCTCCGCGCGATTCGAGGGCGGCGGCGGTGTCTCCGAGGAAGGGCTGGGCGACGAGGAACCGGGTGTTCGGGCCGATGGCCGGGCTGTCGTCGCTGCGCCGGGCGGGCAGGAAGGCGACGTGGCCCAGGCCCATTTCCTCGAAGAGCCGGCGGAACTGGTCCTCGACCACGTCCGGGAGGGCGCCGACCACGAGGAGGTTTTCGGCGTCGGTCTCGGGCAGGGTCGGGACCATCGCCGTGAGGCAGGCATCCTCGCCCTGGGTGAAGGTCGTCTCGATCCCGGAGCCGGAATAGCTCATCACCCGGACATTGGGGGCATGTTCGGCGCTCAGCCGCACGGCGGCGCGGCTGAGGTCGAGCTTGATGACCTCCGAGGGGCAGGACCCGACGAGGAACAGCTGGCGGATGTCGGGGCGGCGCGCGAGCAGGCGGCCGACCTCGCGGTCGATCTCGTCATGGGCATCGGCGAGGCCGGCGAGATCCTTCTCTTCCATGATCGCGGTGCCGAATCGCGGCTCGGCGAAGACCATCACCCCGGCGGCGGATTGCAGCAGGTGGGCGCAGGTCCGCGAGCCGACGACGAGGAAGAAGGCGTCCTGCATCTTTCGGTGCAGCCAGATGATTCCGGTCAGGCCGCAGAACACCTCGTGCTGGCCGCGCTCGCGCAGGACCGGTGAGTCGAGGCAGCCGGACTGGCTCCGGATCGGGGCGATCTCGTTCATGCCGGGGCTCCTTCCGCCCGGGCGGAGAGGCCGTCGCCAGACTTGCGGGCGGCGCGCAGCTTGAGGAGGAACTGCGTCGCGTTGATCGCATAGAGAGCGTATGCGGCGAGGGCGAGGAGCATGAGCGAAACCGGTGCGAGGGCACCCGTCCAGAGGGCAACGAGGTAGGCGGTGTGGAGCGCGATCACGCCGAAGCTGACGACGTCTTCCCAGAAGAAGGCGGGAGCCAGAAGATACTGGCCGAAAACCACCTTTTCCCAGATCGCGCCGGTTATCATGATGGCGTAGAGAAACAGCGTCTTGAGGACGATCGAGGCCGTGGTGAGCGCGTAGTGCTCGCCGGTCGCGAGGGTGTGGAGGACGAGGCCGAGGCTGATCAGGAAGACGAGGAACTGGAGGGGGGCGAGGATGCCCTGGACGAGGGTCCAGACGGTCTCGTCGCGCCGCTTGCGCTGCTCCGGCGTGTAGAGCGCGCGATGGTTCGATCCGGACTGAGACCTGTGCTGCACCGTGCCCTCCCGAAGCACTCCGACCCCCCGAACCTAGCTGTCAGGCCGAGAATATGTCAACTTGAATTTACACTCGGAAATCCTAAACTGACACATGTCAGGTGCGAATTGTCGGTAAGTTGTGCGTTTTGGTGGGTCTTTCGCGCCTTGAGCGCGAATTTGCCGCATTGGCGGGGGGTTAGCTGTATTTCGGGATTGGAATGTCAGTTTTGTTTGACACATATGCCTCGTTTATGTTGAGCTTTCCCGCAGGGACGGAGACCAATCCGACATGCGGGAACAGTCGGAGGACGTGGGAGGTAACTACCGGATGCTGGCTCTCGACATCGCTGACGGCCTGGCTTTCGAAGGAACCCGAACTGACGCTGTGCCGTCGCTACTCGCGCACACGTTGGGCAACCTGGTGGCAGAACGCATGTCGGTAAGGAACTCGGGCTTTGCGGTACGGCAATTGTGCACGGCGCTGGTCGCGGACGGGCCGCGCGATGCCGACGCCTACGTCGATCGGCTGATGGAATGCGGCGTGACGGTCCAGACCATCTACGACAGCTACATCCCGCGCGCGGCGCGGCTGCTCGGCGAATGGTGGACCGAGGACCGGGTCGGCTTCAACGACGTTACTGTCGGCATGACACGCCTGACCGAGATCTTCCGCAGGTTGAGTCCCGACTTCCTGAAATCCGAACCGCAGCGGCGCCAGTCGCACAGCGCGCTTTTCGCGCTCTGCCCGGGCGAGAACCATTCGCTCGGCATCGCCATGGCGGCGGATTATTTCCAGCGCGCGGGCTGGGCGGTCAGGGTCGAGCTTCAGGCCACGAAAGAGGGCCTGGCACGGCTGGCCGGATCGGGTCGGTACGATCTCATCGGACTGTCCGCCGGAAGCCGCAGGCAGATCGACACGCTGAGGGACACCGTCGAGGCGATCCGCACGGCCGTGGCGGCACATGTTCCGATCATCATCGGCGGACCTCTTGTCGGTATCGAGCGGTCGATCGCGTCCATTGTCGGTGCGGATTCCGCGCAGAGTGTTGCGGCCGCCGCGCTTATGGAGGTAGAAAAGCGCACCGCGGCGGACGGAAATGTGCCCGCGACGCAAGGGCGGCAAGGGCGATGATAGTGCCGATGGGCAACCGGTAGGCTGCCTGCCGCTTTATTCGGGAGAGCGCTTGATGGCGCGGTTTGGCGGCAAGGTGAACAAGAACATCGGCTCTTTTTCAAGCTCTGCTTTCCTTACGGACGTCAGTTCGCAGGCTCTCCAGTCCATCGCTGCCACCGGCTCGGACATAGCGCTTCTCGTGACCGACAAGGGCATCGTCAAGGGCGTGCATCTCGCGCGCGACATGAAGCCGGCAAATGACGTCGATGCCTGGTCGGGAGCCGACATAAACTCGATCGTCACGGAGGAGAGCCTCCCCAAGATCGCCGAGATGCTCCGCGGCGCGCGAAGCGACGACGAGCCCCGCTGGCGGGAGATCAACCACCTGACCTCCGGCGAGGACGACTTTCCGGTGCGTTACGCCGCAGTGAAGTCCGGCTCGGATGGCAACGTGATCCTGCTGGGGCGCGACCTGCGCATGGCGGCGCAGCTCCAGAAGCGCCTGATGCAGGCGCAGCTGACGATGGAGCAGGATTACGAGCGCATCCGGCAGATCGAGACGCGCTACCGAGTACTGTTCGAGACCACACGCGAGGCCCTCGTCATCGTCTCCTCGGAGAACGGCCGGATCGTCGACGCCAACACGGCTTCCGCACGGCTCTTCGCCCGTGACGTCACCGATCTCGCCAATTCGCTCTTCGCGGAGCGGTTCGATCGGGCGGGGCAGGCGGATCTTGCGGTTGCCTTCGCCATGGTCCGCGAGACCGGACGCGAACGCACCGTCACCCTGCGCAATGCCGCGGACGGTACGCGGCTCAATCTCGACGTGATCCTGTTCCGCTCGGTCAACGACACGCTCTATCTCTGCAGGCTGACTCCCGCCACCATCCAGAGCGTCGCCAGCCGGAGCTTCGACCAGTCGCTGACGGCGCTCTACAGCCGGACCGTCGACGCGATGGTCTTCACCG
The DNA here is from genome assembly GCA_963825715.1 of uncultured Alphaproteobacteria bacterium. Classification (GTDB taxonomy): domain Bacteria; phylum Pseudomonadota; class Alphaproteobacteria; order Rhodobacterales; family Rhodobacteraceae; genus Amaricoccus. The sequence goes on along the minus strand of CAWGUH010000010.1, from coordinate 175,520 downwards.
ACGTCAACGGCGCGATCCTCCGGGCGAATACCGCCTTCATGGCGCTGGCCGATGTCGCCGTGTCGGAATCTGCTGACCGAACTGAATCTCGGCGAGTTCCTCGCCCGGCCCGAAATCGATCTCAACGTGCTCATGGGCAATGCCAAGGTGAAGGGGCGGCTTTCGGTCTATGCCACCCGGTTCCGTAGCACCTTCGGCACTTCGATCCCGGTGGAGATTTCCACGACCTACCTGCCGGAGGCCGAGCCCGAGGTGTTCGGCTTCATCCTGCGCGACGTGACCCGCTCCGCCCCGTCGCGGGAGGGCGGGCATGCCGGGGCGCCGGTCTCGTCCGATGCGGTAGAACAGATCATCGACATGGTCGGCACGACACCGCTCAAGGATCTCGTGCGCGGCACCACGGACGTGGTCGAGAAGCTCTGCATCGAGACGGCGATCAAGCTGACCAACAACAATCGGGCCTCCGCGGCCGAAATGCTCGGCCTTTCGCGCCAGAGCCTCTACGTCAAGCTGCGCAAATACGGGCTGATCGCGCAGGACGACGCCTGAGCCGGCGCGCCGTTCGGCCGCAGACTTCCCTATTCGAAACTTCTGCGGCCCTGCGGCACATCGGGCCTTCCCAAACCGCAATGTGTCGTGTTTAATTGACACATGAGTGTCAGCCTACAGTTTACACCCGGATCGATTCCCGCCCCCTCCGCGGCGCTGGAACTGCTGAAGCCGATCACCTGGTTTCCACCGATGTGGGCCTATCTCTGCGGCGTGGTCTCGTCGGGCGTTCCGCTCTCGGGAAACTGGGCACTCGCGGTCCTCGGGATCGTGCTCGCCGGGCCGATCGTCTGCGGCATGAGCCAGGCAGCCAATGACTGGTGCGACCGTCATGTCGACGCCATCAACGAGCCCGACCGGCCGATTCCCTCGGGGCGGGTGCCGGGCCGCTGGGGGCTGTGGATCGCGCTCGCGATGAGTGCGCTGGCGCTGGCGATCGGGCTGCTGCTCGGACCCTGGGGGTTCGGCGCCACGTTGCTGGCGGTGATCTGCGCCTGGGCCTATTCCGCCGAGCCGGTGCGGCTCAAGCGCTCGGGCTGGGTCGGACCGGGCGTCGTCGGGCTCTGTTACGAGGGGCTGCCCTGGTTCACCGGGGCGGCGGTCATGGCGCAGACCGCGCCGTCCTGGCCGGTGATCGGGGCGGCGCTGCTCTACAGCATCGGCGCGCACGGCATCATGACGCTCAACGATTTCAAGGCGCTCGAGGGTGATACCGAGATGGGCATCCGCTCGCTGCCCGTGACGCTCGGGCCCGAGCGCGCCGCCCGGGTCGCGGCTCTGGGTGATGGCGGTCCCTCAGGTCGGAGTGATCGCGCTTCTGGTCGCCCTCGGTCTTCCGGTCCATGCGGCGATCATCGCGCTGTCGCTTCTGCTGCAGGGACTCGCGATGCGCCGGCTGATGCGCGATCCGAAGAAACATGCGCCCTGGTACAACGGCACCGGCGTCACGCTCTACGTGCTCGGCATGATGGTGACCGCCTTCGGGCTCGGCAGTCTGGGAGGAACTCCGTGAGACATTCGGCGGACTGGCATCTGGGCTGGCTCGGCATCTTCCGCATCGGACTGGTGCAGATGGCGATCGGCGCGATCGTTGTGCTGACGACCTCGACGCTCAATCGCGTGATGGTGGTGGAGCTTTCGCTGCCGGCCATGCTGCCCGGCGCGCTGGTCGGGATCTATTACGGCGTGCAGCTCAGCCGGCCGAACTGGGGCTACCGTTCCGATGCCGGGGGCAGGCGCACACCCTGGATCATCGGCGGCATGGCGGTTCTGGCGCTGGGCGGACTGGGCGCGACCCTCGGCACCGTCCTTCTGGAGACGGCACGGGTGCCGGGCCTCGGGCTGTCGATCCTGTCGTTCCTGCTGATCGGTGTGGGGGTCGGCGCGTCCGGCACCTCGCTGCTCGCCCTCCTCGCCACCGCCACGGCGCCGGAACGCCGGGCGGCCGCGGCGACGATCACCTGGCTGATGATGATCCTCGGCATCGCGCTGACCGCCGCAAGCGTCGGCGCGATGCTCGATCCCTATTCGCCGATGCGGCTTCTCGCCATCGTCGCCGGGGTCTGCGCGGTCGCGCTTGTGGTTACCGTGCTCGCCATGGCCGGGATCGAGCGCCGGCTCGGCGCGCTGCCTGCGCCCGAGGCCGAGCGGGTGCCGTTCCGCATCGCCTTCGCCGAGATCTGGGGCGAGAGCCGGGCGCAGGAACTTCTCGATCTTCATCTTCCTGTCGATGACCGCCTATTTCATGCAGGAACTCATCATCGAGCCCTTCGCCGGCCATGTGTTCGAGTTCACGCCGGGGCAGTCGACCTCGATGGCGGGCCTGCAGAACGGTGGCGTGTTCCTCGGCATGCTGCTTGTCGGCATCGCCGCGAGCGGCCTGCGCATCGGCTCGCTGCGCATGTGGGCCGTGCTGGGCTGCACCGGCTCGGCGGCAGCGCTGGTATCCATCGCGATTGCCGGCGTTTCGGGACCGGCGACGCCGCTTCTGCCGCTGGTCTTCGCGCTCGGCTTCTTCAACGGCGTTTTCGCGGTCTCGGCCATCGGGTCCATGATGCAACTGGCCGGCGAAGGCCGGTCGGGCCGCGAGGGCACCCGCATGGGGCTCTGGGGGGCGGCACAGGCCATCGCCGCCGGTTTCGGCGGCTTCTTCGGGGCAGCCGCTGTCGATGCGATGCGCGCCCTCGTCGCCAGCCCCGCCGAAGCCTACGGCGCGGTGTTCATCTTCGAAGCCTTCCTGTTCCTCTTCGCGGCCTTCCTCGCCCTGCGCGTGGTCGCAAACCGCGCGCCGGCTCAGGCCATACCGGGAGAATGACGATGTCCGAGACGTCCCGTGCCTATGACGTGGTGGTGGTCGGAGGCGGCCCTTCGGGCGCGACCGCAGCCGAGGTTCTCGCGAAGAAGGGCAGGCGGGTGGCGCTTCTCGACCGCGCCGGGCGGATCAAGCCCTGCGGGGGGGCCGTGCCGCCCCGGCTGATCGCCGATTTCGCCATTCCCGACAGCCAGATCGTCGCGCGGATCAGGACCGCCCGCATGATCTCGCCGCGGGCCAACCAGGTCGATATACCGATCGAGAACGGCTATGTCGGCATGGTGGATCGCGAGCATTTCGATGCCTTCCTGCGGATGCGGGCCGCCGAAGCTGGCGCCGCTCTCGTCACCGGAACCTTCCGCCGGATCGAGCGCGACGCCGAGGGGCGACCGACGGTCATCTACCGGACGCCGGGCGGCGAAGAGCGGAGCCTCGCGACGCGCCTGGTGATCGGAGCCGACGGGGCGCGCTCGAACGTCGCGCGGGCCGAGGTGCCGGGCGGCGAGGATATCCCCTATGTCATCGCCTATCACGAGATCATCGAGGCGCCCGAAGGCAATGCCGCCTATGATCCGGATCGTTGCGACGTGATCTATGACGGCAAGATCAGCCCGGACTTCTACGGATGGGTCTTCCCGCACGGCAAGCAGGCCAGCGTCGGCATGGGCACGGGGATAGACGGCGTCGATCTCAAGGCGGCCACCGCTGCCCTGCGCGCGGCGAGCGGGCTTTCGGACTGCGTCACCGTGCGCCGTGAAGGCGCGCCGATCCCGCTCCAGCCGCTCAAGCGCTGGGACAACGGCCGCGATGTGGTGCTGGCCGGCGATGCCGCCGGGGTCGTGGCGCCCTCTTCGGGCGAAGGCATCTACTATGCCATGGTCGGCGGGCAGGTCGCCGCCGAGGCTGCCGCGAAATGCCTCGCCACCGGAAAGGCCGCCGACCTCAAGCTCGCGCGCAAGCTCTTCATGAAGGAGCACAAGATGGTGTTCCGCGTGCTGCGCATGATGCAGGACACCTGGTATCGTTCCGACGACCGGCGCGAACGCTTCGTCACGCTCTGCCGCGACATCGACGTGCAGCGCTTGACCTTCGACGCCTACATGAACAAGAGGCTGGTCAGGGCGAAGCCGATGGCCCATCTTCGGATCATGGCAAAGAACATCGGACATCTCACGAGGTTGATCCCGGCGGCATGACAGAGCAACTCATTCCGGCATGGGAGAACGGGCGGCTGCGACCGGTCGAGAAGCTCGAGGTACACCGCCGCGGGCTGCGCCATCCGGCCGTCTCGGTCTTCGTCATGGACGGCGACCGGACGCTGATCCAGCGCCGCGCGCTCGGGAAATACCACACGCCGGGCCTCTGGGCGAATGCCTGCTGCACCCATCCTGCATGGGGCGAGGATCCCGCCGATTGCGCCCGGCGCCGGCTGCGCGAGGAGCTTGGCATCGAGGCGCCGTCGCTGATCGCCCGCGACCGGGTGGAATACCGTGCCGATGTCGGTGGCGGGCTCACCGAGCACGAGCGGGTGACGCTCTTTCTCGTGGAGGCCGGCGGCGCAGATCTGGCGATGGCTCCGGACCCCGCGGAGGTGATGGAGGTGCGCTGGGTCGGTCTGGACGATCTGCGCGGGGAGATCGTCGCCGATCCCGAAGCGTTCACGCCGTGGCTGCGGATCTATCTCTCCGAGCATGACGGCCAGATCTTCGGCGCCGCCGCCTGACCTTTCAGCCGCGCATCCGCCGCCCGTCGGCGTCGAATTGGAAGGCGCGAGGCGCGTCCGGCGTGAGATGCACGGTGCTGTCGACCGGATAATCCTCCTCGCCGAAGAGCCGGACCGTGAGCAATCCGTGCACCTCGGAGCGCACGTAGATGTTGGTTTCGCTGCCCAAGTGCTCGACATGGCTCACGGTGCCGGGGATCGCGCCGGCTTCGCGGCTGATCGCGAGATGCTCCGGGCGGATGCCCAGGGTCTCGCCCTGCAGCCCGAGGGGGCCTGCCTTCAGGAAGTTCATCTGCGGCGAGCCGATGAAGCCCGGCGACGAAGACATTGTCGGGATCGTTGTAGAGTTCCATCGGCGCGCCGACCTGCTCGACGATGCCGTCGCGCAGGACCACGATGCGGTCGGCCAGGGTCATCGCCTCGATCTGGTCGTGGGTGACGTAGATCATCGTCGCGGTCAGGTCGCGGTGAAGCCGGGCGATCTCGATGCGGGTGGCGACCCGGAGGGCGGCGTCGAGGTTGGAGAGCGGCTCGTCGAAGAGGAAGAGCTTCGGGGTGCGCACGATGGCGCGGCCGATCGCGACCCGCTGGCGCTGGCCGCCGGAGAGCTCCGCCGGGCGGCGGTCAAGGAGCGGGTCGAGCGACAGCATGGCCGATGTTTCGGCGGTGCGCCGGGCGATTTCGGCGCGGGGCTCACCGGCCTGTTTCAGCCCGAGGCCCATGTTGTCGCGCACCGTGAGATGCGGATAGAGCGCGTAGGTCTGGAATACCATCGCCAGTTCGCGCTTCGAGGGCGGCACGCCGTTGACCCGGATCCCGTCGATCTCGATGTCGCCGGAGGTGGCGTCCTCGAGGCCGGCGATCATCCGCAGCAGCGTCGATTTTCCGCAGCCCGAGGGGCCGACGAAGACGCAGAACTCGCCGTCGCCGACCTCGAGATCGACGCCGCGGATGACCTCGGTCTTTCCGAAGGATTTCGTCAGATTCCGCAGTGTGAGTGCGCCCATTCCGGTTCGCCTTTCAGAGTTTCACCGGCGCGCCGGTCCGCACGCTCTCGTCCGCCGCGAGGCAGACCCGCAGCGATTGCACCGCGTCCTGCAGGTGGCGGGTAAGGTCAAGATCGTCGCGTATCGCCTTGGACATGAAGGCGGCCTCGCGGTCGCAGAGGGCCTGGTGGTTGGGCTCGTCGGCCATGGAGAGGTCCTCGGAGCCCTGACCGACCCGGTGGATGCGGAGCGTCGCCGTGCGGGTGTGGGTGTCGATGTCGTCGGAGCGGGCATCGTCGGGCATGCGGATCGAGACGGCGCCGGCGGGGCTGACCACATCCTTCACGAAGAAGGCGGTGTCGGACATCATCGGGCCCCAGCCGGCCTCGTACCAGCCGAGCGAGCCGTCGGCGAAGAGCACCTGGAAATGGCCGTAATTGTACATGGAGGGGGCGATCTCGTCCGACAGGCGCAGGCCCATGCCGCGCACCTCGACGGGCAGGGCATCGGTGATCTGGCACATCACGTCGACATAGTGCACGCCGCAATCGACGAGGGGCGATGTGGTCTTCATCAGCGCCTTGTGGACCTCCCAGGTCGGGCCGGAGCTTTGCTGGTTGAGGTTGAGCCGGAAGACGTAAGGCCCTCCCAACGCGCGGGATTCGGCGATGAGCCGCTGCCAGGACGGGTGGTGGCGCAGGATGTAGCCCACCACCACCTTGCGGCCGGTCTCGCGGGCCTTGGCGGCGACGCGTTTGGCGTCCGCGACCGTGGTGGCGAGCGGCTTCTCGACGAAGACATGGGCGCCGATCTCCATCGCGAGGCAGGCGTAGTCGGCGTGGCTGTCGGAATAGGTGGCGATGCTGGCGAGGTCGGGCTCGAGGCGCGGCGAGGGCCTGCGCGAAGTCGGTGGCGAGGGGATAGGAGCGCAGCGCCTCGGGCAGGTCGACGGGGGAGCGGTTGACGAGGCCGATGATCTCGAAATCCGGATCGGCGTGGTAGGCCAGCGCATGGGAGAGGCCCATATTGCCGAGGCCGGCGACGAGCGTGCGGATCGGGGTCATGGTTTGGCCTTCGGTTTCAGGAGGTTGGCGGAATCGGGCGATGCACGGAGCATGCACGATCCATGCACGGGGCGTATGCAGGTTTCGGGCGCGGCCTGCGGCCGCGGGCGGGCCTTGCCGCCATCAGGTGCGCGCGGTGCGCGCGAGGCGGCTTTGCCGGTTTTCCGCCTGTTGGCGGAAAACGACTGCTCTCCAGGCAAGCTTGTCAGTATGAAACCGGGCTGCGGGTAGGGGGAGCTTCGGCGGGTCATTTGACGGCGCCGGCGGTGATGCCGCGGATGAGCTGGCGGGAGAAGATCAGGTAGAGAACGAGGACGGGCAGGATCGCCAGCGAGAGCGAGGCGAGCACGGCGTTCCAGTTGGTCACGAACTGGCCGATGAAGACCTGGGTGCCCAGCGTGATGGTCTTGGTTTCCTCGGCGGGGGCGAGGATCAGCGGGAACCAGAGGTCGTTCCAGATCGGGATCATGGTGAAGACCGCCACCGTCGCCATGGCCGGGCGGACCAGCGGCAGCACGAGGCGGAAGAAGATGCGGTATTCGGAGAGCCCGTCGATGCGGCCGGCGTTCTTCAGGTCGTCCGAGACCCCGCGCATGAATTCCGAGAGGATGAAGACCGCCAGCGGCAGGCCCTGCGCGGTGTAGACGAGGATGAGCGCGGTCAGCGTGTTCACCAGGCCCGAGGCCACCATCAGCTCGAGAATCGCCACGGTGCCGAGGCGGATCGGGATCATGATGCCGAGCGCGAGGTAGAGCCCCATCAGCAGGTTGCCCCGGAAGCGGTATTCCGAGAGCGCGAAGGCGGCCATCGCGCCGAACAGGAGCACGAAGAACAGCGAGGCGACGGTGACGATGATGCTGTTCTGGAAATAGAGCAGGATGTCGCCCTGCTCCAGCACGGTCCGGTAGCCGATCAGGTCGAAGCTCTCGGCGTTGGGCAGCGCCAGCGGGTCGCGGAAGATCTCGCGGCGCGACTTGAACGAGTTGATCACGACGACGAAGACCGGGAAGAGCGCGATCAGGGTATAGGTGGCGAGGATCGCGTGGGCGGCGAGGGTACGCGGCAGGGAGGTGCGGGCGGTGCTCATGCCCTTGCCCCGCGGAGCTGTCCGGGTGCCAGCAGGGCCGCGCCGGCCGGTGCGGCCCCGCCCACGCAATCGGGGTTGTGCTGCGCTTTCCGCATCAGAACTGATACCTCCGCAGGCGGGTCTGGATGCCGAAGAGGTAGATCGACACGCCGATCAGGATGATCACGAACATCGCGGTGGCGATGGCGGCGCCCATATGCGGGTCGCCGAGCTGGAGCTGGAAGCCGAAGAAGGTGCGGTAAAGGAAGGTGCCGAGGATGTCGGTGGCGAAATCGGGCCCTGCAAGCGCGCCCTGGCTCACATAGATCAGGTCGAAGGCGTTGAAATTGCCGACGAAAGTGAGGATCGAGATGATGCCGATCGCGGGCAGGATCAGCGGCAGCTTGATCTTCCAGAACTGCGACCATCCGGTGATGCCGTCCATCTCGGCCGCCTCGATCACCTCGTCGGGGATGGTCAGCAGGGCGGCGTAGATCAGCATCATCGGGATGCCGACGAATTGCCAGACCGAGATCAGCGCCAGGGTGGTGAGGGCCGTATCCTCGCGGCCCAGCCACGGCGCGAAGAGCGCCTTGAGGCCCACCGCGTCGAGCATGCCCGGCGCGATGCCCCAGATCGGCGAGAGGATCAGCTTCCAGACGAAACCGACGATCACGAAACTCAGGATCGTCGGGACGAAGATCGCGGTGCGGTAGAAGGCGGCACCGCGCAGGCGGGGAGAGGACAGGAGGGCAGCGAGCGCGATGCCGATCGGGTTCTGCACGATCATGTGGATCACGAAGAACCAGGCGTTGTTGGCGAGCGCGTTCCAGAAGCTTTCCGACCAGCGCGGATCGCCGAAGAGCGTGCGGAAATTGTCGAGGCCGACGAAGCGCTGCGCCCCGTCGGTCTCGGTGAAGAGCGCGAGGTTGAGCGTCGCGAAGAGCGGGATGATCATGATCGCCGTGTAGACGAGCACCGCCGGCGCGAGGAAGACGGCGATGTGCCAGCGGATCGGGCGTCGGTCGGTCATGGGCGGCCTCGGTTGGTCCGGTCGTCAGGGGTCGGCGAAGGCGGCGCGGGCGGGATCGATCAGGTCCCAGCGGTTTCCGAAGGGATCGGCGAAGACGGCGACGGTTCCGTAGGGCTCGCGTCGCGGGGGCTCGGCGAAGGCGACACCGGCCCCGGTCATGCGCGCGTGGTCCCGGTCGAAGTCGTCGGTGGCGAGGAAGAGAAAGACCCGCCCGCCGGCCTGGCGGCCGACGGCGGCCGCCTGTTCGGAATCGGCGGCCCGGGCGAGGAGGAGGCGGGTTTCCCGGCTGCCTGGCGGTGCCACGAGGACCCAGCGCTTGCCGCCCCCGAGGTCGCTGTCCTCGACCAGATCGAAGCCCAGCGCGCCGACGTAGAAGGCGATCGCGCGGTCGTAATCTGGCACGACGAGCGTCACGGCCGAGAGGTGTTGTGCCATTTTCGCCTCCGGATTCGGCCCCGCCGGGCGGGCGGGGCCGAGTTGGTGGTCACTGCTGCGGCGCGTACCAGGAGGCGAGGCCCTCCTGCAGGCGCGCGGCGGCGTCGGCCGGCGTCTCGGAGCCGCGGATCACGTTGGCGCGAGGCGTTCCAGGTCTCGTTCTCGAGGTTGGGGGTGCCGCGCGACAGGATCTGGTAGGTCGAGCGGATCGTGCTCTCGCAGGTGTCGCGCCAGCCGACGATTTCCTGGGCCAGCGGATCCTCGAGCGTCACCGGCTCGCTGGTGAGCGGGAAGAAGCCCGGGGCGGCGTTGGCGTAGAGCGGTGGCGAATTCCGCCGAGCCGATCCAGTCGAGGAAGGTGCGCGCGGCCTCGGCATTGGGCGAGGCGGCGTTGAGGCCGAGGGCGATGTCGACGTGGTCGGAGATGTAGCAGGTGTCGCCTTCGGCTGGCGACCGGGGGCGGGAAGGCGCCCATCTCGAAGGTGCCCTCGATCTGGGCGCGGAACGGCGCGATCTCCCAGGAGCCGGCGGGATAGATCGCGGCGCGGCCCAGCGTGAAGAGGTTCTGGCTGTCGGGGTAGGTCTGGGCCTCGAAGCCGTCGCCGAGATAGGGGCCCCATTTGGCGAGTTGCTCGAAGGGCGCGACCCATTGCGGGTCGGTGAGGCTCTGCTCGCCGGCGATGAGCGCGAGGCGGCCTTCCTCGCCCTTCCAGTAGTTCGGGCCGATGTTGTTGTAGCCCATGGTGGCGGCTTCCCACTGGTCGTTGGTGCCCATCGCCATCGGGATGTAGGTGCCGTCTTCCTTGATCGCGTCGAGCACGGCGAAGAATTCGGCTTCGGTTGTCGGCTCCTCGAGGCCCAGCTCGGCGAAGGCATCGGCGTTGTAGATGAAGCCGTGGATCACGCTCGCCATCGGCACGCAGAAGGTCTGACTGCCGTCATCGGTGGACCAGCCGGATTTCGCGACGTCGGAGAAGTTCGCCATCGCCGGGAGATCGGTGAGATCCGCGAGTTTGCCGCTTTCGAAGAGCGAGAGCGAGGCGTCGAAGGGGCGGCAGGTGATCAGGTCGCCCGCCGAGCCCGCATCGAGCTTGGAGTTCAGCACGGCGTTGTATTCCGCCGGGGCCGAGGGGGCGAAGGTGACGCTGATGCCGGGGTGGCTGGCCTCGAAGGCGGGGATGATCTGGTCCTGCCAGATCGCGAGGTCGTCGTTGCGCCAGCTTTCGATGGTGAGCTCGACGTCCTGCGCCATCGCGGCACCGCCGCCGAGCAGCGTCGTGGCCATCAGGAGGCCCTTCAGCGAGATGCGTGTCATGTGTTCCGTCTCCCGGTTGGTTGTGTCGTCTTTTGTCAGGCCCCGGTCCCGAGACCGTGCAGCGCCGCGTCGAGCCTGCCGTTGGTCGCCGCGAGCCGCCGCTCCGCATCCTGCGCGTCCCGCGCGCCGGCCGCAACCAGAACCGCGATCTTGACCCGTCCGTCGCCCGCCGCGAGGGCCGCCGCGGCCCGCGCCCCGTCGCAGCCGGCGATCTCCGCCACGATCCGCGCCGCCCGGTCGCGCAGCTTCGCGTTGTCCGCGGTGACGTTCACCATCAGGCCGTCATGGACATGGCCGAGCTGAAGCCCCGCGAGGGTCGAGAGCATGTTGAGCGCGATCTTCTGCGCGGTCGCAGCCCCCATCCGCGTCGAGCCGGCGACGATCTCCGCCCCGGTCTCGAGATGGATGGCGATGTCGGACCCCTCGAGAAGCGGGCTGCCCGCCACGCTCGCCAGGCCGACCACGCGGCAGGAGGCACCGTGCGCCGCTTCGGCCGCCGCCAGCGTGTAGGGTGTGGCCCCGCTCGCCGAGACGCAGATCAGCACGTCGCCCGCGCCGAGCCCGGCCGCCGCGACGTCGGGCGCGGCGCTGGCGGCGTCGTCCTCCACGGCGCCTTTCATGTCGAGGAGCGCCGAGGCCCCGCCGGCGAACAGCATCGGCGTGCGCGCGACCGGGATGCCGAAGGTGCCCGAGAGTTCCAGCGCATCGGCGAGGGCCATCAGGCCCGAACTGCCGGCGCCGCAATAGCCGAGCTTCCCATCCGCGCGGAGTGTCGCGGCGGCCAGTTCCGCGGCTGCCGCGATGGCGGGAAGGGCCGCGCGCACCGCGCCGGCCGCCGCGATCTGGGCGTCCAGGAGGTGGCCGAGCACGACCTCGGGCGGCCTGTCCTGCAGGCCCATCGCCTGCGGGTGCCGGTCCTCGGTCGGTCGTGATGCCATGCGCGGGCTCCTCCGCCTTCGATGATGCCGAGGGCTTCGGCGATTGTCCACCGGTTTCGCGGCGCTATGCTGGCGCATCGCAACCGGGAGGGTCCATGCCCCATCTGCTCGGAATAGACGGCGGCGGCACGCGGTGCCGGGCGGCGGTGGCCGATGGCGCGGGCGCCGTCCTCGGCGAAGCGGTCGCCGGCCCCGCCAATGTCTGGACCGACGCCGAGGCCGCCCGAGACAGCATCCTCGACGCCACCCGCGCCGCCCTTGCGCAAGCCGGGCTCGCCACCGAGCCGCGCGATCTCGTCGCCGTGCTCGGCCTCGCCGGCGCGAACCTGCCCGCCGCCGCCGCGCGAATCGCCGGCCTCCTGCCCTTCGCGCGGATGCGGATCGAGACCGATGCGCTGATCGCGCTGCGCGGCGCCCTCGGACCCGGCGACGGACTCGCGGCCATGCTCGGCACCGGCTCGGTCTTCGGCCGGCAGCGGGCAGGGCGGATCGACATCGTCGGCGGCTGGGGTTTCCAGCTCGGCGATCAGGGCAGCGGCGCGCGGCTCGGCAAGGCGCTGCTGGAACGCGCGCTGCTCGCGCATGACGGGTTGGCGCCGCCGTCGCCCTTGCTCGCGGAGGTGATCTCCGAAGCCGGTGGCCCGGCCGAGCTCGTGATTGCCATGCGGGATGCCGGTCCCGCCCGCTTCGCCGAATACGTGCCGCGCCTCGTCGCGGCCGCGGAGGGCGGCGATGCCGGCGCCGGCGCCATCCTCGATGCCGCGAGCCGCGACGTCGCCGGGTTCCTTGCGGCGCTTGACCCCGAGGGGCGCCTGCCGGTCTGCTTCGTCGGCGGACTCGGCGAGACCTATGCTGCCCGGCTCGCGCCCGGGCTCGGGCCGCGCCTCGTTGCCGTTGCCGGCACCCCGCTCGATGGCGCGCTGGCGCTCGCGCGGGACCTCGCGGCCACGTTGTGAAACCGCGCGCGGCCCTGTATCGCGACAAGGCCGGGCGCTGCCCCGGCGCCTGCCGAACCGAGAGGCTCCTGCCATGAACGCGGCCCCCGAGACCCACATGGCGCGCGAAGTCGCCGAGATACCCGCCGTCGCCGCGCGCTTTCTGGCGCAATCGGCGGATGCGGTCTCCGCAGCCGCGCGCGGCCTGCGCCTCCGCGACCCCCGCCTGATCGTCACGGTGGCCCGCGGCTCCTCCGACCATGCCGCGACCTATCTGAAATACGCCATCGAACTTGTCGCCGGCGTGCCGGTCGCCTCGGTCGGCCCGTCGGTCGCCTCGATCTACGGCCGGCCGCTCCGGCTCGACGGTGCGGCCTGCCTCGGCATCTCGCAATCGGGCCGCTCGCCGGACATCGTCGAGATGATGCGCGCCGGCCGCGCGGGTGGCGCGCTGTCGCTCGCCATCACCAACGATGCCGCCTCGCCGCTGGCCGAGGCCTGCGACCATGCCCTGCCGCTGGGGGCCGGCATCGAGCAGAGCGTCGCCGCGACCAAGACCTTCGTGACATCGGTGGTGGCGGGGCTGGCCCTTCTGGCCGACTGGCAGGAGGATGCAGCCCTGCGCGCTGCCGTCCATGCCCTGCCGGAGCAGTTCGCCGAGGCGCTTGCCTGCGACTGGAGCGCGCTTTCCGACCGGCTGGTGCGCGCGCCCTCGCTCTACGTGCTCGGCCGGGGTCCCGGTTTCGCGATCGCCAGCGAAGTGGCGCTGAAGTTCAAGGAGACCTGCGCGCTCCACGCCGAGGCCTACAGCGCCGCCGAAGTGCTGCACGGCCCCGCCGCCATCGTGCGAGCGCAGTTCCCGGTGCTGGCGCTCGGGGTCGAGGATGCCGCGCTGCCCGGCGTCATCGCCACCGCCGAGCGGCTCGCCGGGCAGGGCGCCGACGTCTTCCTGACCGCGTCCGGGGCCGCGGACCCGGTCACGCGCCTGCCCTCCGTCGCCGGGGTGCATCCGCTGACGGCACCCCTGGTGCTTTCGGTCGGCTTCTACCGGTTCGTCGAGGGGCTGTCGCGCCGGCGCGGCCTCAACCCCGACGAGCCGCCCTGGCTGCGCAAGGTGACGGAGACGGTATGAGCCGGCAGGTCTTCACCGGGGCGGCGATCTTCGACGGCGCGACCCTGCATGCGGGCCATGAACTGATCGTCGAAGCGGGCGAGGTCGCGGGGATCCTGCCCGAGGCCGGGACGCAAGGCGGCGAGGTGATCGCGCTCGACGGGGGCATCCTCGCGCCGGGCTTCATCGATCTGCAGGTCAATGGCGGCGGCGGCATCCTGCTCGGCGACCGGCCCGACATCGGCGGCATCCGCACGATCTGCGAGGCCCATGCAAGGCTCGGCACGGCGGGGCTCCTGCCGACGCTGATCACCGATACGCCGGAGATCACCCGCGCCGTGGTCGCGGCCGGGATCGCCGCGGCCGAGGACCGAGGTGCCGGGCTTTCTCGGCCTGCACCTCGAAGGCCCGCATCTCGACCCGGTCCGCAAGGGCGCCCATGATCCGGCGCTCATCCGGCCGATGGAGGAGGCCGATCTCGCGCTCTATGTCGAGGCGGCGCGGCACCTGCCGGCGCTCATGGTCACCGTCGCGCCGGAAAGCGTCACGCCGCAGCAGATCGCGGCCCTCGCCGGGGCCGGCGCGGTGGTCAGCCTCGGGCACAGCGATACCGGCCTCGACGCGGCGCGGGCGATGTTCGCCGCCGGCGCCGCCTGCGTCACCCATCTCTTCAACGCCATGAGCCCGCTCGGCCATCGCGAGCCGGGCCTCGTCGGAGCGGCGCTCGCCAGCGATGCCGTCCATGTCGGCCTGATCGCCGACGGCATCCACGTGGCACCCGAAGCGATGCGCATCGCGCTCCGCGCGAAGCCGGAAGGCGTGTTCCTCATCTCGGACGCGATGGCGGTGGCCGGCACCGGCCTGACCGAATTCACCCTCGGCCGGCGCCGCATCCTGCGCCGCGACGGTCGGCTGACCCTCGAGGACGGCACCCTCGCCGGCGCCGATCTCGACATGGCGACCGCGATCGGGGTTCTGGTGCGCGATGTCGGGATCGCCCCGGCCCGGGCCTTCGCGATGGCCACCGCGATCCCCGCCGGGCTGATCGGGGCTGCCGCCGGCCGGCTTCATCCCGGCGCTCGCGCGGATCTCGTCCATCTCGATGCCGGCTTCGGTCTCGCCGGCTGCTGGAGGGGTGGCGTGCGTCTGGAGCTCAGCTGACTTGCGAATGCCGACGATATCAGGAGCTTGACGGGTGTTTCACGGTGCGCCGGGCGCGCGCGTGGCTGCAGGTCAGTTCTTCAGCACCATGCAATCGCCGCCGGCGCTCCGGAGCCGGGCGCACAGCGCCTCGGCCTCCGCCCGGTTCGGCCGCCCGACCTGCGCCAGATGCATCCGTTTCGGCGCGCCGACGCGGCCCGTGGTGTAGACCACCTGTTCCGGTCCGAGCACGGCACCGTGGCGGTTCTTCAGGCGCGCGACCTGCCGCTCCGCTCCGCTCCGGTCCCGGTTCGAGGCGACGATCACCCCCCATGGGAGGAGTTGCGGCCGGAATTCCTTCAGCCGCCGGTTCTCGGCCTGGGCGATACAGGCCGGCCGGAAGTCCATGTCCGGTGCCAGCGCCACGTCGAGTGTCGCGGGCGGCGTGTCGCGCCAGACCTCCGCCGGATGCCCGGTGATCGCCAGAACGTAATCCCGCGTCTCGAGCGGCAGGCCGCCCGCCTTCGCGATGAACCGCTCGGCCCGCGCCTCGCCGCCATTGTAGCCGACCGCCGCCAGTCCCAGGTTGCCGTACATCTCGCGCATCTCGGCGAGATACCGGGCCGAGGCGACCAGCGCCTCCGCCGGGTTGAAGGCGTCCTTCAGCCCGCGCAGCTTCGCCGTGCCGGGCATGAACTGCGCGATGCCTTCCGCCCCGGCCGGACTCACCGCCGAGGCGTCGAAGAGGCTCTCCTTCCAGATCAGCCGGGCGAAGAAATGCGGATCGATGCTTGCTGCCTCTGCCGCTGCTTCGATCACGCCGCAGACATCGGCGACGTAGCTTGCGAGGCGGATGCAATGGGTGCCGTCCGGGCTGCAGCGCCGGTCTGCGTCCGCCGGTGCGGCGCCCGTCTCGCCGGGCGAAGCGGCCGGCGCGGCGCTCACCGTTGCACCAGCCTGCGCGGCGGGGGACAGCAGGCAGGCGAGGAGCAGGATCGCAAGGGGCGAAGGCGGTTTCATGCCTCAGGCTTACCCGATGCCCCGTCACCCCGCCAGCGGCCGGAAGCGCGAAAACGCGGTTTCGTTAATCGCGGCCGGGTTCGCGGCGCCTCATCCGGCCAGTCGGGCCCAGAGATCGTATTCCGAGGCCTCGTCCACCGTGACCCGGACGATATCGCCCGGCGCGAGGGTTTCGAAACCGGTGTCGATGAAGAGGTTGCCGTCGATTTCGGGGGCATCCGCCTTGGTGCGGCAGGTGGCGCCCTCGCCGTCGACCGCATCCACGATCACCTCGAGGGTCGCGCCGACCTTCGCTTCGAGCTTCGCCGCGCTGATCGCCTGGGCCTTTTCCATGAAGCGGTTCCAGCGGTCCTGCTTGACCTCCGAGGGCACGTGGTCCGGCAGGGCATTGGCACGGGCGCCCTTGACGTTCTCGTACTGGAAGCAGCCGACGCGATCGAGCTGGGCCGCGTCGAGCCAGTCGAGCAGATGCGCGAACTCGGCCTCGGTCTCGCCGGGATAGCCGACGATGAAGGTCGACCGCAGGGTGATGTCGGGGCAGAGCGCGCGCCAGGCGGCGATCTCGTCGAGGGTGCGGGCGCTGGCGGCGGGCCGCGCCATGCGGCGGAGCACGTCCGGGTGGCTGTGCTGGAAGGGGATGTCGAGATAGGGGAGGATCGCGCCCTCGGCCATCAGCGGGATCAGGTCGCGGACATGGGGGTAGGGGTAGACGTAGTGGAGGCGGACCCAGGCGCCGAGGGTTCCGAGCTCGCGGGCGAGGTCGGTGATGTGGCTGCGGACCGGGCGGCCGTGCCAGTCGTGGGCGTCATGGCGGCGATCCACCCCGTAGGCGGAGGTATCCTGGCTGATGACGAGGAGTTCCCTGACGCCGGCCTCGACGAGTTTCTCGGCCTCGCGCAGGATTGCGTTGGCCGGGCGCGAGACGAGCTTTCCGCGCATGTCCGGGATGATGCAGAACTTGCACTTGTGGTTGCAACCTTCTGAAATCTTGAGATAGCTGTAGTGGCGCGGGGTGAGGTGGACGCCCGAGGCGGGCAGCAGGTCGATGAACGGGTCGGGGCTCGGCGGCACGGCGGCGTGGACCGCGTCGAGCACGGCCTCGTACTGGTGCGGGCCGGTGACGGCGAGCACGGTGGGATGGGCGCCGGTGATGTAGTCGGGCTCGGCGCCGAGGCAGCCGGTGACGATGACCCGGCCGTTCGCGGCCAGGGCCTCGCCGATCGCCTCGAGGCTCTCGGCCTTGGCGCTGTCGAGAAAGCCGCAGGTGTTCACGATCACCGCCTCGGCGCCGGAATAGTCGGGCGAGATTGCGTAGCCTTCGGCGCGCAGCCGGGTGAGGATGCGCTCGCTGTCCACCAGCGCCTTCGGGCAGCCGAGACTGACCATGCCGATCCGCGGCTGGCCGGGACGGGTGGGTTCGGCGATGCGCGGCCGGGGGGCGAGATCGGGGCGCAGTGCGGGCGGGTTCTGGCTCATGCGCCGCGGCTATATCCGCTTTCGCGGGCTTTGCAAGCAATGCGCGCGCGGGCGGGTGGCCGGACCGGCTGGCCGGTCCGGCCGCGTGCCTCAGATGCCGCCCTCGTCGGCCATGCCTTCGGCGTTTTCCATCGTTTCGGTCCCGGCGTCGCTCATGCTGTCGCTCATTCCGGTGCCGGGGCCGGCCGAGTTGCAGGCCGCGAGGCCGAATGTGAGGAGAAGGAGGAGGGTGATCCGCATCTTGCTGTCCCTTTCTGATGTGCCGGTCCGCGCACTCCACACCAGCTTGGGGCGAAAGGCAATTCCCGCGAGAGATGACATCGCGGAAGCGATTGACCTTTTCGGCCGGTCGAACCCAATATCGCGCAGGGACAGGGGAGACGTGCCGATGGACAGACCCAGCTTCACCCTCGGCATCGAGGAAGAATACCTGATCGTCGACCGCGAGAGCCGCGATCTGGTTCCCGAACCCGATCCGGCCTTCTTCGCGGCCTGTTCGGACGCGCTGGGCGACCAGGTCACCGCCGAGTTCCTGCAATGCCAGATAGAGGTCGGCACGCGCCCGCACCGGACGGTCTCGGCCGCCGTGGACGAGTTGCGCGGCCTCCGGCACGGCGTCGCCGCGGCGGCGACGGATTTCGGCTATGCGGTGATCGGGGCCTCTACGCATCCCTTCGCGGCCTGGCGGCAGCAGAGCCATACCCGCAAGGAGCGCTATGACGGGCTGCGGGCCGCCATCGGCCAGCCGGCCCGGCGCCTGCTGATCTGCGGCATGCACTTCCATATCGGGATCGAGGATGACGACCAGCGGATCGACCTGATGAACCAGGTCGCATATTTCCTGCCGCACATGCTCGCGCTTTCGGGCTCCTCGCCCTACTGGGAGGGAGAGGATACCGGGCTTTCGAGCTACCGGCTCACGGTTTTCGATGCGCTGCCCCGCACCGGGCTTCCGGACCCGCTGACCAGCTTCTCGGAATACCAGCGGCTGATCGACCATCTGGTGACGGCGGGCTGCATCGAGGACGGGACCAAGCTCTGGTGGGACATCCGGCCCTCGGCGAAGTTTCCGACGCTCGAACAGCGGGTGACCGATGTCTGCTCGCATCTGGCGGATGTGGCGGCACTCGCGGCGATGTACCAGTCGATCATGGCCTATCTGTTCCGGCTCCGCACCCGGAACCAGCGCTGGCGGATCTATCCGCCGACGCTGATTCGCGAGAACCGCTGGCGGGCGCAGCGTTACGGCGTCGAGGGGGCGCTGATCGATCACGGCGCGCTCCGGGCGGCGCCGCTGCCGGATCTGATCGACGAACTGATCGAGATGGTCGACGACGATGCGGAGATGCTCGGCTGCAAGCGGGAGCTCCACGGCCTGCGCCGGATCGCGTCGGAGGGGAACTCGGCGGTGCGCCAGCGGGCGTCCTATGCGGCAGCGATCGAGCGGGGCGACGAGGCGCCTGCGGCCCTGCGCGCCGTGGTGGACGGGCTGATCGCGGAGTTCACCGCGGACTGAAGGGCACGGCCTGACCATGCGGCGGAGGATTTCCGGCGGATCGCCGTTCGAGACGGAGTTCGCCTACAGCCGCGCGGTGGTGCAGGGCGACTGGTGCTTCGTCGCCGGGACCACGGGCTACGATTATGCGACGATGTCGATGCCGCCGGATGCGCTGGCGCAGGCGGGCAATGCGCTCGCCACGATCGCGCGGGTGCTGGGGGAGGCCGGCTTCGCGATGGGCGACGTGGTGCGGGTCCGCTACGTCGTGACCGAGGCGGGGTTGCGGCACGAAATCGCCCCGGCGCTGCGCGCCGCCTTCGGGGAAGTCCGGCCGGCGGCGACGATGATCGTCGCCGGGCTCAACGAGCCGGAGATGAAGGTCGAGATCGAGGTGACGGCGCTGCGCTGTTCAACCGGCGGAACCTGAGGGCGAGCAGGCTGACCGAGACCATGCTGGCGATCAGGATCCCCGCGTAAATGCCCGAGAGGCCCATGCCGAGTGGGAAGGCCAGCAGCCAGGCGCCGGGCACCATGACCAGCCAGTAGCTGCCGAAATGGAGCGCCGTCGGGATCCAGGTATCGCCGCGGCCCCGGCAGGCATTGTTCATCACCGACTGGCCGCCGTCGAAGACGGTTGAAGCCAGAGCCCAGGCGAGGGCCGGAAGGGCGGCGGCGACGATGGCGGCTTCCGTGGTGAAGAGCCGCAGGAACGCATCGGGATAGAAGGCGATCGCTGCGGCGAGGGCGGTGGTCGCGAGTGTGGCGAGGCCGAGGCCGGTCCAGCCGGCCAGTGCGGCCCCCCGTTCGTCGTTGCGGCCCCAGGCATTGCCGACCCGGACCTGGGTCGCGCCGGCGAGCCCGTAGGCGATCATGAAGGCTACCGCGATGAACTGGAAGAGCACGCCGTGCGCGGCCAGAGCGAGTTGTCCGAGGCGGCCGACCAGGAGGGTCATCGCGGCGAAGGCGCCGGCCTCGAGGAGATGGGAGCCGCCCGAGGCGAGGCCCATGCGGATCTGGTCGCGTACGGGCGGCAGGGGGCTGGCAGGACGCGCGGAACCGGGGCCGATGCCGTAGCGGGCGCGGTGGGGCAGGAAGAAGCGGACATAGGCGAGGAGGCCGATCGCGAGCAGGGCGAAGGTCGTCACCGAGGCGATGGCGCAGCCGATCGCGCCAAGCGCCGGAATCGGGCCGGCTCCGAAGACGAGGAGGATGTTGAGGCCGAGATTGACGAAATTTCCGGCGGCGATCGCGAGGAATCCGACGAGCGGACGGTGGAGCGCCTCGAGAAGCGCGGCGGAGGTGTAGAAGAGCGCGATGAACGGGAGGCCGAAGGCGAGCGTTCGGGTGACGGCGGCGGCGCGGGCGGCGAGGTCCGGATCCTGGCCGGTGGCGCGGAAGAGCGGCTCGACGAGCTGGAGGGCGACGCAGAGCAGCGCCCCGGTGACGGCTGCAAGGGCGAGGCCGCGGCGCCAGATCGTGCCGGCGGCGGCGTCGTTGCCGGCGCCGGTCTCGCGGGCAACGAGGACCGGCACCCCGAGCAGGAGGCCGACGATCATCGCGAGAAGGCTGTCGGTGATCGCCTGGCCGAGCACGTATTCCGAGAGCGGGCCGGCTCCGGCGCGGCCCAGCACGATCACGTCCATGGTGAACATGGTGACGAGCCCGACCCGGCTCAGGATCATCGGCCAGGCAAGCACGAGGGTGCGGCCGACATGCCGGCGCAGCGTGTTCTCGGGGCCGTATCCTTGAGGCATCTGCGAGGCCGGATCTGAGGGAGTTCTGGCTGCCTGCTACAGGCCGGGAGGGGGGCGCGCAATCGTTCCGGTGCTGCCGGTCCGGGGTTCCGCTGCGAAGTATCCGGTCCAGATGCCTGACGTGAAATGGAAACGTGGTGATGAGCGCGGTGCCTGCCCCGGGGTGGAACCGAAACGCCGCTCGGGCGTTGACTTTGTCGGTGTCGCGGTGGGGTTTCCCGCCGACCGAGACATTCGGGCAACAATCGGGACCGCAGACGCGCACACAGATTGAAATTGCGATAGGTTTCGTTAACTTAGATCCATCGGACGTTTTTTGGGGACCGAGGCCGCAAGGAGGGCTCATCATGAACCACTACAGGAAGATTGCACTCGCATCCGCCGCAATCGGCGCAGTCATGGCCGTTGGCACCGCTGCCAGCGCACAAGGGTTCGCGTCCGGCAACTGGTACGGAAAGGCCTTCGGCGGCGCGACCTGGATGCAGGACCAGGACGGCGACGTCGATTCGGCGCGGTAACATGATTGCCGACGGGCGATGCGAGCTACGACGCCGGCTACGTGCTGGGACTCGGCGTCGGGTACAACTACACGCCCAACTTTGCGTTCGAACTGGAATACGCCTATCGCAATGCGGACACGAACACGGATATCGGCGGGTATCGACACCTTCGGCGGATCGACCAACTCCAATGCCGTGATGCTGAACGCGCTCTACAAGTTCGACGGCATGGGCGCCATGGGTGCGGTGGTTCCCTATGTCGGCGGCGGCACTGGGCTGGGCGAACATGGAATCCGATATCGACGACATCGGATCCTTCAAGCGCGACAACGCCTTCGCCTGGCAGGTGATGGGCGGGGTATCCTACGACATCAATCCGAGCCTGGCGCTGCTGGGCGAGGTGCGTTACTTCGCGACCGACAGCGGGACGCTCGACGGGCCGGACGACCTGTCCTGGGAAGCGCAGGTCGAGACCGTCGATCTTCTGGTGGGCCTGACCTACAAGTTCTGACCGGGGCGCGCCCCGATAGGGCGCGAGACGGAATGCTGGGGGCCGTGGCGGGGGATGTCCGCCGCGGCCTTCTTTTTTTCGCGGATGCTGTGGAGGGCCGGGCTGCGAAATATTGCGCTCGAGCCGGTCTCCACCCCTTGCAGAAGAGCATCAAATCAATACATTTGAAATACAGAATTTTTGGAGGGATTCAAGATGAACGGTTTTCGGATTTCCATGCTGGCCGGCGCTGCGGCGCTGGCACTCGCCGCCGGGTCGGTGGCTTCCGCGCAGGGCATGAGCGCGGACGGTTTCTACCTCAAGGGCTTCGGGGGGGCGTCCTTCGCGCAGGACGAAGACTTCGACGTGTCACTCCCGCGGGAGTTCGAGGATGCCGGTGTCAGCCTGAAGGAAGATCTGAGCTATGATACCGGCTACCTTCTCGGGGCGGCGATCGGCTACGACATCACGCCGTCCATAGCCGGCGAGCTGGAATACACCTACCGCTCGGCCAACGCCACCTTCGGTGCAGAGATCAGCGGACCGGACGGGACCGAGAAGCTGGACCCCGAGGACGGGGACGTGACGACCAGCGCCCTTATGCTGAACGGCATCTACAACTTCCCCGGCATGGGCGCGATGGCGGCGGTCCAGCCCTATGTGGGCATCGGCATCGGCGGGGCGCAGGTCGATTTCGACGGCGACTCCACCGACTTCGAGTTCGCCTATCAGGCCATGGCGGGGGTAACCTATGCCGTGAACCCGAATGTCGATCTCTTCGCCGAAGCCCGCTGGTTCTCGACCGATGGCGGCGAGTTCTTCAGCGAGGACGGCTTCTCGGCAGAGGCCGGGTTCGACTCGATCGATCTGCTGGTCGGTGCGGCCTACAACTTCTGAGGCCGGTCGGGTCCCCTACCGGATGGCGTAGGGCAGGAGCCCGCGCCGGTTGGGATCGACCTCCACGACGTGCTCCAGCGGGGGAACTGCCCGCTGGGCACAATCGCGGCGCGGGCAGATCCGGCAGGAAATGCCGATCGGCTGGTAGGCCGCGTCGTTCTTCACGTCGAGATCGTCGGCATAGACCAGTGCATCGGCATGGGCGATCTCGCAGCCGAGTCCGATGGCGTATCGCCGGAGCGGCGCGCGGAAGGTGCCGCCGGGTTTGGAGACGTCGCGGGCGAGGCAGAAATACCGCGCACCGTCGGGCGTCTCGGCGAGCTGGCGCAGGAAACGGCCGGGCGTCTCGAAGGCCTGGTGGACGTTCCACAGCGGGCAGGCGCCGCCGAAGCGGGCGAACTGGAGGCGCGTGGCCGAGTGGCGCTTGGTGATGGTGCCCGCCTGGTCAACCCGGACGAAGAAGAACGGAATGCCCTTCGCGCCGACGCGCTGGAGGGTGGAAAGCCGTTGCGCGACCTGCTCGATCGAGGCCTCGAACCGGTGCGAGAGGGCCTCGAGATCGTGCCGCAGGGCGTTGGCCTGGTTCAGGAACGTATCGTAGGGCAGCATCGAGGCGCCGGCGAAGTAGTTGGCGAGGCCGGTCTTGCAGATCGCCCTCGCGCCGTCGGAGCGGAACCGGGCGAGATCGAGGGTCGCCTCGAGCAGGTCGTCATGGTCGATGAGGGCGATCTGGTGCAGGGTCTGGAACGCCTGGGTCGCGGGCTCGGCGCGCGATGACACGGTGAGCCGGCGTCCGTCCGGGTCGAAGACGCGCAGCGGGCCGTCGGCGGAGAGGCGCAACTCGATGTCGTGATGCTCCCGCAGCCAGCCTGCGAGGGCGCGGCGGCGGTCCGGGCCGGCCAGCGTGGCGGCGAAGCGTTCGGCGGCACGGTCGATCGGATCGATGTAATTGTCGCAGTAGTGGAAGAAGTCGCGCACCTCCTCCCAGGGTAGCGGGCTCAGGGTGCTGTCCTCGCGGCCGAGCGCCTCGTTGAGCTGGGCGAGACGTTCCTGGCTCTCGCGGTGAGCGCGGTGCAGGGCAAGAAGGGCCCGGCCGAGATTGGGCGCGTTGGCGGCGACGAGCTGGATGTCGCCCAGCGGCGGTGCGGTCTCGAACACGGGATCGGCCAGCACCTCGCGCAGATCGGCGACCATGCGCTCGGTGGAGCCGGCGGACAACTCGGTGACGTCGATGCCGTATTCGCCGGCGAGGGCGAGGAGGACCCTGGCGGAGACCGGGCGGTGGTTGTTCTCCATCTGGTTGAGATAGGACAGCGAGACGCCGAGTTCGGGCGGCGTAATCCGCCTGGGTCAGCCCGAGCCGCGTGCGGATCTCGCGCAGCTTGACGCCGGCATAGAGTTTCTGTCCCTGGGTCATCGATGGCTTCCTGCGGGAAAGGGCGACTTCGCAAATTTGCAATTCGCAGGCGAGGATTGCAATCGACTTTGCAAATCCGCCGAGTTCTGCTTGTCGCCCGGCCTCCCTTCTGGCAATTGGCGGGGCAAGGACAGGGGGGACGTGCTTGTGAAAGACATTCTCGACGAACTCGAAGACCGGCGCGCCGAAGTGCGCGTGGCAGGCGGCGAAAAGCGGATCGCCGCACAGCACGCCAAGGGCAAGCTCACGGCGCGCGAACGGGTCGAGATCCTCCTCGACGAGGGCAGCTTCGAAGAATTCGACATGTTCAAGGCGCATCGCTGCACCGAGTTCGGCATGGGCGACACGCATTATCCCGGCGACGGCGTGATCACCGGCTGGGGCACGATCAACGGCCGGCAGGTCTATGTGTTCAGCCAGGACTTCACGGTGTTCGGCGGCTCGCTGTCGGAGACCTATGCCGAGAAGATCTGCAAGATCATGGACATGGCGATCCAGAACGGCGCGCCGATCATCGGCATCAACGATTCCGGCGGCGCGCGCATCCAGGAGGGCGTGGCGAGCCTCGCGGGCTATGCCGAGGTGTTCCAGCGCAACATCATGGGATCGGGCGTGGTGCCGCAGATCAGCCTGATCATGGGGCCCTGCGCCGGGGGCGCCGTCTACAGCCCGGCGATGACCGACTTCATCTTCATGGTGCGCGACAGTTCCTACATGTTCGTGACCGGCCCCGACGTGGTCAAGACGGTGACGAACGAGGTGGTGACGGCGGAGGAGCTGGGCGGCGCGAAGACGCATACCTCGAAGTCCTCCGTGGCGGACGGCGCCTTCGAGAACGACGTGGTGGCGCTGATGGAGGTGCGGCGGCTGATCGACTTCCTGCCGGCCTCGAACCGCGAGAAACCTCCCGTGCGCCCCTATTTCGATGCCCATGACCGCACCGAATACAGCCTCGACACCCTGATCCCGCCGAACCCCAACACGCCCTACGACATGAAGGAACTGATCCTGAAGGTCGCGGACGAGGGGGATTTCTACGAGATCCAGGAGAATTTCGCGCGCAACATCCTCACCGGCTTCATCCGGATCGAGGGCTCGACGGTCGGCGTGGTGGCGAACCAGCCGATGGTGCTGGCGGGCTGTCTGGACATCGACAGCGCGCGCAAGGCGGCGCGGTTCGTGCGGTTCTGCGACGCCTTCGAGATCCCGATCCTGACCTTCGTCGATGTCCCGGGCTTCCTGCCGGGGACCAGCCAGGAATATGACGGGATCATCAAGCACGGCGCGAAGCTGCTCTTCGCCTATGGCGAGGCGACGGTGCCGAAGGTGACGGTCATCACCCGCAAGGCCTACGGTGGCGCCTATGTGGTGATGGCGTCGAAGCATCTGCGCGGCGATTTCAACTACGCGTGGCCGACGGCGGAGGTCGCGGTGATGGGGGCGAAGGGAGCGGTGGAGATCCTCTATCGCTCGGAACTGGGCGATCCGGAGAAGATCGCCGCACGCACCGCCGATTACGAGAAGCGCTTCGCCAATCCCTTCGTCGCCGCCGAGCGCGGCTTCATCGACGAGGTGATCATGCCGCATTCGACGCGGCGCCGCGTGGCGCGGGCCTTTGCCAGCCTGCGCTCGAAGCGGCTGAGCAATCCGTGGAAGAAGCACGACAACATTCCTCTGTGACGCCGAAACGCGGGGCGGGCGCCCCGCGTTGGGGAGGGACGGCGACGGGCCGTCATGTCGCAGACGTAAGGGAACAGGATGACGGACAAGACACTTCTCATCACCGGAGCCTCGAGCGGGATCGGCGCTGCCACGGCGCGGGCCGCGGCGGAAGCCGGCTGGACGGTCGGGCTGATGGCGCGCTCGGGGGACAAGCTCGCGGCGCTGGTGGACGAGATCGGCGCCGAGCGGGCGATGGCGCTGCCGGGGGACGTGACCTCGGAGGCGGATCAGAAAGCGGCCTTCGAGGCGTTTCTCGGGCGGTTCGGGCGGCTCGATGCGGCCTTCGCGAATGCCGGGCTGGGGCTCGGCGGGCCGGGCGGTGCGGAGAAGGCGGATCTGGCCAAGTGGCGGCAGATGGTCGACGTGAACATCTGGGGGCTCCTGGTGACGGTGCGGCTGGCGCTGCCGGAGCTGCACAAGACCGGGGGGCACATGCTGCTCACCGGGAGCCGGGCGGCGCGCACCGAGATTTCGGGATCGGTCTACGGCGCGACCAAGCATTTCGTGCATGGGTTCGCGGCGAATCTGCTGGCGGAGATGCGGCCGTGGGGCGGGCGCTGCACGGTGATCGCGCCGGGGATGGTGGACACGCCGTTCTTCGACGAGCGCAAGTCCGACGCGCTGCTGGCCGAGGATGTGGCTGCGGCGGCGGTATACGCCCTGGAACAGCCGGCGCGGGTGGCGGTGGGCGAGGTCTACCTGATGCCGGTGCCGCAGGGATGACCGGTTTGACGTGGATCATTGGAAATCGGTCGTCACAGGCCCTACCTGTGGGGGGAACCGGGACGGAGTGGTCGGATGATCCGGCGTTGGTGGATGTCGTTGCCGAAGCTGATCCGCTTCATGCTCACGCATGTGGCGAACGGCATGGTGATCGGCTGCGTATTCCTCTTCGTGCTGATCCACTTCGATCTGGTCGGGCTCGGCACGATGCTGGAGAAGGACGAGAGCGGGCTGGCGACGGCGGTGCTGTTCTTCCAGACCTCGCTGACCTTCGGTGCCGTCTCGATGGGCGTGGCGGTGATGAATCTCGGCGACGACTGAGCGCGGCTCTTGCTGGACCCGGGGCCGGGTCATGCTGAAGCATCGCGGCTTTCCCTCGAAGATGACCGGCGCGGACGCGCAGTTCACCATCCGGCGTCCGAACAAGGACGGGGCGACGCCGCTCAAGGCGCGCGAGCGGTACCGCGATCGCCGGCCGGCGGATCGGCTCGCGGATGCCACCTTCCTTGCCGCTCTTCATGATCACTTCGGAACCGAGCCGTTCGCGCGCGGCAATCTCGATGCCGGGCGGCTGAACTGGCTGCTGGGCCGGGAAGTGGTGCCGGCGGAGCCGGATTTCGATCCGGCGAGCTATGAGGCGTTGCTCAGGATCGACATGGATGCGGCGCGCGCCGGATTTCCGGACCTGTTCGAGGACGACTGAGGGCCCCGCGCGGGTCGGAACGCCGCATATGCGGCAAGCGGGAGACGAAGCGATGGGCGGGAAGACGATGACGACAGGGCTGGCGGTCCTGATCTGCGGCGGGCTTGTCGGCGCATGCGCCCCGACCGGAGGCGTGCAGCTCACGCCGCAGCAGCAGACCGAATTCGTCGACGAGATGTTGCGGACCGACCCGGGGGATGTGGGGATGATCCCGCCGGCGAGCACCTTCGGCGCACCCTGACGCGGGAGCCGGCCGCGGACCTGCGCGGGCGGCCGGCATGTTGCAAGATGACCGGGTTCTGCCCCTGGCGCCCGAAACGGAGCGAAGAGAGATGTTCAAGAAGATCCTGATCGCGAACCGCGGCGAAATCGCCTGTCGGGTCATCAAGTCGGCCCGCAAGATGGGCATCACGTCTGTCGCGGTCTATTCCGATGCGGACGCGCAGGCGCTGCACGTGAAGATGGCGGACGAGGCGATCCATATCGGGCCGCCGCAGGTCAACCAGTCCTACATCGTGATCGACAGGATCCTCGAGGCAGTGCGGGCAAGCGGTGCCGAGGCGGTGCATCCGGGCTACGGGTTCCTCTCGGAGCGCGCGGAATTCGCCGAGCGGCTGGCGGCCGAGGGCGTGGCGTTCATCGGGCCGCCCACCGGGGCGATCGAGGCGATGGGCGACAAGATCACCTCGAAGAAGCTCGCCGCCGAGGCCGGGGTCTCGACGGTGCCGGGCTATATGGGCCTGATCGACGATGCCGAGCATGCGGTGACGATCGCGCGCGAGATCGGCTATCCGGTGATGATCAAGGCCTCGGCGGGCGGCGGCGGCAAGGGCATGCGGATCGCCTGGACCGACGACGAGGCGCGCGAGGGCTTCGCGCGGTCGAAGTCGGAAGCCGCGTCGAGCTTCGGCGACGACCGGATCTTCATCGAGAAGTTCGTGACCCAGCCGCGGCATATCGAGATCCAGGTTCTGGGCGACAAGCACGGCAACTGCCTGTGGCTCAACGAGCGCGAATGCTCGATCCAGCGGCGGAACCAGAAGGTGATCGAGGAGGCGCCGAGCCCGTTCCTCGACCCGGCCACGCGCCGCGCGATGGGCGAGCAGGCCGTCGCGCTGGCGAAGGCGGTGGATTACTGCTCGGCGGGCACGGTGGAGTTCATCGTCGACGGGAGCCGGAACTTCTATTTCCTCGAGATGAACACGCGGCTTCAGGTCGAGCATCCGGTGACCGAGCTGATCACCGGCATCGATCTGGTCGAGCAGATGATCCGCGTGGCGGCCGGCGAGAAGCTCGCCATCGCGCAGGACGACGTGCCGATCAACGGCTGGGCGATCGAGAGCCGGCTCTATGCCGAGGACCCGTATCGCGGCTTCCTGCCGTCGATCGGGCGGCTCACGCGCTACCGGCCGCCCGAGGAGGTGCAGACCGAAGCGCTCGGGGTGCGCAACGATACCGGCGTCTTCGAGGGCGGCGAGATCTCGATGTTTTACGACCCGATGATCGCCAAGCTCTGCACCTGGGCGCCGGACCGGGCGGGGGCCATCGAGGCGATGCGGGTGGCGCTCGACAGTTTCGAGGTGGAGGGGATCGGGCACAACCTGCCGTTCCTCTCGGCGGTGATGGATCATCCCATCTTCATCGACGGCACGATGACAACGGCCTTCATCGAGGAGCAGTACCCCGACGGTTTCTCGGGGGCGCAGCTGCCGGAGGAAACACTGCGCCGGCTCGCTGCCCTGGCGGCGCACATGCATGCGGTGGTCGAGGAGCGTGCGGCGATGGTCTCGGGCGCGATGCGCAACCATCAGCGCTATGTCAGCCGCGACTGGGTGGTGAAGCTCGGGGATTTCGTCTGTCCGCTCGCCCTCGACCGCAATCCCGGCGAGAGCGACGTGACCTTCGGCGACGGCACGGTGCTGCAGGTGCGCTGCGACTGGCTGCCGGGGCAGACGCTGGCCCATGCGGTCATCGACGGCACGCCGCTGGTGGCGAAGGTCAAGCCTGCGACGGCGGGGTTCCGGCTGCGCCATCGCGGTGCCGATCTGGCCGCGACGGTGCTGACGCCGCGCCATGCCGAGCTGGTGTCACGGATGCCCGAGAAGGTGCCGGCGGATACCTCGAAGATGCTGCTCTGTCCGATGCCCGGGCTGGTGGTGCAGATCAGCGTGGCGGTGGGCGATGCGGTGTTCGACGGTCAGGCGCTCTGCACCGTCGAGGCGATGAAGATGGAAAACGTGCTGCGCGCCGAGCGCGCAGGCGTCGTCTCGGTGATCCATGCCGAGGCCGGGGCGAGCCTCGGCGTCGATGACGTGATCATGGAGTTCGAGTGAGATGGACCCGGTCCTGATGCCTTCGGGTGGCGGGGCTCAGGGACCCGCTTGCGGGCCACGCAGGCCTCACTGCCGGCGCGAGCCGGTTTCGAGGCGGCGCGAGGGCAGGCGGTCGATGAGGTTGATGAGCTCGCGTGCGGTTGTCGGCGCGGGGCGGCGCTGCACCACGGAGCCGTCGGTGTCGACAAGCACCAGCCCGAAGCCGCGCGGCCTGAGCGACTGTCGCAGGGGACCCTTGGCGGCGGGATCCGTATCGACCAGCACCACCACCTTTCGCTCGGCAAGATCGCCGGAGCGGTCCTCCAGCATTTCCATCTGCTGGAGGAAGCGGGGATCGTTCTCGTTGTCAGCAAAGACCACGACCGGCCGGGCGATCCAGAGCAGCTCCTCGAGCGTCTGTGGCGCTTCAGTCTCGGCCGGGGCCTCCACGGCGTCGGCCGCCACGACGGTCTGCGCAAAGACGGGCTGTGCCGTTCCGAAGGCGAACAGCACGGGCAGCATGAGAAAGTTCAGACGCATCGTTATCTCCCTTGCTTCGGAACCTAGTCAATCCGGGCGCGGATGCGAGGGCAAATGACACGAATTACGCCCGGATGGCCGGATTCGCCTGGCCGTCCGGGGTCGAGAAGGGAAACCAGAGCATGACGAAGCCGGATCTGACGGAATGGGAGGCGCTTGCGCAGAAGGAGATGCGCGGCCGTCCGCTGGACGCGCTGACGTGGAACACGCCCGAGGGCATCGCCGTGAAGCCGCTCTACACCGCGGCCGATACGGACGGTCTCGCGCATACGGACGGGCTGCCGGGCGTCGCCCCCTTCACCCGGGGCCCGCGGGCGACGATGTATGCCGGGCGGCCCTGGACGATCCGGCAATATGCCGGCTTCTCGACGGCCGAGGAATCGAACGCGTTCTACCGGCGCGGGCTGGCGGCGGGGCAGCAGGGGGTGTCGGTGGCCTTCGATCTGGCGACGCACCGGGGTTATGACAGCGACCATCCGCGCGTCGAGGGCGATGTGGGCAAGGCCGGCGTGGCGATCGACAGCGTCGAGGACATGAAGATCCTGTTCGACGGCATTCCGCTCGACAAGGTCTCGGTGTCGATGACGATGAACGGGGCCGTCATCCCGGTGCTGGCGAACTTCATCGTGGCGGGCGAGGAGCAGGGCGTGGACCGGGCGGTGCTGTCGGGCACGATCCAGAACGACATCCTCAAGGAGTTCATGGTCCGCAACACCTACATCTATCCGCCCGAGCCCTCGATGCGGATCGTCGCGGACATCATCCAGTACACCTCCGACCAGATGCCGAAGTTCAACTCGATCTCGATCTCGGGCTATCACATGCAGGAGGCCGGCGCGAACCTGGTGCAGGAGCTCGCGTTCACGCTGGCGGACGGGCGCGAATATGTGCGGGCTGCGATTGCGCGGGGGATGGATGTGGATGCCTTCGCGGGGCGGCTGAGCTTCTTCTTCGCGATCGGGATGAATTTCTTCATGGAGGCGGCGAAGCTCGGGCCGCGCGGCTCCTGTGGTCGCGGATCATGGAGGAGTTCGAGCCGAAGAACCCGGCCTCCTCGATGCTGCGCACCCATTGCCAGACCTCGGGGGTGAGCCTGCAGGAGCAGGATCCCTACAACAACGTGGTGCGGACCGCCTACGAGGCGATGGCGGCGGTGCTGGGGGGCACGCAGTCGCTCCATACCAACGCGCTCGACGAGGCGATCGCGCTTGCCGACGGATTTCTCGGCGCGGATCGCGCGCAACACCCAGCTGATCCTGCAGGAAGAGACCGGGGTGACGAAGGTGATCGATCCGCTGGCGGGGTCGTATTACGTCGAGGCGCTGACCACCGAGATGGCCGAGAAGGCCTGGGAGCTGATCGAGGAAGTCGAGGCGATGGGCGGCATGACGAAGGCCGTGGCCTCGGGCATGCCGAAGCTCAGGATCGAGGAGAGTGCGGCGCGGCGGCAGGCGGCGGTGGACCGGGGCGACGAGGTGATCGTCGGGGTCAACAAGTACCGCCGCGAGACCGAGGACCCGATCGACATTCTCGATGTGGACAATGTGAAGGTGCGCGACGGGCAGATCGCCCGGCTCGAGAAGATCCGCGCGACCGCGACGGAGCCGCCTGCGATGCGGCCCTCGCGGCGCTGGAAGAAGCCGCGCGCGGGAGCGGCAATCTGCTGGAGGCCGCGGTCGCCGCTGCGCGCGCCCGAGCCAGTGTTGGGGAGATATCCGACGCGATGGAGAAGGTATTCGGGCGGCATCGGGCCGAGGTGAGGACGCTGGCCGGGGTCTACGGCGCAGCCTACGAGGGCGATGCGGGCTTCGCGGCCATCCAGGCCGATGTGGAGAAGTTCGCCGAGGAAGAGGGCCGGCGGCCGAGGATGCTCGTGGTGAAGATGGGCCAGGACGGCCACGACCGCGGCGCGAAGGTGATCGCCACGGCCTTCGCCGATATCGGCTTCGATGTCGATGTGGGGCCCTTGTTCCAGACGCCGGAGGAAGCGGCGCAGGATGCCATCGACAACGACGTGCATGTGGTGGGCATCTCGAGCCAGGCGGCGGGGCACAAGACGCTGGCGCCGAAGCTGATCGCGGCGCTGAAGGCGGAGGGGGCCGACGATATCCTCGTCATCTGCGGGGGCGTGATCCCGCATCAGGATTATGCTTTTCTCAAGAAGGCAGGAGTCAGCGCGATCTTCGGGCCGGGTACGAACATTCCGGATGCTGCCCGCGACATTCTGGGGCTGTTGCGGGAAAAGGGGCCTGAAAGAGCCTGACGATCAACCCTGGGGACTAATCCGCAGGGAGCGAACCATGAAAGAGGAAACGCCCGATGGACGACGGCAGCAAGGAAAGCACGCGGCTCGCGGCGCTCTACTATCATGAGTACCCGAAGCCCGGAAAGCTTGAGATACGTGCGACCAAGCCGCTGGCCAACCAGCGGGACCTGTCGCGCGCCTATTCGCCGGGCGTGGCCGAGGCCTGCCTCGAGATCAAGGCCGAGCCGGCCAATGCCGCGCGCTATACCGGCCGGGCCAACATGGTCGGGGTCGTGACCAACGGCACCGCGGTGCTGGGTCTGGGCAATATCGGGGCGCTCGCGTCGAAACCGGTGATGGAGGGCAAGGCGGTGCTCTTCAAGAAGTTCGCCAATATCGACTGTTTCGACATCGAGGTGAACGAGAGCGATCCCGTGAAGCTTGCGGAGATCGTGGCGTCTCTGGAGCCCACCTTCGGGGCGATCAATCTCGAGGACATCAAGGCGCCGGACTGCTTCATCGTCGAGCGGCTGTGCCGCGAGAAGATGAACATCCCGGTCTTTCACGATGATCAGCACGGCACTGCCATCGTGGTCGGCGCGGCGGCGGTGAATGCGCTCCGGATCGCGGGCAAGGAATTCTCCGACGTGAAGATCGTCTCGACCGGCGGGGGGGCCGCCGGCATCGCCTGTCTCAACATGCTCCTGAAGCTCGGGGCGAAGCGCGAGAACATCTGGCTCTGCGATGTCCACGGACTGGTCCATGAGGGCCGCGAGATCGACATGAACCCCGAGAAGGCCGCCTTCGCGCAGGCCTCCGATCTGCGGACCCTCGGCGACGTGATCGACGGCGCCGACCTCTTTCTCGGACTGTCTGGGCCGAACATCCTTACCGCGGAGATGGTCGGGCGGATGGTCGCGACCGATCCGATCATCCTCGCGCTGGCCAACCCCGACCCGGAGATCGCGCCGGACGTGGCGCGGGCGGCCAATCCGACCGCGATCATCGCCACCGGGCGGTCGGACTATCCGAACCAGGTCAACAACGTTCTCTGCTTTCCGTTCATCTTCCGCGGCGCGCTCGACGTCGGCGCGCGGGAGATCAACGACGCGATGGAGATCGCCTGCGTCGAGGGGATCGCGGAACTGGCGCGGGCCTCGTCGTCGGCGGAAGCCGCGGAAGCCTATCGCGGCGAACGGCTGAGCTTCGGGCGCGAGTACCTGATCCCGAAGCCGTTCGACCTGCGGCTGCTGTTCGATCGTCGCCGGGGCCGTGGCGCGGGCGGCGATGGACAGCGGGGTGGCCGAGCGGCCGATCGCGGATTTCGACGCCTATCTCGAGCATCTCGACAATTCGGTCTACCGGACCGGGCTGATCATGCGCCCGGTCTTCGAGGCCGCGGCGACGCACAGCCGGCGCATCGTCTTCGCGGAGGGCGAGGACGAGCGGGTCCTGCGCGCGGTCTATGCGATGCGGGAGGAGGGCGTCGATCGGCCGATCCTGATCGGACGGCCGGAGGTGATCGCCCAGCGCTGCGAACGCCACGCGATCCCGATCCAGATCGAGCGGGACTTCGATCTGGTGAACCCCGAGAACGATCCGCGCTTCCGCGACTACTGGACGACCTATCACACGGTCATGCAGCGTCGGGGCGTGACGCCGGATCTGGCCAAGGCGATCATGCGTACCAATTCCACGGCGATCGCCGCGGTGATGGTGCATCGCGACGAGGCCGACAGCATGATCTGCGGCACGTTCGGGCAGTATCTGTGGCACCTGAACTATGTCCGCCAGTTGCTGGAGCGGCCCGAACAGCGGCCGATCGGGGCGCTTTCGCTGATGATCACCGAGAAGGGCCCGCTCTTCGTGGCGGACACGCATGTGAACCCCGAACCGAGCCCGGAGCAGATCGCGGCCGTCACCGTCGCCGCTGCCCGGCACGCGCGGCGTTTCGGGCTGGTACCGGAGATCGCGCTCTGCTCCCATTCGCAGTTCGGCAATCTCGACAGCAGTTCGGGACGGCGGATGCGCGGGGCGCTGGAGCTGCTCGACGCGCAGGATCTCGACTTCCTCTACGAGGGCGAGATGCATTCCGACGAGGCACTGGACCCCGAGCTTCGCGAGCGGATCTTTCCCAATGCCCGGTTCAAGGGGCCGGCCAATGTGCTGGTCTTCGCCAATTCCGATGCGGCGAGCGGGGTGCGCAACATCATCAAGGTGGTCGCGGGCGGGCTCGAGGTCGGGCCGATCCTGATGGGGATGGGCAACAAGGCGCATATCGTCACGCCGTCGATCACGGCGCGCGGGCTGCTCAACATCGCGGCGCTCGCGGGAGCGCCGGTTCACACATACGGCTGAAACAGCGGACAACCGGAAGGAGGAGATGATGGGTTACAGAGACGTCTATGCGGGGTGGAAGGCCGATCCGGAGGGGTTCTGGATGAAGGCGGCCGAGGATTTCGACTGGTTCAAGGCGCCGAGCCGGGCGCTCGACGACAGCAACGCGCCGCTCTACGGCTGGTTCGCCGATGCGGAGGTGAACATCTGCCACAACGCGCTCGACCGGCATGTGGCGGCCGGGCATGGTGATCGGATCGCGATCATCTACGATTCGCCGATCACCGGCGCGAAGGACGAGATCAGCTATGCAGCGCTCCTCGACCGCGTTGCGCGTCTGGCTGGCGCGCTCTCGGCGAAGGGTATCGCGAAGGGCGACCGGGTCGTGATCTACATGCCGATGATCCCGGAGGCACTGGTCGCAATGCTCGCCTGTGCGCGGATCGGGGCAGTGCATTCGGTGGTGTTCGGCGGCTTCGCAGCTCCAGAACTCGCGGTGCGGATCGAGGATGCGAAACCGAAGGCGATCATCGCGTCCTCCTGCGGGATCGAGCCGGGCCGGGTGATCGCCTACAAGCCGATGGTCGATGCCGCCATCGATCTCGCACATCACAAGCCGGATTTCTGCGTGATCCTCCAGCGTCCGGAAATCGAGGCTGGGCTGGTCGCGGGGCGCGACTTCGAATGGGGTGGTTTCGTCGCGGATGCCGAGCCGGTCGCCTGCACGCCGGTGGGCGGGATGGATCCGCTCTACATCCTCTACACATCCGGGACCACCGGGGCTCCGAAGGGCGTAATCCGGCCCCATGGCGGCTACATGGTCGCCCTGGGCTGGACCATGGAGAACCTCTACGACATCCGCGCGGGCGACGTGTTCTGGACCGCGTCGGACGTGGGCTGGGTCGTCGGGCATTCCTACATCTGCTACGGGCCGCTGATCGCCGGGGCGACGACGATCGTCTTCGAGGGCAAGCCGGTGGGCACGCCCGATGCCGGCACGTTCTGGCGCGTGATCTCGGAGCACAAGGTGAAGAGCTTCTTCACCGCGCCGACGGCGTTCCGGGCGATCAAGCGCGAGGACCCGAAGGGCGAGTTCGTGACGAAATACGATCTCTCCTCGCTCAAGCTCCTGTTCCTCGCCGGCGAGCGCGCGGATCCCGACACGATCATCTGGGCGCAGGACCATCTCAAGGTGCCGGTAATCGATCACTGGTGGCAGACGGAGACCGGCTGGGCGATCGCCGCCAATCCGGCGGGGATCGAGCTGATGCCGGTCAAGCTCGGCTCGCCCACCGTGGCGATGCCCGGCTATGACGTTCAGATCCTGTCGGATGAAGGACATCCGCTGCCGCCCAACACGCTGGGGGCCGTTGTGATCAAGCTCCCGCTGCCGCCGGGCACGCTGCCGACGCTTTGGAACGCGGAAGACCGTTACCGGAAGTCATACCTCAACACGTTTCCGGGGTACTACGAGACGGGGGATGCCGGGCTGATTGATGAGGACGGCTACCTCTACATCATGGCCCGGACCGACGATGTCATCAATGTCGCCGGCCATCGCCTCTCGACCGGAGGCATGGAGGAGGTGCTTGCAGGGCATCCGGACGTGGCGGAATGCGCGGTGATCGGTGTTGCCGACGAGCTCAAGGGCCAACTGCCGATGGGCTTTCTCTGCCTCAACAAGGGTTGCGATCGCGATCACTCCGAGATCGCCAAGGAGTGCGTGAAGCTGGTCCGCGAGAAGATCGGGCCGGTGGCCGCGTTCAAGAACGTGCTGGTCGTCGACCGTCTTCCCAAGACGCGGTCGGGCAAGATCCTGCGCGGCATCATGGTGCGCATCGCCGACGGGCAGGAGTACAAGATGCCCGCGACGATCGACGATCCGGCCATCCTCGGCGAAATCACCGAAAGCCTGTCGAGCTTCGGCTATCCCCACAGGAAGTGATTTCGATATGCCCCGGCGTCATCGCCGGGGCATATCGGCCCCGTTGGCAGACCTGTTGCAAATTGCGAGTTTAGCATTGTCTTCTGCCGCGTCATTGCATTATGCAATCAAGGCGACAATCTTTTTGACGAATGTGCCTTCTGCGAGTGTAATTCGCTTGAGAATCGGGTTGGCATGTTCCTTGCTTCGCGTAATGCGGGAACGAGGGGAATCGTACTCGCCTGTGGCTTCTGGCCCCGGAGACCTAAGGAGAAGTTACCCGTGCCCCGAATTTTTTCTTCGTTCAGCCTGCCGCAGCGAGGCCTTCGCTGGTTGCACACACTGTTCATCGCGCTCGCACTGGCCATGTCGGCCGGGTTGACAGCGCATGCCAGTGACGTCGAGCTCACGCTGGCGGGGCCCGCCGTCGACGGGGAAACGCTGGAGCTCACGATGGATGACCTCGAGGCCATGCCTCAGGTCACCATCGTAACGGAGAGCGAGTTTTCTGACGATGCGGCGAGTTACAGGGGGCCGCTCGTTCGCGACCTGCTCGCACGGCTCGGGCTCGATGCCGCGGAAACCATCAGGTTGATCGCCGCCAACGACTATTTCGTCGATATCCCGACAAGCGATTTCGAGCAGTACGATGTCGTTCTGGCACTGGAGGTCGATGGTCAGCGCCTGTCGCGGCGGGAAAAGGGACCCCTGTGGCTGATGTACCCGATATCGGACCATAGCGAGTTGCGCAGCGAGGTTTACAACGCAAGGTTGATCTGGCAGGTTGTCCGCATCGAAGCGCTTTGAGCGTGGAGAGACTGTTGTCTTGAACACGCCCGGGCTCGAAATGCGACCCATACCAAGATATCTCGGTCTTGCTGTCCTTCTCGCCATGGCGGCTTTCGCGGCGATCGGCTTCCTCTCCATCCGGAAGAACGTCGAGGACCTGAGGGTTATCAGCCAGGACAACATCCTCTGGACCGCAAGCCAGATGGAAGTCGAGCTGTTGCGCTTTCACAATTCGATATCGCAACTTAAGAGCGAACCGACTCCAGAGATGCTCGATGAGGCGCAGAAGCGGTTCGACTTCCTGTGGAGCCGGGTTTTCATGATGCGCAAGGGTCGGGTCGGCGCACTGATCCGGGCTTACGATGAAGGCCACGGATCGCTTGACGCGCTTGCGAAGTATCTGATCGAGATCGATCCCGTCCTGCAGAATCTGGACCCGTCGGACACCGACACGATCAACCGGATCAGTGATGATCTCGAAGCCTTGCAGGCGGGCCTGCGCATTTTCACCCTGCAGGTTGTCAGGGGAGATACCGCGAACGCGGCCGTCGTTCGCGACAGGATCGAGGACAGCGCCCGGACCACGGCGCTGATCTCGCTCGGTGCGGTCTTCCTCAGCGTCCTCGCCCTCGTGCTCATCCTCCGCGAAAACCGGCGCCAGAGCGAGCTCGCAGCCATGAGCCGGCGCGCGGCCGAGATGGCGGAACAGTCAAGCCGCGCGAAGTCCCGGTTCCTTTCGATGATGAGCCACGAATTGCGGAACCCGCTCAATGGCGTGCTGGGACCGCTTGCCCTGTTGAAGCAGGGAAATTCCACGGAAGGGCAAAATCGCCTGATCCAGCAGGCATCGGTCTCCGGCCAGTCGATGATGCAGATGCTGGCCGGACTGCTCGACTATGCCGAGCTGCAGGATGGCAAGTTCAAGCTTGACCCGGCTCCGTTTTCACCGGCTGATCTCGCGCAATCCATCCGGGACGCCCTCGACGCGCAAGGGGCGGCCGATGTCGAGGCCGTGGTCGTCAAGGGCGTCCCGGAGTTCCTGGAGGCCGATTCCGACCGGATTCGGCAGGTATTCGTCAACCTCTCGGAATATCTGCTCGAGGTGACTCCGCCCGAAACCCTGCGGATTTCTTTCGCGCATGACGGAAAGATGCTTGTGGGCGATATCTGGTTCGACAGCGACGCGCCTGCCATGGACTGGAAGCTCGATCTGCTGACCGGCCTCGGGACCATTGCCCCGGACCAGGTTTCCTCGGACGCGCTCCGCCCCCTGATCGCGCAGGGCCTCGTTGCGGCCAGTGGCGGGACGATCGAACTGATCGACGACCTGCAGGAAGGCAGGCGGCGGCCCCGCAGCCGGGCGATCCGGGTCAGCTTACCCGCAGGAGAATTCGTGTTCCCCACCTTGCGCGTCCATTTCGAGACCCGCTCCACCGCGCTCGCCACGATCTATCAGGCGGCGCTCAAGTCCGACCGTGTGACGTTTACGGGACCCGATGCGCCGGCGTCCGAAGTCGATGTCGTGTTGGTCGACAGCGCCGGGATGGGTGGAACGCGGATCCTCGACGGCCTCCGAAACCGCTTCCCGAAGGCGGTTTTCGTCTCCCTCGGCGTGCCGGAGGCGCCGCATCTCTTTGACGAAGTCGTCGAGAAGCCCAATGATGTCGGTCGCCTCAAGTCTCGCATGACGGGAAAACGCGCCGTTTAGGCGATGCATTTTGCAAAACTCTTTGCCTAACGGCACAGGTTCGTGTATCGAACGCTGAGTGCTGGCATTAGATTTCAACCGTAGGTAATCCGACCGATGGGAACTCCCAGATCGTTCGGATCCGACAGACGCCGGCGACAGGAGCCTTCGACGATGCATCAATCTCAACTTCGGCCGGGTGGTTTGATCCCGAATGATGCGCGAGCCGTTGATGCCGCAATGATAGCCCACGATGTCAGATCGGCGCTGCAGGGAGTTGTCGGGGGTGTAGCGGCCCTCGAGCAGGCCAGTCTTCCGCCGATGCTCGCAAGTCAGATCGACGGTATCGTCGCATCCTCGCGGCAGCTCGAGAACCTGATTGCCATGGTGATCGGCGATATTGCCGATCCGGAGCCCGACCATGGCGAGGTCGATCTGCAGGAGCTTCTTGCCTTTCTGGTGCACCGTTGGTCGGGTGAGGCCGAGGCAAAGGGACTGGAGTTCGCCATCGAGGCAGAACAGGGTCTGCCTCGCGGTGTCCATCTAAGGCAGATGCCGCTTACGCGGCTTCTCGGCAACCTGCTTTCCAATTCGATCCGCCATTCCAATGTTGGGCGAGTGACCTTGCGGGTGGGACGGGAGAGGAGCGGCAATCTGCTGTTCGAGGTTCTCGATACCGGTCCCGGATTTCCGGAGGCTGTCCTCAAGAGCCATGCCGGGATTTCCGAGGGCGACGGGCCGCCGTCGGGGGCAATGCATGGGATCGGGCTGCACATAGTGCGGCGCCTTGCATCGGAATCCGGCCTGACCGTCCGGCTCGGAAACGGCCCCCAGGGCGGCGGGGAAGCCACCGTGAGCATTCCGGCGCGATCCCTGATCGAGGTCGAGGCCGGAGCCGCCGTGAAGGCATCCGGTGCCTCGAAGCGCAGCGCGGATCTTGCCGGTCTTTCCCTGCTGCTCGCGGAAGACAACCTGACGAACCAGATGGTAGCGGAACAGATGTTGCGCTCCCTCGGTGCGCAGGTTGTGGTGGCTTCCGACGGAGTTGAAGCACTCGAGTGTTTCGAAGTGGCGGAATTCGACATGGTTGTCGTCGACATCGAGATGCCGCGGCTCTCCGGTCTTGATGTGATCCGTGCCATTCGCGCACGCAGCGACGGTCGGGCTCACACCCCGATCGTTGCGTTGACGGCCTATGCCCTCAGGGAGCATCGCGAGCAGATAGCCGAAGCCGGTGCCAACGGACTGATCTCGAAGCCGATCGCCAGCATCGAAAGTCTCGGTCGCGGGCTGGCGGAGCACCTGCCCGAATGGTCCCGCCCGAGTACCGGGAGCCGGGAAGCGCAAGCGGCCATGGCGC
This sequence comes from uncultured Alphaproteobacteria bacterium, assembly GCA_963825715.1. Lineage (GTDB taxonomy): Bacteria > Pseudomonadota > Alphaproteobacteria > Rhodobacterales > Rhodobacteraceae > Amaricoccus. Next base: position 135,520 of record CAWGUH010000010.1, on the reverse strand, counting down.
CGGCCGATGCCGAACCGGCGATCGATCGGGCAATCTACGATGCCCTTCTGGAGGCGATCGGGGCAGAGATGACCGGGGAGTTGCTCGAAAAGGTCGAGGCCGATCTTGTCAGCGCCCGGTCGGAACTGGCCGGGGCGTTCGACCCGGTCGAGCCCGGAGCGTTGCGGGGCGCATCACATATCCTCATTTCCGTTGCCGGTGCGGTCGGGGCAACGCGGCTGCAGGCCTGTGCCCGCCAGCTCAACACCGCGGCGCACACCGGATGCGGGTCGGATCTGTGCGGGCAGGCAGAGCAATGCATCGCGGAAATCGATGCGGCCCTCGGGTTTCTTCGCGCCGAGCGGGCCCGGCTTTAGGAGCAGACTGATTGGCAGACAATATCCTCATCGTCGAGGACACTGCGACCCTGTCGATGGTCTATCGCCAGGCGCTGAGCCGTGTCGGGCATTCGGTGATCTGTGCCTTCGACCTTGCCGAAGCGCGCGGCGTGCTGGTCAAGGACACCCCGGACCTCGTCCTTCTCGATCTCCAGCTTCCCGACGGTGACGGCCTCGACCTGCTCGGCGAGCTCCGCGCGTCCATGCCTCAGGTCCCGGTGATCGTGATCACTGCGAACGGCTCGATCAACCGGGCGGTTCAGGCGATGCGGGCCGGGGCCTTCGACTTCATGGTCAAGCCCTTCGACGACGCGCGGCTGGTCAATGCCGTCCAGAACGCGCTCGTCGCAAAGCCGCATGTTCCCGAAGTCGTTTCGGAGATCGAGACGGAATCGGATGCTGTCGGCTTCGAGGGCTTTATCAGCCGGTCTCAGGAAATGACCGACATCTACCGGATGATCCGATCGATCGGGCGCTCGACCGCGACCGTTTTCATAACCGGAGAAAGCGGCACCGGAAAGGATGTCTGCGCGCGGGCGATCCATGCGAATTCGACCCGTGCCAACCGCGCCTTCGTGCCGCTCAACTGCGCGGCGATCCCGCGGGATCTGCTCGAATCCGAGGTGTTCGGCCATCTGAAGGGCGCGTTTACCGGCGCCCTCTCCGACAAGCCGGGTGCCGCTGCCGTGGCGGACCGCGGGACGCTGTTTCTCGACGAGATCTGCGAGATGGATCTGTCGCTGCAGACCAAGCTGCTGCGCTTCCTGCAGACCTCGACGATCCAGCCGGTGGGTGCGCCGCGACCGACGCCCGTCGACGTTCGGATCGTCTGTGCGACCAACCGCGACCCGCTCGAGGAAGTGCGTGCCGGCCGGTTCCGCGAGGACCTCTACTACCGGCTGCATGTCGTTCCGATCCGCATGCCGGCCCTGCGTGGCCGCAAGGACGACATACTCGACATCGCCCGAAGTTCCCTGCTGCAGGCAGCGGCGGAGGAGGGCAAATCGTTCACCGGCTTCGACGCGGAATGCGCGCAGCTTCTGGCCAACCATCCCTGGCCGGGGAACGTGCGTCAGCTTCTCAACGTGATCCGCAACGTCGCCGTTCTGCACGACGGTCCACTCGTGACGCCGGGGATGCTGCCGACCGAGATCACGCTGTCGCCGCGCGATCGCGGCGACTTTTCGGGTCGAAATCCCGCTGATGCGCGGGTTGCGCAGCTGCATCCTGTCCGGATGCCCGCGGAATCGAGGGCGGGCCATGATGGGGGTCGTGTGGCCGGGCTGATCGGTCTGTCGATGGCAGAGGCCGAACGCGAGATCATCGAGGCCACCATCGCCCATTGCGGTGGCTCGATCCCGCGCGCGGCCCGGATGCTGGAACTCTCCCCGTCGACGATCTACCGCAAGATCGAGACCTGGAACGATCCGGAGCGCCGGCCGGGGGCCTGACCTCGGACGGCTTGCCATCCGGCGGCAGCCTCGGCCATAGTCCGGAGCGGGTCGCAGGGAGTCAATCCGATGAGCCTTCTCGAAGCGGCGATGGCGGCGCGCGCCAACGCATATGCTCCCTATTCCGGTTTCGCGGTCGGTGCGGCGATCCGCGATGTCGAGGGCCGGATATTCAGTCGGCTGCAACGTCGAGAATGTCGCCTATCCCCAGGGCACCTGCGCCGAGGCGGGAGCGATTGCGGCGATGGTGGCGGCGGGCGGCCGCAATATCGCCGAGGTCCTGGTGGTTGCGGATGCGCCATTGCCGGTGCCGCCGTGTGGCGGTTGCCGCCAGAAACTCGCGGAATTCGGGGGCGCGGAAGTGCCGGTAATCCTCGCCGATCTCGACGGACCCAAGCTCACCACGACGCTCGGGGCACTGCTGCCCGGGAGCTTCACGACCGATCACATGGCCCGGGCCGGAGCATGAGTACCGGGTCTGGCGAATTCGCGACCATTGCCCGGCGCGCGCTGGTTTGTCTCGACCTGACCAATCTCGACGCCGACTGCACGGCTTCGGATATCGATGCGCTGTGCCGGCGGGCGCAGTCCCCGGAAGGCTTCGTCGCGGCTGTCTGTGTCTGGCCCGCCTTCGTGGTCCAGGCACGCGCGGCCCTTGCGCGGACAGGGATCAAGGTGGCGACGGTGGTCAACTTCCCCTCGGGAGAAGCGCCGGTGGACGAGGTGCTGGCGGAAACGGCCCGCGCGATAGCCGACGGAGCGGACGAGATCGATCTGGTCGTCCCGTGGCGGGCCCTGAAGGGCGGCGACGACACGGCCATACCAGACATGGTTTCGTCGGTCAGGTCGACCTGCGGAGAGGTGCCCCTCAAGGCCATTCTCGAGACGGGAGAACTGGGTGACCCCATCCTGATCGCGCGTGCCGCGGAACAGGCCCTTGCGGGGGGGGCTGACTTTCTCAAGACATCCACCGGCAAGGTTCCGGTGAACGCAACCCCGGAGGCGGCGGAGATCCTGCTGGAGGCGATCCGGCGCACCGGCAGTGCTGCCGGATTCAAGGCGGCAGGCGGCGTGCGCAGCGTCGCGGATGCGGGGATTTATCTTTCGCTGGCGGACGGGATCATGGGCAACGGATGGGCCGGTCCGAAGCATTTCCGCTTTGGCGCATCGGGTCTCCTCGATGCCCTTCTCGCCGAACTCGGCTCGGGAACCGGGCCTGCTGACGACGCCGATTACTGATGCTGCCGCAGGAGATCATCGCGTCGAAGCGCGACGGCAAGGTCCTGAGCAGTGACGAGATCCGCTTCATGGTGGCCGGTCTCACCGACGAGAGCATCAGCGAGGGGCAGATCGCCGCCTTCGCGATGGCCGTGCTGTTTCGCGGCCTGTCGACCGAGGAACGGGTGGCGCTCACCCTGGCAATGCGCGACAGCGGGACTGTCCTCGACTGGGATCTGCCCGGTCCCGTGGTGGACAAGCATTCCACCGGAGGGGTCGGTGACAATGTCAGCCTGATGCTCGCGCCGGCTCTCGCGGCCTGTGGCGCCTTCGTTCCGATGATATCCGGCCGGGGGCTCGGCCATACCGGCGGCACGCTCGACAAGTTCGACGCAATTCCGGGATACGCCACCCAGCCCGACGCAGCGATGTTCCGAAAGGTCGTCGCCGACGTCGGCTGTGCCATCATCGGCCAGACACCGGACATCGCGCCTGCGGACCGGCGCTTCTACGGGATCCGCGACGTGACCGCGACGGTGGAAAGCATCGACCTGATCACGGCCTCGATTCTCTCCAAGAAGCTGGCCGCCGGTCTCGAGGCGCTCGTACTCGATGTGAAGTGCGGCACCGGCGCCTTCATGGCATCCGTCGAGGACGCCCGCGCTCTCGCGGAGGCGCTGGTCGCGGTGGCGAACGGGGCGGGTTGTCCGACGCGCGCACTGATCACCGACATGAACGAGCCGCTGGCGAGCTCGGCCGGCAATGCGCTGGAAATGGCAAATGCGGTTCGGTTCTTGCGTGGCGACGCCGTCGATGGACGGCTGTGGGATCTGACCGTCGCCTTGGGTAGCGAGATCCTCGTGCTGGCCGGGCTGGCGGACGGCAGGGAAGCGGCGGCTGCGCGGATGCGCGACGTGTTGCAGTCCGGTCGGGCTGCCGAGGTCTTCGGACGGATGGTCTCGGCACTCGGGGGGCCTGCGGATTTCGTCGAGGGGTTCGAGCGATATCTCGCCCGGGCGCCCGTCGTGCATGAAGTGACCGCCGGCGTGGAAGGATTTGTCGCCACTATCGATACCCGCGCGCTCGGATACGCGGTGGTCGAACTGGGCGGCGGGCGCCGGCGGGCGAGCGATGCCGTCGATCCCTCGGTCGGGCTCGACCATCTCGCCGGGCTGGGAACATCGGTGGAGGGGGATACTCCGATTGCCATTGTTCATGCCGGCTCCAGGGAAGCGGCCCTTGCGGCGGAGGCCCGCATCCGGGCAGCCTACGGCTTTGGCGAGCGGCCCGGCGCCGAGTTTCCGCTGGTGATCGAGCGGATCGGCTGATGGCCCGCGCGCTTCTCCTGGTGATGGATTCCGTCGGATGTGGCGGCGCGCCGGATGCGCAGGCATTCGGGGATGCCGGGGCCAACACGTTGGGGCATATCGTGCAGGCCTCTGCGTGGGGACGCGCAAACGAGGGCCGCAGCGGGCCGCTTCGGGTTCCGCACATGGCAGCCCTCGGGCTGGGGGCCGCGATCCGTGCCGCATCCGACATCGATCTGCCCGGCTTCGCGGAGACGCCGAACGGACTCTGGGGGGCGGCGACTGAAATTTCGCGGGGAAAGGACACGCCGTCGGGCCATTGGGAACTTGCCGGATTGCCGGTGCCCTGGGACTGGCACTATTTCCCCGACACCGATCCTGCGCTTCCGCCGGATGTGATCGGGCCGATCCTCGAGCGGGCGGGGCTGGGTGGAAGTCTCTGCAACCGGCACGCTTCGGGGATGCCGGTGCTGGCCGAGTTCGGCGAAGCGTCTCTCGAGACAGGATGGCCGATCTTCTACACTTCGGCGGATAGCGTTCTGCAGATCGCAGCTCACGAGGAGCGGTTCGGGCTGGAGCGCCTTTACGATGTCTGCCGGATCGCGGCCGAAATCGTTCATCCGATGCGGGTGGGCCGGGTGATCGCGCGGCCTTTCCTCGGGACGAGCGCCGCGGATTTCGCGCGGACGCCGAACCGCCGCGATCTTGCCATCCCTCCGCCCGGTGACACCCTGCTCGACCGGGTGATCGCGGCGGGTGGACAGGTCCATGCCGTAGGCAAGATCGGCGATATCTTCGCGCATCGCGGGATCACGACCTTGCGCAAGGGAAAAACCGACATGGAGAATGTGGATTTCACGCTTGCGGCCCTTGCCGAGGCGCGTGCGGGAGATCTGGTCATCGCCAACTACGTCGATTTCGACACGCTCTACGGCCATCAACGCGACGTGTCGGGGTATGCGCGCAATCTCGAGCAGTTCGATACGCGCCTGCCGGAGATCAGGGCGTCTCTGCGCCCCGGTGACCTCGCAATCCTGACCGCCGATCACGGGAATGATCCGACCTGGCGCGGGACCGACCATACGCGCGAGCGGGTCCCCGTCCTGGGGTTCGGCCCGGGGATCGGCGCGGGGCCGGTCGGTCCGATCCGCTTTGCGGATGTCGGAGAGACGCTGGCCGCCCATCTGGGGCTCGCGCCCGGTCGGCACGGGCGGAGCTTCCTGTGACCGAGTGGCGGCGGGTTCCCAAGGTCGAGTTGCATCTGCATCTCGAGGGTGCGGCACCGCCGGATTTCATCCGGGGTCTCGGGGCCGAGAAGGGGGTCGATGTCGCTGCGGCCTTCGACGGTGCGGACGGCTATCGCTGGCATGATTTCGCGGAGTTTCTGGCGACCTACGAACTGGCCTGTTCGGTGCTTCGCGATCCGGACGATTTCCGCCGGCTGGTCGAGGCGGTCCTGGAACGTTCGGCGCGGCAGGGCGTGATCTATACCGAGATCTTCCTTGCCCCGGACCTCTGCGGCGACGGATCGGCCGAGGCATGGCCCGAGTACCTCGCGGCGATGGACGAGGGCGCGGCTGCAGCGGAGAAGGAACACGGGATCGTTTGCCGTTTCATTCCGACCGCGATCCGGCATTTCGGCGCGGAGCGGGCGGTGAATGCCGCGCGGCTGAGTGCCGCGACGTCTGGCGGCCGGGTGGTCGGGTTCGGGATGGGCGGGGAGGAGCGCTTCGGGGTGCCGGCTGATTATGCATGTGCATTCGCGATCGCCGCGGAGGCCGGGCTCGGGCTCACGGTGCATGCCGGGGAGGTGTGCGGGCCGGAGAGCGTGCGGGCGGCGCTCGATGCGCTGCCTGTCTCGCGGATCGGTCACGGCGTGCGGGCGGTCGAGGACCCGGAGCTTGTTGCCCGGATCGTGGATGAGGCGATCGTGCTGGAGGTCTGTCCGGGGTCGAACATCGCGCTGGGGCTCTACGGCGATCTCGAGGCCCATCCGATTGCGCGGCTGCGGGAGGCAGGCTGCCGGGTAACGGTCTCGACCGATGATCCGCCCTATTTCCGGACCGACATGACCGGTGAATATGCCGGGCTGGCGCGGGCCTTCGGATGGACCGCGACGGACTTCGCCGCCCTGAACAAGACGGCGATCGAGGCGGCGTTCTGCGAAGCGGAAGTGAAGGCCGCGCTCCGAAAGAGACTGGAAAGCGAGGTACCATGAGCCATCCCCATCTGACGATCGTCGATCATCCGCTGGTGCAGCACAAGCTGACGCTGATGCGCGAGAAGGACACCTCGACGGCGGGCTTCCGGCGGCTTCTCCGCGAGATCAGCCACCTGCTGGCCTACGAGGTTACGATGGATCTGCCGCTGGTCACCCGCGAGATCGAGACGCCGCTGATGCCGATGAAGGCGCAGGTTCTGGAGGGCAAGAAGCTCGCGCTGATCTCGATCCTGCGGGCGGGCAACGGGTTGCTCGACGGAGTACTCGACCTGATCCCGGCGGCGCGGGTGGGGTTCGTCGGACTGTACCGGGACGAGAAGACGCTCCAGCCGGTGCAGTATTACTGCAAGCTCCCGGCCAATCTGGAGGAGCGGGTGACGATCGCCGTCGATCCGATGCTCGCGACCGGAAATTCATCGGTGGCGGCAATCGATCTCCTCAAGAAGGCCGGGGCGCAGGACATCCGGTTTCTCTGCCTGCTGGCGGCCCCCGAGGGGGTCGCGCGGATGCGGGAGGCGCATCCCGACGTGCGGATCATCACGGCGGCACTCGACCGGGAGCTCAACGAGAGCGGATACATCATGCCCGGTCTCGGAGACGCCGGAGACCGGATGTTCGGGACGAAGTAGCGCGCTGGCAGGACCTGTCGGCCGCGCCAAAACGGGTTTGGTCGGGCGCCCGCAGGGTCCGGGAATTTCGGCGAAGAGCCGGACATCTCGAGCGGAGGCCTCCAGGCGTCAGAAGGCGGTCCTGGCTGGGACAGTTTTCAAGCGCATGATTTTGCTCGAATAAAGTGTTGGCACCATAGCCGCACGGGGATCGGCCGCGGGCGGCCCGTTCTGCTGAGCCGGCCGACTTGATCCCGGTCAAGGCGCGGGCCTGTGGCTCAGGCACGGTACCATGCAATGGCGCGGGACGCGCCTGGAAGCGGGAGTGCGATGCGATGTGTTTTTCCGTTGCGGCGACAGTCGCGATGGTGGGGTTGGGGGCAAGCGCGACGGCGGTGACGCTGAAGCGGGGCGCAGCGCCAGCCATTCCGCTCGTGCTTGCGTATTTCACGGTCATGGAGGCGCTGCAGCTCGGCGGGAGCCTGACCATCGACCAGTGCGGCAATCCGGTGAACCAGGCGACGACATGGCTCTCCGTCCTGCACATCGCGTTCCAGCCGCTCTTCCTCAACGCTTTCGCACTGGAACTGGTCGGGGCCGAGGCGCGAGCGCGTTGGTGGTGGCCGGCGATGCTGCTGGCCGGGTGCGCATCGGTCTTCATGCTGCTTCAACTCGCGCCGCTGCCCTTCGCCGGAACCTGCCTGCCGGGGTCTGTGCTCTGCGGGGCGCCGCTCTGCACGGTGTCGGGAGAGTGGCATCTTGCCTGGGAAGTCCCGCAGAACGGGCTCACGGCACCGCTGGTGATGCTCTGGGGCAATATCGCAGCTTGGCCTTCCTACCTGCTCGCGGTGTTCGCACTGCCGCTCTGCTACGGAGCGTGGCGGTTCACGCTGTTTCACGCGCTCGTCGGGCCGTTCCTCGCCAGTCGGCTCACGGAGGCGCCGAACGAATTGCCAGCGATCTGGTGCCTGTTCTCGATCGGGATCATTCTCGCGGGGCTGAGCCCGCGGATGTGGCAGATCTTCGGAGGTGAAGCCGGGACGCAGGCCCGACATCGGAATGCCTGATGCTGCGTTGCACAAAAGCCAGAATCCGGCGCGACGGCCTTCGTGGCCGCTGCCGACGCTGGGTCGCGGGTCCCCCAGGTGCTAGGCTACGCTCGCCCGGGCCTTCGTGCCCGTCGCGAGACCTGATCGGAGCCCAGGATGAAGAACCCGTGGATGAGCCTTTGGATGAGTGCGGCGGCGAAGAACGTCGGCACCGCGCAGGGCTACTGGATGAACGAAGTGAAGAAGCAGCAGACCCTGATGCAGAAACAGATGGCGAAGGCCGTGACCGACGAATGGCTCAGGGCCTGGGGGATGGCGCCGAAGAAGAAGTGACACGGGCGATCGTGATGCGCTTTCCGCAAGAGCCGAGTTTCGGATCGATTTGAAGCGCTGGTCCGGTTACATCAGTGCCGTTGCGTCCGGTGCTGAGAGCGGACCGGACAACGACGATGATTGTCGATCAGCGTTGGGAGACGGCCCTTTCGAACGGGATCCACTTGTGGAGGTCCCCTGGAAGGGGCACTCGTCAGTGCACAATCTGTCGAACGTAGGTGTGCTTCGGCCTGCAACGACCGTGCAGACGGCGATCCCGTAGCTCCCTTCAGAGAACGTATCTGACCGCATCGGCAGCTGCATCGAGTGCGCGACGAAGGGATTCGAACATCGAGGCGCTCTGGAAGGTCACAAAGAACAGCGCGGGATACAGGAGATGGGGAAAGGCGAGGGCGCGATCGACAACGCGGTGCCGCGCAAAAGCGCGAGATAGGCTCGGCATGAGGACGAGGGCGACAAGAGCGCCGATGGCGCCACCGACAAGAATGTCGGTAGGGAAATGCAGGCCAAGCATGACGCGCGGCAGCGAGATGACGATGGCGGCGTGGACAAGCGCTGCGAGGCCGGCCCAACGGTTCACGAAGAAGAAGGCGGTTGCCATGGCGAAAAACATTACTGCATGGTCGCTGGGCATCGAACTCCACCCGTCCCAGGCTGTTCTGTCGAGCGGCGTTCGGATCAATAAGTCGGCATCCTGCATCGGGCGCAGTCGGGCCGGCAGGAGGGATGCGAAAGCGCGGCCAACAACGATGGCTACGACGTTCGTGACGAGAAGAGCCGTTAGGCGCGGGCGCGTCTCGGGACCGAGCCGGTCCGCCGCGAACCACAAGCCCCAGAACAGCACCATGAGCGGGATGCCTTTCAGCACCTCGTTCTCCGAAACCAGTTTGGTGGCCATGTCGATGAATTCGGAGTGGCCGATTGCCTGATTGAAGAAGACGAGCGTGTTCAGGTCAATTGACCGCAGGGTCTCGATCAAGGCATGTCCCCCGTTTCGCGAAACCAAGTCCCGATCGTCACAAAACTGTCGTGATCCGTCGAGTCGCTTATCGGAGATGGGCTGAAAACCGCCGAGGTCGAACCCTTATTTCGCGCTGGCGGAGGCGCTCAGGGTGGACTTTGGGGAGCGGCAGGGACGGTATAGGCGTGAAGCGTGCGTATCACCCATCCATCTTCAACGCCGAGATGAACGCCTCCTGCGGGATGTCGACCTTGCCGAACTGGCGCATCTTCTTCTTGCCCGCCTTCTGCTTGTCGAGCAGCTTGCGCTTGCGGGTGGCGTCGCCGCCGTAGCATTTGGCGGTGACGTCCTTGCGCAGGGCCGAGAGGGTCTCGCGGGCGATGATGCGGCCGCCGATCGCGGCCTGGATCGGGATCTTGAACATGTGCTGGGGGATGAGTTCCTTCAGCTTCTCGACCATCGCGCGGCCGCGGGCATCGGCGCGGGCGCGGTGGACCATGGTCGAGAGCGCGTCGACCGGCTCGTCGTTGACGAGGATCTGCATCTTCACCAGATCGTCCTCCTGATAGCCGGTGACCTGGTAGTCGAAGCTTGCGTAGCCCTTGGTGACGCTCTTCAGCCGGTCGTAGAAGTCGAAGACCACCTCGTTGAGCGGCAGGTCGTAGACCACCATCGCGCGGGAGCCGGCATAGGTGAGATCGAGCTGGACCCCGCGCCGGTCCTGGCAGAGCTTGAGCACGTCGCCGAGGTACTCGTCGGGCACGAGGATGGTCGCCTTGATGCGCGGTTCCTCGATGTGGTCGACCCGGACCGGGTCGGGCATGTCGGCGGGGTTGTGCAGCTCGAGCATCGTGCCGTCGGTCTTCCAGACGTGGTAGATGACCGAGGGCGCGGTGGTGATCAGGTCGATGTCGTATTCGCGTTCGAGCCGGTCGCGGATCACCTCGAGATGCAGCAGGCCGAGAAAGCCGCAGCGGAAGCCGAAGCCGAGGGCGGCGGAGGTCTCCATCTCCGACGAGAAGCTGGCGTCGTTGAGCTGGAGCTTCTCGATGGCGTCGCGCAGATCCTCGAAATCGGCGGCGTCGACGGGGAAGAGGCCGCAGAACACAACCGGCTGGGCCGGTTTGAAGCCGGGCAGGGCGGTCTCGCAGCCCTTCTTCTCGGTGGTGATGGTGTCGCCTACGCGGGTGTCGCGGACCTGCTTGATCGAGGCTGTGAGAAAGCCGATTTCGCCGGGTCCGAGCTCGTCGACGGGGAGCATGCCGGGGCGGAAAACGCCGATGCGGTCGACCGGGTAGAGCGCGCCGGTCTGCATCATCCGGATGCGGTCGCCCTTCTTCAGCACGCCGTCGAAAATCCGCACCAGCACGACGACGCCGAGATAGGCGTCATACCAGCTGTCGACCAGCATGGCCTTGAGGGGCGCGGTCCGGTCGCCGGCAGGCGAAGGCAGGCGGGTCACGATCGCTTCGAGCACATCCGGGATGCCGAGGCCGGTCTTGGCGGAAATCTCCACCGCGTCGGAGGCGTCGATGCCGATGACGTCCTCGATCTGTTCGCGGACCCGGGCAGGCTCGGCGGCTGGCAGGTCGATCTTGTTGAGTACGGGAACGATCTCGTGACCGGCATCGATCGCCTGATAGACGTTGGCGAGAGTCTGCGCCTCGACGCCCTGCGACGCATCGACCACGAGGAGCGAGCCCTCGACGGCCCGCATCGAGCGGGAGACCTCGTAGGCGAAGTCGACATGGCCCGGCGTGTCGATCAGGTTGAGCACGTAGCTCTGGCCGTCGCGGGCCCTGTAGTCGATGCGGACGGTCTGCGCCTTGATGGTGATGCCGCGCTCGCGCTCGATGTCCATCGAGTCGAGGAGCTGTGCCTTCATGTCACGGTCCGAAACCGTACCGGTGGACTGGATCAGCCGGTCGGCCAGGGTGGATTTCCCGTGGTCGATATGGGCGACGATGGAGAAGTTCCGGATGCGCGAAATGTCTGTCATTCGGGGGGTATGGGGCCGGATCGGGGAACCGTCAAGCAGACGCGGAGGCGCAGGTCGGAGCTAGTCCTTCCGGGGCGCCTTCTTGGTCTTGCCCGGGGTCGCGCGCAGAGCCTCCCGGAGCGCCTTGGCAGTGGGTTTCGGCAGGGCCCGGCCGAGATCGCTGACGAAACGGTCGGCGGTCCGGACGACCTCGCGCAGCCCTGCATCGGCGGAGGTTTCGATCACGCGTCCCTGCCGGATGATCGCCGTGAGAAGCGCCGGCTGCGGCGTCGATGTACTGCGCACAGGTGCATTCCGGGTACTGATACTGGCCGTGGCGGCCGGCTTCAGATCGGCGGGGCGGGGTTCCGGGCCGAGCGTGACGAATGCGACCGCCAGTGCGCCAGGCGAGGCCGTCGGTTCCGGCTCGGATGCGGCGGCGGGAAGGGCTTCGGGCGGTGCCACCAGCGAGGCGCCCTCGGAACGCATAAGAACCGGCGTCAATGCTGCGCCGGCCAGAGCCACGCCCAGAGCGAGGCCTGCCAGGAAGCCGTTCGGAACTTTTTGCCGCGGGACCGGCGCTGCCCGGTCGGTCGCCGGCGCGGAAGCGGAAAGCGCCCGCTCGCGACGCATTCTGGCGTCGGCAAGACGAGCTTCGAGTGCGACAGGATCCATCAGGGCGGCGATGGCGGCATCTTCCCTCTTGCTGCCCTGCGGGCCCGACTGATCTCCGTATTGGGTCATCCCTTCGCTATGGGCCGGCGATCCGTTTCAGTCAAGCAATGTTGGATGGCATCATTGCCTGCGGCCGAGGCTACTCGCCGGTGCGCGCGAGGCTGACCAGAGCGCCAAGAAGATCGGCATCGACGGCGGCCGGGATCTGCTCCGGGGCGTCGGCGCCGGCAAGGGCGGCCGGGCGCTGGGCCGGACCGGCGAGCCAGACTTCGACGTGGCCCGGCGGGGGGGCGTCCGGCAGGTCGGTGAAGGCGCGCAGTTCCGGAGCCGCATCCTGAAGCGGGGCGAGAAGGGAGAGGAGCGTGTCGAGGCCGTCTCGATCTGCTTCATGGAAGTAGCGTGCATTGGCCTGTGACACGGTGAGTGGCACGGCGACCGGACCCGTGACGTCGAAGCCGGCCGCCCGCAAGCTCTGAGCTGCAGCCGCGGCCGTCGCCGGAGCGAGACCGGCCGGGGCGAGAAGCTTGACGTGCTGGTGCGGAGCGGTGGCGACCGGTGGCAGAGAGGGGGTCGCATCGGGATTGGCCGGTAGGATTGCAGAAGCAGGCTCGAACGGTTCCGGCTGCGAAACGATCGCTTCCGCAGTCTCCAGATTTGCTTGCGGCGAAGATCCGGGCTCGTCGAGAAGTGTCCAGCCGGCAGCAAGAGCCGCCGCCAGTGCGACCGGGATCACAGCGCGGCGCCTCAGGGCGAAAGAGAAGGCCGAGGCAGTTCCCGGCGGTGAAGCTCCCTCCGGAGCCGGCGGTTGTTGAACCGCGAGAGCTGCACGTGGCAATGGCGGTCTCGGGAGTGGGGCGCGACCGATGCGTTCGCAGCGCAGGGCGAGGTCTTTTCTGCAGTCGGCGCCGTCGCGCTTGGAAAGGACGCGATCGCGGCGCAGCTTCGCTTCTGCGACGCGGCGTTCCCATGCGATCGGATCGAACACTGCGGCGGTCGTCGGTCCGTCAGGCGGACCCAAGGGTTCCGGTTTCATGTCATGCCCTGCCTGTGCTTGCCGTTCTGGCGCTGCCCGCGACCCGTTTTTTCACGGGTTTCAGGAAAGTTAACACAGGGGGCGAATCGCCCATGAGCGAGAGGATGCCGGTTTTCAAGCGGATCGTGCAGAGTGACATATCCGCAACGTTTTTACCTTATTTCGAGCCTTCCCGGACGAAAACAGGCAAAATTTTGCCGAATTCGACCTGCCGACGAGGCAGCGCCGGCGCCGGTCGGCGGCCGTTGCCAGAGATCGACAGGGGCATTTCGCCGCAGAGTGCGACCAAGGATTATCAGGATCAGGCTCGGGGCTCATGTCCAGACGATGACGGTTGCGGCGACACAGATGGCGCTCGTGAGCGTGAGGGCGCAGCGGTTGTAGCGAGTAGCCATGCGGCGCCAGCCCTCGCAACTGCCGAACAACCGCCCGATGCGATTGCGCAGCATCTGGAGTTTGCTTCGCATGTGTTCGTTTTCTTTTTGCGGCTTGACCGGCCCGGGATTCAGCGCTGGATCCGAACGTCGGAGAGGGCAGCGCGGAACCAGTCGCTGCGGTAGCCCCTGTCGGCGAACGGGGCGACGCGACAAGGCGGCAGGAAATGTGCGTCGGTGTGCAGGCCTTGGACGCAGACGTCAGGGGGCGCCTAGGGCGCGGCGCAAGGCGTTTCCGATGCCGCCGTCGAGGCGGCGGGCGGCTTCCTCGGCCTGCGCCGCAGCGCGCGCCTCATTGGCCGCTTCGATGGCCTGGTTCTGCACCACGCTCTCCACAAGCCCCGGGATGCCCTCGACGACGGGCGGCTTCTGTACCACGCTCTGCACGAGGTCCGGAATGCCGACAACGACCGCCTCGGGGGCGCGACCGGGACCCGTCGGTGGCGCCGCCTGCCGGTCGCCGTTCGCGGATGCGATGCCGGCTGGCGCGGTGCGGGCCGGCGTGACGGGAGCGCCCGACAGCCAGACCTCGATCGTCCCCGCCGCCGGACGCGGCTGGTAGCCCGTGAAATCGCGCGCCTCGACCGGTCCGAGCCGGGTTGACAGCGACGCGGCGGCAGCAGCGGCAGCATCGGCGTCGGCGGCGTGATAATAGCGCACGTTCGAGGTGCTGATGGCGTAGGTCACTCCTATCGGCCCCTCGGGCGGCGCCACCGCCCCGGCCAGCAGGGTCAGCGCCGCGTCGACATCTGCGCCGGGAATGCCGGTCGGGGCGTGCACGATCAGGCGCAGGTCGCGATCCGCAAATGGCACGACGGGCGGGTCTTCGCCGGTCGGGACGCCGGCTGCCACCGGCGCGGCCGGCGAGTCCGCGGCTTCGGGCGGGGCAGGCGCCGCGGCGCGGACCGGGGCGGGAACCTCCTGCCGGGGGGCGATGCTTCCGGCAGCCATCTGCATCTCGGCGCTCCCGGGCGCTGTCGGGGGCAATGCCACCATCACCGGGGACGCCCCGGCGAGCGTCGGGTCGGGCATGTCGGGACCCGGGCCCGCGGCCGCTCCGGCCGGCGCTTCCAACGGCGGAGCCACGACCACGACCTCGGCGACCATCACGGACGGGGCGGCCTCCGCGGGGCCGGGTGCGGCGGAGGGCGGAGCCGCTGGTGCTGTCTCCGTCCATGTCCGAAGGCCGAGCCGGGGTTCGATGACCACCACCACGCCGAGGGCCGCGACCGCGCCCGCCGCAAAGCCGATCAGCACGCCGGCCGGCAGCGCGCGCCGCCGCTCCGGCGGCGGCGCGCGGCGTTCGGCGACCAGCGGCGGGAGCCGGACCGGCGCGGGAACGGGCGTGATCTCGCGGTACTGCGGCGTCGGACGCCAAGGTTCCGCGCTGAACGAGCGGTTCGGGCGAGGGGCGCAGAGCGCGCGGCGGAAGCGGCACGGGCCGGCGCGGTGCCTCGCTCCCGGGCGCAGGGCCCGGTCCCGCCCGCGGCCTTGCGGGCCTCCAGCGCGGCTGCGCGCTGCGCGCGCGCCTGCGCCAGCCGCCGCTCGAGCGCTGCCGGGTCCATCAGGGATGCGAGTGCCGCGGAGTCCCGCTCGTCCTCACGTGGCTGCGGCTGCGTGGCCGCGCCCTCGATTACCATGGGCTACTCCTGTACCAGCCAGCGGCCATGCCAGCGCGCTCACTCCGTTCCGAGGACGCAAAGGTTAACACGATAGCCCGCTTGAAGCAGCCCGCGAACGTCCGCTGCGACGCACAAAACAGCTGACGGCGGACTTCCGCCGCCCGTACCGCGGCGGTGGTACGCTCAGTCGACCAGCGTCGCCTCGGTATATTTGCGAACCTCGTCCTCGCTGACCCCTTCGGCCAGTTCGACGATGCGAAGCCCGCCCTCGACCACGTCGAAGACCCCGAGATTGGTGATGATGCGGTCGACCACGCTCTTTCCGGTGAGCGGCAGCGTGCATTCGCGCAGCAGCTTCGGCTCGCCCTTCTTGTTGGCGTGATCCATGATCACCACCACGCGACCGACCCCGGCCACCAGATCCATCGCGCCGCCCATGCCCTTGACGAGCTTACCGGGGATCATCCAGTTGGCGAGATCGCCGTCCTCGGAGACCTCCATCGCGCCGAGGATCGCCATGGCGATCTTGCCGCCGCGGATCATCCCGAAGGAGGTGGCGCTGTCGAAATAGGAGGTGCGTGCGAGTTCGGTGATGGTCTGCTTGCCGGCATTGATCAGGTCGGGATCGATCGCGTCCTCGGTCGGAAACGGTCCCATGCCGAGCATGCCGTTCTCCGATTGCAGCGTGATGTCCTTGTCCCCGACGTAATTCGCCACCAGCGTCGGAATGCCGATCCCGAGATTGACGTACATGCCGTCCTCGAGTTCCTGCGCCGCGCGTTCGGCCATCTGGTTGCGGTCCCAAGCCATGTCGGTTCTCCTAGGCGAGGTTAAGGGCGCGCCGGCGCTCGTCGCGGGCGGCGGTGAGAAGGGCGACGACGCTGGGGCGACGGGCGTCCTCGGGGCGGCGCAGGTTCACATGGCGCAGGCGCGCGCCGGCACCCTCCAGCAGGCCCTCCGGGTCGGGCAGCGCCGTCTGCATGGCAACGAAGCCGGAACGCCGACTGCGCCGCATGAGGATCGCGCAGACGAGCGCGCCGTAATCGCGCATTCATTGCGCGGGCCGAGCCTCGCCAGAGGCTTCCGCTCCTTCGCGCTGAGCCGCCTCGTGGATGGCCCTCGGCCCGAGCGCGCCGACGGCGTCGAGCGGCGGCGGCCTCGAAGCCGAGCCGACCTCGGCGAGCGCTTTCCGACGCCGTCGATGAAATCGCCAGTGCAGGGCCGATCGAGAGGTTCTTCCGCACTGCGCGCTTCCAGATGTTCGACTTCTTCGTATCCTCGAGCGTCGTTTCGGCCTGGATCGGGCGCGCGACGATGACCAGTTGAGGGCCGGTGAGCTTGCGCCACTGACTTGCGGGCATTGTGTCCGCGGCGAGGTCTGCACAGACGGCGCGGTAGGCGGCGGCCGACATCCGTCGGAGCGCTTCCGACTCCCGCATCCCGTCGATGTCGTAGGTGGCAAGGAGGGAGGCCAGCGTGTGAAAGGACCATCCGTAGCCGCCCCAGACGATGACGTCGAAGT
The DNA here is from genome assembly GCA_963825715.1 of uncultured Alphaproteobacteria bacterium. Classification (GTDB taxonomy): domain Bacteria; phylum Pseudomonadota; class Alphaproteobacteria; order Rhodobacterales; family Rhodobacteraceae; genus Amaricoccus. Next base: position 118,731 of record CAWGUH010000010.1, on the reverse strand, counting down.
TTAGGAGGTCGATCCGGTCCGTTCCGTTGAGCTTCTGAACGACCGTGCGCTGTCTGTCGGTCGGCTTCTCCGAGCAGCCCGAACATCCCGTTCTCATCGAGGCTGCAGGCCGCGAAGGTGGGCTGCGGCGCCACGAAGAAGCTAACCTCGACCCCGGAGAAGTCCGCTCCGCAAGCCGTCCAGCCTTCCTTCAGCGCGCCGGTATGGGAGTTGCCGATGATCAGGATCCGCTTCATCGGCTGAACGCCTCGAGCAGAGCCTCTTCGCAGACTTCGTCTTCCCGCGACTTCTTGCGAGCTTGGCCAGCCTCCGGCGCGCGACCGGTTTGCGTTCGGTCGTGTCTTCCGGTTCCGCTTCGAGGCCGTGGGCGGCGAGGAACGTGGCCATTGCGGTCCGCCACGCCGTTCCGGCGCCACGCTTGCGCAGGTTTTCCTGGAAGTACTTCCCCCCAGTGGTCACCGAGGTGATCAGCTCGAAGGAGGGATAATAGTCGATGTCGTCGTGGCGGGCTTTCAGCATGCCGCAGACCGACCGCAGCACCGACTTCGAATAGCAGGTGGCGACCTCCACATGCTCGCCCGACGCGGTGGCGGTGAGCGGCACCGGCGAGACGGTGATCATGAACCGGACCTTCGGGTTGACCGCGCGCAGGGCGTCGCGGAAGGCCTCGAAATCCTCCAGCACCTCGAACGCGTCGAAGTTCCTGAAGGAGTGGATCTCCGGATCGTAGCGCCCTGCGATGGTTCCGGGCGCCGTGGGATAGACCGTGCCGCTCGCGGTGTGGATCCAGGCCTCCGTCAGGCCGAAGGTGAAGACGAAGAGATCCGCCGCCGCGAAGGCGTCGCGCACCGCAGCGAGGTGGCTGGCGCGATGCTGCCATCACGAGCTCCGGCGCTATCGAGGCCGTCGGGTTCGACGCCCGGGCGCTGGGCGTCGAAGAACCGGCCGTCGCGTTCCCAGACCGGATCGGCCGGCGTTGACCCGGCCATGGGCCTCGTCGAAGAGCTGACGGAGCTGGCGGGTGGTGTAGATGTTCGCGTAGCGCGCGGAATAGAGCCGGTAGCCGAAGCGCTCGGCGGTCTTGTCGGACACGGCATCGGGCAGCGGCTCGGCGTCGATGACGTCGAGGCCGGCACCGCGCAGCGCGCGGCCCACATGCTGGGCGAAACACGACCCGGCGTCGCGATCCGCATGTCCCGCGTCACCGCGAAGCGCGGCTGGTAGATGTCGCCCGGTGTCATCGGCGCGCGCTCCGTGACCCCGCGTGCGCCAGAAGGCCCGCGGTGGCAGGTCGGAATAGGGAGACGGAGCCGGGTCCGACATGGCGTCTGGTCCTCCTCAGGCCGCGCGCACGGTGCGCTGCTCGATGCGTTTCTCGTGGGTGCCCTGGATCAGCCGGTTCACGTAGATGCCGGGCAGGTGGATGCAGTCCGGGTCGAGCGAGCCGCGCGGCACGATCTCCTCGACCTCGGCCACGCAGACCTTGCCGCAGGTGGCCGCCGGCGGGTTGAAGTTGCGCGCGGTCTTGCGGAAGACGAGGTTGCCGGTGTCGTCGGCCTTCCAGGCCTTGACGATCGAGAGGTCGGCGAAGATGCCCCTTCTCGAGGATATAGGTCTCGCCGTTGAACTCCTTGTGCTCCTTGCCCTCGGCGATCACCGTGCCCACACCGGTCTTGGTGTAGAAGCCCGGAATGCCGGCACCGCCGGCGCGCATGCGCTCGGCGAGCGTGCCCTGCGGGTTGAATTCGAGCTCGAGCTCGCCCGAGAGATACTGCCGCATGAACTCGGCGTTCTCGCCGACATAGGACGACATCATCTTGCGGATCTGCTTGGTCTGCAACAGCAGGCCGAGGCCGAAATCGTCGACGCCGCAATTGTTCGAGGCGACCGTCAGATTCTTGGTGCCGGCATCGACGATGCCCTGGATCAGCAGTTCCGGAATGCCGCAGAGACCGAAGCCGCCTGCCGCGATGGTCATGCCGTCGAAGAGGAGGCCGTCGAGCGCCTCCGCGGCGTTGGGATAGATCTTCTGCATGGACGGACCCCTGATGCTCCCGGTTTGTGCGCGTGCGAACCCGGACCTTGCATCCGGGATGGCGGCCAGCGTGTCAAGACCGAGCCGGGTCAGGCCGCGAGCAGCGCCTCGATCTCGGCGCGCAGCGCCTCGGTTTCGGTGGCGGCGGCCGAGCGGCGCGCCGTCTCGCCGGCGGTCCTGCCATCGAGGAAGGACTGGCTGTAGGCGACGCGGTTGCCCATCCGGCTCTCGAGCAGCAGCGGTTGCGCGTCGCCCAGCGCCGCCAGAACGTCGTCGAGCGCGCCCATGCGCGGCGGCACGCGGTTCAGGAGGAGCCGGCAGCGGGTGCGCAGCTTCGCGGCAGTGTCGATCACGCTGCGGCTGGCCCAGACATCCATCACCGAGGGCTGGCAGGGCGCAACCACCAGATCGCTTTCGCGCAGCACGCTGTCGAGCAGGCTCGAGGCCGCACCGGGGCAGTCGATCAGCACGATGTCGTGGCTGCGGCGCGCGGCCTTGAGGTCGGAGCCGGCGCGGTAGTCGCGGGTCTCGATCAGGTCGAGCGCCGGGTCGGCGCGGAGCCCCGCCCAGCGCGTCAGCGAGTGCTGCGGGTCGAGATCCATCAGCGCCACCCGCTTGCCGGAAGCCGCCCAGGAGGCCGCGAGATGCGCGAGCAGCGTCGTCTTGCCGGCGCCGCCCTTCTGCTGGGCAAATGTGATTACGTGACCCATATGCAGTGCTCCCATGCCGAGTAGCCGCATTATATGGGAAAGCGTTACGGGGGAAAGGGCTTTCCGCGGGCCGGCGCGCGAATCCCGAAGAGCTTCGGGGCGCGGGACGCCCGGCGAGGCTTTCAAAGCCGTCCGGCTTGCGGTATCGAGCTTCCAAATCGGTTTGAATCGCGCGAATGGCGCAGGCGACGGAGGGGTCCATGACGGCAGCGGATGCGGAATGGTGGCGGGGCAGCGTGACCTATCAGGTCTATCCGCGCTCGTTTCAGGACACGACCGGCAACGGGATCGGCGATCTGCCCGGCATCACCGCGCGGCTCGACCATGTGGCGTCGCTCGGCGTCGACGCGGTCTGGCTCTCGCCGATCTTTCCCTCGCCGATGGCGGATATGGGCTACGACGTGGCCGATTACACCGATATCGACCCGCTGTTCGGCACGCTGGCGGATTTCGATGCGCTGGTGGCGCGGGCGCACGAACTGGGCCTGAAGGTCATCATCGACCAGGTGCTGAGCCATTCCTCGGATCGGCACCCGTGGTTCGTCGAGAGCCGCAAGAGTCGCGACAACCCCAAGGCGGACTGGTATGTCTGGGCCGATCCGCGCCCCGACGGGATGCCACCGAACAACTGGGTCTCGGTGTTCGGCGGGCCGGCCTGGGAATGGGACGCGACCCGGCGGCAGTACTATTTCCACAACTTCCTAAAGGAGCAACCGGACCTGAACTTCCACAACCCGGAGGTGCAGGACACGCTTCTGGGCACCATGCGGTTCTGGCTCGAGCGCGGGGTCGACGGCTTCCGGCTCGACACCGTGAACTACTATTTCCACGACCCGCTCCTGCGCGATAACCCTCCGGCGCAGCGGACCGATCCGCTGCCGGCGGTGAATCCCTACGACATGCAGGATCATCGCCGCGCCAAGAACCGGCCGCAGAACATCGTGTTCCTCAAGCGGATGCGCGCCCTGATGGACGAATACGACGGCCGCATGCTGGTGGGCGAGGTAGGCGAGACGCCGGCGCGGGCGGTCGACATCATGGCGCGCTACACCAGGGGCCGCAAACGGCTGCACATGGCGTATTCCTTCGACATGCTGGGGCCGGACTTCACGGCGGCGCATTTCCGCAGCCGGGTCGAGAAGTTCTTCGAGACTGCACCGGACGGCTGGCCGTGCTGGAGCTTTTCCAACCACGACGTCGCGCGGCACGTCTCGCGCTGGGCCGGGCATGCCGGCAGTCACGACGCGCTGGTGCGCCAGAGCGCGGCGCTTCTGCTCAGCCTGCGCGGTTCGGTCTGCATCTATCAGGGCGAGGAGCTGGGGCTGACCGAGACCGAGCTCGACTTCGAGGAGCTCACCGATCCTCCGGGCATCCGCTTCTGGCCCGAATACAAGGGCCGCGACGGCTGCCGCACGCCGATTCCCTGGGAGACGGGCAACGATTTCAGCGGCTTCTCGACGGCGAAGCCCTGGCTGCCGATCAAGCCGCCCCAGGCCGCGCGGCATGCCGCCCGGCAGGAGGGCGATCCGGACTCGGCCCTTTCCTTCTATCGCGCGATGCTGGCCTTCCGCGAGACGCGGCCGGAACTCCGGACCGGCGACATCCGGTTCCTCGACACGGCGGAGCCGGTGCTGGCCTTCCTGCGGCGCGACGGAAAGCGGGCGCTGGCGGCGGTGTTCAACCTCTCGCCCGAGCCCTGCCGGATCAAGACGGCCGGGCTGGTTGCGGCGGCGGATGCGCCCAGCCAGGCGGCGGAGCACGGGGCGGGCCATCTGGTGTTGGGGGCGAACGGCTTCGCGTTCCTCGAGCCGGCCGGCAAGCTCTCGGCGGTGAAACTGCGCTACCTGGGCCGATAGGCGCGCCGCCCTCGCCTTCGGGCAGCGACGGCCCTATCTGGTTCGGCTCTGGACTGGAAACCGAAAGCGGGGGATGCGGCGATGGCGATTCAGGAAAACCACGGCAAGGCGGCGACGGTGCGGTTCAACACCCGGCTCTGCATCCATGCCCGGGCCTGCGTGACCGGCGCGCCGGCGGCGTTCGACACCACCCGCAAGGACTGGATCGACGCCGATGCGGCAGATGCCGAGATGCTGACGCGGGTGGTCGCGGCCTGTCCCTCCGGCGCGCTGACCATCGAGCGCCATGACGGCGGCAAGGGCGAGGAGCCGCCCGCCGTGAACCAGGTGCGCCTGCGCGAGAACGGCCCGCTCGAGGTGCGCGGCGAGCTCGCCATCCCCGGCCACCCACCGATGACCCGCGCCACGCTCTGCCGCTGCGGGCTCTCGAAGCGCAAGCCCTTCTGCGACAACTCGCATCTGGGCGCCTTCGCGGCGACCGGCGAGTTGCCGGCGCAGGAAACCACCCTTGCCATCCCCGACCTCACCGGCCCGCTCGCCGTGACCCTGCACGAGAATGGTCCGCTGCAGATCAAGGGTGCCCTCGAAGTGGCGGGCGGCTCCGGCGCGATGATCACCCGGGTCAAGGGCGCGTTCTTCTGCCGCTGCGGGCAGTCGGCCAACAAGCCGTTCTGCGACGGCAGCCACAAGGCGGCGGGCTTCGTCGCCGAGGGCTGAACGGCCTCGCTTTTGCAGCCGATCAGTAGGGGCAGGGCGCCGGTTTGGCGGGGCGGTTTGGTCCAAGTCATTTCACTCGTGCGAGGCCGCCTGTCAGGATAGGATTGCGCGTCGGCGCGCCGCCGTGAGCAAGGGAATGCGAAATGACCGAGGTCGAGCGGATCGTGCGGATCTTTCATGAAAGCTGGGACTTGCGTGATCCGGAGCGCGGAGCGGCCGTCATCGCCGAGGATTGCCGGTTCGAGGATGTGGCGCGGGGCGAGGTGATGATCGGAGCCACAGGCTATATCGCGGATTATCACCGCTGGCGGACGGCTTTTCCGGATGGGCAACTCGAGGTGGTCAACGTGATCCTCGACGGCGATTGGGCGGTCGTGGAATTCCGCAACTGGGCACCCAGACCGGTCCGCTGCAATCGAGCCTGGGGACCTTTCCTCCGAGCGGCCGTTCGATGGAAGCGCGCTATTGCAGCGTGATGCGCGTGGCGGACGGGAAAGTGGTCGAGGGGCGGGACTATTACGATGCCGCCAGCATCGCGCGGCAGCTCGGGCTGACCAGCTGACGCATCACGCGGGCGACGCGCACTGAGGTGAAAACCTTGGTGGCATTGGGACGTGGCGGGGATCAGCTCTTGCGCTGGAAGGCGATCATCAGGAGGGCGAGCAGCGACGAGCCGATCATCAGCAGGAGCGACACCGCGTTCAGGAGCGGCGTCGAGCCCTGCTTGAGACTGTCGAACATCGCGATGGTCAGCGGCGCATCCGAGCCCACCAGCATCAGCGTGGTGTTGAAGTTCTCGAAGCTCATCAGGAAGGCCACCACCGTCGCCCCGATCAGCGCCGGCGCGAGATAGGGCAGGGTGATGGTCCGCACCGCGGTGAGCCGCGTGGCACCGAGATTGAGCGCGGCTTCCTCCAGCGTGCGGTCGAACTTCTTCAGCCTTGCTGCGATCACCAGCGTGGCGATGGTGGCGATGAAGGAGAACTGCCCGAGGATCACGAGGAAAAGCCCGGGGCGCAGGGCCTGCAGGTCGATGCCGAAGCCGTCCCAGATGCCGTTGGCGAGGGTGGAGGAAAACACCAGGATCGAGATGCCGAGCACGATCCCGGGGATCACCAGCGGCAGCAGCATCAGCACGTAGAGCAGCCCCTGCAGCGGAAAGCGGTAGCGGTTGAACAGAAAGGCGTTGCAGGTCCCGACGAAGACCGAAAGTGCCGCGACGCAGACCGCCACCAGCAGCGAGGTGCCGATGGCACCCAAGATGCCGCGCTCGTGGAACACCCCCACCTTCGGGCTCTCGGTGCCGAAGAACCAGTCGAGGGTGAAGCCCTGCCAAGGCAGCGCCGGGAAGAGGCTGTCGTTGAAGGCAAAGACCGACACCACGACGAGCGGCAGCGCGAGAAACACGAAGAACAGCGCCACATAGGCGCCGTAGGCCGCGCGCAGCCAGAAAGGCTGGTGGATGGTGGGGATCATCGCGCGCTCATCCCATGGTCTTCTCGAGGGTCTGCCCGGTGAGCCGCAGCGCCCCCCAGACGATGAGCGACGACAGGCCCAGCAGGAGGAAGCCGAAGGCCGCCCCGAGCTCCCAGTTGAAGCGCACGATGAACTGCGAATAGATCAGCTCGGTGAACCACAGGCTGTCCTTGCCGCCGAGCATGGTCGGCGTGAGGTAATTGCCGAGCGAGAGCATGAACACCACGATCGACCCCGCGACGATGCCGGGCATGGCATGGGGGATGATGATCTCGCGCAGGATCGAGGGCCCGGTGCCGCCCAGATCGTAGCCCGCCTCGATCACGCTGTCGTCGAGGCTCTCGAGCGTGGTGACCAGCGGCACCACCATGAACAGCATCGAGGTATAGACCAGCCCGATCATGATCGCGACGTCGTTGTAGAGCATCTCGACCGGCCCGGCACTGAGGCCCGTCCATTGCAGCAGGCCCGAGATCACCCCGGTCTCGCGCAACAGGATCATCCAGCCGAAGGTGCGCACCAGCTCCGAGACCCAGAACGGCACGAGGCAGAGCAGGAACAGCGCCGACTGCATCCGGCCCCGGGCGATCTTGGCGATGTACCACGCCACCGGAAAGGCGATCAGCAGCGTGATCAGCGTGGCGAGGATCGACATGGTGGCGGTGCGCGCGAAGGTCCGCAGATAGAGCGGCTCCTCGAGGAAGGTGCGGTAATTGGCGAGGCTCGTCTGGTAGTCGCGCACGCCCACCCGCTCGCGCAGCGACAGGAGCGCCATGTCGACATGCGGGATCACGATCAGCAGCGTGAGCCACAACAGAAGCGGCGTGAGCAGCAGGATCAGGCCGAGACGGGCTTCAGAGCGCATCGTCGGCGGGCCGGGCGGCAAAGCAGTTGGCCTGGGCGGCATCCCAGCCGAGATGCACCGTCGCCCCCTTGGCGATATGGGCGAAATCGGCGGATTGCGGCAGGGCCACGTCGATCTCGCCGCCCGACGCCGCATCGTGCACGAGGATCCGCGAGCCCGCGCCGTTGAAGAGCAGGCTGCCGATGGTGCCGGTCAGGCGGTTCTCGAAGCGCGCGGTCTCGGCTTCGTCCTCGGCCACCCGGACCGCCTCGGGGCGCACGAAGATCTCCGCCGCATCGCCGGGGGCGAGGGCGCGGCCGTGGCCCGACGCGGTGAGCCGCACGCCGGCCTCGGTCCGGATCGCGAGGCTGTCGCCGCGCACGTCCTCGACGGTGCCGCGCCAGTGGTTCGCCTCGCCGATGAAGCCGGCGACGAAGGGCGTGGCGGGGCGGTAGTAGAGGTCGCGACCGCTGCCCACCTGCTCGAAGCGGCCACGGTTCATCACCGCGATGGTGTCGGACATCACCAGCGCCTCGGACTGGTCGTGGGTGATGTAGACGAAGGTGGTGTCGAACGCGGCCTGAAGCGCCTTCAGTTCGATCTTCATGTGCTCGCGCAGCTTGAGGTCGAGCGCGCCGAGCGGCTCGTCCAGGAGAAGCACGTCCGGCTCGAGCACCATGCAGCGCGCGATGGCCACGCGCTGCTTCTGGCCGCCGGAAAGCTCGTCCACCTTGCGTGCGCCGATCCCCGGCAGGCCGATGCGCTCGAGGGCGGCCGTCACCTTGCGATCGATCTCGGGCTTCACGAGCTTCTGGCGGCGCAGGCCGTAGCCGATATTGTCGGCGACGTTCATCATCGGGAAGAGGGCGAGGTGCTGGAACACCATGTTGACCGGGCGCTTGTTGGGCGCGACGTCGGTCATCGAGCGGCCCTTGATGCGGATATCGCCCGAGGTCGGGTCGAGGAAGCCCGCGATCATCCGCATGATCGTGGTCTTGCCGCAGCCCGATGGGCCGAGGATCGAGAAGAAAGATCCGCGCGGCACCTCGAAGGAGACGTCGTCAACGGCCAGAGTCTGGCCGAACCGCTTGACGAGGCGGTCGCATTCGAGATCGGGGGTCACGGTGCGGTACTGCCGGCCGGGACGCGGGCGCCCCGGCCGGATGTTGCGGTCAATTGGCGGCCTGGACCCGGTCGAGGGCGGCGCCCTCGATGGCTTCAAGGCCGGCGGGCACGGTGGGATACCACTTGATGTTGTCGATGGCCTCCGGCGGGAAGCTGGCCTGGAACTGCGCCTTGAGCTCGTCCGAGGCGAATTCGTCAGCACCCGCGGAGGCGGTGAAGTTGCCGGCCTCGGCGGTGATCATCGCGGCGATCTCGGGCTGCATCACGAAGTTGATCCAGGCATAGGCCGCCTCGTCGGCCTGGCCCTTGGCCGGCAGCGCGAAGGTGTCGATCCAGCCGAGCGCACCCGAGGCGGGGGCCACGAAGGTGATGTCGGGGTTGTCGGCGTTGAGCTTCCAGCCGCCGGTATCCCAGGCCATCGCCGCCGTGACCTCGCCCGAGCGCACGAGACCCATCAGCTCGTCGCCGCCGTCCCAGTAGGTCTTCACGACGGGCTTGCACTCGATGAGCTTCGCCTCGACCTGATTGACGATGTCGGTATAGGCCGCCTCGTCGCCGTAGGCCGCGAAGGGGTCGAGGCCCATCGAGAAGGCGAAGCCGATCAGCGTCGGGCGCTTGAGGCGGTAGGAGACCTTGCCCGCCAGCGCAGGGTCGCAGAGATCGGTATAGTCCGCGACCGTTCCGGCCTCCGCGGTGTTCACCACCAGCCCCGACGTGCCCCAGATGTGCGGGACGCCGAAGACCTCGCCGTCGACCGTGGTATTGGTCTTGGTCGCGTCAAGCATCGAGGGAATGAAGCGGTCGGTCTCGATCTGCGAGAGATCCATCGGCTTGTAGATGCCGAACTCGACCTGCGGGCCGGCGATCCGGTCCTGGCTCGGCTGAGCGAGATCGAAGCCGCCGCCGCCGGTGGCGCGCAGCTTTGAGATCATCTCCTCGTTGTTCGACAGCGTCACCTCGACCTCGATGCCGGTCTCGGCCTCGAACATGTCGACCACTGCGTCCGGCGCATAGCCACCCCAGGTGAGCAGGCGCAGGGTTTCGGCCTGGGCGGACTGGGCGGCGAAGGCGCCTAGCACGAGTGCGAGCGCGGAGACGTGAAGCGATGGTTTCATTGGAACCCCCTGTTTCTGGCTGCGGTCCGGCGCACCGCCCTCTGACGGACGTCCGGGTGCCGATTGTCTGGCGGGAGACTGCTCCTGCAGCTTGGACGCTGTCAAGCGACAGCTCCATGACAGCTTTCCGCGCGGCGGGCCGCCCCGGTTCCGGCGCATATCCCGCACCTCGAGCCGGCCCGCAGGCCCCGCCACCGGCACGATCGGACGCCATCTCGCTGCAATACCGGATGCGTACGGGATGCATACAGAATGAATAAGGCAAAAATCGGGGGGACAGGGCCCGCCGGCCCGGATCGGACCGGCCACCCCGACGCACCCAACCGCAGGCCTTCGGGGCCGCGTGCAACGCGCAATCGTGACCCCCTCCGCCGCACTCCCCGCTTGCTCCGCGCGCGACTTTCCGGCACGCTCACTCCCGTTATGACCCGATCCGGACCCCGCCCCAGATCAAGACCCGAAGCGTCTCGCTTTATGGCGATCCTGGCGCTCATGCTCGCCGCAGCGGCCCTTCTGCCGCTCCCGGCATCGGCACAGATGCATGGCGGCATGCACAGCCACGGCGATCATTACGGCGGAAACGGCATGGGCGTGATGCCCGGCCTTCGCGGCCTCGACGCCACCCCCGAAGAGAGCGCCGAGCTCGCGGTGATGTTCGCGAACTTCCGCAGCATCACCCGTGAAGTGACGGAACTGCCAAATGGAATTCGGACCGTGACCTATTCGGAGGATCCGGAGGTGATGGCGGTGATCGCGAGCCACGTCACCGGCATGGTCGCGCGGCTCGAGGAGGGCCGCGACCCCAAGGTGTTCATCCAGAGCCCCACCCTCGACATTCTCTTCGCCCGTGCCGACACCATCCGCAGCGAGATCGAGACCACCGCAACCGGCATCGTCCTCACCCAGACCTCTGACGATCCCGAGGTGGCCGAAGCGCTCAAGGTTCACGCCGCCGAAGTCACCGACATGGCCGACCGCGGCATGCACGCCGTCCACGAAGCGATGATGCGCCGCGCCGCCGCGAACTGACCGCGGCCCTACATCACCGCGCCGATCTGCCACGGCACGAACTCGTTGTCCCCGAGCCCCAGCCTCTCCGATTTCGTCTTCTCCCCCGAAGCCACCCGCAGCACAGCCGCGAGGATCTCGCGCCCCTTCGCTTCCAGGCTGACACCTTCGGTAACGATGTCGCCGCAATTTATGTCCATGTCATCAGGCATTTGCGCGAAGAGCCGGTCATTGGTCGCAAGCTTGATCGTCGGCGCCGGTTTCGACCCGAAGGCGCTGCCGCGCCCCGTCGTGAAGGCGACCACCTGGCAACCCGAGGCGATCTGGCCGGTCACGCTGGCCGGATCGTAGCCCGGACTGTCCATGAAGACGAAGCCCCGAACCTTCGAGATTTCGCCGTACTGCAGCACGTCGGTCAGCGATGTGGAGCCGCCCTTGGCCGCCGCGCCGAGCGATTTTTCCAGAATGGTGGTGAGCCCGCCGGCCTTGTTGCCGGGGGAGGGGTTGTTGTCCATCGAGCCGCCGTTGAGCCGCGTATACTCTTCCCACCACCTGATGCGCTCGATCAGCTTCTCCGCCACCTCTCCGCTGATCGCCCGCCGCAGCAGCAACTGCTCGGCGCCATAGATCTCGGGCGTTTCCGCGAGGATGGCGGTGCCTCCGAGCCCCACCAGCATGTCAGAGGCGATGCCGAGCGCGGGGTTGGCGGTGATGCCGGAAAGGCCATCGGAACCACCGCATTGCAGGGCGATCTTCAGTTCCGAGGCCGGGATCGGTTCGCGGGTCGCGCGGTTCACCTCCGGCAGCAAATCGGCCACCTGCGCCACGATGGCCGCGACGGTCTTCGTGGTGCCGCCGGTTTCCTGGATGGTGAGACCGTGAAACCGCTCCGAGCCGTCGCCGTCGAACATCGCCTTCATGCGCGCGACCTGCATCACCTCGCAGCCCAGACCGACGAAGATCGCCGCCCCGACATTCGGGTGGGTGGCATGGCCCCAGAGCACGCGCTGGAGATTGGCGTAGCCCGGCGAGTTGGTGTCCATCGCGCAGCCGGTACCGTGGCTGAACGCCACGGCTCCGTCGACATTCGGGTAGGCATCAAGCATCCCGCTGGCGTTCACCTCGTCGGCGGCGCGGCGGACCACCGTGGCAGAGCAGTTCACCGTGGCGCAGATCGCGATGTAGTTGCGGGTGCCGGCCTGCCCGCCGGGGCGGCGATAGCCCCTGAAATGCGCGGGTTCCATGACCGGGATCGCGGTGCGCGCGGCCTCTAGATCGACGCCGATGGCATAGCTCTGATCGTGATTGCCGAAGGCGCAGTTGTGGGTGTGGACATGGGCACCCTCCGCGATGTCCTCGGTGGCATAGCCGATGATCTGGCCGAACTTCAGGATCGGTGCGCCAGACGCGATGGGCTCCCGGGCGATCTTGTGGCCGGCGCCGAGGGCGCGCCCGCCTGTCTCGCTGCGGCCGGTGAGCACCGCGACGCTGTCGCCGGGATGCAGCACCAGAAGGGACGGGGTCTCGGGCATCGGCTTGGCCTTCCGTCGAAAGTGTTGCGCGCGCGCCCATTCAGCGCCTTCCGCTCCGAAGCGCAAGGGGCTGGCGGTGGCCAAGCCGGGTCAATGGCAGTAGCGTCTGTGCACGCAAACCGGCGCGGATGGCGGAAACGACCGAATGACCAAGCGTGTGCACGTTCTGAACGGACCCAACCTGAACCTGCTCGGCCTGCGCGAGCCGGAGATCTACGGGGCAGCCACGCTCGACGATGTCGAGGAATCCTGCCGGTCGCTCGCCGCGGAGCTCGGGCTCGAGATCGGCTTCGCGCAGTCGAACTCGGAAGGCGCGATCGTCGATCTCATCCATGCGGCGCGCGGGGAGGCGGAGGCCATCGTGATCAATCCGGCCGGCTATACCCATACCTCCGTGGCGATCCTCGATGCGCTCAACGCCTTCGAGGGGCCGGTGATCGAGGTGCATATATCGAATGTCCACCGCCGCGAGAGCTTCCGGCACCACTCCTACGTCTCGTTGCGCGCCGATGGGGTGATCGCAGGCTGCGGCGTGCAGGGGTATGAACTGGCGCTGCGCCGGATCGCGGTTATGCTCGCGACCGGTTCGGCCTAGCGATCCCTCAGAACTCGAACGGTGCGGCGATGTTGCGGTGCCCGAGCGTAAAGGCGTCGGAGACGTGGATCATCGGCGAAAGATCGACGTCGCTTGATCCAGACTCCACCAGCGCAGCCATCCGGCGGTAGAGCCCGGCATATTCCCGGTTCGGCCCTTCTGTGGCCAGAGCGCCGTCGAGATAGAGCTTCGCGCCGCCGTCGGTGAGGCGCAACGGCCCCTGCGTGGTCTCGATGTCTATGTCCCAGGTCTGCGGACCCTCCTGCCGCCAGTCGAATTCCGCCGTCATCTCCGCGCCGCCGGCCGCCGCGAAGACCAGCCGCGCCGCGATCGGAGTCTGGCGGTTCGCCGGCACATCGAGCTCGGCGGAAGTCAGATGCACCGGGTCGGGCAGGATCTCGGTCAGGATCGAGAGCGCGTTGATGCCGGGATCGAGCACGCCCATGCCGCCCGGCTCGAAGACCCAGTCCTGACCGGGATGCCAGCGGCGCACGTCTTCCTTCCAGGTGATAGCAAGCCGGGTGATCTTGCGCTCCAACAGGGCCGAACGCGCCGCGGCGACCGCGTGCGCCTCACGGGAATGCCAGCTCGCAAAGAGGCTCACGCCCGCCTGTGCCGCCATGCCGGCCAGCGTGTGGCATTCGGCCAGCGTGGCGCCCGGTGGCTTCTCGAGCATCACGTTGCGTCCGGCGGCGAGAGCGGCGGCGGCGATGGGAAAGCGTGGCCCCGGCGGCACGGCGATCGAGACCGTGCCGATGTCGGGCCTCGCGGCGAGCATCTCGCCGATCTCCGCGAAGCTCTCGACACCGTCCACCGTCGCGTGTCGGCTCACCGTTGCGGCAAGATCCCAGTCGGGATCGTTGGCGAGGGCCGGAATGTGCTGGTCGCGGGCGATCTTGCCGATCCCCACCAGTGCGATCGGGCGGGCGTTCACGGCAGGCTCGCCTGCGGCGTCTCGATCGTCATCGGTACTGCTCCTTCCGGTGCTCATGTTGACGGTGCGGCCGGTGCGACTGCCTGATGCGAGGGCATTTCGCGGAGAATTGTTCCGCAGCTGTCCGCAATGCTTGCCAAGCTGTGGCTTCGCCCGCAAGCTCCGTTAACCACTTGCAACCGGGAGGCGAGACGATGACATTCGCGTTCAGACTGACGACCGGCGTGGCCATGGTCGCACTCATGGCCTTCGCGGCGGGCGGCGCTTCTGCAGCGACCTACATGCGCGGCAACGACGGCAATCCCGAGACGCTGGACCAGCACAAGACCTCGACAGTGGCCGAGGCGCATATCCTGCGCGATCTCTACGAGGGTCTGGTGGTCCATGACAACAAGGCGCAGGTCATGCCGGGCGTGGCCGAGAGCTGGGAGGAATCCGATGACGGCACGGTTTTCACCTTCACGCTGCGCGAGAACGCGAAGTGGTCGAACGGCGATCCTGTCGTTGCGGGCGACTTCGTCTATTCGCTCCGGCGGATCATGGCGCCGGAGACCGGGGCCAAATATGCCAACATCCTCTATCCGATCCTGAACGCCGAGGCGATCAACAAGGGCGAGATGGAGCCCGAAGCGCTCGGTGTCGAGGCGGTCGACGACCGTACGCTCAAGATCACGCTCGCCCGGCCCACCCCGTTCTTCATCGAGCTTCTGACCCATCAGACCGGGTTGCCGGTGCATCCGGCCTCGGTGGAAGAGTTCGGCGCCGATTTTGTCCAGCCCGGCAACATGGTGTCGAACGGCGCCTACCGGCTGACCGAGAATATCCTCAACGACCGGATCGTGATGGTGAAGAACGAGAATTACCACGACGCGGCCAATGTCGCGATCGAGGAGGTTCACTTCCTGCCCATGGAGGACCGCGCCACCTGCGTCCGGGCCTGGGAGGCGAGCGAGATCCATTCCTGCTCTGACCTTCCCACCGAGGACCTTGCCCGGCTGGAAGCCGAGCACGGCGATGCCGTGCGGGTGTCTCCGTATCTCGGCACTTACTATTATGCCGTGAACCACGAAGACGAGCTTCTGTCCGATCCGGAAGTGCGGCAGGCGCTGTCGATGGTGATCGACCGTCAATTCCTCGCCGACGAGATCTTCCAGGGCATGCTGCCTGCCACGAGCTTCATCCCGCCGGGTATCGGCAATTATGAAGGCGGTTCGCCCGAGACCGACTATTTCGCGATGTCGATGCTCGACCGCGAGGACCGTGCCCTCGAGATCCTCGCGGCAAAGGGCATCACGCCCGACACGCCTGTCACCATCGAACTGATGTACAACTCTTCGGAAAACCACAAGAATGTCGCCACGGCGATCGGCGAGATGTGGTCGAATGTCGGTGTGAACGTGACATACAACGTGCGCGATCTCTCGGCGCATTATGCGCATCTGCGCGACCGGGGCGATTTCGATGTCGCCCGCGCGGGCTGGATCGGCGACTATTCCGATCCGCAGAACTTCCTTTTCATGGTCGAGAGCGACAATGACGGTTTCAATTATGCGCGATACGACAACCCGGAGTATGACGCGCTGATGGATGCGGCGGCCGCCGAGACTGATCTGGTGGCGCGGGCCGACATCCTGCGTCAGGCCGAGGCGATGTTCATGCGCGACCTGCCCTTCATCCCGCTGCTCTATTACTCATCGCATTCGCTGGTTTCGCCGCAGCTCTCGGGCTGGGAGGACAACATCCAGAACGTGCATCCGACCCGTCTGATGAGCCTTTCGGACGGCTCGTGACCAGGTGCGGCGCGGGGTGAACCCCGCGCCGCACGGCCGATTGCGGGGGTCGGGAAGGGATGTGAGACATGCTGGCCTATGCGTTGCGCCGCCTGCTCGGTGCGATCCCGACGATCTTCATCATCATAACGGCGTCGTTCTTCATGATGCGTGCGGCCCCCGGCGGGCCGTTCGATCAGGAGCGCACCCTGGAAGCCACGGTGATGGAGAATCTCAACCGTACCTTCGGCCTCGACAGGCCGCTCTGGCAACAATACGGCATGTACCTGGGCAACCTCTGGCGCGGCGACATGGGTCCCTCCTTCATCTATCGCGACAAGCGCGTGCACGAGATCCTCGCCGAAGGCTTGCCGGTCTCGGTCCAGCTCGGGCTGACGGCGCTTGCCCTTGCTCTGGTACTCGGGTCGGCTCTGGGCGTCATCGCGGCGCTGCGGCAGAATTCCCGCATCGACTACGCAGTGATTGCTGTCGCCACCTTTGGCATTACCGTGCCGAATTTCGTCGTTGCGCCGGTGCTGTCGCTGGTCTTCGCGGTCATGCTCGGCTGGCTGCCGGCGCAGGGCTGGGGGCGGTGGGACCAGATGATCCTTCCCGTGATCGCCCTTGCCCTGCCGCAGGTCGCCGTCATCGCCCGGCTCATCCGGGGCGCCATGATCGAGGCGCTGCGCTCAGACCATGTCCGAACCGCGCGGGCCTACGGCTTGCCGGCACGGATGGTCGTTATCAAGCATGCGCTCCGGGCCGCGATCCTGCCTGCGGTCAGCTATCTCGGCCCGGCGGCGGCAGCACTCCTGACCGGCTCGATTGTCGTCGAGCAGGTGTTCAACCTTCCCGGCATCGGCCGCTACTTCGTGCAGGGGGCGCTCAACCGTGACTACACGCTGGTGATGGGAACAGTGGTGATCGTTGCGGTCTTTGTCGTGGTGTTCAACCTCATCGTCGATCTCCTCTACGCCTGGCTCGACCCGAGGGTTCGCTATGACTGACCTTACCGTCATCGACGCCGTTCTCCCGACAACGGAGAGCCGTTCGCTCTGGCAGACCGCGATGATGCGCCTGCGCCGCAACCGCGCCGCGATGGTCTCGCTTGTGGCGCTGATCTTCATGACGCTTGCGGGCATCATCGGCCCTGAAATCGCGCCTCATGACTACGACGAGGTCTACCCGGAATTCGTCAAGGTCCCGCCGAGCCTCACGCCCTACCCGAAACCCGAGAATGTCATCCCGGCCGCCGAGAGCGCGCTCGCCCGTGCTCGCCTCGACGTCGGCGCCGTCGAAATCTCCGATGGACAGGTGCGCATTGCCGTCACCGCGAGCCGCGAGATCGACCCCCGTGTTGCCCGCTATCTTGACCGTTCGGACGTGTTCTCGAACTCCGCGCTGGTCGAGATCGCCCCCGACGGCCTCAGCGGCACCCTCACGGCCGATGTCCGACAGTTGCGCTTCATCATGGGTACCGATGCCAACGGGCGCGACCTGTTTTCGCGCATCCTCATTTCCCTTCGCGTTTCGCTCCTGATCGGGGCTCTCGCCACCGCTGTCGCGCTCGTGATCGGCGTGCTCTACGGCGCCACCGCGGGTTTCGTCGGCGGCCGCACCGACAACGTGATGATGCGCATCGTCGACATCCTCTACTCGCTGCCGTTCGTGTTCTTCGTGATCCTCCTCGTCGTGTTCTTCGGCCGCAACATGGTGCTGATGTTCCTCGCCGTAGGCGCCGTCGAATGGCTCGACATGGCCCGCATCGTGCGCGGCCAGACGCTCAGCCTGCGTCAGCGCGAATTCGTGAAGGCCGCCGAGGCGATGGGCGTCTCGGGCTGGAACATCCTGCGCCGCCACATCATCCCCAACGCCATGGGGACCATAATCATCTACGTCACGTTGATGATCCCCAAGGTCATCCTGCTCGAGAGTTTCCTGTCGTTCCTTGGGCTCGGCGTTCAGGAGCCGATGACATCGCTGGGCGTTCTGATCGCCGAAGGTGCCAAGAACATGCGCAACGCCCCCTTCATGCTGTTCTGGCCGGCCGCAACGATGACCGTGCTCCTCTTCGCTCTCAACTTCCTCGGCGACGGGCTGCGCGATGCCCTCGATCCGAAGGATCGCTGAGATGAGGCAGAAGGCTCTCGCCGTTCTCGAGATCGATGACCTCGAGGTCACCTTCGAGACCCCCGACGGCCCCGTAGAGGCGGTCCGCGGTGTCTCGATGCGTGTGGATGCCGGTGAAACCGTCGCCGTCGTAGGCGAAAGCGGCTCGGGCAAGAGCCAGGTCATGATGGCGGCGATGGGCCTTCTCGCCTCGAACGGCACGGCCCGCGGCTCCGTGCGCTACCGCGGCGACGAGATTCTCGACATCGCGCCGGCCCGGCTCAATCGCCTGCGCGGTGCGAAGATCACCATGATCTTCCAGGAGCCGATGACGTCGCTCGACCCACTCTACACCATCGCCGACCAGATGGCCGAGCCGCTGCGGATCCACGGCGGCTTCGGACGTGGCGATGCCAGCGCCCGCGTGCTGGAACTCCTCCGTCTGGTGCAGATCCCCGAGCCAGAAACCCGGATGAATTCCTACCCGCATGAGCTCTCGGGGGGGCAGCGCCAGCGAGTGATGATCGCGATGGCGCTCGCGAATGATCCGGACCTGCTGATCGCCGACGAGCCGACCACTGCCCTCGACGTTACCATCCAGGCAGAGATCCTTCACCTCCTCGCCGATCTCCAGGCCCGCATCGGCATGTCGATTCTCTTCATCACCCACGATCTCGGAATCGTCGAGGCCTTCGCCGACCGCGTCTATGTCATGCGCGCTGGCCGCGTCGAGGAAGAGGCCCCGACCGCACGCATCTTCGCGAGCCCCGCCACCGACTACACCCGCATGCTGCTCCATGCCGAGCCCGAGGGCCGCAAGGCGCCCCCCGCCGCCGGCGCCCCGGTACTGCTGTCGGGCAACAACGTCGAGGTCACCTTCGGCCATCCTGCAGGCTTTTTGCGCAAGGACACCCGCTTTCACGCGATTCGTGGCATCGACATCGCCCTCAGGCGCGGCCAGACCATCGGCGTCGTCGGGGAGAGCGGCTCGGGCAAGTCGACGCTCGGCCGCGCGCTGTTGCAGATGATCCCCAGTACGGGCCGTGTGGTCTACCTCGACCACGAGATCGGCGGGCTCGACCGCCGCGCGATGCTGCCCCATCGAAACGGCCTCCAGATGGTGTTCCAGGATCCCTACGGCTCGCTCAGCCCCCGCATGACCGTGGGCGAGATCGTCACCGAAGGGCTACTTGTCCACGCTCCAGGTCTTTCCGTCGCCGAACGCGCCCGCCGCGCCGCCGAGGCGCTGTCGGATGTCGGGCTCGACCCGGCCGTGCGCAACCGATTCCCGCACGAGTTCTCCGGCGGCCAGCGCCAGCGTATCGCCATCGCCCGCGCGGTGATCCTGCGCCCCAAGGTGATCGTTCTGGACGAGCCGACCTCGGCCCTCGACCGCACCGTGCAGAAACAGGTGATCGAGCTTCTGCGGCGGCTGCAGATCGAGAACGACCTGAGCTACATCTTTATCAGCCACGACCTCGCTGTCGTGCGCGCGCTGTCCGACTACGTGCTGGTGATGAAGGACGGCGTGGTGGTCGAGGAAGGCCCGACGGACAAGCTCTTTGAAGCTCCGGAAACCGCGTATACCCGCGAGCTCATGCGCGCCGCCTTCGACCTCAAGTCGCTGCTCGGCACCGCCGCCGAATAGTGGCAAGCCGGACATGACCCGGTTATCTGGGAGGTGGGATGCCAAACGACTGCCCGCCAAACCGAGCATTCCCACGGCAGCGACGCGCCCGTCCATGCCTGCGGCTGAAGTCCGCCAGTTTTCACGCCTGCCCGCACCGACGGACGGAACTGCAAGCTGGCCGATCTGCGCGGCCCGAAGGGTACGCTCGGGATGTTCTTCGGCAATCATCGCCCCTGCGAGCTGGCCGCGCCAGACCCGAACATCCGTTACGCGCGCGATCTCGCTCCGCTCGGCATTGGCGTCGGCGCGAGTTGCGCGAACGATGCCGCTGCCTACCCTCAGGACGGCTTCGATGCCAGAAAACGGCTGGCCTCGGCGCAGGGCTTCCGGTCCCCCTATCTTTACTACGAATCCAGAGCGCTGCGCGCGCCTGCCGGGCGGCCTGCACGACCCACGCCAGACTGCGGCGAGAGCGAAGGGGTAGGACGAAAAGTGCCGTAATGATTCGCCGGGCGTAGGCCATCGGACCCTCGACCGGGCCGCTGGCCCGGCGCCCGTTGGCGATCCTTCTGACAACCACAGTGACGACCGCAAACATAGCCCGGATCCTGTCGCCACGGACGGCGGCTCAGCCGCGGCGGGCCGGCCTCCTTTCTCAGCGGATCGAGAACTCCACGAGGTAGGCCTGTGGCTTACCGATGCGGTCGACAATTTCGACCACATGATCGCCGATCTGGAAGAACTGCCCTTCGTTGGGCCGGTCTGAACTGTTCATGTCGAGCAGCGCGGAACCATTGGGATTCCGGATCGCAAAATCCATCGCCGGACTCCGAGGCCGGACGTCGACCTTCAGGAACTGGCCGTCCTGGGCGCCGAGAATGTGCTGGATCGCGCCGCCTGTTCCCAGTGTGCCGTCGTATGTGGCTCCGCTTGTGCCGGCCATGCACTGAACGGTGATCGGGCCCGTCGTCGTGGCACCGGACATCGCGCAGCCGCCATCGTCGCCGCCCCGTCCATGGCTCGTCGCCGTCGTCCATCGCCTCGACAACGCGCAGGTCGGCGACACTGCAATGCATTCCCCGTCAGTGCCTTCGGCGTCGCGAAGCTAGACGAGCGTATTGGCCTGGATTCAGAACCGTTCGAGCACTTGCCCCCCGCCCTGAGAATATGGTCCGCTTACTGTGCGCCTGATCGATGCAGCGGTTGATGGCACCATTTGCATCCGAGAGGGCCCGGTCATGAGCGACGGTCGCGAGGGCAAGCCACGTTACGACCGGAAAGGCCAGTGACCGGTCGTTTATTTCGGCAATGGCGATGCAACGCCTGATCTTCTGTGTAAGCCTCGCCGGAGGCACCAAGAGCGAGGGGACACCGACATGCATGACGGGCCGCACGGCGCACAGATCGTCGCGTTCCGGATCATCTTCGCTCTCGCGACAGCTCTCTGTCTCGCCGCCGGACTTCTTGTGACCGCGAGCCTGTTTATTGCCGATCGCGCACCCCAAAGCTGGCGATTTCTGCTCGTGAGCCTAGTCGTGAGCGCGGTATGCTTCGCGCTGGCCTTCGTCGTCGCCGGCATCCGGGCGCAGGTCCTCCAGATCGCCCGCCTGACCACGCTCATTCCCGAAGAAAACCGCGCTGATATCCGGCGCCGGGTTGGCAGGCTGCTTACCTATCTGCTCGTCGGCGGGCTCGCACTGACCCTCATGCTCGCTTTGCTGACCTATGGAATTCTCGCGCGCATCGATCAGGGCTTTGCGGTGTTCGGCTGATGTGCCCGACGGGCATCGCAGCAGCACGGCGACGCCTGAATTACCCAAGAACAGCGCCTTGCCGCCGGTGCTCGCGGGGGCAGTGCTCACTCCTGCATTTCCGAGCGGATCTGCTGGCGGAAGAAGTCGATCGGCACCGTCACGCCGTCGCGCCGGAAATGCCAGTAGGTCCAGCCGTTGCACGACGGAGCGCCCTGCAGCGCCGCGCCGACCTGGTGGATCGAACCCTTTGTGTCGGTCGAGATCAGCGTGCCGTCGGCGCGGATCTTTGCGCTGTGCCGGCCGTTCTGAGAGACCAGGATCTCCCCCGGCGCCAGAAGTCCGCGCTCCACCAGTTGCCCGAAGGCCACCCGTGGCTCGGCCCGCTTGGCCGTGGTGATCGCCAGCGCATCCGCATCGAGCGGCCGCACCTCCGCGAGCCGCGCGGCGGCGATCTCCCGGTAGCTCGCCTCCCGCTCGATCCCGACGTAGCGCCGCCCGAGCCGCTTCGCGACCGCCCCGGTCGTGCCGGTCCCGAAGAACGGATCGAGCACCACGTCGCCGCGCGTCGTCGAGGCGATCAGCGCGCGGTGCAGCAGCGCTTCCGGCTTCTGGGTCGGATGCGCTTTCTCGCCGTTGCCGTCCTTCAGCCGCTCGGCGCCGGTGCAGAGGGGGATCACCCAGTCCGAGCGCATCTGGATGCCCTCGTTGAGCTCCTTCATCGCCTCGTAGTTGAAGGTGTATTTCGACTGGTCCGACTTCGCCGCCCAGATCATCGTCTCGTGGGCATTGGTCAGCCGCTTGCCGCGGAAATTCGGCATCGGGTTCGACTTGCGCCAGATCACGTCATTGAGGATCCAGTACCCCGCATCCTGCAGCGCCGTGCCGACCCGAAAGATGTTGTGATAGGAGCCGATCACCCAGATCGCGCCGTTCGGCTTCAGGAGCCGACGCGCCGCCGAGAGCCAGTTCCGCGAGAAGGTGTCATAGGCCGCGAAGGACGCGAAGCGGTCCCAGTCGTCGTCCACCGCGTCCACCTTGCTGTTGTCGGGCCGGTGCAGGTCGCCGCGCAGCTGGAGGTTGTAGGGCGGATCGGCAAAGATCAGGTCAATGCTCTCGGCGGGCAGCCCGCGCATCACGTCTATGCAGTCGCCCGGATGGATGACGTCGAGCTCCAGTGCGCTGATATCGCTTCGTTTTTCGACTTTCGGCATGATGTAAGGTCCCTGAAGCTTCTTTGTTGCAGGAACCATGAGTCAAAACTGATTCGCCGTCAAACCTTATGTGAATCAACCACTTAACATACCCTGCTCGCACAAGATGTTGTGGACCGGCCGGAAGCCGCGCCGATGATGTTGCGTCACCCCATGCCTCCGGAGGCCCTCTAGGTGGGCCTTGGTGCCGTAGCCCATGTTGGTTTCCCATCCATATCCTGCGAAGTGTTGCGCAAGTGCAACCATCGCGCGATCCCGTGTGACCTTTGCGACGACGGAGGCGGCGGCAATCGACAGGCAGCGCCCGTCGCCACCGATGATCGCCTGCGCCCGGCAGGGCAGCCCAGCCGGGATGCTGTTGCCGTCCACCAGCGCGCCTGCCGGGGTCATCCCGAGGGCCTCGACCGCCCGGCGCATCGCGAGAAAGCTCGCCTGAAGAACGTTGTGCGCCTCGATTTCCGCCACGCTGGCCGTGCCAACGCCGATCTGCGCGCATTCGGCGAGCGCCGCGAACAGCTCCTCGCGCCGCCTCGCGCTCAGCCGCTTGCTGTCGTCGAGTCCGTCCGGGATTGCGCCTGGATCGAGGATCACCGCGGCGGCTACCACCGGCCCGGCCCAGGGTCCGCGCCCGGCCTCGTCGATCCCGCAGACCGGACCGCTCGCGCGGGTCTCGAAGCTGAAATCCGGGCCGGGCCCGATCCTGCGCAGCATCCCGTCGCGCTCCGTTCCGCCCTTCAACCGGTGGTGACCCCGGATGGATTCGAACCATCGACCTGCCGCTTAGGAGGCGGCCGCTCTATCCTCTGAGCTACGGGGCCAGCAGGGGCCTCTCTACCGGCAAGCGCGCGGTGGGGTCAATCGATGCGCCGCCGTGTCCCTCCCACCCGTGCATGCGGCCGGGAGGGACCCTCATCTCAGCCGAGGTGATAGGTCTCGGGGATGCCATAGACCGGCGTCGGGATGCCCTCCATCCGCGCCTTCAGCTGAAGCGCGAGGAACTGCGAGTAGTGGCGCGACTGGTGCAGGTTGCCGCCGTGGAACCACAGCGCCTCCTGTCGCGTCGGTTTCCACATGTTGCGCTGCTCGCCGACCCAGGGGCCCGGATCCTTGGTGGTGTCCGAGCCGAGCCCCCAGCACTTGCCCACCTTGTCGGCCACCTCCTGGCCGATCAGGTCCGCCGCCCAGCCGTTCATCGAGCCGTAGCCGGTGGCGTAGACGATGAGATCGGCCTCGAGCTTCGTGCCGTCCTCCAGCAGAACGCCATCCTCGACGATCTCGGCCACCTGACCTTCTGCGAGCTTGATCTTCCCGTCGATGATCAGCTGCGAGGCGCCCACGTCGATGTAATACCCCGAGCCGCGGCGCAGATACTTCATGAACAGCCCCGAGCCGTCATCGCCCCAGTCGAGCCGGAAGCCCGCCTTCTCCAGCCCGGCGTAGAACTCGGCGTCACGCTCCTTCATCTGCTCGTAGAGCGGGATCTGGAACTCGTGCAAGATCCGGTAGGGCAGCGAGGCAAAGATCATGTCGGCCTTGTTAGTGGTCATGCCGCTGCGCACCGCCTCCTCGGAATAGAGCGCGCCGAGGCCGATCTCCATCAGGCTGTCCGAGCGCACGATATGGGTGGTGCTGCGCTGGACCATCGTCACGTCGACGTCGTTCTCCCAGAGCGCCGCGGCGATGTCGTGCGCCGAATTGTTCGAGCCGATGATCACCGCCTTCTTGCCACGCCATGCATCCGGCCCCGGATGCTTCGAGGAATGGTGCTGATCGCCCCGGAACTTCGCCATGCCCGGAAAGTCCGGCACGTTCGGCTTTCCCGACATGCCGGTGGCGAGCACGAGCTGCCTGGGCTTCAGCACGATTTCCTCGCCGTCCCGATCGACGACCACCGTCCATTCCCTGGCGGCTTCGTCAAAGGTCGCGGACTTGCAGCTCGTCCGGGTCCAGTAGGTCAGCTCCATGATCCGCGTGTACATCTCGAGCCAGTCGCCGAGCTTGTCCTTCGGCGAGAACACCGGCCAGTTCGGCGGGAAGTCGAGATAGGGCAGGTGGTCGTACCACACCGGATCGTGCAGGCAGAGCGACTTGTATCGGTTGCGCCAGCTGTCTCCCGGCCGGTCGTTCTTCTCGACGATGATCGTCGGTACGCCGAGCTGGCGCAGCCGCGCGCCGAGCGCGATGCCGCCCTGACCGCCGCCGACGATGAGCACGTAGGGCTGTTTCGTGTGGCCGAGCTCCCGCGCTTCGGCCTCGCGTTCCTCCTTCCAGCTCGGGCGGTGCTTCGCCGCGCCGTGTTTCGCGCCGAGCGGCCGGTTGAACCCCAGCGGCTCCTCGTGGCCTTTCAGCTCGACCAGCGAGGTCAGCAGCGTCCAGGCCTTGCCGTCGCGGAGCCGCAGCAGGCCGTACCCGCGACCGACCCCGGTCTCGAAGCCGATCCAGGCGGTGATCACGCCGCCGTCCTCCGTCGGGGTCTCGCCCTCGGCGAGATGCCAGCCGGTCGGCCTGGTCGCCGCGAGCTGGTGCTCCAGCATGTCCGCGATGGCCTCGCGGCCCTCCATCGTCGCGATGTTCCAGGTGAAGGTGACGAGATCGCGCCAGTAGCACTCCTCGGCGAACAGGTCCGTGACGGCGCTGATGTCGCCGGCTTCGAGCGCCGCGCCGAACCGGTCAAGAAACTCCGTCACCTGATTACTGGTGGTCGTATCGAGCATGGTTCTCCCTCCCATTCTGATTGTTGTCCGGCGAAGATGGCATTGCCCGGCCGCCCGGCCAAGCAGAATCCCGGCGGGATCACCCCGCCCTCGTTTTCCGCTGGCCGCCGGCGCGATGCCGCTGGCGGTTCAGATCCTGATAACAAAAATATCCCGTAAAAACAGATGATTGAATTCGGTCCTGGCTAGGACCACCGAAACCCGAAGGATTCCGCGTCAGCGATCACTGCCCTCGCCGGCCCCGCCGCCGTCGAAATCCGCATCCGTCGGGCTGTCCGCCGCCCGTTTCGGCGCGGGCGTGACGGCCGTGCTCGGCGCAGCCGGGCTGCGGTCGCTCTCGGTCCAGAGCCGGAGCTGCGGGAAGGGGATCTCGATGCCTGCCGCGTCGAAGCGGCGTTTCACCCGCTCGGCATAGGCCCGGCCGACCGCCCATTGCTCGCCGGGCCGGGTTTTCAGGCGCGCCCGGAGCGTCACCGAATGCGGCCCCAGGGTCTGCACGCCGAACCATTCCACGCCGCCGAGAAGCCGCGTGCTCCATTCGAAATCATCCGCGAGATCGTCATAGGCCGCGATCATCTCGTCCTTCGCGAGGTCGAGATCGGCCCCGTAGGCCACCGAGATATCCGCGACATGATAGCTGTAGCCCCGCATGTGATTCGAGACCGCATCCACCGACGAGAACGGAATGGTATGCATCACCCCCTCCACGTCGCGCAGGCTGACCGAGCGGACCGTGAGCTTTTCCACCGTGCCGATCCGTCCGCCCAGCTCGACCACGTCGCCGACGTTGAAGACGTTCTCGACCTGGATGAAGAGCCCGGTGATCACGTCCTGTACAAGCTTCTGCGACCCCCAGCTGATCGCCAGACCGACCACGCCCGCCGAGGCGAGAAGCGGTGCGACGCTCACCCCGAAGGACGAGAGGGCATAGGCCAGCGCGGTGAGCAGGATCACCACCAGCACGACGTTGCGCAGGAGTGAATAGAGAGTCTGCTGCCGCGCGGAGGGGGCATGTCCGCCAACCGGCTTCAACCGGTAGTCGATCCATGTCGTGGCAGACAGCCAGACCGCGTAGGCGACAAGCAGGATGATGACGAGGCTGGCGATGACGCTTGCGAAGTCGATGCCGAACCGTGCCTCGATCCAGCTCCACGGTCGCGCAAGCCCGAGCGTCTGGAATGTGAACCCGACCCAGACGAGGGAAACGATCCATGCGAGGAGGCGGAAGAAGGGCGGAACGAAGGCATCGAGCTGGCCGCGCAGGTTCGGCATCGCCGAGTCGATGCTCGCCGAGAGCCGCAGACCGCGCTTTGCCGTGCGATTCAGCCGGTCGATCACATAGGCCGTCGCTGCGAGGCTCAGGAGGATGATCGGTAACTGGAAGAGGACCGGGAACGAATCCGTTCCCGAGGTGACGACCTGATGGAAGATCATCAACAGGAGCAGCAGCGCCGGCAGATGCCAGAAGCTCGCCGCGGCCGCGAAAACCGGCAGGAGGATGCTTTCCGGATGATCGGCAACCAGCCGGTCCAGCCACCGGGCGGGGGCTTTCCGAAAGATCACGACGAGCGCGGTGATGTAGAGAACGATCAGGATGTGTACCGCGACCACGGCGGCACTCGCGGTGATTGGTCCGGCGAGGTACTTGACCGTCTCGCCCACGAAAAGCTCGCCCATCATCGCCAGCATGATCAGGAAGCCAAGATGCCATGAAGCGGAGCTGGCAGCCGCGTCGGAAAATGGCACCGGCCGCAGTTCCGGCGTGGTCGGGCTGAAGAATGCCCGGGTCGCTATGATCAGAAGGCCACCCAGGAAGTAGGCGATGACATAGTAGACCGGATATCCCGTACCCGCCTCCATGCGCCCAGTGACCTGCATGACGATGGCCGTGAAGGCGGTCGCAATCGACAGCACCGCGAAGTCCAGCAGGATCGACAATCCCGCGAGGAACAGCCTGCGGTTGGTGCGTGCGCCCGCGGCCGCCCGACCGATCGCCCGGAATGCCGGCCCGAGAAGAAGGCGCCCGAGCAGTGTTGTTCCGAAAGAGATTGCGATCAGGATCCCGCTGCTCGTCAGCACTTCCCAAGCCCGGTCCGCATCCACGCGCCCGAGGCCACCGAGCCGGCGCGCGGTGGCACGCAACCGGTTCCAGTCGTTCTGGACGTCGGCGAGAAAACCCGACGCGATCTCCGGAACCGTCGTAAGGACGCGGCCGCCAATTGTCGGCGCGCTCGTGTCGGGCGCTGCGGGAAGATGCGCCCGGCCGGTGCTTTCGCGGATTGCCGGCGTATCGGTTGCGCCGGGCTCGAGGCCATCCTCGAGGGCCCGGATCAGCCGGTTGCGGGTGGCCTCGTCTCCCAGCGCGTCGATCAGCGCCCGGGTAGTGGCTTCGTCGATGGCGCTGGCAGTGTCCGACGCGGGGACAGGCTCTCCCGTTTCGGGAAGTGCCTGGGATGTGCTCACGTCGGCCGCCAGCAGCCCCAGCAGCACCAGCAGGGCGAGTACCCGGATCATCTCAGAACATCGCGAGCAGTCCTGCGACCGCGGCGCCGACCAAACCGCCGCCGAGGGCGTAGTACAGGTTCTGCCGGCCTGGCCCCGGGACAGGGGCTGGCGGTGAATTCGTGCGGATCAGGAGTTCCTCGGCAAGCTGGGGCAGCCGGGGTCCGAACCGCGAGAGGATGCGGACGGTGTTGGCAATATCGCGGGTAATCGCCTTCGGCCCCAGCGTCTCGGTGATGTAGTCGGTCACGACCGGACGCGCGGTTTCCCACATGTTCATAGCCGGGTTGAGGCTGCGTGCGACGCCCTCGACAACCACCATGGTGCGCTGGAGCAGGATCAGTTCGGTCCTGGTTTCCATGCCGAAGCGTTCGGTGACCTCGAAGAGATGAGCGAGCAGTTTCGCCATCGAAATATGCCGCGCATCCTGCCCGAAGATAGGCTCGCCCACAGAGCGCAGCGCCTGCGCGAAGGCATAGACATCCTGATCGGCCGGAACGTACCCGGCCTCGAAATGCACTTCTGCGACGCGCATGTAGTCCTTGCGCAGGAAGCCTATCATGATCTCGGCGTAGACCTTGCGTGTATAGGCGTCGATCCGGCCCATTATGCCGAAATCGAGGGCGACGATGGCGCCGTCGGGACCGAGCTTGAGATTGCCCTGATGCATGTCGCCGTGGAAGAAGCCGTCGCGCAGGGCATGGAGCAGGAAGGACTGGATGATCCGCTCCGAGAGCCGGGTCAGATCGGTGCCGCGGGCGCGCAGCGCCGCGACGTCGCCCATATTTTCACCCGAGACCCATTCGAGCGTCATCACCCGCCTTTCCGTGGCGGGCCAGATCACCGCCGGCACCCGGAAGCCCGGATCCGCCTCGGTATTGGCGCGGAACTCGGCGGCCGCCGCGGCTTCCATGCGGAGGTCAAGCTCGCCCTCGACCACGCCTTCGAAGTGCTCGATCACCGCGCGCGGTTTCAGGCGGCGCGTGAAGGGGGCAAAGATCTCGATCATCGACGCCGCGAGGTAGAAGGCATCGACATCACGACGGAACGCCTTCTCGATGCCGGGGCGCAGGACCTTCACCGCCACGATCTGCCCGGTCTCCACCAGCGTTGCGCGATGGACCTGCGCGAGAGAGGCTGCCGCGACGGGATCGCTGAATTCGCGGAAGACCGAATCGACCGGACGGCCGAGCTCGTGTTCAATCGAACGGCGGGCCTCGGACACCGGAAACGGCGGCAGCTTGTCCTGCAGCACGGTCAGCTCTTCCGCCAGTTCCGGCCCGACGATATCGGGCCGGGTCGACATCAACTGTCCGAACTTGATGTAGGCGGGACCAAGAGCCGTGATCGCCCGCAGGATCGGCGGCTGGCTCGGATCGCCCTCGTAGCCCAGCCATTGAAACGGCCAGCCGAGCACGTGGGCGGCGATCCGCAGCGAGCGCGGGGCGTCGGCCGCCTCCAGCACGATCCGCATGGCGCCGGTCCGCTCGAAGGTCGCACCCGTCCGGATCAGCCGCCAGATGTTGTGGGGACCCCGCATCAGATCTTCCAGCCGGAGTGGAGTGCGGCGATGCCCATCGACAGATTGCGGTAGGCGACCTGCCCGAAGCCGGCCTCGCGGATCATGGCCGCGAAGCTCTCCTGATCGGGAAAGCGGCGGATCGATTCGACGAGATACTGGTAGCTGTCGCGGTCGCCCGCGATCGCCTGCCCCATGCGGGGGATCACGTTGAAGGAATAGAGGTCGTAGAGCCGGCGCAGGCCGGCATTGGGCACGCGGCTGAATTCGAGCACGAGGAGCCGCCCGCCCGGGCGCAGGACCCGGTAGGCCTCTGCGAGCGCGTCTGGTATGCGGGTGACGTTCCGGATGCCGAAGGAGATGGTGTAGGCATCGAAGCTGCGGTCGGGAAACGGCAACGCCATCGCGTCACCCACCACCCAGTCGAGCTGGTCGGCCCGGGCCTCCGCCTCGCCGCGGGCGCGGCCAGCGACCAGCATCCCTTCGGTCATGTCGAGCACGGTGGCGTGGCCGGCGCCCTTCAGCCGGTCGAGAAACCGGAACGCGATGTCTCCGGTGCCGCCTGCCACGTCGAGCAAATGCATGCCCGGTCGCGGCGCGAGCCAGTCCAGCATGGCGTCCTTCCAGAGCCGGTGCACGCCCAAGCTCATTGCGTCGTTCATCACGTCGTAGCGGCTCGCGACCGAAGTAAAGACGCCGTGGACCCGACCGGCCTTCTCGGTCTCCGGCACGGTCTCGTAGCCGAAATGGGTGGTGCGTTCGGTCTCGGATGTCATCGGCACGATCTTTCTCGTCGGCGGTCTCCGTGCTTATAAGGCAGGCTTGGCGGGTTACAACCGCGTCACTTGGCCCGAGGATCCCCGTGCCCGAACTGCCGGAAGTCGAAACCGTGCGCCGCGGTCTGGTGCCAGTCCTCGAAGGTCGCCGCATCCTAAGTGCCGATGTACGGCGCGAGGGCCTGCGCTGGCCGTTTCCGCCAGGCTTGGCCGCGCGACTGGCGGGCGCCCGGGTGACGGCGCTGCGGCGGCGGTCGAAGTACCTGCTCGCCGACCTCGATCGTGGCGAGACGCTTCTGGTGCATCTGGGGATGTCCGGACGGATCCTGATCTCCGGCGTGCTGTCGGGAAGCTTTCACCACGACCTGCCCTTGCCCGAAAAACATGACCATGTGGTGCTCGATATCGAGGGTGGTGCGCGGATCACCCTGAATGATGCGCGGCGTTTCGGGGCGATGGACCTCTGGCCGACCGACGATCTCGACGGCCACCGGTTCCTGGCGGCCATGGGCCCCGAGCCGCTCGGCAACGGCTTCCACGCGGACTTTCTCGCGAGCAGCGCCGCCGGGCGCCGGACACCGCTGAAAGCGCTTCTGCTCGACCAGCACGTGGTGGCGGGGCTGGGGAACATCTATGTCTGCGAAGCGCTCTGGCGTGCGGGACTCTCGCCGTGGAAGGAAGCGTCGTCGCTCGATCTCGACGCTGCGGCCGATCTCGTCGCGGCGATCAGGGCGGTGCTGACCGAAGCGATCGCCGCGGGAGGCTCCTCCTTGCGCGACTACCGGCAGGCCGACGGTGAACTCGGCTACTTCCAGCATTCCTTCGCCGTCTACGGCCGAGCGGGTGCACCGTGCACCCGGCAGGGATGCGACGGAGAGATCGGACGCGGCGTTCAGTCGGGACGTTCGAGTTTCTTCTGTCCGGTCTGTCAGGGCGGGGCTTGATCGTACCGGCGGGCTCGGCCACTCTGCGCGCCGGCACACCGGACCGAGGAGAGCGCGCTTGGCCTACGAGACCCTGATCGTCGAAATCGCGGACCATGTCGGCCAGATCCGGCTGAACCGACCCGAGGCGCTCAATGCGCTCAACGCGCAGTTGCTTTCCGAACTGGCGGATGCGCTCGCCGAGATGGATGTCTCCCCGAAGGTCCGCGCCATCGTGCTGACCGGATCGGAAAAGGCCTTCGCGGCGGGGGCGGACATCAAGGAGATGTCCGAGAAGGGCTTCACCGACATGTTTCTCGACAGCTTCTTCGATGCGCCGACCGAGACGATCCTTCGCGTGCGCAAGCCGATCATCGCGGCCGTGGCGGGTTACGCGCTCGGCGGTGGCTGCGAGCTCGCCATGATGTGCGATTTCATTATCGCGGCCGACACGGCAAAGTTCGGCCAGCCCGAAATAAACCTCGGCGTCATCCCCGGCCTTGGCGGCACCCAGCGGCTCACCCGCCTTGTCGGCAAGTCGAAGGCGATGGAGATGTGCCTTACGGGTCGGTTCATGGATGCCGAAGAAGCCGAACGCGCCGGTCTGGTCAGCCGTGTCGTCCCGGCGAAGGATCTGATGCGCGATGCCGTCGATACGGCATCCAAGATCACCGAGAGGTCCCCGATCGCCGTCCGCGCGGCCAAGGAGGCAGTGAACCGCAGCTACGAATCCACGCTGCGGGAGGGATTGCTGTTCGAGCAGCGCCTCTTCAACGGCCTGTTCGCGACGGAAGATCAGGCCGAAGGCATGGCGGCTTTCGTTGAGAAGCGCACGCCTCAGTTCCGCGGGAGATAGTCGGCAACGCATTGCATGCCATGTGTTGACAGCCCGGCGCCCGCGGACTATCAGCGCGGCTTCAGGTTTCAGACGATCGATAGACGGACTTTCATCATGGCAAACTCGCCGTCCTCCAAGAAGCGCGCCCGCCAGATCGAGCGCCGCACCGCAGTCAACAAGGCGCGCCGGACTCGCATGCGCGGCTTCATCCGCAAGGTCGAGGAAGCGATCGCTTCGGGCGACTATGCGGCGGCTTCAGATGCCCTGCGGCGCGCTCAGCCCGAGATCATGCGCAGCGTGAGCCGGGGTGTGGTCCACAAGAATACCGCGAGCCGCAAGATCTCGCGGCTTTCGAGCCGGGTCAAGGCGCTGGCGGCCTGAAGCCGTCCGACCTCTCCGCTCTCCTCAGGCGCGTCCCTCGGGTCGCGCCTTTTTCTTGTCCCGCAAGGGATCATGTTCCGCCTTCGGTCCCGTTGTCTGGGCGATGTGATCTGGCGTATCCTTTCCGTGAACTAGCGAATCCCGCACTTCATGACGGCGTCGAACATTGGGCGGTTCCATTGTGTCGCGGGTCGGAATGGCGTTCGGGTCGGCCGGGCCGCTTCTGCGGGCCTGTCGGGCAGTGCCGGAATGGCCGTCCTGCTGCAACGCCCGAATCTACGGGCCGGGTATTGAGAAAGAGGCGACCGCAGCCGGTCCCAACCGGTAACGAACGGGTCGCGCGCTTGCGGGGGAATTAATCGATGACGCTTTCTGGACCGCACGCCCCCCGCTTGTTCGATGGGAGACCTGAGCGATCGGTCGTCCTCCGGGGCGGCTTGGAATGATCCGCCCCCAGATGGCTTCCATTCCCCCTTCCGGAGGATCGGTGGACCCTTGGGTTCAGGCACGGAATGGCCTGCGGGAGACCATCGGCAGGGATGCGTTCCAGAACTGGATCGATCCGCTCGAGTTCGTCGGCATCGAGGACAGCGTCTGCGTGTTCGGGACGCCCACGAGTTTCATCGGAAAGTGGGTCACGCGGCATTACGGCGACGCGATTCGGCGGCTGATGTCCGAAGCCGGCGCCCCTGTCGCCCGTCTTGGAATTCCGGGTCACCGCCGATGGCATGGAATTCGCGCAGCCTCCGAAAGGGCGGGACACGCCGGCCCCGGTTCCGGTCGAGCTCGAACAAGAGATCGACCTTCCAACCTCGCCGCTGGACGGGCGCTTCACCTTCGACAACTTCGTCGTCGG
Source organism: uncultured Alphaproteobacteria bacterium (assembly GCA_963825715.1). GTDB lineage: Bacteria > Pseudomonadota > Alphaproteobacteria > Rhodobacterales > Rhodobacteraceae > Amaricoccus. Next base: position 85,802 of record CAWGUH010000010.1, on the reverse strand, counting down.
CAAACCGAACGAGCTTGCACATGCTGCCGCGCGGCGGGTGTCGGAGGGGACTGTCACCTTCAACCCGTTGTTTCTCTATGGCGGCGTCGGGCTCGGCAAGACCCATCTGATGCATGCGATTGCTTGGGAGGTTCGCAGGGCACGGCCCGAAGCGCGGGTGCTCTATGTCTCGGCCGAGCAGTTCATGTACCGCTTCGTCTCGGCGTTGCGACAGAAGGACATGCAGGGTTTCAAGGAGATCTTTCGCTCGGTCGATATGCTGATGGTCGATGACGTGCAGTTCATCGCCGGCAAGGAATTGACCCAGGACGAGTTCTTTCACACCTTCAACGCGCTGATCGACCAGCAGAAGCAGATCGTCATTTCCGCGGACCGCGCGCCCGGCGAGATCGACGGGCTCGAGGAGCGGATCAAGTCGCGGCTGCAATGGGGCCTGGTGGTCGATCTGCACCCAACGGATTACGAGCTTCGGCTCGGCATCCTTCAGACCAAGGCGGAAGCGCAGCTTGCGGCCAATCCGGGGGTTACTATCGGGACCGGGGTGGTGGAGTTCCTCGCTCACCGGATCAGCTCCAACGTGCGGGTGCTCGAAGGGGCGCTGACGCGGCTCTTCGCCTTCGCGAGCCTCGTCGGGCGCGAGATCAATCTCGACATGACGCAGGAATGCCTTGCCGACATCCTGCGCGCGTCGGAGCGCAAGGTCACGATCGACGAAATCATCCGCAAGGTTGCCGACCACTATAATTTGCGCATTTCGGATCTCCTGTCGGCCCGGCGGGCGCGGGCGGTGGCGCGGCCGCGGCAGGTGGCCATGTTCCTCTCGAAGATGCTTACCTCTCGTTCGCTGCCGGAGATCGGCCGCAAGTTCGGCGGCCGGGACCACACGACCGTGATCCACGCCGTCCGGAAGGTCGAGGAGTTGCGGCTCACCGACAGCCAGATCGCCGAGGATGTGGAACTGCTGCGGCGGATGCTCGAGGCCTGAGATCCGCATTCATCCGGTTGCCAGCATATGCCCAACATGAAACGAATTCGAACCGGTTGATCGAAAAGGGTTTTCCCAACGGATTTCGCCTGTGCGGAGGTATCGGAAGCGCGTCGCGACAAAGGGGTGCGCGGACCCGTATGTGTCGCGGCGGTTGTGCCTTGCCCTTTTTGGGCAATTCGCTAACGTCTGCGTCCGCGCGTCCGAAGCACGCTGCGGGCGATGCAACGGGACGGGTGAGATCATGAAACTCAGCATGGAGCGCAGCGCCCTTCTCCGGGCCATGGGACGGGCGCAATCCGTGGTGGAGCGGCGGAACACGATCCCGATCCTCGGCAACGTGCTGATCGAGGCAGAGGGTGAGCAGGTGTCGTTCCGCGCCACCGATCTCGACATCGAGGTGGTGGACAAGTCCCGCGCGATGGTGTCGCGGGCGGGGGCGACCACCGTGTCGGCTCATACGCTGCACGAGATCGTCCGCAAGCTGCCCGACGGCGCGATGGTCGAGCTCGAGGATGACGGGCTGAGCGGGCGGCTCGAGGTGCGGGCCGGGAGGTCGCATTTCAGCCTCGCGACGTTGCCGCGCGAGGATTTTCCGATCATGGCTTCGTCGGAGTACAGCTCGAATTTCGGTTGTGCGGCGCCGGTACTGCGGCGGCTCTTCGACAAGGCCAAGTTCGCGATCTCGACCGAGGAGACGCGCTACTATCTCAACGGCGTCTACATGCACGAGGCGAAGACCGCGAACGGCGCGGCGCTGCGCTGCGTGGCGACGGACGGGCACCGGCTCGCGCAGATCGATGCGGAGCTGCCGAAGGACGCCGCGGGGCTGCCGGGGGTGATCGTGCCACGCAAGACGGTGGGCGAGCTCCGGAAGCTTCTGGATGATGACGACATGACGATCGCGGTGTCGGTGTCGGAGACCAAGATCCGCTTCGCGACGCCGGAAGTCACGCTGACCTCGAAGGTGATCGACGGGACCTTCCCGGACTATGCGCGGGTGATCCCGGCCGGGAACACGCGCCGGCTCGAGGTCGACGCGGCGGAGTTCGCCCAGGCGGTGGACCGGGTGGCGACGGTTTCCTCGGAGCGCTCGCGGGCCGTGAAGCTCTCGCTCGACGAGGACCGGTTGATCCTGTCGGTGAACGCACCCGACAGCGGGGCGGCAGACGAGGAACTGGCGGTGGCTTACTCCGACGAGCCGCTGGAGATCGGGTTCAACGCGAAGTACCTCCTCGAGATCGCCGGGCAGGTGGACCGGGAAAACGCGGTTTTCCTGTTCAACTCGCCGGCGGAACCGACGCTGATGCGGGAGGGCAACGACGAGACGGCGGTCTATGTCGTGATGCCCATGCGGGTCTGATACGCGGGTTGCGCGGCGTGCGCGCCGGACAAGCGCGACGTGAAACCTCGGTCAAGCTCCTGAAAATCAAGAACTGTGTGAGCCGGTCTCGCGTGGCGTGCCGGGACCGTCCGAAGCTTGCGGACGTGCGGACTGTGTTGCACCGCAGCGGCGACACCGGGCGGCCCTGGGCGGGCAAGAAGCGCGCGCCGCCGTGTATTTCGCCTCCGTTCCGGCTGAGCCCGGTGGACGTGCGGTCTCCGAGGCCAGAGGCCCGGGCGTGCACGTTCCGGGAGGTTTTGCTCCAGAGAGGCGTGGCGTCCCGGGCTGGCCTTGCGGGCGAGCCGGGCTCTGGGCGGCGCCATGAAAGGACTGCGTGTCTCGCGGCTGTGGGTATCGCATTTCCGGTCTCACCTTGCCGTCGCTCTGGGGTTCGACGGGCGGCCGGTAGCGGTGCACGGGCCGAACGGGGCAGGGAAGACCAACCTGATCGAAGCGATCTCGCTGCTGTCGCCTGGCCGGGGTTTGCGGAGGGCGTCGGCACCGGAGATGGCGCGACAGCCCGAGGGCATCGGCTGGAAGGTGCGGGCTGAGGTGGAAGCGCCGGGCGGGCTCCACGAGATCGAGACCTGGAGCGAGGGCGCCGCGCGGCTGGTGCGGATCGATGGCAAGGCAGCTTCGCAGACTGCGCTCGGCGGAGTGATGCGGCTCCTGTGGCTGACGCCGGCGATGGACCGGCTCTGGATGGAAGGTGCGGGCGAGCGGCGGCGGTTTCTCGACCGGGTCGCGCTGAGCCTCGATCCCGATCATGCCGAGGCGGCGCTTGGCTACGAGCGGCCGCTGCGCGAGCGCAACAGGCTGCTTCGCGACGGGATCGCGGATGCGGGCTGGCTCGGGGCGCTGGAGCGGCAGATGGCCGAGGCGGGAGCGCAGCTCCATGGCGGGCGGGCTGCGGCGGTGGCGCGGCTTGCCGGGGCGATGACGCCGGAGGCGTTTCCGCGCGCCGAACTGACGCTTGACGCCGAGGGTCCGCGTGATGCGGCCGGGCTGGAGGCGGCGCTCCGGGAAGGGCGGTCGCGGGACCGCGCGGCCGGGCGGACCCTCGCGGGGCCGCATCGGGACGATCTGGAGGCGGTCTACGCGGCCAAGGCGATGCCGGCGGCGCTCTGCTCTACCGGGGAGCAGAAGGCGCTCCTCGTGAGCCTCGTGCTGGCGAACGCGCGCGCGGTTGCCGAGGATTTCGGCGCGCCGCCTCTCCTGCTGCTCGACGAGGTGGCGGCCCATCTCGACGAAGCGCGACGGGCGGCGCTGATCGACGCGGTCTGCGTGCTCGGGGCGCAGGCCTTCTTGACCGGGACCGATGCAGGGCTGTTCGATGCGCTGGGCGATCGTGGGTTGCGGCTCGACATGACCGGTGGCACGCCAGCTCCTGCCTGATGCCGAACGTCACTCCGTCTTGCGTGTCAACTGCGGTTGGGCGCGCAGGAAAGCCATGGCCTCTGCCTCGGTATCGAAGGCGCGCCCGTCGAGAGGCACCAGCTTCGACATCGTCTCGATCATGCTGCCCGCCGCATCGGGGGCACCGGCGGTGACGTAGTTGCGAACATTGGTCAGCGCACGGACCTGCGCGCTCAGGGCATCTCTCCCGAGCGACGCGCCGGTTTCGGCGCCCTCGTAGTCGGCGAAGACCAGCAGCATGTCGCGATTGTCCCACGTCTCGAAGCGGTCGAGCATGATGCGGGCCATCGCCTCCATGTCCTCGCGGCAGACCTTGCCGCGAATGGTGAATGAAAGGAGACCGTCGATGTCGTTTGCGGTCTCGGTGATGGACGGTGTCACAAGCATGGCGGGTCTCCTTCTTGCGCCTGGGGAAGGCCCCCGCGCCGGGCTTTCGGTTCCCGAGCGGGCTGCACGGCACACAGATGCGCGAGGATGCGGTGGCCTGTTGTCGGTGGCGGCGTTAACACATTGATCGACCGGGAGATTTCGTGCGAGCCCGTTGAACGGGGGACGTGACATCGGGGGGCCGGCCGGATAGACTAACTGACCACGAACAAGGATGATCTCCGCATGGCCGATCCCGCCCGCGTCCCCGAAGAATATGGCGCCGATTCCATCAAGGTTCTCAAGGGCCTCGAGGCGGTACGCAAGCGCCCTGGGATGTATATCGGCGACACCGACGACGGCTCGGGTCTGCACCACATGGTCTACGAGGTGGTGGACAACGGCATCGACGAGGCTCTGGCCGGTCATGCCGATACCGTGACGGTGACGATCCATGCGGATCACTCGGTGAGCGTGTCGGACAATGGCCGCGGCATCCCGGTGGGCATTCACGAGGGCGAAGGGGTGTCGGCGGCCGAGGTCATCATGACCCAGCTCCACGCCGGCGGAAAATTCGACCAGAATTCCTACAAGGTGTCGGGCGGCCTGCACGGCGTCGGCGTCTCGGTGGTGAACGCGCTGTCGGACTGGCTGGAGCTCCGGGTCTGGCGCGACGGCAAGGAGCATTTCGCCCGCTTCGAGCATGGCGACACGGTCGAGCATCTGCGGGTCGTCGGGCCGGCCGAGGGGCGCAAGGGCACCGAGGTGCGGTTTCTCGCCTCGACCGACACGTTCTCGAACCTCGATTACGTGTTCAAGACGCTCGAGCACCGGCTGCGCGAACTGGCGTTCCTCAATTCCGGCGTGCGGATCACCCTGCGCGACGAGCGGCCCGTGGAGCCGCTGGAGGTCGCGCTGGCCTATGAGGGCGGCGTGCGCGAATTCGTGCGCTATCTCGACCGTTCGAAGACGGCGCTGATCCCCGAGCCGATCTTCATCACAGGCGACCGGGACGGCATCGGCATCGAGGTGGCGATGTGGTGGAACGACAGCTACCACGAGAACGTGCTGCCCTTCACCAACAACATCCCGCAGCGCGACGGAGGCACCCACATGGCGGGGTTCCGCGGCGCCCTGACGCGCACGATCAACGCCTACGCCGGGTCGAGCGGGATCGCCCGCAAGGAGAAGGTGACGCTGGCGGGGGATGATGCCCGCGAGGGGCTCACTTGCGTGCTTTCGGTCAAGGTGCCCGATCCGAAATTCTCGAGCCAGACCAAGGACAAGCTGGTCTCCTCGGAGGTGCGTCCGGCGGTCGAGGGGCTGTTGAACGAGAAACTCGCGGAATGGTTCGAGGAGAACCCGGCCGAGGCGCGGATCGTGGTGGGCAAGATCGTGGAAGCCGCAATCGCCCGGGAGGCGGCGCGCAAGGCCCGCGATCTGACACGGCGCAAGACCGCGATGGATGTGGCGAACCTGCCCGGCAAGCTCGCCGATTGCCAGGAGAAGGATCCGTCGAAATCGGAGATTTTCCTCGTCGAGGGCGACAGCGCGGGCGGCTCGGCCAAGCAGGGCCGGAGCCGGCAGAACCAGGCGGTTCTGCCGCTCCGGGGCAAGATCCTCAACGTCGAGCGGGCGCGCTTCGACCGGATGCTGACCTCGAACGAAATCGGTACGCTGATCACCGCCCTCGGGACCGGGATCGGGCGCGACGAGTTCGATCTCTCGAAGCTGCGATACCACAAGGTCGTCATCATGACCGACGCCGATGTCGACGGCGCGCATATCCGCACGCTCCTCCTGACGTTCTTCTTCCGGCAGATGCCGCAGCTGATCGAGGAGGGGCATCTCTACATCGCACAGCCCCCGCTCTTCAAGGTCGCGCGGGGCAAGTCGGAGGTCTACCTCAAGGACCAGCCGGCGCTCGACGATTACCTGATCGAGCAGGGGCTCGACGGGGCATCGCTGCGGCTTGGCTCCGGCGAGGTGCTCTCGGGGGCCGATCTCGCGCGGGTGGTGGCCGAGGCGCGGCAGGCGCGGGCGGCGCTCGCGGCGTTTCCGACGCTCTATCCGCGTCCGATCCTCGAGCAGGCGACGATTGCCGGGGCGCTGGTGGCGGGGCAGCTCGACGCCGATCCGCAGGGCACGGCGGATCAGGTGGCGGTACGGCTGGACCGGATCGCGGCGGAATACGAGCGCGGCTGGCAGGGGCGCACGACGCAGGATCGCGGGCTGCGGCTCTGGCGGACGCTGCGCGGCGTGGAGGAGGTGCGGGTGCTCGACGGGGCGGTGCTGCGCTCGGGCGAGGCGCGGCGGCTCGGCGCGCTGACCGGGGCGCTGCAGGAAGTCTATGCCGGTGATGCCGTGCTGGTGCGGCGCGAGCGGGAGCTTGCGGTGCACGGGCCGAGCGACCTGCTCGATGCCGTGATCGCCGAGGGCGAGAAGGGGCTGAGCCTCCAGCGCTACAAGGGGCTGGGCGAGATGAACCCCGAGCAGCTCTGGGAGACGACGCTCGATCCCGAGGCGCGGACGCTCCTGCAGGTGCGCGTCGACCAGTTCGACGAGGCCGACCAGGTCTTTACCCGGCTGATGGGCGACGAGGTCGAGCCGCGGCGGGAATTCATCCAGACCAATGCGCTGAACGTGGAGAACCTCGACGCGTGAGGCTTGCGGTTTGCGCGGGGGCCGGGTCAATCCCGGCTGCGCTGACGTGCCTGCCCGCAGCGCGATGCGTGTGGGGGCGGGATGGGCGGAAGGGGTCCTGGTGAGGGGGGACGGCGGGGGCTTGCCGGGTCCCCGAAGGGGGTCGGGAAAGACGAGGCGGATCAGGGGTTAACGCGGAAACGCTCAGGCTGGAACCGGGCTGGAAAGTGGCTGGAAAACGGCAAGCCATTTCTTCATCTCCGCTTAAGGGTTAACGGAGGCCCGTCGGACGAGACGGATCGGTGGCGCGGGACGGACGGTGACGGTCCGGACGCCACGGTCGGAGCCGGGGCCGCAGTCGCCGGAGAAGGCGATGCGCGGCGAATGTGATATGCTTGCATTCCGGACCGTAGGGAGGGACTGCGATGGGCTATGTGACGATCACCACCTGGGAGCTTTCGGACGGCGCGGACTGGGAGACCAATCTGCGCAACGTGCGGGAACGTCGGCTGCCGGCGCTCAGGGAGATGGGGGCGACGCGGGTGACGGTGATCCGCACCAGCGACCGGACGGCAGCCGCGATCAGCGAATGGCCCGACCAGCGGACGCGGGACGACGCGATGCACCTGATCGAGCAGGTGCGCGGCCGCATCCAGAAGGATGACGGCTTCCGCATGACCGGCGAGATGAAGGGCGCGGTGGCGGCGGAGACCTGAGGGTCTCGCCGCGCGGGACACCGGCGGGACGACAGGCTCCAGGGCGCCCACGGGAGAGGAAGGCGTCGGGCCGAAATGGCCGATGGCGGTCGCGCGAAGCCGGCAGGGAGCCTGTCGCGCGCGCCCGGGCGTTAACCGTTGCGAACAAGTTCAGACAAGTTTCAGGCAATTCCGTGTCATGCTTGCAGCAGGCACAGGGGAGAGACACCATGTTCAGCACGCGCCGCAGACCCGCGCCGGAATTCAAGCCGCCCGCGCGGACCGAGCCGCCGGTGACCTGGCGCTTCGCAGACTGGGCGATGATCTGAGGTGGCGGGGCGACCCATTGGCGGGCGGCTCCGGTGAGGAGGCGGCCGCCGGGGCCCGGCACGGGACCGGGAAGGGCGCGGGCTCGGGAAAGGCGCGGCGGACCAGGGGTCGACGCGGAACCGCTCAGGCTGGACGCGGGCTGAAAAGCGGCCGGATAACGGCGAGGCGCTTTTTCATTTGCGCTTGAAGGTTGGCGGAGGCCGGTCGGGCTGAGCGCTGGCCGGACCGCGAGGCGGATGCCGGTGCGCGGCGGGGACGCGGTCAGGTGATGCCGGACCATGGCCGGGCCGGAATGGCCGGGGCCGTGGACAGGCAGAGGATCTCGGGGCGGGGGTCGGACCCGCCGCCCCGGATCGTCGGTTCAGTCGACCAGCGCGAGGTTCGCAGCCGATTCGCGGCCGTCACGGCCGGATTCGATGTCGAAGGTGACCTTCTGGTTGTCGTCGAGGCCGCTCAGGCCGGCGCGCTCGACGGCCGAGATGTGCACGAAGATGTCCTTCGAGCCGCTCTCGGGCTGGATGAAGCCGAAGCCCTTGGTGGAATTGAACCATTTCACGGTGCCCTTGGCCATCGTGATGTCTCCTAGTCAGGTTGCTGCCCGCGAAATGCGGCAGCCCGGCACAGTCAGCAGAATCGCGGGACTGAAGCCGGTGAAGGAGACAGCAATGGATCTTGATAACGTCGCCCGGGTGCATATGGCGTATCGGGGGCGGGAAAGCAAGGTGGATGGGGGAAGTGGCGGATGGGTGCCGTTTCGGCGCCGGATCAGAACAGGGCCACGAGGAGTGCCCAGAGCGCCATCACAATGACGATGATCGAGCCGATCGAGAAGAAGGTGGCGCGGACCTCGTGGTTCCGCGCGGTGGCGTAGGCCCATGTGTGGGCGAGGCGCGCGAGCACGAAGGCGGCGAAGAGGAGAGCGGCGATCCGGTAGGGCGGACCTGCGGTGACGAAGAGCAGGCCGGCGGCGAGGAAAGCCGGGATGCTTTCGAGATCGTTGCGCTGCATGCGCGCGCGAGCGCTCGACGGCGGGCTGCGGATCGAGCTGTGCGGGGCGGGGATTGCGGTTGGCGGGCGAGGCGCGCAGATCTTCGGGGTTCAGGAGGCCCGCGTCGCTGCGGATCATGAGCGCCACGGTGACCCAGCCCTGGGCCATCAGCTTGAGGATCATCAGCGCGGCGGCGACGGCGTAGGCGGCGAAGACAGGGTTTTCGAGCGTGAGAAGGGACATGGGGCGCGGCTCCTGCCGGGTCAGTCCGGGGCGGACGGCCTGGCGGGACGGTATCGCAAGGCAGGACAATGCCATAGGGAAATCGAGGAGCGATGCGGTGCTGTCGCGCAGCGGGACAGGCCGTGGGAATCCCGGCTCAACCCTGTCGGCGCATCTCGGCTGCGAGGGCTTCGCGGAGCAGGCGCTGGCCGGGGGATGCTGCGTTCGGCGGCGCGGGTCTTGACCTCGGCCAGCAGGCAGATGCTACTTACGCAGGCCGATTTTGCCTATCGGCGGCGGGAAGGCAAGGCGGATGGGGGCCAGACGCGAGGGACGCGTCGTGGCGCCATTCCTTTATCTGGTGGCCACCGCTCCTACCGCGCGACCTTCTTGTACTTAATGCGCTTTGGTTCTACCGCGTCGTGGCAGAGGCAGCGGATCTTGTCGGTTTTGTAGTCCTCGAAATTGCCATCGAACCATTCCAAATAGGCTACGCCTTCGAAAGCCAGCGTCTGAGTGCAGATGTGGTCGAGTAGTGGGCGAGACTGAGTAGTGGGCGCTCAGGTTGCTGCAGCGGATTTCGAGTTGGGGCGGAAGGGCGCTCGGTGCGGAGGCTCAATGTTGACCGAGGCGCGCGGGGGGTGAGGTTTGCGATCTGATCTGAGACGCCGCAGGAGTAAGACACTCTAAGTACGGCCGTCGACAAGCTCTGCCTCGCCGGCCTTTCGTAGCTTTCGGATGATCACTAGCGGTCGGGCGACTTCCGATATTGAAGTCTGATATGCTCCAGGTATCCTAAGACCTGCGCAGGCCACTCGGAGGAGAACATGAAACTCGCTGCCGCGATAATTCTTGGTATTTCAATAACGGGCGTGCAGGTTTCCGCACAATCCGTCGATATCAACTGGTTACAGCAGGCCGGAATATCTTGCGGTGGCGGGTTGGGAGTCGAAGTTCAGGGCGAAATTGAAGCCGCTGTCATAAAGCGACTTCGCTTGGGGGGGATTGAAGCTGAAGGGAGCTATGACCAATCCGATGTTGAAAAGTTGCTTTCGCAATTTGCTAGTGATCAAAAACAGCCGGTATACCAAGACTATCTTACGTGCCTTCTAACCCTAATGCAGTCGGCGACGGAAGCGTCCGGTCTGCCGGCAAGGGAGGTTGAATTGACTTCGAACGTAGTCGTGGCGCCACTTGAGCCAGTTCGACGCGGTCAAAGATTTGTCATGGAGCCCGGCGATGTTGTTGCTGTGCAAGATTTAAGCCAGATATTCACGCTGGACAAGGTCGAGGCGCCGAATAATAGGCGGAAAGTCAGCTTTACATGGTCAAACTCGGAAACAGGCGAGAGCAAATCGTCCTGGGTTTATCAGGGGTCTCCTATCGTGATAGCCGAGCAGTGCATATTGGTCCCCTACAAGATAGAACCCGATTTGATCCAAGCGTCATTCATATCAAATTGTTGAATATCACCTCGCAAACTTCTTGTACTTGATCCGCTTCGGCTCGACCGCGTCCGGTCCCAGCCGCCGGATCTTGTCGGCCTCGTAATCCTCGAAATTGCCCTCGAACCATTCGACATGGGCGTCGCCCTCGAAGGCGAGAATATGCGTGCAGATGCGGTCGAGGAAGAAGCGGTCGTGGGAGATGACCACGGCGCAGCCGGCGAAATCGACCAGCGCGTCCTCGAGGGCGCGCAGGGTCTCGACGTCGAGGTCGTTGGTGGGCTCGTCGAGGAGGAGCACGTTGCCCCCCGTCCGCAGGAGCTTGGCCATGTGGACGCGGTTGCGCTCGCCGCCCGACAGCAGGTTCATGGTCTTCTGCTGGTCGCCGCCCTTGAAGTTGAAGGCCCCGCAATAGGCGCGGGAGTTCATCTCGGCGTCGCCGAGCTTGATCACGTCGAGGCCGTCGGAGATCTCCTCCCAGACGGTCTTCTTCGGGTCGAGGGTGTCGCGGGACTGGTCGACGTAGGAGAGCTTCACGGTGTCGCCGAAGGTGATCGTGCCGCTGTCGGGCTGTTCCTGTCCGGTGAGCATGCGGAAGAGCGTGGTCTTGCCCGCGCCATTGGGGCCGATCACGCCGACGATGCCGCCGGGCGGCAGGCGGAAGGAGAGGTCCTCGATCAGCAGGCGGTCGCCGTAGCCCTTCGAGACGTTCTCGACGTCGATGACGTTCTGGCCGAGGCGGGGCCCGTTGGGGATGACGATCTGGGCGCGGGTGATCTTCTCGCGCTCGGACTGGCTGGCGAGGTCGTTGTAGGCGTTGATGCGGGCCTTCTGCTTGGCCTGCCGGGCCTTGGCGCCCTGCCGGATCCATTCGAGCTCGCGCTCGAGGGTCTTCTGGCGCGACTTGTCCTCGCGGGCCTCCTGCGCGAGCCGCTTGGCCTTCTGCTCGAGCCAGGAGGAATAGTTGCCTTCCCAGGGGATGCCGCGGCCGCGGTCGAGCTCGAGGATCCAGGAGGTGATGTCGTCGAGGAAGTAGCGGTCGTGGGTGACGATGAGGATGGTGCCGGAATAGGCGATGAGGTGCTTCTGCAGCCAGGCGATGGTTTCGGCGTCGAGGTGGTTGGTGGGCTCGTCGAGCAGCAGGATCTCGGGGGCTTCGAGCAGGAGCTTGCAGAGCGCGACGCGCCGGCGCTCGCCGCCCGAGAGCTTGGCGGTGTCGGCGTCGTCGGGCGGGCAGCGCAGCGCCTCCATGGCGATGTCGACCTGGGCGTCGAGATCCCAGAGGTTCTGGGCGTCGATCTGGTCCTGGAGCTCGGTCATCTCCTCCATGAGTTCGTCGGAATAGTCCTCGGCCACCTTCATGGCGACCTCGTTGAAGCGGGTGACGAGGCCGGCCTTGGCGGCGACGCCGTCCATGACGTTCTCGCGCACGGTGCGGGCATCGTCGAGTTCGGGTTCCTGGGAGAGGTAGCCGACCTTCACGCCCTTGGCGGCCCAGGCCTCGCCCTGGAAGTCCTTGTCCTGTCCGGCCATGATGCGCAGGAGCGTCGACTTGCCCGCGCCGTTGACGCCCACGACGCCGATCTTGACGCCGGGCAGGAACGACAGGCGGATGTTCTCGAACACCTTCTTGCCGCCCGGATACGCCTTGGTGAGGCCGTCCATGTGAAAGACGTATTGCGGATTGGCCATGGCGCGGGTCTCCTGCGGGCAAGGGGCGTGGACGCGCCTGACCTAGAGCGGCGCGGCGCGCGGCGCAAGGGCCGGGCCGGGCGCGGCTTGAAAGCGGAGGACCCCCGCGCGATATGCCGTGGAGCGGCTGGGCAGGCGGGGTGCGATGGCGGAATGGCGGGAGAAGCTGGCGCGGGTCCGGCTGCGGGTGATGCGCTGGACGGCGCGGCGGCCGGCGGGGGTGCGCTCGCTGATCGGGCTCGGGCTGATCCTCGGCGGGTTCCTGGGGTTCCTGCCGGTGCTCGGCTTCTGGATGGTGCCGCTGGGCGTGGCGGTCATCGCGCTCGACGTGGCGCTGATCCGCCGGCGGGCGGCAAGGCTGCGGCTGCGGGGCGGGCCGCCGACATCCGGCGAGTAGCCGCGGCCGGGGGCTTTGGCGGCGCGATCAGCCCGCGGTCGCGGTGACGCCGGCGAGGCCGGGCAGGAGCTTGATCGCGCCGGCGGCCATCATCTCGACGGCGATGGCCAGCAGGATCATCCCCATGAGGCGCGACATGATGGTGCGCAGGGTCTGGGAGAGGTGGCGGCCGATATCGGCGGCGAAATAGAGGACGATCCCCAGCATCAGGAGGACCGCGGCGACGACGAGGCCGTAAGTGAGCTTGTCGGCCGGGCCGTGCGCCTGACCGAGGAACACCACGAGGGCCGTGATGGTGCCGGGGCCGACGATCATCGGGAAGGTCATCGGGTAGAAGGCGATGTTCTCGGCCGCGTCGAGATGGGGCTTCTCCTGTGCCGAGCCGGTATGCGAGGCGCTCGCCTCGCCGTTGAGCATGTTGAGGGCGATGCCGGCGAGCACCAGGCCGCCGGCAAGCCGGAAATCGTCGACGCTGATGCCGAAGAAGGCGAGGATCTGGTTCCCCGCCACTGCGATCACCGCGCACATGATGGTGGAATAGAGCAGGATCATCAGGGCGGTGCGGCGCTGGTCTGCCACGCTGTAGCCGTTGGTCATGCTCAGGAAGATCGGCAGGTTGATCAGCGGGTTCATGATCGCGAAGAGCGCGCCGAAGAACTTGATGCCGAAGGCCGGATCCATGAGGTGGCTCCCGATGTGGCGGCGGGCGTCAGCCGGTGGCGGAGACCGGCCAGATGGCGACGCAGCGGTTGAGCGGTTCGCGCACGCCGTCGCCGGTGGCGATCGGCAGGGCGTCGGCGTCCTGGCCGAAGGGCACGATCTCGATGCGCTCGGCGGGGATGCCCGCGGAGATCAGCATGTCGGCCACGGCCTGCGCGCGGGCTTCGGAGAGGCGGCGGTTGACCTCCGGCGAGCCGGTGGTGTCGGTGTGGCCGGTGAGGCGGATCATGCCGTCGGGCAGGGCGGTGAGCACGGCGGCGGCGGCGAGGGCGCGGGTCTGGCCGCCGACGGTGAGCTCGGCCGAGCCGCTCTCGAAATGCACCTCGGCGATGGGGCCTGCGGCGAGGGCCGCGCCGGCCGGGGCGGTTTCGGGCGCGCGGGCGGGCAGGGCGCGGGTTCCGGGGGAGGCGAGCGCCGTGGGTGTGGCGGCGGCTTCGCCCGCTTCCGGGGCGATCTTGGCGGTATCGCCGGCGAGCAGGTCTTCGGGTGCGGCGGTCTCGGTGCCGGCGAGCTTGGCCTCGGTGAGGCCGGCCTCGATCTCGGCCATCTGCGCATCGCGGTCCGCGAGGTCGGCCTGCAGGTCGGCGATGGTGGCGTCGCGCTCGGCGAGAACCGCTTCGAGCTCGGCGAGGGCTGCGTCGCGTTCGGCCAGCAGGGCCTCGGTGTCGGGATCGGTTCCGGATGCTTCTGCGAGGTCGGCCAGTTCGGTCTCGAGCGCGGCGATTTCCTCGGTGAGCGCGGTGATGCGTTCGTCGCGGGTGGCGAGCTCGGCGCTGAGCCGGTCTATCTGGGCGAGCGCCTCGCTGTCGGCGAGGCCGGTTCCGGCGGGCTGCGCGACGGCGCTGGTCCCGGTGGCGGTGGAGGTTTCGGGCGGGGTGTCCGAGCCGCCGAGCGTGTAGAGCGTGACCCCCGCGAGGCCGGCCGCCGCGGCGGCGGCCACCAGATGTGCCTGTTTCATGACTGCCCTCGATGCTGTCCGGTTATCCGGTTTCGTCTTGCGAGAAACAGTGCGGTTTCGCGAAATGCAAATCAAGTGTTTTCGACACGATTCCATGTTGCTGTGCGGCTTTTCTGCCGATATCGCCGTCCTGACCCGCGAATGACTTTGACAGCGGCAGGCTGCACGCGCAGGGTCGGCGGCGTTATTCGAGAGGTCAGGCGCTGCCGGTGTTCCGTTCCGATCCCCTTGCCGTACCGGGGCTGAAAGTGGGCCTGCTCGGGGGGTCTTTCGATCCGCCCCATGCCGGGCATGTCCACATCACGCACCGCGCGCTGGCGGCGTTCGGGCTCGACCGGGTCTGGTGGCTGGTGAGCCCGGGCAATCCGCTGAAGCCCGACGCGCCGGCGAGCCTCGCGCGGCGGATGGCGGCGGCGAAGGTGCTGATGCGGCATCCGCGGGTGACGGTGACCGACATCGAGGCGCGGCTCGGGACGCGCTACACCGCCGACACGCTGGCGGCGCTGCAGGTGCGCTATCCGGGTGTGCGCTTCGTCTGGCTGATGGGGGCGGACAATCTCGCGGGCTTCCACCGCTGGGACGACTGGCAGGGGATCATGACGCGCGTGCCGGTGGGCGTGCTGGCGCGGCCTGGGGCGCAGATCCGCGCCGGGCTGTCGCCGGCGGCGCGGCTGTTCGCGCGGTATCGCTTGCCGCCGGAAGCGGCGGGGGGGCTGGCGCTGAGGACGCCGCCGGCCTGGGTGCTGCTGGGCGGGCCGACGCTCGACATGTCCTCGACGGTGCTGCGCGAGAGCGGGAAATGGCATCGTCCCGCTTGATCGGACGGGCGATCTTGCGCTTAAGGTTGCAACCATGACTTGTTTCTCGGAACCGGGCCGGAAGGTCCTGTCACGGCGCGCCCTGCTCGGTGCGGGCGCGGGGGCGATGCTGGCGGCGAGCCTTCCCGGGCGGCTCGGGGCAGTTCCGGGACCGCTGGCGGCGCGGACCGCCTGGCTTCTCGTCGATGCGGAGGACGGGACGGTGCTGGCGGCGCAGCGGCCGGACGCGCTGATGCCGCCGGCCTCGGTGGCGAAGGTGCCGACGGCGCTCTACGCGCTCCATGCGCTCGGGGCGCGGTATCGCTTCCGCACGCGGGTGATCGCGACGGCGCCGCTCAAGAACGGGGTGCTCGACGGCGATCTCGTGCTCGCGGGCGGCGGCGATCCGGTGCTCGACACCGATGCGCTGGGCGACATGGTGGCGATGCTCGCGGCGGAGGGGCTGCGGACGGTGCGGGGCCGGTTCGTGGTGGTGGCCGACGCGCTGCCGGAGATCGCGCGGGTGGCGGAGGACCAGCCGGAGCACGAGGGCTACAATCCGGCGATCGCCGGGCTGAACCTCAACTTCAACCGGGTGCGGCTCGACTGGTCGCCGGGGCTCGACGGGCCGGATTTCGCCTTTGTCGCGGGGGGCGAGCGGTATCAGGTGCCGGTGGCGGGGATCGGCGGGGCGCTCGGCGCGGCGCGGCCGGCGCGGCACCGGATCGAGGACGGGCGGGAGATCTGGACGCTGCCCCGGCAGGAGCTGCGCGGGCGGGGGAGCGTCTGGCTGCCCGTGCGCGATCCGGTTTCCTACGCCGCGGAGGTGTTTCGCGGGCTGGCGGCGCAGGCCGGGATCGCGCTGCCCGGCGCGGAGCGCGGTCTCGAGGTTCCGCCGGGCGTCGTGCTGGCCGAGGCCGAGAGCCCGCATCTGGAGAACCTGATCGGCGGGATGCTGCGGTTCTCGACCAATCTGACGGCGGAGGTGCTGGGGCTCGCGGCAAGCCGGGCGCGCGGGGCGCCGGCGGAGACGCTGGCCGACTCTGCCGGGGCGATGCGTGACTGGCTGGCCGAGGCCTACGGGATCGACGGCGCGGCCTTCGAGAACCATTCGGGGCTGAGCACGCGGACGGTGATCAGTCCGGAGGAGACGGTCGGGATGCTGGTGGCGGCACGGGGGCGGCTGCCGGGGCTTTTGCGCGACATTCCGATCCGCGGGGCCGGGGGTGCGCCGTTCGATGCGCGCGGCGTGCGGGTGGTGGCCAAGACCGGGACGATCCATTTCGGGAGCGGGCTGGCTGGGTACGTTCTCGGGAATGACGGGCGGCGGCTCGCCTTCGCGATCTTCTCGGCCGACCTCGACCGGCGGGCGGGGTTCGATCCGCAGGGGGCCGAGCCGCCGGCCGGGTCGGGGCCCTGGGCGCGGGGCGCGCGCGATCTGCAGCAGGATCTGCTGCGCGACTGGGCGCTTCGACACGCGGGGATGACGGCACCGGTGCTCCGGCCGCTTCCACGCGGGTGAGCGGCCGGCTGCCGTTTTGGGGCCGCGCTCAGTCTTCCGGCAGGCGGCGGTGGCGGGCGGCGCTGCCGCGTTCGATGGCGGCGGCGTGCAGGCGGTCGATGTCGAGGGCGTGGCGCAGTTCGAGCAGGAACTGCAGCTCGGCCTGGAAGGCGTGGCCGTCGGCGGCGGCGACGTCGCAGCAGAGCGCGTAGGCAGTCTCGTAGAGTGCCGGGGTCAGGCTTTCGCGGATCAGGCCGAAGAGCGCGTCGAGGCCGTCCTCCTCGGTGAAGAGGTCGAACACCGTCTGGCTGACGAGACGCAGGCGGTCGCGGTCGTAATCGTCGAAGACCGGCAGGCTGTCGACCATGCGGCTGATCGAGAGGAGCTCCTCGGTCGACATGTTCTCGTCGGAGGCGGAGACCGCGACCATGGCCGCGACGAGGGCGTCGGCCGCGGAGAAGGCGTGCATGGTCTGGTCGGCGGTCATCGGCAGGCTCCGGGAGTATCGAGGATCGGGCCGCTTGTATTGACCGAAACCCGGTGGGGCAATAGGAACCGCCGGATCGGGCGCGGGGTCCGGCGGGGATGCGATCATGGACGAGTTGCGCGCGGCTGCGGAGACATCGAAGGCCTGGCCCTTCCAGGAGGCGCGCCGGCTGGTCAAGCGCTACGAGACGGCGCCGCCCGCCAAGGGGCATGTGCTGTTCGAGACCGGCTACGGACCGTCGGGGCTGCCGCATATCGGCACGTTCGGCGAGGTCGCGCGCACGACGATGGTGCGCCGGGCCTTCGAGGCGCTGTCGGACATCCCGACGCGGCTCCTGTGCTTTTCCGACGACATGGACGGGCTGCGCAAGGTGCCCGGCAACGTGCCGAACCGCGCGGCGCTGGCGGAGGACCTGAACCTTCCCCTGACGAAAGTGCGCGATCCCTTTGGAACGCATGGGAGTTTCGGAGAGCACAACAATGCGCGGCTCCAGGCGTTTCTCGACGCGTTCGGGTTCGAGTACGAGTTCGCCTCGTCGACCGACTACTACCGCGCGGGCCGGTTCGACGCGATGCTGCTCCGGGTGCTCGAGCGGTTCGACGCGGTGATGGAGATCATGCTGCCGAGCCTGCGCGACGAGCGGCGGGAGACCTATTCGCCGTTCCTTGCCCGTGAGCCCGCGGACCGGGCATGTGCTGCAGGTTCCGACGCTCGAGCGCAACGTCGCGAAAGGCACCATCGTCTATGCCGAACCGGACGGCGAGCGGGTCGAGGTGCCGGTGACCGGCGGGCATGTGAAGCTGCAGTGGAAGCCCGACTGGGCGATGCGCTGGGCGGCGCTCGGCGTCGATTACGAGATGTTCGGCAAGGACCTGATCCCGAGTGCGGAGCTGGGCGCGAAGATCTGCCGGGCGCTCGGGGAGGCGCCGCCGGAGCTCTTCAACTACGAGCTCTTCAACGACGAGAAGGGCCAGAAGATCTCGAAGTCGAAGGGCAACGGGCTCAGCATGGAGGAGTGGCTGACCTATGCCAGCCCCGAATCCCTGAGCCATTTCATGTTCCAGAAGCCGAAGACGGCGAAGCGGCTCTATTTCGACGTGATCCCCAAGGCGGTGGACGAATATCACCAGCATCTTCGGGCCTATACGGGGCAGGACGAAGCGGCGCGGCTGAACAATCCGGCCTGGCACATCCATGGCGGCGAGCCGCCGGCCTCGGACATGGAGGTGAGCTATTCGATGCTGCTCAACCTCGCGAGTGCGGCGAATGCCCATGACAAGGACGTGCTCTGGGGGTTCATCCGCAAATACGCGCCCGACGCGACGCCGCAGAACCATCCCGGCCTCGATGCGGCGGCGGGGCATGCGGTGCGGTATTTCGAGGATTTCGTGAAGCCGGCCAAGACCTACCGCGCGCCGGACGCGAAGGAGGCGGCGGCGCTGGCGGATCTGCGCGACCGGCTCAAGGCCTGGGACGGGCCGGTGGAGGCCGAGGCGTTGCAGAGTGTGGTGTTCGCCGTGGGCAACGAGCACGGCTTCGAGCCGCTGCGGGCCTGGTTCGGGGCAATCTACGAGGTGCTGCTGGGCGAGAAACAGGGGCCGCGCTTCGGCGGGTTCATCGCGCTCTACGGCGTGCCGGAGACGGTGGCGCTGATCGATGCCGGGCTGTCGGGGGCACTGGCGGGAGAAACGGCCGAGGCCTGAGGATTTGACGCGGACGCGGCCTGCGCCACCTGTCCTCCCCGGGACAGGATGGAGGCTCGCATGGGACTTCGGGTTTTCGTGGCAGTGGCGGTGGTGTGGCTCGGGCTGGCTGCCGGGTTGTCATCGGCGCAGGCGGAGGAACCGGAGACGGCCATCCGCGGCGTGATTTCCGGGCAGATCGAGGCGTTCCGGGCGGATGATGTGGATACCGCCTTCGAATTCGCGTCTCCGACGATCCAGGGCATGTTCGGCACGCCGGGCAATTTCGGCCGCATGGTGCGACAGGGCTATCCGATGGTCTGGCGACCGGCGGATGTGCGGTTCTCGGGCCTGAGCGAGCGTGGCGGCCGGCCGGTACAGGGCGTTCTGCTGAAGGACGCGGCCGGGCGGGTGCATGTGCTCGACTACGAGATGATCGAGGTCGACGGCGCCTGGCGGATCAATGGCGTGCGGTTCCGCGATCCGGACGGGGCGGGGGCCTGAACCGGGTCGGGACGATGCCGGAATTAACCGGGTGTTAACCACGAAGTGTTAACGGAAAGCTCTCCGAAATCGCCGGTAAGGTTTCCGATGAACATCCATGCAGCCGTCCTCGACCTCGCGCCGCCGCCCTTCTCCGAGGGCCTCGACGACTGGTCGCGCGGCGACGGCACGCCCGACACGCCAAGCTATGCCGGCTCGGGGGATGCACGGATCGCGAGCGGCGATCCGGATTTCGGCACCTGCCTCGAGTTGCGCAAGACGGAGCCGGTGCAGCGCCTGCGCTACATGGGCGAAGTGCCGGTGCGAGCCGGGCGGTTCCTCGAGATCGCGGTGCGGCTGAAGGGCATGCGCGGGCCGCTGCCGATGGCGCAGATCGCGGCACTGCCGGGCGCGATGCACGGCCGGACGCTGGCGGGGCTGCCCACCGACGGGCCGGCCCACGGCTTCGGGCGGCACGGCGCGATCCTGCGTCTGCGTGCGGTCATCGGGCCGGAGCCGCTTGCGGGCGTCGATCTGGTCTGGGACAGCCGGGCGATGTACGCGCATGTCGGGATCGATCTGGTGGGGCTCAACGGCGGCGTGGTGCGGGTCGAGGACATCGCGGTGCGCGACGTGACCCGGAGCTTCTCGCCGTCGGGGCCGATCCTGCCGGGGTTCTCGCCGACGACCGCACCCTGACGCGGTGCGGGGTTTGCGCGGCGGGCCGCTCCGCGACATGATTTGCGCGGCGGCCTACTCCGCGACATGATGCGACTCGGGATCGGGCGATATCGGCGCCCGGCAGACGAGGAGCACGGGACATGAAGATTTCCGCGGATGCGCCGTACCAGACGGTGATCACCACCTTCGAGATGACGCCGGGCACCTGCCAGGACCTGATGGATGCGCTGACGGATGCCTATGACAGCTTCATCAGCCACCAGCCGGGCTTCATCGCCGCCGGCCTGCACGTCAACGACGCGCAGACCCGGATCGCGAACTATTCGCAGTGGGAGAAGCGCGAGGATTTCCTCGCGATGCTGCGGTCGGACGAGATGCGGCGGCGCAACCGCGAGATCTCGGCGATGTGCAAGAACTTCGAGCCGGTGATGTACGACGTGGTGCGCAGCTTCGGCTGAGGGCTCGGCGGCGCGAAGCGGATGGACAGGACGGGTCCGGACCTGATATTCACACATTCAATGCGTGAAAGAAGAGTTGGGGAGGATCAGATGCGGACATTCATCTTGGCGGCGGCCTGTGCGGGCGGCCTTGCGGGCGCGGCCATGGCCGAAGGGGTCAACATCACCAAGGACATCGCCAGCGTGACGGTCGAGACCCGGTCGGGGCCGGTCGAGATCGGCCGCATCCAGGACCAGACCAATGTGCTCGAGGGCGAGTGGGCGCAGACGTCGCGGCCCTGCCCGAACTTCTGCATCCAGCCGATGAGCCCCGCCGAGGGCGTGACGACGATCGGGGAATTGGAGATGCTTGCGGCGCTCTCGGATCCGGGCGTCACGGTGGTCGACAGCCGGACGCCGGACTGGTTCGAGGCGGGCACGATCCCGGGGGCCGTGAGCATGCCCTATACCGAGATGGTGGACCGGCTGGCGGAACTGGGCTGCGAGCTCGATTTCGACGGCTGGCTTTGCGAGAACGCGGTGCCGGTCGTGCTGTTCTGCAACGGGCTCTGGTGCGGCCAGTCGCCCGAGGCGATCCGGCGGATGATCGAGGCGGGCTATCCGGCGGAGCGGATCAGCTATTACCGCGGCGGCATGCAGAGCTGGCGCATGCTCGGGCTGACGGTGGCCGGCGGCGAGGTGGGCGGCTGAGGCGCGCAGGCCCGGTGCGCGCCGGGCCGGCGCCGCCAGGTCAGCGGGCGGTGTATCCGCCATCCGCGAGATGATGGCTGCCGTGGATGAAGGTCGCCCGCTCCGACGGCATAAAGCAGGTGAGCTCGAAGACCTCTTCGGAGGTGCCGAGCCGGCCGGATGCAGGCTGGCGAGCTGGCCGATGGTGTCCGCGTGGAGGTTCCTCGACAGGAGCGGCGTGTCGATGAAGCCCGGCCCGACGGCGCAGATCCGGATGTCGCGCGCGGCGTTGGCGAGGGCGGCTTCGCGGGTCAGGCCCAGGAGGCCGTGCTTGGCGGCGGTGTAGGCCGGGGCACCCCGGAAGGCGACGGAGCCGAGGATCGAGGCCATGTTGACGATGGCGCCGCCGCCGGCGCGCTCGATGGCGGGAAGCTGGTAGCGCATGCCGCAGAACACGCCACCGAGATTGCCGGCGATCACCCGGTCCCAGCCGTCGAACGGGTAGTCCCCGACCGGGGCGGAGGGGCCGCCGATCCCGGCATTGTTGACCGCGAGATGGATCGCGCCGGTCCGCTCCTCGGCGAAGGCGACTAGGGCTTCGGCGCGGGCGGCGTCCGCTACGTCGATTCCGAAGGCATGGGCGGTGGCGCCGGTTGCGGTGATCTCGGAGGTGACGGTTTCGGTGGCGTCCGGGTCGATGTCGGCGACGATGACGGCGGCCCCGCCCCGGGTCAGCTGGAGGGCGATGGCCGCCCCGATGCCCGAGGCGCCTCCGGTGACGATGCGGTCTTTCCTTCGAAGTCGCGGTGCATGCTTTCCTCCCCTGACAGTTCGGCGTGGTGCGGCCGCGATCCCGCACGGGGCGGGCGCGATCCGGTGACAGGAGATCAGAGTCCGGATCACATGCGCAAGTGTTCGAGCGAGATCAGAAGCTGAGCCAGACGGCGGCCTTGGCCAATAGGGTCTTACCCAATCTCCTCCTACGCTCGGCCCTCATTCGGCGCAGGTTCCCGTCCACTGGTTAAAACGCATCCCGTCGCCGAAACGGGCGATCTCGGCGAAGGTGCCTGCATTTCTGGCGCCATCGGCGTGTTTGCCGGTGCCGCCGACGGTCTCCCAAGCCGCCTCACCGTCCCCGGTGGTCCAAGCCATAACCTCGACGTCACCGTCCGCATCGACCATGTAGCAGTTGCCTATGCCCTGGGACCTCCCGTCGGGACTTGCGACGTGGAACCCCACGCAATGCTGCCACCGCGAAGCGGTCGCTTCCGAAGGCATGGTCTGGGTCGTCGCGCCCGTGCTTCGAATGAAATACGTGGTCGGGCCATCTTTCACCTCATGCACTGCGATTGCCGGTTCATAGTGACGGGTGGCCACGCCCGCGCAGTCTTCGGCATGGGCGACGGTCGGGAGCGCGAGCGCCAGAGCGGCGGCCGGTATGGTGAACTGTCTCATGTTCGGTATCCCCTCCACAGAATATTTTTTTCCGGGCGACAGGCCACGCGGCAGTGGCCGGTATCGCAAAACTTACATATCATGTTACCTGCGTTCACGGAAGCGTTGCTCCCGAACGGGCCCGCCGTCCGTATGCCCCGCCCTACCGGTCCAGAGCCTCGGGATCAAAGAGACCGCGCGGGGCGGGCGCGACCTGGATTCAGGAAATCAGATGTCCGGATCACCTGCGCAAGTGTTCGAGCGAGATCAGAAGCTGAGCCAGAGGGCGGCCTTGGCGCCGAGCGAGTCGTCGCCGGTGAGGCCGGCGAAGCCGCCGAGCTGGAGGCTGAGGCGCGGCCCGAGCTTGCGGACGACGGATGGGGCGAAGCGGACCAGCGGCTCCGCGTCGGGATAGAGGCCGGTCTGGAGTTGCAGGATGCCCATCCAGCGTTCGGTGGGTTTCAGGCCGAGGGTGGCGTCGGCCTTCCAGAACACCTCGCCGGAGGGCTGGCGGATATCGGCGCTGGCGTCGATGCCGGCCCAGCCACCGCCGAAGCGGCTCTCGAAGCCGTAGCCCCAGGCGAGCGCCGGGATCAGGCGGGTCTGGTCGCCGTGGACGCTGTCGGTGATCCGCCCGAAGCCGAGCTGCACCGCCGTGCGGTGACCGCTGTCGTCGGACCAGACCGGGTAGCGCAGGAAGACCGCGGTGGCCCGGACCTCGTAGGCCTCGGTTTCGGCATCCGCCGGGTTGCCGCCGAGGCCGGCATCGAGGCCCAGCGTCAGCTTTTCGGTCAGGCCGTATTCGGCGTAGAGGCCGGTATAGTTCGAGATGGTCATGAAGGGGGTGAGCAGGGTCTGCGTGCCGGTGGAGACCGCGTGGCTCAGCGAGACGAAGGTGCTGCCCTTCTCGCGCGGCCAGGCGCCGGCGCAGGCCGGGCCGGCGAGGGCGGCGAGGATCAGCGATGTCAGGATGCGGCCCATTGCCCGTCCTCCGGCGCCGAGCCTCGGGCAGTGTGGTTAACGAAGCGTTGCGACGGGCCTTGCGGGCGCCTCTGCGGTTCATCCTTCCGGAGGCCGGAGGTCTGTCGTGTCAGGCCATCACGTCCGGCTGCCCGTCGCGTCGCTGGTGCGTTTCGCGCCCATCACAGGGCACGGGGTCCTGCAAGACGTCGGGTGCTGCCGGCGGGGCGAGGAAACAGGATCAGGCGTTCGCTGATCCTGTTTCTCCGGGCTGCCGGTCAGAACATCGATCCGAGCAGGACCACGACGATCGTGGCGATCACCGGGATGACGACCGCCACGACGAAGATGTCGGCGTAGGACTGCTTGTGCGTGAGGCCACAGATCGCAAGGAGCGTGATGACCGCGCCGTTGTGGGGCAGGGCGTCGAAACCGCCCGAGGCGAGTGCGGTGACGCGGTGCATCAGGGCGGGCGCGATGTCGTTGGCGACGGCCATCGCCATGAACTGGTCGCCCAGAGCCTGCAGCGCGATCGACATGCCGCCCGAGGCCGAGCCGGTGATGCCGGCGAGGACGTTGACCGCCACCGCCACCGAGATCAGCGGATTGTCCGGCGCGATGTTGAGCACGGCGTCGCGCACGATCAGGAAGGCCGGAAGCGAGGCGATGACCGCACCGTAGCCGACCTCCGAGGAGGTGTTGAAGACCGGGAGAAGCGATCCCATCGTTCCCTTGTTGATCGACTCCTTGAGGTTGGTCAGGCGCCCGTAATTCAGCACGATCAGAAGGACGATCGACGCGACCAGCGCCGCGATGATCGCCCAGATGCCCCGGACGGAATCGATTGTGGTCGCGCCGTATTTCGGGTCCGCGAGGAACTCGGTGTTCATCTGCGGGATGATCACGTAGGTCATCAGGGCGTTGAGCGCGATGACGGCGACGACCGGCGCCATCGCGATCGCGATAGGCCGGGAGTTCGGCGTCCGCATCGAGCTCGGCATCGGCATCCGTGCGCGGGTGATCGCCGAAGCCCTCGCCGCGCACGGTGGCGCTGCGAGACCGCATGTTGAGCCACAGAACGCCGCCGCCGAACATGATCGCCGCGGCGATCAGACCCATGACCGGGGCAGCGAAGGGCGTCGTTCCGAAGAACGGCATCGGGATGGCGTTCTGGATCGCGGGCGTGCCGGGCAGGGCGGTCATGGTGAAGGTGAAGGAGCCGAGGGCGATCGTGGCCGGGATCAGCCGCTTGGGCACGTCTGCGCGACGGA
The DNA here is from genome assembly GCA_963825715.1 of uncultured Alphaproteobacteria bacterium. Taxonomy (GTDB): domain Bacteria; phylum Pseudomonadota; class Alphaproteobacteria; order Rhodobacterales; family Rhodobacteraceae; genus Amaricoccus. Next base: position 61,138 of record CAWGUH010000010.1, on the reverse strand, counting down.
ACAGCGCCGCGGCGATGGGATAGACCGCGAAGGCGACCACGAAGAGCGAGACGCCGCCATAGGTGAGGATGCCACAGGAGAGCACGATGGCGAGGATGGCGTTGGACGGTCCGAGCCGCTCGACGATCCACTGGGCGATCGCGCGGGCAGACCCGCTGTCGGCCATGAGCTTGCCGAAGATCGCGCCCAGCATGAAGAGCGGGAAATAGGTGGTGAGATAGCCGCCGAGCGCCTTCATGAACACCTGGGTGTAGGTCCCAAGGATCGGCAGGCCGCCGCTCATCAGGACGGCGAGCAACGACAGAAGCGGTGCGAGAATGAGAACGTTGATGCCGCGGTATGCCAGATACATCAGCAGTACCAGCGACAGGATTATTCCTGCCAGACCCATGAGACTGTCCCCTCCGATCCCGGCGACCTTGCGTGGGCGGCCGGTCATCAATTCTTGTGCGATGCGCTGAGCGCGGAACGATCATCATCGCATCGGCCTTTCAGGGCAAGACCCTTTCAGCCGGGCAACAACGCCGGGTGTCGGACCGCCGTGGCACCGGCAATCCGGGGCGCCAAGACCCGGGAGGCCGGCCCGCGGCCTTTCGGTCGGCGGATGCGGATGCGGGGTGGGGGAGGTCGTCGCGCAACTGTGACAAGATGGCGTGTCCGCGGGAGTGGCGCGCTGCGACCCGAGTAACTAAGTGGCAGCGGAGACGGCTGGTCGTTCCATTTCGGACGGCGGGCCGGTGGTCGGGTGGCGTCTCAAGCTGGCGTCATGCGGTCACGCGTTCGGACGGACGGTGGATCGGTGTTGCCATCCCCCCCATGGCCCGGTCTGCTCGACGGAACGCAAAGCTCCGATCGCCGCGCGTACGCGGCCTCCGGCTCCTCCGGCAGGCTGCGCGGCGGCGGTCGGGGCACCTCGCGCGCCTCGTTTCCCCGACGCGCCTCAGGCGAGAAGCGGCAGCATCATGAAGATCATGGCCGTGAGGGCACCGTTCAGCCCCATCGCGATGCCGGCGAAGGTGCCGGCTTCCTCGGAGACCTGGAACGCCCGCGCGGTGCCGATGCCATGGCTGGCGATGCCGGCCGCGAAGCCGCGCGCCGCATAGTCGCGGATGCGCATCAGGTTCATCAGGGGGGTCACGATGATGGCGCCGGTGATGCCCGTCAGGACCACCAGGACCGCCGCGAGGGCCGGGATTCCGCCGACGGCTTCGGTGAGGGCCATCGCGATCGGCGCCGTCGTGGATTTCGCTGCCAGCGATCCGAGGATCTCCGGCGGACTCCCGAGCAGCCAGCCGATGCCGACCGCCGAGCCGATTGCCGTGAGCGACCCGGCGAGCAGGGCGGCGACCATTGGCCAGAGGTTGCGCCGCACGGCGATCCGGTTGCGCCAGAGCGGCACGGCGAGCGCGACCGTCGCCGGACCGAGCAGGAAGTGGACGAACTGCGCTCCTTCGAAATAGTCCGAGTAGGGTGTGCCGGTGACCGCGAGAAGGACGACCAGCAACCCGGCCGCGATGACCACAGGATTGGCCAGCGGGTGGCGCCGGAGCCGCGCGGAGATCGTGTCGCCGGTGACATAGGCGATCAGCGTGACCGTGAGCCAGAGGAGCGGCGTTTCGGCGAGGTAGACCCAGACGCGGTAGATTTCCGTGTCATCCATTGCGGGCGCTTCCGACGATCCGGGCCACGGCGCGGAAGGTCAGGACCGTCACCACGAGGGTGAGCAGCGTCGACATCACCAGTGCGACGCCGATAGCAGCCCAGTGCGCGGCGATCAGATCGATCTGCTGAACGACGCCGACCGCCGCGGGCACGAACAGCAGCGAGAGGTTCTTCAGCAGCGTGTCGGCCACGCCGTCGATCGAAGGCCCGGTGCGGCCGCGCAGGGCGAGAACGACCAGCATCAGCCCCATGCCGAGCACCGGCCCGGGAAAGGTCAGGTCGAAACCGCGGACGAGGATCTCGCCGGCGAGCTGGCAGGCGAAGAAGAGAGTGAGCGCGGGAAGCATGGCGGACCTTTCGCGAAGAGGGCATGCGACTGTCGCGCCGGGATGTGCGGTCCGCAAGCGGCGAACGCGATCGCGTCGTTTGCCAAGGGGGACCGGCGTCGATATGCAGCGTGTGGCTCAGGGAGGGCTTTGCATGGCACCGGTGGTTCTGATCATTCTCGATGGCTGGGGCATCAGTCCGTCGCGCGAGGCGAATGCGGTGGCGCTCGCGGACACGCCGAATTTCGACCGGATCTGGTCGGAGTGCCCGCATGCGACGCTGACAGCGCAGGGCAATGCGGTCGGCCTGCCCGAGGGGCAGATGGGCAATTCCGAGGTCGGGCATACCAATATCGGGGCCGGGCGCATCGTCTGGATGGACCTGCCGCGCATCGACAAGGCGATCGAGGAAGGGGATTTCGCCCGGAACGCCGCGCTGGCGGCGTTCATCGAAAAGCTGAAGGCCTCGGGGGGCACAGCACATCTTGCGGGGCTTGCCTCGCCGGGCGGGGTGCATTCGCACCAGCGCCACATCGTCGAGACCGCGCGGGTGATCGCGGCGGCGGGCGTGCCGGTGGCGCTGCATGCCTTCCTGGACGGGCGCGACGTGGCGCCGAAATCCGCGGCCGGACAGATCGCGAAGCTGGAGGCGGAGCTGCCGGACGGGGCCGGGATCGCGACCGTTTCGGGGCGGTTCTACGCCATGGATCGCGACAACCGCTGGGAGCGGATCGCGGCGGCGGCAGCGGCGATCCTGCACGGGACGGGCGAACACGCAGAGAGCGCGCAGGACGCCATCACCGCGGGCGCCGCACGGGGCGAGACGGACGAATTCGTCACGCCGACGGTGATCGGAGACTATTCGGGCGCGCGCGACGGCGACGGGCTCTTCTTCGCCAATTTCCGCGCCGACCGGGCGCGCGAGATCCTGCGGGCGCTCGTGCTGCCGGACTTCGATGCCTTCGACACCGGCCCGCGACCGGACTGGGCGGCGAAGCTCGGCATGGTCGAGTATTCCGACGATTTGAACGGGCAGATGGCGGCGATGTTTCCCTCCGAGGAGATCGTCAACACGCTCGGGCACTGGGTCTCGACGCACGGGATCGGCCAGTTCCGCATCGCAGAGACCGAGAAATATCCCCATGTCACCTTCTTCCTCAACGGAGGCGTCGAGGTGCCGGAGGTCGGCGAGGTGCGCTACATGGCGCCGAGTCCGAAGGTGCGGACCTATGACATGCAGCCCGAAATGTCGGCCGCCGAAGTGACCGAACATCTCGCCGCGGCGATCCGCTCGGGCGATTACGGCCTGATCGTCTGCAACTACGCCAATCCGGACATGGTCGGGCATACCGGCGATCTCGGGGCGGCGATCAAGGCGGTCGAGGCGGTCGACGCCGGGCTCGGCACGGTGCTCGCGGCGCTGGAGGAGACGGGGGGTGCCGCGCTCGTGACGGCCGACCACGGCAATTGCGAGGTGATGGTCGATCCCGAGACCGGCGAGCCGCATACCGCGCACACCCTCAATCCGGTGCCCGTGATCCTGGTCGGCGGCCCCGAGGGCGCGCAACTGCGGGACGGCGGCTGCCTTGCGGATCTCGCCCCGAGCCTGCTCGCGCTGATGAACCTTCCGCAACCATCCGAAATGACCGGTCGCAGCCTGATCGAGGCTCCGTGATCGCCGGATGCCGCCGAGCGGGCCCGTGAGGGATTCCCCCCGGGGCGCGACGGCCCTATGCTGCGGCGGAATGATCCCTGTTCCTTCCATGGTGTCTCGATTGGCTCATCTTCGATACGGGCGCGCGGCGATCCTGCTCTCGGCGGTGCTTGCGGCAAGCCCTGCGGCGGCGACCACTTCCGAGGACGTGGCGCGGGCCGCGCAGGGGCTGGCGGATGCGCGCCGCGGGATCGCGGAAGCCGGGACCGACGGGCCGGAGGGCGTCCTCGCGCTGGGCCGGGCGGTGGCGGCCTACGAGGCGGCGCTCGGCAGTCTGCGCGACGTCGTCATCGGAGCGGGAGACGAGGAACGCCGGCTCGCGCTCGATCTCGCTGCCCGGCGCGAGGAGGTCGAGAGGCTGCTGGCCGCCCTTCAGGCGATTGCGCGCAATCCGCCGCCGGCGGTCGCGCTGCATCCGCAGGGTCCCGAGGGGGCGGCGCGTGCGGCTGGCGTCATGGCCCGGATCACGCCGGCGCTTCAGGCCGAGGCCGACGAGATTGCCCGCCGGCTGACCGACCTTGAGGCGGCCCGGGCCCTCCATCGCAAGGCGCTGGAGGCTCTCGCGGCCGGCCTTGACGATCTCGAAGGGGCCCAGGCGAAGCTGTCCGCGACCATGGCGGCGGAGCCGGTGATCGAGCCCGATGGCGAGGCGCCCAACGTCGATGCCGCCATGGCGCTCGTGCTTCGCGACAGCATGACCCTGACGGCGCTGGCCGCGGCGCTGGCGGCGGCGCCGGGCCGGCCGGAGGTCGAGATGCAGGCCGAGAGCCTGTCCTGGCCGGTCAACGGGACGATCCAGCTCGGCTACAAGGAACCCGATTCCGCCGGTGTGCGGCGGCCGGGGCTGGTGCTGGCGGCACCGCCGCTCTCGGTGGTCTCGGCGCCGGTCGACGCGATGGTGCGCTATGCCGGCCCCTTCCTCGACTACGGGTTCGTGACCGTGCTCGAGGCCGACGATTCGGCGCTGGTGCTGCTCGCCGGCATGGCGCAACTCGCTGTCCGGACGGGCCGGGCCGTCCGACGCGGCGATCCGATCGGATTGCTCGGGGGGCGGATGCCGGATGCTGAAGAATATGTGATGGCCCCCGGCGGGGAAACTGACGCTGGCCTCAACGAGTCACTCTATATAGAAATCAGGCATGGACGGGAGCCGGTTGATCCGGTTTCCCTGTTTGCGGGACGCAACGGATAGGAAGCGCTTCATGAAGAACATCTGGCTGGCAGGGGCCGTGGGTGCGGCTGCGGGCATTCTGGTGAGCACGCAGTTCGCCGGGCCGATCATTGCCCAGGAGGCCGAAGAGGAGCGCAGCGTCTACGAACAGCTCGATCTGTTCGGCGATATCTTCGAGAGGGTTCGATCGACCTATGTCGAGGAGGTCGACGAGAAGGATCTGATCCAGAGCGCGATCAACGGCATGCTGTCGTCGCTTGATCCGCATTCGAGCTACCTGCCCCCCGACGATTTCGACGACATGCAGGTGCAGACCCGCGGCGAGTTCGGCGGGCTCGGCATCGAGGTGACGCAGGAAGACGGCTTCGTGAAGGTCGTCGCCCCCATCGAGGGGACCCCTGCCGACGAGGCGGGCATGCAGCCCAACGATCTGATCAGTCATGTGGACGGCGAAAGCGTGCTCGGGCTCACGCTCAACGAGGCGGTCGACCTGATGCGCGGGCCGGTGGGATCGGACATCACCATCACGGTGCTGCGCGAGGGCGAAGCCGAGCCCTTCGATGTGGAGATCACCCGCGAAACCATCACCATCGAGGCGGTGCGCTCGCGGCTCGAGGACGGGGTCGTGGTGCTGCGGCTGACCACGTTCAACGAGCAGACCTATCCCAATCTTGAGGAGCAGCTCGCCGAGAAGGTCGAGGAAGCGGGCGGCATGGAGAACGTCACCGGCTTCGTGATCGATCTGCGCAACAATCCGGGCGGGCTGCTGACCCAGGCGATCGAGGTGGTGGATGCCTTCCTCGACTCGGGCGAGATCGTATCGACCCGGGGCCGCGATCCGCGCGACAGCGAGCGCTACAATGCCGAGCCGGGCGATCTGACGGAGGGCAAGCCGATCGTGGTCGTGATCAACGGCGGTTCTGCCAGTGCCTCCGAGATCGTCGCGGGCGCGCTCAAGGATCATCGCCGTGCAGTGGTCATCGGCACCCAGAGTTTCGGCAAGGGGTCGGTTCAGACCATCATGCCGACCCAGGGCGACGGCGCGATGCGGCTCACCACGGCGCGCTACTACACGCCGTCGGGACGGTCGATCCAGGCGCTTGGCGTGGCTCCCGACATCATCGTCGAACAGCAGATCCCGCCGGAGGCCGATGAAAGCGCCGAAGCCGAGGCAGCGCAGAACCGTTCTGAGGCCGATCTGCGCGGCTCGCTCGAGAACGACAGCCTCACCGACGACGAGAAGAAGATCCTCGAGGAGGACCGCTTGAAGAAGGAGGAGACCGCGCGGCTGCGCGAGGAGGACTACCAGCTCTCCTACGCCATCGACATCCTCCGCGGCATGGCCTTCCTCGACGAGAAGCCGTGAGCGAGGCGGCGACGCTCACCGCCGACCAGATCGCGGCGCTTCCCTATCGCCGCTGCGTCGGCGTGGTGCTTGCCAATTCCGCGGGCCGGGTGTTTGCCGGCCAGCGGATCGACAATCCCGGTCCCGCCTGGCAGATGCCGCAGGGCGGGATCGATGCCGGCGAGAAGCCGAGGCAGGCGGCTCTGCGAGAGTTGCACGAGGAGACCGGCGTTCTTCCGGAAGCGGTCAGGATCGAGGCTCGGACGAAGGGATGGCTTTCCTACGATCTGCCTGCCGAACTTGTGCCGCGGATATGGAAGGGCCGCTATCGCGGGCAGGAGCAGCGCTGGTTCCTGATGCGGTTTCTGGGCGACGACGCGCTGGTCAACATCGAAACCGAACACCCGGAGTTCAGCCGCTGGGCCTGGATGAGCCCGGACGAGCTTATCGGTCAGATCGTGCCCTTCAAGCGCGACATCTATCGCGCGGTCTTCGCCGAATTTTCGGACAAGCTGCGCTGAGGCGGGGCCCTGTCGAGGCCGTGGCTCGGCAATGTGCGCAAGTCCCTGCCGGGACCGCCCTCCATCGGGACCGAATTCCAGACCGTCGCCCAGCAGCGCGGACGCGTCGGTCCGACGCCTCGGTCGTCTTGCGGTGTCCGGCTCCGGGACCGTGTCGCGGGTCGTTCGCCGTGTATTGTGGTTGTCCCGATCATACCCCTCGTGTCTCTGCCGGCAGGCGGCGCGCCGGCTCAACCAACCAGATCGGCCGCCGGGATGAACGGAAAGAACGCGCCGCCGGACCAGACGCCCAGATGCGGCGTCCCGTCGATCCGGTGCTCGGTGGCGATCTCGACGAGCCGGTAGAAGCTCTTGCGGTCGATCAGGGCCTCGAGCCCGGCGCGCACCATGACATAGGGCGCGGGCGCACCGTCGTGCGGGTCGACGGCGACGCGGATGGGGTGCTCCGGGCCTGCGGTGACATGGTCGCCGACATGGGTTTCGAACCTGAGGTTCTGGGCGTCGCCGGCGCCGCTGATGGTGAAGTCGACGGCGACGAAGGGGGCGTCATCGACCGTTATGCCGACCTTCTCGACCGGAGTGACCAGGAAATAGGCATCGCCCTCGCGCTTCAGGATCGAGGAAAAGAGCTTGACCAGCCGCTTCCGGCCGATAGGCGTCCCGAGATAGAACCACGTCCCGTCCCGGGCGATCCGCATGTCGAGATCGCCGCAGAATGGCGGATTCCACAGGTGCACCGGCGGAAGCCCGCGGGCCCCGGCCGCCTTCGCCACGGCCGCGAGGCTCTCGGCCGAAGGTGGCCTGCCATGCTCGCTGTCCGATTTGTGATCCGTTTTGCCCATTGTCGGAGAGGACCCTCACGTTATGGTTCGTTCAGAGATAAGGTCTGAAGCCGGCGCTGGCAACGCGCGGAACTCCACAGGGGATTGCGGGACATGAGCGACAACGACGTGCTGTTGCACGAGATCGAAGCCACCGGCGAACGCCTCGTGCGCGCCCGCGAGATGGTTGCCCGGCGCATCATCGGCCAGGACGAGGTGGTCGAGCAGACCCTGATCGCGATCCTCTGCGGCGGACACGGCCTGCTCGTCGGGGCGCCCGGTCTCGCCAAGACCCGCCTCGTCGAAACCCTCGGAACCGTGCTTGGCCTTGTCGCGCACCGCGTCCAGTTCACCCCGGACCTGATGCCGGCCGACATCCTCGGCGCCGAAGTGCTCGAGACCGGGGCCGACGGCACCCGGGCCTTCCGGTTCATCGACGGCCCGATCTTCTGCCAGCTACTCCTTGGCGACGAGATCAACCGCGCGAGCCCGCGCACTCAGTCGGCCCTCCTGCAGGCGATGCAGGAACACGAGGTTTCGGTGGCCGGACAGCGGCGGGCGCTTCCGAGGCCCTTCCACGTGCTGGCCACCCAGAACCCGATCGAGCAGGAAGGCACCTATCCGCTTCCCGAAGCCCAGCTCGACCGCTTTCTCCTGCAGATCGACGTGAACTACCCCGATCGCGATTCCGAGCGCGCCATCGTTCTCGCGACCACCGGGGTCGAGGACGCGCAGGCCGAGCCGGTTTTCGATGCGGAGAGCCTGATGTCCGCCCAGCGGCTGATCCGGCGGCTTCCGGTGGGCGAGACGGTGGTCGAGCGCATCCTCGATCTGGTGCGTTCCGCCCGCCCGGGCACGGATGACGCGCACCCCTCGGTCCGCGATGCGGTGAGCTGGGGGCCGGGACCGCGCGCGGCGCAGGCGCTGATGCTGGCGATCCGGGCGCGGGCGCTGATCCAGGGTCGCCTCGTGCCCGACATGGACGACGTCGCGGCCCTGGCGCACCCGGTTCTGATTCACCGCATGGCACTCGGCTTCGCCGCCCGTGCCGAGGGCCGCACCCTCGACGACCTGATCGCGCGCCTCGTCACGGATGTCATGGGCCGCGAGGCGGCGGCGTGATCGCACCCCCCCTGCGCGGGAGGAACAAACCCCAGGGTCCCGTGGGGCTCCGGCGCGACGCCGAGAAGATCGGCGGCGCGCTGCCGCCGCTGCTGGCGGAGGCCGAACTCCTTGCCGCGACCGTGGCGATGGGCGATCACGGACGGCGGCGGGCGGGCACTGGCGAGAATTTCTGGCAGTACCGTCAGGCGGTGCCGGGCGATCCGCGTTCATCGGTCGACTGGCGCCGCTCGGGACGCTCGGACATGCAGTTCATCCGCGAGATGGAGTGGGAGGCCGCGCAATCGGTCTGCCTCTGGGTGGATGATGCGCTCTCGATGGATTATCGCGCCGACAAGAGCCTGCGCAGCAAGGGCGAACGGGCATCGCTGCTCGCGCTGGCACTGGCGGTTCTTCTGGAGAAATCCGGCGAACGGATCGCGCTTCTGGGCAGCCGGACCGCCGCCGCGCCGCGCGCCGGTCGGGCGCAACTCGGCAGGCTCGCGATGGAGCTGGGCACCGAGGGACCCGACGACCGGCCCGATTACGGCACGCCGCCCAACGATCCGATGCCGCGCGGCGCGCGCGCCGTGTTCTTCTCCGATTTCCTCGGCGACCCGGATGCGATGATCCCGGTGCTGGCACAGGCTGCCGATCGCGGGGTACGAGGCGCCTTCGTTCAGGTGCTCGACGAGACCGAGGAGGTCTTTCCCTTCGACGGCCGCATGGTCTTCGAAAGCATGGGCGGTGGAACCGAGTTCGAGACCCAGCGCGCGCGCGCACTTCACGAGGCCTATCGGCGGCGGCTCGCCGAACGCCGGGCGCGCCTGAGCGAATTCGCCCGGCAACTCGGCTGGCGGGTTCTGTTCCACCGCACCAGCGAAAGCCCGCGCAAGGCGCTTCTCTGGCTCTACATGGCGATCGGAGACCGGGGATGAGCGCGCGATGACCCTCGGCCCGATTGCCTTCCTCGTGCCCTGGCTGCTTGCGGCGCTCGCGGTGCTGCCGGTGCTCTGGTGGCTCCTCCGCGCCGTGCCGCCGGCCCCGGCGCGGCGGCGCTTTCCGGGTGTGCGGCTCCTGCTCGGCCTCGACGATCCCGAGCGGATGCCCGAACGCACGCCCTGGTGGTTGCTCGCGCTCCGGATGCTCGCGCTGGCCGCCGTGATCCTCGCCTTCGCCGGTCCCGTGCTCAATCCGCGCGACGCGACCGGTTCGGGGCCGCTCGTCGTGGTGCTCGACGGAGGCTGGGGCGATGCTCCCGACTGGTCGGCGCGCCAGAACCGGATCGCCGCAGCTCTCGACGAGGCAAGTCTCGACGGCCGGCCGGTGGCGATCCTGTCGCTGGCCGATCCGGTGCCCGCCGCCGATGTTGCTTTGCCGCTGCGCGCCGCGGCCGACTGGTCGGAAAGGCTGGCCGGCATCGCCCCGCAGGCCTGGGCGCCTGACCGTGGTGGCTGGGCCGCATGGATCGCCGCGCTCGACACCGGTTTCGAAAGCCTCTGGCTGAGCGACGAACTCGATCACGGCGACGGGACAGCGGAGCTGGCCCAGGCTCTGCTTGGCCGCGGCCCGGTGACGCTCGTTGAGCCGCTCGGCACGCCGGTGGCGCTGACGCCGCCGCGGATCGCCGAGGGTGCCCTGACGGTGACCGCGCTGCGTGCGGACGACGGGACGGCGCCGCTCCGGGTCTCCGCGATCGGTCCCGATCCGAACGGGGTCGAGCGGGTTCTCGGGAGCGCCGAATCAGTGTTCGATCCCGGCGCGGACACTGCGGATGCGCGTTTCGACCTGCCCGTGGAACTTCGCAACAGGGTCGCGCGGATCCAGCTGTCCGACGGCGCCTCCGCTGCGGGCGTCGTGCTTGCGGACGATGCCGTGCGGCGTCGCAAGGTCGGGCTGATGTCCGGCAGGGCCGGCAGCGAGGCGCAGGATCTCAACGATCCGCTGAATTATCTGCGCAAGGCGCTCGAGCCCCATGCGGAACTGGTCGAGGCGCCGCTGGCGGAGATGCTCAACACGGCGCCCGACGTGATCATGCTGGCGGATTTCGGCGGGTTCGCGGGGGGCGAGCGGGCGGCCCTGACGGCCTGGGTGGAGGCCGGCGGTGTCCTCGTGCGCTTCGCCGGGCCGCGCCTCGCGCAGTCCGGTGCCGGACAGACCGAGGCCGACCCGCTCCTTCCGGTCCGTCTGCGCGCCGGCGGCCGGGCGCTCGGGGGCGCGATGTCCTGGGGGGCGCCGCGCCAGCTCCAGCCGTTCCCCGATACCAGCCCCTTCGCCGGTCTTGCCGTGCCTTCGGACGTCGACATTCGCGCGCAGGTCATGGCGCAGCCCGATCCGGACCTGCCGCAGCGGGTGATGGCGAGCCTCGAGGACGGCACGCCGCTCGTCACCGGCCGCGCGCTTGGCGACGGGCAGGTCGTACTCTTTCACGTCACCGCCGATCCCGACTGGTCGAACCTGCCGCTTTCGGGGCTCTTCGTGCAGATGCTCGAACGTCTCGCGCAGGGGGCCGGCGGGCTGGGGCCGGCTCCGGACGTCCTCGACGACACGATCTGGACGCCGGTTCAGGTTCTCGACGGCTTCGGCGATCTGCAGACCCCGACGCTGGTCGCCGGTGTCGAGGGCGCGCGGCTGGCCGAAGGGTCGCCGTCCCGCGACGTGCCGCCTGGCATCTATGCCAGCGGCGACAGGCGGACGGCGCTCAACGTGATGCAGGAAGATGACCGGCTCGCACCTCTGCCGCCCCTGCCTGACGCCATCGCGCGCGGCGCGATGGTGGAGGCGCAGGAACGCCCGCTCGGGCCCTGGCTGCTGGCGCTCGGGCTCATCCTGTTGGCACTTGACGTGATCGCCACGCTGATCGTGTCGGGACGGCTCGGCTCAGGCCTTCGCGCTGCGAGAACCTCCGCGGCCGCGCCCGCAACCGCCGCCGGTCTTGCGCTGGCCCTCGCCCTCGCTCTCTCGGCCGGTCCGGCGGATGCGCAGGAGCCCGGCGATCCCGAAGCCGAGGCCGAGGCGCTCTACGCGGCGAACGAGACGGTGCTGGCTTATGTCGTGACCGGCGACAGCCGGGTCGACGCCGTCAGCCGCGCCGGCCTCGACGGATTGAGCCGCGCACTCTTCCAGCGGACCGCGATCGAGCCCTCCGATCCGGTCGCCGTCGATCTCGAGACCGATCCGCTGGCGCTCTATCCGCTGCTCTACTGGCCGATCAGCGAGGGGCAGCCGCTTCCCTCAGACGAGGCCTACGGGCGGCTCAACGAATTCTTGCGGCACGGCGGAATGATCGTCTTCGACACGCGCGATGCCGATCTGGGATCGAGCTTCACCGGCCAGACGCCGAATTCCCGTGCATTGCAGCGCCTCGCCCTCCGGCTCGACATCCCGCCGCTGGCGCAGGTGCCGACCGACCACGTGCTGACCCGGACCTTCTACCTGCTGCAGGACTTCCCCGGCCGGTTCTACAACTCCCCGGTCTGGGTCGAGGCCGCGCCGGAAACCGAGGCCGTCGATGGCCTGCCGTTCCGGAATCTCAATGACGGGGTGACTCCTGTGGTGATCGGCGGCAACGACTGGGCCTCGGCCTGGGCGGTGCAGGAGAACGGCGCTCCCATGTTCCCGATCGGCCGGGGCCTCGCAGGCGAACGCCAGCGGGAGATGGCCATCCGCTTCGGTATCAATCTCGTGATGCATGTGATGACCGGAAACTACAAATCCGATCAGGTCCACGTCCCGGCCCTGCTCGACCGGCTCGGGCAGTGACCATGGGTGCCATCGGTTTCGATCCGACCCTGCCGCTCTGGCTGCTTGTGGTCCTTGGCGTTCTGACGCTGGCCGCACTCGGGATCGCGCTCTGGCGCGGCCTCGCAGGCTGGTGGCTCCGGGCGCTCGCGGCGCTCGTGCTGCTCGTCGCGCTGTCAGGCCCCTCGCTGCGGCAGGAGGATCGCACGCCGATCTCGTCGATCGCCCTGGTGGTGATCGACGAAAGTGCGAGCAACCGGATCGGCGATCGCGGCGCTCAGGTCGCCGAGGCGGTGGCAGACCTCGAGACCCGGCTCGCCGCGGCCGGCTCCCGCGCGCCGCTCGAGGTTCGCACGCTCCGGGTCCGCGAACGCGACGAGGCCGGCACCGAACTTCTGACCGCCCTTGCCGAGGAAGCCGCCGAGATCCCCGCTGACCGGATCGCCGGTGCCATCCTCGTCACCGACGGCCAGATCCACGACACCGAGGCATTGACCGACTTTCCCGCCCCGGTGCAGGTGCTGCTCTCGGGCCGCGCGGCTGACTGGGATCGACGCATCGTGGTCGAGACGGCCCCCGGCTTCGCCATCGTCGACGAGCCGGTGAGCGTCATTCTCCGCGTCGAGGACCTGGGTGCCGCGCCCGAGACCGGCGGGACCGCCCCGGTCGAGGTCAGCCTCGATGGCGATGCGCCGCAGGTGGTGCAGGTTCCGCTCAACCGCGCCTTCACCCTGCCGCTCACCCTGACCCGCGGCGGCATCAACGTGCTGCAGGTGGCGACGCCGGAAGTGCCGGGCGAGTTGACGGCCCGCAACAACGCCGCGGTCATCTCGATCAACGGCGTGCGCGATCGGCTCCGTGTGCTGCTGGTCTCCGGTGAGCCCTATCCCGGCGAGCGGACGTGGCGGAACCTGCTGAAATCCGACAGCGCCGTCGATCTCGTGCACTTCACCATCCTGCGCCCGCCGGAAAAGCAGGATTTCGTTCCGGTCTTCGAGCTCTCGCTGATCGCCTTCCCGACGCAGGAACTGTTCATGGAGAAGGTCGACGAATTCGACCTGATCATCTTCGACCGCTACCGCCGCCGCGGAATCCTGCCCAACCCCTATTTCGAGAACATCGTCCGCTACGTGCGCGACGGCGGAGCGCTCCTGCTCGCGGTCGGAGACGACTTCGCCGGCGCCGAGAGCCTGTACCGGTCCCCGCTGCGCGACGTGCTGCCGGTGGTCCCGACGGCCCGCGTCATCGAGCGGGGGTTCACGCCGAGGGTGTCCGATCTGGGCGCGCGCCATCCGGTCACCGCCGGGCTCGAGGCGGGCGCGCCGCGCGATGCGGCGGAGGACGGCACGCCGGGCTGGGGCCGCTGGTTCCGCCAGGTCGAATTCGACGCCCCCCGGGGCGATGCGGTGATGACCGGTGCCGACGACCGGCCGCTCCTCGTCCTGCAGCGCGAAGGAGAAGGACGGGTCGCGGTGCTCGGCTCGGACCAGGCCTGGCTCTGGAGCCGGGGCTACGAGGGCGGCGGCCCGCAGGCCGAACTGCTCCGCCGCCTCGCCCACTGGCTGATGAAGGAGCCGGAACTCGAGGAGGAGGTGCTGCGCGGCACCGGCGACGGTGGCGATCTCACCGTGACCCGCAGCACGCTGGCCGAAGAGGTTCCGCCGGTGATTGCCACCTCGCCGTCGGGCGTCGAGACCGAAATCGGACTTGTCGAGGTGTCGCCCGGCCGGTGGCAGGGGAGTCTCGAAGAGGCCGAGAACGGAGTGTGGCGGCTGGCCAATGGCGAGGAAACTGCCGTCGCGGTGGTCGGCCCGCCGGCCCCGCGCGAATACGCCGATCCGGTCTCGACCGGAGACCTGCTGGCCCCCCTCGCCGCGGCGACCCGCGGCGCGGTGACCCGCATCGAGGCCGGCGTGCCCGATCTGCGGGTCGTCCGGGAGGGCCGTGTCGCGGCGGGGCGCGGCTGGATCGGCCTCGTCGACCGCGATGCCTACCTGTTGCGCGACATCCGACAGGTCGATCTCGCACCGGCCTGGCTGATGTTGTTGCTGGCCTCGGTGCTGGCATTCGCGGCCTGGCGGATCGAGGGCAGGTAACCCGTCTGCCTCCGCCGGACTGGCACCGGGCTCGATGCGGGTATAGAGCCGGGGCCATGACCCCCACCGATACCCATGCTTCCGCGCCGGCCTTCTCCCTGCCGCGTTTCCCGGTCTTCGTAACCATGATGGCGAGCCTGATGGCCCTGACGGCGCTGTCCATCGACATCATGCTGCCGGCCTTTCCGCAGATCGGAGCGGAATACGCGCTTGCCGACATGAACGGCGCACAGCTCGTCGTGACGCTCTACGTCGTCGGCTTCGCGCTCGGGCAGCTCTTCGTCGGGCCGCTGTCAGACCGGTACGGCCGCAAGCCCGTGCTGATCGGCGGCCTCCTGGTCTATGCAATCGCCTCGGTGATCTGCCTCGTGGCGCAGCGGTTCGATATCCTGCTCGCGGCGCGTTTCCTTCAGGGCGCCGCGAACGCAGCGCCCCGGGTCATTACCGTGGCCGTCGTGCGGGACATCTACGGCGGCCGGCGCATGGCCGAGGTGATGTCCTTCGTCATGATGGTGTTCATCATCGTTCCGGTGGTCGCACCCTTGCTCGGGGCGGGGCTTCTGCAGTTCGGAAACTGGCACCTGATCTTCGTGTTCCTGTTTCTCTTCTCGATCGGCGTGCTGATCTGGATGGCGCTTGCCCTTCCCGAGACCCGGCCGCCGGATAGCCGCGAGCCGCTCTCCATGCGCTGGCTGGTCGGCGCCTTCGGCGAGACACTTCGCAGCCGCGCGACGCTCGGGTACACGCTGGCGACCGGCTCGGTCTTCGGCGCATTGATGGGCTATATCAATTCCTCGCAGCAGATCTTCACCGGGATCTACGACGCCGGTGGCTGGTTTCCGGTACTCTTCGGCGCGGTGGCCGCGGCACTGGCGGTCGCGGCGCTGCTCAACAGCCAGTTCGTGATGCGGCTCGGGATGCGGCGCATCTCGCATGCAGCCCTCCTTGGCTTCGTCGCGATCGGCTGGATTCATGCCGGTATCGCCTGGATCTGGGGGCCTCCGCCGCTCTGGCTCTTCATCGGATTGCTCGGCCTCGCGCTGTTCTGCTTCGGCCTGATCATGCCGAACTTCAATTCGGTCGCGATGGAACCGATGGGCCGGATCGCCGGCACCGCCTCGTCCTTCGTCGGCGCGGTCACCACCGGCCTCGCCGCCTTCCTCGGATGGATGACCGGACAGGCCTACGACGGCACCGTGATGCCGCTCCTGCTGGGCTTCGCCGGTTTCGGCCTCATGGCGCTGGTCTTCGTCCTGATCGCCGAGCGCGGCCGGCTCTTCGGGCAGGGCGGCACCCGGTAGCGGCTGGTGTCCTGAGCACCGCTCTGTCCCGGCAAGCGTTCCGCGTCGTATCGCCGCTCCGGCTGCAGACATTTCCATTTGCCTTCGGCTCGGGCGCACGCTTAGCGTGTTCTCAGGCGGAAATCCGGCCGGAATGGACCGGCGGATGAAACCCGCGTTTGCTCCCGGGGGGGACCATGGCATCTTCGATACTCGTTCTGCTCGCGGTCGTTCCGATCGCTGTCGTTTTCCTGCTGCTGGTGGTCATGGAATTGCCGGCGAAGCTCGCGATGTTCGTGGCCTATCTGGCCACGGCCGGGCTCGCGCTGACGGTCTGGGGCCTCGATATCCCGATCGTCGCCGGCGCCACCGTAAACGGTCTCATCACGGCGCTCACGCTCCTCTTCATCATCTTCGGCGCGATCCTCGTGCTCGAGACTGTCCAGGAAAGCGGTGCTGTCCGGGCGATACGCCGCGGCTTCACCGAGCTGTCCCCGGACAGGCGCATCCAGGCCATCATCATCGCCTGGCTCTTCGGCTCGATGATCGAGGGCGCTTCGGGGTTCGGCACGCCGGCCGCCATCGCGGCCCCGCTTCTGGTTGCCATCGGTTTTCCGGCCATGGCGGCCGTACTGGCCGCACTGATAATCCAGTCCACCCCGGTCTCCTTCGGGGCCGTGGGCACGCCGATGCTCGTGGGCGTCGCCACCGGCCTTTCGAACAGCGATGACGTCGTGCAGACCATCGCGCCCATGACGCTGTCCGACTACGTGCTCGACATCGCCGCCCATGTGGCGCTGGTTCACATGCTGGTTGGCTTCGTCATCCCTCTTCTGATGGTCGGCATGATGACCCGCTTCTTCGGCGCAAACCGCTCGTTCCGCGAAGGCTTCGCTGTCTGGAAGTTCGCACTCTTCGCCGGGCTCGCCTTCACCTTGCCGTACTTCATCGTCGGCTGGTTCCTTGGGCCGGAATTCCCGTCCCTGGTCGGCGGCATGATCGGCCTGCTGATCGTCATCCCGGCGGCGAAGCGTGGCTTCCTCATGCCGAAGGACGTCTTCGAATTTCCCAAGCGCGCCGGGTGGAACGAGCACTGGTACGGAACACTTGATGCGGCTGATGCCAAGGAAGCGGAAGCCGGTGCGGCCGGCGGTCGCGATATCTCGCTGGTGCGCGCCTGGTCGCCCTATGTCGTGATCGCGCTCCTCCTCGTCGCGACCCGGGTGATCGACCCGGTCAAGGCCTGGCTCACCTCGCCCGCCGCGACGCTGGCCTTCGAGGACCTGTTCGGCTCGGGCATCACGGCGCGGGCCCAACTGCTTTATTCTCCCGGTTCCATCCTGATCCTGACGTCACTCATTGCCGTGCTGATCTACCGCATGAGCTGGACTTCCTACGGCCGCGCGGTCTCGGCGTCGGCGAAGACCATGATGAAGGCCGCCCCACCGCTGCTGCTCGCCGTGCCCATGGTGCAGGTCTTCCTCAACACCGGTCGAGGCGAGCTCGAATCGATGCCTCTGATCCTCGCGGGCGGCGTGTCGGATGCGGTCGGCGGTGCCTGGCCGCTATTCGCGCCGCTGATCGGCGCGATGGGCGCCTTCATCGCGGGCTCGAACACGATCTCCAACATGATGTTCTCGCTCTTCCAGTTCTCGGCGGCGGAGAATATCGGCCTCGGCGCCGCGGGGGCGATGATCGTCGTGACCCTTCAGGCGATCGGCGGTGCCGCCGGAAACATGATCTGCGTTCACAACGTCGTCGCCGCGTCGGCGGTGGTCGGCCTCACCGACCGCGAGGGCGAGATCATTCGCATGACCCTTATCCCGATGGCCTATTATGTCGTGCAGGGCGGCCTGATCGGCATGGCGCTGATCCACGGCGGCATCTGGCCGATCCTCGCCATCGCCTGGCTTGCCGTGGTTCTGTTGCTCATGTGGTCCAACAAGGGGCGACAGCCGGCCGGCGCACCTGCTACAATGCCTGCAAAGTAAGCGACAGGCGCGCGGGAGACATCCCGCGCGCATCCCGTCCCCGGAGGTCACGCCATGCAGATGCCCGTCCCGAACCCGTCGATCCTCGCCCGCAAGGCCGAGATCGTGAAGCGCCTCTCGGAAGTGCTGCCGCGCGACGCGGTGATCCACGAGGAGACCGAGACCCGCGCCTACGAATGCGACGCGCTCACCGCCTATCGCTGCCTGCCGCTCGCCGTCGCACTTCCGTCCTCGACCGAGGAGGTCTCCGCGGTCCTGCGGATCTGTCACGAACTGGGCGTCCCCGTCGTGCCGCGCGGCTCGGGCACCAGCCTTGCCGGGGGCGCGCTTCCGACCGCCGACAGCATCATCCTCGGCGTCTCGAAGCTGACGGACGTGCTGGAGACCGACTACGACAACCGGTTCATCCGCGTGCAGACCGGCCGCACCAATCTCAGCGTCACCGGCGAGGTCGAGCACGAGGACTTCTTCTACGCCCCTGATCCGTCGAGCCAGCTCGCCTGCGCCATCGCCGGCAACATCGCGATGAATTCCGGCGGCGCTCACTGCCTGAAATACGGCGTGACCACCAACAACCTACTCGGCGTGACCATGGTCCTGATGGACGGAACGGTGATCGAACTCGGCGGCGCCCATCTCGATGCTGCCGGCTACGATCTCCTCGGCATCGTCTGCGGCTCCGAAGGCCAGCTCGGCGTCGTCACCGAAGCCACGCTGCGCATCCTCAAGAAGCCAGAAGGTGCGCGGCCCGTGCTCATGGGCTTCGATTCCAGCGAGGTTGCCGGCGCCTGCGTCGCGGACATCATCAAGGCGGGCGTCCTTCCGGTGGCGATCGAGTTCATGGACCGTCCCTGCATCCGCGCCTGCGAGGATTTCGCCCATGCCGGCTATCCCGATGTCGAGGCGCTGCTCATCGTCGAGGTCGAAGGATCCGAAGCCGAGATCGTCGAACAGCTCGGCAAGATCATGGAAATCGCCCGGCGCCACAATCCGGTCGAGATGCGCGAAAGCAAGTCCGCTGCGGAGAGTGCCCTGATCTGGAAAGGCCGCAAATCCGCCTTCGGTGCCATGGGTCAGATCGCCGATTACATCTGCCTCGACGGCACGATCCCGGTCAGCGAACTGCCCTACGTCCTGCGCCGCACCTCCGAGCTTGCCGCAGGCTACGGCCTCGGCGTCGCCAATGTCTTCCATGCCGGGGACGGCAACATGCACCCGCTGATCCTCTACAATGCCAACGATCCGGACGATCTCGAAAAGGCCGAGGCGCTGGGCGCTGACATCCTGCGGCTCTGCGTCGAGGTCGGCGGCTGCCTGACCGGCGAGCACGGCGTCGGCGTCGAGAAGCGCGACCTCATGCTCGACCAGTACGATCCGGCCGATCTCGAGGCCCAGCTGCGCGTCAAGGACGTCTTCGATCCGCGCTGGCTCCTGAACCCTGCCAAGGTGTTTCCGCTCGCCACCTCCGAGGAGCGCAGGTCGGCGGCATGACCCGCCATGCTCCGGACAGCGAGGAGGCTCTCGCCGAAACCGTGCGCGCCGCGGCGGCAGCCGGAACCGCTCTGGCCATCGAGGGTGGCGGCACGCGCGGCATAGGCGCAGCCGCTGCCGGCGAGACGCTGTCCACCGCCGACCTCACCGGGATAACCCTCTACGAGCCGGGCGCGCTTACCCTGGTGGCCCGTGCCGGCACCCCCCTGCCGGAGATCGAGGCGGCTCTGGCGGCCGAGAACCAACAATTCCCCTTCGAGCCATGGGACGGACGGGCGCTGAGCGGGGCCAACGGTACGCCGACCCTGGGCGGCATGGTGGCGGTCAACGCCTCCGGCCCACGTCGCCTTCAGGCCGGTGCCTGCCGCGACAGCATGATCGGCGTGCGCTTCGTCGACGGCACCGGCGCGGTCGTCAAGAATGGCGGCCGGGTGATGAAGAACGTCACCGGCCTCGATCTCGTCAAGTTGATGGCCGGCAGCCACGGCACCCTCGGCGTGATCACCGAGATCGGCTTCAAGGTCCTGCCCCGACCGGAAGCCACCGCCACGATCGTGATCGAAGGCCTCGACATTCCCGCCGCCATCGCCGCGATGACGTCAGCGACCGCGACGCCCTACGACGTCACGGGGGCCGCCCATCTTCCGGGCGCCGTCCCTCTCACCCGCATCCGCGTGCAGGGCTTCGCCGGATCGGTCGCATACCGCGCGAAGGAATTGCAGCGGGCTCTGTCCCGCTTCGGCTCCGCCCGGATCGAGGAGGGCGAGGGCGGTTGGACCGCGATCCGCGACGCGGTGCCGCTCGTCGACGGGGCCGGCGCCATCTGGCGCATCTCCGTCCGGCCGACCGACGGCGCCCGTGTCGCCGCTTCCCTCGCCGATGCCGCACTGCTCTTCGACTGGGCCGGCGGGCTCGTCTGGGCGCGGGTGCCCGAGAGCCTCGACCTGCGTGCGGCGCTGTCCGGCATTCCCGGCCACGCGACCCTGATGCGCGGAGCGCCCGAAACCCATGCCCGCTTCGGCACCTTCGCGCCCGAACCCGCGCCGGTCGCGGCCCTCGCCGCCGGCCTGCGCGCGCGCTTCGATCCCCGCGGCATCCTCAATCCCGGGCGGATGGACACCCGCATTCCCGAACCCGCCTGACCCCGGAGCCCGCATGCAGACCACCTTCACCGATGACCAGCTGCGCGATCCCGCAATCGCGCGCTCCAACGAGATCCTGCGGACCTGCGTGCATTGCGGCTTCTGCACAGCAACCTGTCCGACCTATCAGGTCCTCGGGGACGAGCTCGACAGCCCGCGCGGTCGCATCTACCTGATCAAGGACATGCTCGAGACCGGCCGGCCGGCCGACGCGCATACCGTCAAGCACATCGATCGCTGCCTGTCCTGCCTCGCCTGCATGACCACCTGTCCCTCGGGCGTGCACTACATGCACCTCGTCGATCATGCGCGGGAATACATCGAGCAGACATACAGGCGGCCGCTCTTCGAGCGGGTCCTGCGCTGGACGCTGGCGCGCATCCTGCCTTATCCGAGCCGCTTCCGCCTCGCCCTTCTCGGCGCCAAGATCGGCCGGCCCTTCGCCTTTCTCATGCCCGATGCGCGGCTGAAGGCGATGCTGGCGATGGCGCCGAAGGAGATCCCGCCGCCGAGCCGGATGGACGAGCCACAGGTCTTTCCCGCCGTCGGTGAGCGCCGCATGCGCGTCGCGCTGATGACCGGCTGCGCTCAGCGGGCGCTGAACACCGACATCAACGAGAGCACGATCCGCCTCCTGACCCGTCACGGCTGCGAGGTGGTCATCGCCCGCGGCATGGGCTGCTGCGGGGCTCTGGTCCACCACATGGGCAAGACCTCGGAAAGCCATGCGACGGCGGCGAGGAACATCAATGCCTGGACGGCGGAAATGCGCGGCGAAGGGCTCGATGCCATCGTGATCAACACTTCGGGCTGCGGCACGACCGTCAAGGATTACGGCCACATGTTCCGCAACGAACCGCTGGCCGAAGAGGCCGCCGCCGTCTCCGCGATCACCAGGGACATTTCCGAGGTCATGATCGATCTTGGCCTGAAGGAGAGCACGGCCCCGCGCCTTCGGGTCGCCTACCACGCCGCATGCTCGCTTCAGCACGGCCAGCAGATCAAGACCTATCCGAAGGACTTGCTGAAGGCCGCCGGTTTCGAGGTTGTCGAACCGCGCGACTCCCATCTCTGCTGCGGCTCCGCCGGCACCTACAACCTGATGCAGCCGGTGATCTCGGCCCAGCTCAAGGATCGCAAGATCGCCACCCTCGAGGAAAAGAAACCGGAGGTGATCGCCGCGGGCAATATCGGCTGCATGATGCAGATCGGCGGCGGCACCGAGGTTCCGGTGGTCCATACGGCGGAACTCCTCGACTGGGCGACCGGTGGGCCCAAGCCCCGCACCCTGCGCGCCGCCGAGGGGCCGATCTGAAAGGGATTTCGTCCGGCCGGTTCCGCGCCGCGCTGCTGCTGGCGCTTGCGGCCCTTCCCGCCGGCGCTCAGGATACAGCCCCGGCGCCGGGTGCGCCTCCGGCAACCGAACGCCGCTATCTCGACCCGGATGCCGCCGCGCCCTTTGCGGCCATCGGCCGCCTGAACGTCGCCGGGCGCCGCTTCTGCACGGCGACGCTGCTTGCCCCCGACAGGGTGGTGACCGCCGCCCATTGCCTCTTCAATCCCCGAACCCGCGCCAAGGTGCCGCTCTCGGAACTCCGCTTCGTCGCCGGCTTCCACCGTGGCGCCTACGTCGCCCTGCGCGAGATCGTCGATGCGGCAATTCTTCCGGGATTCGTCATCGGAGCACGGGCCTCTCTCGACGGCGTGCGTGAGGATCTTGCACTCCTCGTTCTTGACCGCGCGGCAGATGACCCGCGCATCACGATCTTCGCACCCGGCGCTCTCCGCCCGGATCCGGCAACCATCGTCTCCTATGCACGTGATCGCAGCCAGGCTCCGTCGATCCAGCAGCCTTGCGAGGTCCGTGCGGCGCAGGCCGGTATCCTTGCCCTCGCGTGTCCGGTCAATTTCGGCGCGTCCGGTGCACCGGTGCTGGCGGGGGAGGGCGGTGCGTTCGAGATCGTCGCCGTGGTCTCGGCAATCGGCGCGACCGAAGGCGGGGAGGAAGTGGCGCTCGCCGTTCCCCTTGCCGACCGGCTCGCCGATCTCGACGCAGCTCTCGACGGGTCCGACTGGCCCGCCGGCCGGTGACGGGTCCCGGGGCATCCGACAGGCGCGGATCCTCGCCCTTCGGCGAACGACCGGAATGTGATTTTAAGTTTTATAAATATCAATGACTTAATCCATTTTTTCTCGATGCGCACACTTTCGAGCGCGCAGGTCCCGCCCAGCGAGACGGGGTCTTGAAAGCCGATAGAGGCTTTCCCACATCTGGGATGTCCGACGCCTCCGAGAGGGTCGGGCAAGAGGGAGAGGGCCTGTCCCCAATGGAAGGCCCGCCACCATCGTATCGCTTCTCAAGGAGGATGCTTCCATGCGTCATTTCGATCTGACCCCGCTCTACCGTTCCACCGTCGGCTTCGACCGTCTCGCCAACGTGCTCGACCAGGTCATGACGGCCGATGTCGGAACCAACACCTACCCGCCCTACAACATCGAGAAGACCGGTGACGATGCCTACCGCATCACGATCGCCGTGGCAGGCTTCGCCGAAAGCGAACTCGAGATCGAGTTGCGCGATGGCCAGCTCGTCGTGACCGGCCGCAAGGCCGCGACCGAAGACGAGACCAAGCCGACCTATCTGCATCGCGGGATCGCGACCCGCGCCTTCGAGCGCCGCTTCCAGCTCGCCGACCACGTCCGCGCCGTCGAGGCCACCACCGAGAACGGCCTCCTGCACATCGACCTGGTCCGCGAAGTGCCCGAAGCCCTGAAGCCGCGGCGTATCGAGATCGCCGGCGGGAAGGCGATCGAAGGCAGGGCGGAAGCCGCCGCCTGATCGACGTCGGCGACACATGAGGATGCGGCCCGCCACCTGGCGGGCCGTTTTTCGTTCTGCGGCCCGTCAGAGCCCGTCGAGCGGACCGAGGCGCAGGAAATGCGTCTCCCCGGAACTGTCGTCGACACCGTCATTGTCGGTGACGGCATAGGCCTCGCCGGCGGCATCCACGGCGAACCCCTCGAGCTTGTCGACGATATAGCCCCCCGGTGCCGCGAGACCGGGCAGGAAGTCGAACACTTCCTCCTTGCTGACGACCGGCAAGGGGCCGCCGAGGGGGGCGGGCACCATCTCGGCCAGAGGAACCCGGTAGAGCTTCTTGAGGGATGCCGCGGCGCCGATCTGGTTGTCGCGCTCGACGATGTAGACCCAGTCGCCCAAGGCAGTGATCTCGCTCAGGCCCACCCATCCGGTCTCGACGCCGGCCTTCGGGTAGTGCACCGCGCCCCATTCCTCGGTTTCGAGATCGTAGGCGACGAGCTTCGCGTGGTTCTCCGGATCGTCCGCCCCACTCGCGCTGGATCGCGATCCAGAGCCGCGAGCCCTCGACGGTGATGCCCTCCGCGCCGAAGCGGGTCTCGCCGGCGAGCAGCTCCGGCGGAAAGGCGATCTCGTCGGTGATCGATCCGTCGCCGTCCACATGGAAGATCGCATGCGGGATCAGTCGGTCGCTTCGGCCTTCGGAGGCGAGCCAGAAGCCGCCCATGCCGTCCGGGGCGATCCCCTCGATGTCGAGCTTCTGCGCCGGCCGGCCCTTGCGGGTAACCGGGATCGCCGCGGTGATGCGGGCCGGCATATCGCTGGCGTCGATCTCGAAGATCGTCGGCTGCATGCCATAGAAGCTGTCGTTGACCGCGAAGAGCCGGCCGGGCGTTTCGGGGTCGGCCGTGAGACCCGAGAGCGCGCCCCAGCCGATCAGCTCTTCGCTGCCCTGAGACGTGATCGTCGGATAGACCGGCGCGCCGTCCGCGAGTTCGTAGATCATCACATGGGCCCGAACGCCTCCGTCCTCCACGAGGTCGGTCTCGTTGGCGGTGACGATCAGGTTGCGCGACGGGATCGCCTTGATCCCCTCGGGGCCGATGCCGGAGGGCAGAAGCTGCGCCAGCGTCGGGGTGGTTCCGTCAAGATCGTAGACACCGACCAGCGAGGCGCGTTCCGCCAGCACGAAGAGCTTGGCGGTCTCCCCGAAGCGCGCGAATTCCATGCCCTCCGGCTCGATACCCTTGCTGTCGCTGCGCCCCTCCGGATAGTGGCCGGCCTCGATTGCCGCCCGCTCGAAGCCGGTCCCTTCCTCGTGGGCCACGGCACCGTCGCGAGTGAAGATCGTGAAGCCGCGCGACCCGCCCTCGTAGTCGCCCTCGTTCGCCACGGCGACGTGATCGGCGTCGATCCACTGGATCGCGTCGGGTTCGCGCAGGCGACCGGGCTGGCTGCCGGTGAAGTCGAGGGCACCGTTCTCCTCGGTGTCGATACCCTCGAGATCGACCGCGCCGGCCGAAAAGTGCGACAGAACGCTTCCGTCGGCGCCGAGGATCACGACATGGTTGTTTTCCTGGAGCGTGACCGCGATTTCGCCGGCCTCGTTGATGTCGACGAATTCCGGCTCGGGATCATCGGGCGCGACGCCGGCGAGACCGGTGAGGTCCGCGCGGATCAGGCCGTCGCAAGCCATAGCGCCGTCATTCAGCGGCACGATGGCAACGAAACCGGCGGGAAGCTGCGGGATGACGCCGTCGTCAAGATCCTCGTCGCGCTCGTTCTCGATGGCGACGGCGACGAAGCTGCCGTCCGGGGCGACGGCGACGCTGTCGGGCTGGCCACCGAGGTCGCAGGTGGCGGTCTCGGTGCGGCTTGCGATGTCGATGGCCGCGAGACGGCCCGAGGGCGCGGTGAAGCTTTCCGAGGTGTTGATCCCGACGAAGGCGGTTGCATCGTCGAGCACGGCGACCGCGGTCGGTTCGCCGTCAAACATGATCGTGCCGCCGGGTGCGGGTGCCGCGGGGTCGGTGATGTCGATGAAGCCGACGGCTCCGAGCGGGCTGTCGGAATAGAGCAGGGTCAGGCCGTCGGGTGTCGCGTCGATGATCTCGGGCGAGGTCGGGGTCGCCGGATCCGCGCCTTCGGGCAGGTTGCCGGTCACCGGAAAGCTGGCGATGCGCTGGAAGGACGACTGGGCCAGGGCGGGGAGGGCCGCTGACAGAGCGAGGACGGAAACGGCTGCGACGGTCGGGATGCGCACGGATTGGCTCCTTCGGGAAAGGTGGACGCCCCGTGATGCCCGGTCGGTGCAACGGTTTCGTGACACTGCCCCGGCTGGTCGGGGTCGCGCAATTCTGCTGATCCGGATCGGGAGTTTAACTGAACGCCGGTTCAATCGGGTGTGGACCTGTTGCGGGAATTTGCTAGGCTCGGGAGGCGAAGGCGACGGTATGATCGCCATGCGAACAAAGGGCTTCCGGGCCCCGGGGAGGATTGCGATGAGCCTGCCGGCTCTGCCCGACGACCTGAACACCTTTCCCAAGCTGATCCGGCGCAACGCGCGGGAGCTGTCGAACCGGCCGGCCTACCGGGAGAAGGAATACGGGATCTGGCAGGGCTGGACCTGGGCCGAGGCCTGGGAGGAGATCCTCGATCTCGCGGCAGGTCTGCGGGAGATGGGGCTGGGGCCGGGAGATCATCTGGCGGTGATCGGCCGCAACAGGCCCTATCTCTACTGGTCGATGGCGGCGACGCAGTGCTGCGGGGCGATTCCGGTGCCGCTCTACCAGGACGCGGTGGCCGAGGAGATGGCCTATGTGCTCGAGCATTGCGGCGCGCGGTTCGTCGTGGCCGGCGATCAGGAGCAGGTCGACAAGGTGCTCGAGATCTCGGACCGGTTGCCGAACCTGCACAACATGGTGTTTCTCGATCCGCGGGGAATGCGCAAATACGGCCACGGGCATCTGCACGATCTTCGCGACGTGCAGGCGCGGGGGCGCAAGGCCGGCAGGGCGGCGCGCGAGGCGCTGATGGCAAGGATCGACGCGCAGGGGGCCGGGGATACCTGCGTGATGCTCTACACCTCCGGCACGACGGGCAAGCCCAAGGGTGTCGTGCTGTCGAACTTCAACATGGTGATGACGGCGCGGGCGAGCTGCGACTTCGACCGGCTGACGGCGAACGACAGCATTCTGGCCTATCTGCCAATGGCCTGGGTGGGAGACTTCATCTTCTCGATGGCACAGGCCTGCTGGGCGGGGTTCTGCGTGAACTGCCCCGAGAGCCCGGAAACCATGCAGGCCGATCTGCGGGAGATCGGGCCGAGCTATTTCTTCGCGCCGCCCCGGTTCTTCGAGGGGTTGCTCACCAGCGTGACGATCCGGATGGAGGATGCGAGTGCGTTGAAGCAGAGGCTCTATCGGAACTTCCTCGATCATGCCCAGAAGGTCGGGCCGGCGATCCTCGACGGGAAGCCGGTGAGCGGTGCGGATCGGCTGAAATACCGGCTCGGCGACGTGCTGGTCTACGGGCCGCTCAAGAACACGCTGGGGCTGTCGAAATGCCGGGTGGGATATACCGCCGGGGAGGCGATCGGGCCGGAGATTTTCCAGTTCTATCGGGGGCTTGGGATCAATCTCAAGCAGCTCTACGGCCAGACGGAGGCCAGCGTGTTCATCACGCAGCAGCCGGATGGCGAGGTGCGGGCGGATACCGTGGGCGTGCCGTCCCCGGGGGTGGAGATCCGGATCGCGGACTCGGGCGAGGTGTTCTATCGCTCGCCCGGGGCCTTCGTGGAATACTACAAGAACCCCGAGAGCACGGCATCGACCAAGGATGCCGAGGGCTGGGTGGCGACGGGGGATGCGGGCTTCATCGAGGAAGGCTCCGGGCATCTCAAGATCATCGACCGGGCGAAGGATGTGGGCAAGATGGCCGACGGGCATCTCTTCGCGCCGAAATATGTCGAGAACAAGCTGAAGTTCTATCCGAACATTCTCGAGGCGGTGGTGTTCGGCGACAAGCGCGAGATGTGTACCGCCTTCATAAACATAGATCTTTCGGCGGTCGGCAACTGGGCGGAGCGCAACAACATCGCCTATGCGAGCTATCAGGAACTTGCGCAGCACCCACAGGTCTACGACACCATTCAGGGCCATGTGGAGGAAGTGAACCGCTCGCTTGCGGCGGACCCGATGCTGTCGGGGTGCCAGGTGCATCGGTTCCTCGTGCTGCACAAGGAGCTCGATGCGGATGACGGGGAGCTGACGCGGACGCGGAAGGTGCGGCGCAGGATCGTCGAGGAGAAATATGCCGATCTGGTGACGGCCCTCTATGACGGGTCGGAGCGGATTTCGACTGAAACCGAAGTGACTTACGAGGACGGGCGCAAGGGGCGCATCAAGGCGACACTGGTGATCCGCGATGCGGCGGTGCAGGCGGTGCCAAGGCGGATGGCGGCGGAATGACCGGACGGGACGCGGGATGCGGGACGGGGTTAACGCCGGAAACGGCTGTATGCTTCCTGTATGCATCCTGTACGTATCCCGTATGGCGACTGAAACACTCGGGATTTGGCGTCAACCTGCGCCGGGCGGATGCCGCATGAAGATGGATACCGCCTTTCTCGGGGTGATCGGCACCGCCGGCCTCGCGTTCATGGCGGGGCGCTACCTGCCCGAGATGATCTCGCGGCCGGTCGCGGGGGCAGCGTTCTTCGGGATCTTCGTGCTGGTGGCGCTGTCGCGCGGGCTGGTGCGGCTCGAGCCTTTCGAAGTGCGCTGGGCGCCGGCGATCGTGCTCTGGCTGGTGCTGTTCTTCGTGCATTCGGTGGCCTGGTTCTTCGGGGGGAACGCGGCATGAGCGTGGCGGCGACCGAGACCCCGCGGGCCGGGGAGCAGGTGGAGACGCGGCGCATCGGCGGCGTGCTGATGGAGGTGAAGAACATCACGCTGCGCTTCGGCGGGGTGGTGGCGATCAGGGACATCTCCTTCGATATCCGTGAGGGCGAGATCCGGGCGATCATCGGGCCGAACGGGGCGGGCAAGTCGTCGATGCTCAACGTGATCAACGGATTCTACCATCCGCAGGAGGGCGAGATCTGGTTCCGCGGCGAGAAGCGCGGGGCGATGCGGCCGCACGAGATCGCGCATCTCGGCATCGCGCGCACCTTCCAGAACATCGCGCTCTTCAAGGGCATGTCGACGCTCGACAACATCATGACCGGACGCTTCACCCACATGAAGCAGGGGCTGTTCGCGCAGGCGCTCTGGAAGGGTCCGGCGGAGCGCGAGGAGATCGCCAACCGCGCGGTGGTGGAGCGGATCATCGACTTTCTCGAGATCCAGCATATCCGCAAGAAGCCGGTGGGCGCGCTGCCCTACGGATTGCAGAAGCGGGTGGAGCTGGGCCGCGCGCTGGCCGCCGAGCCGAAGCTCCTCTTGCTCGACGAGCCGATGGCCGGGATGAACGTCGAGGAGAAGGAGGACATGAGCCGCTTCATCCTCGACGTGAACGACGAATTCGGCACCACCATCGCGCTGATCGAGCACGACATGGGCGTGGTGATGGACATTTCCGATCGGGTCGTGGTGCTCGATTACGGCCAGAAGATCGGCGACGGCACGCCGGACGAGGTGCGCCGCGACCAGGCGGTGATCGACGCCTATCTGGGGGTGGCACATGAGTGAGGCATCAAGGGCGTATCTGGCGGAGCTGGAGGCGGAGGCGAAGCTCGGGAGCGGGATGCTCACGCGGCGGTTCCTGCCGGTGTTCGCCTCAGACGATCCGCGCCTCGATGCGATCCCGGACGCCGATCTCGCGCGGCTGCGCGGGCATTTCCTCGCGGCGATGACCCAGAAGCCGGCGCGTCAGGTCGACGAGAAGACCATGCTCAGTGCGGCCGAGGTCGCGGCGTTCCGGCGTCAGTTCAAGGCGGCGGGGGCTGCGATTCTGGCGGACGGGGAGATCACGCCGGAGACGCGCGCCCTGCTGCGGTATCTCTGTCCGTTCTGCGATGATGACGGCGGGATCGCGGCGGAGGATGCCGACCTGGAGGCGCCGCCGGCGCTGCCGGGAACCGCGGGGAGGTTGCGCACCGATGAAAGCTGACCGGGCGAGGGCCGTGCAGGACGGGGGGGACGATGCCTGACCAGGTGTTCTTCGCGCTCGAGGTGATGCTCAACGGGCTGATGACCGGGGTGCTCTATTCCCTTGTGGCGCTGGGCTTCGTGCTGATCTTCAAGGCCTCGGGGGTGTTCAATTACGCGCAAGGGGTGATGGCGCTCTTCGCGGCAATGACGCTCGTGGGCATCCAGTCGGGGCAGGTGCCGTTCGCGCATCTGATCAACGCGGTCTTCGGCACCGAGGTGCATCATTTCGGCTGGAACGTGCCGGCGGTGCTGGCGATCGGGCTGACGGCGCTGGTGATGATCGGCTTCGCGTTCCTGGTGGAGCGCTATGTGCTGAAGCATCTGGTGAACCAGGAGCCGATAATCCTCTTCATGGCGACGATCGGGCTGGCCTATTTCCTCGAGGGTTTCGGCGACCTGATGTGGGGATCGGGCATCAAGACGATGGATGTCGGGCTGCCGCAGGGGATTTCGGAGACGGTGGAGGCCACCACCTATGAATGGTTCGGCTACGGCTTCTTCATCGACAAGCTCGACATCGCCGCCTCGGTGATCGCGGCGTTCCTGGTGATCACGCTCACGGTTTTCTCGCAATACACCCGGACCGGGCGGGCGCTGCGCGCGGTGGCGGACGACCATCAGGCGGCGCTTTCGGTGGGGATCAGCCTGCGCACGATCTGGGTGATCGTCTGGTCGATCGCCGGCTTCGTCGCACTGGTGGCCGGGATCATGTGGGGGACCAAGCTCGGGGTGCAGTTCTCGCTGTCGCTGATCGCGCTTAAGGCCTTGCCGGTGCTGATGCTGGGCGGGTTCACCTCGATCCCCGGGGCGATCGTCGGCGGGCTGATCATCGGGGTGGGGGAGAAGCTCTTCGAGTTCCTGGTCGGGCCGATGATCGGCGGGGCGACGGAGAACTGGTTCGCCTACGTGCTGGCGCTGATCTTTCTCGTGTTTCGGCCGCAGGGGCTGTTCGGCGAGAAGATCATCGAGAGGGTGTGAGGATGGGCGCGTGCTTTCAGGGCGGAGGCGCGGCCGGGGCCGCGGGGCGCCTTTTGGCGCCATTTCGAGCGCGCAGGTGCGCGCAGGGGTCTTTGCGGCCCGCGCCTGTGGGCGCGGGCGAACTGCTCTCCAGGTTTGCATGCCCATATGAAAGCCGGGGCTGCGGGGCGGGGAGCGGGGTGCTGCGGAGTTGGGCCGGGGAGGGGGCGGCGTGATCTATCGCGAGGCCGGGGATTTCAAGACGAGTTATGCGGCGGACGGGCAGACCTTTCCGCTGGCCTTCGACCGGATCGCCTTCGGGGCGCTGATGGTGTTCGCACTCGGCGTTGTGCCGTTCATCGTGAACGATTACTGGGCCAACGCGGTGCTGCTGCCCTTCCTGATCTGGTCGATCACCGCGATCGGGCTCAACATCCTCACGGGCTATTGCGGGCAGGTGAGCCTCGGGACCGGCGGGTTCATGGCCGTCGGGGCCTATGCCTGCTACAAGTTCATGACCGGGTTCGACATCCACATTCCGCTGGGCGGCGGGGAGTGGTTCTCGATCGTGCTGCCGCAGTTCAACATCTTCTTCGCGGTGCTGATGGGCGGGATCACCACGGCGGCGGTGGGGCTGCTGTTCGGGCTGCCGAGCCTCCGGATCAAGGGGTTCTATCTCGCGGTGGCGACGCTGGCGGCGCAGTTCTTCCTGGTGTGGCTCTTCAACAAGTGGTCCTGGACCTACAACCATTCCGCCTCCGGCCAGATCACCGTGCCGAGTACCGGGCTCTTCGGGATCGAGGTGACGGGGCCCACGGCGAGTCCGGCGGCGAAGTATCTGTTCTGCCTCGTGATCCTGATCGCGCTGGCGACGGTGGCGCGCAACCTGACGCGCGGGCGGATCGGGCGGTCCTGGATGGCGATCCGCGACATGGACATCGCCGCCGAGATCATCGGGGTGAACCCGCTGCGGGCCAAGCTCACGGCCTTCGCGGTGTCGTCGTTCTTCGTCGGCGTGGGGGGCGCGCTGTTCTTCTCGGTCTATCTCGGGGCGATCGAGGTGGGGGAGGCGTTCGGGATCCAGAAATCCTTCCTTGTCCTCTTCATGATCATCATCGGCGGGCTCGGGTCGATCTTCGGCTCCTTCGCGGGGGCGGCATTCATGGTGCTGCTGCCGGTGCTCCTGAAGAACGTGCTGGTGGGCGATCTGGGATGGCCCACGGATATCGCGGCGCATTTCGAGTTCGTGATCGTGGGGGCGCTGATCATCGTGTTCCTGATTGCCGAGCCACACGGCATCGCGGCGCTGTGGCGAACCATAAAGGAAAAACTGCGGCTCTGGCCGTTTCCGCATTGAGCGGGCGGGCGGGGTCCTCAACCAAAGGGAGAAGACGCAGATGAAGACGAGATTGACGGCAATGGTGACGGCACTGGCGCTCGGGGCGACGCCGGCGCTGGCGGAACTGGTGTTTCCCGATCTGAGCTACCGGACCGGGCCCTTTGCGGCGAGCGGGATCCCGTTCTCGGACGGGTACCAGGACTATTTCACGCTCCTCAACGAGCGCGATGGCGGGATCGGCGGGGTGATGACGCGGATCATCGAATGCGAGACCGCCTACAACACCGAGAAGGGCGTGGAATGCTACGAGGCGACCAAGGGCGAGGGGGCGCTTCTGTACCAGCCGCTCTCGACCGGGATCACCTACCAGCTCATCCCGAAGGTGACGGCGGACGGCATTCCGATGCACACGATGGGCTACGGGCGCACCTCTGCGGCGGACGGCAAGGTGTTCGAGTGGGTGTTCAACTATCCGGGCACCTACTGGGACGCGGCCTCGATCATGGTGAACCATGCGCTGGAGGTGGAGGGCAGTCTCGAGGGCAAGACGATCGCGCTGCTCTATCACAACTCGGCCTTCGGCAAGGAGCCGATCCGCACGCTGGAAGAGCTCGGCAAGAAGCACGGCTTCGCGCTGTCGCTGCTGCCGGTCGACAGCCCGGGGCAGGAACAGAAGAGCCAGTGGCTGCAGATCCGCCGCGACAAGCCCGATTTCGTGTTCTTCTGGGGCTGGGGCGTGATGAACCAGACCGCGGTGCAGGAGGCGGCCAACGTGCGCTATCCGATGGATCACTTCATCGGCGTGTGGTGGTCGGGCGCGGAGATCGACGTGCTGCCGGCCGGCGCCGGGGCCGACGGCTACAAGGCGGTGAACTTCACTGGGGTGGGTACGGATTTCCCGATCTTTGCAGATCTGCAGACCTATGTGGTCGAGACGGGGAAGGCGGCCGGGGACGGCTCCAATCTCGGGCAGGTGCAGTACAACCGCGGCATGTACGCGGCGATGCTGGCGGCCGAGGCGGTCAGGAAGGCGCAGGAAATCCACGGCGTGGCGCAGATCGATGCGGCGATGATGCGCGACGGCATGGAGGCGCTCGAGGTGAGTGCCGCGCGGATGGAGGAACTGGGCCTGCCCGGATTCGCGCCGGAGCTTGTGGTGACCTGCGAGAACCACAGCGGGCCGGGCATGGCGCTGGTGCAGCAATGGGACGCGACGGCGCAGGTCTGGAACCCGATCACCGACTACATCTCGTCTGACCGCGCGGTGATCGAGCCGCTGATCGCCGAGGATGCGGCGGCCTTCGCCGCCGAAGCCGGCATCACGCCGCGCAGC
This sequence comes from uncultured Alphaproteobacteria bacterium, assembly GCA_963825715.1. Classification (GTDB taxonomy): domain Bacteria; phylum Pseudomonadota; class Alphaproteobacteria; order Rhodobacterales; family Rhodobacteraceae; genus Amaricoccus. The sequence continues at coordinate 28,137 of CAWGUH010000010.1, read as the reverse complement.
TGCGAGTGACGCGCACCCATCGCCCTCAGATCCGGGGTCGGGTCGGGGGGCGATGGACCCCAAAAGTCGGATGCGCCGTGCCTGACGCGCCTCCGCGACCCATCGAGAAGGAGAAAACGATGCGCCTTGGAACCATCACCGTCGCCACCCTTGCCCTTGCAGTCGGAGCGTCGGGGGCCTCGGCACAGTTCATTCCCTCGGAGGAATCGCTCTCGGGGATGTATCCCGGCAAGGCCTATTCGCCCTATGCCGAGCGCAGCTTTCCCGACCGGGTGTTCTGGGGCGACACGCATCTGCACACTGGGCTCTCGGTCGACGCCGGCCTCTTTGGCGCGCGGCTCGGGCTGGAGGACGCCTACCGTTTCGCCCGCGGCGAACAGGTCACGGCGTCGTCGGGGCAGCCGGCGCGGCTCGGCCGCCCGCTCGACTGGCTGGTCATCGCCGACCATTCCGACGCGATGGGCTTCTTTGACGACCTGCAAGCAGGCGCCCCGAACGTCTTGGCGTTCGAGGACGGGCGGCGATGGTACGAGGGCCTGCAGGCGGGCGGCGAGGCGTCGGTCGCCGCGGCGCTCGATCTCATCACGCGCTTCGCGCAAGGCGACATCACGGAAGAGCTGCTTGCCGAGTATTCCCCGGGATCGAAGAAGTACGAGACGATCTGGGAGCACGTGGTCGACACCGCAGAACGCTACAACGACCCCGGAAGCTTCTCGACCATCATCGGATTCGAGTGGACCTCGCTCGTCGCGGGCAACAACCTGCACCGCAACGTGCTCTTCCGGGAAGGCGCCGAGAAGGCGGGACAGGTGGTGCCTTTCACCACCCAGGCGCCGGTCGGCTCGACCGACCCGCTGGACCTCTATGCGTGGCTGGAGAACTACGAGGCGACCACGGGGGGCTCGGCGCTGGCCATCGCCCACAACGGAAACCTGTCGAACGGGCTGATGTTTCCGGTGGACGCCCAGTACACCGGGCGCGCGATCGACGCGGCCTATGTCGAGTCCCGGGCGAAATGGGAGCCACTCTACGAGACCACGCAGATCAAGGGCGACGGCGAGGCGCATCCCTTTCTTTCTCCGGACGATGCCTTCGCCGATTACGAGACCTGGGACGCAGGCAACCTCGACCTGACTCAGGCCAAGACGCCGGAGATGCTGCAATACGAGTACAGCCGCGCCGCGCTCAAGAACGGCCTGCTGCTCGAGGAGCGGCTGGGTACCAACCCCTACAAGTTCGGCATGGTCGGCTCGACCGACAGCCATACCGCGCTCTCGACGGCGGAGGAAGACAACTTCTTCGGCAAGGCCTCCAACGCCGAGCCGAAACCCGGTCGCATGGATCACCCGTTCACCGAGACCGAGATCGGCGTCTTCGAGGGCTACCAGCTCGTCTCGTCCGGCTACACTGGCGTCTGGGCCACCGAGAATACCCGCGCGGCGATCTGGGACGCGCTTGCGCGCAAGGAGGTCTATGCGACCACGGGGCCGCGCATGCTGGTGCGGTTCTTTGGCGGCTGGGACTTTACCGATGACGACATCAACAGTCGCGCGCCGGCGTTCCGCGGTTACGACAAGGGCGTGCCGATGGGCGCGGACCTGCCCGCCAGTCCCGGCGACGGCGCGCCGAGCTTCATGGTCTATGCGCTGCGTGATGCGGTCGGGGCGAATCTCGACCGGATCCAGATCATCAAGGGCTGGCTGAACGCCGATGGTACGACCTCGGAACAGGTCTACGACGTCGCCTGGTCGGACAGCCGCGAGCCCGGAGCCGACGGCGCGCTACCACCGGTCGGAAACACGGTCGACGTGGGAGCGGCCAACTGGACCAACACCATCGGCGCCTCCGAGCTCGGCGCGGTCTGGACCGATCCCGATTTCGATCCGGCGCAGTCGGCATTCTACTATGCCCGCGTGCTCGAGATTCCGACGCCGCGCTGGGTGGTCTACGACGCCTTCCGCTTCGGGATCGAGATCCCCGAGGGGGCCGAGACGACGGGGCAGGAACGCGCCTACACCTCGCCGATCTGGTACACGCCGGCGGGCTGAGAACGGGGGAGAGCGGGCAGATGCTCGACGGGTCGGCGGAAGAGGGCAAGCTTCTGGAGGTCACCAATATCGAGGTGATCTACAACCATGTGATCCTCGTGCTGAAGGGCGTGTCGCTCTCGGTCGAGAAGGGCGGGATCACCGCCCTTCTGGGCGGCAACGGCGCGGGCAAGACCACGACGCTGAAGGCGATCTCGAACCTGCTGAAGAGCGAGCGGGGCGAGATCACCAAGGGCACGGTGCGCTACCGTGGCGAGACGGTCGTCGATCTGGGGCCGTCGGAACTGGTGCGGCGTGGGGTGATCCAGGTGATGGAGGGGCGGCACTGTTTCGAGCACCTCACGGTCGAGGAGAACCTGCTGACCGGCGCCTATACGCGGCGCGACGGGGCGGGCGCGGTCGCGGCGGATCTGGAGATGGTCTACACCTATTTTCCGCGGCTGAAGGAGCGGCGGCGGAGTCAGGCGGGATATACCTCCGGCGGCGAACAGCAGATGACGGCGATCGGACGCGCGCTGATGAGCCGGCCCGAAACGGTGCTGCTCGACGAGCCGTCGATGGGGCTCGCGCCGCAGCTTGTCGAGGAGATCTTCGGGATCGTGAAGGACTTGAACGTCAAGGAAGGCGTGAGTTTCCTGCTCGCGGAGCAGAACACCAATGTGGCGCTGCGCTTCGCGCACTACGGCTATATCCTCGAATCCGGACGGGTGGTGATGGACGGGCCGGCGGCCGATCTGCGCGAGAACCCCGATGTGAAGGAATTCTACCTCGGCATGAGCGACGAGGGCCGCAAGAGCTTTCGCAACGTGCGGAGTTACCGCCGGCGGAAGCGCTGGCTGAGCTGAGGCCGGGCGAGGAGGGGGATCGGGACATGGGCGAGTTCTACGACAGCCGCGAGACACGGAGCCAGGAGGCACGGGCGCAGGCGATTGCGGAGGACCTTCCGGCGCTGCTGGCGCGGGCCATGCTGCACGCGCCGGCTATGGCAGCGCATCTCGTTGGCGTGAACCCGGCGGAGGTGCGCGACCGGGCGGCACTGGCGTTTCTGCCGGTGCTGCGGAAATCGGAGCTGGGGGCGGCGCAGAAGGCGCATCCGCCCTTCGGAGGCTTCGCCGCCGGGTCGGCGTCGCGGTTCGCGCATCTCTTCCAGAGCCCCGGGCCGATCTACGAGCCGGGGATGCGCGGCGGCGACTGGTGGCGGCTGGGGCGGTTCCTGCATGCCTGCGGGATCGGGCGCGGGGATATCGTGCAGAACTGCTTTTCGTATCACCTGACGCCCGCGGGGATGATGTTCGAGAACGCCGCGCAGGCGGTGGGAGCGGCCGTGCTGCCGGCCGGGACCGGGCAGACCGAGGCGCAAGTGGAGGCGGCGCGCGACATCGGCTGCACGGTCTATGCCGGGACGCCGGATTTCCTGAAGGTGATCCTCGACCGGGCCGACGAGATGGGCGTGCGCCTCGGGTTCACGCGGGCGGCGGTGTCGGGGGGCGCGCTGTTTCCGGCGCTGCGGGCGGAATACGCCGAGCGGGGGATCGTCTGCCGGCAGTGTTACGCGACCGCCGATCTCGGGCTGATTGCCTACGAGAGTGCTGCGCTGGAGGGGATGATCGTCGACGAGGGGGTGATCGTCGAGATCGTGCGGCCCGGGACCGGCGATCCGGTGGCCGACGGCGAGGTGGGCGAGGTGGTTGTGACGAGCTTCAACGCCGATTATCCGCTGATCCGCTTCGCCACCGGCGATCTTTCGGCGGTGCTGCCGGGGGAGAGCCCCTGCGGACGGACCAACATGCGGATCAGGGGCTGGATGGGACGGGCTGACCAGACCGCGAAGATCAAGGGCATGTTCGTGCGGCCCGAGCAGGTGGCGGCCTTCGTGGCGCGGCATGAGGAGGTGGCGCGCGCGCGCGTGGTGGTGACGCGCGAGGGCGCGCAGGACGCGATGGCGGTGCAGGTCGAGGCGGTGGGCGCGGACGCGGCGGCACTGGAGGCCGGCGTGCGCGAGGTGCTTAAGCTGCGCGGGACGGTCGAGATCGTCGCCCCGGGCAGCCTGCCCAACGACGGCAAGGTGATCGACGACCGGCGCAGCTACGACTGAGCGGCATCCATGCGGAAGCGGGCGGGGTTGAGCGCCTCGTCGGGCCCGTAGCTCGGGGCATAGCTGCTGCTGTGGCCGAGGGCGGCGCGGTGCTGCGCGAGCCATGTCTCGGCGGCGGCGACGCCGAGGCCGTGCAGGCTGCGCAGGAAGGTGAGGTTGGCGTTCATCTTGCTGGTGTTGTCGAGTTCGGATCATGGCCTCGTCATCGGAGATCAGGTGGAGGCGGATGTCGGGGATGGTGCCGGGGACGAGGAGGCCACGCTCGGAGAGCTCCTTGAGGAAGTGGATGCCCTTGAGCTGGCGCACGAGGCTCGTGTTGAAGCTGATCTCGTTGAGGCGGTTGTCGATCTCGGCCGCAGTCTTCGGGGTGCCCGGGCGGCGGGAGGGGTTGAGCTGGACGACGATGAGGTCGTCGGCCTCGGCTTCGGAAACCAGCGGGAAGAGTGGCGGATTGGCGGTGAAGCCGCCGTCCCAGTAGGGGACACCGTCGATCTGCACGGCGTGGTGCACGAAGGGCAGGCAGGCCGAGGCGAGGATGGAATCGACGGAGATCGCCGGCTGGCGGAAGATCCGGGCGCCGCCGGTCTCGACATTGGTGGCGCAGACGAAGAGCTTGGTGGTGGTGCTGCTGTTGATGGCGTCGAAGTCGAACATCTGGCCGACGATGCGGCGCAGCGGGTCGATGTTGAACGGGTTGGTCTGGTAGGGCGAGGCCAGCCGCGCGAAGCTCTGGAGCCAGCGGTAGCCCGGGGTCTCGTTGAGCGACCAGTTGCCGGTCATGCGGTTCCAGGGGGTCGAGCGCAGCGGATTGAAGGCGCCGGCCTCGCCGATGCGGGTCCAGAAGTCGCTCAGGAGCCGGCGCGCGGCCTCCCGGCCGCCGGAATTCAGGCCCGACACGAGGGCCGCGGCGTTCATCGCCCCGGCGCTGGCGCCGCTGACACCGACGATCTCGAGGTCCTCTTCCTGCAGCAGGCGGTCGAGCACGCCCCAGGTGAAGGCGCCGTGGGCGCCGCCGCCTTGCAGGGCGAGGTCGATCCGGATCCGGGAAGTGCCGCTCATGGCGCGATTCTCCGCTTCATGCTGCGGTGCAGCTTAGCGCCGGGCGGGGCGGATGCAATCGAGGCTGGCCCGAAGACGCGAAAGGCCGCGTCCTTGCGGGCGCGGCCTTTGCGTGAACCGGGTCGGAGGCCGGTGTCAGCCCTGGCGGGCCTCGATCCGGTGCCGCTCCTGTCTTGGGTGCGGACTACTCGGTCTGGAGTGTCGAGACGTGCTCGATCAGGGCGAGCACGCGGCCCCGCACGAAGCTGTCGGCGTCGCTGGCCGACCAGAATTCCCCGAGCATCTCCGGGCTCTTGGCGCGGTAGCGGTCGCCCCAGGCCGGCATCTCGCTGGAGCCGTGGGCGCCAATTTCCGCGCCGCCGTCGATGATGTCGTAGAGCCTCTGCACCGGGAACACGCCGCCATTGTCCGCCTGGAGCCGGCTGAGATCGGGCAGGCTGCCCACGAGAAATCCCGCCATCACGCCGTTGCCCGTTCCGTCGACGCCGTGGCACTGGGCGCAGCTGTTCATGAATTCCTGCTGGCCGAGGTCGAAGTCCTGTGCCGTCGCCGACACGGAAATCGTCAGGGCGAATGTCGCCGCTGCGATGGCCGGAAGAATGCGATCCATGATAATGCCTCCCTTGTCATTTATGGACGGGAGCATGTTGCGGCAGGTTCTTGAATAAATCAACATCTGCATATGATTTTGCCGAGCGGTGTCTCCGGCGAGCCTGCGCGGGGGGATGGGGGACGGGCACAGACGCGAAAGGCCGCGTCCTTGCGGGCGCGGCCTTTGCGAAAACCGGGGGTGGCGGCGGGTGTCAGCCCTGGCGGGCCTTGAACCGGCGCTGGGTCTTGTTGATGACGTAGACGCGTCCCTTGCGGCGCACGACGCGGCAATCGCGGTGGCGCTGCTTCAGGGAGCGAAGCGAATTGCGAACCTTCATGGCCTCTCTCCTTCCTGCGGCGCGCGGACCGGGCCTGCGCCTTGGTTGTGCCCTTGCGGGGCGTTTGGTCATCCCGCGGGGGGAAGATATGGTGGGCGTAACTGGGATTGAACCAGTGACCCCTTCGATGTCAACGAAGTGCTCTCCCGCTGAGCTATACGCCCTCCGTGCAGGCGCCGGGGCGCCCGTTCGGATCGGGGTGTCAATATACGCGCCTTCCGTCGGGTTCAAGGGCTTTTGCCGGGACGGCAATGCGGACTATCATTCCGTCCGACCCTCGGAGTGCCGCGATGACCGACCAGCCATTTGATCTCTTCATGCCGGCGGCGCGCGTGTCGCCGGCGGTGTTCTCCTCTCCGCACAGCGGATCGGACTACCCCGAGGAACTCCTGGCGCGCACGCGGCTCGATCCCGCACAATTGCGCTCGTCGGAAGATGCCTTCGTCGACGAACTGTTCGGCCCGGCGCCGGATCACGGGGCGCCGCTCATCGCCGCGCGGGCCCCGCGGGCCTGGCTCGATCTCAACCGGGCGGCGGAGGATCTCGATCCGGCGGTCGTGGAGGGCGCGGCGCGGCGGCCGGGCAACCCGCGCATCGCGGCGGGGCTCGGGGTGATTCCGCGGGTGGTGGCAGAGGGGCGGCACATCCAGGACGGCAAGCTCACCATGGCGGCGGCGACGGCCAGGATCGCGCGGTTCTGGCACCCCTATCATGCGGGGCTGGAGGCCCTGCTTCAAGAAAGCCGGGCCGCGTTCGGCACGGCGATCCTGTTCGACTGCCATTCGATGCCCCATGACGCGCTCGCCTCGGCGCCGATGCCGCGCGGGCGGCGACCGGACGTGATCCTCGGCGACCGGTTCGGTGCGTCCTGCGATCGCTGGCTTGTCGAGGCGGTTTCGGAGGCGTTCACTGTCGGCGGGGTTCGTCGTGGCGCGCAATGCGCCCTTCGCCGGGGGGTACATAACCCAGCGCTACGGCGCGCCGCAGGGCGGGGTGCAGGCGCTGCAGATCGAGATCGACCGCGCGCTCTACATGGACGAGCGGCGCATCGAGCGGCGTCCGGAATTCGGCGAGGTGGCGGCGCGGCTGGCCGAGGTGATCGGGCGGGTGACGCTCCTCGGGGCCGGGCCGGCGCGGCTGGCGGCGGAGTGACGGCTCGCGTTTGAAGCGACCCGTCGGAGCGAGACGGCTTGCCGAAAAAAAGAGGCCGTGCACGAGGCACGGCCCAAGTTTAGGGAGGAAACGCCCGTAGGGCGTGCATGATGCAACGCATCACGGGATTGAATTTATGCTGCATCGCCGCATAGTCAACGCCTATCGGTCGTGATTGCGAAAATTTCCTGGTCTGTGGCCCAAAGCGCTTAAAAAAGCGGCGATGTCTGGATTTCTGCCGTGAAACTCAGCGAAATGAGCGTCCCAGGATGATGGCGTCGTCGCCAAAGCGGGCGCGAATCCGGTCGCGGGCCCGCTCCGCAGCATGATGCTTTTCTCGGCCGGGTTCGAGCAGATCGGCGTTCAAAGCGGTTTCAGGCGCCTGAACAAGGCTGGAAAGCCCGATTCCGATCAGGCGGAACGGGGCCTTGTCCATGTCGCGCTGCAGCAAATTCGTGCCGGTGCGAAACAGGCTGTCGGCAAGCTGGACCGGGGCCTCGACGCGGCGCTGGCGGGTGAGGATGCGATGATCGGCGCGCTTGAGCTTGAGGGTGACGGTGTGGCCGGAGGTTCCGGCGCGCTTGGCGCGGCCGGAAACCTGCTCGCATAGCGACCAGAGGATGCGGTTGAGTTCGTCCGGATCGGAGAGATCGCTGGCGAAGGTGGTTTCGTTGGAGATCGATTTCGTGGTGCGGTCGGCGGAGACGGCACGGGTGTCGATGCCGCGGGCGAGATGCCAGAGCCTGTCGCCCTGGGTTCCGAAGGTCCGGAGCATCGCGGCGCGGTCGCGGCGCTGCACGTCGCCGATGGTGACGATGCCCTCGGCCGCGAGGCTGCGCACGGCGGCGGCGCCGACCCCCCAGATCAGGCCGATGGGCTTGTCGGCCAGAAAGCTCTCGGTCTCGGCGCGGCCGATCAGCGCGAAGCCGCGGGGCTTGTCGAGATCGGAGGCGATCTTGGCGAGGAACTTGTTGTGGCTGAGGCCGACAGAGACGGTGAGGCCGAGCTCGGCCTCGATCCGGGCCTGCAGCCGGGCCATCTGGATGGCCGGAGGGGCGCCGGCGAGGCGCGTGGTGCCCGTGAGATCGAGGAAGGCCTCGTCGACGGAGAGTGGCTCGACCAGCGGGGTGAGCTCTTCCATCATTGCGCGGATCTGGCGGGAGACCTCGACGTAGCGGGCCATGCGCGGGCGCAGGATCACCGCATCGGGGCAGAGCTTTCGCGCCTTGAACATCGGCATCGCGGATTTCACGCCGCGGATGCGGGCGATGTAGCAGGCGGTGGAAACGACGCCGCGATTGCTGCCACCGCCGATGATCAGCGGCTTGTCGGCGAGGCTCGGGTCGTCGCGCTTCTCGACGGCGGCGAAGAAGGCGTCGCAGTCGAGATGGGCTATCGCGAGGTTGGCGAGTTCCGGGTGGCTGCGGGTGCGTGGCGAGCGGCAGGACGGGCAGCGGCCGGCGCCGTCGAAGACGGCGAGGCAGTCGCGGCAGAGGGCGGGCGTGTCCATCGGGTGAGTCTAGCAGAGCGGGGCGGCCTGCGGGAGCGCGATCTGCGGGGGTTCAGGCGGGGGCTGGGAGGCTCGCGAGGATTGCGCGGGCGGCGTCCTTCGGGTTGGGGGCGGCCCAGATCGGGCGGCCGACGACGATGTGGTCGGCGCCGGCGGCGAGGGCCTCGGCCGGGGTCGTCACGCGCTTCTGGTCGCCGAGATCGCTGCCCGCGGGGCGGACGCCTGGGGTGACGATGAGGCGGCCGGCGGCTTCGGGGAGGGCGCGGATGGCCGCGGCCTCCAGCGGGCTCGCGATCACGCCGTCGGCCCCGGCGAGGAAGGCCAGTCGGGCGCGTTCGAGGGCGAGGTCGGCGAGGACGCCGTCGCGGATCAGGCAGGCGTCGAGGTCGGCGCGGTCCAGCGAGGTGAGGATGGTCACGGCGAGGATCCTCGTCGGCGCGGTGCCGCGGCCTGCGACGGCGGCGCGGACGACGTGCGGGTCGCCGTGGACGGTGAGGAAATCGAGCCCGAAGGTGGCGATTCCGCGAACGGCGGCTTCGATGGTCGCCGAGATGTCGAAGAGCTTGAGGTCGAGGAACACGCGCTTGCCGGTGGCCTTCAGCTCGTTCGCGACGGCGAGGCCGCCACCGGTGAGCATGCCGAGGCCGATCTTGTAGAAGCCGACATCGTCGCCGAGGCGCTCGGCGAGGTCGAGGCATTGCAGGGCGTCGGGCAGGTCGAGGGATACGATCAGGCGGTCGTCGGACATGGGTGTGGCTCCGTTTTTCCCTGCGTGGCGCGGGCGGGCGGCAGGGTCAAGCTCAGGCGTGTTGTGCGCGCCGCGGGCCGGAGCTAGGGTCGCGCTTCATCGGGGCATTCGGGGACGGATCATGCGGTCATCGGGATGGAAGACAGGGGCGCTGGCGATCGTGCTGGCGGCAGGAATCGGGGTCGGCGTGGCGACCGCGGACGAGGCGGCGGCGCGGGCGGCGCTCGACGGCTCGGTGGCGGCGCAGACGCAGGTGCTCGACGTGCTGGAGCGGATCGACGGCGACGAAGCGCTCGACGCGGAGGCTGGCGAACTGACTGCGGCGCTCGAAGCGGCGGAGCGGGCGAATGCGGCGATGATGCCCCATGTACAGGAGATCAACACCTCCGCGGTGCTCGGGACCGAGTTCGCGCCGCGGATGGAGGCGCTTTATGCGCGGCGGGCCGAGGTGCAGGCCGGTCTGCGCGAGACTCTCGATCCACCGACGATGGGCCGGCTTCTGGTGCTGCTTCAGAACGAGGAGTGAAAAGGGCCGGCGGCGCCAAGGCGGCGCGGGAAATATTCATGTCGCGGAGATTGTTGTATTCTTGCAACGGAGCGCGGCGCTTCCTACCTGAGTTCCGAGGCCGGACCGGAGGTGCTGCAGCGCAGGCCGGGGTCACGGCGCCGAACGGAGGACAGACATGAACATCGAGAAATTTTCGGAGCGCGCGCGGGGATTCATCCAGGCCGCGCAGACCATCGCGCTTCGCGAGAACCACCAGCGGGTGCTTCCCGAGCATCTCCTGAAGGCGCTGCTCGACGACGAGGAGGGCATGGCCTCGGGGCTGATCGGGCGTGCCGGCGGGGATGCGAAGGCCGTGCGGGTCGCCAACGAGGCGAGCCTCGCGAAGCAGCCGCAGGTGACCGGCGGCGGGCAGATCTACATGGATACCCAGACCGCGAAGGTGCTGGCCGAGGCCGAGAAGCTGGCCGAGAAGGCCGGCGACAGCTTCGTGACGGTGGAGCGGCTGCTGACGGCGCTGGCGGTGACGAAGTCGGGCGCCAACGACGCGCTGCGCGACGGCGGCGTGACGGCGCAGAAGCTCAACGAGGTGGTCAACGATCTGCGCAAGGGCCGCACGGCGGACACGGCGAGCGCGGAATCGGGGTATGATGCGCTGAAGAAATATGCGCGCGACCTGACGGAAGCCGCCCGCGAGGGCAAGATCGATCCGATCATCGGGCGCGACGACGAGATCCGGCGCACCATGCAGGTGCTGAGCCGGCGCACCAAGAACAACCCGGTTCTGATCGGGGATCCGGGCGTGGGCAAGACGGCGATCGCCGAGGGGCTCGCGCTCCGGATCGTCAATGGCGACGTGCCCGAGAGCATCGCGAACAAGAAGCTGCTCGCGCTCGACATGGGCTCGCTGATCGCCGGCGCGAAGTATCGCGGCGAATTCGAGGAGCGGCTCAAGGCGGTGCTGAACGAGGTCACCGACGCCGCCGGCGAGATCATCCTCTTCATCGACGAGATGCACACGCTGGTCGGCGCCGGCAAGTCCGAGGGCGCGATGGACGCCTCGAACCTGCTGAAGCCGGCTCTGGCGCGCGGCGAGCTCCATGCCGTGGGGGCCACGACGCTCGACGAGTACCGCAAGCACGTGGAGAAGGACGCAGCACTCGCGCGGCGGTTCCAGCCGGTGCTGGTGGGCGAGCCGACGGTCGAGGACACCATCTCGATCCTGCGCGGCATCAAGGAGAAGTACGAGGTCCATCACGGCGTGAACATCACCGATTCCGCGCTGGTGGCGGCGGCGACGCTGTCGGATCGCTACATCTCCGACCGCTTCCTTCCCGACAAGGCGATCGACCTGATGGACGAGGCGGCGAGCCGGCTGCGGATGGAGGTCGACTCGAAGCCCGAGGAGCTCGACGCCATCGACCGAGACCTGTTGCAGAAGCAGATCGAGGCCGAAGCCCTGAAGAAGGAGAAGGACGAGGCGAGCCAGGACCGGCTGGCCCGACTCCTGAAGGAGATCGCCACGCTGCAGGAGGAATCCGCGCGGATGACGGCGCGCTGGACCGCCGAGAAGGACAAGCTGAAGGGCGCCTCCGACATCAAGGAGCGGCTCGATCAGGCCCGCAACGATCTGGAGAACGCGAAGCGCGCGGGTGATCTGCAGAAGGCCGGCGAGCTGGCCTACGGTGTGATCCCGCAGCTCGAGAAGCAGCTGGCCGGGGCCGAGAGTTCGGAAGTGACCGACGTGATGGTCGAGGAGGCGGTCACGCCCGAACACGTGGCGCAGGTCGTCGAGCGCTGGACCGGGATTCCGGTGGACCGGATGCTGGAAGGCGAGCGCGACAAGCTTCTGCGCATGGAAGAGGAGATCGGCAAGCGGGTGATCGGCCAGCACGAGGCCGTCGAGGCGGTGGCCAATGCGGTGCGCCGCGCGCGCGCTGGGCTGAACGACCCCAACCGGCCGCTGGGCAGCTTCCTGTTCCTCGGGCCGACCGGCGTGGGCAAGACCGAGCTCACCAAGGCGCTGGCCGAGTTCCTGTTCGACGACGACCAGGCGATGGTGCGCGTCGACATGTCGGAATTCATGGAGAAGCATTCGGTCGCGCGGCTGATCGGCGCTCCACCGGGCTATGTCGGCTATGACGAGGGCGGTGTGCTGACCGAGGCGGTGCGGCGCAAGCCCTATCAGGTGATCCTGTTCGACGAGGTCGAGAAGGCGCATCCCGACGTGTTCAACGTGCTGTTGCAGGTGCTCGATGACGGGCGGCTGACGGACGGGCAGGGGCGTGTGGTCGACTTCAAGAACACGCTGATCGTGCTGACCTCGAACCTCGGGTCGCAGGCGCTCTCGACGCTGCCCGACGGGTCCGACACGGAAGAGGCGCGCGACCAGGTGATGGCGGCGGTGCGCGGGCATTTCCGGCCCGAGTTCCTCAACCGCCTCGACGAGATCGTCATCTTCGACCGGCTGAGCCGGGCGAACATGGACGGCATCGTCGACATCCAGCTCGCGCAGCTCGGCAAGCGGCTGGCGGGACGTGGGATCACGCTGGCGATCGACGAGGCGGCGCAGACGTGGCTCGCGGATCGTGGCTATGATCCGGTCTATGGCGCGCGACCGCTCAAGCGGGTGATCCAGAAGGCGGTGCAGGATCCGCTGGCGGAGCTGTTGCTCTCTGGCAAGGTGGCCGATGGGGCGACGGTGCCGGTGACGGAAGCGGCCGGCGAACTGGTGGTGGGCGGCGCCGATGCCGGCGCGAAGCCGTCGCTGGTGCACTGACGCGACCTGTGCTGGAATGCCGAGCGCGGCCGCCGGGCATGCAGCCCGGCGGCCGTTTCGCGTTGGGCCCCCGCGACCCGGAAACGCAAGAAAAGGAGGATGGGATGAGACGTGGACAGGTACTGGCGCTGGCATTCGCCGCGGGGCTGGCGGCTCCGCTGGTGGCTGAGGAGCCCGGCGGCATGATCACGGGCGTGCTCGGTGGCGTTGCGGGGGTATGGGAGATCGCACCCGGCCAGTCGGATTTCAGCGGCGACGCGGGGTATGCCAGCGTCTCACTGCTGGCGCGGGGCACCGAGGGCGCGGCGACGG
>CAWGUH010000010.1:0-10000 GCA_963825715.1 uncultured Alphaproteobacteria bacterium | reverse complement strand
TGGAAAGCTGGGCGACATGGGTGACAGCCCCGTATGCGAAGCGTGATTTGACGTATCAAGTAGGGCGGGACACGTGAAATCCTGTTCGAAGATGGGGGGACCACCCTCCAAGGCTAAGTACTCCTTGCTGACCGATAGTGAACCAGTACCGTGAGGGAAAGGTGAAAAGCACCCCGACAAGGGGAGTGAAACAGATCCTGAAACCGGACGCCTACAAACAGTCGGAGCCTGACGTTTTCCTTCGGGAAAGCGGGCGGGTGACGGCGTACCTTTTGTATAATGGGTCAACGACTTGGTCTCACAAGCAAGCTTAAGCCGATAGGTGTAGGCGCAGCGAAAGCGAGTCTGAACAGGGCGATTGAGTTTGTGGGATCAGACCCGAAACCGAGTGATCTAGGCATGTGCAGGATGAAGGTGCGGTAACACGCACTGGAGGTCCGAACCCACACCCGTTGAAAAGGGTCGGGATGACGTGTGCCTAGGGGTGAAAGGCCAATCAAACTCGGAGATAGCTGGTTCTCCGCGAAATCTATTTAGGTAGAGCGTCAGACGAATACCGCCGGGGGTAGAGCACTGGATGGGTAATGGGGACCCACAGTCTTACTGATCCTAACCAAACTCCGAATACCGGCGAGTACTATCTGGCAGACACACGGCGGGTGCTAACGTCCGTCGTGGAGAGGGAAACAACCCTGACCTGCAGCTAAGGCCCCTAATTCATGGCTAAGTGGGAAAGCATGTGAGACGACCAAAACAACCAGGATGTTGGCTTAGAAGCAGCCATCATTTAAAGAAAGCGTAACAGCTCACTGGTCTAGACAAGTTGTCTTGCGGCGAAGATGTACCGGGGCTCAAGCCATGAGCCGAAGCTCAGGATGTGCACCCTTCGGGGTGTACGTGGTAGCGGAGCGTTCCGTGATATAATTCCGTGTCTCTTGATCGTCTTCGGGCGATCCGGAGACGTGGAGTTTACTGTGAAGCCGGCGCGTAAGCGATCCGGTGGAGTGATCGGAAGCGAGAATGTTGACATGAGTAGCGATAAACAGGGTGAGAGACCCTGTCGCCGAAAGTCCAAGGGTTCCTGCTTAAAGCTAATCTGAGCAGGGTGAGCCGACCCCTAAGGCGAGGCCGAAAGGCGTAGTCGATGGGAACCGGGTTAATATTCCCGGGCCAGGAGGAAGTGACGGATCGCGGCTGTTGTCTGATCTTATCGGATTGATCAGGCTTCGAAGTGGTTCCTGGAAATAGCCCTCCATGAGATCGTACCCGAAACCGACACAGGTGGACTGGTAGAGCATACCAAGGCGCTTGAGAGAACTGCATTGAAGGAACTCGGCAAAATACCTCCGTAACTTCGGGAGAAGGAGGCCCCGTCGTCGCGCAAGCGGTGGCGGGGGGCACAGACCAGGGGGTGGCGACTGTTTACTAAAAACACAGGACTCTGCGAAGTCGCAAGACGACGTATAGGGTCTGACGCCTGCCCGGTGCTGGAAGGTTAAAGGGAGGAGTGCAAGCTCCGAACTGAAGCCCCAGTAAACGGCGGCCGTAACTATAACGGTCCTAAGGTAGCGAAATTCCTTGTCGGGTAAGTTCCGACCTGCACGAATGGCGTAACGACTTCCCCGCTGTCTCCAATGCAGACTCAGCGAAATTGAATTCCCCGTGAAGATGCGGGGTTCCCGCGGTCAGACGGAAAGACCCCGTGCACCTTTACTACAGCTTCACACTGGCATCAGGTCAGGGATGTGCAGGATAGGTGGTAGGCTTCGAAGCGGGGACGCCAGTCTCCGTGGAGCCATCCTTGAGATACCACCCTTCGCTCATCTGATGTCTAACCGCGGTCCGTCATCCGGATCCGGGACCCTGTGTGGCGGGTAGTTTGACTGGGGCGGTCGCCTCCCAAACAGTAACGGAGGCGCGCGATGGTGGGCTCAGACCGGTCGGAAATCGGTCGTCGAGTGCAATGGCATAAGCCCGCCTGACTGCGAGACTGACAAGTCGAGCAGAGACGAAAGTCGGTCATAGTGATCCGGTGGTCCCGCGTGGAAGGGCCATCGCTCAACGGATAAAAGGTACGCCGGGGATAACAGGCTGATACTGCCCAAGAGTCCATATCGACGGCAGTGTTTGGCACCTCGATGTCGGCTCATCACATCCTGGGGCTGGAGAAGGTCCCAAGGGTACGGCTGTTCGCCGTTTAAAGTGGTACGTGAGCTGGGTTTAGAACGTCGTGAGACAGTTCGGTCCCTATCTGCCGTGGGTGTAGGAGACTTGAGAGGAGTTGCCCCTAGTACGAGAGGACCGGGGTGAACGCACCACTGGTGGACCTGTTGTCGTGCCAACGGCAGTGCAGGGTAGCTATGTGCGGACAGGATAACCGCTGAAGGCATCTAAGCGGGAAGCCCCCCTCAAAACCAGGTCTCCCTTGAGGGCCGTGGTAGACCACCACGTCGATAGGCCGGAGATGCAAGTGCAGCAATGCATTCAGTTGACCGGTACTAATCGCCCGACAGGCTTGATCCGATCCGGTGGAAGAGAGGCACGAGAGTGCCCTTCGCCGCCTGGCGGAAGTCAGCGACCCAAGGACAACGTCAGTAAAACCTGGAAAGACGACATCTCGTGGCACGGGGAAACATGAACCCCCGTGCGCTTCACAGGTCTGGTGGCAACAGCGCGAGCGAAACACCCGATCCCATCCCGAACTCGGCCGTTAAGCGCCGCCGCGCCGATGGTACTGCGTCTCAAGACGTGGGAGAGTAGGTCACCGCCAGACCTGTGAAGCGCATGGAGCCCCCGCGCACCCCAACCTGCTCTCTCGCGATACAAGAACACCCGACCGGATCCCGCGCCAAGGCAGGATCCAACCGTCGCGGGGTGGAGCAGCCCGGTAGCTCGTCAGGCTCATAACCTGAAGGTCGTAGGTTCAAATCCTACCCCCGCAACCAAATCTACACGCGTATATCAAACGCTTAAGCGCCGCCCTCCGGGGCGGCGTTTGCGTTTGCAGCACCCGTGGAAGCACTGTGGAAGCAAGAGGGGCCGAAGTCCTTCATATCGCGGCGAAAACCTCGAGCGTGCGTCTCTACGCCAGTTCACGCTCAGCCGGAAGTCATGGGGCGTTGGACGGTCGTGACTAGCCACTTGCCCACCGGTCGGAATGCCTAGTCGCGTCGCATCGTGGGGTGGTCGATGGGCCACGATCTGAAGGCGCAGCTCGTGATCGACGCCATGAACCTGGCCATCGCCCAACGGCGACTGTAGAACTTCATCCATCATAGCGATCAGGGGTCTCAATACACAACCGTGGCATTCGGTCTGCGCTGCAAGGATGCCGGCGTCCGCCCTTCGATTGGGTCCGTCGGCGATGCCTACGACGACGCCATGTGCGAGAGCTTCCTCGCCACGCTCGAATGCGAGTTGCTCGAACGGCGTAAATTCCGCACCAAGGCCGAGGCTCGCATGGCCTGCTTCGAGTTCATCGTAGGCTGGTACAATCCGAGCCGCAGACATTCGGCTCTAGGCTACAAATCCCCCATCACGTTCGAAAGGAGCGCGCAGAACCGGCTGCGATCCGCTACTGGTTAACTGTCTACAAAACCGGGGGAACTCCACTCCAAATTCTCGGGCTCGGGCATCAGGCGGCCTCCTTCTTCGGCGGGGCCATCAGTGCGGCAATGGCGCCGAGGCCATCGTGGCCTAAGTTGTTGGCGAGCCCGGCCTCGCTCAGCCTGATGCGCGCGACAAGCAGCCGGACGATGCGCGCTTGGATGCGGCGTTGGCGATGGTTCCTCGGAATGGCGAACGCTGGCCGCCGGTCCTGTCCGCACCGTCGCTCTGGAACACGAGTGTGAAGGCCGGTCGCCGATGGTGCTCGCGTCAATCGCAGTTTCGGCGACGGCCCACATGCAAAGCGCGATGGTTTATCGGATGCCGAGCAATCGGATTCATTGGCGCGGGCGACTCCAATGGCCGATGAGTTGGCGAGAATCGCGCCGGTGTCGGGCGCTGTCAACGCGCTTGCCCACGCAAAAGGGCCACGCCGGTTCACCGATTGACGCGCACCATAAGCGGAGCGCCGGCATTTATGTCAGGCCGCCCGGCCCGGGCGGGGCGTTCGCTGGGGCCGGGGTGGATCATTCGGCCGGTTGCGTTTGAGGCACCTCCGGCTTCGTGGTGGACAGCGGCTTGATGGTCCAGCCGGTGTAGCCGTAAAGGATTGTCACCAGCGGCGAGATCCAGCAGAAGAACGCGAAGGGAAAGTAGGCGATGGTCGCCACCCCCAGCGTCGCGGTCTGGTAGGCCCCGCCCGAGCCCCAGGGCACCAGCGGGTCGGTGACGGTGCCGGCGTCCTCGGTTACCCGCGACAGGTTCTCCGGCGCCAGCCCGCGCTCGCGATAGGCGTCGGCATACATGCGCCCGGTCATCACCAGCGACATGTACTGGTCGCAGAGCAGGAAATTCGATCCGATCGCGGTCAGCGCCGTCGACAGCACCAGCGAGCCGGTCGAATTGGCCATCCGGAGAATACGCTCGGCCACCACACGCAGCTGCCCGGTCTTCTGCATCACGCCGCCGAACATCATCGCAACGATGATCAGGCTGATGGTGTATAGCATCGAACTCGAGCCCGCCGCGGGTCAGCAGGTCGTCGACATCCGCATTGCCGGTCTCGCCGACAAAGCCCGAGAAGGCTGCGTTCATTCCTGCCTCAAAGCCCGCGCCCTGCACGAGGAAGGCCAGGACCAGCCCCGCCAGCGCGCCGAGTGCGATGCCCGGGATTGCCGGCATCTTCCTGAACGACACCACCATCACGAGGAGCGGCGGCAGGAGCAGGATCGGACTGATCACGAAATTGGCGCGCAGCGTCTCGAGAATGCTGGTGATCCGCTCCAACTCGCCCGCGGTTCCGGCGTAACCCATCCCGATCCAGAGATAGAGTGCCAGCGAGATGGTGATCGAGACGCCGGTGGTCGGCAGCATGTGGCGGATATGGGTGTAGAGATCGGTGCCTACCATCGCCGGGGCGAGGTTGGTGGTGTCGGACAGGGGCGACATCTTGTCCCCGAAATAGGCCCCCGACAGCACCGCGCCCGCGACGATCGGCAGGGGCAGCCCCAGCCCCGCGCCAACGCCCATCAGCGCCACGCCGATCGTGCCGGTGGTCCCCCAGCTGGTGCCGGTCGCGAGGGAGGCGATGGCACAGATCACCGTCGCCGCCGCGAGGAAATAGGCGGGCGACAGCACCTGGAGCCCGTAATAGACCAGCGTCGGGACCACACCGGCGAGGATCCAGACCCCGATCAGCACGCCGACGATCATCAGGATGATGATCGAGGTCAGCGCGTTGGTGATGCCGGCGATCATGCCGTCCTGGATCGACTGCCAGTCATGGCCGCAGCGCATCGCGACAAGGCTCGCGACACCGACCCCGAACAGCATCGGGATCTGCGGCGCGAGGCCGAAGAAGTAGATCGATACACCGATGCCGATCACCAGCGAGAAGAGTGAGATCAGCGCCTCGTGCAGGGTTGGCGGACGATAGGCGACAGGTGGGTCAAGGTTGGTCATTGATCTCTCCATGTTGGGGTTGGTGATCGGGCATTGCGTGGGCGTGGTGACAAAGCGACGCGCTGTCGCGCGCCGGCTCTTGCCGGGCACTCCCTCTCTCTGTCGCGCGCTCTCTGGCGGAGCGCTCTGACGGGTCGCTCAGGCCGCGCGCAGCAGCATGCCGAAGAGATCGCGCGGGTCGTCGGGGTCGGCAAGCAGGTCGAGATCCTCGTAGAATTCTGTCCCGTCGATCCGGTCGCGCACGTAGCGCAGGGACGAGAAATCCTCGGTGGCAAAGCCAACGCTGTCAAACAGCGTGATCTGCGCCGCGTCGCGGCGCCCCGGTGCCTCGCCCGCGATCACCCGCCAGAGTTCGGTCACGGGGTGGTCGTTAGCGAGTTGCTGGATCTCGCCTTCGATACGGGTCTGGTCGGGATACTCCACGAAGATGTCCGAGCGCATCAGGATGTCACGGTGAAGCTCGGTCTTGCCGGGGCAGTCGCCGCCGATCGCATTGATGTGCACGCCCGACCCGATCATGTTGTCGGTGAGGATCGTCGCGTACTGCTTGTCGGCCGTGCAGGTGGTAATGATCTGCGCGCCCTCCATCGACTTTTCCGCCGACCGGCAGCTAACCACGGTCAGCCCCGATCCGGCGAGGTTGCGCGCGCTCTTCGCCGTCGCCGCCGGCTCGATGTCATAGAGCCGCACCGTGTCGATGGAGCAAACCGCCCTGAACGCCAGCGCCTGGAACTCGCATTGCGCGCCGTTGCCGATGATCGCCATGGTCCTTGCCCCCTCGGGCGCCAGATGCTTCGCCGCCACCGCCGAAACGGCTGCGGTGCGCAACGCGGTCAGCAGGGTCATCTCTGACAGAAGCAGCGGATAACCTGTCGCCACATCGGCCAGAACGCCGAAGGCGGTGACGGTCTGGCGGCCGTCGCGCGTGTTACGGGGATGGCCGTTGACGTACTTGAAGCCGTAGACCTGTCCGTCGGAGGTCGGCATCAGCTCGATCACGCCCTCGGCGCTGTGGCTGGCCAACCGTGGGGTCTTGTCGAAGAGCTCCCAGCGACGGAAATCCTCCTCGATATAGTCGGCGAGTTCGGTCAGGAACCGCTCCACGCCGATCGCATGCACAAGCTTCATCATGTGATCGACGCTGACGAAGGGTACGAGGTTCAGCGTGTCGTTCAGCCCGAGCGGGGGCGCGCATTTCATTTCAGTAGCTCCGGGTCGGGCGGTCCATCACCCGGCGGCCCATCAGGCTTGCGGTCAGGTCCACCATGAGGGTTGCGGTGCGGCCGCGCTCGTCGAGGAAAGGGTTGAGTTCGACCAGATCGAGGCTGGTGACCGTGCCCGCATCGTGCAGCATTTCCATCACCAAATGCGCCTCGCGGAAGGTGGCGCCTCCGGGGACAGTCGTGCCGACTGCCGGCGCGATGCCGGGGTCGAGGAAATCGACGTCGAGGCTGACATGCAGCAGTCCGTCGGCCTCCTCGACCCGGGCGAGGAAGGCGCGAAGCGGTGCCGCGATGCCGTGTTCGTCGATAGCGCGCATGTCGTGGACGGTGACGCCAGCGTGGCGGAGGGCGCGGCGCTCGGCGGCATCGACGCTGCGGATGCCCATCATGCAGACGTTCTGCGGATCGACGCGGGCGGGCAGGGCGGGGAAGGCTCCGGCAAAGCCCGGCTGGCCGGTGGCATAGGCCATGGGCACACCGTGCAGGTTGCCGCTGGTCGTGGTGTCGGGCGTGTGGAAGTCGGGATGTGCGTCGAGCCAGAGCACGAAGAGCGGCCGGCCGAGCTCGGCAGCGCGGCGCGCGACACCGGTCACGGATCCGGCCGAGAGGCTGTGGTCGCCGCCGAGGAAGATCGGCATCGCGCCATCCGAGGCGGCATAGGCGGCTTCCGCCAGCGCCTCGATCCAGGCGGATATCTCGGGCAGCCCCTTGAGCATCGTATTGCCGTGGACGACGGGGTGCGGCGGCGGGGGCGTCACGTTTCCGAGGTCAGTGACGCGGTGACCCATCTCGGCGATGGCGGCATGGAGGCCGGCGGTGCGCAGCGCGCTGGGTCCCATCTCGCAGCCCAGACGTCCGGCGCCGTCCTGGACCGGGGCGCCGACGAGGCGGCAGTGGCGGGGAGTGTCGGTGATATGTGTCATTCGGGCAATGGAGCCGATGCGGCTGGCAAAGTGGAGATGGAAGAGTGGCGGAATTTGCAATAGGACTTACCAATTCGGCGGAATGGATAGGCAGATTGGCATATGGATGGGCTGGACGAGCGGTTGGTGACACTGCTCCGGCATGACGCACGGCGCTCCATCTCGGATCTGAGCGCGGAGGTCGGCGTGTCGCGCGCCACCGTGCGGGCGCGGATCGCGCGGCTTGAGCGGTCGGGCGAAATCCTGGGTTACACGGTGATCCTGCGCTCGGACGCGGTCGATCTCCCGGTGCGCGGCATCATGCTGATCGAGATCGCCGGGCACGTGACGGAACGGGTGGTCCGCGGTCTGGGCGGATATCCCGAGGTCTCGGCCATCCACACCACGAACGGACGCTGGGACCTTGTGGTCGAACTGGGCGCGGGAAGCCTGAGCGATCTGGATGCCGTGCTGCGGCGGATCCGGCTCATCGGTGGCGTCACCAACAGCGAGACGCATCTGTTGCTGGCGACCCCGCGAAGCACGCGAGCGCGCTTGTGAAGGCGGGGCGGCGCAGATGACGCGCAAGTTCCGGCTGAAGCCACGGCAGCGCCGTGATGAACGGGCGAGGGCAGGCGCTGCGGGGACCGGGACAGAAACGGTAGTGGCGAATTCGTGCGCGGCCATAATACCAACTTCCGCTGACCCTCACCCATGGGCCCATTGGCGCATTCCGATGGACATGATGTTCCATGGTCGGTCGATGAGGTTGTTCCAGGCGTCGCAGCAGAGTGCGACGATTTCGTCGTAGGATTGAAGACGCGGTTCGAGAGCTGGTTGTCGCGCATGAACTGCCGGACGTTCTCGACGGGGTTCAGTTCCGGGATTAGGGCGGCAGGGGCAGCAGGGTGATGTTGCCCGGAACGGTGAGCTTGGCGGACATGTGCCATCCGGCCTGATCGAGAATCAGTACCGCGTGGGCGCCAGGATCGACTGCCTGGCTGATCTTGGCGAGATGCGCGGCCATCTCCAAAGCTGCCGTTCATTCATAGCGCAGCAATCCGACCCTCCTGAGGTCGGCTGTGCGGACAGTGCCGCCGGTCGATCATCGTGGGAGAGAGCCCGCCAAGCCCCTGTGCCCAACATGCGTCTGTACGCAACAGGCCAGCGACAATGGCGTGCACCCAATTCGTCAGCAGTCCTCGGCAGGCAGCATCGTCACATCAGAGTAGCGACCATCCGCTGTCGTTATGCGTGCACAGGCGCCTGTTTCCCGATTGAACCAGAATGACGTAAGGCCCTCGGAACGGATCAACTCGTAACCGAGGTTCATTATGCCCATCTCCGCCTGACCTGCGCGAGCACCTTGGAATGCAGTCAGATCGGTTGAACTACCAACAGCAGGTTGGCCTGGTGCTGTAGAGGGGCTTGGAGCATCACATGCTGCAAGGCCAAGTGCGACACATCCGACCGCAAACTGAACATGTAACTTCATTTGCTTTTCCTTTTCGTTGAGCTTTTCGCTCATTCGATCCCGATACCAACGTCGAAGGAGACCGGCTGCGCCCCGCGTTCACAACCTCAACCACATGGTCGCCTGTTTGCCAGAGTTGTCCTTGGTAGGGGGTGTCAGAGGAGATCAAGTCCAAAAGCAGCGAGCCGTCTGGGTTGAAAATCTTGTAGTCCAGCGCGCCGCCACGGGAACCCACGTCCACCCGCATGAACTGACCGTCCGCCGCACCAAGGACGTAGCGTACGGATGTGTTCGGGTTCAGAGTGCCGGACATTGCTGCGCCGCTGGTGCCTGCCGCGAACTGGACCCGCTGAGTCCCCGATACGATCGGAGATGCAGAAGCGCCTGCCATCGCACCGCCCCCATCATCGGCCATGGCCCCTTCGCCACTGACCTTCCGGAATTCTGCGATCTCAGGCCCAGACCACACGAGACACTCGTAAACGCCGCCATTGGCATCACGCAGTCGAACCATAATGGCAGCTTCGGAAAACTCCTGGCCAAGCACTTCGCCCCCGACGTCCCCGACGCGGCTTCTCAGTTCACCGATGCAAGCATCGGCCTCCGGGCTCTCGTCGGCCACGGTTGGCGTCGCCATGGTTGCCAAAGCCATGAACACGGCACCCGACGTGTATACTTCATCACTCTTCCTCCCGCATTGAAAAGGTTGTTCCCAGCCACGCCTGTCAGGACGCAGCAGCGTCGCGCAAGCGTTGCAGAACCGTGTCGCATTCGCTTGCAGCGCCGACAATCGCTTCACCGTTGCCTTCAGCGTTTGGTGTCAGTTCGCGCAG
>CAWGUH010000009.1:0-68970 GCA_963825715.1 uncultured Alphaproteobacteria bacterium | reverse complement strand
CCCTCATCGGACACGGCTGGGCGGCGCTCGCGCTTTTTCCCGTCGAGATCAGGGGATCATGCTGCCGCAAGAACCGGAACTGACCGTCACGGGGACCGTGCACGCGGCAAACCCGTCATTCGACGGAAACGCCCGGATGGACCGCTTCGAGGCCAAATCGACCGATTCTGCGTCACGCTCGTTCAGCCGAAACCTGCTCGCCGAGCGAGGGACGAGCGCGTCGGCGAGCGGCACAGGCCACGCGGTGCACGCTGCACTCGAACGGCCTCAGCCTGCCTTTCGAAGCATCCGGGTGAGCGCGGGTGATCCACCGATCCGGATTTCTCCCATCACCTCGAACCCGTGTCGCCTGTAGAACGGAACATTGGTCGGGTTTGTCGATTCGAGATAGGCAAGGCGACAGGACGTGTCGCAGGCGCCGAGGCTCTCTCCAAGCAACGCGGCACCGTAGCCCTTTCCCTGAACTCTGGGATCGACACCCATCGCCGGGAGGTACCAATGCGCCTCGTCCGGATGTCCGGCGCCAACCCGCTCCATGACGGCAAAAACCTGCGCGTGTCTTTCCGCGTCGATATGGTGCTGCAGCACCTCGCCGAGCCCTTCCTCATCCGGAGACACGCCGGGCGGCAGCCACAGGACCGCACCGTCGATCTCTTCGGTGCGGTAGGCGGTCTGGTTCTCGAAGGCGGCGCCGGCGAAGTACTTCAGGACAAGAGGAAACGCGGCGAAATACGTTTCTGCCCGGGGGAACAGCCAGCGAATGAAAGGGTCATTCACAAAGGCCGCGACAAGCGCGGCAATGACGCGTGAGGTGTCGTCTTCGGCAGCGAGAAAAGTGGCGTGCTCGGTCATCCCGTCCTACTCGATCCAGCGGTCGACACCTGCGGGGGTACCTTGTGTCGCGCAGGGTCGCACCGATGCTGCCCGACACGGGGCTGCGGGAAAACAGATGCATTCGCAGGCTGGTGCTGCAATCATGCAGGTATGGATTGGGATGATCTGAAAGTGGTTCTGGCCGTGGCGCGGTCCGGGACGCTTGCGGGCGCCGCCCGCGCGCTTCGGATGGACGCTACAACCGTTGGCCGTCGGATCACCGCGCTCGAGGCCGCGCTGGGCGCCCGCCTGTTCGACCGATTGAGCAGCGGCTTCGTCGCGACCGAGGCGGGGCACCGGGCGATAGCGCTTGCCGAAGAGGTCGAGCTTGCGACCCGGTCTTTCCAGAACGAGATCGAAGGAACGGATCAGCGGATCGATGGTCAGGTCCGCCTCACAGGGCTGGACGCGATCTTCGACCACCTGGTCATTCCCAGGCTACCCGGCCTCCTCGACCGGTACCCGGGTCTGGAAATCACCTTCTCGTCAAACCTCGACTTCGTTGATCTGTCGCGCCGCGAAGCGGATATCGCGCTGCGAAGCCGCGAGCCCCGGCACCCCGATTCCGTTGGCCGACGACTCGGGACCTTGGCGCAGTCGGCATATGCGGCGAAAGCTTCCTCGACAGGAACGCGGCCGTCCCTGATCGGGCTGCCGCGCGAGTATGATGGATCGGATTTCTCCCGAATCCTGGCGGAGAATTTTCCAGACGGGACCATCGTCGCACGCGCGAGTTCCGAGAGCCATATTCACGAACTGGTCAGGGCGGGTCTTGGTATCGGCGTGCTCGATTGCTTTGTGGGTGACCGGGACCCCGACCTGTATCGCGTGCTGCCGGAACCGGTCTGGACGCAAACCGCGTGGGCCGAAATCCACCTCGCCATGGCAAAGGCGCCGCGCATACGCGTCGTGCTGGACTTCCTGCAGAACATCTTTGTTGCGGAGGAGCGCCTGCTTTCGGGAAAGTGGCCGGGCTAGTCGTTTCTGCCGCCTCTGTCGGCATGCCGGGAAGCCTCGCTGCCGAATTGAGACATCGATCAACCTGGCCTCAACAGGAGCCCTTTCCGCAACCCGGCCGTCTATGCGTATTCGGCAGTGTCTGCCCTGGCTCGAAACTGCCCTCGAAGCCGCAGGCACTTCATCGGGCGTGGCTGAGAACAGTCAACACTTTTTCCTTGTGAATTCAGCGGCCTGCGTCCGGTCCCGGCTGGGACCGGGCTTTTCCCGCGGCTCAGGCCACCGGCGTCGGCAGCGGATCGCCGGCGAAATGCGCGGCCAGATTGCGCAGCACCAGATCCCCCATCGCCCGGCGGGTCTTCCGCGTCGCCGAGCCCTGATGCGGCGACAGGACGACGTTCTCCATCGCGCGCAGCGCCACCGGCACCTCCGGCTCGGCCTCGAAGACGTCGAGCGCCGCCCCTCCAAGCTTTCCGGCCTCCAGAAGCGCGACCATCGCCACCTCGTCCACCAGCGAGCCACGCGCGACATTCACGAGGTTTCCCTCCGGCCCCAGCGCCTCCATCACCTCCCGCGACACGATATGCCGCGTCTCCGGCGACCCCGGCGCGATCACGACGAGCCAGTCGACGTCCCGCGCCATCGCCACCAGATCTGGATAGAAGGTGAAGGGCACGTAATCCTGCTCCGTCCGCCCGTGATACGAGATCCGCATCCGGAACGCCTGCAGCCGCCGCGCGATCTCGCTGCCGATCCGCCCGAGCCCGAGGATGCCGACATGGGCCCCGGTAAGCTCCCCGGTCAGCCCGAACCCGCCCGCGCGCCACTTGCCCTCCCGCACGAAGCGGTCCGCCTGCGGCAGCCGCCGGCAGAGCGCGATCATCAGCCCCACCGTGATCTCCGCCATCGCATCGGTCAGCACATCGGGCGTGTTCGTCACCCGGACATTGCGGGCCTTGCAGGCGGGAATGTCGATCGCATCATACCCGACCCCGTAGCTCGCGACGATCTCGAGCGCCGGCAGCGCCTCGAGCACACCCTCCGGCAGCCCCCTGCCCCCATCGGTCGCCACGGCCCGTATCCCCGCCCCGATCTCCCCGAGCAGCCCCGCCCGATCCGAAGCCTCCCAGAACCGATGCACCGCGTAGGCCGCGCCCAGGGCCGCCTCCACGTGCGGCATCATCGGCGCGATCTGCAGAACCTTCGGTTTCATGCGGGGTCTCCTTCCGGTTTCTCGACCGGGCCACACTAGGCCCTTCGCAGGCGGGCGCACAACGAAGCCCGGCAGAGCGAGAACCCGCCCTCCCCCGAGACCTGCAGCCGGCTGCCGCGTTTGCCCTCCACGGGGCGTACCTGCACACCCGGCAAATCGGAAAAATCGGGCCGAAGGGCCTGCACCTTCCGCAGCCGCCCGGTTGCGACCGCCACCGGATTTGTACGTACAGGATCCGTACGGAAAACATACGGGATGCAGACGGCCGTTTCGGGCCCCGGGCCCGCCTTGCCTGCCCCCGGACGATCCGCTAGACGGACCACGTTTTCCAGCATCGGAGCCCCCCATGACAGCCCCCAGGAAAGTCGTTCTCGCCTATTCCGGCGGTCTCGATACCTCGATCATCCTCAAATGGCTCGAGATCGAATACGGCTGCGAGGTGGTCACCTTCACCGCCGATCTCGGCCAGGGCGAGGAACTCGAACCCGCCCGCCACAAGGCCGAACTCCTCGGCGTGAAGCCGGAAAACATCTTCATCGAGGATGTGCGCGAGGAGTTCGTGCGCGACTTCGTCTTCCCGATGTTCCGCGCCAACACCGTCTACGAGGGCCTCTACCTTTTGGGAACATCGATCGCGAGACCTTTGATTTCAAAGCGTCTCGTCGAGATCGCCCACGAGACCGGCGCCGATGCCGTCGCCCACGGCGCCACCGGCAAGGGCAACGACCAGGTCCGCTTCGAGCTTTCCGCCTATGCCCTCGACCCCGCCATCCGCGTCATCGCCCCCTGGCGCGAATGGGACCTCACCAGCCGCACGCGCCTCCTGGAATTCGCCGAGGCCCACCAGATCCCCATCGCCAAGGACAAGCGCGGCGAGGCCCCGTTCTCGGTCGACGCCAACCTCCTGCACACCTCCTCCGAAGGCAAGGTGCTCGAGGACCCCGCCGAGGAAGCCCCCGACTACGTCTACCAGCGCACACTGGCCCCCGAAGCCGCCCCCGACACGCCCCTTTACCTCGAGATTACCTTCGAAAAGGGCGACGCCACCCATATCGACGGCGAGGCGCTTTCCCCCGCCAACCTCCTGACAAGGCTCAACGAACTCGGCGGCGCCCACGGTATCGGCCGCCTCGATCTGGTGGAGAACCGCTTCGTCGGCATGAAGTCGCGCGGCATCTACGAGACCCCCGGCGGCACCGTGCTGCTCGCCGCCCATCGCGGCATCGAGCAGATCACCCTCGACCGCGGCGCGGGGCACCTCAAGGACGAGCTGATGCCGCGCTATGCCGAGCTGATCTACAACGGCCTGTGGTTCAGCCCCGAGCGCGAGATGCTGCAGGCAGCCATCGACCACTCCCAGAGCCATGTCAGCGGCACCGTCCGGCTCAAGCTCTACAAGGGCAGCGTCTCGGTGGTCGGCCGCCGCTCCGACCAGTCGCTCTATTCCGAGGCCCATGTCACCTTCGAGGACGACGCCGGCGCCTACGACCAGAAGGACGCGGCCGGCTTCATCAAGATCAACGCCCTGCGGCTGCGCCTCCTTGCCGCCCGCAACGCGCGCTGAGGTTTCGGGAAGATCGCCCCACAAGATACTGTCTGAAAATCACTTTCTGGAACGAACTTCCGTTCTGGATTTTGAAAACGCGTGACGGCTCACCGGCAAGTGACTTGCCTTGCACCGGCCTTGTCCTCCCTTCTTGTCCGGGTCCAGACCGGGAGCGCTCCATGACCATCAGACATCTCATCCTCGCTGCGACGTTCGCCGTCGCATCTTCCACGACGGCATTCGCCGAGGACAGGCAGACGGCCGTCTTCGCCGGTGGCTGCTTCTGGTGCACGGAAGCCGATTTCGACAAGGTCGACGGCGTGCTCGAGACCACGTCCGGCTATATCGGCGGAACCACCGAGAACCCGACCTACGAGGAGGTCACCCAGGGCAGGTCCGGCCATTTCGAGGCGGTCCGCATCACCTACGACGCCGAGATCGTGAGCTACGAGGATCTCGTAGATATCTTCTGGCGCACCGTCGATCCGACCGATGACGGCGGTCAGTTCTGCGACCGCGGCCCGAGCTACCGCACGGCGGTTTTCGCGATCGACGCCGACCAGGCCGAAATAGCCAAGGCGTCCCGGGCCGAAGCCCAGAGCGCTCTGGGCCAGGACATCGTCACGCCGATCCTCGAGGCCACCACCTTCTGGCCCGCCGAAGGCTACCATCAGGACTACCACGAGGTCAGCTCGGTACGATACACTTTCTACCGCCGCGCCTGCGGCCGCGATGCGCGACTGCGCCAGCTCTGGGGCGACGCGGCCGGCGGGCTGGTCGGTAAGTCCTGAGCCGGAGAGCGGCTCAGTAGCCCATCGGTGCCAGATTGTTGAA
This sequence comes from uncultured Alphaproteobacteria bacterium, assembly GCA_963825715.1. Lineage (GTDB taxonomy): Bacteria > Pseudomonadota > Alphaproteobacteria > Rhodobacterales > Rhodobacteraceae > Amaricoccus. Next base: position 63,547 of record CAWGUH010000009.1, on the reverse strand, counting down.
AAGGATCACCCGGATTGCATAGAGCCCGATCAGCACGATGATCGGGCTGAGATCAAGCCCGCCGAGATCGGGCATGATCCGCCGGATCGGACCGTACACAGGCTCTAGGAGCCTGTTGAGCCCGGTCCAGATCTGCCAGACCAGTGGCTGATTGCGATTGAGCACGTTGAAATTGATAAGCCAGCTCATGATGACCTGGGCAATGACGACGAACCATGCCAGATCGAGCACGAGGTCGAGGATCATGAGAAGGGATGCCATCGGCTCAGTTCCTTGGTGGCTGAAAACGATCCGTTCCTAGTCCGCGCGGGACAGGCCCGCAAGGCCGGGCTTGCCCGGATCCCCGCTCGGGACGCATAAGTGCATCGAGCGCGCAAAGAGGCGGATAGCCCCGTGACCACACACACAGATCGCCGGGGCATCGGGGCGTGGATGCTGTTCGACTGGGCCAACCAGCCGTTCCAGACCCTGATCGTAACCTTCATCTTCGCGCCCTATTTCGCCGCCACGGTGATCGGCGATCCGGTGGCCGGGCAGGCGATCTGGGGCACCGCAACCGCGATCGGCGGCGCGACCATCGCGCTTCTCGCCCCGGTGCTCGGAGCCATCGCCGATCGCACCGGGCGCCGCAAGCCCTGGATCGCCGCGTTCTCGGTGCCTTATCTGATCGGTTGCCTCGGCCTCTGGCTCGCCGTCCCGGACATGGCCGAACCCTGGCTGGTGCTCGCGCTCTTCATCCTCGCCTTCATCGGCTCCGAATTCACGCTCCTCTTCAACAATGCCATGCTGCCCGCGCTCGGCGGCCGCGCCGATATCGGCCGGATCTCCGGGTCGGGCTGGGCGGTCGGCTATCTCGGCGGGCTGGCTTCACTGATCATGGTGCTGCTGTTGATCGCCCCCGCCCCGGGCTCGGAGACCACGCTGATCGGTCTTGCACCGGTCTTCGGCCTTGATCCCGCCGCCGGCGAACCGGCTCGCGCCGTGGGGCCCCTGAGCGCGCTCTGGTATCTCGTCTTCGCACTCCCGCTGTTCCTCTACACCCCCGACCATTCCCGAGCGCCCGCCGCCAGGGGAGCCGTCGCCTCCGGTCTGCGCGACCTCGTGGCCACGCTGCGCGGCATGCGCGCCAACCGCAGTCTGCTGGCCTTCCTGATCGCCTCGATGATCTACCGCGACGCGCTCGCAGCCCTCTTCGCCTTCGGCGGCATCTACGCGGCCGGCGTGCTCGGCTGGGGCCTCTTCGAGCTCGGCATCTTCGGCATCGTCGCCGCCGGCACCGGCGCGCTCGGCGCCTGGCTGGGAGGGCGGATGCCGATGCCGCCTTCGGACCCCGCCCAGTGATCACAGCCTCGATCTGGATGCTCATCCTCGTCTGCGCCGTGGCCCTGCTCACCACCCGCGACATGGTCCTGACGATTGCGGTCGCGCCGGGATCGCGGCTACCCGATCTCGTGTTCCTCGCGGCCGGCGGCCTGCTCGGGGCGGCCGCCGGATCGCTCCAGGCCGCGTCGCGCACCATGCTCGTCCATCAGGCGGAAGGACGCGTCGAGGCCGCACAGGCCTTCGGGCTCTACGCGCTCTCGGGCAAGGCCACGGCCTTCATCGGCCCGGCGCTCATCGCCATCGCCACCACGGCGACAGGGTCGCAGAGGCTCGGTGTCAGCCCCGTCATCGCACTTTTCCTGATCGGCCTCGTGCTGCTATACTGGGTGAAAACCGAAACAGGCCCCGAGCAGAACATGGAAATCCGTGCATGATCCGTCCCCGTTTCGCCGTCGCCCTGGCGCTTCTCGCCACCCTCGCGATGCCCGGCCTCGCCCGCGCCGACGCCAAGGCGCAGTTCGGCGCGAAATCCACCCCCTCGCCGCACGCCTCCTACGCCATCGGCGAACACGCCCGCGGCTGCCTCGCCGGCGGGGTCCAGCTTCCCGAGACCGGCCCGACCTGGCAGGCGATGCGGCTCTCGCGCAACCACAACTGGGCCCATCCCGCGGCGCTCGAATTCATCCAGCAGTTCAGCTCTGCCGCGCAACAGGTCGGCTGGCAGGGGCTCTATATCGGCGATATCAGCCAGCCGCGCGGCGGTCCGGTCACCGGCCATGCCTCGCACCAGATCGGCCTCGACATCGACGTCTGGCTGCTCCCGGCCACCCGCCTTGACCTCAGCCGCTCCCAGCGCGAACAGCTCTCCTCGATGAACGTGCGCTCGGCCGACCAGCGCTCCGTCAACGGCAACTGGACCCGCGCCCACCACCGGCTGCTCGAGGCCGCGGCCCGCGATTCCCGCGTCAACCGCATCTTCATCACCCCGCCGGTCAAGCTCCAGATGTGCAAGGACGCCCCCGCGACAGACCGCGCCTGGCTCCAGAAGATCCGTCCCTGGTGGGGCCACAACACCCATTTCCACGTCCGGCTGAACTGCCCGGCCGGGGCGTCGGGCTGCGAGAACCCCGCCCCCCTGCCCGCCGGAGACGGCTGCGCCGAGGCGGTCTGGTGGGTCACCGACGCCCTCGCCCCGCCCGATCCGAACGCCCCGAAGACGCCGCCCAAGCCGCCGCTGCAGCTGGCCGATCTGCCGTCCCAATGCGCAGAGGTGCTCGGCGCGCGATGAGGCGCGGCGTCGCCGCGCCGGTCTCGCCCTGCTCCTGCTTCTCGCGCCCCCCGCGCCCGCGGCCTGGTCCGGCGCACGGCTGGAGCATGACGCGACCCTGGTCTGGCGCGATCCCGACCCGCGCTTTGGTGGCCTGTCCGGCCTCGCCCTCAGCCCCGACGGCGGGTCGCTCCTCGCGATCTCGGACCGCGCCGCCTGGGCCCGCGCCGACCTCGAACGCGCCCGCGACGGCCGGCTGACCGGCCTGCGCACGACGGGCATCGGCCCGCTCCTCGCGATCTCCGGGGCCGACCTGACCGGCGACGAAGTCGACGCCGAAGGCCTCGCGGTGGATGCGCAGGGCCGGGCCTTCGTCTCCTTCGAGGGCTTCGACCGCATTCGCCGCTACGACGACATCGCCGGCCCGGCGGCCTCGGTGCCCGGTCACCCCGCCTTCGACCGCCTGCAGCGCAATTCCGCGCTCGAAGCCCTCGCCATCGACACCGAGGGCCGTCTCTACGCCATTCCCGAGCGCTCCGGCGGTCTCGACCGGCCATTTCCGGTCTGGCGGTTCGAGAGCGGCCGCTGGGAGCGGTGGAGCGACCTGCGCCGCGACGGCCCCTATCTGGTGGTCGGCGCGGATATCGGTCCCGACGGCCGGCTCTATGTGCTCGAACGCGATTTCCGCTGGATCGCCTTCGCCACCCGGGTCCGGCGCTTCGAGATCGGACCGGACGGGCTCGGCAACGAGGAGACCCTGCTCGAAACTGCGCTCGGCGATTTCCAGAACATGGAAGGCATCTCGGTCTGGCGCGACGCCGCCGGCACGCTGCGCGTCACGCTCATCTCCGACGACAACTTCCACCCGCTCCAGCGCACCGAGATCGCCGAATTCAGGCTCGTCGAGAACTGAAGCCGCCCCGGCAGACGCGAACGGCCCGCCGCATCGCTGCGACGGGCCGCCTGTCTCGAACCCCCGGCGACCGGCGCCGGAGCGGCAGGATCACTTGATCTTGCCTTCCTTGTATTCGACATGCTTGCGGGCGACCGGGTCGTATTTGCGCACGACCATCTTCTCGGTCATGGTACGCGAATTCTTCTTGGTCACGTAGAAATGACCGGTATCCGCGGTTGAGTTCAACCGGATCTTGACCGTCGTCGGCTTGGCCATCGTTCGTCCTTCCCCGCGGAAGCCCGCGATTTATACACAGCAGGCCCGGCAGGCGGACCCGAAATTCCAGATCGCCCTTCTACGCCCTACCCGCCGGCTGTCAAGCGTCAGAGCAGTCGGAAATGCGAGCCGTCCTCGGCATGATCGAAGAACGGCACCGGCCGCGCGACGCCAGGGGAAGCGAGATGCGCCTCGATCTCCGACAGCACCACCTCGGTGATGAACGGCAGCGGCAGCGCGCGGGCCTCGCCGAGCGCGATCCACTGCAGATGCCGCAATTCGCTGTCGCCCGCGAGCTCAGACTCGGCCCCGCCGGGAAGCGCCGCGGCATCGGCGAGGAAGAACCGCGCATCGAAGCGGCGCGGCCGGCCGGGCGGCGTGATGGCGCGAAAGACGAAGCTGAGCGGTGCCGGATGCGGCGCGAGCCCGGCCTCGTGAAAGCTGCGCCAGGACGCCGGCACCGCGCGCGCGGCCGCCTTCGGGTCGGGCCGGCCGAGCGCAAGCCCGGTCTCCTCCCACAATTCGCGGATCGCCGCGAAGGGCAGCGCCGCGGCCACCTCCGGCGGCGTGCGCCGCGCGAGCCGCTCCGCGCATATCCCCGCGAGCGCGGAGCCGGCCGGAACCCCGGCATCCCCCGCGTCGACCGCGCCGCCGGGAAACACGAACTTGTCGGGCATGAAGGCTGCACCCTTGCCGCGCTGGCCCATCAGGACGCGCGGTGTCCCACCGTCCCGGCGCAGCAGGATGATGGTCGCGGCATCGCGGATGGCCGCTTGCGGGGCCGTCGCGGCCGCTGCCGCATCAGAGGCCGGGGACAAGGTCGGTGTCGCCCCCGAACCCGTGCATGCGCTTGGCCCATTGCAGGCCGACGAAGGCGCCCTTGAGCCGCGGCAGCATCCAGAGCGACAGCGCCACGAAGACGATCGAGAAGCCCAGCGCCATCTGCCAGCCCTCGGGTCGGAATAGCTCGAAGACGACGAGCATCAGCGGCGCCATGAGGTGCCCGGTGATCAGGATGGTCGCCCAGGCCGGGCCGTCATCGGCGCGGTGGTGGAAGAGTTCGGTGTCGCAGGCCGAACAGGTCGGGCTCACATCGAGATAGCCCGCCATCATCGCGCCTTCGCCGCAGCATGGACAACGTCGCCGCCAGCCGCGTATCAGCGCCTGTCCGGTGTCGCGCTCGGGGTCTGACTCGGTTTCTTGCATCATGGCAGCAGGATAGACACTCCGCGCAGCGATTGCCAGCGCGCCCTGTCCTCCCGAAAGCGTGAACACGCGGATGCGACGGAAAACCCGGCCCCGCCCGTGTAACCGTCATCGCAACACGGAAAAAGGTACCGTCTCATGATCCGCAGGACACATCTCGCCACCCTTCTCCTCGTCGCCGGCGCCGCCGCGGCCGCACCCGCCCTCGCCGGCCCAGACGGCCGGATGGGAGCCGGCCCGCGCGGCCTCGATTTCGCCGCCTTCGACAGCGACGGCGACGGCATGATCACCCGTGCAGAACTCGAAACCGGCGCCGCCGCGCGGATGGCCGAGGCCGACAGCGACGGCGACGGCACGCTGACCCGCGCCGAGATCACCACAGCCATGCCCGAACGGTCCGGCGGCCTCGCGAATCCGTTCGGAAGGCCGCGCGGCGAGCGCATGGCCGACCGGATCCTCGACCTGTCCGGGGACGCGGACGCCGACAGCATCGCGATCACCGAGATCGTCGAGGTCCGCAGCGACCGCATCCTCGAGCGCTTCGACCGCGACGGGGATGGGACCATCTCCTCCGAAGAGGCGACGGCGCGGGCGGAACGCCACGGCCCGCGGCACGGCGGATCCCGGCACGAGCATGGCCGCGGCTGACCGCACTGCCGGGCGGGCCCCGTGCCCGCCCGGCCACTTTCCTGCCGCGACGCGGCCCACCGGATCGTGCAGGATCGGAAGCGATGATCTCGCCAGTTTCAATCCGGTCGCAGACCGACGCGGACCTGGTCGCGCGCTACGCCGCGGGCGATCCGCTGGCGACGCGGCTGTTGACGGAGCGCCATGTTCCCCGGGTCCACGCGCTTGCGCGCCGGATGCTCGCGGACGATGAGGAGGCCGAGGACGTGACCCAAGAAGCCATGCTGCGGCTTTGGAAGCAGGCGCCGTCCTGGCGCCCGGACGGCGCACTTGTCTCGACCTGGCTCTACCGGGTCACCGCCAATCTGTGCATCGACCGTCTGCGACGGCGGCGCGAGACCTCCGCCCTCGATCTGCCCGAGCCCGCCGATCCCGCCCCGGCCGCGCTCGATCGGATGTCCGACAGCGAACGGGCCGCGGCACTCGAGGAGGCGCTGGCAACCCTTCCGGACCGTCAGCGCCTCGCCATCGTGCTGCGCCATCTCGAGGACCGTCCCAACACGGAGATCGCCGCCGTGCTCGACACCAGCATCGAAGCCGTCGAGAGCCTGCTCGCGCGGGGCCGGCGTAGTCTGGCCGCCCGCCTGCGCGGTATGGATATCGAACCCGAAGGAGAGGTCTCGTGACCGACCAGGACCAAGACGACAACGCCGAGCTCGAACTCGACCGCGCCTTCCGTGCCGCCCGCGCCGCCCGGACGGCTCCGCCTGAGCACCTGATGCTCGCGGTCCTGCGCGAGGGTCTCGCGGTCCAGCCGCCGGCGCGGCATGCCGTCCCGACCCGCCGCGAGACCCGACCCGCCAACCGCATCCGTCGCCTCTGGCCGCAGGCCGCCGCCCTCGCCGCCTGCCTGCTGGCCGGGCTGATCGCGGGCCTCGTCGGTCCCGGGCTCTTCGAGACGCAGCAGGGCACCGATCCGGCCGGCGACATCCTCGCCTTCTACGACCTTGCCACGGAGACAGACGGATGAGCCCAGACCCCGCCCCGCCGCCCCGCAGTTCCGGCCGCATGCGGGTCCTGCTGGCCCTCTCGCTGGGTCTCAACCTCGCCCTTGGGGGTCTCGTGGCGGGCCTCGTGCTGAGCGGCCCCGGTGACAGCCGCCGCGCAGTGCCGCCGCACCTGCACTACGCCCTGAGCCTGCCCGCGCCCTACCGGCAGGATCTCCGCCAGGGCCTGCGGGCGAGTCGCGCCGACTGGGAAGGCACGCGCACGCGTCTCGAGGACCGGCGCGCGGCCTTTGCGACAGCCCTGGTGGCAGAGCCGTTCGAGCTTCAGGGCGTCGCCGACGTGCTCGCCGAGGAGGACGACCTCGCCCGGGCGCTGTCGCAGCGCGGCGCCCGGATGCTGCTCGAGCAGATCGGCCGGATGTCGCCGGAGGACCGGGCGGCCTATGCCGAGAACGTTCTGGAGAAGAGCCGCGAAAACCGCCGCTGAGGCGCCGGATCAGGCCGCGCGGGCGAAGAAGCTGACCCGGTTGCGCCCGGCAGCCTTCGAATCGTAGAGCGCGGTATCCGCGCGCTTGATGATCGTGTCGGGATCGCTGTCTTCCGCAGTGGCGATTGCTACGCCGATCGACACCGTCACGTCGACGGAACCTGCCCCGCCGGGAAGCAGCATCGGCGAATCCTCGATCGCCGCCCGGATTCGCTCGGCGGCCGTCGCGGCGGCTGGCCGGTCGATGTCGGGCATCGCCACAAAGAATTCCTCGCCGCCGAAGCGGGCCACCAGGTCGACGCCCCGGATGTTCTCCTGCAGCCGGCGCGAAAACTCCTTCAGCACCGCATCACCGGCATCATGTCCAAACTGGTCGTTGATCCGCTTGAACTTGTCGAGATCGACCATCATCACCGCGAAGACGCCGTCGGTCTCCCGCGCACGCTCCATCACACGGTTCATGTGCTGGCTCGCGTAGCGGCGGTTATAGATGCCGGTCAGCGGATCGATCACCGCCATCTTCAGCCCGTTGCGGACATTGGTCCGGAGCCGGTCAGAATACCGCTTGCGGCGCAGCTGCGAGCGGATCCGCGCGATCAGCTCGCTCACGTCGAACGGCGCCTCGATATAGTCCGACGCGCCAAGATCAAGCCCCTTTGCCGCAGTCTGCACGTCGCCGTTCTCGACCACGAGAATTACTGCGGACTGACGGGTTTCCGGCCGGGCCCTCAGGGCCGAAACCAGTCTCAACCCGTCGCCTCCTTCCATAAGCTTCTGGTGCACCACGAAGCAGTCGGGCAACTCGAGCCGGGCGAGGTTCATCGCCTCGCGCTCGGAATAGGTCACGACGGTCTGCACGCCGAGGCGCTCCCCGAGCGCCTTGGCCCATTCCGCGCCCTGCGTGTTGCAGGGCGGGGCGAGCAGGATCGGCCCGCCCATTTCCGGGTCGACATCGTGCTCGTTGATGAAATCGGTCAGGCCCAGCTCGCGCGAGGTCAGGTCGCGCAGCCGCAACTCGTCGAACATCATCTTCATGCGCATCAGGTTGCGCACCCGGGCGAACAGCGCGAGGTCGTTGAAAGGCTTCGACAGGAAGTCGTCGGCCCCCACTTCCAGCCCGCGGATCCGCTCCTCGGGCGTGTCGAGCGCGGTCACCATGATCACCGGGATATGCGCCGTCTCCTCGCTCGACTTCAGGATCTGGCAGACCGTGAAGCCGTCCATGTCGGGCATCATCACGTCGAGCATGATCATGTCGGGCTGCTCGCCCCGCGCCATCTCCAGCGCCTGCGTTCCGTTTTCGGCAACCACGACGTCGTAGTAGGCTGAGGAGAGTTTGGCGCGGAGGAGCAGGCGGTTGGTGGCGACATCATCGACAACCAGAACCCGACCTGACATGGCAACCCTCCGATGGAGACGAAACGGCCCCCGCGCGACTCCGTGGACCATAGACCAGAATGTGTTAACGAATGGTTGCCCGCCCCTCCGGAGACGCGAACGCAAGATGAACACCGACCAGTCCCTTAGCCTCGCCGCCGACGCGCTTCTCTGGCTCGCCGGCCAGCCCGACGAACTCGGGCATTTCATGGCCGCGACCGGCAACGGCCCGGCGGAGATCCGCGGCCGGGCGCACGATCCGGAGTTCCTCGGCTTCGTGCTCGACTTCCTGCTGGGCAGCGACGCGCTGGCCGGCGGCTTCTGTGCCGCCGAAGGGCTTGCGCCAGAAGCGCTTCAGCGCGCCCGCGCCGCCCTGCCCGGCGGCGCCGTTCCCGACTGGACCTGACTCAGTCCGGCGGCGCCAGCGCGACGAGCGCCCGCCGCAGGCTCTCCGGCAGGCCGACCGGCCGGTGATCGTCGCGCCCGACGCAGACATGGGTGAAGCGCGCCCGCGCCGATTCCTCCGCCGCATCGCCGCGGAACAGTCCGACCTCGTAGGTCACCGAACTGCGCCCGACACGCGCCGTCCGCAATCCCGCATCAACCGGATCGGGAAAGCCGAGACCGGCGAAAAACATGCACTCGCTCGCCGCGACCAGGCCGATCACCGCGCCGCCCGGCACGTCGAGCGCCCCGGTCTCGATCAGCCAGCGGTTCACTGCAGTATCGACGTATTCGAAGAACACCGCGTTGTTGACATGGCCGTAGGCATCGTTGTCGCGCCAGCGCGTCGTCTGGCGGTGGATGACCGGATAGGCGTTGCGCAACAGCGGTCGGTCGGCCATGAGATTTCCTTAAGCGAATGCGCCCGAAGCGCATGACAAACCTATACAACACCACCGGCCCGTGGCACCCGGTTTGGATCGATCCGGCATGAAAGGCGCGCGATGGCCCACTCCGCCTCCTCCCTGCGCGGTCTCGTCTTCGACAAGGACGGCACGCTGTTCGATTTCCACCGGACCTGGTCGCCGTGGAGTGCCGGCATCATCACCGACCTCGCCGGCGGCGATCCGGCGACGGCCCGGGCGATGGCCCGCCAACTCGGCTTCGATCTCGACCGCGAGGCCTTCCTGCCGGACAGCCTGATGATCGCCGGCACCATGGACGACATGCTCGACGCGATCGCCGGGCTGGCGCCGCGGCGCACGCGCGCCGAACTGCGCCGGCTCGTGGTCGACGGCACCTCGGTCGTGCCGCAGGTCGAGGCAGCACCGCTCGCCCCCCTGCTCGCGCGACTTGCCGGGGCGGGCCTCGTCATGGGCCTCGCCACCAACGACGCCGAAAGCCCGGCCCGCGCCCATCTCGACGCCGCCGGCATCACGAAGTATTTCAGCTTCATCGCCGGCTTCGACAGCGGCCACGGCGCCAAGCCCGGACCGGGCATGCTCGCCGCCTTCTGCGCGGCCACCGGCCTCGCGCCGACCGATTGCGCGATGATCGGCGACAGCACCCACGACCTCGCCAGCGGACGCGCCGCGGGCATGATGACGATCGGGGTGCTCACCGGCCTCGCGACCACCGACGATCTTTCCCCGCTTGCCGACGCGATCCTGCCCGATATCGGCGCCCTGCCGGACTGGCTCGGCCTCGATGCGGTGGAGCAGGGTTTCGGCACCTGACCTGTCGCGAACGGACAAGACGCGGCGCGCGCCCGCGCATCCAATCCGACACTTGCTGAAGGACCGGTGGATAAACATGAACGAGAGCAGAGCACGCCGCAGCGGCGGCCGGGCCGGTGCCGCCCGCAACCGGGGCAGCGCCGCCATCGCCCAGATGCCCTGGCGCATTCCGCTTAACCCGGACAACCCGACCGAGCCCCTGCCCCCCGAGGGCGTCACCGCCCTCCACAACGCCGCGATGCGGGTTCTTGAGGAGATCGGCATCGATTTTCTCAACGCCGAAGCCCGGGGCTACCTCGCCGCCGCCGGCTGCGAGACCCCGGCCGGCTCGGTCACCGTGCGCATGGATCGCGGCTTCGTCATGGAGCAGATCGCAAAGGTGCCGGCCACCTTCGACATCACGCCGCGCAACCCAGAACGCCGGATCACCCTCGGCGGCCGGCACATGTGCTTCGTCAACGTCTCCTCGCCGCCCAACGTGATGGATCTCGACCGCGGCCGGCGCCCGGGCGACCGGGAGGCGATGCGGGACCTCCTGAAATTCACTCAGTATTTCAATTGCATCCACGTTGCCGGCGGCTATCCGGTGGAACCCGTCGACATCCACCCCTCCGTGCGCCACCTCGACTGCCTCTACGAGAAGCTCACCCTGACCGACAAGGTCGTGCACGCCTACAGCCTCGGCCCCGAGCGCGTCGAGGACGTGATCGAGATGGCCCGCATCGCCAGCGGCCTTGCGCAATCGGAGTTCGAGAGCGCGCCGCGGCTCTACACCAACATCAACTCCTCGAGCCCGCTCAAGCACGACTGGCCGATGCTCGACGGCGCGATGCGCTTCGCCCGCCGCGGCCAGCCGGTGATCGTCACGCCCTTCACGCTGGCCGGCGCGATGGCCCCGGTGACCATGGCCGGCGCCGTGGTGCAATCGGTCGCCGAGGCGCTGGCCGCCATCGCGCTCCTGCAGGTGATCCGCCCCGGCCTGCCCTGCATGATGGGCAGCTTCACCTCGAACGTCGACATGAAGTCCGGAGCGCCCGCCTTCGGAACGCCGGAATACATCCGCGCCACCCAGATGACCGGCCAGATGGCCCGCTTCTACGGGTTGCCGCTCCGGGCCTCGAACGCCTGCGCCTCCAACGCCCCGGACGGTCAGGCGATGTGGGAGAGCATGAACAGCCTCTGGTCGGCGGTGCAGTCCGGGGTCAATCTCGTCTACCATGCCGCCGGCTGGCTCGAGGGCGGACTGATCGCCTCGTACGAGAAGTTCGTGATGGATTGCGAGGTGCTCCAGCAGTTTCAGCGCTATTTCGACCCGGCGCTCACCGACTGGTCATCCGGGAGCCTCGCGCTCGACGCAATCGCCGAAGTCGGCCCCCAGGGTCACTTCTTCGGGGCAGGCCACACGCAATCGCGTTATGAAACAGCGTTCTACGCGCCGTTCCTCAGTGACTGGCGCAACTACGAGGCCTGGGTCGAGGCCGGTGGATCCTGGACCGAGGAGCGCGCCAACCGGACCTGGAAGGCCATTCTCGCCGATTACGAGGCCCCGCCGATGGACCCGGCGATCCGCGACGAACTCGCCGATTTCGTGGCCCGCCGCAAGCGCGAGGGTGGCGCGCCGACCGATTACTGAGCCTGCGGTCCCGGGGCTCTTAGAGCCGCAATTCGAACCGCAATCCGGCGGTGTCGGGCATCCGCACGATGCGCAGCGCCACGTCGAGCTGCCGCTGTCCCTCCGTGGCCTGCATCATCTCGAAGGGTCGCTCCGCGCGTCGGTCGTCGGCAGGCGCTCCCCGGACCAGGGACGCCGCCATCGCCGCCGCCCGCTCGGCGGCCTGCACCGCCGCAGCCCAGGCGCGCCGATCCTCGCGCTGCTGCTCCAGCCGCGCGAGAAGCGGGATCTCGCCCTGCGAACCGGTCCCGGCGCGCACATCCTCCGAAGCCGGCGTGCCGGTCGCGGTCGGGTCGCTCCCGTCGGCCTTCGCACCGGCCGCCCCACCGGGCGGTGTCGCCGCCTCCGCCGCATCGACCGAGCGATCCGCGGGCGCGGGCGTGCTTGCGAAAACCGGCGACATCGCGGATACGCCTCCCACCGAACCTCCCGGAATTACCACTGCTCCCACTCCCATTCATGCACAGGCTCACTTCTCGAGCACGGGCAGAATACCCCGTCACCGGCCCCCAAAAAATGCCTAACAGGGATTCAGCCTAACCAATCGACAACGCCAACCGGTTGCACCCGCCACAATTCGGTGTCTTACCTCCGACCGGAATATCGTCGCGAGAGCCGGACCGGGGAAAGTCGATGACAGAGCGCAAACGCGTCCTAACCACAGGCGGTGCCGGATACATCGGGTCCCATGTCGTGGTCGAACTGATGGCCGCTGGCTTCGACGCGATCATTCTTGACAATTTCGAGAACGCCGCAGCGGACGTTCCACAACGTGTCGAATGCATCACCGGAAGAGCAGTTCCCGTCGTGAGAGGCGATGTGCGCGACCGGGCGTTGGTCGCCGAAACTTTAGGCAGATTTGAGATCGACGCAGTGATCCATCTCGCCGGCAAGAAAGCCGTCGGAGAATCGGTTGCCGAGCCACTGCGCTATTTCGATGCCAACGTTGGCGGGGCGACGATACTCCTAGACACGATGCGCGAGTTAGGCACACCGCACCTGATCTTCTCTTCCTCGGCTACCGTATACGGATTAGTTGACCGAATTCCGATCGACGAGATGGCGCCTGTTAAACCGACCAATCCCTACGGCCGCAGCAAGCTCATGATCGAGGAAATCATTACCGACACTCTGGCTGCAGGCGCTCTTTCGGGCGGGATATCGCTGCGATATTTCAACCCTGTCGGCGCCCATCACTCCGGTATCATCGGCGAGGAGCCCAACGGCGTGCCGAACAACCTGTTTCCCTTTATCGCTCAGACAGCTGCGGGCTGGCGCGATAGTGTCCGGGTATTCGGAGACGACTACGACACTCCGGATGGCACGGGAGTGCGCGACTACATCCACGTTGTCGATCTGGCGCGGGGACACGTCGCGGCTCTGCGGTATGTGCTCGAAGGCCGAGCCGATGGCACGCATCTGCGGATCAATCTCGGGACAGGGCGTGGCCACAGCGTGCTGGAGACACTGCATGCATTCTCGGCGGCATGCGGCTTCGAGATCCCTCGCGAAATATGTCCGCGGCGGCCGGGCGATGTCGCGGCATGTGTCGCCGACCCGTCCCGCGCCGCGGCGCTGCTGGGCTGGCAGGCGGAGCTATCCCTGGAGCGCATGTGCGCTGACCACTGGGCCTTCCAGTCCGGCCTCGCCGGCCGCCGCAAGGGCTAAGCGCGCCCCTTATGCCGACACGGCGGGACGCCCGAGGATCGAGACGTCGGCAAGCTGGAGCATTGCCTGTCCGGCGACGAGCGGAACCGCCGCCGCGCCGAGCGCAAGCGCCCAGCCCGCCGCGCCGGGGTTCTCGAGCCGCAGGAAGCCCGACAGCCCCGGCACGAAGACGGCGAGCACCACGAGCACCATGCAGCCGGCCACCGCAGCGAGCACGACCGGATTGCGGGTGACCTCATTCGAAAGGAGCCTCGTCCCGACCGCGCGGATGTTGAAGACGTGCCAGAGCTGCGCATAAGAAAGTGCGATGAAGCTCACCGTCACTGCCTGCGGCTGCGACAGTTCCAGAAGCGCCTGCGCGGCGAGGAACGCCGCGAGCACCGCGCCCGCGATCAGCAGCCCGAAGAGGCCGATGCCGAGCCAATGCCGGCGGCGCACCACCGGTTCCGACGGATCGCGCGGCGGCCGTGCCATCTCGCGGCCGTTTCCCTCGCCGAAACCGAGGGCGAAAGCCGGAAACACGTCGGTAACGAAGTTGAGGAACAGGATGTGGATTGGCAGGAGCGGCAGCGGCAACCCTGCGAGGACCGCACCGCCGATCAACAGGATCTCTGAGAGATTGCACGACAGCAGGTAGATCACGAAGGCGCGGATATTGTCGAAGATCACCCGGCCCTGACGCAGCGCCGCGACGATCGAGGCAAAGGAATCGTCACGCAGGATCATCGCCGACGCCTCGCGCGCCACGTCGGTGCCGTGTTGGCCCATGGCGATGCCGATATCGGCTTTCTTGAGAGCGGGGGCATCATTTACCCCGTCGCCGATCATCGCGACGATCTCGCCGCGGTCCTGGTAGAAGGCGACGAGGTCGAGCTTGTGCTCGGGGGTCACCCGCGCGACCACATCGACACCGGACAGCGCCCCGTCGGCGGCATCGGCAGCGAGGCTGGTGCCCGCGCCCCCCTGGAAACAGGCCGCACCGTCCGGCGCGATTCCGACATCCTCGGCGATCCGCGCAGCAGTGCCGGCTTGATCGCCGGTGACCATGACGATCCGCACGCCGGCGGCGCGGCAGGCCGCCACCGCCTCGGCCACGTCTGCGCGCGCGGGGTCCATCAGCCCTATTAGGCCCTCGAGAACAAGATCGCGGATGTCCTCGGGTGAAGTGCCGTCGCCCGGCCGGTGCGCCAGCGCGAGAACCCTCAACCCGTCGGCCGTGAGCGCGTCGTTGCGGTCCAGCCAGGCCCTGCGCCCGGCTTCGTCGAGCTTCGCCGTCCCGTATCCGTCACGCACCTCAGTGCAGCGGTCGATCACGCGGTCGGGGGCGCCCTTCACGTAGAGCCGCGCGCCATCGGGGCCGTCATGCAGGGTCGCCATCATCATGAGGTCGCGACTGAAGGGGACGCGGCCGGTCTCGGGCTCGGTCTCCTGCAGGTTCGCACGATCGAGTCCCGCCTCGGCGGCTGCCGCGATCAACGCGAGCTCCATCGGATCGCCATGCGCGGCGGCGGTCTCGTTGCAGAGCGCGGCGACCTTGAGTGCGGCGTGCAGCTCTGGGTCCTCGGATGCCGCGCTAAACTCCGCGGCATCGACAAGGCCTTGCGGCAGATCGAGCGTGCGGACGCTCATCCGGTTCTCGGTCAGGGTGCCAGTCTTGTCGGTGAGGATCAGCGTCGTCGCTCCCAGGGTCTCCACCGCCGAGAGCCGGTTCACCAGCGCGTTGCGCTCCGCCATCCTCCACATGCCGCGGGCGAGCGCCACGGTCGCGACCACCGGCAGGCCCTCGGGCACCGCGGCGACGGCGAGCGCCACCGAGATCCGTGCCATGTCGAGAAGCGACTGGCCGCCGAGCACGCCGGCCCCGGCGATGACCACCGCGAGGCCGATGGTGAGCCAGACCAGTTCGCGCCCAAGAAGGTCGAGACGGCGTTCGAGCGGCGAGCGTTCGGGCGACGCGCCGGCCGCGAGTGCGGCGATCCTGCCAATCTGCGTTGCGGCGCCGGTGGCCACAACGACGCCGGTGCCGCTGCCGCAGGTGATAGCGCAGCCACGCCAGACCATCGGGCTACGCTCGGCGAGGGCGGTATCGCCGGCGACCCGCGCGGTCTGCTTGGCAACCGGCATCGATTCGCCGGTAAGGGCGGATTCGTCGCTCTGGAGGTTGGCCTGGTCGACGAGGCGCAGATCAGCCGGCACCAGATCGCCAGCGGCGAGGCGCACGATGTCGCCCGGAACGAGTTCGGCCGCGTCGATGCCGCTGACATGCCCGTCGCGCAGCACCCGGGCGCGCAGGCTGTCGAGTCCGCGCAGCGATTCCATCGAGTTCACGGCGCGCTGTTCGGAGACGAAGCCGATCGCGGTGTTGATGAGCAGGACCAGCGAGATCGCCAGCGCATCGATCCTTTCGCCGAAGGCGAAGGAGAGCACCGCGGCCCCGATCAGGATAAGGACCACGACGCTGTCGAGCTGGTCCTTGAGTATGACCCAGCCGCTGCGCGCGGTGCGGCTGGCGATTCGGTTCGCGCCGAAGCGGTCGCGGCGCCGTGCCACGGCCCCGGCCTCGAGGCCGGTCTCGGGATCGACGCCTAGGCGCTTGAGAACGGCGGCGGCATCGACCGCATGCGGAGCGTCATGCAGCTCCGACAGGGAGACGAGATCGGGCCCGGTCGCGACGGTGGCCTCCGTCATCGCGCCCGCGGGTCGTCCGCGGGCGTGTCGCCGACCCGGTTGATGGCGAACTGGGTCATCAACGGCCCGAAGAGTTCGAAGGCGATCGTGCTTGCGATGGTGATGGCGAGCACGCTGTGCCCGAAATCGGGGAAGCGCTCGGCCACCACCAGCGCCATGCCGATGGCGACCCCCGCCTGCGGCATCAGCGCGAAGCCCGTCATGCGGCTCTCGAGGCCGGGAAGCCCGGCGAGCCGGCCGCCGAGCCAGCCGCCGATGATCCGGCCCGCGAAGCGCAACACGACGTAGCCCGCGCCGACGACGCCCACACCCGTCAGGTCGTCGATCTGGAGCGACGCTCCGGCCATCACGAAGAACAGCAGCAGGAATGGCCATTCGACGCGCTCGATCTCGTGGAAGGGGCGCTCGTGGTGATGCGCCAGATTGACCACCGTGGCGCCGCAGACCATGCCGGCGAGCAGGAAGGAGACCTCGAGCGCGATGGCGAGACCGGCGCAGATGAAGACGACGGCCAGCGCCTCGACAAGGCTCGGCTCGCCGGCCTTCAGGCGGCCGGTGATCTTGGCGGCCGGCAGCCCGATGGCGAGCCCCAGCAGCACCGCACCGCCGCCCTCCCTCAGGCCGGCCAGGAGATGGTTGCCCTCTCCGCCACCGGCCAGCACGCCCGCCACCGTGAGCATGACCGAGAACAGCAAGAGCCCCCAGGCATCGTCGATCGCGACGATGCCGAGGAGATTGACCGTGAAGCGGTTCGTGCTTCCGGACTGGCGCACCACGTCGCGGGTTGCCGCCGGATCGGTCGCCGAGGAGATGCCCCCGAGCAGCAGCGCCATCGCGACCGGCACACCGAGCAGGTGGAGACCGCCGATCACCAGAAGGCACGACACGACCACCACCGTGACCGAGACCACGAAGATCTCGCGGCCGTGGACCCGCAGTGTGTCGCGCCGCAGCGTGCTGCCGAGCAGGAAGGCGACCATGGTGAGCGCGGTAGGGGCGAAGATCTCGCCGGAGCCATCGAGGCCCGGCGGGAGCCAGTCGAGGACCGGCGGGCCGACCAGCGCGCCAAAGAGGATCAGCAGGGTCACGCGGGGCACGTGCAGGCGGCGCCCGATGCCCTCGAGAAGCAGCGCCGCAAGAAACACCGCGCCGATCCCGAGCAGGAGCTGCGGCGCCGTGGCGGCCAGCGTGACTGTGTCGTCGCCGGTCACTCTCGGGCCACCGCCAGGTGGCGGGATACCGGGTCACGCAATGTCATGGCGGGGTTTCCCTTTCCTGTCCGGGGTCGCCGACCTGTCGCGTCGCGGCGCCCTGCCTTTCACTATGCGCGCAAGAGCTGCCGGCGGAACATGATCCGGATCAAGCTACCCGACGTGACGTCGCTCCGTTCCTCGGTGAGGGCTGCGAAACGCCGCACACTTCCTGAGAACGCGGCTGGCTCGAAGGCGTTTCGCGCCGCTGCGGGCAAAGTCGGTCGATGGAGGGAAGTTGCGCGATTGCCGGGGCGCCGACGGGGTCGGGAGGGACCGGGGCGATGTTTCGCGTTGTGCGCGCGGGAGGCACTCGAAGCCGGAGCCCGAAGGCTCCGGCCGGTCTCGGGAAGGGCTCTTACTGCCAGGACTTGATCAGCTCGTCATAGCTGACGGTCTGCGGCTCCTCGTCCTCGTTCTCGAGCTTGGCCACCGGCGCACCGGGCTCATCGAGCCAGATCTGCGGATCCTGCGGCTCATTCAACTTCGGCCCGATATCCCCCTGCACACCTGCGCGCTCGAGGCGCTCGAGCACGTCTTCCTGCGCCTCGCAGAGGGCGTCGAGGGCTTCCTGCGGGGTCTTGGCACCCGACATCGCGTCCCCGATGTTCTGCCACCAGAGCTGTGCCAGCTTCGGATAGTCCGGCACGTTGGTCCCCGTCGGGGACCACTGCACCCGCGCCGGCGAGCGGTAGAACTCGACCAGACCGCCGAGTTGCGGCGCACGCTCGGTGAAGTGCTCGGAATCGATGGTGGATTCCCGGATGAAGGTGAGACCGACATCGGATTTCTTCACATCCACCGTCTTCGAGGTGACGAACTGGGCATAGAGCCAGGCCGCCTTGGCGCGGTCGACCGGGGTCGATTCCATCAGCGTCCACGAGCCCACGTCCTGGTAGCCGATCTTCTGGCCTTCCTGCCAGTAGACGCCGTGCGGCGAGGGAGCCATGCGCCATTTCGGCGTGCCGTCCTCGTTCATCACCGGCAGGTCCGGCTCGACCGTGGCGGCCGTGAATGCCGTATACCAGAACATCTGCTGGGCGACATTGCCCTGCGCCGGGATCGGTCCAGCCTCGCTGAAGGTCATGCCCATCGCTGCCGGCGGCGAGTACTTCTGGAGCCATTCGATGGCCTTGGTCACGGCATAGACCGCTGCGGCATCGTTGGTCGCACCACCGCGGTTCACGCAGGAACCGACCGGCTGCGAGTTCTCGTTGACGCGGATGCCCCATTCATCGACCGGCAGGCCGTTCGGCTCGCCGACATCGCCCATTCCGGCCATGGACATCCACGCATCGGTGTAGCGCCAGCCGAGCGAGGGATCCTTCTTGCCGTAATCCATGTTGCCGTAGACCTCGCCCTCGACTCCCATATGGCTGAGATCGCGGCCGGTGAAGAACTCGGCGATGTCCTCGTAGGCTGACCAGTTGACCGGAACGCCGAGATCGTAGCCGTATTCGGCCTTGAAGTCTTCCTGGTTCTTGGCGTCGTTGAACCAGTCGTAGCGGAACCAGTAGAGGTTCGCGAACTGCTGGTCGGGAAGCTGGTAGAGGTTGCCGTTGGGCGCAGTGGTGAATTGCAGTCCGATGAAGTCGTCGAGGTCGAGCGTCGGCGAAGTGACGTCGGCGCCTTCGCCGGCCATCCATTCGGTGAGATTGCGGGCCTGCTGGTAGCGCCAATGGGTGCCGATCAGGTCGCTGTCGTTCACGTAGGCATCATAGATGTTCTCGCCCGACTGCATCTGCGTCTGCAGTTTCTCGACCACGTCGCCCTCGCCGATAAGGTCATGGGTGACCTGGATGCCGGTGATCGCGGCAAAAGCAGGTGCGAGTACCTGGCTTTCGTATTCGTGGGTGGTGATCGTCTCCGAGACGACGTTGATCGACATGCCCTGGAACGGCTCCGCGGCATCGATGAACCATTGCATCTCGGCTTCCTGCTCCTCGCGGGTCAGGGTCGAGACATCGCCGATCTCGCTGTCGAGAAAGGCGCGGGCCGCGTCCATGTCCGCGAAGACCGGGCCGCTCAGGAATCCGAGCGTCGCGACGATCGCGGTAGTTGATGTCAGTAACCGGTTCATTGGTACCTCCCTGGTTTCGAACCTTTTTCGTCTCAGTTGGCCGGATGTTCCCATCCGGGTGGAAGTGCCCGATCAGACCCAGCGGAAGACCGCTGCAGCGTAGAGCAAGCAAACTAGGAGCGCCCAGGGCTGCGGTCCGAGACCGAGTCCGAGCCAGGCGAGATTGATGAAGGCGGAGCCCAGAAGCGTGATGAAGAGCCGGTCCCCGCGGGTGGTCTCGATCCGCAGGATACCGATACGCGGCGTCTCGGGAAAACGGATCGCGAGGAGCGTGAAGATCACGATGAGAGCGGCGATGACGTAGAAGAAGGTGGCCGTCGCCAGCGTCCAGGCCATCCAGCCGCCCGGCGACATCGAAGCCGTCCAGTCGATGCCGGACTCGTTGCGGGGTGCCGACAACAAGAGGAATGCGCCGACCGCCGCGAAGACGGCGGCGAAGATCCAGAGGGCGGTACGGAAATGGGCGCGCTGTCGCGGCGTCATCCTGTCGGTCCCGGCGTCGGGGCTGGTCGACTTCGCGTCGGCGATCTGCATCACACCCTCCCCAGGGCAAAGCCCTTGGCGATGTAGTTTCTCACGAACCAGATGACGAGCGCACCCGGCACGATGGTCAGCACACCGGCGGCCGCAAGTACGCCCCAGTCGAGGCCCGAAGCCGATACGGTGCGGGTCATTGTGGCGGCGATTGGCTTGGCCTCCGTGGAGGTGAGCGTGCGTGAGAGCAGAAGCTCGACCCAGGAGAACATGAAGGTGAAGAAGGCCGCGACGCCGATGCCGCTGGCGATCAGCGGCATGAAGATGCGCACGAAGAAGCGTGGGAACGAGTAGCCGTCGATATAGGCGGTCTCGTCGATCTCGCGGGGCACGCCGCGCATGAAGCCCTCGAGGATCCAGACCGCGAGCGGGATATTGAACAGGCAATGCGCCAGCGCAACGGCGATGTGGGTGTCGAAGAGCCCGACCGAGGAATAGAGCTGGAAAAACGGCAGGGCGAAGACCGCGGGGGGGGCCATGCGGTTCGTCAGGAGCCAGAAGAACAGATGCTTGTCACCCATGAAGGTGTAGCGGCTGAAGGCGTAGGCGGCCGGAAGGGCAACGGAGATCGAAATGGCGGTGTTCATCACGACGTATATGAGCGAGTTGACGTAGCCCATGTACCAGCTCGGATCTGTGAGGATCTTGCGGTAATTGTCGAGGGTCAGGTTCTGCGGCCAGAGCGAGAAGCCACCGAGAATCTCGGAGTTGGTCTTGAGGCTCATGTTCAACAGCCAGTAGATCGGGAGCATCAGGAACAGCAGGTAGAGGAACATTACCACCGCAGAGCCGTTGATCGGCAGAGCGCGGCGGCGGCGGGTCTCGGCCTGCGTGAACGAGTTGGCCGTGGCGGCTGCATCGGTCATCAAACGCCGTCCCTTTTGTCGAGATTGGTCATCACGGTATAGAACACCCAGGAGATCAGCAGGATCACAAGGAAGTACATCAGCGAGAACGCCGCCGCGGGGCCGAGGTCGAACTGGCCAAGGGCCATCTTCACCAGATCGATCGACAGGAAGGTGGTGGCGTTGCCCGGACCGCCGCCGGTGACGACAAAGGGTTCGGTGTAGATCATGAAGCTGTCCATGAAGCGCAGCAGGATCGCGATCAGCAAGACGCCCGCCATTTTCGGGAGTTCGATGTAGCGAAACACCTTCCAGCGGCTGGCCTGGTCGATGCGGGCGGCCTGATAATAGGCGTCGGGAATCGATTGCAGGCCGGCATAGGCCAGCAGCGCCACCAGCGAAGTCCAGTGCCAGACATCCATCACGATGACGGTGATCCAGGCGTGGAGCGTGTTCTGCGTGTAATTGTAGTCGATACCGAGGCCGGCGAGAGTGTGTCCGAGAAGGCCGATATCGACGCGGCCGAAGATCTGCCAGATCGTGCCGACGACGTTCCAGGGGATCAACAGCGGCAGCGCCATCAGGACGAGGCAGAACGAGGCCCAGAAACCCTTCTTGGGCATGTTGAGCGCGACGAAGATGCCCAGCGGGATCTCGATGGCAAGGATGATCGCCGAGAACAGAAGTTGCCGGCCGAGGGCGTCGTGCAGGCGCTCGGACGTCACCATCTCACGGAACCATTCCAGGCCGACCCAGAAGAACTGGTTGTTGCCGAAGGTGTCCTGCACCGAATAGTTCACCACCGTCATCAGCGGGATCACGGCCGAGAAGGCAACAAGCAAAAGTACGGGCAGGACGAGGAACCAGGCCTTGTGGTTGACGGGCTTCATGCGCTTCCTCTCCGGGCCTGGGCCAACGGCTCGACGCGCCAGTCATCATGGTAGATGCTGATGGCGTTGGGGTCGAAGATCACGCGCCTGATCTCGGCGGGCAGTTCGATGTCCTCGCCGAGGATGGCGTTGAGCTCGCGGCCGGAATGGTCGAGGCGCAGGATGCGGTGGCGGCCGACATCCTCGATGCGGCGCATGGAGACCGGGAGGCCGTTTTCGGCGTCGGTAACCCGGACGAATTCAGGTCGGATGCCGATCTGGACATGGCCCGGCATCGCAGGGTAGACGGCGCCGAGGTCGATGACGGTCTCGCCGATGCGGGCGGTGGCGCCATCGATTTCCGCGTCGATCAGATTCATGCCGGGCGAACCGATGAAGTAGCCGACGAAGGTGTGGCCGGGCCGGTCAAAAAGATCCTGCGGCGTGCCGATCTGCACCACGCGGCCGTCGTGCATCACCACGACCTTGTCGGCGAAGGTCAGCGCCTCGGTCTGGTCGTGGGTGACGTAGATCATCGTGTGACCGAAATCGCGGTGGAGCGATTTGAGTTGCGTGCGCAGCTCCCATTTCATGTGCGGGTCGATCACAGTGAGCGGCTCGTCGAACAGGAGTGCGTTGACGTCCTCGCGCACCATGCCGCGGCCGAGGCTGATCTTCTGCTTGGCATCCGCCGTCAGGCCACGCGCCTTGCGATCGAGGGTCGCTTCCATGCCGATCATCGCGGCGATCTTGGCGACACGCTCGGCGACATAAGCCGGGCTGGCGCCGCGATTGCGCAGCGGGAAGGCCAGATTGTCACGGACGGTCATCGTATCGTAGACCACCGGGAACTGGAACACCTGCGCGATGTTGCGCTCGGCTGTCGGGGCGTGGGTCACGTCGATGTCGTTGAACAGGATGCGGCCCTGGCTGGGCTCGAGCAGGCCGGAAATGATGTTTAGAAGAGTGGACTTTCCGCAGCCCGACGCGCCGAGCAGCGCATAGGCCTCGCCGTCGCGCCAGGTCAGGTTCAACTCCTTCAGGGCGAAATCGGCTTCCGCCTTCGGCGCCTTGAGGTAGGAATGGGCGAGATTGTCGAGCGTGATGCGGGCCATGGGTCAGGCCACCTTCGCGTAGGCTGCGACGGTGACAAGCGGACCATCCTCAGCAAAGACGTAGATATGGGCGGGGTCGAGATAGACCGGCTGATCGCGGCCCGGCTCCAGATCGCGGACTCCGTGAACCAGCCCGACCCAGCGCTCGCCGTGATGGTCGAGATGCACGAAGGTCTCGGAGCCGGTGATTTCGGTCACCGCTAGGCGGGTGACGAATTCCATCGCGTCGGGAACGTGTTTCTCCAGTTCCAGATGGTTCGGACGGAAGCCGGCCAGATATCTCCCGTCTGGCAAGTCCGCGACGGAGCCCTGCGCCGCCGCCTGCTGGCCGTCCCCGAAGGCGATAGCGCGGCCGGACTTGACGATCGGCAGGAAATTCATCGGCGGATCGCTGAACACGCGGGCCGTGGTGGCGTCCCGCGGCCGGCGGTAGACGTCCGGAGTCGGCCCAAACTGGGTGATCCGGCCTTCCCAGAGCGTTGCAGTATTGCCGCCAAGCAGCAGCGCCTCCTCGGGCTCGGTCGTGGCGTAGACGAAGATCGATCCCGATTCCGCGAAAATGCGCGGGATCTCGGCGCGCAGTTCCTCGCGCAGCTTGTAGTCGAGATTGGCAAGCGGCTCGTCGAGCAGCACGAGGCCGGCGTTCTTTACGAGGGCGCGCGCGAGCGCGCAGCGCTGCTGCTGGCCTCCCGAGAGCTCCAGCGGCTTGCGATCGAGGAACGGCGTAAGCTTCATCAGTTCGGCGGTGGCGCGCACCGCGCGGTCGATCTCGGCCCTGTCCTTGCCCATCAGCCGCATCGGCGAGGCGATGTTCTCGTAGACCGACATCGAAGGGTAGTTGATGAATTGCTGGTAGACCATCGCCACCTTGCGGTCCTGCACCCGCATGCCGGTGACATCGTCATCGTTCCAGAGGATGCGGCCGGTATTGGGCACGTCGAGACCGGCCATCAGCCGCATCAATGTGGTCTTGCCGGCGAGCGTCGGTCCCAGAAGCACGTTCATCGTGCCCTTCTGCAGCACGAGATCGGTAGGATGCACGTGCACGGTCGCGCCCACGACCTTCGAGACCCCGTCGAGAACCAGCGTCATGCGGCGGCGCTCCCCATGTTATTCGGCCGCCGTAGAGCGATCGGCACGAAACGTGGCCATCCAGTCGTCGAGGCGGGCGATTTCCACCGCATCCAGCCGCAGGCCGAGCTTGCTGCGCCGCCAGACGACGTCTTCGGCGGTTCGGGCATATTCGCGGTCCATCAGCCAGCGCACCTCCCGCTCGGTCAGGCTCGCGCCAAAGTCGACGCCGAGATCGCCCGGCCGGCAAGCGGCGCCGAGCAGCAGCTTCGCGTCGGTGCCGTAGGCTCTAACGAGGCGCAGCGCCCAGCGCTCGGTCAGGAAGGGGTAGTCGCTGCGCAGACCCGCCACCAGCGCATGTACGCCATCGACGGGAAAATCGCCGCCGGGCAACGGCACGCCTGCCGTCCAGTTACCCGGAGTGCCGTCGAAATACGGGGTGATCTTCGCGAGGGCCGCTTCGGCCAGGCGGCGGTAGGTGGTGATCTTGCCGCCGAAGACGTTGAGGAGCGGCGCCCCGCCCGTCGCCTCGACCTTGATCGTGTAGTCGCGGGTCGCCGCGGTGGCCGAGCTCGCGCCGTCGTCGTAGAGCGGCCGAACGCCGGAATAGCTCCAGACCACGTCGTCGCGGGTGACCGGCTTGCGAAAATAGCGAGATGCGAAGGCGCACAGATAATCGGCCTCGGCGTCGGTGCAGACCGGCTTCAGCGACGGGTCGGAATGCTCTGCATCGGTGGTGCCGATCAGGGTGAAATCGGTCTCGTAGGGGATCGCAAAGATGATCCGGCCATCCTCGCCCTGAAAGAAATAGCACTTGCCATGATCGAAAAGGCGACGGGTGACGATGTGGCTGCCTCGCACCAGCCGAACATCGTCGGTCGCATTGCTGCGCACCTGCTGGCGCAGGATATCGCCGACCCAGGGTCCACCGGCGTTGACCAGCATGCGCGCCCGGGCGGTGCGGCGGACTCCGGTTTCCCGGTCCTCAAGGTTGATCTCCCAGAGGCCGTCGCGGCGTTCGGCGGAGATGACGCGAGTGCGCACGTCGATCCGGGCGCCGCGCAATTCGGCATCGCGGGCATTGAGCACGACGAGGCGGGAATCCTCGACCCAGCAATCGGAGTATTCGTAGGCCTTGCGGTACCGCTCCTGCAGCGGCGCTCCAGCGGGATCGGTGGTCAGGTCAACCGAACTGGTACCGGGCAGGATCTTCCGGCCGCCGAGATTGTCGTATAGCAGGAGACCGAGCCGGATCAGCCAGGCCGGCCGCCGGCCTTTCATCCAGGGCATGACGAAACCGAGCAGCTTGGAAGTCGGCGTATCGCCCTCGAAGCGCATGTCGGGATGCCAGGGCAGCACGAAGCGCATCGGCCAACTGATATGCGGCATGGCGCGGAGCAGGGTTTCGCGCTCGACGAGGGCTTCGCGCACGAGCCGGATCTCGAAGTATTCGAGGTAGCGCAGGCCGCCGTGGAACAGCTTGGTGGAAGCCGATGAGGTCGCTGACGCAAGGTCGTTCATCTCGGCGAGGTGGACCGACAGGCCTCGACCCGCGGCATCCCGGGCGATGCCGCAGCCGTTGATGCCGCCACCGATCACGAAAAGATCGACCACGTCATCTGCGTCGTCCGTGTGATTTAGGTCCGCAGCCAAGCCGCGTATCCTCCCCTATCGTCTTTGGACCGAAACCTACCCAAAGCGCGCAGGAACGCAAGTCTTCACTTTCGTTTTCGTTCGGTTCCCGGAGATTCCACTGGAAAATCCCGACGTTTCGCGTATTTTCCAACCGCCAGCGTGGCCATAGCGACGTGTCCGTCCTTCCGGACGGGCCTTCGGGTTCCGGGGGAAAGAATCATGCCGCAGAACTTCCGCCAGTCGGAGATTCTCGATCTCGCCCGCCGCGAGGGACGGGTGACGGTCGAGGGGCTTGCCGCGCATTTCGACGTGACGCTTCAGACCATCCGGCGCGATCTGACCGAGTTGGCCGAAGAAGGCCGGCTCGATCGGGTGCATGGCGGGGCGATCCTCTCCTCCGGGGTCTCCAACATCGGCTACGAGGACCGGCGGCTATTGCATGCCGCGGAGAAGGCGGCGATCGCGCGGCTCTGTGCGGCAGAAATCCCGGACAAGG
Source organism: uncultured Alphaproteobacteria bacterium (assembly GCA_963825715.1). Lineage (GTDB taxonomy): Bacteria > Pseudomonadota > Alphaproteobacteria > Rhodobacterales > Rhodobacteraceae > Amaricoccus. Next base: position 37,480 of record CAWGUH010000009.1, on the reverse strand, counting down.
CTTCCCTCTTTCTCAACATCGGCACCAGCACCGAGGCCGTCGCCGCCGAGCTGGCACGGCGGCAGGATCTGATGGTGGTGACCAACAACATGAACGTGGCGAACATCCTCGCGGGCAATCCGGATTGCCAGGTGATCGTCGCGGGAGGGGCGCTCAGGCGGGCCGATGGCGGGCTGGTGGGATCGCTGACCACGCAGGCGATCGCACAGTTCAAGTTCGACGTGGCGGTGATCGGCTGCTCGGCGCTCGATCTCGACGGCGATCTCCTCGATTTCGACATCGCCGAAGTCGGGGTCAGCCAGGCGATCCTCGGGCGGTCGCGGCGAACGTTTCTGGTGGCAGACCATTCCAAGCTCCAGCGCTCGGCGCCGGCGCGGATCGCGTCGTTGGAAAAGATCGACACGATGTTCACCGATCGCGCACTTCCGGCGGCACTCGCAGCGCGGTGTCGGGACTGGGGGACGCGGGTGATGGTGACGGAGCCGGTTCCGGAGGCGGGTTGAGCCGGTCAGCGCTCGGTTTCCCCCTTCTTCTGTATGCCGTAGCCGTGGCGCACCTTGACGTCGGGGCCGTCGGACTGAACCGCTGCACCGGTTTCGAGCGCTTCGATTGCTGCCTGGATACGGCAGGCAACGTCCTGCCGGCTCTCGGCTTTCCAGCGTTGCAGGGCATCGAGGCGTGTTTCGTAGGGGATGTCGGTCCGATCGACGAGGTCGAGAGGGTCGTCGAAATCGGCAAGATCGAGCGCGCTGTCGGACATGGGCTGGCTCCCCGTCTGGTGTGAGCCAGAGTAACGCAGTGAAGTCGAAACGGGTTCCGGATCAGCCTGGGGAGGGCACGCGGCCTGCGGCCTGCTGGCGGCGGATCTCGGCGGCCGCTGCGGCGACGCGGGCGCGGCGCTCGGCGGAGGCGGGGTGGGTGACAAGGATCGCCGGACCACCGCCGGAGGCGAGGGCCGGGCGGCCGAAGATCGCGGCACCCCGTTCGGGATCGTAGCCGGCACGGGCGGCGATGAAGGCGCCGAGATAATCGGCTTCGAACTCGTAATCCTGGCTGTAGGCGCGGCCGCCGACGAAGGCGCCCGCTTCCATCGCGCGGCGCAGCATCGCGTCGTCCCGGACCGGGTCGCCGGTGGAAACTCCACTGGCCGCGACGATACCGCCCATGACAAGGGCGCCGAGCATCCGGCTCTGCTGCTGGCGGCTGAGATGTTCGGCGATGTGATGGGCGGATTCGTGGGCGAGAACGAAGGCGATCTCGTCGTCGGAGCGCATTTCCTCGAGGAGGGCGGCGGTGACGACGAGGAGGGGGCGGCCGTCGGGGCCGCGGGTCTGGAAGGCGTTGGCGGGCGCGCGGGGATCGTCCTCGAAGAGGATCACGAAATCGCAGTAGCCGGCGGGGGCGCCGCGGGCCTGTTCGCGGCAGAGGTTTTCGGCGACCGGCTCGACGCGGGCGGCGACGCGGGCGAAGTTGCGCGGAGTGCGGGCGGCACCTTCCGGGGCGGAGGGAGCGGCGATGGGCGTTGGCGGCGCGGTGCCGGCGGGGGGCGGGATGACGAGGGGCTCGGGGCTGCCGCAGGCGGCGAGGCCGAGGCACAGAAGGAGCGGGAGGGCGCGGATGCGGATCATGGGGAATGGATGCGGCGAAACCGCGTTTCTGTCCAGTGCGCGGATGGTCCGGCGGCGTGGCTTCGAAGAGGCGGTAACAGGAAAACCCGGCCGGAACAAGTGATCTGAATAAAATAGAAAATTCGTCAACGAAACGTGAAGGCCGGTGCGGGCTGGAGGGCGCCGCACCGGCGGGACGCGGGCTTTCGGATCAGCCGCGCGTGATGAAGAAGAGCATGATGAAGGTGGTCGGCACGATCAGCAGCACCACGGGCACGACGAGGCCGGCGAGGCCGAATGTGAGGGTGGAGATGCCCAGCAGGCTGATCACGGTCAGGCCGACATAGGGCAGCATCGCGCCCTCGCCGTGGATGATGTCGCGAAGCATCCAGCCGAAGATCGGCACGGAGAAGATCAGGCGCTGGTAGAGAGGCAGGCGGTCCATCGGGTCCTTCCTTGGTTCAATTGAACCCGGAAATGGGGCCGATCGACGGCGCTGCAATGCAGCATTCGGTCGCAGGCGCGGGCGGGTCGGCAGGCCCGAGGGAGGCGAAAACGGCTGTATGCATCCTGTACGGAACCCGTACGGACTCTGTACGTACATCGGAATGCGGCGCCGCCGGGCCTGATGTCCCGATCCCTCGCCCCGGAGGATCGCGATGCGGGGGCCGGATCGGCGCCTTGCCCGACCGGCCCGCTTGCGAAACGGTCGCCCGCCGCGGGTGGAATGCCTCCGACATGCGCGGAGCCGGGTGCGTGCAGAGTCCCTTCCCCGGACAGGAGGCCGGCAAGCGATCCGGATGCGTGGCGGGACGCCCTGACCGCGCCGGGTCAGGGCATCGCCGCGCCGGGGCATGATCCGCTGCCCGGGCTGGTGGCGCCGGCGGTGCTCGCGGCCGCGGCCGGCCTGCCGATCTGGCGGGCGGTGCATTCCGGAGGGCGGGCCGCGAGGCGGCGGGGTGCGGGGGAATTCGGGGGCGCGATGCCGGTGAGAGCGCGGCCCGATCCGGCGCGCGCGCCTGAGAGGGTGGGTCTGCACATCCTGCGGGGTCGAGGCCTTCACGACGGACCGCCGGCCGCCGAAGCCTTGCAGGCGGCCCCTGACATCGACCGGGCTCCGAACCGGTCGGTGCAGCCGCCCGCCGGCGGTCGCGCCGCCGGGCGGACGGCGCACGCCGGACACGCGCCCCGGGGGAGAAGCGCGGTCCGGCGGACCGGCGGGCGCGGGCCTGAGCGCGGCCCGCCGGATGGGGTCAGTGGCCGCGCAGGGCCTCGATCAGCTCGTCCTTCGTCATGTAGGAGCGACCGTCGATGCCGATCTCCTGCGCGCGCTCGTAAAGCTCGTCGCGGGTCCAGTCCTCGTAGGGCGGGGCCTTGCCTCCGGCGCGCGAGGGCGCGTCGCCGGCCGCCTTCGCATTGGCGATGCGGGCGGCCTTCTCCTTGCTCATGCCCGCGTCGCGGAGATCCTCGTAGAGGCTGTCGTCCTTGATGGAGGGGCCGTGATCCTTCGTCATGGGGTCTCCAGTTCGCTGGCGGATTTCAGCACCTCGTCGCCGTCGTCCTGTTCGACGAGAAAGGCCGGGTTGTCCGCGTCGGCGTTGCGGGTGACCTCGGTGCCCTTCAGCGTGCGGGTCACCGGCGCGGTGAAGACCTCGCGGATGCGGCCCTCGCCCCTGCCCTGCCCCCAGTTCCAGGCGACGCGGTCGCCTTCGTCGAATGTCGTGGTCATGGTGGACCTCCTCGCACGGACAATGCGCGGGAGGGCGGTCTGGTTCCGGGGGTGCGACGATATGGCGACGGCGTACCGCGCGCGGGGGTGGGGCGCGGTCGGGCCGGAGGGCCGATCGGGGGCTCCGGGGGAGCGCCCGAAGCGCCGAACGCCCGGAGCGCAAGCGGAGGGCCGGGGGCCGGGATGGAGGATTGCTGTGGCGGGCGGTATTTCGGGTAAGCACCTTCGCTCCATCGCGCGCGCCCTGCCCCGGCGGAGTGTGGGTGCGGCGCTTGCGGGAAGCGGTTCATGGGCAAGCCAACGGGCCCGTCGGAGGCGGCGCGGGAACAAGGATATTGACGCAGATCAAGGCGTGCGAGGCAGGAACCACGCAGCGTCACCGAAAGGAGAAAACATCTTGATACAAAAGATCCTGATTGCAGGCCTGTTCGCCGTGACTGCCTGCGCCGGGACCGACGCGGTGGTCCGCGACATGAGCCACAGCGTGGACTTCGCGGCACCGGAGAACTGCGACCTCGCACCGTCGAATGGCGAGCTGGCCTGCGACTTCGTTTCCGAAGAGGGCAGAAACCGGCGGATTCTGCTCGGCTTCCGCAACATCGAGGCCTCCGCCGCGGAAGCCGACGAAATCGCCTCCCTGAGCGCCGGCGAAAGAACGGAACTGTACCGGGCGCTCATCTCGTCCATAGACGCGCGTCGCCTCGCGGCCATGCCCGCGGGCTACAAGCGCACCGGCTATCGGCTGCTGCCGGCTTCGGAAACGCCGCCCGGATTTTCGGCCTGTTCGGAAATGCGGGATCAGGCGCCCACGCCAACCGGGGACCGCGCCGACAGAGTGGACCTGCACTGCTGGGGTCCCGGCACGGGTGCGACGGACTCCGTGCAGCTGCTTTTCGCGTTCACCGAATACAACCCGCCGGGGACCCCCGTCTCCGCGAGTTTCGAGCGCGACGCGGACGCGGTTCTGTCCACGATCCGCGTCATCGGGCGCTAGAACCGGTACCGGCCGTCTTCGGCGCGGAGCGCCGAAGACCGCGCCCTGCCCCCTTTTGGGTCGTGGGTGCGGAGGGACGCGGCCGAGCCTGGGAGGGCGCAGGTGCGGCGCTTGCGGGGAGCGGTTCATGGGGAAGCCCCGGACTCGGGCTGTGCGGGGCGGGGCATCGCCAGAGCGCCCTTCCGGGGGAGGGGTGAGGCGCGGTCGGGCCGCAGGCCCGATCGGGGGCTCCGGGGGAGCGCCCGAAGCGCCGAACGCCCGGAGCGCAAGCGGAGGGCCGGGGGGTCGGGACCGGGTGCGACGGCGGCGGGGGGGTTCGGGCGGGCGGCTTTCGGGCTTTCGCGCGGCCCTGCCCCTTTGGGGCGTGGGTGCGGAGGGACGCGCCCGAGCCTGGGAGGGCGCAGGCGGGGCGCTTGGGGGGAGCGGTTTATGGGGAAGCCCCGGACTCGGGCTGTGTGGGGCGGGGCATCGCCAGAGCGCCCTCCCGGGGGGAGGGTCGGGCGCGGCCCGGGCTGGTCGCCCGGGCGAATTGACTGTTGAGCAGTCCTCTGCAGCAAGTAAGTACCAATAGGCATCATGTGACCTTGCCGAAATGCCAGATAGCAGCCTGTAAGGCATTGTTAGATTGATAGCGATGTTCGAAGCCGACTTGCAAACTTCTACGTCTTATGGACAATCTGATCAGATGCAATTCACGAGCAATTTCTCGCCAAAATCGAACGACAGACCGAAATCATGTCGAACACTGCGATCGCATCAGATTTGAGAGATTTAATCGCGACAATATCTGTCCATAGTTGTCTACTTCGACATTCTTAGCGCATAATAAATTCATCGGCAAAGCCGCATTATGCGATAGAGGCCTGCCGGCCCAACAGGTACTGCGAGGAAACTTCCAATAAACGTGTGCATTTCGTTCGGCGTGATCATCATAACATCACCATCCAGATATGAAGTCGCTTTGAGCATTTTTTTGAGAGCGCAATCCAATTCCAATACTTTGAACGATGCCAGAGCTTGGACAGGTCATTAATTATTGGCATAAAGTCCAGAACTGAGCTAATGCTCAATGAGTCCACCTCACTTTTGCTCAACATCTGAGTGAGTTCTGGGTGCGTAAGCTGAACTTTGTAGCAGACGCTTGGCTCTCACATTCGCCTACAGACCTGCCTGCACTCTGCGTTTAGAGAGTGTGGAATTTCTTCCACTATGTGCCATCCCAATCTGCGTCGATTCGAAGAGCCTTCATCGTCTGTGCTGAATGTCTGCCGTGGCAACGGTCCGGTATGGCGGAACGCTGAATTTCAAGAACATTCTGCCTCCGTGAATTCGTCTCGTCGAACCATACGCTTTTCGAACCACGATGTCTATGCGCTTTGCAGACCTTCTCGTGAGGGTGAACAATTCACCAATGCCAATAGCGTCTCAGAGTTACGATGCCAGGCTGATACATCGATCGCTACCGAGACCAACGTATGCCTCCCTCAAACTCCCGCCACTCCCCCTTGCTCATCCCGCTTGTCTCCTGCGTCACCGTCTCCCCCGCCAGCATCCGCCGCAAGCAGTCCATCCCCTTCGCCGAGAACTGCACCCCGCCCAGCCGGTAATCCTCGAACGCGGAATATGCCGCCGGAACCCAGTCCCGCACCACATCGCAGATCGCCTCGGCATAGACCCGGATCTCGTATTGCGCGTGGGCGTCGGCGCGGAGCCGCAGGAAGTGGAAGAGGTTGTGGAGGTCCACCTTCCAGTACCATTGCGTGTAGACGTTGGCGGGCAGGTTCATGCGGGCGAGTTCGCGGGCGAGGCCCTGCTGGCCCTCGGTGCCGAGCATCGCCTCGTAATGGTCGTAGGCGCGGTCGGAATCGCTCCGGAGGATGTCGAGCACGCGGGCGGCCTCTTCGCCTTCGAGGGTCGCCCCCCGGCCCTGGTTGTTGGTGCTCGACTGGGCGGCGAGGTTCTCGGGGGCGGGGATGTAGAATTCGCGGTCGAGGATCGAGTAGCGGGCGGAATACTCGTTCACGTTGGCGGTGCGGTGGCGGATCCACTGGCGGGCGACGAAGACCGGCAGCTTCACGTGGAGCTTGATCTCGCACATCTCGAAGGGCGTGGAGTGCCAGTGGCGCATCAGGTAGCGGATCAGGCCCTCGTCGGTGCTGACGTGCTTCGTCCCGGCCCCGTAGCTGACGCGGGCGGCCTGGGTGATGGCGTGGTCGTCGCCCATGTAGTCGATGACGCGGACGAAGCCGTGATCGAGGACGGGGATGGCGGTGTAGAGGTGGCGCTCGATGCCGGGCACGGTGGCGCGCCGGGTTTCGCGGGTTTCGGCCCGCTGCGCGTCGATTTCGGCCTGCTGTTCAGCGGTCAGCGACATGTGGTACCTCTCGTCCGGTCCCGGAATGCGGGATTCGTTCACAACCATATGTAGCATGATAGGCGTTGGGAGGCCCAAGATGAAGATAGAATATCTCCACACGATGGTGCGGGTGAAGGATCTGGAGGCCTCGATCCGGTTCTACGAGCTCATCGGGCTGAAGGAGCGGCGCCGCAGCCCGAGCGAGGCCGGGCGCTTCACCAACGTCTTCATGTGCCCGCCGGGGCAGGAGGACGGCACCCACGATCTCGAGCTGACCTACAACTGGGACGGCGACGCGGGCCTGCCCTCGGACAGCCGGCATTTCGGGCATCTCGCCTACCGGGTCGAGGACATCTATGCGGCCTGCGAGAAGTTGCAGGCGGCGGGGGTGACGATCAACCGGCCGCCGCGCGACGGGCACATGGCCTTCGTGCGCTCGCCCGACAATGTCTCGGTGGAGCTTCTGCAGATGGGCGCGGCGCTGCCGCCGAAGGAGCCCTGGGCCAGCATGGGGAACACGGGCCACTGGTGAGACGCGGGCTCCTGCCCGGCGCGGCGCTGGCGGCCTGCGCGGCGCTCGCCCCCGTGCCGGCGCCGGCGCAGGACTGCCGGATCGCGCTGTCGCTGGCCATCGACGTGTCGTCCTCGGTGGACGCGGCGGACTACGCGCTGCAGGCCGGCGGGCTGATCGCGGCCCTGACCGCGCCGGAGGTGGTCGATGCCTTCCTCGCGGTTCCCGGCAGCAGCGTGGCCCTGCATGTCTACGAGTGGAGCGGCCGCTGGCAGCAGGTGGTGATGCTCGACTGGCTGATCGTCTCGACACGCGACGATCTGGTGGAGGCGGCGGCCCGGCTGGCCGCCCTGCCCCGCAGCCACGACGATTTTCCGACCGCGCTCGGGGCGGGCATCGGCTTCGGCGCCCAGCGCCTGGCCGAGGCGCCCGCCTGTCGCCGCAAGGTGCTCGACGTGTCGGGCGACGGCATCAACAACGAGGCCTTCGGCCCGGCCTCGGCCCGCCGGGCGTTCCCGTTCGAGGGGGTGACCGTCAACGGCCTGGTGATCGGCGCCGAGCGGGAGGCGCTGGCGATCCCATTACCGCGCCGAGGTGATCCAGGGGTCCGGCGCCTTCGTCGAGGAGGCGGTGGATTTCGCCGACTTCGAGCGGGCCATGCGCCGCAAGCTGGTGCGCGAGTTGCGCCCGCTGGAACTGAGCGCGACGGACGGGCGCTGAGCGGGGCCCGCTCAGCCTGCCGGATCGAGGATCGCGTAGAGTTTGGTCACGCGGCCGATGGATTCCCAGGTGCCGCGAAAGCCGCTCTCGATGGTGAAGGCGTCACCGGGGCCGAACTCGACGGCGCCGTCCGGGCCGGTGAGGCGGACGCGACCCTCGAGGATCACGCAGAGCTCGTCCTCGGTGTAGTCGACGGAAAGGACGCCCGGCTCGGCCTGCCAGTGGCCGACATGGAAGCGGCCGGAGGCGTCGGAGAAGGCGTTCCAGAGCCGGGCGGCGCCCGAGCCGGCCTGCACCCGCTCGGGGCCGGCATCGGCGGCCTCGCCCGGCCCGTCGCGGCGCACCGCGCTCACATGCTTCACCGTCATCGCGGCACCCCCTTCCGTTTGCGTGTCGGGCGCACTATATTGGAAGTGCCTCGCGAGAGGCTATGGTGATAAACGCGCCCGTAATAAGCGGATCGGACCCGGGGGCGGTACCCGGCGGCTCCACCAGAACCCCTTCACTGGAGGGACCATGGGGCCGAAACAGGATCGACGGACGTCTAAAGGGGTTATGCTTTCACCCGGCACGATGCCACCGTTATCGGCTCAAATCGCATAGTTGCCAATGACAACCATGCTCCGGTGCGCGTCGCTGCGTAAGCAGTGAGGTTCATCGAAACCTAAGCCCGGTGCCCTAGCAGGTTCCGGCGGGGTCCGCAGGCACCTGGCAACAGAAGCCTGCACCTTCGCCCCCCTTCCCTCTCCCGACGCGGCTCCCCGCGGGCCTGCGGCATCGGATGCGAGGGCGGAAAACCGGACTTTCCTGCGCGCGCCCCCTTTTCCGGAGGATCGAATCCGGTATGGTCGGGGAAGGACGCCCTCGGGGAGCCACGCAGAATGACCGGCACGATCCATTACGGCAGGTTGATGCATCGCGCGATGCGCGGGCTGATCGCCGAGGTTCTCGAACAGGTCGCGCAAGAGGGGCTGCCCGGCGACCACCACTTCTACATCACCTTCGATACGCGTCATCCCGGCGTGGACATGCACGATTCGCTGATGGCGCGTTATCCCGAGGAGATGACCATCGTGATGCAGGAATGGTTCACGGATCTCGCCGTGATGCCGGACCGCTTCACGGTGACGCTCAGTTTCGGCAATGTGCCGGAACCGATCGTGGTCCCGTTCGAGGCGATCAAGACCTTCGTCGATCCGTCGGTCGAGTTCGGGCTGAAGTTCGACGGACATGACGGGAACAGCGCCCTCGACTGGGAAATCGAGGAGGATGCCGATCCGGAGGACGGGGACGACCCGGCACGGAGCGGCGGCGGCGGCGGGGACGCGCAGGTCGTGAGCCTCGACAAGTTCCGGAAGACCTGAGCGCAGGCTCCGGCCGGACCGGCCTCAGTACTCGCCGTCCTCGACCACGCCCGAGCCGTCGAAGATCCGGTCGAGGGCATCGTCCCAGTGCTCTGCGAGATGGGGATGCGACAGCAGGTATTCGGCGGTCGAGCCCTTGTCGCGTTCGGTGGCGAGTTCCACCGCGTCGTCCCATTCCTCGGGTTCCATGTCGCCGCGGCCGATCCAGAACAGCGCCACCAGCTCGGCGCGCTGGTCAGGCTCGAGGTCGTCGATCGCCATGATCAGCGTGTCGTCGGAGAGATCGCGCACCGAGATGCCACCGGCGCCGTCATCGTCGAGATTGCCTTCCTCGTCGGTGTCGTGGCCGATCTGCGCCATGGCGGCGCGGGTGCGCAGGATGAGGTCCTGCAGGAAGCGCGGATTGAGCGTCAGTTCGGCCATGTGAGACATCCTGAATTCCGCCCGAAGGCTATCATGGCGGTGGACCAAATTCGACGGTCATTGTCAAACGCCGCGGCCGCCGGCGCGGTCGGGTCGCCGATACCCATTGGCCCGCGCGGCATGGCCTTGTATACCGTCCCCGGAAAACGCCGGAGGAGCCAGCCCCATGACCGCAACCCGCACCGAGACCGACAGTTTCGGCCCGCTCGAAGTCGCGACCGACCGCTACTGGGGGGCCCAGACGCAGCGCTCGATCATCAACTTCCCGATCGGCTGGGAGAAGCAGCCCGTGGCCATCGTGCGGGCGCTCGGCGCGATCAAGCAGGCCTGCGCCGAGGTGAACGCGGCCGAAGGCAAGCTCGATGGCAAGCTCGCCGACGCGATCTCGGCAGCGGCGGCGGAAGTGCTGGCGGGCAAGTGGGACGATCATTTCCCGCTGGTGGTCTGGCAGACCGGGTCTGGCACCCAGTCGAACATGAACGCCAACGAGGTGATCTCGAACCGCGCCATCGAGATGCTGGGCGGCGAGATCGGCTCGAAGACGCCGGTGCATCCGAACGACCACGTCAACATGAGCCAGTCGTCGAACGACACCTTTCCGACTGCGATGCATGTGGCTGTGGCGATGACCGCCCATGACGTCACTCTGCCGGGGCTGAGGAAGCTCCACGCGGCGCTGGTCGAGAAGGCGGAAGCCTTCAAGGACATCATCAAGATCGGCCGGACCCACACCCAGGACGCGACGCCTCTGACGCTGGGCCAGGAATTCGGCGGCTACGCCTTCCAGGTCGAGCAGGGCATCAAGCGGGTGACGGCAGCATTGCACAACATCTATCCGCTGGCGCAGGGCGGCACGGCGGTCGGGACCGGCCTGAACACCAAGGAAGGCTTCGCGGAGGCGGTGGCGGCGAAGCTCGCGGAGATCACCTCCCTGCCCTTCGTGACCGCGCCCAACAAGTTCGAGGCGCTGGCCGCGCACGACGCGATGGTGGAGATGTCGGGCGCGCTGAAGACCGTGGCGGCCTCGCTCTTCAAGATCGCCAACGACATCCGGCTTCTGGGCTCGGGGCCACGATGCGGGCTGGGCGAACTGATGCTGCCCGAGAACGAGCCGGGCTCGTCGATCATGCCGGGCAAGGTCAACCCGACCCAGGCCGAGGCGCTGACGATGGTCTGCGCCCATGTGATGGGCAACGACGCCGCCGTGGGCTTCGCCGGCAGCCAGGGGCATTTCGAGCTCAATGTCTACAAGCCGATGATCAGCTACAACGTGCTGCAGTCGATGCAGCTTCTGGGCGATGCCGCCTCGGCCTTCACCGACAATTGCGTGGTCGGCATCCAGGCCGACGAGGAGCGGATCTCGAAGCTGATGTGGGAGAGCCTGATGCTGGTGACGGCGCTCGCGCCCGAGATCGGCTACGACAATGCCACCAAGGTCGCGAAGACCGCGCACAAGAACCGCACGACGCTGAAGGAAGAGGCGATCCGTCTCGGCTTTGTCGATGCCGAAACCTTTGATAGGGTCGTTCAGCCGAAGGACATGATCGGCCCGAAGCCGTAGGGAGAGACGGGATGGACTGGAGGGGACGCCGGACGAGCAGCAACATCGAGGATCGCCGTCAAGGCGGCGGCATGCGCCGGACCGGCGGGATCGGCATCGTCGGTCTGATCATCATGCTGCTGGCCGGGCTGTTCTTCGGGATCGATCTCTCGCCCTTCATGGGCGGCGGGCAGGTGGTGACGCAGGAGGCCGCGCCCGCGGGCCCGAACCAGATCGACGACGAGATGGAGCAGTTCGTCGCCGTGGTGCTCGCCGAGACCGAAGAGGCCTGGGGCGGTATGTTCGATGCCTCGGGGCTCGACTATTCCGAGCCGAGGCTCGTGCTCTACCGCGACGGCACCGCCTCGGGCTGCGGCGTCGCGCAATCGGCGATGGGACCGTTCTACTGCCCGAACGACGAGACGGTCTATCTCGATACCGATTTCTTCCGGGTGATGCGCGACCAGCTCGGCGCCGGCGGCGATTTCGCCTATGCCTACGTGATCGCCCATGAAGTCGGGCATCACATCCAGAACGAACTCGGCGTGCTCGGCGAGGTCAACCAGCGCCGGGCGCGGTCGAGCGCGGTGGCGTCCAACGAGCTCTCGGTGCGGGTCGAGCTTCAGGCCGATTGCTATGCCGGCGTCTGGGCGAACACCGTGGCGGAACGGCTCGCGCTGACCGATGCCGACATCCGCCAGGCGCTCGACACCGCGGCGCGGATCGGCGACGACGCGCTGCAGCGGGCGAGCCAGGGCCGGGTGGTACCCGACAGCTTCACGCACGGCACCTCCGAGCAGCGCCAGCGCTGGTTCTACGAGGGCTTCCGCAGCGGCGATCCGAATGCCTGCGACACCTTCGGCGTGCGCGATCTCTGAGGCGCCGCGCGCATGAGCAAGACCGTCAACCTCCGGACCGTGCGCAAGCAGAAGGCGCGCGACGCGGCGCGCAAGGCAGGCACCGAGCGGAGTGCCGCCGCGGGCGAGGCCCGACGCGTGACGAAGCTGCGGCAGGCCGAGGCCGCGCGGGCTGACCGGGCGCTGGACGGGCACAAGCGCGACGACGACGGGACGTGAGCGGGCGGCCCGAGAAGCATTCGCTGACCTTGCGGGGGCACCGGACCTCGGTGACGCTGGAGCCGGAATTCTGGGCGGCGTTCCGGGCGATCGCCGCCACCGAGCGACGCGGGCTCAACGACCTTGCCGCCGAGATCGACAGCGCCCGCGGCACGGAGCGCGGGCTCGCCTCGGCGATCCGGGTGCACGTGCTGGCCTGGATGGAGAAGCGGGCCGCAAGCGATTGATCGCGCGGGAGTCCGCGCCTCAGCCGATCAGGCCGAGCGCCGGGAAGGTCTCGAGCAGCCAGAACGAGAAGTCGCTGAAAGCGCCGGTGATCATCATCAGGCCGACGCCGACAAGGAGCACGCCCATCACCCGCTCGATGGTCGCCATGTGGCGCTTCAGCCCGGCCATCAGGCCCATCGCGCGGCGCAGGAAGAGCGCGGTCAGCAGGAATGGGATGCCGAGGCCGGCGGCGTAGAAGCCCATCAGCAGCAGGCCGCGTTCGACCGAGCCCTCCTGGGCGGCGAGAGACAGGATCGCGCCGAGGACCGGGCCGATGCAGGGCGTCCAGCCGAAGGCGAAGGCGAGGCCGAGCAGATACGCGCCGAAGGCGGTGCCGCCGGAGGCCGAGGTCTCGAAACGGGCCTCGCGGTAGAGGAGAGGGATGCGCAGGATGCCGAGGAAGTGGAGGCCGAAGAGGATGATGACCGCCCCGGCGATCATGCCCATTTCGCGCTGGTACTGCAGCAGGAGCCGCCCGAAGGCCGAGGCGGCGAGGCCGAGCATCAGAAAGACGGTCGAGAGTCCGAGCACGAAGAAGATCGCCGCGCGCAGGGTGCGGCGGCTGGCCTCGCGGTCATCGGCGGCGGCCTCCATCGAGGTACCGGCCATGAAGGCGAGATAGGGCGGGACGATCGGCAGCACGCAGGGTGACAGGAAGCTCAGCACACCCGCCGCGGCCGCGATCATCAGCGCCGGCGCGAGCGAGGCGTCCCAGAGATCTATTCCGAACATGTAAGACGCAACCCTTTTGCGGACGTCGTGAGGCTAGCCCGATATGCCGGCCGCGTCACGCGCATCGCGGGTCACATTGACGTTTGTCAGCCCGCCGGCCAGCCCGCCGGCAGCCGCGCCGGATCGAGGCATTCCCCGAGGCTGCGCCCCTCCTCGAGCAGGGACAGGCGGTAATAGCGCGAGTACATCTCGGTATCCATGATCGGCATGCGCTTCGGCGAGGTCTGGTCGCCACCCCAGAGATCGGCCAGCAGCGGGCCGAAGACATGCCAGGCCGGATCGTCGCGGAAGATAAGGTTCTCGGCGGAGACGCGGCCCATCAGCGTTCCGTCGGCGTCGTGCATGTAGAGATCGGCGAAGCCGTCTGCGACGACCTGGGCCGCGGAGGCGCGATTGAGTCCGATGTCTATCGTGAGCGAGAACCATTCCCCGAGCGGAAAGGCAGTTCCCATCGGAAAGCCCTCGCCGTATTGCAGCTCGTCGAAATGCCCTTGCGGCTTGCTGTGCGGGTCCTCGAATCGACGCGGTGGCTGTCGCGATTGAGGTGGTAGGAGTAGATGCGCGGCCCGTGCTCCCCGGCCGGATGTCCGTGTCCACGGGAGTCCGGGTCAGCCGCACGGAAAAGCCGGTCTGCCGTTCGGGCGGGCAACCGCCAGTCGCGCAGATCTGTTCCGAGGCCGGGTCGCCTCCGTAGATGCCGAGCGGCATCTTTGCGCCGCCGACATTGAAGCGCGTTTCGGCGGGAATGAAGAATTCGGCCTCGATGCGGGCGAAGTCGGGCTGTCTGCGGTCGGCCTCGCGGACATGGATCTTGTAGGACGCGAGGTCGGCGGGCTTGTCTGCCTTCGAGAACATCCGGATCGCGGAGCCGCCCCCCGGGGCCTTGGTGGCCAGCGAAAGCCGGCCGCCGTCGTCGTGCCAGCTGTCGGCGCCGGCGAGTTCGGCATCGTCCGGAGCCCAGACCGTCACGAGACAGGCGCGGTCGACCCGCATTCCGTCGTCGCCGGCCAGCGCGGGCGAAGACGCCACGAGCAGGATCAGGGCGGTGCGGCGGATCAGCGTCATCACGGCGGCGGCTCCTCTGCGTCACGGGACGTACGATTATCGCGCGGAAGCGACGGGTTTGGCAAGAAGCGCGGGCGGGCATGGACCCTGCGCGAGTGCGGCGCTAAGACCTCCGGCATGACCTGGGATGCCGAAGTGGATACCCTCGGACTGCTGTGCCCGCTTCCTGTGCTAAAGGCGCGCAAGCGCCTGCTGGCGCTGGCGCCGGGGCAGGTTCTGCGCGTGCTGGCCGATGATCCCGCCGCATTGATCGACATTCCCCATTTCTGTACGGAACAGGGACATGTTCTGGTCGCTCAGGAGGATCTGGGCCACCCGCAATATGCCTACCTGATCCGGCGCGGAAGCTAGCAACGACCCGAAGCCGTTCCGGGCAGTCCGACGCACAGACCGGGATCGGCGCGCTCTCGATGCACGCCAGGCGGAGTGCTCTCAAGAGCTGTGGGCAATTAAACCTTCTTTTTCCGTCAATCTGTGATAGCATTACGACTTTGCTGTATTCGGTAGTTTACCCCTGGTTGCATGTTGTTCTCGGGATTTCTGAACACCGCGCACGGTTTCTGACGATTCATCGGTCCGGTATCCTCCGAAACGACAGGTCTGGCGGATCTGTAGAAAAAACAAGGAACTAGAATATGGCCATCATTGCCATGACACGGGAGATGGGGACTCTCGGGAAGGAAGTCGCCCGCGAATTCGCTCGACGCAAAGGCTATACCGTGATCCATCACGAGTTGATCGAAACGGATGACGATCGCAGCCGGAAGCGCGAGGAAAGCGAGGTCTATCGGTTCCTCGAAGGCAGCGAGGAGGAGCTTCAAAAATGGCGCCACAACCGGGCGGGTGGGGGGTACCTCACGCCGGCCGAGGTTCTCGAGATGGCGCTGGGTGGCGAGGTGCTGATCCGCGGCTGGGGGGCTGCCCGGCTGTTGAAGGCGATTCCGAACGTGCTTGCGGTGCGGGTCTGTGCTCCGATGGAGTTCCGGATCGCGCAGATGGAGGCGCGTCTCGGCATCGACACGCGCCAGGCCCGGCGGGAGATCGAGCACAGCGATGCCGCGCACAGCCGAACCTTCCTGCGGTTCTTCGAGGCAGACTGGCGTGATCCCCTGAATTACGACGTCGTGCTCAACACCGCACATCTAGACCCGAATACCTGTGCCGACATTCTCGTCGATGCGGCCTCGAACCCGGCCTTCGCGCCGAGCGAGGCGTCGCGCCGGGAGATCGAGGACCGACTGATAGAAGCGCGGATCCGTGCGGCGATCCGGGCCGATCCCCTGCTCGCCCGGCGCGGCCGGCATGTCCAGGTCTCGGTCAGTGGTGCGAGCGTCCGGCTGTTCGGGGTCGTCACCGACGGGCAGAGCCGGCGCGTGGCGGCGGACATCGCCGCCGCGCAGGAGGGGGTGGAGGAAATGCACAACGAAATAGCGCATGCGAGCGGCTTCACGGATTAGGATGCTGTCTCGAAGGCGATTTCCGGCAGCGGCCCGAGCCTGAGTGCTTCGCACGCGTTTTGCCATTGACTTCGCCCGCGCGCGTGCTCTGTGTCGCGGTCCGGAACCCTTCGATCCGGGGTCGGAGTTACGGTCATGAAGTCGGCAATTCGCGGCGCCCTTGTCCTGAGCGTCCTGCTCGTGCCATCGCATCTGCCGGCACAGGAGAACCAGTTGCAAACCTGCTGGATCTCGGACGGCGGGGATCTCCTCGAGAGCGCGCGCTGCGAGATCATCGACATCGGGGAGATCACCGAGTTCAAGGGCATCATCGACGAGAGCGACGTGACCTTTTCCGTCGATGCGAACCGGAAAGCCGGCACCGCCCGGTTGGTCGGCGCCCGGACATTCGTGCTGGCGGACGGCGCCGCGACGATCGGCCCCGACGAAATCACCTGGCCGAACGGCTATTCCCTGAGGATCGAGGATTAGGCGACGGGCCGGGTGCGCAGGCCTCGGCTCTCTGAGCCTGCGCTAACGTCCCAGACTTCGAGCGTCCCGCTGTAGTCGATGATGAGTATCGTGGGTGCGTCGGTCATTGCGGCCTCTCATCGGGGGCGATTGGTTCGCCCTGTTGAGATCACTCTTGACCAAAACGATTGGTATTATAACCTAAAAAGTTGGTAGGCGCGAAAAAACACAAACGCTTGATCTCAGCCGATAACGACGCAATTGTCTGCGCATTGGTCGATTGTTGATTAGGGCGGATTGGCGGACGCTTCCTGCATTGGGCAGTCAGGCGCGCGATAAGCACGGCGCTGCTTGTCTGTTCGGTCATTTTCCTTCGGCGCAAAGTGCCTCGAAGATGGCGCGCTGCACGTCGCCTCGTAACTGCGAATATTCGCCGATCATTATGAACGTCGGGTCGATCCGGTGACGGCGGTATAGTGCCAGCATCGTTCGGCGCGACGGATAGACCAGCCCGACGTTGCCGTTTGAGATCGCGTTTGCGGTCTGCCCGGTCTCGCGGGCAAATTCTCCATTGGACGAATAGCCGGCGGCGATAATCGCAGCTCTGGCCCGCACTCCGCAGGCCTCGCGGCTATCATCGCCGCGCCGGGCAAGCTCATCGAATCGCTTCACGTCCATGTGACCTACCTAGCAGATGAGACGAGAACTCGCACAAACAGATAAATAGCCAATTCAACTACCAAGTACGTTGTGCACTAAGGTCGCATTAACACCACCTGTGAAATCATCAAAGCGCTAGGCCGCAGCAACATCGCCGCGCGTGCTGGCAGAAAGCTGAATGCGATTTTCGGCGGGAGATCCGGTCGCCCGGAGGCCGTCGGGGTCGGGCCGGCCGGAAGGCCCGTCACGCTTCCGGCTTTTCCGCCTCGGGGATCGCGTAGCGCTGGAACAGCGGCAGCTGCGCCATGATGAAGCCGAAATTCGCCGCCGGCAGCACGAAGGTGCGGAAATTCACCCAGACATCGGTCCCCCAGACCCGCCAGACGATTTCGTTGAGCACCGCAAGGAAGATGTAGAAGATCACGAAGCGCACCGTGAACTTCATCCATCCCTCGTCCTGCAGCGGGATCAGCTCCTCCATGAGATAGCGCAGGTAGCTCTGCCCGCGCAGGAGGCCGAAGCCGAGGATGCCGGCGAAGAGCGTGTAGAGGATCGTCGGTTTCATCTTCACGAAGGTGTCGTCGCGCAGGATCAGCGTGAGCCCACCGAAGATCACCACGACGATCGCCGTGATCACCGCCATCCGCGGCAGCTTGCGGGTCAGGAACCAGCTCGCGGCCAGCGCAGCGAGGATGGTCGGGATGAAGACCATCGTCGAGAACAGGATCTGCTCGAGCTGCCGCTCGGCCGTCGCCAGCCCCTCGGGCACCGGGGCCATGCGGTAGGCGAGGAAGAAGACCGCGATGGGTCCGATTTCCAGCACCAGTTTCAGGATCGGGTGGATCGTGCGCTCTGCCATGCCGCCGAGATAGCCGCCCTCTCAGCCGAATTCCACCACGATCGCACCGAGTGCGATCAGAACCACGAGACCCGCCCGCCACGGCCCGACCTTCTCGCCGAGGAAGAACCAGCCGATGAGCGCCGCGAACACCACAGACGTCTCCCGCAGCACCGCCGCCTGCCCGACCTTGTCGAGCCGTGTTGCCATCATCACCGAGCCGAAGCTGGCATAGGCCACCACGCCGCCGACGATGCCCCGCCGAATCAGCGGGCCGAGCGCCGGCGGGTCGTGCATCGCCCGGTAGCGGACCAGCGCGATCCAGGGAAAGAGGAGCCCGTCCACCACGAAGAACCAGGCGAGGAAGGTGAAGGGGTTTGGCGTCGCGCGGATGCCGTAGGCGTCCCAGGTGGTGTAGGCGGCGACGAAAATGCCGGTGACCGCCGCCCAGCCGAGCGCGCCGAGGAGCCGGCCGCCGGTCGATCCGCGTCCCGGCCACGTTGAAGGCCGCAAGCGCCATGATCGCGCCCGAGAGCAGGAGGACGCCGGCCCATTGCAGGCGGGAATAGACCTCGCCGAAGACGACGCCCGCCGCCATCACCGTGACGAGCGGCCCGATGCCGCGCACAACCGGATAGACCACGGTGAAATCGCCGCGGCTGTAGGCCATCGCCTGCGAGACCTTGTAGCCGAGATGGATCACCATCGCGCCCGCGAGCAGGGGCCAGACCTCGCCCTCGGGCCAGGGCACGAGGAAGAGCGCCACCGGCAGCGCCATGACGGAATAGGAGAGATCGATCGCGCCGCGGGACAGCCAGGGATCGTGGCGGCCCTTCTGGAGCGCCCCGAACACGGCATGGGTGATCGCGGCGAGAAGCGCGAGGCCGAGCGCGAGGTGGCGCCCCTCGGGGGTGCCCTCGATGCCCGCGATCCAGGCTTCCAACCCGGTCAGGCTCCGGTCAGCGCGCGGGCGAACTCGTCGGGATCGAAGGGGGCGAGATCGTCGATGGCCTCGCCTACCCCGATGGCGTGGATCGGCAGGCCGAAGCGGTCGGCGAGGGCCACGAGGACGCCGCCCTTGGCGGTGCCGTCGAGCTTGGTCATCACGAGGCCGGTCACGTCGGCGATCTTGCGGAAGATCTCGACCTGGTTGAGGGCGTTCTGCCCGGTGGTGGCGTCGAGCACGAGGAGGGTGTTGTGTGGCGCGTCGGGATCGCGCTTGCGGATGACCCGGACGATCTTGGCGAGCTCGTCCATCAGGTCCTCGCGGTTCTGCAGGCGCCCGGCGGTGTCGATCAGGAGGAGGTCGGCGCCCTCGGCCTCGGCGCGGCCCATCGCCTCGTAGGCGAGGCTCGCCGGGTCGGAGCCCTGCGGGGCGGTCATCACCGGCACCCCTGCCCGCTCGCCCCAGACCTGAAGCTGCTCGACGGCGGCGGCACGGAAGGTGTCGCCGGCGGCGATCACCACCGACTTGCCGGCGGCGCGGAACTGGCTGGCGAGCTTGCCGATGGTGGTGGTCTTGCCCGAGCCGTTGACCCCGACGACCAGCACGACCTGCGGCCGGCGCGGATAGATCGGCATCGGCCGGGCGACCGGATCGAGGATCGTCGCGATCTCCTCCGAAAGCGCCGACTTGATCTCCGCGGCACCGATCCGCCGACCGAAGCGGCCTTCCGCCATGCGCGACGTCACCTTCAGGGCGGTCTCGACCCCCATGTCGGAGCCGATCAGCAGGTCCTCGAGGCTCTCGAGCATCGCATCGTCGAGGACCCGCGCCCGGGTGTCGAGGTGCGCGGCGGGCCGCGCAGCGGGACCGGGCGTCGACGGGGCCGGGACCGGGTCGGGCGCGTCGGCCCGTGACGGTGTCGGAGCGGTGGCGGTTTCGGCGGGAGCCGGCGCGTCGGAGCCTTCGTCCAGAATCGCATCGAGGCCCTCGTCGAGTTTGGACGACGACTTGAAAAGCTTGTCCTTGAGCTTCTGGAAGAACGCCATGCCATCCCCGCGGGCCAGTGATGCCAACCCCTAAACCGGCGTCGGGCGGGATGCAAACGCGGTCGGGGGCTGCGGATCAGGCCGCGCCGGGGTCGCTTTCGACGAGGCGGATCGTGCCGTCCTTGACCTGGGCCTGGATCGCCTTGGTGAGTTCGATCTGGGCGGCCTCACCCTCCTTCTTCGGCACCTCCTCCATCGCGGCGAGTTCCTCGACATAGCGTTCCGAGAGGCGGCGCGGCAGGTTCTCGAGCACGAAGGCGACGGTGGCGCTGCCCTGCATCTCGCCGAGCTTCAGGGCCTTGAGGAGCGCCTCGTCACCCAGATCGCGCAGCACGCCCGCCACGTCGCGGCCGTCGAGGCGGGTCGCGACGTCCTCGAAGGTGAACATCGTGTTCTGGACGTCCTTGGCGAGCCGCGCATCCTGCGCTTCGAGATAGGAGAGGAAGCCTTCGCGGACCTCGTTGGAGATGTTGTTCATCAGGCCGGCGATCAGGTCGGCCGGACGGCGCCGCGAGAGGTTGCGCTGCAGGACCGAGAGGAAGTCGCGCTCGATCGCCCCGCGGATGGCCTTGGAGACGGCGGGATCGAGGGTGGGAACCCGCGACAGGCGCAGGACCACGGTGCGCGCATAGTCGCGATCGAGCCGTTCGAGCACGCTTGCCGAGACTTCGGAGCGCATCTCGCTCAGGATCACCGCCGCGGTCTGCGGATGCTCGCCCTGCAAGAGGCCGGCCAGCGCCGGGATCGGGGTCTCGTTCATGCGTTCCCAGACGCTGCGCACCTTGCCGGGCGCCCCGTTGGAGAGGATGCGGTCGATCTCGGCGTCGTCGACGAAGCCGGCGAGAAGCTTGCGCGCGGCGGCCGTGCCGCCGGTGATCTCGGGGCCGGATGTCAGAAGCTCGAGGAACTCGCCGATCACCTGGTCGAGCATGCCCTGATCGACCTTGCCGAGGCCGGCGAGGGCGCGGGCGAAGCGTTCCATGTCGCCCTCGGGAAGATCCCCGAGGATGCTCGAGGCCAGATCGGGGCCGATCGCGGTGAGGATCATCGCGGCCTTCTGGATCGGGGTCGGGGCCGGGGCCTGCGTCGCGGCCCGGGTCCGGGCGATGGCCGAGGAGCCGACATTGCCTGCGGGAACGAGGGCGGTTTCCTGATCGATCGGGCTCATGTCGCGTAACTCCTCACCATCGCTCCGGCAAGCAGGCTCCAGCCGTCGGCGATGACGAAGAAGGCGAGCTTGAACGGGAGCGACACGATTGCCGGTGGCACCATCATCATGCCCATCGACATGAGGATCGCGGCGATCACGAGATCGATCACCAGAAAGGGCAGAAAGATCAGGAAGCCGACTTCGAAGCCGCGCTGGATCTCGCTGAGCATGAAGGCGGGAACCAGCGTCGAGAGCGGCACCTCGCCGTCGGGGCCGGGCGTTGCAACGTCGCTGCGCGCCGGGGCGGATTCGGTCAGCAGGGCCACGGTGTCGGGATCGACCCGGATCTCCATGAACAGACGGAACGGCGCCATGGTCGGGCCGAATGCCTCTTCGGGCGACAAATCCCCGGCGATCAGCGGGGCGATACCGGCATCCCAGGCGGCCGTGAAGACCGGCTCCATCACGAAATAGGTCAGGAAGAGGGCGAGGCTCACGATCATCATGTTGGGCGGCGCCTGCTGCACGCCGATCGCCTGTCGCAGGATCGACAGCACCGTGACCATGAACGGAAAGCAGGTCACCATGATCGCGAGGCCGGGCGCGAGGCTCAGGACCGTGAGCAGGATGAAGAGCTGGACCGTGCGCAGGCTCAGCGAATCCCCATCGCCGAAATCGATGGAGATGTCCTGCGCGACCGCCGGGGCGGCCAGCGCGAGGGCGACGAGGAGAAAGGCGGAGAGACCTGCCGTCCGGATCCGGGCGGTGTCAGATGTCATTCGAGAAGTCGGCCACCTCTGTGAGCCTGACCCCCAGCCGGCCGCTCTCGTCGCCCAGCTCCTGCAACTCGCCGCGCGCGATCAGCCGATCGCCGATGTAGAGCTCCACGGGATCGTCGATGCTCGAATCGAGCGTGAGGACGGAATCGCGCCGGAGCTCGACGAGTTCGCTCACCAGCGGGCGGGCCTTGCCGACCGAGATCGTGACCTCGATCGGCACGCCGAGAAAGGCGCTCGACCGGCTTCCGGATGCGCCGGTCGCTTCGGGGGCCCTGGCTTCGAGGGCATCCTCGGGCTCGTTGGTGTTGGTCTCACTCATCGGTTTCGCTCCCCGTTTCCCTGGTCAGTTGCGATGCGATGCAGGCGCCGATGCGGGCGATGCAGGCGTCGAGGTCGAGATGATCGAAGCCTTGATCCCAGGCGATCGTGACTTCGCGCGGCAGCAGTTCGGGCGCGGCCTCGATCCGCGCGTTCAGCCCGCGCACGCCGAGAATTTCCTCAAGCTTGTCGAGGAGTTCGGGCGCGCATCGCAGGTTCGGCACAGCGTCGGGCGCGGCTTCCAGCGCCTCGGAGACGAGCCGGGCGACCTCGCGGGACAGGCCGGCCTCGGCCAGCGCCGGGGTGATCGCGCGAACCAGTGCCTCGATCATCGGCGCGAGGCTGGCGACGACATGGCGGCGCGCCGCCTCGTTGGTAAGGGCGGCATCCTCGAGAGCCTCGACCAGGGCCGCTGTCAACCGGGTCTGGTCTTCCAGATGGGCCTCGGTGGCGGCGGCCTGACCTTCGACGTAGCCGGACCGGTAGCCCTCGTCATGGAGCGCCGCACGGGCACGGTCCTCCGGGCTCGGTTCGTCCGGGTTGGCCCGGCCGGGCGAGAAGGTCTGAAGCCTGAACCCCGAATTCATGAGCTTGCGATCTCCTTGCGGGGTTCGGGCGCCTCGATCCAGCTCCTGAGGACCGCGGCACTGTCGTCGCTGCGGCTCGAGATCACCTCGCGGAGCCGGTCGATCTTGCTCAGCGTCTGGGGCGGCAGATCGAGGATGCCGTCATTGCCGGAGCGATTGCCGCCGAACTGGTCCTGCCCCAGGGCGGCCATCGGCCCGTCGAAGGACGTGACACCGGTGAGTTCGGCCATGTTCGGGGCCGGACGACGACTGGTCATCGGACGCAGCACGAAGAAGATGAGGGCCAGCACGATCACGGCGAGGATCCCGAGTTGCGCCAGACGAGCGCCGTGGAGATCGAGGAAGCCGACGCCGCCGCGCTCGGCGAGCACGCCCTGTTCGGGCGGCGCCGTGAACTGGAGCGACTCGATGGTGACGCTGTCGCCGCGTTCGGCATCGAATCCGGCAGCGGTCTGGACAAGCTGGCGCAGGGTTTCCATCTCCGGCTCGGGGCGCGGCTCCCAGGCCATGGTGCCGTCCTCGGCGGGCACCAGGATGCCGTCGATCATCACGGCAACGTTGATGCGGCGCACCTGACCCGGCAGGATGATCCGCTCGCGGCGGGTCTCGGAGACCTCGAAATTGTTGCGCTCTCGCAGCGAACTGGAGTTCGACGTGCTCTGGCCCGCGCCCGCGCCGGCGTCGCCGTCGGGCAGGTTCGAGGCCACGGTCACGCCGGGATTGGTGCCCTCGGAATTCTCCCGGCTCTCCTCGGATTCGGAACTGATCGCAACGCGGCTGTCGGGATCGATCACCCGCTCGGTGATGGTCTCGCTGTCCATGTCCGCGTCGACATTGACCTCGACGATGGCCCGGCCGGGTCCGACGCGGGCCTCGAGGAGGCGCAGGATGTTCTGGCGCAGGGTTTCGGCGCGGTCGGTCGGATTGACGCCGCCGGCCCGCGCGAGACTGTCGCCGGCGCCCTGCATCACCACGCCCCGCGCGCTGTCGATGACGGCCACCGCCTCGGGAGTAATTCCGGCCACCGCCGAGGAGACGAGATAGCGGATCGCCTCGGCCTGGGCCTCGTCGAGCTGGCCGGAAGCCATGGTCACGGTGACGGAGGCCGAGCCGGTCGATGACCGGGAGAAGGGCTGGGAAACCGGATTGGCGAGATGGACCCGGGCCGCGCGGACATTCTGCGCCGCAGTGACGGTACGGGCCAGTTCGCCCTCCTTGGCGCGCCAGTAGGCGGCGTCGAACATCTGGCTCGTCGTGCCGAAGCCCGACAGACCGTCGAGGATCTCGTACCCGGACGGGCCACCCGCCGGCAGGCCCTGCCCGGCGAGCTGCATCCGCACGCGGTCGCGCTGCGCGGCGTCGATGAGGATGGCGCTGTCGCGTACCTCGAAGGGGATGCCCTCGGCCTCGAGCGCGGCGACGACCTCTCCGGCCGCAGTCGGGTCGAGCCCGGAATACAAGAGAGCCATCGACGGGCTGGACGCGATCCGGCCGAAGCCGATGAGCGCGACGAGGATGGCGACGATCCCGAGCGCGCCGACGAGGCGCTGGCGCGGTTCGAGTTCCTGCCAGAATGAGACGATCTGTGTCGGCACGGCATACCTTCTGGTCGCTGAGCAATGCGCGGCGGCGTCCTGCCACCGGCCCTGTTCCGGCGGATACTCGATCGAACAGCCTTAACATTTGGTTAGTGATGCGAAGGTTAAGACGGTTGCCGAACAGATCGCCTGATTACCGGGAACCCGCATGACCGATGTGACCGACATCGACCTCGATCCGCCACAGGAGCCGGCGCCGAAAGGCAGGAAGCCGCTCCTGTTCGGGCTCGTGGCCGCACTTCTTCTGGGCGGCGGCGGATTCTACGCGACCTATTCCGGCCTCGTGGGAGGCAGCGGCGGCAAGGACGACGCTCATGAAAGCGCCGGCCACGGTCGGCGGCGACAGCCACGGCAAGGGCGACGAGGAGGCGGCGAAGCTGCTGGGCAACGTCGCCTTCGTCCCGCTCGATCCGATCATGGTGTCGATGCCGCCTGGATCGGCGTCGCGGCATCTGCGCTTCGCCGGTCAGCTGGAAGTGGTGCCCGGCAAGGCCGAAGCGGTGGTCGCCGTCATGCCGCGCATCCTCGACGTGCTGAACACCTATCTGCGCGCGGTCGAGGTCTCGGATCTCGAAGAGCCGGCCTCGGCCGCGCGTCTGCGGGCCCAGATGCTGCGTCGGGTCCAGGTCGTCACGGGCGAGGGTCTGGTCAAGGACCTGCTGGTGACCGAATTCGTGATGAACTGAGGGGACCGGGATGGGTCTGCTGACCGACGGATTGCTTATGGCGGCGACGCTCTTCGCCGGGGGATATTGCTGGGTTCTGTCCCGACGGGTGGCGGACCTGAAGTCGCTCGACAAGGGCCTTGGCGGGTCGATCGTGACGCTGACGCGGCAGGTGGAACTGGCCCGAAAGACTCTCGATGACGCCCAGGCCAGCGCCGGCGACAACCGCGACGAGCTCGAGCAACTCGTCAAGCGCGCCAATATCGCGACCAGCCAGCTGAAGATCGCGGTGGCCGCGGCCCGCGAGATCGATCTGCGGATCCCCGTCGCAGAGGCGATGCCGGTTGCGCGGAGTGCGCAAGGCCCTGCGGCACCTGAGGTCGCGCCGCCGGCGGGCCCGGAGCAGCCGGCGCCCGGCACGGCCCCGGCGACCGCATCGGCATCCTTGGCGGCACCGGCGGGGCGCGCGCCGGTGGAGTCCGCGGATGGACCGGAGCCGCTTCGGGTCGCCGATGTGCTGGCGCCGCGCGGGGAGACCGCAGTGCGCGCGACGCTCAAGGCGCCGCCTCCGCTCGCTCCGGCTCGCATTCCGGACATCCCTGCGATCCTGTCCGAGAGCGATGCCGCCGCCGCATCGGACTGGAACGCGTCAAGGCCCGATCCGGCGGCCAGGGACCTGCCCGAGATCCCGAAACCCTCGGCGCTGCCCCCGATGGCCTCGCCCCTGCGCAGCCGCCTCGATGCCGAGGAACCGGCGAGTGAAACCGACATCATCGAAGCCCTGAGCCTGCTCGCCGCGGGCGGGAGCCGGTAGGCGATGGCGGCGCGCGGTTCAGGGCTCGGCGGTGTCGGGCTCATCGTCTTGTGCTTTCTCGGCTCGGCCGCGCTGCGCTTGACCGAGAACGGCTCGGCGATCGCGCAGGAACTCGACACGATGACGGCGCGGACAGGTACGGCGCCGGAGGCCGAGCCGGCAAGCGATGCGGATGCCCTGCTGCTGGCGATTCGCGAGCGCGAGTCGCAACTCGACGCCGAGGCCGCCCGCCTCGCCGACCGGGCACAAAGCCTCAACGTCGCGGAGGCAAAGCTCGCCGAACAGCTCGCCGCCTTCGACCAAGCCCAGCGCAACCTCGAGGAGACCCTCGCGCTGGCCGACAAGGCCGCCGAGCGCGACATCGACCGCATGACGAAGGTCTACGAGGCCATGAAGCCCGAAGAGGCCGCGCGCATCATCGAACGGATGGATGTGAGCTTCGCCGCCGGCCTGATGGCGCGCATGCGGCCCGAGATCGCCGCGGACGTGCTGACCGGCATGGAACCCGATGCGGCCTATGCCGTGACCCTCACGATCACCAGCCGCAACAGCGCCGTTCCGACCGAATAGCGCCGTTTGAAGGTTTCTTAATGCCCCTCGGGGTATGACCGCTCCCGTTGAGTATCTGGTGCGCCCCGGCGGCGCTTTAGCGGGCGGGCTTGGTCATGATCGGCATCATCGGCATCATCGTTGTTTTCGTGATGGTCTTCGGCGGCTACATCATCGCCGGCGGCAAGATCGGGATCATCCTGCATTCGCTGCCCTACGAGATGATGATGATCGGCGGGGCGGCGCTCGGCGCCTTCGTGATCGCCAACGACACCCACGGCATCAAGCACACGCTCAAGGACGTGGGCAAGGTCTTCAAGGGGCCGCACTGGAAGACCCAGGACTACCAAGACCTGCTCTGCCTGATGTTCCAGCTCATCAAGATCGCCCGCACCAATCCCGTCGAACTCGACCAGCACATCGAGGATCCGGGCGCGTCGGCGATCTTCTCGGCCTATCCGCGCATCCTGGCCGATGGCGAGGCCGTCGCGCTGATCTGCGACACGCTGCGGCAGGCCTCGATGAACTACGACGATCCGCACCAGGTCGAGGAGGTGCTTACCAAGCGCATCGAGCAGAACTACGCCTCGGCCCAGCATTCCGCGCACACGCTGCAGACGATGGCCGACGGCCTGCCCGCGCTCGGCATCGTCGCGGCGGTGCTCGGCGTCATCAAGACCATGGCCTCGATCGACCAGCCCCCCGAGATTCTCGGCAAGATGATCGGCGGCGCGCTGGTGGGAACCTTCCTCGGCGTGTTTCTCGCCTATGGCATCGTCGGCCCGTTCGCGAGCCGGGTGAAGGACGTGATCGACGAGGACCAGCATTTCTACAACCTGATCCGCGAGGTGATGGTCGCGGCCCTCCACGACCACGCGCCGAACATTTGCGTCGAGGTCGGCCGCCAGAACACGCCTGCCTCTGTGCGGCCGTCCTACAACGAACTGGAGGGGGCTCTGCGCGCCTCCAAGCAGAGCCTCGCGGCATGAGACGCGGGCTCTGCGCGAGCCTCGTCGCGCTGACCTGCGCGGCACCGGCGCTCGGGGCCGAGGGCGGGCCGATCCGGGGCGGAGAGCACGAGGGGTTCTCCCGCATCGTCCTGCTCGTCGAGCCGACGACCGAATGGTCGCTCGAGACCGTCGACGGACGCGCAACGCTGTTCTTTCCCGGCAGTACGCTCGACTTTTCGACGCGGGAGGTCTTCGATCGGTTGCCCCGGACCCGGATCCGGGAAGTCGATACCGGCACCGGACCGGAGGGCACGACCGTTTCGGTCGCCCTCGGCTGCGACTGCCGGGTTTCCACCGTCTTCGTCTCGGGGCAGTATCTTGCGCTCGACATCGCCGATCGCGACGCACCGCTCGCGCTGTTGCCCGAACCGGGGCCGGACGCGGATGCGGAGGAACCCGAAGCACGGGCCCGGCGCGAGGCAGGCATCGTCACCTCCGCCGAGGACGTCCTGATCCAGCAGATCGAACGCGCAGCCAACCAGGGCCTGATCGGCCTGTCGACGGGACGCGACAGCGCGGACGAAAACGGATTGCTGCGGCTTCCGGGGGATCTGGGCTCCCTTGCGGAAACAACGCCGCCGGAGGCCCCGGCGCGCCCGCAACCGATCGCGAATGCCGAACTCCCGAAACCCGAAGACGCCCCCGCGGCGGACGGGGCACCGGCCAGCGTCTTCGATCACGACCAGATCACGGCGATGACCGTCTTCGATCGCGACGGCGGTCGCGTCGCGGCGGAGCTGGCGCGGCAGATCGCCCCGCCGGAATGTCTGCCCGACGATCGTCTCGCGATCGCGGAATGGTCAGACGGCAGCAGCTTCGCCGACCAGTCCGGACGTCTGCGGCGGCAGTTGGTCGGTGAATTCGATGCCGTGGATCCCGGCGCGCTGGTCGCCTTCGTGCGGCTCTACATCCATTTCGGAATGGGCGCCGAGGCGGAGGCGCTGATGCAGGGCTTCGGCTATCAGGGCGTGCAGCGCGCACTTCTCACCGACATGGCGCGGGTCGTCGACAGTCGGCCCGCCTCGCCCTACGGACCGCTTGCCCGCAATGCCGCCTGCCCCGGAGCGCACGGGCTCTGGCTCGCGACGAGCGGTGCGGCGCCGGTCTTCCATTCGGCCGAGCATTTTCTGACGGTACACGCCGCCTTCGCGGCCCTGCCCCGGCATCTGCGCGCGCTGATCGGGCCGTCCCTGATCGGCGGGCTGATCGACGACGACCGGATCTCGGAGGCCCGGCTGATCTATGATACGGCGGTGCGACCCGGGCATCTGCTCTCTGCCGAGATGAAGCTCGCCGAGGCCCGTCTGGTCGCGGCGGAAGGCAGTCCGCGGGCGGCGATCGCCGCGCTCGACGCGCTGGTCGAAGCCGATGCCCACAACCGCACCGACGTGCTGACGACACTCGTCGCACTTGCGCTCGAGAACGGGCTCGGCATTCCGGACCGGACGGTCACCGATCTGCGCGGCGCGCTCACGCTTCATCGCGACACGCCACGCGAACCTCCGCTGCGTGCGCTGCTGGCCAGAGCGCTGGGGGCGCGCGACGAGCTTCCTGAAGCGATCGTGGAAATCCGGGCGGCGAAGGCGAAATTCCCCGAGCACCCCGAGTTCGAACGAACCGCCGTCGCGATACTTGCCACAGCCGATCCGGACCGCACCGGCCCGGCAGTCTATGCCGACGTGATGCTGTCCGACGGCGATCTCATTCCGGAGAAGCCCGACTACGACACTGCGAGGACCGATATCGCGGCCCGGCTTCTCGCAATCGGCCTGCCGCAACTTGCGGCGGATATCGCCGGGCCGGCCGCAGCCCGGATCGATCCGGCCCGGTTCCAGCTCGCTGAATCCAATCTGCGGCTGGGGCGGATCGATCTGGTGCGGCTGGGGCTCACTGGCATGGAAGAACCGCAGGCTGCGGCCCTGCTCGCCCGTGCCGCAGCCCTCGAGGGCGATTTCGACACGGCCCGCGACACGCTGGAGGCCGCCGGTCTGCCGCACGAAGCCGAAGGCTATGCCTGGCCTGCCGGCGACTGGCCCGGCGTGCTGAGTGCCGAGGCGGCCGATCCGGAGCGCGTCGCAATGGCGGATTTCATGGTGAGCCGGACCGCGGAGGCTCCCGCACGGCCACCGGCTTCGGCGCCCGAGGCGCTGACGCCGCCCCAGGCCTTCGTCGAGCCCCTGCCCCGGCTCGATCGCCCCTCCCTCGACGCCGCCCGCCGCCTGCTGGCCACCAGCGCGCAGCTCGAGGATTTCGTGGGAGGTCTGCTGGGATCGGATCCGGACGAGGCTCTCGCGAACTGACCGAATGCCCTTGCACTGATGCGGCGCCTTCTCTAACGATGCCGCTCGGACTGGAGAGATGCCGGAGTGGTCGAACGGGGCGGTCTCGAAAACCGTTGTGGGGGTGACCCCACCCAGGGTTCGAATCCCTGTCTCTCCGCCACTTGCCCTTGCGAAAGCGTTCTCCCGATCCGGCCGCGGCCGGATTTTCTCGTTGTTTTCGGGGGTTATGCGGGTGGGGCTATTCACCGGCGCCAGAGAGGAACGACCGAAATCAGTCTCTCCGGAGCCGTTTTCTCCGAACCTCATGACTGCGCGGATTTGGTGCAGAGCTTGTATCGCGCTGAATTTGCTTCACTTTTTAGGCGGGCAACCTGAACACTTCGATGCCAGTGGCAATCGCTCAGATGGAACATAAATCGAACGTTCTCAGGGGCCTCTAGACGTAAAGCCGGCCGAAGAACCCTCTTCGTGCGGCTTGCGCCCCTCTCCTGAAGCTGTCGTTCGCCGCAGCACTCGCGAGCGACCGAGTTGCGGACGAAGCCATCATTCGTTCGAGTCACCTCAACCGTCGCGAACGGCCCGGAGTCGCCGTTCGCTGCGTCTGCGCGGTCAACTTTCCGGTGAACTTCTGGAATAATTCTTCGGCCGTTTACCGCCCTGGCATATCCATTCGTGGATCTCGTAATCGATAATGAAGTCAGCGGTTGAGCTCTATCCCAGTCCGCCACTTCCGAGGGACGTCAGGGTGCGGGGACCATGTCGGCTGAATTGATTGGCACTCCGGCGATGCGCGCGCCTTCGAGGAAGAGATCCCAACTCTCCGACATGCCCTCGGCCGCTCCCGGTACGAGATCCATCGCTACCATGCTGGGTGCACGAGCGTGCAATTCACGAGCGGTCTTCCGCGCGGCGTCCAGATTTCCTGACAGCGCTTCCGCAGCCGCACGCACCATCGTCGCGTCGTTCATAGCCGCGCCACTGGAAAGGGCCAGGGCGGCTTCCTCGAAGCGCCCCGCGTGGAAGAGCGCCATGCCAAAGGCGGAATCGTACCAATCCGGCGCCGAAGGGTTCAACTCGCGCGCTCGCTCTGCCCAGATAACCGGTTCGTCGCCGGTGATGCCTCTCCATGCTGCCGTGAAGGCCGCCTGCGCAAGAATGTCGGCATCGTTGGGTGCCTCGCGGACCGCTTGCCGGAGCAGGCGCGCCGCCGTTTCCAGATCGCCCTCGTTCGAAACAAGCGCCGAGTACCGCACCAGCACCTGCGGATCTTCCGGGTCAGCCTCGAAAGCGCGGCGGCTCGCATCCAGCGACGCCTGAAAGAGCGCCTCGGCTTCTACGCGTGTGTCTGCGAAGTCCGAGAGATATACGCGCGCGAGGTCGAGTGCGACCCAAGCACGGGCAAAGCCGGGATCGATTTCCGTCGACCGCTCCAGGTGATCGACCGCCCGGCGCAGGCTGTCTTTTGTAAACTCATGCTTTTCGGCGCTTCCGAGCAGGAACAGTTCATAGGCGTCCAGGCTTTCGGTCGGACGTTTGCGTGTCTGGCGGAGGGCTTCCCTGGGTATCGCGCCGGTCCAGACCGCGGAGATCGAGGACAGGATCCGAGCCAGTGCCTCGTTCTGCCAGTCGAAGATATCCCCAGCCTGCCCGCGCCAGACCTGCGACCACAGCACCCGGTTGTCCGAGGCATCGCTCAGGCGGGCGGACACCTGCAGGGTTTCCCCCTGCGCGAGGATCGTTCCATCCATCACCAGCCGGACCGAATGCTCACCGGCTGTTGCCATCGGATCGGACGCGGCGACGGTCTCAGCGCTGGTGGCAATCACGCGAAGCTCCGAATGACGCGCCAAGGCGCCGGAAAGTTCCATGGCCATCCCAAGACCGAGGCGCTTCGACCGCTCGTCTCCGGAGATGCTGACAAACGGCACGACAATGATGGAGGGGCCTTGGTCTTCGACCGACAATCCGGGGGCCGGTTTCGCCGATGCCTGTACCTGGCGATCCGCGGACGCATCGAACATCCGGATGCCGGTGCTGTGCAGGGCAAATGGCACGGCGATCCCGACCGCCAGAAGCGCCAAGACGCCAGCCAACAGTCGGGAACGGGGAAAGTTGGACTGGACTTTCGAGTGTGTCGATTGCGCGACGCCCGGCAAGAGCATGTAGCCGACCTTGGGTACCGTTTTCACGATCCTGCCGTTTCGGTCACCGAGGGCGTGCCGGATCTGCCGGATACATTGGACGAGATTGTTCTCGGTGACATGTACGTTGCCCCAGGCGACCGACATCAGCCGGTCCTTGGAGACTGCTTGCCCTGCGTCGCCAGCCAAGGCTTCCAGCACGCGAGTGGCCTGATACCCGAGAGTAACGGAATTGCCCGATCTGTCGAAGAGCGTCCCGGTCGATGTGCACAGCGCAAAACCGCCGATCGCCATCCGCCCTGCCACGTGTACATCGGTCCCTCGCGAAATCGCGACCGTGCCGGTTTCTTCGTTCATGCCGAACCTCCCAGCCCCTCCGACACAGGACGCCGGACGCCGGACGCCGGACGCCGGACGCCGTGAAGCGGGGCGCGCGGTCGGCGGAAATCGATCTCAATTTATCACAAAAACGCCGCCGCCTCTATCGCGGTCTACGTCGCGGGGCAAGGAAAGCGACCGGGCTTCACAGGATTTCATAACGATTCAGAACGGATTCAAGACGGTTCAGGGCTTTACTCCTTAACCTCTCAGGTAGCGCCATCGATCCGGCGCACAGCAATGGAGAACAAACATGACCCTTGGAACCTGCGGATTTGGCAAGGCCGGGCGGACGCTCATGAGCCTGTGTGCCCTTGGCGTCTGGGCGAGCCTAGCCTCGGCCGAGACCGCTCAGATGGACGTTGGCGGGACAACCGTGGAATACTCGACCGAAGGGGCGGGAGTACCAATCTTGTTCCTGCACGGCGCACTGGCGGATCGTCGTGCGTGGGATGCTTACAGCAAAGGCGTCGCAGAAACTCATCGCTTCGTCGCCTATACCCAGCGCTATTTCGGCACAGCACCTTGGCCGGACGATGGCGCGGAGTTCACTGTGGAGCGCCATGTCGCCGATCTGCTCGGCTTCATCGAAGCGCTCGATCAGGGCCCGGTGCATCTGGTTACATGGTCCTACAGCGGCGAAGTCGGACTGCAGGCCATGCGGGAGCGCCCAGACCTGTTTCGCTCTGCCATTCATTACGAACCTTTTCTTCCCGATTTGTCGCGAGGACTTCCTGGGGAGCGAAACGCACAGGCGAAGGTGGGACGAAACTTCGGCCCGTCGGATCAACCGCTCGCCGAAGGCAGGTGGGAAGACGCAGCGCTTCGGGTGATCGAAGCCGTGTTCGACTGGCCGGAGGGCGCTGCCGAGACGGAAGCGGCGGTTGGCATGTGGCGGGACAATGCCAGGACACTTCCGTTGCAGTTCGACATGGCGCCCTATCGGCCGCTCGACTGCGAGACGCTTGCCGGGATCGCCGTGCCTACGCTGGTCGTCGATGGCAGCGAGACGCTTACACGGTATGCTATCATAGCAGAGCGTGCTGCGCAGTGCCTCGCGAACGCACTTGTTGTGACAATCTCCGACGTGACACATGATGGTCCATATCGCGACCCCGAGACCCTTGGCACCCTTATCAAAGCGTTCGTCAGGCTGACCGAATAGCGTGTTTTGCAAAAAGTCGAATGATCGGGAACCGGATCAGCCTATGGGGTACGGATCGCCTGATCGGTGTGAGTCCCGACGGCTACAACCGCATCTGCCGTGTTGGTACGGATGGCAAACAAAGGATGCTTATCGCCCAATGCGGTTCATCGAGAAGCCGAAGGCAACACCTGCGGCATAGGAACATCTGCTTTCGCCATCGACGCACTCTGTTTTCGCATTTGGAAAGAAGGCCTGCTTTCAGCCAGCATCGCGCATTGTGTGTAGCTGTCCTTGGTTGGAGGCTCTGCGAACAGCAGCTCCCGTGAACTTCAGCTCGTCACTTCCAGGATACAGCGAATGCCCGCTTCCCGCCCATCGCGTCGGATGCTGCTTGCTTGGGCTGAAGGTCTCAAGAGGGCTCCGAGCAGTCAATCGTCGTGCTCGTAAAGAAGGTCCGGTATTGCTTTTTGGGCTGAAGTGCCGGGGTTGTTCCGCCCACTGCACCGGGAAGAACTCTAGCACCCACGCGAGCGTCACCTTGGGCCGATGCGTTCAGTCCAGGATCGCCTCGACGATGTCCGGCGCAAGCAGGGTCCGGCGCAGTACAAGTCGACACTTAGCCACCATGACCGATCGCCGCGATTTCAATGTCTCCTCACGTCAGAAGAAGAAATGCCCAGCCAGAGAAAAACAGAATCGGGATCGCAATACGGAACGCGCCGTTGAGCCGGTCGGCCTTCTCACCCGCGCGCCGGATGATCATACGTCCAGTGACGATCGTGCTGGTGATCGTGAGAAACACCGTTGCCGTGGCCCAAATGATCAGCCCATCCATCTTGGTCAGATAGCCGAGCCTCGGCAGGTAGTTCGACATCGCCAGCTGAAAGGCAACGACGGTCAGCATCGAAGTGGCGCCGAGACCAAGGCGGAATTCGTACTTGTTCGGCGGCACCCAGAAGACAGCCCAGGACATGGCGACGATGAAGAGCAGTGGCAGAAGGATCCGGAACACGTAGAACCCCGGCATACGTTCGGCGCGGATTGTCGCCGCGAACACGCTGCGGTCCGCATCGAGCGTTGGTACGAACGCGACTTGAGCGTCCACCTCATAGCCGGTGATCCGCCATCCTTCGATGTTCAGGCGCTGCGCGAGCGCTGACTTTTCGGGGAGCGTTCGAAGCAGGAGCTCGGACGGCCCCTCTCCCAGCGAGCCCACGAGTATGGCGAAGGATTGTTGGTCGAAAGGAAACCGATGCAGCGCGTGATACGTGGATATCTCGCCCCGGTAGCGCTGGCTGTAACGGACCCGTCCGTCCGCTCCGACGCTGACCTGGTCGCGCGCCTGCGTCCGCTCCCCAGAAAGCACGGCCGAGTTGAACAAGGTGATCGGTGGCGTCCACACGCGGGCACGCTGGAAGCTACATCCATCGAGACCGTCCAGCCTCGGATCGCTCCACTCCAAGGTGGCGAAAAGGTCCGCGGTCATCTGCTGATTGACGTCGTCCACGTTCAAGAGGTCGCCGACGATCAGCCCAATCGCCACCTCGGTCGGTGGCCCACCGAACCCGGGACGCTCGGCGATCCGCATTGCCGGCAGACTACATTCACTCGCTCCCGCCGCACTGATGCCAACAAGAGTTCGCGCATACCGAAAGGATGACCCCGACGACAGAACTCAATGCCCGACCCAACAAGCCAGTTTCCTTCAATAACGAGTTGACCTTGAGCAGTTTGACGGAAGATCGACGGCCTGCATAGACACTCGGGTGGTTCGTCGGATCGGGGTCGCGTTGCGCTTGCCGGTTTCAGAGCGGACCCGATTTCTGGCCGAAGCACCGCCGCTGTCCATCCCACTCCAGCGGCGTCTGAGTCATATTATCTGAGCCAGCGTAACCTCCGGTCCCTGCTTACCGTCCATGATCGCCTCGACGATGTCGGGTGCGAGTAGCGTCAGGCGCAGGACGCGCGTCATGTAGGAGGGTGCAATGCCCTCGCGCTCGGCCAGCTCGGCGATGGTGCGCAAATTCGCCCGACTCGAGCATCCGCTTCCACCGGAAGGCGCGGGCCAGCGCCTTAACCAGCGTTCTATCCGTCCGGCGTGGCTGTGCGGCACCCTCCGGCAACTGCATTTCCTTCCGCCCGCCACGCTTCACGACGCGGAACGGGACGTGGAGCGTGACGGTCTCCGGAAACGGCGTCGCGCGGGTCACGCCGCCGCGCCCATGTCACCTGCCAGCATCTCGCGCGCGAGCCCGCCGAGGCCGTCCACCCGGAGCCGCACGTTCATGCCGTCGGTGCCGATGTCCACGCGCTCGACCAGCAGCGCCACGATGCGCGCCTGCTCGGCGGGGAAAAGTTCGCCCCACAGCGGGTCGAGCTGCTGAAGGGCGGCGCGGGCGTCGGCCTCGGTGATGTCGCCGTCCTGCGCGCGCGCGGCCTTCCACGTCCCCGCCACGATCTCGGGTTGTCGGAACACGGCGCGAAGCTGGTCGATGACGGCGGCCTCGA
The DNA here is from genome assembly GCA_963825715.1 of uncultured Alphaproteobacteria bacterium. Taxonomy (GTDB): domain Bacteria; phylum Pseudomonadota; class Alphaproteobacteria; order Rhodobacterales; family Rhodobacteraceae; genus Amaricoccus. Next base: position 1,773 of record CAWGUH010000009.1, on the reverse strand, counting down.
TCTCCCCCGCTGGCACGCGGCCCACGGGGCATGACCCGGCACCATGCTTCAGCACCGTCTGGCTGACGTAGTAGCGGTAGAGCCTGCCGCCCTTCCGGGTGTGGGTGGGCGAGAACGCGGCGCCATCGGGGCCGTAAAGCAGCCCCTTCAGCAGCGCCGGCGTGTCGGCGCGGGTTCTGGCTGCGCGCTTGCGCGGGCTCTCCCGCAGGATGGCGTGGACCTTGTCCCAAACATTGCGATCGATGATGGCGTCGTGCTCGCCGGGATAACTGTCGCCCTTATGGACCGCCTCACCGATGAGGGCGCGATTGTTCAGCAGCCGATAGAGGTACTTCTTGTCGATCCGGTTCCCGCGGCTGGTCCTTACGCCCCGCTTCGTCAGTTCCCGCGCCAGTTCCGTTCCCGATCCGATCTCGAGGAACCGGGCGAAAATCCAGCGGACGTTCGCGGCATCCGTCTCGTTGATGACCAGCTTGCGGTCCTTCACCTCGTAGCCGAACGGCGGGCATCCTCCCATCCACATGCCCTTCCGCCGCGAGGCCGCGACCTTGTCGCGGATGCGCTCGGCGGTGACCTCCCTCTCGAACTGGGCGAAGGACAGCAGGATGTTCAGCGTCAGCCGCCCCATTGAGGTGGTGGTGTTGAACGACTGCGTGACCGAGACGAAAGTCACGCCGTTCCGGTCGAACACCTCGACCAGCTTGGCGAAGTCGGCCAGTGAACGGCTGAGCCGGTCGATCTTGTAGACCACAACCACATCGACGAGCCCGTCCTCGATATTCTCCAGCAGCCGCTTCAATCCGGGGCGCTTCAACGTGCGGCCGCACATCTCTCAGATCGAGGAAGCGATCAATCCCTCGCACAGGGTGATTTTGCGGCACAAGTCCATCGATGGAGATCTCGTAAAACAATGCGCCCTGCGCAACTTGCCCCGGTCCCATCATCGCCAAGCCCTCCACTCTCAAAACGAGTGAAACAGCGCATCGACACCCAAGTAATGAAATTTTGATACAATATCAGGATCTTGCTGCATTTTTGCCGCCAGTGCATGATCCACCCGTGTACAACTGGGGCATCTGAATGGAAGGGCCGAAAACTGAATGTGAAAGGGTCACTTGGGCAAGCCCGCCAGCAGGAGGCCCTCGACATAGTGCGCGCGATCCTCTTCATTCCGGTACGGGAGCGATCGCCCCTCTTCGAATGCGGAAATCTCCGGCGCATTAGTCAGCAACTCGAATGCGATCCAATCCGCCTCTTCCAACAGGCCTAGATGACCATAAGTGGCAACGAGCGTCAGGTTCCCGAGAAACATGGCGGGGTTCCGCGCAACGGCTTCTTCGAGCGCGGCGCGCGCCTCATCGTAGCGGCGCAACTGGAACAGGATGTGGCCCTCGACCCAAAGATAGGCAAATGTGTAGCGTGGGCTGAGTGTCTTCGCCGTGTGGATGGCCGCGAGCGCGTCTGTCTTCGCCGCCGAAAGCCAGCGTCTGCGCGAGAACCGCGTAGCCATCCGCGTAGTTCGGGTCCAGCCGGATCGCTTCACGCGCCGCAGCAATCGCCTGGTCATGGCTCTGTCGCGACAACAGCACGACCGCCAGGGCGAACTGGGCCTGCGGCAATCTGGGGTCGAGCGAAACGGCAAGCTCGGCTTCTTCGAGGGCCGCCTGTTGTCCGGCTGGCGTATCGCCGAGGCGGAACAGGATCGAAGTTCCGAAGGTCAAAGCGAGATTGGCGTGGGCGCGGGCGTACTCCTGCGGGTCGACCTCGATCGCG